>JACKFH010000023.1 GCA_020632575.1 Candidatus Omnitrophota bacterium | reverse complement strand
AGACCAAAGTCGGCCCGTCATTCCCCCAATCTTTGAGCAGGTTCGTCTCTTTGGAATAGCCGTCATGAGTTGGGCCAAGGAAACAGGTCCAATCCGTGGTCGCCGCATCGGGTGAAAGCCGTTTGGGGAGACCATGGAAGGTGACATCCGGGTGGGCGGTCGCCGCTGGAATGGTCTTGTTTTCAAGCGGGTGAAATTCGGGTGGGGCGGGATCTTCAAAAGTTGCAGCACAGATGGGGTGGAGCCAGACAGAGATCGCCAGGATCCACCCCATTCTCAGCCTCATCTGATCCGCTCCCGCCTCGATTCGGTGACCAATCGAACCAGGGCGCTCCTAAGCGGATCGAGCCCCATTTCTTTGAGACCGCTAATCCGGAAGACATCTCCCGGGACGGGAGCCGGACTTTCGGATTGCATCACCCCACGCACCTCTTGTTCAATTTGATCGATCTCCTCCAATTCGAGGGGGTCGTCGATCTTATTCAGGCAAATCAGACGAGGGTGTTCCAGCAGTTCCTCATTGTAATTCCGTACCTCCTCGAGCAGGGCTCGGTAGGCCTCCTCCGGTTCCTGCTCTCGGTGGATGGAGACATCGAGGACAAAGACAAGCACCTCTGTCCGTTCGATGTGGCGTAGAAACTCCGTTCCCAATCCCACTCCGCCATGGGCGCCTTCGACGATGCCCGGGATGTCCGCGATCACAATCCGTGGGCGGTGCTTGGCAGGGATTCCCATTTGAACCTGCAAGTCGACCAGAGTGGCCTCTTCATCGACCTCGAGTTCGATCGTTCCAAGCACTGGGTTCAAAGTGGTGAAAGGGTAGGAGGCGATCTTCGCCCGCGCACGGGTGAGAGCGTTCAATAGGGTCGATTTGCCCGCGTTTGGGAATCCGACCAGGCCGATGTCGGCGACAATTTTGAGTTCGACCAGAAGTTCTCGGTCATCACCCGGTTTTCCCGATTCGTATTTTCGTGGAACCTGGACAGTCGGAGTGGCGAAACTGGAGTTCCCCTTGCCCCCCTTCCCTCCCTTAGCCACAACCGCCTCGTCATCGTAATTGACCAGGTCGCAGACAAATTCACCTGTGGCTGAATCTTTAATTAAGGAGCCGGGCGCCACGGGGATTCGAATATCCGCCCCGCTCTTTCCCGTGCGGTTGTTGGGTTCACCTGGAGATCCGTCCCCAGCTTCATATAGAGGCTGGCCGTGGAGACGAACCAGGGTCGTTTCCCCCGGGTCCACGTAGAAGATGACGTTTCCACCATTCCCCCCGGCCCCACCATCGGGACCACCACGGGGCACGAACTTTTCCCGGTGAAAACTGACACACCCATCCCCGCCGTTCCCGGCGCGGACTCTCACTTTGACTTGGTCGACAAACATGGGGTGTATGCATAATGATTTTCTTGTCGGTCGGCAAGAGTGTTGGGGAGTTCCCAAGATTCTTAACGTTGCGCCGTGGAACCGTGGGAGCGGCTTCCAGCCGCGAAATCTTGCCAATCGATAATGGGGCCCCGAAATCGCGGCTAGAAGCCGCTCTCACAGCGTGGAGAAAAAGGACCACAGCCGGCAATTCCATCATGTCACTTTTCCGAGATATCCGGGTCGAATCGGAAATCGTCCGGGTTTGGAACCAATGAGGTGATTCCGCGGGCGTTGTGAGGAGAAAGCGGGGGCTCGTCCTCCCCCTTCCGACGCAATGTCGGAACTTCGGGGGCCTCCGGATCCGGTTCGTAGAGAGTGGCCGCGAAATGTTCGAACGCCACCTTTCCGGTCTTGGTGGCCAGCCCGACCGTCCCAACCGCTCGGTCTCTGGTCGGATAACGGAACAGTTCATTGCCATCGAGGAAAGCGACAATCTCATTCCCACGATCCTCCGCCCGGAGGGTGTACCACTGTCCCGTGTGAATCGAGATATCCATTCGCCGGAGGTCCTCGCGACGCTCCCCGCTGATGTATTGAACCAGATCGATGTTGTCCTGCCACCGGGGATAATGCCGAATCCGGAGCATGTAAAAGTTGTTCTGATCCTGGAACCTCAAGAGAATTCCGGCCGCCTGTTCGCCGGGGTGCAGGAAATTGAGCCGTGTCTCCGCCTCGTAAGCGCCCGAGGCGAGCCCATTGACATAGGCCATCTGGAAATCTCCCGGCAAGTGGCTCTTCCAGGCCAGTTTCTGGATCAGTTGGCTATCGGTCATTCCCCACCATCCAGAGACCCGCCGCCAACGATTTCCCAGGGTGGAGGCGTCATCGAACTCATCCACAAAATCTCTTTGCGAGGCGATCGGCTCTTGGTAGGGTGTGTCGAGGAGACGCGCGGAAAAACATCCCCCAAGCGACAGCAGGATCCCGATTGACATGAATTGAAAGAGCCTTTTAACCATCCCAGTCCCTCCGAGACACCGTCCAAACCGGTTCTCAGTCCAACCGCACCATACTCTTTTTAAGATTCGTCATCAAGTATTGAAACTTAACCCATTTATTTTCAGTAAGTTTTGATATTAATTCTGGATAGTCCACTGGGACCCCCAACAAACCGCCCATTTTGGTTATGATGTATCCCAACCTCATCCGGCAAGGAGAAATCTTCATGTTGAACACTTCCCTTCGACTCCCGATCCCCATGATTTTGGCCATTCTTTCATTGAATCCAATTTCCGCGCAATCACAACAGTTGTCCGCCTCGGTCATCGCGGAGGAGACCATCGCCACCTGCCTATCTCCCAATAACGGCGCGGGTCCGATGTGGTGTTACGGTTCCCCCTTGGTTGTGCGTCAAGGAAATGAGGTTTTTGTGAGCATTATGGAGACCGGCGAGGGGGTGGAACCGCTTTGCAACACCCGCTGGCGGCTTTTCAAAAGGGATGAAAAAGGCTGGGGACTTGTCAGCGCCCCCGAGGAATTCCGCCTCCGGGAACCGTCGCCACTCGTTTCCTTTGAGGGCTCCCCCCTTTTCCTTTCGATCACTCCTTCGCTCGAACCGCCGGGAACCCACTATGGCCCTTGCGACACCCAACTGCTCCGGTTCGACTTGAACAAGCTTGAGCAAGTCCCGGTCATCGAACATCCCAAGTGGGAGGGGGAACCCTACTTCACCGATCACTCCTATCGGGGTGTCTGCTCGGATGGGAGGAACCGCGAGATTTTGTGGATGAACATCGACGCCAAAACCAGTATCCAGCATGTCTCGCACCGTGACAGTGACGGGAATTGGGGATACCTCGAGGGGCTAGAATTCCCCATCCGCTCCTGCTACCCCCAGGTCGCGCTCAAGGATGGATCCGCCCATGTCCTAGCGATTGGGGATATCGTCGAACCCATCAAGGAATGGCAAGAGTACAAGTTCGAACAGTCCGGCCAGAAATGGGATTACGTTTTCCGCCGTCTCTTCTACACATACACCCCAAATATCCACGAGGCCTCTTTTTCCGACCCTTTGGAGATCGACACCCTCGAATCGACCGCCGGGCATATCAGCAACCTCGATCTCTGGATCGACCCGGATGGGAAGGCGCATGTTCTCTACCTGAAGAACACGGTCCAGTCGGAGGTGATGCGGGATCGATTCTTCCCCGGACTGCCCATCCTCCGGACCCTCGAATACACCGTCCTGGATCAAGGCAAGATTGTCAAACGAGAAACACTTGTGGTCGGGGGGGAAGGGGACCATCAGATTACCCCCAACTATGGCCGGTTCCACTCGACCCCCGACGGAAGGCTTTGGGCGGTCTTCCCGGGGTACAAGGCCACCGAATCGGGAACTCTGGCCCGGTTGTTCCTGATGCAGGTCTATCCCGAGATTGACCGGGAAAACCTGGTCGAGGTCGAACTCGATCCCCTCTTCGGCGGTTTCTTCACCGCCACTGAAAGAGGCGGCTCGCTACCCTCCTGGACCCTCGACCTCTTCGGCCAATTCGGCGAGGTTCTCCGCTACGCTCAGATCGAATTGAAAGGCGCGAAGGATTGACCGGGAAGAAGAAGGGATGTCTAGCGGCCTCCGCGGCTGTCCTGGTTTTCGGGGTTATCCTGCTTCGTTGGGCCACCGACCGGGTGCTGGACCCGATTATCCACAATGTGCTCAACCCTCCGCGAAGAACCACGGAGGAATTCATCCGCAACGGCATCAAGGTCACACCGCAACAATACGGCGGAAAGGGCGAGGAGGTCTTTATCGAAGGAGAGGGTGGAGTCCGACTTCGCGGTTGGTTCATGCCCTCGTACGGAAACCTCAAATCTTCCCCCCTGGTGATTCTCCTGCATGGGATGGGCGATGGTTGCGAACTGATGCTCGAGGCGGGAGTCGGTCTTCAAAAAGCCGGTGTCAATTCCTTGAGCGTCGACCACCGAGGGTTCGCCAAGTCCGAGGGTTCGCTCAGTTTCGGCGTTCATGAACGCGAGGATGTGAGACGATGGATCGAATGGGCGAGACGAGAGAAGGGGATCCAAGGCCCGGTCGGAATCTACGGCGGATCCTATGGCGCGGGGGTTGGGCTCCAAGCCTTGGCGGTCAACCCCGAGGTCTTCTGCATGGTGGCGCTCCATCCCTTCACCGACCTGCGGTCCCTCCTCCGAAGCCAGGTCAAAGATTACATCGGCTTTGGGTGGATACCGTTGGTCACCACTTTCGCTGAGAACAAGTTCTATCGGGAGATCGGCGCCAAGGGAGCCGACGATGTTTCCGCCCTATCGTTGCTCGAAAAAAGAGACCCGGTCCCCCCAATCTTTCTCGTCCATGGAACGGCGGATCGGGTCATCCCGGTTGAACATTCACGCTGGCTGAGCGAGCGATTTCCCGAAAGCGTCGAATATGTGGAGATCAAAGGAATGGGGCATGAGGACCCATTCAAGAAAGGTCCTCCCGATCTCAATTCGAGGATCCAACAGTTCTTGACCCGGAACCTTTCCACGAGGACGGAATGACCCAAGGCGCCCCTATGACCCTCAGCGTCATTGTTCCCGTATTGAATGACGCAATCCATCTTCGAACGCTTTCTCAACGACTAAAAACCCTTCCTCACATCCGAGAGATCATCGTTTCCGATGGCGGTTCCGAGGATGAGGTTCAGGCTGTGGTGGGGGAGTTCAGCCTGACACTGGTGTCGGGGGCAAGGGGGCGGGGATCACAAATGAACAAGGGCGCGGAAACCGCGACCGGCGAAATCCTCTGGTTCCTCCACGCGGACACGCTGCCTGCCACGAATGCGACCGAATCGATTCTTGGAGCAATCCGAGATCCCCGCACGGTGGGGGGCGCCTTTCGTTTTCACCTCTCCGAACCTCGTTGGTATGGGCCGCTGCTGAATGTTGCGGTGAATCTTCGGTCCAAATGGTTCTCCATGCCCTATGGAGATCAGGGGTTCTTTGTCCGGCGAGAGGTCTTCGAAAGAATCGGCGGTTTTCCCGATATCCCCATCATGGAGGATGTCGAGTTCCTTCGACGTGTCAAACCGGAGGGCGCCTTTGTAACGCTGAACTCCCCCATCGAGATTTCCCCACGTCGTTGGGACCGGGAGGGATTTCTCAAGAGAACTCTCCTCAATTGGCTCTTGATGGTCCGTTGGAGGCTTGGAGCCTCGCCTGAGGACCTATCGAAATTCTATCGTCCCAGCGACATCCCCCAGGAGTCGAGCATGGAATCCTGAGTCGGGGTTCGATCCTTCCCCGCATTCAATAGCAGATGGTAGGTCGGAACCCCGTTTACTTCGGGACCGCGCGATCTCCATTCGGGACTGGGCGTCATATCGGAGATCTTGGGAGTGGGAACCACAAAGTCGGGAGTCTCCATCAACCCGCGTCCATGAAAATCTCGGTTGGGGCTGGGGAATGAGTCGGGGTATCTGGGAGCGGGCAGGACGTATTTGGGCGCCTCCAGAGATCGGATTGTGATCGCGTGTTCCTTTTCCAATGCCTGGACCCTCTGTTCAAGCGTCTTTATTTGGTTCTTGAGTTCCATGATTTCTCGATCCAACTTGGATCCCGCGCCGTTCACCGCCGCGATGGAACCCAATCCAATCGCAACCACTCCAAAGAAACCGATCCATTTCTTGTCGCGTGTCATTCGACAATCCCTCCTGTCTATGGAATTCCCCCTTCATTAAGACGCATCGGAAGTCAATTTCTTAATCCGGAAGATACACCTCCCGCGGTTTTCCATCAACAAAAAAAGGGGGAAGGCTTGCGCCTTCCCCCTCTCGGGTTTCATCGAAACCGTGAACTAACGGTTTACTGGAAATTCGTCTCCACTTCGGACTCGGAGATATCGAACAGTTCCAGATCCTCGGCCAACTGATTCGGGAAGAAGTACGGCGAATTCCCGAACTGCGGAACCGGGACCGTGTCGATCTCGCGAGCCTCGCCGAAGACGAAGATGCCGCCGAACTTGTCAAGGGTGTAGAAGCTCGCGCAGTTGGGCGAGAACTCCAGATCTGTGAAGACCGAGGAGGCGTCGTAAGCGTAAACGCTCTGATCGCCCTCATCGACTCCCGTCGACGGATCGTCGAAACCGTTCACCACATACGGCATACCGGTTGTCGTGATCAGTTCGGTCGGGTTCAGCGGATCCCGGTTGTTCGCGAAGAAGACCGGGTTCGTGGTCTCATCGACCGGAACCGGATGGATTCCGTCCCAACCGTCCAGGATCACAACACCCTGTTGGGTCGGATGGAGTTCCATATCCCTCGCGATATCGAGACCCGGGAAGAACGGCCAGGCGTAAGCCTCTGGATCGAGTAGTCTCTCCGGCGAATTCACCGGTGACCCCGCCGAGGAGTTCGGGAGAATGTCCGAACCGTCGTTGGCGAAGTGATAGTGACCGCCCATGCTGTCCATGACGATATAACCGTCGGCCACGCTGTTGAGGTCCTCGTCGATGACCACCAGAGCCACCGCGCGAAGCGTGCCGCCCTGGAGACCCACGAAAGCCTGGTCGCGCATCTCATCCGGGATGGTGACATCGTTGCCGACCGGCGGCAGGTTCGCGATCGGAACCTCGGCCGGGTCGGAGCCCATCGCCGATCCCGCGCGATAGATGCGCGCGTCGTCCGTCAACACCCAGAAGCCCTGGCTGTCGGCCGCCATCTCGATGTCGACCGCCATATCGTTCTCTGGGAAGTAGAACATCTGAGAGATGTTCGAGGACGGATCCTCGACAAAGTGCGCCGCCCCGAAACCGTCCAGAACAACAAGATCCTCATTGCCCATCTGGTTGGTCGCGCGCTCCATGTCGCGGGCGATATCCTCGCCGAAGTAAATGGCTCCGGTGATGATGATCGGGTTGCCGACACGGTGACGTCCGCCGTACGAATCCAGGATGTAGTACCCGCTGTCACAGGGACCCTGGGTCGCGGTTTCGGTCGGGGTCTCCGTCGGAGTCTCCGTTGCGGTTTCGGTCGGAGTCTCCGTGAATGTCGGGGTCGGAGTCGGAATCATCGCGCATTCCGCCTCTTCGCAGGCGAATCCGAGTCCGCTTTGCAGACTGACCGGATTCTCGTCACCGTCCTCGCCGTTGCAGACGTTATAGAGCGGGCAGACGCCGATCGGGTAACCGATCTGTTGCGAGCAGGGCAGCCCAAACTCGTCGCCGCACATCACACAATGGAATTCGACTTCGCTGGTAATCAGCAGACCGACGCCCGTGACGTATTTCCACTGCATCAAACCGCCGGACTGATCGTCGATGCACTGGCCGATATCCAGAGCCAATGTCTCGATGACCGTGTCACAGTTTCCGGTGGAAATTCCCTTCGCGGGAGGTGTTACGAATTGCGAGCAATCGATATCGCATTCCACCAACAACGTCTCGGTGGGAGAGGAGACCGGATCGCAGGAGGTGGCGCTCAGGACACCCATGTGGAATCTCAACCTCGGGTTGTTGGGGAATCCGAACTCGCCGATCGTCCCACTGCAAGAGATGGTCAGCGTCGCCGCTTGGACACAATCGATCGGAGTCGGGGTCGGAGTGGGGATCCCAATCGTGTCGGTTGGTGTCGCGGTCGGCGTCTCTGTCGCTGTCGCGGTTGGCGTTTCCGTCGCGGTCGCCGTGCTGGTTGGAGTCGGGGTCGGGAGCGCCACAAAATTGGCGTCCACCTCGACAATCAGCGGTGACTCGAACGCGGCGTCATAACCGTCTTGGTCATTCATGTTGCTCGCGTCCCAATCGTCGATGAACACGCGATCGGTGTTGCTCACAGCATAAAAATGAATTTCGAGACCCGTGATTCCCTCGGCGAGGACTCCGTCAACGACATCCTCGATCCGAGTCACACACGCCTCCAAATCGTTCGGCGCCGCGGGATTCGAGACGCCAAAGCCGCTTTGTGTCGGGATGACTTCATCGATCAACAGACCGTATCCGGTGTTGGCCGAGGGAGCGGTGGTCACATACACGTCATAGTGATGGAACACGCGCCCGTCCTTACCGGCGTTTCCGCTGAACACGGTCAGGTCGTTCAGGTCGACCGCTCCGCCCAGATCCCAACGAGCGATGGCCGCGGGGGTGTTCTCGCCTGGGAAATCGTTCAGCAGGCCCGCCAGACTATTGATGCCAACGCCATCGGTTAGCGCCGGTTCCTGATCCGCCGGGTTGGTGTTGGCCGGATGCCAGGGAGAGGCGTTCTGCATCACCGCCAGCATGCCCTCGAGGCTATCGCCCGAATCCGGCTGGATTGGAAGCGACGCTTCGGAGGTGGCGCATTCGAGAACGGTCACTTGTGGGCCTTCCATCGGACCGACAACGCTCGGGGTGAAATAAGCGTCCACTTCATAGATCAGAGGCGACACGAACGCGTAGGTGAGACCGTCGCGGTCGTCGCCATTGCCCGGATCCCAGTCGTCGCGGAACTCGCCGCCGGTGTTGTCGACAGCGTAGAAATGAATCTCGAGGCCAGTAATTCCCTCCCCGAGATAACCGCTAACGGAGTTCTGCAAGGAGGTCACACAAGCTTCATAGGTTCCAGAGTTGATGGTTCCAAACGGCTCGGGGGTGACCTCTTCGGCGAGAAGAGTGTAACCCGAGGTCGGCGGCGTTTCGGTCGTGACATAGACGTCGTAATGGTGGAACACACGACCGTCCCGTCCCGAGTTTCCGCTAAAGACTCGGATTTCGCTGAGGTCCACCGGCCCGCCGAGATCCCAGCGCGCGATTCCGGCCGGAGTGTTCTCTCCTGGGAAATCGTTCAACAAACCGGCCAATCCATTAAGACCGACACCATCGGTGAGAGCCGGTTCCTGATCCGCTGGATTCGTGTTGGCCGGGTGCCAGGGACTCACATTCTGCATCACCGCCAGAAGACCGTTCAGTTGGTCGCTGGAGTCCGGAAGAATGCTCAGCCCAGTTGCGTCCGCCGCGCATTCGGCGGTCGCCAAAACCAGCGCCGTGCCGGTGCAGGACGGACATTCGGCGCCGCCCACCAGGTTCGAACCCATCGAACCCTGGGCGTTGTAGTTGGCGGTGTTGCCGACATCCGCGAAATCGTTGGAGGCCGAATCCCACTTACGAATGTTGGCGAACACGCTGTTGTCGAAGGTGGAGTTCACAAACATCGGATCGACCGCGATTGGGCCGCTCCCGCCATAAAGGGAAGAGAAGGCGGTCAAGATCGAGGGGTGGTTTTCCGGATCGCGCGCGGCTCGATCCGTCGCGATGCCTTCAGAAACGGTGAGGGAGGCGGGGTAATCGCCATCCGGTTCGTAACGGAAAAGGCTGTCGCCGTTCCATTCGATGATGTCTTTCAACACAACGTTATCCTGACCCGGTTGTCCGCCCGCGCCAGCCAGTCGAATGACATCCGCATTGTCGGTCAGGAACGTTGTCCGTTCAACGGTCAAATCGATATAGGAGTTGTCCGTGGTTCGAAGTTGATTATCCGCACCCGCGGGACGCGGCGCGAAAATGCAGTCTCGGATGACGAACGGAGTCCCGAAAACGTTGTCGGTGATCAACATGGTTTCAGAAGGCGTGTTCGCGAAACAACAGCCTTCGAAATCGAACGAAGTGTCCGCATTTCCAGCCACGCACCTCAGCGCCCGAGCCCTGTTGGAGCAGACCAGGACGTTGCGGAAGGAGAAGTCTCTCTTTCCGACCGGCGTCCGCTCCACATAAATGGCGCTGTTCCCATCGCTGGTGTAGGCGAAGACACAGCATTCCACACGAACGCTCAGGTCGCCGTCGGCTCCCGCATCACCCACATAGAAAGCCCGACGAAACGTGCCTGTGGTGACTCCCTGGGTTGGGAGGGGATTGGTGTAATCGAAATCGGGAACGTCACCGCCGGTGTTCCGAGTGATGACGCAGTCCCTCATGATCAGACGCACATCCTGACCGGGATCGTCGCCGTCAGCCTGGATACAGGCGCGGTTGATCCCCGTGCTGTCATCCTGAACGACCCCATCGGCTCCGATAAAGGTGAGGCCCTCCAAGATATAGGTTCCCGTACGCCGAACAAGGAACATCCGAGAGGGGGGATCCGCCGGATCCATGGCCAGGATCGCGGAGGCGCCCGCCGCTGGTTTAATGGTCAGGGTGTCGGCCGCGCCCCCGGCTAGCGGTGGCGGCGTGTCGTTACCATCCGACTCGGAGATGAGGTGGACCCCATCGACCAGCTCGATGGTGTCCCCACTGCTGTCAGCCCAGGTTCCGTAGTCGCCTACGGCGTCCCGGACCTTGAGATAGTCTCCACCGCCGCCCGGGTCGACGACTACTGTCGCCGCGTACAAATTACCTTGCCCGATAGCGAAGGCGGAAACGATGACCAGACACAAAATTCGCTTCAACATTCCTTATCCTCCTCAATGCCTTTTAAACATTTCCCCTAAAAATACGGGATAAAGACCAAACATTGAAAATAAAAGCAGCTCGCGAGAGGCCACATACTATGAAGATTCCTGAACTAGATCAAGAGAGTAGTAAATGTCCCTTTCTTCTTTTCTTCCCCTGAAATCAGACGGTTTCCGCAGCAGGTTTTGCTGGTTATATAGTTGTCTTTCTCCGCTTAGGGTGGTCATTTCACAAGAAATGGCTAAAATAATTGTTTGAGTTAACCGGTTGTGATTTGAAATCTCAATCTAACAAAACACAAAAATAAGGAGGACTTCATTCATAATGTTAAGAATTTTAACACTCTCTTTGGTGGTATGCTGGGTCTTGATGGCTCCGGCATTCTCCGCCCCCCAGGTGGATGTCCAGGTCCTCGCGGAAAACCGAGGCGATTTGCCCTTTCAACCCTCCGCCGATGACGATATCAACCTGAACGTGGCGACGATGACCAGCCCTACTCCGTGGCATCCAGTGAACACCAACCCGGCCGATCAAGAAGCGGCCTTCACCGACGGCCTGGATTTGGGGCCCTTGACAGGGTTGCTGAATGACTTCTTGGGCGGCCCTGAACCAATTGATAATGAAAACGTCCCAGCCGCGGTCGCCGAATGGTACTTTTCCGGGCCTCAGGATCTCTACGAGATCCGAGTCTTTAGCGGAAACTCGGGCGGTCGCGATGGCCGAATTTTTCACCACTACGATGTCGCTACAACTACGAGCGCGAATCCAGCCTTAGGCCCGTTCACTCCTCTGATTGAAGAAGTGATCCCGGTGTCCACTGGATTCGGGAGTGTCGGAAACCCCAACCCTCCCGGGCTCTACGAGGCCGCTCTCACCGTGGTCAACAATGACAGCGACGGTCCCATGATCTCGGGCGTCACCGGAATTCAGGTCACCTTCTACATGGTCAGCGAGACCAGCGGCGCATTCCGCGATGACTGGGACGCCGGCAATGGCGATGACCGAGATGGCGCGCCACCCGCGTTTGAATCTCCGCTGATTTACGAGGTGGATGCATTCTTCACCGACCAGAATCCCTCCGCTGTCGAGAACTGGTCGATTTACTGATCGACGATATCGGACGACTTCAAAAGCCCGCGATGCCTCAGCGCATCGCGGGCTTTTTCTTTGGGGCTCCGCTTCTTGAAACCCCCGCCCCGAGGATTTAGCCTCCCCGATCATGAAAAGACAAATCCCCATTCTAATCGCGTTGTTCGTTCCACTATTCACCTTCGCCTTCCATTCCGTGAACGCCGAGGATTCCGAAGGACTTCCAAAAGCCTGCATCGATGGTTCCGGGCCCGGTTGGGTGGAACTCGCCGAAAAGGACTTTGCGCAGGTTAACTGCGATCCCGACACCTGGACCTGGGAGGACGATGACCTGATTCATTGCACCGGCTCTCCAGTGGGAGTCATTCGCACCAAGAAGGAATACACCAATTTTGAACTCGTCGTGGAATGGAAACACCTCAAGCCGGCCGGCAACTCAGGCGTCTTCGTCTGGGCGGTCGAGGAATCCCTGGAGGGGATCGAACGCGGGACGCTCCCCAAAGGCGGGATCGAGGTCCAAATCCTCGACCATGGCTACGCTGAAAAGTACGAGGAGAGTCACGGCAAAAAAGGGGACTGGTTCACCACCAACGGCGATGTCTTCCCGGTGGGGACTTCGAAGATGAATCCCTTCCCCCCGGTCTCCCCGAATGGCAGCCGCAGTTTCCCCTCGAAAGATCTCACAAATGGGCATGGCGAATGGAACCACTATTACGTTCGCGCCATCAACGGCGAGGTTCGCCTATGGGTGAATGGCGAGGAGGTCTCCGGCGGTTCGGGTTGCGAGCCGGCTCATGGCTACCTCTGCCTCGAATCCGAGGGGTCGCCGATCGTTTTCAAGAACCTGAAGATTCGGGAATTGCCCTGAGCTTGGTCCCCGCGTAGCCCGGCAATCCACTTGCCGGGATTCCAAGCCGTGGGAGCGGCATCCTGCCGCGAAGGGTCTCTGGGGATCGTGGGAGGGATGCCCCTCCCACGGCCTTAAGGCGGAACCCGGCAAATGAGTTGCCGGGCTACAACTGACACAACCGAGATGGAGGAAATCGAATCATGTTGAACCGCAACCTCAATCGCCGCAAATTCATTCAAACCACCGCTATCGCCGGGGCGGCCTCGGTCGCGGCCCCATCCATCCTCCTGGCGAAGAACCCGAATGAAAAACTGAACATCGCCATCATCGGCGCGGGCGGCCGTGGCGCCGCCAACACAAGTCAGATGGTTTCCGAAAACATTGTCGCTCTCTGCGATGTGAATGAAGCCAACCTGAACGCCGCCGCCGAGAAATTTCCGAAGGCCAGAAAGTTCACCGACTTCCGACGGCTCTACGATGAGATGCAAGACTTCGACGCGGTCGTGGTCAGCACATGCGAACACACCCATGCCTTTGCGACGCTTCCCGCACTGCAACTCGGCAAGCATGTCTACTGTGAAAAACCGCTGACCTACAACATCGCGGAGACCCGCCGAATCCGGGAGGCTGCCGCCAACGCCAAAGTCGCGACCCAAATGGGCACCCAGATCCATGCGGGGGACAACTACCGCCGCGTGGTTGAACTCGTTCAATCCGGTGCGATCGGTCCGGTCACCGAGGTCCATGTGTGGGTTTCGCGAGCCTGGGGCTGGCAGTCCGAGGAGGCAGCCAAAGAACACAACGATATTGTCTCAGTCCAGAACCGTCCGGAGAATGCCGAACCGATCCCCGAGTTTCTCAAATGGAATCTTTGGCTCGGCCCCGCCCCGGAGCGTCCATTCAACAATGTCTATTTCCCCGGACCCAAATGGTATCGCTGGTGGGATTTCGGGAATGGAACCATGTCCGACCTCGGCAGCCACTGGATCGACCTCCCCTTCTGGGCCTTGAAACTCGACGCTCCCCTCACAATCGAGGCCGAGGGGCCACCGCCCAACCCCGAAATCGCCCCCGCGTCCATGAGTGTGACCTATGAATACGGTCAACGAGGCGATCTACCGCCGGTGCGACTCAGTTGGTATCAAGGCGTCGACAAACCGAAAATCTGGAAGGATGGCGACATCCCTCAGTGGGGCAATGGCGTTCTGTTTATTGGCGAGAAAGGAATGCTCCTCGCGGATTACAGCAATCACCAGCTCCTTCCGGAGGATAAGTTTGCCGATTTCACGCCCCCCGAGCCTTGGATACCAAAATCGCTTGGTCATCACGCGGAATGGATTCACGCCTGCAAGACAGGCGATCCGACCACCTGCCATTTCGAATACGCCGGCATGTTGACCGAGGCCAACCACTTGGGGAATGTCGCCTACCGCACGGGCAAGAAGATCGAGTGGGATTCCAAAGAAATGCGAGTCACGAACGCGCCCGAGGCCGAGAGATTCGTCCGCCGCGAATACCGTGAGGGTTGGACGCTCTAAGGACCTTCACTCCCGCTCGGGTTTCAGTGCGATCGATTTCAGATCCATCAGGTAACCATCGAGTTTCATGAAGGGGCGGATGGTCAGACGATTCAAACCCTCGGCGAGAGTCACCTCGCCAACCGGTTTGATCCGATACGTCTCCCAATCCCCGGTTGAATCGACTTCCTCGATCACCCTCTGGCCGGCCACATCGATGGCGAAAGTATTGGCGCCCTCTTGCGAACCGCAGGAGTAATCGAGCCAGACACTGTAATCCCCCGGTTCCTCCACCTTGAAATTCCAGCAGGCATGATCGTTCATACTCCCCCAATACCCCAAGTTGTTGAACCGATCCTCCATCACCAGGGTGTCGCCATAGATTTCGCCTGTGGTGGAGAGCAGCCAGATTTCTCGACGGTAGGGTTCCGGGGTGACCACAATCGGTTCATTGCCTTTGAATTTCTTCATGGGCGGTCCGCTCTCACGGACAAAGGCGAAAAGATCGGCAAGCCCCTGAGGAGTGAGTCCCACCTCGAGTCCCTCCGGCATAAAACTGAGAGTCGACCCTTGGAACAGTTCGAGATCCGATCGCAGCAGAGTCGCTTCTTCTCCGTCATCCATCGCGAGGGTGATGCTGTTCCCCGATTCGTTGGTCAGAAGACCGGAATATGAAAAGCCGTCCACCGATTCCGCCATGTAGGTCCGGTACTTCGATTCCACCGAACGGTTGGGATCGAGCACCGCCACCATCAGCGCTTCGTTGGAATGATCCGTCAACGCGGCGAGATCCGGGCCGAGGGCGCGACCGATGCCTCGGAGCTGATGACACTTCGAACACCGCTCCTCGAAGATGGGCCGTCCAGCGGTTGGGTCGCCCGCGAGGCTTGCCACCTCGCCGTAGGCCTCGAGAACTTTTGCGCGGTCGGGGTTGATCGAGGCGTTCAACACCTTTTCGGCCCGTTCACGGATCTCGGGATCCGACTGTTTCAGCAAGACCTGCTTCTGACGGGCGTCCAGATCTTTCCCAATTGCGGGATTTTCCTCGATGCGGGATAGGAGCGATGAAAGCCAATCCCTGTTCTTGAAGAAAAGAGAGAGGATCTCCTCACGCAGTTCCGGACTATGTTCCCGCCACCCGGAGAGGAGTTCTTCCGCCGCCACATCGACAGGCGCCGACTGAAAACCTTGGAGCGCCTTCTCCTGAATTTCCCAATCCCAATACGGCGTCAGGAACGAGGCGAGGTGTTCGTAATCCTCGGTCGATTTGTCTCCAGAGGAATTCAAAACTTCGAGGGCCACTACGACCTGTTCCGAGGTTGAATCCGAATCATCCAGGATTTTCCGTGCCTCGGCGAAAAGTTTTTCCGAGAAACCTTCTAACGCCTCCCGCGAACCTTCGGAGCCAAAATCCATCTGGGGCAGGGAAGCGATCAACTGCAAAGCCAGCGGAAGTCTTTGCTGGTCAAGGGGGTTATTCGCGTGATCGGTCACTTGACCAATCACCACCGCGAGCGTTTCGCTATCCTGGATTTTCATCGCCATCTCGGCGGTCGCGGTCCAGAACTCGGACAGTGAATCGAACGTCTTCCGAGAGGTGGCCAAGGCGTTTGCGAAGGTTCCGAGATTCTTTTCATGGAGAGACGATAGGATGGAGGCGCGCAGATCCGAGTCCTCGCCAACTCGAAGGGTAAGTTGAGCAAGTGCGGGACCGGATTCCTGGTCATCCCATTCTCCTAATGTGTAAGCCAGTTGTTGGCAAAGGAACGCATCCGTCGCACTAGCGGTCAAACCGCCAAGGGTTTGAGTGACCTTCGGATCCTCGATCCAATTTTCACTCAATCGAACTGCGTGTCGCACAACTCCGGGATGCTCATCGTTCAAGGCATGAAGGACATCGCTGGCCTCGAGCGCTCCCAACCCGTCAAGTACGCCCAGGGCCTGCATCCGAACCACCGGGAGTTCGCCTTCCGTCACAAGCCTCCTGAAGGGTTCGACGCAATCCGTTTTGTCTTCCTGAACAAGGAAGGTGTGAACCATATCCCTCACCGTTCCATTAACAGTTTCGAAAATCCTTGCGAGTTCTTCCGGCGATTTTTCAGTGAGAACCGGGACCTCCTTGGGTTGAGATCCGGCGGGATAGACTCGATAGATCCGGCCGCGGTCTTCACCCGCGCGAAAATCGATCCCCACCTGGAGTTCCTTCGGGACATAAGCCGGGTGCTCGATCTGCTCCCGATACATATCGGCGATCCAAAGCGCCCCATCGGCCCCGGTTCGGGTCATCACCGGTCGGCTCCAGTTGTCAGTAGAGGCGAAGAACTCGGAGTTTCGTTCGTCGATTGCGCGGTGACTCGAAAAAGTCGCTCCATCCGGTTCCATGATCTCGCGATGCACCAAGTTGTGCACCGGCTCGCAGACAAAAGAGTTGCCAGCGAACAGCGACCCCAGCAAGTCATCGCGATACACCATCGTGCTGCATGCCGAGGTGAATCGGTTCACCGCCCAAGGATCGTTGAACCGCGCGAGAGTTCTGCTGACCGGGAAGACTGGCGAGGGACCGGGAACCACCGAGACATTATTCCTGAAACGGGGCGCGGCCAGATACGGGTTTCGGCTGATATACGAATCCTTCTGAACATAGTGCCACATTGGATTCGGGTTGGCGCACCCGAACCAGTTCCCCCAGTCGTCACGGGGACGGCCGAATTGCGCCTCTCCCTCGATCGCCTCCAACAGACCCTCGTCCGGCTTGAGACGAAGATCCCGTCCCCGCAGTTCGACTGTCTTTCCAGTCTTCAGCGATCGTATATCACCCCCGCTGTCCCCGTTTGCGCAGTAAACCCAGTTATCGAGCCCCCACCGGAGGCCGTTAATCAGGTGTTGTTCATTGATATTTCCGAATCCGGTGTAGAGGGTTTCCTTCCGATCGGCTTTCCCATCGCCATCCGTGTCTTCCGCGTAAAGGATATCCGGCGCGCTGGTGATCAGGACACCGTCACGCCATGGGAGAATTCCATTCGGGAAGGTGAGACCATCGAGGAAGAGAGTCGACCGATCGTAATCTCCATCCCGGTCGGTGTCTTCGAGATAACGGACCCTTCCGCCTGGCTTTCCCTTGTTATCGATCCCCTCTGGGTAGTCGGCCATTTCAACGACCCACAGTTTTCCATCAGGTCCCCAGGAATAGGCGACCGGATCTTTCACAAAGGGCTCAGCGGCGACCAACTCGACTTCAAAACCGGGGCGAGTGTGAATGGATTTCAGGGCCGCCTCCTTCGATTTGGAGGGTAGACGCGCATCCCTCAGCATTTCGTTGAAGGTCTTTTTGGCGACCTTATTCTCGAGTTGATCGGTGGCCTCGTTGTTGACCCATAGGGTTCTTGAGTGAAACCAGGCCCCGTTGTTTGTTCCGTCGCGTGCGATGAGTGGAAGCGCATCTTCGGATCCCGGTTTCTCGTCCAGGATGGCATCTCCCCATCCCGTTTCCATGTCCTGGAAAAGATACACCGCCGACCCCTTTTCGTTGGAGCACACCAAATCCAAATCGAGATCGTCATCGAGATCCACGAACCGGGTTCCAAAATCGCCGCCTTGGTTGTCAACGATTTGGACATTCTTGGGTAGAGAAAAGGGAAGCGACTTCCACTTGTCAGATTTCCAGACAAGAACCTGGCCCGCGCTTGGCCACCCGTTTAGCAGTTCCGTCGAGCCATCGCCGTTCAAATCGATCAAACGGACTCCGGTGTCTTTTCCTCCTGTGGCTGTGACAAAACCTTGGGCGGCTGGGACAAGATCTTTCTCCTCCACCCACTCCGATCCATCGAACAACCACCCTCTGGATTCATTCCCATTGGCGTAAAGAAAACCGACTTGGCTGTTTTCCCCGAAGATTCCGAAACGAATACCGTTTGAAAAACGATTCCCATCTCCATCGACTGAGTGGAATGAGACTGGAAACGAGAAATCGATCCACTCGTTCTTTTCTGGATTCCAGACACGAGTGATTCTGAGATTGTCATTCCCGATCACCACATCCATGAAGCCATCGCCGTTGAGATCCAGAATGCGAACTCCATTGTCCTCGCCCTTCTCGTTACGAATGGACTGACCGAGCAATAAGTTCTCGGTGAGACGGTCCGACACCTCTTTGAAACTCAGGAACTTGATTTTATTTCCATGATGAAAAACCGCGTGATCGATGAGGGAAACAATCTGATCGTTTCGAATCCATCCGTGCGGATGAAAGACCAGGGTGAACAATCCCTGTTTGATTGCCGTGATATCAATGGCCGATTGGAGATCCTCGACTGTATAGGGGTTATAGGCCTCGTGAAAATGAAAAGCGTTCCAGTCGCTCGGCATCACCCCCGGAAGTTCCCAACAGAAATTCCCGATCGTATAGGGGTAGGGATAATTCTCGATCGAGTTGACAAACCCGCGGTCCTCAGGGACGTATTTCTGAAACCGTCCTCGACCATCGGGTTCCTCGACTAAATCCTTTGGAAGGGCGGGGTCATCGGGTGTGAAGATCGTAAAGACTGAGGAATCCAGGGTCAGGAAATTCCCGTTGGGTGTGGTTTTTCCAAAAAGTTCGGCGAAGAAGCACGGGCTTGTTGCGTTCATTGAGTCGCAACAGGGAACCCGGAAACCGACCGGCTCGTTGTTCGGAATTGAAAAGAGCAGATCCACACACTGATCGTAGTCCGCCTTGTTCTCCGCGAGGTCGCTTTTGCAGAGCATCGGGCAGGCATGCTTGGTCGTGTGCGCCTCGATGCTCACCCCCTCCTCCAGCCACTTCTGGATCAAGGGTTCATCCGGTTTGGGCCGATTGGCGGTGATCGTCATGCCCGCCCGGCCATCGATTTCTTTCAAACGGTTCAGGATTGGTCGAAGATAGTTCTCGTATTTGGTCGCATCGCTCAGATCGTCAATGGATAGGACCACCGCCGACTCGACTCCCTCTTCGCCGATCCATTGAGGAGTCGTCAATTTGGCCGAATGCAGTCCAAAAGCATAGGGATCGATCTCGTCGAGGTGCGTAAGGCTCCTGGCTTCTTGGGCCAGGACCTCCGAACGCAGCAATGGTTGAAGGTTAGCGACTTCCGATTCAGCAGTTTGTAACGAACCGAAGATGTAAACCAAGAACAACCCAATGAATGAATACCGCGCACCTCGCATAAATCTTCTCCAATGAAAAATACAATCTCGAATCAAATAAACCAATCAAAGTTACCGGCACACTCCCATCCGTGTCATTCCGACGTCAGGAGGAATCTGATTGGAGGGATCCGCTTCATCCATTCCCCGAACGCCCCATCGAGTCGAGTCCGTTTCAACGGACTTCGATGTGTGTAGCCACGGGATTGATCCCGTGGCGAGGTGGATCGCACCCGATTACTTGGATCATTCATTCGAACTTTCACCACCCGACAGATTCCTCCTCACGTCGGAATGACACCAAGGGTAACCTCAAATGGCGTTCCGATTTCATTCACCGATCAACCCACTTTCGCAGGCTTCGAAAGGCAATCAGTTAAACGGCTCCGCGCTGGCGTCGACATCCGCTTCCCAATCCTTCCACGCCTCGGTCATTCGGGCGACAAGGTCCGGGTGTTCCTTGGAGAGGTCCTTGGTTTCCCCTATATCCTGGTCGAGGTTGTACAGCGTGACACCGTTTTCATCCCCATACAGTTTCCAGGGTCCTTGCCTGACCGCCCACGCTTCATTCGCGCGCCAGAAGATAGTTCGATCCTGAAGATTGTTATCTTCAAAAAGGAATGAACTGAGATCGGTTCCATCCACATCAGTTTCTTCCGAGGTCGCATCCGCGACCGCCGTGAACGTCGGGAAGAGATCCATGGTCAGGACTGTCTCTTCCGATTCTCCACTCCGGATTCGATTGGGCCAATAGAAGATCGCGGGCACACGGTGTCCCCCTTCGTAGAGTTCCGTCTTTTGCCCCCGGAGAGGACCGTTGCTGGAAATGTTTTCGAACCCGCCTTTGTAATTGAGGTATCCCCCATTATCCGAACAGAAGACCACCAGGGTGTTGTCGGCCAATCCGAGATCTTCCAAGGTCGAAACGACTTTCCCAACGCTATCGTCGAGGCTTTCAATCATCGCCTTTACATGCGGCGCCACATTGCTTCGGTCTGGGATGATCCCCCATTTGTCATCCGCGTAGTTCTTGCCCTCTTGCCGGTGGGGTGGATCTTCCGGGCCTTGCCAGGGGAAGTGGATGGCGAGATGCGCGATATAGAGGAAGAAGGGTTCATCCTGGTGAGCCCTGATGAAATCGATGCTGTGCTGGGTGATCAGATCGGTGGTGTACCCCTCTTCCATGTCTATCTCTTCATTGTGCCACCAATCCTCGTGCCCTTCCCGAGAAATATGGGTGTGAAAATCCCCATCGCCCGTTGCGAGTCCGACGAAATCATCGAAACCCTGTTTGGTCGGCCAGACCCTGAGGTTGTTGCCCAGGTGCCATTTCCCATACATACCAGTGGCGTAGCCCGCTTTTTTCAGAACCTCGGCGATGGTCACCGCCTCCGGCGGCAGTCCGTTCTCGGGGCCTGGGTCATGGGTGAGTGCGCGATCCAATCGTTTTCCATACCGCTGCTGGTAATTGCCGGTAAGGAGCGCCGCGCGAGTGGGGGAACACATGGGTCCGTTTGTATGGAAATCAGTCAGACGCAGACCATGGTCCGCCAGTTTGTCGATGTTTGGAGTCTTGTTGATCTCGCTGCCGTAACAACCCAAATCGCCGTATCCCACATCGTCACCCAGGATCATCACGATATTGGGCGGTCGTTCGGCAACCAATGCTCCAGGCATCCAGAGCAAAACCAGAATGGTGAATGTGCGTATCGTTTTTGAAAACATTGAATCAAAACTCCTCCATCCAATTGAAAGGGTCAGGTATCGATTATTCTTTTTGGGCCATTGCTTTGGCGAATTCGAGTGCGCAGTCTTTTAGAATCCGGATCTCTTGGTCCGTGTAATCGTGTTCTATCGGTTTTCCGATGCCTAGTGTTCCGATCACGGTTTCACCATCTCCGCTAAAGATGGGGACCACAATTGCGCCTTGCACCTGAGTCAGTTTGGCTCCGGGTTTAGCGACACCCGAATCGTCGGTTTGAAGGTTGCACATGGTCACCGGCTCGGCTCTTTCGAGACAGACTCCCGCCATTCCCTTCCCGAAGGGAATGGTTGTGGTCACCACGAGAATCTGTTCGGGGATCCCCTTTTGCACGACTAAGTGAAGGAATCTGGTTTCGTGATCGGCGCGGTGAATCGAGCCGGTGGCGGCTTCGAATTCCTCGAGGATGCAATCGAGGGCCCCTTGGTAATTGGCCTCCCCTTTCAGTTTCTCTTCCACACGCTGGGACAGGTTCGGATCGACCATCGGCTCCTCTTTCTCCAATCGGTTGATTTCAATAGGATTCGACATGAATGCATCCCAAAAAAGAACAAAGCAAAATTCATTCTAACACGCCCAATCTCCGATTGAAGTTCCGAGAGGCAAGATGACTTTAGGCGAGGAGAAACGTCCGACTTTTCGATGGATCCTGTTTTGGCTGGCGGTTGCGGCGTTGATCATCGTCCCGTTTCTGATTTTTGGAGATCGAATCGAATCTCTCACCCAAAACTTTATCGAGAAGGGACCGGAGAATCGATTCTTCCTGGGAATATTTCTCGGCGGATCGTTGGCGCTCGATGTTTTTCTGCCAGTCCCCTCAAGTTTGGTTAGCACCGCTTGCGGACACTACCTGGGGTTCTTCACCGGTCTGATTGTTTCGTTGGTGGGAATGATCCTCGGTTGTTTCGCCGGGTATGGGACTGGGATATCCCTTGGAAGAAAAGCCGCCGACCGGTTTGTCGGGACCCATGAGCTCGAGCGACTCGAAAAGGGCGGGGAACGCTGGGGCGATTGGATGGTGGCGGTGTTCCGGCCGATTCCGGTCCTGGCCGAGGCTTCGGTCGTTTACGCGGGCATGAGCCGTATCCCCTTTGTGAGGTTCACTCTGGTTTCCAGCCTGGCCAACCTGGGGGTGTCGCTTGTCTATGCGGGCATAGGGGCCTATGCCGCCAACATCAATTCTTTCCTGGTCGCTTTCCTTGCCTCGGTCATTCTTCCCGGGATGGCGATTTTCTTTTCGCGTAGTGGTCGCCGAAACGGTGGAGGGTAAACCCGCGGACAGAACCATCCTCGGCCACATCGAATGTGATCTGACCCCCCTCTCGGATTCGAAAGGACGTATTGGACTCGGGAAAAAGGTGCGCCGGGTTTCCCTCTCCCGAGGTCATCGCGAGACCATTCCCTTCGACTGAAAGGGTGAGTGTCGCGGGCGGATTCTCGCTCAAATATTCGCCCGCGTTCCTGCCGAGGATCTTTGGGTCGAGTTGAATCTCCGTTTCGAATTTTCGGACGGGAACATCGCGGACATCTGAAACCTTTCGATCCGAATTGAACAGGTCGGCGAGAGGAGCCGAGTGTTTCCCTTTTGCGAGTTCCTCCTTGAGATCGAACTCGATTTGCTCCTCGTAATTCGCAAGGTTGTAGACATAAATCTTCAAATTCACCGGATCGAAAATGTTGGAGTAAGAGGTAAAGGCCTGCTTTCCCTCCTGGTGAATTTCGTTCAACGCATCCCTTGCCAGTTCGACCGAAAAATCGCTACCGGAAGTCAGAACCCGCCCGGCGAGGACATACCGTTCGCAGCGAAATCCGGAGGCCTCATTACGGATGTTGGTGATCAGTTGAAAATCTCCAGCCCGGTCCGAGAACAGAACGCCCCGATCCGGCAGGTATGAAACCACCATCGAATCCCCGTGACGGTCGGCGAACATGAATTGCCCGCCCGAAAGGTGAGTGCAGTTGTACTCCTCGAAATATTTCTTTGCTTCCTCCACCGTGGAGCACTCATCCATGATCTTTTCGAGGAGGTTCTTGACCTTCTTTTTCGAGGGATCGGGTTCGAAAGGAATCTCGGGAACCGTGGCTGCGTCAAAACAGAGCCCTGCCTCGTTCATGCTTCCCTGTGCGAAATGGTCGTTGAATCCGAAATTGATCCGGCCGTACTTCCCCTCCTCCCCCGGGGTGAACCAGACATACCCTGGTTTGATGTAATCTTCGTTGTTGGCGAAGAGCACAAGACCATCCCTCGCGAGGGTGAACATGGCGCAGGGGTGCGCGCAGTTCAGGCAGATCATTAAGAAAAGAAGAAGGAAAGGAACACTTCTTGACACGTATTTGGCTCCTGATTGAGAGGGTTTCGAAACGAGAGAGATCGGGCCGTTTCCTTTAATTCCCCCCATACAATAGTCCTTTGAAAACCGATTCCATTTCAAGGGATGAACCCCAACCCTTCTCTCGCTATAATTCGGGTTGTCGGTAGATCATCATGAAACTGTGTTGGATGGAATTGTGGGAACATGAACGAAAACGAATCCCAGGCTTCGAAGGATGAGAAGGGCCCAACCCCCAAGGGTAAGAGTCATTCCCGGTGGACGAATTGGGGACTCTTCCTGGCCTCCTGTTTCATTTCATTGTGCATTCTGGAGGCTGGGATGCGTCTTATCCTGCCCTCTTTGGATAGCCATGAAATGTATCTGCCGGATCCCGAACTTGGTAATGTTCTCCGCCCAGGATTCGAGGGACAGGCCCAAGGTGTGGAGGTTTCGATCAACTCGCATGGCCTCAGGAGTCCGGAAGTCTCGCTCGAGAAACCCGAGGGAACGTTTCGAATCCTCGTCCTGGGCGACTCTTGGACCTATGGCGTCTGTATCCCCCAGGACCAAACCTACCCCGCTCAGCTCCAGAAGATCCTTGAAGAAAAACACCCGAATCGATCCATCGAGGTCATCAACACCGGCTTGGCCGGTTACGAAACCTATAACGAATCGGTCTATTTCAAACGCCATGGGTATCAGTTCGAACCCGACATCGTTTTGGTCGGGTATTACCCGGTCAACGATTTCCACGACAAGAAAGCCAAGTATGAGCGTCACGCGAAAGAGAAGGCGGAGCACCCTCTTCTTTATAAAATCAAACGCTACCCCAAGACGGACATGCGCACTTACCAGTATTTCCAATACTTTCGGTCTTTAGCCAAAGAGAGATTGTTGGAATGGTGGAGAGGTTCTCCCTCGTTCAATGCCGGCGCCGAGGAATTGGACTCCCACTACCAATTGGTTTGGACCGACTACTATCGGGATGACTTCAATGGGTGGAAAGTCGCCAAAGAGTCGATGAGGGAAATTGGCGATCTAAGCCGAGAGATTGGCGCGAAGACTTACATGATCGTTTTCCCCGATCTCCGCGATTTGAAATACTATCGGACGGTCTTGAAGGACCGCTTTTACCCCCAACTCGAGACGGCCGCGGTCGATGCCGGTTTCGAGGTGATCGACTCAACTCCTGTGTTCGAGAAGTACGAGGGACTAGAGGAGGAGATTGCCTTGGGTGACCGGAAGGGAGGAGGACATCCCAACGCGAAGGGCTATGCGGTCATCGCCGAATTCCTCGCCGACCGACTCGAACCCGAAATCCCGAATGAGTAAAACCCCGTGGTTTTCCTCCTAAGCGCTCTTACTCCTCATTCCCTCCGACTCCCGGCTCAAGGCTCGGATCAGGCTGATGCCCACCGCCACCAGGACGATCGCGAAGGGCAGACCGGTGGCGATCGCGGCAGTCTGAAGCGAAGTGAGCGCTTGATCCCCCCCAACATACAGAAGGACCGCGGCGACCACTCCCTCGGTGATAGCCCAAAAAATTCGCTGAGGGAGGGGAGGATCCAGATGGCCTCCAGCTGTGATGATGTCGATGACCAGGGACCCCGAATCCGAAGAAGTGACAAAGAACAATACGATCACGATGATCGCGAGAATCGAGGAGAGCAGGGGGAAACCGTAGTTCTGCAAGAGGGCGAAGAGCGAGGTGGAAACATCCGCGTTGACCGCGTCCGCCACCGCCGTGCTTCCGCCCAAGACTTCGTGAATGGCCGCGTTTCCGAACACGCTCAACCAAAGAAAGGTCAGCATGGCCGGAACAAACAGAACGCCTAAGATAAACTCGCGCACCGTTCGACCCCGTGAAATCCGGGCGATAAACATTCCCACGAAAGGCGACCAGGCGATCCACCAAGCCCAATAAAAGATGGTCCAACCCTCCCGCCAAGTTGTGTCACGGTAGGCTTCGGTCCAACTGCTCAGTTCGATAAACTGTTGAAAATAGTGCCCCAAATTCTGCACAAACCCATTCAACTCAAAAAGCGTGGGTCCGGCGATGAAGACAAAGGCGAGCAAGAGCGCCGCCATCACCATGTTCAGTTCGCTCAACCGACGGATCCCCTTGTCCAACCCCAGCACCACGGAGGTGGTCGCCAAGGCGGTAATCACCGCGATCAAAATGATCTGGATAGCTGTCCCTTTGTCGACACCGAACGCATAGTGGAGGCCAGAGTTGACTTGCTGCACTCCAAAACCCAAGGAGGTCGCGACTCCGAAGAGAGTGGCCACCGAGGCGACAATGTCGACAAGGTTGCCGAGGTTTCCATGAATCCGGTCGCCCAGCAGTGGGTGCAAGGTGGAGCGAATGGTCAGAGGCAGTCCCCGATTGAATGAGAAATAAGCAAGCGCCAACCCCATCAGGGAATAGATCCCCCACGCGTGAAGCCCCCAGTGGAAATAAGTCATGGCCATCGCGCTTCCCGCCGCCTCGGGGGATATGGCGGGGGTTGTCTCCAGAGGAGGAGTCTGGAGATGAGTCACCGGTTCGGCCACACTCCAGAACACCAAGCCAATTCCCATCCCGGCGCTGAAGAGCATCGCCATCCATTGGGAATACGAAAAGTCGGGTTCGGCGTCCGGTCCTCCCAGACGGATATCCCATCCCTTCGCGAACAACAGATAGATGCAAGTCAGCAGAAAGAAGTCGGCGGCGAGCATGAAAAACCAACCCGCCGCGTGCGTGATTTCCGACTTCACCGTGGAAAACACCTCAAAGGCCCGATCAGGCCAAAGGAGCGAAAGGAAAACAAACGATAGAATCAGTCCCGCCGAGGTAATGAAGACGACGGGGTGAAAATCATCCCGTCTCCCGTTCGCGTAGGTGGGATGCTCGCTCTCGTAATCGATGTTCTCCGCCATCAGTTTTTCGGCTTCCTGAAATGCAGAACGCCCCAGGAAAGAAGTCCTTTCTCTCCCGCTTCGATCCAATGCTGAAGTCCGGTCAACATGTTGTCGATGTATTCCTGGCTAACATACTCGACAAGCTCCGGCCTTCTCGAGGTGAGTTCGTCCTTGACTCTGGAGTAATGGACCACCAATTGATCCGAGAGATTCTCGATCTCGACAGTTTCCCACCCGAGATCCTTGGCGTACTCCTGGTAATCGTCGAACGATCCCATGGATTCGAGGTGAATCCTGTTCAAAACGGGCCGCAAAGATTCTTTGTCCACACCCTTCTTCTGCATCGGGTCGGTGAAGATGAATTCACCCCCTGGTTTCAAAACACGGTTGACCTCGGCGAACACACGGCGACGGTCGCCGCTGTGCAGGATCGAGTCCTGGCACCAGACGGCGTCGAATTCGCCATCTTCGAACGGCAGGTCCTCGAAGTTTCCATCGATTACGCGGATTTGATCGGACAATCCCTGTTCCGCGGTCATCTCGCGGTTCCTTTCGTTTTGAACCTCGGCGAGATTCAAACAGGTGACATGGAATCCATGAGCGGAGGCGATGTGACGGGCCGCGCCGCCATAGGCCGCTCCGATGTCGAGCACTTTCGCTCCCGAGGGAAGGTGGGAGATCTTGCCGCCCAAGTGTTCGACTGTGCGATGGCTCGCGTCGGCGATCGGCTCAGTCTCGCTTTTGTAAATTCCGACATGGATGTCCTGCCCGCCCCAGACACGGTAATAGAATTCGTCCGCGTCGGTGCTGTTGTAATACTCCTGAGTTCTATCCACAACTTTCGACATTTTAGTTTTCTCCGTCTTCGTGATCGTACTTCTTCTCGGCGACATGGATGTAAAAGTCGGGATCGTCGTGTTTATAGGTCTCCTTGAAGTCGCCATAGGTGGTGATGGTTTGAAACCCGACTTCAGTCATGAGTTTGCGAACGTAGTCTTTCCTGAGCGGGA
Organism: Candidatus Omnitrophota bacterium; assembly: GCA_020632575.1. Lineage (GTDB taxonomy): Bacteria > Hinthialibacterota > Hinthialibacteria > OLB16 > OLB16 > JACKFH01. Next base: position 31,956 of record JACKFH010000023.1, on the reverse strand, counting down.
ACATGTTGAGGTGGAACTCACTCTGATCCGGAAACTCGTATTTAAAACGGGCGAGCCCCTCATCCACATGCTCGGGCGCCGCTTTCACATTCTCTCCGCAGTAGTAATAGACATGCTTGGAGGAGAAACCGCTGTCCAGGATGGCGTCGTAGTTACGCTGATCCAAGATCAGAATCCCGTCATGCCTTAACGCCGCGTAAAACTCGGCGAGCGCCTTGCGACGGTCCCGTTCCGAGAAGAGGTGAGTAAACGAATTCCCAAGGCAGATGACCGCGTCGAACTTGCCATAAACATCCCGGTTCAGCCATCGCCAATCCGCCTGAACGGTGCGAAGAATCTTTCCATTCTTGCGACCGTTCTGAAAAGCCTTCGACAACATCTCGGGACTGCCATCGGCGGAGACCACTTGAAATCCCGCCTTCGCCAATCGAACCGAGTGAAACCCGGTTCCGGTGGCGACATCGAGAACACGGTAGGCTCCGCGCTCTTTCAGTTGTTCGATAAAGAAATCCCCCTCGCTCTCCGCTCTCGACTCCCAATCGATCAGTTCGTCCCATTTGTCGACAAAAGACCCGACATACTCCTCAACATATTTACCTGTGTCCCTAACCTCGATCGGGTTTTCCCCATAATCTTGTTCTTGTTGTACGGTCATAATTAAATCTTCCTTTATATACCCAAACGAAAGGGCGCACGAATCCGCGGACTTCCAGCCGTGTTTAACCCACCGAATAAAAACAAATCTTGAATCCGCTTGGTTTCGGCAAGAGGCGCCGAATGAATGTTTCCTCTCGTGTTGGTTTTTTTCCGAGAATTACTTTCACCATAGCACATGCGGTCAGCATGAGAACCGGGGGGTCGGAAAACCCGAAAAGCCTAGGGTTTTCTCACATATTGGTTTCTCAGGGGACTGCGCGAGACGATTTTCGACTCATCCACCCCTCCCCGCCAACCCCCTTCTGTGCTAAATCCATCCCTCCATGACGATTAAAGCCATCACATTCGATTTTTGGAAAACCCTGTACCAGGACAATCGGGGGGAGACCCGACACAAGATTCGGATGGACGCTTTTGTGCGCCACACCGGGCTGTCCTACGATGAGGTGACCGCAGCCTCGCGCTTGGTTTTTCAGGAATTCGAGCGGGTGCACAAGGAGGAGCAGGTTACCCTCGGGCCCCATGACAAGGTGCGGCTCATGATGAGGGAGTTAAAGACCCAGGTCTCGGAGGACGCCGCCCTCGAACTCGCCGAGATTTCCGCCACCGCCATCGTGGTCCACCCCCCCGACCCGGTCGAGGGCGCGGTGGAAGCAGTCAAAAAAACCTCGGAAAAATTCCCGATCGGCATCATCTCGGACACCGCCACCAGTCCGGGCCGATGCCTGCGTCAGCTGCTGGAACGCGATGGCATCCTCAACCTCTTTGGAACGCTTACTTTTTCCGATGAGGTCGGAGTCGCCAAACCCCAGGCTCCGATGTTCGAACTCACCGCCCAAAACCTCGGAGTCGAGCCCGAGGAAATGCTTCATATCGGGGATCTCGAATACACCGACATCCTGGGCATCCAAAGAGCGGGGGGCAAAGCGGGGCTGTTCGCCGGATACAACGACGTCTACCTGGAAGAGACAAAAGCCGATTATGTGTTTCGGAGTTGGGCGGAATTTTTGGTCTTCCTTAAGGGTCTACCTTAGTTCGGATTCGTAGACTCCTCGTGCCTGCTTTGTAAATCGTTTCACCAATCCCGATATCGAAAACTTGGGTTGATCGATCAGGTAGGAATGCACCCGGTTGTTGAATCGCTTGGTCCATCTCTCGGGGATGGCGTCCTGGCCGATGATAACCCCCACAATGCTCCCGGCTGTCGCCGCGGTGCAATCGTTGTCCAGTCCCATCGCGACCGTTTCCGAGATAACGCGAGTGAGGTCGGTCCCGCCAATCGAGAGGCCAAAAACAGTGAGGCAGGCGTTGTTGATTGTGTGGACCGGATCCATCCCCGAGAATTTTTGGTCGACCGCCGCGCGAGCATCCCGGTAATCCTTGATCTCGGGAGCCACCTTAAACGCCCAACGGATCGCTTTGGCCAAGGCGCAATCCTTCGGGATTTCTGTCAGGCCGATCTCCACCGCTTCGATCGGATGCTCGACCGTAAAGGCTGCGGCAATCGTCGCGGCGAAAAACATGGACCCGTAAATCCCCTGCCGACGGTGACTGAGATACGCATCCCGATAGGCCATCTCCGCCGCTCGCTCCGGCCAGCCCGGTGCGAGATACCCCCAGGGATCGGACCGAATATCCGCGCCAATCCATTCGCAATAGGGGTTTTCCTTCTCTCCCGCTTGGTTCGCGGGGATGCCCGCTTTCAAATGACGAAGCGCCACATCCTCGGCGGTGCAGGCATAGGGGAGATACTTCAGCCAAGCCTCGCCCACTTGCTCGGTCGTGAATCCAGGGCCGAATTCCTCGGCAATGAGAAGTCCCAGCAACGTGTACACAATGTCATCGTCGACCGGGACCCCATCCATCCCACCCCGAGTGTAAGCCTCGACCGGACTGAAGTCGTACCTCAGACTCTTTGGCTCCGGAACATATTTCCAATACTTCGTGGGAGGGAATTCCTGGCCAAACTCCTCGGCCAACGCCTTCATCTTCTCCACTGGCCAGAGTTCAACTGGCGCTCCCAATGTGCATCCTGCGAATCGACCCAGAAGCCCGCCCTCCAATTTGTTCCGATAAACCTCCTTATCGAACTCTTTCCAGATTCGCCTCGGCCCCTTTGGTCGAAGTGCCCGAATCGAGTCGAGATCGTTCGGCTCCTTTTCCGCCATCCGTTGATCGACCGGGACCTTATTCAACTCGGAGAGTGTTTTTTGAAGCTCCCTTTCGCTTTCACGGAGGATCGCCTGTAGGTTGTGGCTCCCTCGTTCATGTTGGAGCTGGCCGACCAGTTCGATCTCCTGAACGAGATCGCGAAGTTTTTGGACGTTGGGGTAGGGCATTGAGCTTTCATGGCCTCCTGAATTCAATGGAGGAGTTTAGCCCAAAACCTAAGGATTGAGAGTCGATCGTCGATGACGGTCGAGTCGACATCCTTGATTTCCATCCCGAAAAAGCCAAAACTCGGTTTCTTGAAAACGGAAAAAATGCGACACAAGGAGAAAGACCGATGGCCTTTACACTCCAAATCGGCGAGAAAGCCCCGGATTTCGATCTTCCCTCGACCGACGGCAAGCATTATTCGCTTTCCGATTTCTCCGGGGATCCGGTGTTGGTGATCTTTTTCACTTGCAACCACTGTCCGTATGTCACCAACTCCGATGAAATCACACGCCAAACCGCCGAAAAATTCGCCGCTCAGGGGGTAAGATTCGTAGGCATCAACTCGAACAGCACCGAAAACCACCCGACCGACTCGTTCGAGGATATGAAGAAGCGGATGGAGGAGCAGCGATTCCCATGGCTCTACCTTCGCGATGAGGACCAGGATGTCGCGCGCGCCTACGGTGGACTGAAGACCCCGCATTTCTTTGTCTTCGATAAGGACCGCAAATTGATCTACACTGGACGCGAGTGCGACAGTCCGCGAGACCCCAGCCAGATGACAGTCAATGACCTGGAGAACGCTCTCTCCGAACATCTGGCGGGGAAATCGGTCAGCAGGCCCCTCACCAATCCGGTCGGGTGCAATGTCAAATGGAAGGGGCAACCGGAGAAGTGGATGCCCGCCGAGGCATGCGATTTAGTTTGAACCTGAATACGTTGAATCATGGAATCCCTCGGAATTCGCGGAAGAAATGGAAAAAAAGAAACGCCAAAATCCTCGATTTTGGCACTTCCATGTTTTCCCTCCCTTCCATGGGTTTCCATGATTCAATCGGTAAAGTGCAAAATGTGAAACCCACGTGGAGGAACCTTAAAGTGAAGCAACTCTTATTTGTCACCATCCTATCTCTCAGCCTCGCCGCGACTGCCGGCGATGAAATCAAGTTCAAAAAATATGTCCTCAACGATGTCTTTTTCTCCGAGGGCTGCGCGGTCGCCGATGTCAATAAAGATGGCAAGGTCGATGTTCTCGCGGGTTGTTATTGGTATGAGGCCCCGAATTGGGAAAAACACGAATTTCGCGAGCCGGGCAGCTTCGAATATGACAAGGGCTATTCGGATTCCTTTATCAACGGGGCCATGGATGTCAACAACGATGGATGGGAGGATTTCATTCTGATCGGTTTCCCCGGGGCTCCGGGATGGTGGTACGAGAACCCCAAGAATGAGCCGGGCCATTGGGAAAAACACGCCATCTGGCAATCAGTTTGCAATGAATCTCCGCATATTGCCGACCTCACCGGGGACGGTCGCGAGGATCTGATTTTTCCTTACGCCCCCGAGGACCAGTGGGCTTGGTTCGAGGCGCCCAAAGAGGAGGGGGGGACGAAATTCGCTCGAACCATTGTCAGCGCCACCGACGCTCCCGGGACTTTCAAGTTCGCTCATGGAATGGGGGTCGGAGACATCAACGGAGATGGTCACAACGATATCGTGATCAATGAGGGCTGGTGGGAATCGCCCGAGGATCCGACCACTCCGGATTGGACTTTCCACCCCGCCGCGCTGGGTCCGGCATGCGCCCACATGATTGTCTACGACTACGATCAGGATGGCGACAACGACATCGTCTCTTCCGCCGCGCATGATTTTGGCATCTGGTGGTGGGAACAGGGCAAGGATGATCAGGGCGAAATGACTTGGACTCAGCACACCATCCTCGAGAAAGAGTTCTCTCAGACCCATTCGATGTGTTTCGCGGACATGAACCAGGATGGAAGCCCCGACCTGGTCACCGGAAAACGCTTCTTCGCGCACAACGGTCACGATCCCGGCGGGCATGATCCCGCGGTCCTTTATTGGTTCGAGTATCATGTGAAAGATGGCGAGCCGGTTTGGACCCCGCACCAAATCGATGACGACTCCGGGGTCGGCACCCAGTTCACTGTCGAGGACATCACCGGCAACGGTTACCCCGATATCATCATTTCCAACAAGAAAGGGACCTTTGTCTTCGAGAACCTGGGATCGTAGATGCTCTCCGAATGGGCAAAAAAGGTGTTGCTCTTCCCGGGCGATCGGGAGATCATAAGACGAGATGAAACTTTTCAAACGAAGTCTTCCCACTCTGATCCTCGAGGTCCTCTCCGATGGACCCGAGTTCGGATATGAGATCGCCAAACGAATCAAAAGGATGGAGCCGGGGGTCCTGGACAACCAGGAGGCACTCCTCTATCCCGATCTCTACGAGCTCGAGATGAAGGGCATCCTCGAATCATACACTCAACCCTACAAGGAGGGTCGGGTCCGCCGTTATTACCGGATTACCCAAAAGGGAAGAGGGCTAATGAATCGGGACGCGAAGGAACTGAAACGGATCTTGGCCATGCCTGCGTTGGCCCCGGAGGGTGCGGCGTAATCATGGATGATCACCATTCCATAGATGAATGGCTTGAAGCCGCGACCGAAGGTTTAGCGGAAGAGAGTATCAGACGTATCCGTGAGGATATTCAGACCCACTTTGAGTCGGTTGCGGAAGACTTGGCCGTAACAGCCACACCCAGAGAACCTATGCAGAAGATTTTCGTTGAACTGCTCGGCGACCCGTTGGAGGCGAATAGGCGATATCGAAAGTCCTACAGGACCGAAGAAGACGCCGATTGGGACCGAAACGTCGTGGCTGAAACTTACGCAGGTTTAAGGCGGAAAGTCCGTCTCAAAAAGCGATTTGGGAATAAGGTCTTCCTTGGTGCAACGCTTCTTTTTTGGGTTGGATTATTTGGGGTCACGCTTTTCAACCGGGAGGAGAGCGGAGCGCAAACAGTTCTTTATGGACTGATCGGTTTTCCTGTTGCATTGTTGATTGTTTTTTTCCTCTTACAAGTTTCCGAATGGTGGAGGTGGAAAGCGTTCCTTTCAGGGTATCGCCACAAGTCAGCACTAGCCATTTGGGCCGGTGGCGTCCTATTTACTTTCGGTTTGTACTCTCTATTTTTTATCCCAAATCTGTTCTGGCTCCTCAAAACCGTTGGGATTTTTAGTTGGATCTTGGTTTTAGAAGTCGATAAAGGAATTCGGATGTACGAACGATTGAAAGGGAACGAGCCAATCCGGTTAGACTGACGTTGTCGCATCGGCCTGCTTGAGGAGCCCCCTTTCCGACCTTCACCCCCACCTTCCCACCTTCTAAGATCCACCACCGTGAACCTGGAAATCGATTCAGAAAAACGAGATCAGCCCATGGCGACCCTGTCTGGTTGGAGCCAAACCGCTGGTCGCGTTTGGACATATTTGGAATGGGGCTTTCCCCTGATTTTGGGCCTCCTGATGGTTTCTCTTTGGCTCAACCGGTTTGGCCTGCTTCCCGATTCGACTTTCTATCTGAGCGCCGCGACCAACCTCCTGGAGCGAGGGAAATTTGTGGTCTACACCAACTTTCCCTCCTTTGACTTCGAACCCGTGATGGAGATCTACAGCGAATACCCACCCGGATTTCCCCTCTACCTCGCCCCGTTTGTCTTCTTGCTTGGCGATCCACTTCTCGCGGCCGCAACCGCGCAAGCCGTCGCAATCCTGGGGATCTTTGTGATAGCCGTCCCCCTGTTTCGAACTCTGGAATTCGATCCCGTCCTCCGTCTCTGTGGATATTTCTTCCTCGGGTTCTTTATCAGCTTCCGGGAGATCTTTGGGACCCTTTATTCCGAACCGCTCTTTCTGTTGGTCACCTTGGGAACCCTCCTCTACGCGGTCCGAGCCCTTTTGGACGGGGAAAGCGGGAAATGGAACTGGATTCTCGGAGGGGCGCTGCTCGCGGTCGGGACCTCCGTCAAGTTTATCGGGGTCTTCAACCTGGTTTTCTGGATCGTCCCCCTCTCAGTCGTTCGGACCCGCCGCTGGACCAAGACGGTCACCATGCCATTGGTGGCTGGACTGCCGGCCGGGATTTGGCTCGTCCGAAATTACCTCCTCTTCCAAAAGGCGACCCGAAGCCATTTGGAGGATTGGTCTCAGGATCCACGCAACATCCTTGACCCTTTTCGGCGAGCCTATGCGCTGATCGCCTGCGACCGAGTTCTGCTCGCGGTGCTGCTCGGATTGATCGTGCTCCTTCCAATCGGCCTCTTCCTCTTCAGGAAATCGCGAGGACTCCATGTCGCCCCCCATTTCACCCTGTTGCTTGGCTCGGTGACCCATCTCCTCGGCATCGCCATCCTTTCCACCGTGTTCCGAATGGATTTTCTGGACCACCGCCTCCTCTCCCCCTCCTATCTTCTGATCGGAATCTCGCTTCTTTCAGGGGTGTCCCTTTTGGTTCGATTCAGACCGCCTCACACCCGCACACTTTGGGCCCTTCCACTTCTTTACCTCGCGTTCAACCCCGCCTTCCGGACGCCCGTTCCGCAATTCAACCTCGATCATTTCGAGCGCCCGCCCGAACAGGCCCTCTGGGAGGACCTCGGAGACCGACAGGGTTTGGGGGAATCCTCCCATTTCTATACCAGCATCAACTTCCTTCATCAGATCTTCTGCGATCGCCCGCACAAAATAGTCTGGAACGAGAACTATGTGGACACCGCCGAAAAGACCGGTTGGTTGCTCCACTATGGGAGCCATCCCTTTTTCGTTTTGAACGAGGGGGATCCCATGATTCCTTTTTTGGAGGAGCAGAAAGGAAGTCTTGGGCTAACCCGGGAGGAAAGTGGACCCTTCACACTATTTCTACCTGACACCCCCCCTGAAAAGTCGTCCCCGGAACAACTCCCAAAAGAAACTGTTGTCACCCCGAATTAGCCTCTATATTATTAGAGTAGTTGGTCGAATATCGATGGCGATGCGTGGCTTTGCCGATACGGATCGATCAACCGCCAGGACATTCGGTCGATTTCCGAATGGAAAGAGGCCGAATTTTGGGGGTTCCGAGGCTCCCGACCCGTCCGGTCTCCGGGCCGGCCCCTCGGGACCCTCTCTTTCTGTAAATGGTCGGTTAGGCTTTGAGAAAACAAGACTTAGAGCTAAGTGGTCGGGGCTGTGGGATACTGAATTCGAAAACCCATTGACTTCGGTCCTCGCTTTGGTATGATCTTTATTCGCTGCGCTAAACAAAACCTTATGAGAAACAATAAAATCACATAAGACGCAGAGTAATGGCGGATACGCAACCCCAACAGGGGCAGGCGGATCGCCTGCCCCTGTTTCATGTTTAGCCAGAACCACCGAGGAAAACATCTTCTTCCAAGGTGGACGATCTTTGACAATTTAGACATCAAGAAACCGAGTACACAAAAGTTCTCACGACGGCCTGTGGCTGTCGTGGGGTGATGTTGTACGAGCGCCGGTTTTTTCAAGTTACTAAGGGCGCATGGTGGATGCCTTGGCACGAGAAGGCGATGAAGGACGTGGCTAGCTGCGATAAGCCTCGGTGAGGTGCAAACGACCGTTGATCCGGGGATTTCCGAATGGGGCAACCCCACCGCGTGAGAACGTGGTGATCGTATGCTGAATCCATAGGCATACGAGGCGAGACCCAGGGAACTGAAACATCTAAGTACCTGGTGGAATAGAAAACAATAGTGATTCTCCTAGTAGCGGCGAGCGAACGGGGAACAGCCTAAACCGAAAGGATACGTCCTTTCGGGGTTGTGGGACCTCAATGTGGGACCTGATTGTCTAGTTGAACGACGCTGGAAAGCGCGATCAGAGAAGGTGATAGTCCTGTAGACGAAAGGCATGAAGGCTCTAGAGGTATCCCGAGTACGGCGGGACACGTGAAATCCCGCCGGAATCTGCGAGGACCATCTCGTAAGGCTAAATACTAGCTCGTGACCGATAGTGAACCAGTACCGTGAGGGAAAGGTGAAAAGAACCCCGGGAGGGGAGTGAAATAGTTCCTGAAACCATGCGCTTACAAGCTGTGGGAGGGCAATTCTTAGGGATGCCTGACCGCGTGCCTTTTGCTTAATGAGCCAGCGAGTTACCCTTTGCAGCGTTGGGTTAAGGGCCTTTGGTCCGAAGCCGAAGCGAAAGCGAGTCCGAAATGGGCGTTTAGTTGCAGGGGGTAGACCCGAAACTTGAGTGATCTATCCATGGCCAGGTTGAAGCCTGAGTAACATCAGGTGGAGGACCGAACCAGTGTAGGTTGAAAACTGCTTGGATGAGCTGTGGATAGGGGTGAAAGGCCAATCAAACCAAGAGATAGCTGGTTCTCCCCGAAATCATTTTAGGATGAGCCTTGAGACATTGAGTTGTGGTGGTAGAGCTCTGTTTGGACTAGGGGCCCCACCAGGTTACCGAACCCAGATAAACTTCAAATGCCACAACTTTTACCTCAGGAGTTAGACAGTGTGGGATAAGCTTCATTGTCGAAAGGGAAACAGCCCAGATCGCCGGCTAAGGCCCCAAAGTGTCTGCTGAGTGGAAAAGGTAGTTGTGATGGCTAGACAACCAGGAGGTTGGCTTAGAAGCAGCCATTCCTTTAAAGAGTGCGTAATAGCTCACTGGTCAATCATTGCAGCGCCGATAATTCAACGGGGCTTAAGCAGACCGCCGAAGCCGCGGACTTCAACTTTGTTGAAGTGGTAGGGGAGCGTTCTATTTGGATTGAAGCACGACCGATAAGGACGTGTGGACCGACTAGAAGTGACGATGCTGGCATGAGTAACGAAAAAACAGGTGAAAGTCCTGTTCGCCGAAAACCTAAGGTTTCCGGGGCAAGGGTCATCCGCCTCGGGTCAGCCGGCCCCTAAGGCGAGGCCGAAAGGCGTAGTCGATGGGAAACAGGTTAATATTCCTGTGCCGCCGCATGACGTTAAGGCAAGGGGGGACGGGGAAGGATAGTTCGAGACTCTGGTGGTTATGAGTACCGAAGCGTGTAGGCGGGCTTCCAGGCAAATCCGGGAGCTATCAACGCTGAGACGTGACAGGGTGCTAGTACTTTCGGGGAACGCACTTCGGACGATTCCATGCCTCCAAGAAAAGCCTCGTGTCTTGTCATGAGGTGACCGTACCGCAAACCGACACAGGTAGGTGAGATGAGTATTCTAAGGCGCTCGAGTGATCACTCGTTAAGGAACTCGGCAAATTAGCCCCGTAACTTCGGAAGAAGGGGCGCTCTCTGGCGTGAAATGTATCCATGTGGAGCGTTGGAGAGCCGCAGTGAAAGGTCCCAGGCGACTGTTTAGCAAAAACACAGGACTCTGCAAACACGAAAGTGGAAGTATAGGGTCTGACGCCTGCCCGGTGCTGGAAGGTTAAGAGGTGGGGTTAGTCTTCGGACGAAGCTCTAAATCGAAGCCCCAGTAAACGGCGGCCGTAACTATAGAACTGGACCACTGTAGTTTCGATAACAAATTCGGCTATATGCTGGAAAGCCCGGTTATCCTCGGAGTACTCGCCTCCAGAATCCTATGGGACTCTCATGGGAGGCAGTGACAATCTCTCGAGTACGGGTAATCAGCAGGAAAGGCTCTGGTTTTGATGAGGATGTCCGATGTTTAATGTCCGAAAGGTTGAACCCCGGTTCGGATGGTACATGGCGGGCTTTGTGGATGGTGAAGGGAGTTTTAATGTCTCCTTCCGCCCTCGCAAAGACTACCCGGTGCCCTGGAAGGTTTCGCTTTGCATGAACATCTCACAGCGAGACCGGGTGATTCTGGCGCTATTCAAGAAGCATCTCGAATGCGGAACGATGCGTCAGCGGAAAGATGGAGTTTGGTACTATGAGGTCAATAACCTCAAATCCATCCAGGAAAATGTCATCCCGTTTTTCAATCGTTTCGGCTTCCTCTCCGCGAAGAAAAAGCGCGACTTCAGTAAGTTCAAGGAGATCGCGAATCTGATGCGGGAGGGGCGTCACCTTCGGCCTGAGGGGATCAAGGAAATACTGACGATCCGATCTCAGATGAACGATGGCGGAAAACGAAAATATTCGGACGAAGAAATCCTCAAGAAACTTGAGAATCCTCAGAGACCATACGCCGAACCTTCGCAAGAAGGATGATATGGTCCGATCTTCGTGGGGACACGGAGAGTCAGGCGGAAACGTCTGGCCGCTCGCGGCAGCATGGCGAGTAGTAACAGAAATGAACGGTCCTAAGGTAGCGAAATTCCTTGTCGGGTAAGTTCCGACCCGCACGAATGGCGTAACGATCTGGGAGCTGTCTCAACGAGTGGCTCGGTGAAATTGTAATACCGGTGAAGATGCCGGTTACCCGCAGCTAGACGGAAAGACCCCGTGGACCTTTACTACAGCTTGACATTGGGTTTTGGTAGCATTTGTGTAGGATAGGTGGGAGGCTTTGAACTCGGATCGCCAGGTTCGAGGGAGCCAACCTTGAAATACCACCCTGGTGGTATTGAAGCTCTAACCCAGATCCGTTATCCGGATCGGAGACAGTGTCAGGTGGGTAGTTTGACTGGGGCGGTCGCCTCCTAAACTGTAACGGAGGCGCGCAAAGGTTCTCTCAGCACGGTTGGTAATCGTGCGTCGAGTGTAAACGCATAAGAGAGCTTGACTGCGAGACATACAGGTCGAGCAGGTGCGAAAGCAGGTGTTAGTGATCCGGCGGCTTCTGAATGGAATGGCCGTCGCTCAACGGATAAAAGGTACCCCGGGGATAACAGGCTGATCTTCCCCAAGAGCTCACATCGACGGGAAGGTTTGGCACCTCGATGTCGGCCCATCGCATCCTGGGGCTGGAGAAGGTCCCAAGGGTTTGGCTGTTCGCCAATTAAAGCGGTACGCGAGCTGGGTTCAGAACGTCGTGAGACAGTTCGGTCCCTATCTGCTGCGGGCGTAGGAAAACTGAGAGGATCTGTTCCTAGTACGAGAGGACCGGAACGGAGCGACCAATGGTGTACCTGTTGTTCTGCCAAGGGCATTGCAGGGTAGCTACGTCGCGAAAGGATAACCGCTGAAAGCATCTAAGTGGGAAGCCAACCTCGAGATGAGTTTTCCCCCTCTTCGGAGGATAAGTCCCCTTAAAGACTATGAGGTCGATAGGCCGGGTGTGGAAGTGCAGCGATGCATGGAGCTAACCGGTACTAATTGGACGAATGACTTGATCTATGAAATCAGCGCAAGTCAACATCACCCCACCACATTCATAGGCGAATGTCGTGGCAGTACTCAAAAACTTGATGTCTAAAAACCGTAGCCCGGCAACTCACTTGCCGGGAGACGCGTGAAGAAACCCGGAAAATGAGTTTCCGGGCTAGAGAAGACGATAAACTGCGCCCGAATTAGGGCGCCGTTTCGAGAGATTTCCGGTGTGTATGGAGGAGGGGAAACGCCTGTTCCCATCCCGAACACAGAAGCTAAGCCCTCCATCGCCAATGGTACTGCTCCTGGAAGGGAGTGGGAGAGTAGGACCATGCCGGGGAATATGAAACGCCTCTTGGGAAACCAAGGGGCGTTTCGTCGTTTTTGCGGACTCCTTCGGTCCACCGATGTTGGGCTATATTAGTCTTTGAATCCCATCCGATCCCCGGGATGAACCCGAAGCCTCCGCTGTGAAGCCCTTCAGTGATGTGGTTGTCCGAATCCACGTTGGCCGTCTATATCATATCGGTGATAATCGTTGCTGCTCACTTGTCCATCAGATACTCGGCCACGGCCTGAAAAGCGGGCAACGAGGTAGGGTCGATTCTTGCATTACTGGCCACGGGGAATGATGCGAAGCGGACGAGGACCATTTCGGCGGTCGGATCGATGTAGATGGTTTGGCCATGCACGCCCCGCGCGGCGAAAGCGCCATGTAGGTTATGATAGATCCACCACATGCTGCGATAACTGCCGCCCTCAAGCGTTTTGTAGCCGGCCTTGGCAAAGGCTTCCTTGTCGCCGCCTGCCCGGATATGGTCCACGACTTCCTTCGGAAACAGGCGATGTCCATTGATTTCTCCACCATTCAGCACCAGCAATCCAACACGGCCCAAATCCCGCAATCCGGCGCTGAGTCCCCCGCCCGCGAAGGGAGTTCCCTTGGCGTCTACCGTCATGTAGGCATCCTGCTCCGCGCCTATTTCTTTCCAGATGCGTTTAGAAAGCAGGTCCGCCATACTCTCGCCGGAAACGAGCGAGATCAACCAACCCAGTGTGTCCGAGTTGATGGTTTTGTACCCGAAGACCTCACCGTGCACTCCGTCCTGCTTGACGGTTTTGAGATATTCGAAATACCCGTTCGGGCCCTCATAATCCTTGGGCTTTGGCAATGGGCCTGCGGCCGCTGAATATGCCCAAATGTCAGCTTTGGGGTCAGCATAGTCCTCGCTGAATTGAAGGGCAGTGGTCATATCCATGACTTGACGGACCGTAGCGCTGCCAAATGCACTGTCAGTGAGTTCGGGAATGATAGAGGATACCTCAGCCGTATCATCGAGCCGCCCTTCCGCCACAAGGATCTCGGCCAAGAGTCCCGTCATGGACTTGGTCATTGACATTGCGGCATGCTTACCCGTTTCCTCCAGCCCACCAAAGTATTTTTCGTAAACGACGACTCCCTTGTGAATGATCAGCATCCCATCGGTGTAGTTCGCCGAAAGGGATTCGACCCATGTCATTGTTTCCTCGGCGCCCATGGGAGTGAACGTCACGGCGTCAATACCGTCATCGATCGCATAGGTCAGAGGGATCGGACACCCAATACCGCGACTCACCTGTTTGGTCGGCAACAGCTCCCGAATGTGGCAAACCGTCCATCGTAACTTAGGAAAACTGAAGAAATCTGATTCGGGTTGCATGATCAGCTTATCAGGTGGCGGCGGAAAACCGGTCATCCAGCCCATCTTCCCGGGGTCGGAATCCTGTGCACTCAAAGGGTTGCTAGGTTGTGAGTAAACTTGATTCAAGGTTCCGCATAGGGCCAGCGTTACAGTAAGCAGGATCGTGCCAATTCGAGTGGCGCTTGGCATGTCATATTTACCTTTCTGTCGGCTGCATTTCCGACAAATCCGTTTTCGGCCGGGGGCCCTTGCATCGAGCCGAGTCAATTCGGGGTCGATTCGGCCCCTCGACGAAGTATGCTCCTAAAATCCGCCGTTCGCTAAGCGTGGTTACCCATAGCGTCTCCATCTCAGTCTAGTTCCTGCACACCGCCGCCGCTGACTGTCAACACTTGTCCGCTCACCCAGGCCGCCGCAGGGCTGCACAGAAATAGCGCCGCGTAGGCGATGTCTTCAGCCTCGCCCAAACGGCCCAGTGGTGTATGCCGCAGCATGTTCTTCTCCATTTCCGGAGTCAGCACCTTCATAAGCGCGGCAGTCTTGATGGCGCCCGGTGCGATGGCGTTGACGCGGATCTTCTTCGGCCCCAAGTCGAATGCAATGTTCCGCGTCAGATGACTCACGGCAGCCTTGGAGGAGCTGTAGGAAGCCATGCGCACGTTTTTGTTTTCAGCGGACATGGAGGTGATGTTGAGAATCGCGCCACCCCCCGACTTTTCAATGGGGTCCGAACAGAGCTGACAAAGCCGAAATGTCGAGAAAACATTCAATTGGAAGGCCCACATGAAGTCCTTCATGGGCATGTCGAAAGGCTTGGGTCCACCACCCCCGGCATTGTTGACAAGGATGTTGATCCCGCCGAAGGCCTTGAGCGACTCATCAACAAGCTTTTCCAGTTCGGCCTCCTCGGTCACATTGCAGGCTACGGCGATCGCCTTCCCGCCACCCTTCACGATCCCTTCCACTACGGCCTCCGCAGCCTCCTGATTGAGGTCACTCACGACAACCGATGCCCCGGCTTCCGCGAACACCTCCGAGATTCCACGTCCAATCCCAGCGCCACCACCGGTGACAACCGCCACCTGACCCTCTAGTGAAAACAGACTATCCATGTTCATTGTGTTGCCTCTTGGTTCTCAGACTATTATGTTTTCCACTCGGCTAGTGCCGCTGATTTGAACTGCCGCCAACAACCTCGCCTAATTCGAAACCTTTGTCCGTGCAGGATTATCCCGCTGATGTGCTCCTCTGTCCACTCAATTTCCGGTTTGTGGTAGCCACGCTCGAGCATACCATGACCTATTCAGTCCTTTATGGTCGACCCGCTCGTCCGGACCCTGCTCTTTGTGGATTTCGTTCTTGCCTCTACCAATAAAGATAGTCGTTCCAGGCGGATTCGGGAGAGACGATTCTGAATTGACCCGTTCCTTTTCCTAACCGCTGTCTTGCTCCGATTGTCCACTGGATTCCAGGAGGCGCTTTGCGTTTTCTGGGCTCCTGAGAAGATGAACCGTCTCATCCAGGGATCCATAGTCCTCAAGGGAAATCAGAACTCCCGATGGATTGTTTTCCCGCGTGATGAAAACCGGATCGCGATTGTCGCAGACTTGGTCCAGCGTCTTTTCCAAATTGGCCTGGGCATGATCGAATGGGATTGCTTTCATGGTCCTCTTTTTCAACGCTATTTTCGAATCGTAAGGCAACGCGGTCGTGGTCGCAACGTTGAACTGGTGGGAATCGGAGACTTCCTTCCCCGGATCTCAGGTGAAACCCTTTGGGTTGATTTATACCCATTTTCGCATATCGAGTATAAACGGTTAAACTCTCTATAAATCCGATGTCGAATGCATTGGGGGGCATCAGGTTCCTGTTCCCATCCCGAACACAGAAGCTAAGCCCTCCATCGCCAATGGTACTGCTCCTGGAAGGGAGTGGGAGAGTAGGACCATGCCGGGGAATATGAAACGCCTCCTGGTAACCTGGAGGCGTTTCGTCGTTTTTGCCTCTGGAGCCGCCTAGCAGATTTGGAAAAACTTTCGTTGAAAATGACGTGTAATCTGACTAGGATGAGGTCAAAGTCCGCAAATCCACTCTTCTGAGAAACGAGACCGCTCGAACCCAATGCCACCAACAGTTCGAGGATTGATCGCGGATCTCGAAAGACGATTTGTTAACCGTTGTAAGGTAGTCATCGGAACTTTGTGGCATCCAAGGCGTGGAGCCAATCACCGTTTCAGAAACCGTGAGACCTCGCTAAGCGATACAAGGTAGATATTGCCGTTAAAGAAGCATCGAGGAGTCCAAACAGTGAAACCAGCGCACGCTACGCTAAAGTGGTCGAATGGTCCGAGGAGGATCAATGCTATGTGGGCAGCGCTCCCGGATTGATCCTCGGCGGTTGTCATGGCGATGACGAACGGGCGGTCTTCGATGAACTCTGTCAGATCGTCGAAGAAGCGATCGAACTTTACCTGGAGGATGGAAAACCGCTTCCGCCACCGACTTCCGGGCAGGATTTTGCAAAAAGTGACTGTCGCAAGCCAAAGCCCTCGGGGGTTGCGGGGCGATTTTCCTGGGCTGGATTTGCAGCGCGGTATCAATTTCGACCAAGCATATTTGCAGTCCATCCAGCAAACAAGATGAGGACTGTCGCGTAAGCCAAAGGGTCCGGCGGCGTAGGCAATGAATCTTCCAGTGCCACGAATCCGAACGCAAACCACCTTCCATCGCCAATGGCGCTCCTGGCGAAACCTTCAAACGAGGCTGTTCACAGATCCCCCCGCTTCCTCTCGGGGGTTGGACCTTAAGGTCTGGGAATGATACACCACATTCACTTCTTGGTCGGTTGCCCCCCTCTCACTCATACCGCACCCACGACGAGTTCTCCGATAACACATCCCGCTTGAGGATCGTGAACGAATCCTCCACCTCTCCGTGGATGTCCAGGAACCGGGCGTCGAGACGGTCCCCATCAATGTCGATGACCATCGACCCCATCCGGAGTTGGCTGGTGGCCATGACCGGGTGGTCCAGGGAGCCCTCGGTGAGCCTCGAGGAGGATCCGCAAACCGCGTAGACCGTCCCATTGTGCGAATAGGTCCCGTGGTATTTTCGGTATTCGCCATCCCCCAGGGAGTTACCGTTGCCGCTATCCAGAATATTGGCGCTCACCAGCGTGCTCGATTTTCCATAGTGTCCGTCGATGAGAACGGATCGTTCAAAAGAATGACTGTGCCCGGAAAGCACCAGATCCACGCCTCCCCTTTCCAGAACGGGGAGAGCGTTTTCACGCATCAATATGAGGTTGCGCTCCCGATCTGAATCATGGCCCCCTTTGCTGTAAGGAGGATGGTGAAAGAACGCGATGATCCAATCTTGATCCGTAGCGGCTAGGTCGGACTCGAGCCATGGGATCATCCCCCACTCGGAAAGAGGATCCGGCGACGCCCCCATGAGAATGCCATCATTCGAGTCCAAACAGATGAAATGAATGTTTCCATAATCGAAGGAATAGTAACCCTCGAACCCCGAAGGCTCTCCGCCAGCTTCCCCATTTTTCGGGAGAGTGAACATATCGAAATAGGGTCCGATCGCCTCGAAAGAGGAGACCCATTCGTGGTTCCCAATTGTTGGCCAGAGCACCGAGGTCCGCAGCGTCCGCGGGAATCTGTCAAAGACCGCAACTTGGTAGGCCACCTGCGAGCCGTCGCCATAACCCGGAATGCCATAAGCGTTGTCCCCCAGCATTAACCAGAGATCGGGGTGAGTCCCTCCATTGAAATCGTAGAAAGCGTCTCGAACCGCCTCCGCGCTAGCCCCGGCTAGCCCGGAATCCCCCAAGGCCCAAATCCGCGTCGGTTTCGCGGCCCCTGTCGGGGGAGAAGTGACAAAATAATAGGAGTCGAAACCACCCGCGAGGGAGCCGGTCGCATCGCCAACGCTATAGTAATACTTCGTGTCTGGGGACAAGCCTTCCACGAGGATTTCATGCTCGGTGGTTGAGGAAACATCGAAAGCGACATCGTTCAAATCGGCAAGGTCGGTCCCGGAACGAACATAGCTGTCGGTCGGTTGATTGGTTCTCCACCGAAGGGTGACCGCGGTGGACGATCCCATCTGGAGATAGGGTCCCCGGGTGACAAAGACCGAAGGCGTTTTTGGGAGAAGGGGGATGTTGGCGACGTCTGCCGAATGGCCCGCTGACACAAAAAGAACGGATAGAAGAGTTCCCACTCCGATTACTGACGTCCGTCTCATTGCGTGCATCCTCCTGGATGATCCTGAAACGCAACGTCAAAGATCGTCAATCCCTTTGCGCCAAATTCTGAAAAACAACTTGTGCGGTTGATTGAGACTGAACCCTAGAACTCCAACTCCCGAAACCAATCCACAGTCACCGAGAGACCATCCTCAAAACTGACCATCGGTTGATAGCCTAATTTCTTTTCCGCCTTTGAGATGTCCGCGTAGGAGTGGAGGATGTCTCCCTCTCTTGCGGGTCCATGCTCGATGCCCCCCCGCCAGTCGAAGGATTCCGCGATTTTTTCCGCGAGTTCCTGGATGGTGACTCGATGTCCCGTGGCGATATTAAAGACTTCCCCGCCCACCCCGTCGGCTTTTGAGGCGAGCAGATTTCCTTCCACCGCGTTGGCGACAAAGGTGAAGTCACGGCTGTGTTGTCCATCTCCATTGATCCTTGGAGGAACGCCGTTCCGGATATTCTTCACAAAACAGGGGATGACGGCGGCGTAGGCCCCGTTTGGGTCCTGACGCGGTCCGAAGATGTTGAAATAACGAAGACAAATCGTCTCGATCCCGTAGTGAAGAAAGTACTGGTACGCGTACAACTCATTGGCGAATTTGTGGGTCGCGTAGGGACTCAGGGGCGAGGGTGGCATTGACTCATCCTTGGGCAGAGTGGGCGTATCACCATAAACGGAGGAGGAGGAGGCCATGACCACTCGAGGAACTTGCTTGATTTTCGCCGCCTCGAGGATGTTCAGCGTTCCCATCACATTGACCTCATGCGTCATTGCGGGTTCAGCGATCGATCGCGGAACCGAGGCCATCGCGGCTTGATGAAAAATACAGTCCATCCCCTCGGTTGCGGCGAGGACCTGATCTCCGTCTCGGATATCTCCCTCGATAAAGACAATGTCGTCCTTGACCTCATCGAGATTCTTCACGAAACCGGTGGCCAGGTTGTCTATGACTCGGACATTATAGCCTTCTTGGAGCAGACGGCGGACAAGGTGAGAGCCGATGAACCCGGCTCCACCAGTGACAAGCGCGGACAGTTTCATGTTACGAGGATTCCCCCAAAGCAGTGACGACCAAACGGTCATCGTTTCTCTTGAAAACCCCCTGAAAGAGAGTGACGCCGACATGCTCGGCGATCGGATCGCACTTCGCTTTCAGAAGGAAAACCACCTTATCGGAGACACCGTCCAACGTCTCGTAGTTCGCCTGCCCCTTGCTGATCACCCAATCGGCCTCATCGAACGCCTTCTTAAACTCTTGCGACACCTCGCTTAGAACGGTGCCAAGCAAACCATATCCATTGTCAATCACCGGAACCACCTCGGGAAGGCCGACAAACTCGGCGTCCTCCATGGTTGCGTCATTGAGGATGGGGCCACCGTTGACCGCCGCGATGAAAGAAGTTCGCGGAAAATGCTCGATCAAAGTCTCCAAAAACAGCCGGTCGAATGCGATCTCGCCAGCGTTGTCGCAGATATAAAGGACTTTCGGATGGGTCCCCTTCACCTCTCTGTCACGCAAATCCTGGAGGAATTCATCGAGGAAATCGATCGCGAAACCCTCCTCGAGGATTCGCGCCACACTCTCCTCGATATCGTAATCCTTGCGAATCCCAAGGTCGATAATATTTCCCGCCACCGCCATCCTCGCCGCGGTGTCGAGGGGATGATCGCTCTCTTCGATCCACTGTCTCATCCGTGGGAGATGCTCCATGGCTTCTTCGTTCGATAGCTGTTTCAAAACGGAGTAGGGATCGTCCAAACCGGTCAATTCATACACCGCCTTGATTGCATCGAAAGACAATTCGGCGGGAGAGGTTTCTGGGGGTTTGGTCTTTAGGTGCTCACGAACCTGCAACACCAGTGATTCCTGAATACGAGAAACCTCTTCCTGAGAGTATTGTGGGCAGTTGGGGTGAGAGAGGGCCACATCGAGGACTCGAAGCGTCTGCTTCTCCGCACATGGGTGGCAGGTAGGTGTTTTTCGCATGATCGAACCGGCTGAATTCCTTTACAATTTCCCATTAGCATCCCAAAAATCCGGCAAAAAGATACCACCTCCATCGCCAAATTTCCCTGAAAATTATGAGTTGTCAATGTATATTACCTGACGATTGGAGAGGGGTCGTAGCCAAGAGATCGGAAAGCGGCGATACTGTTTTCGCAGTTTCCGATGGCCCGAGGCTATCATCTTCAATATCTTTCCCCCAAAATTGAATAAAATAGATTAGAGGTTTCAGATGGCGATTCGAATCAACGAACACTATGCGCGCGGCGGGTTTGGCCTGTCGTTTGAGTTTTTTCCCCCAAAGAATGAGGAGGGCGAGAACCGTCTCGATGAGGCGGTCGAGGATCTCATCCAGTTCAACCCCTCGTTTATCACCTGCACCTATGGGGCCGGGGGGTCCACCCGGGATAAAACGCTGGAAATTGTGAAGAAGATCAGGGACTCTCGAAACCTTCCGGTCGCCGCCCACCTGACCTGTGTCGGTTCCACCGTTGACCAGCTCAGAAGTTTTCTCTCGGAGGCCCAAAATCTGGAAATCGACTATATCGTGGCTCTCCGAGGGGACCCGCCCAAGGGTGAAACCGAGTTCAAAGCGGTGGAGGGAGGTCTCCGGTACGCAAACGAATTGGTTGCGTTAATCCGCGCGGAGTTCCCCCATTTTAGCATGGCCGTGGCGGGGTATCCCGAGGTACATGTCGAGGCGCCCAGTCCGCAAGTCGATCTCGAAAATCTCAAACGGAAAGTGGACGCGGGCGGTGACGTGGTCATCACCCAGCTTTTCTATAATAACGCCGACTTCCTTCGATTCCGTGACGATTGCATCAAGGCCGGAATCGAGGTCCCCATCGTTCCCGGTGTGCTGCCAACAACCGGCGCGGCTCACCTCAAACGAATGGTTTCCAATTGTGGCGCCAAGCTCCCTTCCGATTTGTACGATCGGATGGAGGCCTTGGGCGAGGATGTGGAGGGTCAACGAAAGGTCGGAGTCGAGCATTGCACCCAACAACTGGAGGAACTCATCGCGGAAGGCGTTCCCGGGGTTCACTTCTATGTGATCAACCGGGCGCAACCCACTGGCGACATCCTGCGATCCATCAGCATTCCGCATGTCGACCAGAGCGACTGGTGACCCCAGACCCTTTCTACATCATGAAGACAAATGTCACCAAGATGAAAACGGGGATGAGCACGCCCACGCTGTAGACCATGTACCCGAAGAAACTCGGCATCTTGACTCCCGCCTGCTCGGCGATGCTCTTGACCATGAAATTGGGTCCGTTGCCGATGTAGGTGTTCGCTCCCATGAAGACCGCGCCGATTGAGATGGAAACCAAGAGAGGTATAGGGATCGTGCCGGTGGCGGTTTGGACCCCCTGCATGAGTTGCGTCGAATCGCCCCATGGCAGCGTGCCGGCTGTCTGAAAGAACACCACATAGGTCGGAGCGTTATCCAAGAAGCTCGACAGCATCCCGGTCGCCCAGAAAAAATGGACCGGAGTCTGGAGTCCCAATTCGGGGCCTTTCAGGTTGAGGATTTCCACTGGCACCTGCATCGTGATAAAGATCCCGACGAAAAGGCAACCTACTTCGTTGATCGCGAAGAAGTTGAAATCGTTCGCTTCGCGAATCGCCTTGGCGGTGATGACCATGGATATCCCAGCTAAAGCGAGCTGGGCGATCTCCCGAACCCCAAGAGGGAAGGGATGCAGATCGGGCACCACCCAATTGATTCCTGGAATCGTCTTCCCTGGCACCAGCAGCGCCACCGCAAACACCACCCCTAGCAGTAGCATCGCATTCGCTCCGCCTCGAATGCGAATGGGTTCTCTCTCCGTTTCGTCGTGACGGATATCCGTTTTGGTTTCTCGCTTGTACATGATGGAATCCCAAATGAAATACACCGCGAGCACCACCGCGAGACAAAAGCCCCATTCGACCACGAGATGAAAGGTCCAGGTGAAGGGAACTCCTCTCAAATAACCCAGGAACAGCGGGGGATCGCCAATCGGCAGCAAACACCCGCCAATGTTGCAGACAATGAAGATGAAGAAGATCACCGTGTGAACCACATATTTCCGTTCCTTATTGATCTGAAGCAGAGGCCGGATCAACAACATCGCGGCGCCGGTCGTCCCGATGAAACTGGCGAGAACTCCACCCAGAAGGATGACGGTTGCATTCGTGGTAGGATGGGCCGGCACGTCGCCAGTCACGCTAATCCCACCGCTAATCACGAAGAGGCTGAAAAGAAGACACATGAAAGGAATGTAATCCGCGATCACCGCGTGATTGAAAACCGCTTTAACCGTTTCAAATCCCGGATCGGTGACATGGAGACCATGCGGGAATCCGAAACCGCGAAACCAATAGTAGGCGATAGTGATGAGGGCCAG
Source organism: Candidatus Omnitrophota bacterium (assembly GCA_020632575.1). Taxonomy (GTDB): domain Bacteria; phylum Hinthialibacterota; class Hinthialibacteria; order OLB16; family OLB16; genus JACKFH01. The sequence continues at coordinate 9,538 of JACKFH010000023.1, read as the reverse complement.
GATGAGTGAAACGGTCAGTTTGCTCGAATTCTTGTGCCACCAATGCTCCGTGGCGGGAATGAGCGGAAGAAGCGCGATGCACATCAGAAGGCAGACGAAGGGCAGAATCCAAACGATTGAAGGGACCGTCAGTTTGTGCTCCGCGTGCGCCTCGCCTCCATGCGCTTCGCCAACAGCGTGACCGTGATCGGCGCCCACTTCCGTTGTCCCATGTGGGATTTCCTCCTGGGAGACAATCGCCTCGCCGATTCCGGCCGGAGCGGTCCCATGCTCCTCTTGGCCGAGAGCCGAGGGCGAGGACAGGAAAAAGGAACAAAACATGACGAGAAGACCGAGGAGAGCGAATCGACCCGGCTGAGTCAGGCATCGGTTGGACATGAGAGCGTGAACAAACCCCTTTCGATAATCAGGATCCCACCTTCTTATTGGAATTGGATGGAACCTCAATAATGTAGCATAAATCATTTGGAATCGCCAGAGTTATCCACCCTCCTTATTCTTCGCCGATTTGGGTTGGATCCTCATTGAATAATTCAGAGCGGACGCCTCTGGCTTGAAACCGGGGGATCTTGCGTCAAAATCCTTCCCTCTGCCAGAGGGGAGAGGGTTGTGGTATCTTTCCAACCTCTGTTTTGAATTCGGGAAATCGAAATTGCGGCTTTGCCGAACCGTCCGAAGGCGCCCCAGATTAGAGGAGAATTGCGATGTCATTTGAGAAGTATGAGGAGCCCACGATGGGCTCTCCCATCACCCTTGAGAATGGAGATCTCAAGGTTCCCAACGATCCCATCATTCCGGTCATAATCGGCGATGGGATCGGCACCGATGTCACCCCGACTGGAATGAAAGTCTTGGATGCGGCGGTGGAGAAGGCTTATGGAGGCGAGCGAAAACTCGAGTGGTACGAGATCTTCGCCGGCGAAAAAGCGAAAGAGAAGTACGACGAATGGATTCCGAAAGACACCTTCGAGGCGATTAAGCGTTTCCACGTCGCTCTGAAAGGCCCCCTGACCACGCCTGTGGGAGGCGGTTTCCGAAGCTTGAATGTGACCCTGCGTCAGGTTCTCGATCTGTTTGCTTGCGTTCGTCCCGTCCGTTGGTTCGAGGGCGTTCCCTCGCCGGTCAAAGAACCTCAGAAACTGAATGTCACGATCTTCCGTGAGAACACCGAGGACGTTTACTCGGGGATCGAAAGCGCGAAGGGCGAGCCGCTCACCGAGAAGCTGATTGACTTCATCAACGAAAATTTCAACAAGAACATCGGCAAGGACAGCGGCATCGGCATCAAACCGATCTCGGTCACCGGCACTCAGCGATTGGTCCGCGCGGCGATTCACTACGCCATCAAACAGAATCGGAAGAGTGTCACCCTGGTCCACAAGGGAAACATCATGAAGTTCACCGAGGGCGCCTTCCGCGATTGGGGATACCAAGTGGCGGCCAATGAGTTCGCCGATCAATTGATCAATGAGGACGACCTTTGGAGCAAACAGGATGGCAAATTGAAAGACGGTCAAATCCTGATCAAGGATCGGATCGCCGACGCCATGTTCCAGCAGGTCCTTCTAAGGCCGGATGAATACGAGGTCATCGCCACCATGAACCTGAATGGCGATTACATCTCCGATGCTTGCGCCGCGCAGGTCGGGGGCCTCGGTCTCGCTCCGGGGGCCAACATGAACCTGGAGACCGCTTTGTTCGAGGCGACTCATGGCACCGCGCCGAAGTATGCGGGACAAGACAAGGTCAACCCCGGATCGCTCATTCTTTCCGGCCAAATGATGCTTGACCACCTGGGCTGGCACGAGGCCGGCCAACTGGTCATCAATGGCCTGGAAAACGCCATCAAGAAAAAACTGGTCACCTACGATCTCGAGCGTCAGATGGAGGGAGCCACCCTTCTGAAATGCTCCGAGTTCGGAGACGCGATCATCGATAATATGTGATTCCAGTATTACGCCGTGGGAGCGGCATCCCTGCCGCGAATGGCCCGACCGGACTTCGCGGCAGGGATGCCGCTCCCACGGTGGTGTCTAATATCCCTCTCTCCGGATCCTGGGTTGCGGAAAGGGGAGAGGTTCCAGGAGCAAGCCCCATGTCCCACCTCACCCGCAGAAACGCCCTTTCCCTCATGACCGCCGCGGGAACCGCCGTGTTGGTTTCCAGTCAGGAAAAATCCCATGCCGAGGAGACTCCATTGAAGGGAAATCTGAAGCAATCCGTTTGTCGGTGGTGTTACAAGGGGATCGAACTCGACGATCTTGCACGCGAGGCCGCGGCTATTGGGCTGAAATCGGTCGAGTTGCTGGGACCTGAGGAATGGCCCATCGTTCAGAAGCATGGCCTTATCTGTGCGATGCCGAATGGGCCTGGAGGCATCACCAAGGGGTGGAATCGTATTGAGCAACATGCGGACCTTCTGGAACGCGGGGAGGTTCGTCTCCAGGAAATTGCCGACGCCGGCTTGCCCAACATGATTGTCTTCTCCGGAAACCGCGAGGGACAGGATGACCGAGAGGGGATCAAGAATTGCGCAATCGGTCTCAAGCAGTTGATGCCCCAAGCCGAGAAACTCGGGATCACAGTCTGCATGGAACTCCTCAACAGCAAGCGCGATCACAAGGACTACCAATGCGACCACACCGCTTGGGGCGTGGAACTCGTGAAGGAGGTCGGTTCGGACCGATTCAAACTTCTCTATGATATTTACCACATGCAGATCATGGAGGGGGATGTCATCGCCACCATCCAGGAAAACATCGACTACATCGGCCACTTCCACACCGGCGGAGTCCCTGGCCGCGCGGAAATCGACGACACCCAAGAGCTCAATTACCGGCGCATCTGCGAAGCCATTGTCGAAACCGGGTACGAGGGCTACCTCGCTCAGGAATTTGTCCCCAAACGCGACCCCATCGAGTCGCTCAAACAAGCGGCCCATATCTGCGACGTTTGATCTCGCTTTTTAAAAGAAAGCGAGGAGGTCTTTGGGTCAGACTCCCTCACTCGTCCAACAACTTGATTTCGACCTTCCGGAACTCAACCGGATGACTCTCGGATTGAAGAGAAATGGTTCCCCCGCTGAGCATGAGGTTGCCGTCTTTAATCAATTTCTTCCCGTATTCGTCTCGCTCGTCGAGTTGTGGTTTTTCATACTCCAGCACCACCTCGCCATCGACCAAATGATGAATGACCCCGTTCCCATGAACCTCCAGTTCCATCGTCACCCACTGATCCCCGTTGTAGGTTTTGGAGGTCGAGTTGACGCAATGCGGGAGGAACAACTCTCCATTCATCACCACATTCGTTCCCGGGGTGCAAAGGTTCGCGGTGGTCCGCTCGCCTGTCCCCTCGCCCTTTCCCCCTAGCATCTGCGCCTCGATGGAGACCGGGAAATCTTGGTCGATTTCCATGCTCTCGGGGGATTGTCCATGGAACATCACCCCGCTGTTCCGGAAAGCCCAACCGGGTCCGCCGGGGACTTGGTCTCCCACAAATCGATACTCGACCCTTAGGATGTAATTCGAGAACTCGCCATCATAGAAGAGATGACCGAAGCGCTCGTCGAATGTGTCGTAATGGTCATAGGAGACTTTGAGGATTCCATCCTCGACACGAAAGGTGTTTCCGAAATTCTCGCCGAGCGGGTAGCCCTGGATCTTGGGGGTCCAACCCTCCAGATCTTTGCCATTAAAGAGCTGAACCCAATCGCCTTCCTCGGCAAGGGCGGGTGTGGATATCGAGACCAGAATCAAGAACGCGATTAGTCCGCGCGGAAAACACCCCAGAAATCCATCCCTAACAATCCTCATCGCTTCTCGCATCGCACTGCCTCCATCGATTTTCAAATCATAACCGCGAGGTCAAATTAACGGATTACCCCTGGAATAAGAAGTGGACAAGGAGGAGAGGTGGCTCGGAGGCCGCCTCTCCTCTGGTTTCCAAAGATGGATGACTCGATTTGCGAAACAACGGTTAGGTGAAACCGTGCTGATTTCTGTGATAGCCCGAATCGAAAGCCTGGGTCGACTTGAACCTTTCGTGACGGCCATCGCCGGCGACCGGTTTCACTTTGGTCAAAAGATTCTGGAGTTCCTCTCCCTCTAGCGGCTTGAAGGATCGAGCGATTCCAATGTTCTGTTTCAGAATCTCCATCGATTCGATCCCGGTCACCAACGAGGAGATCGGTTGGCTCAGAGCGAAACGGATCGCCTCCGAGGGGGTGCAGACATTTTCACTCGCCAAGCGACCGCCCGCGAGACTTTTCATTCCGATCGGAGCGACTCCGCGCGCGTTGGCCCGGGGAACGACCTCATTTAGGAAGCTCCGATAAAAATAATCACAAGGGTTAATCGGCATCTGCACCGTGTCCCAGGCATGCTTCTCCAGCATCTTCAGATGGATGTGTGGGGATTTGTGGCCAGTGAATCCAATATAGCGAACCTTTCCCTCTTCCTGGGCTTTGAGGGCCTCGGCCAATGCCCCCTCATCCACAATCCAGTCCGGGTCATTGTCGTAATTGATTTCATGGAACTGCCACAAATCGAGATGGTCGGTCTTGAGACGGCGGAGGCTGTCCTCCAAACATTGACGGGTCCCTTTGGCGTCACGGTTGCAGTTCTTGGTCATGAGGAAAACCTGGTCGCGCTTTCCGTCTTGCGCTAGGCCCTTCCCCATGATCTCCTCGCTTCCCCCCTCGTGGTAATCCCAAGCGTTATCGAAAAAGGTGAGTCCCTCATCGATGGCGGCGTGCATGATGCGGATCGCCTCGCTTTCGTCTTTGACCGATCCGATATGCCACCCGCCCAAACAGAGGATCGAGACCTTTTCGCCCGTCCTTCCCAATTGTCGCTTGGGCAAACCCTGATCTCCGCTTTCTTCCTCGGCAAATGCTTTGGCTGAAAGGGACGCAGCCCCGGCCAGCGCGCTCATCTTGAGAAAATCTCTTCGATCGTTCTTGGCTTCACTCATGGTCAGACCTCCTCTGTCATTATCAACTCATGCCAATGGTCGTTCGCAACCCCAATGAAGGGAAACATCTTTCCCAATCGGACGGCGACTCCGATTTTACCTTATGCGAAAACGTCCGACACCCTTCCATTCCGGTCTCGGATTCGCTCCAACGCCTGAATGTTCATCATCAAATGCCGGGGGTGATGAAAGTGTTCCACTCTTGTGGCCTTCTCCTCGAAGGTCACCTTCCGATCGGCGCTAAAGATCCAGAGCGGGAGGCCATGTTTCTCGAGTGGGTAATGATCATAAACATACTGATGCATCTCGGAGAAAATATCGTGGGCCCATTGCTCGCCCAGATGCTCGATGATGAGCAGCGAACCGATGAGCACCTCCTCTTGGGCCCAGAGGACCTTATCCAGACTCCAGATGTTTTCGTTGACATTCTGAAGGTTCCGAAACACTCCGCCATAAACATCGTCGTGCGCCACGAGGTAATGTCGCTTAAAGGAATCCGCCGCTCTCTGGAACAGGTCCTTGTCCCTTCTTCGAACCGCTTCATCCATGACCATCCACAAAGTTTCCAACGCGTGCCCCGTGTAGACCAACTGGGCGTATTCGTTCTCCGGTCGGGTCAGGTCATGGTTGATCAACTCATTGATCAAATCGAATTCAGGATTGAAATGATGATTGAGGATAGCGTCGATGCATCGATCCGCGAGGGCCTCGATTTTGGAGTCGGCCTGTCTCCGAAGGAGCTGAGTGCAAAGGCGAATGAACACCATCCAATGGCCGATGATTCTCGCGCCGGGGAAGGGGCGAGCCTCACGGCCCAAATACGTCCGGCCGATATCGGGAAGGTAATCCGGTTGGTCATAAATCCCGACACATTTTTCGAGGATTTGGATCGCCTTCTCACGGTACGCTTTGTCTCCACTCGCCTCCGCATATTCGGCGAACCCCTCCGCGATAAAGATGTCGCCATAGATGTCATCGCAGGGAGTGGAAAGCGGCTCGCCTTCCCTCGAGATTTGACGAGGCCAGCACTCGTTTGAATTCTTCGGCTCGGTCTTGAGAATGAAATCCACCGATTTTTTGGCGACTTCGAGGTATTCGTCCTTCGGTTCGAACTGATTGTAGAGAGTGGAGTAAACCCAAATCCCCCTCCCCTCGTACCAACTGCTCTTGTCCTGAGTGAGGTTGTTTCCATCACGGTCCGTATTGCACATGAACCCGCCCAGTTCATGGTCGATGACATGACGGTCCATAAAAGGCAGGAAGTCCTCGAACAGATCGTACCGATACCGTTCCAAAACCTTTTCGAGTGGCATCTCGGCGATCATACCATTCTTGATGAGTGCGGATCTCTTTCCCGCGGACGGCGCGCCCGCCTCACTCTCTCCTCGACTCTCCACCGCCAAATAGGCTGGAGCCGCGATTGAACTATGGATGAACGCCCGTCTTTTCACTACCTGTGAAACCTCGTACCCGTTCCGATTAATCAGCTATCCAGCGGCTTCCTTTTTCCCTCCGAAATCAATTCGATCCCTGACAGGATCGGAGGAAACTTCGAGTCGGGGTTGGAGGGATGAAGCTCCAGAATAATTCGATCGGTCGCCTCGATCCCGTCGATTTCTCGCACCAGACCTCGATTGACCCCTCCCGCCTCCTTGGCCACATCGAGATTCTCGATCATCTTTTTCCCTTGAACGAAAACATCGAAGACACGTTCGCCCGTTTTCACTTCGTTGGTTTCCGCAAAGTGCAATCGGATTTTGTAAACCAGAGTCTCTTCAGGAGTCGGGAGAGGTTTGCCGACCGCCGCCATCAGTTCGGGGTTGTGAGCGTTTTCGAGGAACCCCTCCACATCCGTTTCGTCCTTTTCCGAGGGGAAGAGGTAGGGGTGAATGGCGATTCGGCCCTCTCCCTCGAAACCCGATGCCGCGACCCATTGCGGAGAGGTCAGTCCGTCGTTCGAGGGTTTCGCGATGGTGGTCGAGTGATTCCGATAGAGGTTTGGCGATTTCGCTTCTAGGTCGATCGAAAGCTCGGGCGAAGGTCCGCCGACACTCGGAAACTCCAACCAAAGGGTTCCGTCCTCATTGACCCGGTCGCCCGGCGCTCCGAGATTGATTCCGACATGTTGGATCGGAGTTGGCTTTTCGGGAGAGGGATAGAATTGGAAACTCCACTCCTCAATGGCCGGGCTGCCTGGGACGCCCTCGGGCATATGCACGAGAGCCAGGGATGTCTGATTCTGGTAGGCGCAAGTGCAGGTCCGTGTGTAATCCGGGGCGTTCAGGATCCCGTCCGCGGCCACCAGGTTCGAGGTGCACCCCGATCGAAACCCTCCTATGGTCGCGGTTCCCAGCCCCTTCGCCAAATCGACAAAAGCCGCTGAGGCCGACCGGAAAGTGAGGAGGTTTTCGCATGCAATCGCTGTATTGCACCCCTTGAATCGGAGCCACGCCCAGGGAACCGGTTCGCCCGTGATCGGATGTGTTGTCATGATTTTTTCGCCGGTCTCGATGTTGAACGCCATCGCCGGTGGAGCATGGGTGTTGCTCCCTCCGGTTTGAGTGATCACCCGGTCATGGTAGAGGATGCAAGGACCGCCGTATTCCTCTTCGTTGCTCCAGAGGACCCTCCCGTCGGTTCCAGAATAAGCCGCCATTCCCTGGCCGATCTCGTCATCCGCCCGGTCTCCCATATCGCTTCCACCCTCGAAAAGCACACCCTTTTCGGCGGAATAACTGAGCCAGGTTCCAAAGACTTTTTTATCGGTTTCCCAAACCTTGTCCCCCGTCGCCAAGTCGAATGCAAGGATTCTGGGATCGTTGTTCGACGCCAGCCCCCGGCGCTTGAGGAGGGAAAGCCGTTTGGGGGAAAGGCTGTCCATGCAAAACACCTTGCCGTTTCCGGCGACAATGGTGTTGTGGCGGAAGTCAGCGTTTGCCTTCTGTGTCCAAAGAACCTCGCCGCTGTGACGGTCCATGACGACCAAGTGCTTGCTACCCAAACCGAATCGATTGTTGGTCTGGAGAACGATTTTGTTGTCGTCTTCGTCCACATGCTGGGGCGCCGCGCCCGCGATCAAGTAGTTCTCATAAACTCCGATATACCCCCAGTTGGGATTCTTCACGCCGGCCAATTCGGGGAGGTTGAGAATCTTGACTGTATCGCCGGTCGTGGGATCGATCACCAGACAGTGTTCTTCCATGACCAAATAAAGGAGATCCTCGGTGGCAATGAAATTCGTGCCGTACTGATTGGCCCCGGGGATGTGTCGCTGGTTGTAGGTGAGGTCGTAGGGATCATCCACATAAGTGTCGTTGTAATACATGTCCAGGGTATTCAGGTTGGGAAGTTCTTTTCGCCAGAGGATGCGTCCTGTGTAGACGTCGCGGGCGCTCAGGACCTGAATGCCCTGAATGAATAGACGGCCTCCAATAATTTGCTGCGGCGGGCCATGACCATGCCGGGGAAGCACATCGAGGTGGGAGGGACCACCGAACCAAAGCAACCCGAGCGGGGCCTTCACCAACTGATCTTTTGAGAATACCGTGTTCCCGACATCGCCATACTGATGGGTCCAAGGCGCGGACCCCGGAAGGGGCCCGGGTTTGGTCAAGGTGAGGCTCCCTTCGGCGGCTTGCCATTTCGCGTTGGGCTGGCCGAGACTGGCGAGCGCCTCCTCGAACTCAGCCTCCTTCTGTCCCTGCAGCGGCAGGACCGCTTTCCCCCCATAAGGCCGGAGACAATCGAACAGGACCTTGGCAAATTCCTTCATTTCGACTTGGTCAGCGAAAGCGTCATCCTCCGCGGCAGCCAAGCAGGCAAAGTAAGGTGAGATCGGCGCGTCCGTCAGGTTCCCTGGAACGACAGTCACCCCGTTTCCGTAGATTCCTTGGGCGCTCCATTTGTTGCGGAACTCTTCCACCTTGGCCAGATCCGGTTCGAAGACGATCACATCGAGGTTGGACTGCTCGACAAGCGCTTCGGCTAGATTTCCAGTCCCAATGCCGAGCAAGACCGCGAATCCCTCGCCCGGTCCAGCGCCATCCAATAACTCCTTCGCACGTGCGTTCCAATCGTCGGTCAGTTTCAAGTTGGGTTCAGGTTTTGAGTGAACAACAGGATCGCCCCCCTTGTCGCCAAAACAGAGAAGGCGTCCTTCTTTAGTCACGACGAAGAGTTTGTTATCAGCTGCAATTGCGGAGAATGGGTCTCCATCGATTTCGGCTTTCCAATCAAAATCCTCAGTGAGGGTGGCCTCTCCCTCGCTCACCCCTGTTCCCGGTTCCGGGGTCCGAACGGCGGCAATCATTCCGTTCGTCCCGCAGTAAATCATCTCTCCCGCTTTGAAGAAGACTCGATTGATTGGCTTTTTCAGTTCCCACTCGATGGGGAACGTGACTTCCTTCCGTACTCTTCCCCGACGATCAGTGCTCTCCTTGACTTCCGGATTGAGACTCACCGAGCGGATCATTCCCTCGTTCTGATCCCCAAACGCTTCGGGCCGGATCGGCATTTGCGATTCGATGACCGAACTTCCCTCGATCACACTCGCTTTCGCGAACTGAAA
>JACKFH010000022.1 GCA_020632575.1 Candidatus Omnitrophota bacterium | reverse complement strand
TATACTTGGCGCTCGTTCGCGGACGATCTGATCCATCACTACCAAAGTTTACTGAATGAATCCCAAGCCTAAGAAATTCGACCTGATAGGCAGCCTCGCGCTGGCCGGCTCGATCCTGTGTTGGTCGCTCATCCCAGCCATGCTCAAGTACCTGGAACCGTATATCACCGGTTGGGAATCGAACGCGGTCCGGTATCCCTTCGCCTCCATGCTTTGGGCGGGGCCGCTCTATTATTTCTGGAGAAAGGGCCGTGTTCCGAGGAGCGTTTGGAAATGGGCGCTCTTGCCAGCGGGAGTGAATGTGTTCGCTCAAGGGTTGTGGGCTTGGTTGCCCTATTTCAATGACGCCTCGGTGATTGGCTTCTTGGCTCGAACCTCGGTGGTTTTCGCGATCACCGGTGGCCTCATCCTTTTTCCTGACGAACGACCGATCATGAAAAGCCCGATGTTTTGGATTGGGGTGGTCCTCTGCGCCGGGGGTTTTCTCATTATGAACGCGGTCAGAGCCAGCCTTTCCTCTGGCGACAGCCTTTTCGGTCCCCTGTTGGTGTTGATCTGCGGAATGTTCTATGGTCTTTATGGGGTGTCGGTGAGATATTCGATGCACGGTGTCCGTCCCTGGATCGCATTCCCGATCATCTCGATCTACACCTCGATCGTCCTTTTGGGATTTCTTTTTGTGTTCGAGCCGGACAGCCATATCATGGAGGTGGCGATCACCGACACCGGGCCGTTCTTAGTGCTGCTCCTGTCCGCTTTCATCGGGATCGCGAGCGCGCACACTTTCTTTTATATTTCCTTGGAAAGGTTGGGGTCGGCGATCAGCGGGGGTATGCAACTTATGGGAGCTTTTATCACCCCGCTCTGGGCCTACCTCTTCTTGGGCGAGAAACTGACCTGGTTGCAGTGGCAGGGCGGGATTGTCCTTCTGCTTGGCGGGGCGCTCCTTTTGAGCGCGCAGACGAAGATCCATCCGAAATCGATGGATGAGGATGAAGTGACAATTGAACCCAGGATTCCGGATTAACCCCTCCCCCTAGCCCCTGCCCGCCTTGCGGGGAGGGGGAAAAGATTGAATCATGGAAACGCGTGAAAGGAATGGAGAACATGGAAAAGGGTGGCCAATGTTTACGGGATTGATTGAGGGTACGGGGACCGTTCAAAGTATCGACACCGATCCTTCTCGTGGCGGGAGGGTTCAAATCGGAGAGTTGCCTTGGTCCGATCCGGTGACGCTCGGCGAGAGCATCGCTGTGAATGGGACCTGTCTCACCGCGATTGCGGACAGTGTGGGCTCCTTTCAGGCGGATGTGTCGGTCGAGACGCTGAAGCGAACCAACCTATCGACTCTTCGGACTGGCGATTTGGTCAACCTGGAAAGGCCATTGCGGATCGGGGATCGTTTGGGTGGACACCTCGTTCAGGGTCATGTCGACGGGATCGGGAAAACTGTGGAGATCGAGAAATCGGGAGATTACTGGACCCTTTGGGTCGAACTGCCGAAGGATCTGTCGCGGTACGTGGTCGAGAAGGGATCGATCACCGTGGACGGAATCAGCCTGACTGTGGCCGCTCTCGAGGAAGACCGATTCTCTGTCGCTCTGATCCCAAAGACCTGGGAGATCACTAACCTCTCTAGACGAAAAGTTGGAGATGCGGTGAACCTCGAAGTCGATGTGATCGCCAAGTATGTCGAGCGAATGATCTTCGGCGAAAAGAAGGAATCCAAAATCTCCAAGAAGTTTTTGGAAGACCACGGATATCTGTAAGGAGAATAAACTTCAAATGATGAAAGCCGCCGTATTGGAAGACCTCGAAAAGTTGGTGGTCAAAGAAGTTCCGAAACCCGAGATTGACGACCACAGCATCTTGGTGAAGGTTGGTGCCTGCGCCATTTGCGGCTCGGACATCCGGATGTTCCACCATGGCAACACCCGTTTAACCCCTCCCGCGATCATGGGCCATGAGGCCTCCGGCGAAATTGTCGAGGTCGGTTCCAAGGTGGCGGGTTTTCAAGTTGGAGACCGAATCGCCCTAGGCGGAGATGTCCCCTGCGGGAAATGCGAAATGTGCATGAAGGGGCTGGGGAACAATTGTCCGATCAACTACGCGATGGGGTATCAGTTCCCGGGCAGTTTCGCCGAGTATGTTCTCCTGAACGACCTGGTGGTCGAGCATGGGCCGATCGCGAAACTCCCCGCTCATGTCTCGTTCGAGGAAGCCGCCCTGGGAGAACCACTCGCCTGTTGTCTGAATGGAATCGAACTCTGTCGGCCGGAACTCGGCGATACCATGGTGGTCGTGGGGGCGGGGCCGCTAGGCATCCTGCTAACGGAACTCGGCAAGCTGATGGGGGTGACCAAAACCATTGTGGTCAACCGTTCACGGCCGCGCCTCGAGGTCGCCAAGGAATACGGAGTCGATGTGACCATCTGTTCCTCCGAGGAGAATACGGTTGAAAGGGTTCTCGAAGAGACCCACGGGGAGGGAGCGAACATCATATTGACCGCTTGCCCCTCTCCGGAAGCCCAGGCGGAGACGCTCCATTACGCGGCCCATCGAGCTCGAATCAACCTCTTCGGGGGGTTGCCAAAAGGCAAGAGCATCGTCCCGATCGACACAAACATCCTTCATTACAAGGAGATTTTCCTGTTCGGATCGCATGGCGCGGTCCCAAGCCACCTATCCAAGGCAGTCGATCTCATTGCTTCCGGGCGAATCGATATGAAGAAGTACATCAGTCATGTCTACCCGCTGGAGTCGGCTGTCGAGGGCTTTCAGGCGGCCGAGGACAAGGTCGGAATGAGGGTCGTTCTGAAACCGTAAGATCGACGAACGACCCGATGGTTATTGGTCGAAATGAAGGCTTACCCCTTCAATAACCTGTCGGTTTCTGGCATGATCTCCCCCGTTTTTCGCATGAGCGAAAACAAGTTGAGGTACAATCTTTTTTTGATGAGATGGTATTAGAGGAGAATCGACAAATGCCACCAAAAAAACCGATGACCAAAGCCCAGTTGATTTCAGCGCTGGCCGACAAGCATGAGCTTCCGAAAGCGACAGTGAAGGGTCTTCTGGAGGACCTGGCCGAGATCGCTTACAAGGAAGCCAAGACCGGCTTCACCGTTCCGGGCATTGGTAAACTCGTCCTCGTGCAGCGCAAGGCGCGCATGGGCCGCAACCCCGCCACCGGCGAGCAGATCAAGATTCCGGCCAAGAAGGTCGTGAAGTTCCGTGTCGCGAAAGCGTGCAAGGACGCGATCGTTCCGCCCAAGAAGTAAGGACGAAATCACGGTCAATTGGAAAGGCCCGCTTGCGAAAACAAGCGGGCCTTTTTTTAAAGACAGACTCTGATTCGAGACCGAGGTTTATTCCTTTTTCCTCATGCCTTCCGCGAAATACTTTTGCATCTCTTCACGATGCCCATCGCCCAGATCGGGGACATTGGGTTGATCGATAACGGGAGCGAACTCGTCCACATGATTCTTGAAGGCATCCACCCCTCTCCAATCATGGATGGCTTGTTCGAATTCGGCGATCTTTTCAGCGTATTCCTGGTCATCGCATAGATCGACCATCTCGAGGGGATCCTTCTCCAGATCGAAGAACATGCTGACCCGGTCCTTTTGATCGGAGTGAATCAGTTTGAAGCGACTATCCCTTACCATGACATCGTAGGGACCTTGTTCCACAAAAATCTTGTCGTGACCCTTCGAGTTTTTTCCGAGATCGACACCTTCCATCTCCGGAGCGGGATCGAATCCACAGGCTTTCAGAATAGTCGGCGCCAGATCGACGTTGGAAACAAATTGGGTGGATTCCTCCCCCTTCCGATCCGAGTTGGGGTATTTGATCACCAGCGGTATTCGAACAACCGGCTCATACATGTAGTTCCCTTTCAGGAGAAGGTGGTGATAACCGAGATACTCCCCATGGTCGCTGGTGTAAAGGATCAATGTGTTCTCATAGAGCCCCTTGTCTTTGAGCGTTTGAATCATCCTGCCGATCTGATGATCGATTTGCGAGATGGTGGCGTAATAGTAGGCCATGCATCGTTTGAGGGCCTCCTTCGTCAAGGTGTCGTTGTGAAAATACCCCCGGCCACGAGCCAGATCCCGTTCGAAACACTCCCCTGTCCAACCGGGAAGGATGGTCATCGCTTCGGGATCGTACATTTTGTCCCAGGGTTCGGGCGGGTCGAACGGGTGATGAGGTTTAATGAACGAGACCTTTAGGAGATTTCCTCCGCCCTTCCAGGTTGCTAAGTCCTCCACAGCACGGTCGCCGATCCAAGTGGTCGAGTGATACTCCTCGGGGAGGTTGGATGTCAGGGCTCCAAAAGTTTCCCAGTAGTTGTCTCTCGCCTCATCCCGATAATTCCTTTCCTGATCCTCGAGATCATTCACATCGGTCAATCCTTTGGATTTGAGGTAACGATGGTAATCGTCGTCCCAACGCCCCGGGCCATTCTGTTCAGCAAGGAGCATTTCAGAGAAACCGAGATCGAGGTAAGTCGGGGTGAAATGCATTTTGCCCACCGCTTTGGTTCGATATCCATTCTCTCTGAGGATGCGGGGATACATGGGCGTCCCATCGCAGGGAGTGGCGTGGTTGGACCAACCGCAATGTTCATGCACCGGCACTCCGGAAAGGAGCGAGTATCTGGCAGGCGTGCAAACCGGGTAAGAACAATACGTGTTGGTATAGTGGACCCCATCCTCAGCGATCGAATCAAGGTTGGGGGTTTTGACATCGGGGTTGCCCGCGACTCCGAGGCAGTCGTAGCGGTGCTGGTCCCCCATGATGAAGAGGACATTGGGGCGTTTGTCGGCGGACACGGCATTCTCCTGTGCATAGAGGGTGGGGGTGAGGAGGGTGAGGATTGAAACGATAAAAAGAATTGAATCATGGAAGGCCATGGAAAAGAAACATGGAAAAGCATGGAACGGCGAGAATCGGCGATTCTCGGGAGATAAACTCGCGCACCTGGTTTGAGACTTTCTTCGTGATCTCATCGTTGGGGTCTTCCTCTCTCTTTCTCTTGGTCGTATTCGAGGCGTTTGACTTGGATACGCGTTGCTCCGAAGTTGGTCAGTAAACCTATAACCTTTTGCTAAACCTCGATAGGACTGTTTTTCTTCCATGGTTTCCATGTTCCCCTTTCCATGCGTTTCCATGATTCAACCTGTCACACCAACCACCTCTCAGCGATCTGGTCGGTTTCGACCGAATTGATCAACCAATCAAGGATTCGGTCCTTCAATTCCCTTTCGGTGTTTCGATAGTCCGGGTCGCCGGCAAGGTTTCGCTGCTCGTTTGGGTCGTCCTTGAGATGGTAGAGTTCGGCGTATCCCTCGGGATAGTAGTTGAACTTCCATTCTCTCGTCCAAATCATCTTGGCGTCGGGGTGACGGATCCCTTTCACGCCGCGGTCCTTCTCAAAGAAAAAACTGCTAGAGAACACCTCGGGGATGACATTTTCGCTGAACACGCAATCTCGGGGAGTGAATGACTTTCCTTCGCCGCTGATGAGAGGAACCATGCTTTGACCCTGGCAGGGATAAGGCTCCTCCAGGCCAATGAGTTCGAAAAGAGTCGGGAGCACATCGATGGTTTCCATGAACTCATCGTACTGGCCAGGTTGAATCTTCCCGGGAAATCGGATCATGAAGGGGACTCTTTCGGAGGCCTCGAAAAATACATTCTTTCCCATCAGACCATGTTCGAGGAGTTGGTCTCCGTGATCGGAACAGAAGACCACAATGGTGTCGTCGCTCAACCCTAGTTCGTCCAACGTGTCTAAAGTCGTTCCCACCTCGCGATCGATGTGAGTGATCGCCCCGTAATAAGAACGATAGATCCACTCCAAACGCTTGCGATCCATGTCATAGGGCGGGTTATTCCCTCTGAGTATCAGTTTTTGAAGGGGAAGCGGGAGTTTTTGAATATCCTCCAACGATTCTTGTTTGGGTAATTCGAAATCGACATCATTGTAGAGAGAATCGAAGGGCCTCGGGACTTCGAATGGCGAGTGCGGTTTCCAGTAGGATGAAAACAAAAAGAAGGGCTCCTTTTTTTCCGCCAACCTTTTCAAATGTTCTCTCGTTTTTAAACCGGTCCAACTTGTATCCGTAAACTCTTCATCAATGGCGCAAAGGAAGGGGTTGGTTTTCCCGGAGTAGCCGACATCTTTCTCGGGGCGGGCCAAGGCGCGGTAGTAGACATCTTTCTTGGGGTCGTTTTGGTTTCGCCACTTGACATAGTCCGACCAAGGGTCGGTCGATCCTGCTCCGTCATGGAGCTCCACGGTGTCAAATCCGGTCCGCATCGCCTCCTCGCGGGTCGGTGGGTAATCGTAATAGAGGTGCGTCTTTCCCACCAAGCAGGTGCTGTATCCGGCCTCTCGCAACCGATGTTGCATCAATGTTTCATCAGAGGGTAATTCCGTGTAGTTGACCCGGTTTCGGTGGGAATGGGCATAGCGACCGGTGAAAAAGCAGGCCCGAGAGGGGACACAAACCGGGGCTTGCACGTAGCAATGCGAGAAATTGGCTGACTGGGATGCAAGTCGATCCAGGTTGGGGGTCTGGATGATCCGGTTCCCATTCGCGCCGAGACAATCATAGCGTTGCTGATCGGTCATGATGAAGAGGATGTTGGGTTTGCCTCTCGCATCCCCTCGGTCCGGGAGGCGTTCCTCCGCTTCAGATGGTCTCGCACTGGAAATGCCCGACAGCGCGGTCGCTCCGGTGATCGATTGCTGGATAAAACTTCTGCGGTCCATGCCTTCCTCCATCTTCACATTGAAAATGCCCCACACCCACAGTCTGGTCAAGCGATAATTTGAAATTCTGACGTGACAATGGGTTTGGCCACCCGTATGCTCCTTTTAATAGGGTTTCCGACACTCTTCAAATCCACCCAAAAGTGGTCTTAATCCTGAAAGGGGAGTTCCATGCGTATCCAGCCGCTCATTATCGTTCTTTCAACGGGTATTCTAGGCTTATTGTCTATCGCCGCGGCAGCCTCCGACTGGCCTCAATGGAGAGGCCCCAACCGAGATGGAGTTTGGCCGGAGAACGGAATAGTGAAGGAGTTCGAGGAGGATCAACTCCCCCTAAAATGGAGCGTGCCGATAGGACCGGGATACAACGGACCCACTGTGGCCGAGGGTCGAGTTTATGTCATGGACCGTCAGACTCAGCCAACGGAAATCGAGCGGGTCCACTGTCTTGACTGGGAGACCGGGAAATCCATTTGGTCCACCTCCTACGAGGCGGTTTATAAGGTGGACTACGACCTCGGACCACGGGCTTCGGTCACCATCGATGAGGGACGCGCTTATGCGCTGGGAACGATGGGAAACTTCCACTCCTATGACGCCGCAAGTGGGGAGACACTATTCGCAAAGGATCTTCAAACCGAGTATGAAATTGACATGCCGATTTGGGGGATTGCCGCCTCGCCGCTGATTTATAAGGACTCGGTGATTTTAATGATCGGCGGCGCGGATGGCGCCTGCCTCATATCGTTGGACAAGAAGACTGGCGAAGAGAGATGGCGTGCTCTCGACGAAAAACCCTCCTATTCCTCGCCGATCCTGATTGAACAAGCCGGTGAGCCTGTACTGGTGGCTTGGACCGGAGAAAGCCTATCCGGTTTGAACCCTGACAATGGGGAGGTCCACTGGAGCCATCCCTTTAAACCGAGTCGGATGGTTCTCAATGTGGCGACTCCGGTCTTCGACGCCAATCGAGTCTTCGTATCGGCCTTCTATGACGGATCGCTGCTGCTGAAGTTGAGCCCCGACACGTTGACTGCTGAAAAGGTTTGGCGACGAAAAGGAATTAACGAACGAAACACCGACAGTCTCCATTGCATCATCAGCACTCCCATTCTCGAAGGGGATTACATCTATGGCGTGGACAGTTACGGAGAACTTCGCTGTTTGGAGGCGGCCACAGGCGATCGAATCTGGGAGGACCTCACCGCTGTCTCCAATGTCAGGTGGGGGAATATTCATTTCGTCCGGAATGGAGATCGCTGGTTCATGTTCAACGAACACGGCGAATTGATCATTGGGAAATTATCGCCCGACGGATTCACCGAGATCGATCGCACCTCGGTCCTCAACGCCACCTCGGATCCACGTTATCGAGAGGGAAAAGTCGCCTGGTCTCACCCCGCTTACGCTTACAAGCATATCTTCGCGAGGAATGACGATCGAATCGTGTGCGGCTCCCTCGCCAAAGAATAAGTCACTCACGGATCCCAATAGGGATATCCACCTAAGGGGATTAGCCGCTAAAATCAGGTAATGAAGAAATCTTCCACGGTCAGTATCAGAACCAGCCTATTACGCAATCTGTTGGTGCTCCTTCTGTCGGTTTCGATCACAATCCTAGCGGTCACTATCTGGGGAGCCAGGAGGACGGTTCGAGTCCTTTCGGAACGTTTGATCGAACAATCGGCTCAGCGGGCGGATGAGTCGATGCGAAACTTCTTCGGGTCCATCGAAGGCCTCGTGCTCGCATCCCGAGATTGGTGGAATTCGGGCCTTCTCGATTATGAGGGACGCGAGGATCTGGAACAGTTCAACGCCGTCTTCGTCCCTTTGCTCAACGAACATCGACAGGTCACCTCGATGATGGTGGTCCATGACGAAGGATTCGAGTACCTCCTGTTCAGAGATCTTCGAGGGGGTGAGGATTACGAATGGTACAACCGTGTTGTGTGGGCCGATCAGGGCCCGGATGCCGGGTACGAGGCGCTCTGGACCGACGATCTGGAACCTTACCGAACCAATCCGCTTCCCGAGGATGTCCGCGATTACGATCCTCGTAAGAGAAATTACTACACCGAACCTCCCCTGAATGAAATCTTCTGGACAAATCCGTACTACTTTTTCATTACCAAGGACGCCGGCTTGACGGCGACATTGAAATGGAAAGACGAGAAGACCGGGAGAACTCGGTTGGTGGCTTTCGATCTCCTGTTGATGGACCTGTCCCGATTCACCGCGCGCCTGAGACCGAGCCCGCATGGCAAGGTTTTTGTCCTCCACTCCGATGGCTCCATCCTCGGTCTGCCCGCCGATGAACGCTGGTCGGACCCCGATGAGATCCGAGAACGTCTTCGAAATCCGGCCGAACGCGAGGGAGCGGGAACCAAGGCGGATGACGCGGCGACCCTTTTGACTCCCACCGAACTCGATCTGGACAATGTGGCGAAAGCCGCGAGTCTACTTAAGATCGGCAATAGTTCGGATGTGGACCATGAGACTCGTCATTTCCGCTTCAAAAGCGGGGGCGAATACTGGTGGGGCGGGTTCCGACCATTCGATCTGAGGAACCAACGCCTCTGGATCGGTGTCGTGGTTCCAGAGCGCGATTTCCTCGGTCCCGCTATCCAACAAAGAAACCTTGTCCTGCTTATCTGCGCGATTGCTCTGGTGGTAGCCACCCTGATGGTTGTGATCTTGGCGCGCCGTTATAGCGAACCACTGGAGCAATTGGCCGCCAAAAGCGATCGGATCCGTCACCTGGATCTGAGTGAAGACATACCCGTTCACTCTTCTTTGACCGAGGTCTCTCAATTGGCGGACGCTCACGCCCAGATGACCAGCGCTTTGGATTCCTTTTCGCGCTATGTTCCGCTCGAACTTGTCCGAGAACTCCTTCAACGCGGGGAGGTGGCTCAGATCGGAGGTCGAACCGAGGCTCTGACGATTCTTTTCACGGACATTGAGGGGTTCACCAACCTCGCGGAGGGGATGGAGCCGGATGAACTGACCCATCATATGGCGGAATATTTCAGTTTGATGCTCGCCGCCCTGAACGAACAAAACGCAACAGTCGACAAATTCATCGGCGATGCGATTGTCGCCTTCTGGGGGGCCCCCTCCCCTGATGAAGACCACGCGAAGCACGGAGTCAGCGCGGTCCTCCAATGCCGAGACCTTCTTCGAGAGCACAACGAGCGGTGGATGAACCGAGGCCAGCCGGTTCTATTGACTCGGTTTGGATTAAGCACCGGCGAGGCGGTGGTAGGCAATGTCGGCTCCCCCGACCGTTTGAACTACACGGTGCTGGGCGACACAGTGAACACGGCCGCGCGACTCGAGTCCCTCAACAATTACTACGGCACGGAGGTGCTTGCCACGGAGAGTGTGGTCACAGCCGCGGGGCCTGGATTCGAGTGGCGCAAAATCGACCGAGTCCGAGTCAAAGGGAAAACCGAAGCGACCGTCATTTTTGAACCCTTGGGACACAGCGATGAAGTCGCCTCCGAGGAATTGGAAAACGCCCGTCGCTACGAGGAGGCTCTGGACCAATACGCGAAGCGAGAGTTCAGCGAAGCCCTGCAATCGCTCAAATCGCTCCTATCGCAAAATCCCGAAGATGGCCCCACAAAACGGCTTTACGACCTCTGCCACCAGTATTCGGAAACCCCGCCCGGAGACAAGTGGGATGGGGTCACCCGGTATCTGACGAAGTGATTTTTCCACATTGCAGTGAATGATCTTTCCGCACTTTTTCAAAACTCAAATCACTTGACATCCGGCCCGGCGTAAATCGAGAGCGATGAAAGTGTGGGACAGGCCTTGGCCTCCAAGACATTGAAACGAACTTTTTCGGCGGTCACTGGGTCAGTCCGTAGGATTCGTTTCCAACCAATCGACTCACCTTCGGCAATTGTACGCCATTGGCCACCGCTATAGGCGTCGACCGAAAACCTGAGAATCCGTTGACCCAACTCGATATATTCCTGCAAGACCACATGATCAAAAGTGGTCTCCTTGCCGAAGTCCACTGTGATCGATCCCGAGGTGACCCCGTCATCGGTGGCCCAATAGGTGGAGCGATCGTCATCCAGAACATTGGAGGCGGCATACGTATCCACATCTCCGCGAACATTACTCGCCTTGGCGGTCGCATCGTGCGCCAAGTCCATTTTGAAAGTCGCGTCTCGTAGGGTCTTGAATCCACGGAGAGCGGCGATGTCGGTCTCATGGATCAATCCGCGATCGTCCGGCGGGACATTCAAAAGCAGACAAGCGCCGCGTCCGACCGATTGGTAGTAGAGTTCCATGAGATTCTCAGGCGAGCGAACCTGGTCGTTCTGGCTCTCGTGATAGAACCACCCCGGCCTGATCGAAACGTCGACCTCGGCCGGCAGCCAGTATTCGCCATCCACATGGCCGTTGACTCCCTCCTTGTAGTTCGAGGCCCCTGGCGCGGCTTGTCCGCCGGGTTCGTTCGGGTGGGGGGTGTAGGTGTGCCAACAGGGGTCGCCCGCGAATCCTTTTTCATTGCCGACCCATCGGATATCGGGACCGACATCGCTGAAGAGGACAGCGTTGGGGGCCAATTCACGAACGATGGCCCAGGTGTTTTCCCAATCATAGTAGGTTGCACGGTCGATACGGCGCTCCTCGCGAGCTCCGCCATAGTACCCGTCGCCTCCGTTGGCGCCATCGAACCAGACCTCCGAAACCTCGCCGTATTGGGTCAGCAGTTCCCTTAGCTGGTTGCGGAAATAATCGATGTACTCGGGTCGGCCATATTCCGGATGGTTGCGGTCCCAGGGGGAGAGGTAGATTCCGAATTTCAGGCCAAGGTCATGGCAGGCTCGAGCGACTTCGCCGACAATGTCTCCCTTCCCGTCCTTGTAAGGAGAGTTTTTGACTGAGTGCTCCGTATACTTGGAGGGCCATAAACAAAATCCGTCGTGGTGTTTGCAGGTTGGGATGACCGCCTTCATACCGACCTCTTTGGCGATTTCCACCCACTGACGCGGGTCGCAGGCGGTTGGATTGAACTCCTCCGGGTTCTCGTCGCCATACCCCCATTCCTTGTCGGTGAACGTGTTGATGGTGAAATGGAAAAAACCGTAATATTCCAATGCATGCCACGCCAACTGCCGCTCCGAAGGGATCGGATAAACTGGTTCGGGGGGGTTGACTTCCGCAAGGGCCGAGTGAACGAACCCACATGCCAACAAACCAGCAACAATAAAACTTCTGAAAATCATCGACTCCTGTCCTTTCGAGCTAAGAAAAACCGATTGGGATAGATCCCAGAGGCGGTGGGCTAAAACCCGCAACAGATTAAACGGTCTCTACCTCAGGCGCAAGTTTAAGGGTGACTGGTAAGTGATATCCCATTGGCAATGCGGTCTTGATCGATTTTGGGGCTGAATCTCAAGTCGACATTAGAGGTCTGTCCGATTTTTCTTCTCGCCTTTTTTTGATAGGATCGTGGACCTGCCGCCTAATGGCCCGCCTTGTCGCTTTGCTTTTGATGGCGACTCGTCGGGCTGTAACAACGAGACGAATTGAGTCACGATACCCGCTTTGAGATTTATTTCTCTTGAGGTTGCGGAAAGCGATCGTTTTCCGAAGGAGGCGTCTGAAAATGCGATATCTTCTTGCATCCATTACTTTTACTCTGATAGGGGTCACCATGTCCCAACCCGCCGTTGCGCTAG
This sequence comes from Candidatus Omnitrophota bacterium, assembly GCA_020632575.1. Classification (GTDB taxonomy): domain Bacteria; phylum Hinthialibacterota; class Hinthialibacteria; order OLB16; family OLB16; genus JACKFH01. The sequence continues at coordinate 47,192 of JACKFH010000022.1, read as the reverse complement.
AAATCGAAAAAACTTATTGCGAAATGCTTACCAATCCACTTGGAATCGAGGCGGACCAGCCTCGACTCACTTGGATATTGAACGATCCAGAAATGTCCCGAGGCGCGGCTCAATCCGCGTACGAGGTGGTGGTCGCCTCCGACCCAAGCCTGCTGGAACCCGGCAAAGCCGATGTCTGGGACAGCGGAAGGGTTCGAAGCGGCGAGAATCATTTCATTGAGTACGGCGGTCGCCCATTGCAGTCAGGTGAGCGGGTCTATTGGAAAGTCCGAGTGTGGGATCGGAAGGACGAGGTTTCCGACTGGAGCGAACCATCCTATTGGCAAATGGGTTTGCTCGAACCTCTCCATTGGAAAGCGGAATGGATTGAACACCCCGGCAAGGTGGAAGCTCCCTTCCCCGCCAACTATGCGAGGAAAGAATTCTCAATCGACGGCAAGGTCCGAAGAGCCACCCTGTATTCGACGGCCCTCGGTCTCTATGAGGTCTTCCTGAATGGCGAAAAGGTCGGTGATCATGTCCTCGCTCCCGAATGGACCGACTATGACGCGAGGGTCCAGTATCAATCCTACGATGTGACCGACATGCTGAACGAAAGCGCCAATACGATTGGGGCGATCCTCGGCAATGGCTGGTACGCGGGCAAGATCGGTTTGACCCTGGTGGTGCCGGATGGTCCGACACGGGGCATCTACGGAGACCAACCGAAGTTCATGGCGCAGCTCGAGGTCGAAACCGAGGACGGCAAGAAACAGATCGTGACCACTGACAACACCTGGAAAATTACCAAGCAGGGTCCGATTCAAGCCAACGACCTTCTCGATGGCGAGACCATTGACTCCCGCAACGAGATGCCGGGCTGGAATAAAAATGGATTCGATGACTCCAACTGGCAGGCTGTCGATGTCTGGGATGCTATTGGTCCGGATCGTGTCGCCCAGAGGAACCAGCCTATCCGAAAAACTCAAGAGATCGCCCCGGTTTCCATCACCGAACCGAGTCCGGGTGTCTATATCTACGATCTCGGACAGATCTTCACCGGTTGGTGTCGGGTCAAGGTCAAAGGGTCGAAGGGAACGGAGGTCCTCCTACGTCATGGTGAAGTGTTGAACGAGGATGGTTCGCTCTACACCGCGAACCTAAGAGTTCCCAAGGATGGGCGAGATTATGGAGCCAAGCAGGAGGATCGGTTTATTCTCAGTGGCGATGGGGAAGAAGTCTTCGAGCCCAGATTCACCTACCACGGTTTCCGCTATGTCGAGGTGACAGGTCTGAATCAAAAACCGGAACTCGAGGATCTGGTCGGCGTTTTTGTCCATTCGGACTGCCCGGAAGTCAGTTCCTTTTCCTGTTCGGATGAATTTGTCAATCAATTGATGCAAAACATTTTCTGGACCCAAAAGGACAATATGCACAGCATTCCGACCGACTGCCCCCAACGGGATGAGCGGTGCGGATGGATGGGCGACGCTTTGGTCTTCGCCCAGATGGCTTGCTTCAATATGAATATGGACCGTTTCTTCACCAAGTGGCTGGTGGATGTCCGCGATGCTCAATCAAGGGATGGCCGTTTCCCCGATTTCGCGCCTCAACCCTATGATTCCGACATCCGGTTTTCGGGGGTTCCATCCTGGGGCGACGCGGGCGTTTTTGTGCCCTGGGATGTTTATGTGAACTATGCGGACAAGCGCATCCTGGAGGAAAATTTCGAAGCCATCGAAAGATGGTTGACCTATATCGGCACTCAATCTCCCGAGTATCTCTGGACCGGCAATCGCGGTAACGATTACGGCGACTGGCTCAATGGCGATTTGGTGAAAATGGAGGGCTGGCCCGAGAACAAGGCGACCATTCCCAAGGAGGTTCTCGCCACGGCTTTTTATGCTCGATCGAGCCAACTCGCATCTCGGATGGCAACCGTTCTCGGGAAGCAGGACCGGGCCAAACACTACTCGGACCTCCACGAAAAAATCCGGGACGCCTATTTCAAGGCCTACGTGAATGACGAGAAGCAGGTGAAAGGAAACACTCAATCCGGGTACGCGCTCTCCCTCTATTACAACCTTGTGCCGGATGAGGACCGAGCGGCGCTCGCCAAACACATGGTCGAGGCGGTGGAGGAATACAACCATCACATCTCCACCGGGTTTCAGACGACCAAAATGTTGATGACCGAACTCACCGATTCTGGCAATGTGGAAACGGCCTACCAGCTCCTGTTGAACCGTGAACTCCCTTCCTGGGGTTACATGATCGACCATGGCGCCACCACCATGTGGGAGCGTTGGGATGGTTATGTGGAGGGTCGCGGATTTCAGGATCCGGGAATGAATTCCTTTTGTCACTACTCGTTCGGGGCGGTCGGGGAATGGATCTACAAGCTGATCGTGGGGATTGCCCCCGACGCTGGCCAACCCGGATTCAAACACATCCGAATGGAGCCCCATCCCGGGGGCGGATTGACCTGGGCCAAGGTGAGTCTCGATACGGTGAGAGGGACGGTGGTCAGCGATTGGCGAATCGAAGGCAAAGCCTTTATTTGGAAAGTTCGCGTTCCTGTCGGAAGCGCCGCGACCCTCTCCATCCCGGCGACAGAGAATCAGACGGTCACCGAGTCTGGAAAGAAGATCGACGCAAGCGAGACCATTGGCAAATCCAAAGACCGAGTCATCTGCCGAGTGCTATCGGGCGAATACGAATTCCGCGTCGAATAATTTCGGCCTGTATTCTATTGGCGTGGATGGGGTCTTCGGCATTCAGTCGATTTTGACCGCCTTGAGGTCATCGTAGTCGATCGGTTTTTCGGAGAATGGCTTGCCCCAAATGGAGAATTTACCGGGCACGGGCTCTTCGGTCTCTTCGTAGGAGATCATCCAGTCGCCTGGTTCCTCCGCTCCCTCTTCCCACGCTTTTCCCTCGATCATCCATTTCGAGTCCGCCGCTTTGCGGATACGGATTTTCAACCAGGTCCAGGAGCCTGAAGTCCATTTGTAGGGAATTTGAACCAATGATTCCTCATCTCTCTTGAGAATCTCGAGAGAGCGCTTGTTCGGGTCAACCCTCAGTTTGTATCCACTGACTCCGTTGACTCCGACCGCAAAGGATGGGAATCGGCGCTTTGTCTTTTCGCTCCGGATTCGAGCCGAAACCTCGAACCCTTCAGTCTCATTGGTTCCAAAGAGAAGCGCGAACGAACCAAGCGGCGTGCCAGGCAGTCTGAGGAATTTGTTCCCCTCCTCCTCCTGAACCGTGAAGTCCCCCTCCAGGACAAGGAAGTCCATGGGGTAATCGTCGACCTCCTCCTCCTCGAAGTTTTGTTCATAGACCGCTTCGGAAGCCTGGGCGTTCAGGATCGGGATAAGCAGGAGCATCACGGGAAAAAGGTGGCGAAACATGAACTCTTAACCTCTCTTCTTTGTTCTTTCACAAATTCTAATCGAGATTTTACTCAAGGAAAACCGGGCGCTTCGCCTTTCAGACTGACCCGACTTTCTTCGAAATCGGATGTCTCGATCGGTTGACAAAAGCGACGTGTTGTCACCAATAAATAACATGTCAAGCCTCGACAATGATTTTCTTGAGCGTTATGATCAATCTCGAAAAAGAGCCTTTTTATTGAGATATCGGAACCTCAGGGCAAACTCTAGATGATTTTGAAAAACAATCCGACTAATCTGAATGACCGTCACCCCGGAAAGACAATCTCCCGGCGGGAAGGATTCAAACCCAATCGACTATGAAACCTTATCCGGTCCAAGTAATTCTGTTGAACAAAACCGGGGAGGTTTTGGAGTTCCTTTCCGAGACCTCGACGGACGGCTGTTTTGGTGATGTATCCCAGGAGTCCATGCTTGGCGCTCCAATTTGGAAGGCTATAAGTCTGACCTCAATCGCGGAGCGGATCCGACAAGCATGCGAGAAATGCGTGCACGAGAGGAAACCTGCCACAGTTTCATTTCACTTAGATGGGGATGGAGGCGGGACGAAATGGTATGAGTTTCATTTTTCCAAGTGCAATGATGACCGATTTCTCCTGGTGATACGCGACCTCACCCAACAAAAGAGGGAAGAACTGAAAAAGAAAGAATTCGAGGACAAAGTTCAACAATCTCAAAAGCTGGAAAGCATCGGCGTGTTGGCCAGCGGAATCGCGCATGACTTCAACAACCTTCTTCTTTCGATCATTGGGAACACCGAACTCGCCATAGAGGAACTGGAGGAGAATTCTCCGATACGGGAGGAAATCGAGGAAATCGGGGAAGCCGCCAAAAAGGCTTCCGATTTAACCCGTCAAATGTTGGCTTATTCGGGACGAGGAAAATTCTATTCGAGCCGTCTCAACATGAATGAGACATTGGTTGCGATGGTCGATCTCCTCAATGCTTCCATTTCCAAAAGAATCCAGATCGAGTTCGAACTTGCGGAGGATCTCCCGACCTTCCACGGGGACGCCTCCCAGATCCAGCAAGTGATCATGAATCTTGTCAGCAATGCCTCGGAGGCCATTGGAGAGGACTCCGGATCAATATGGGTTCGCTCCGGAGTGGCTGCCGCTCCCTTGTGCGACTCCCCTCAAGACTTCAGACCGGACAAGACAGACGGGGCTGAAATGATCTATCTCGAGGTTGCAGACAGCGGATGCGGGATGACCCAGCAGACCCTCGAAAAGATCTTCGACCCTTTCTTTACGACCAAGTTTTTTGGGAGGGGTCTGGGGATGTCCGCGGTTCAGGGCATTTTACGCGCCCATGAAGGTGTCATGAATATCGAGACTGAAATCGGTTCGGGGACTCGTATTCGGGTTTTCTTTCCGAAAGCAAATAGCGAGGATACAACTACCATGAACGACGGAAGCCACCGCAGGGAGCCCAAACCGCCGAATAAAGTTCTCGTAATCGACGATGAGCCATCCGTCTTACGCTTGGTGTCGAAGATCCTTAAGTCGAAAGGGATTCCGCACGAAATTGTGGAAAGCGGCGAAGCCGGGGTTGAAATCGTTAGGGCTCAACCCGACACATTCGACCTCGCGCTTGTCGACATGACGATGCCTGGAATCACTGGACGAACGGCAATCGAGGAACTCCGAAAGATCCAGCCGGGGCTCCGCGCGATCTTATCGAGCGGATTCTCCGAGGAAGAGATTGTTGATTCCTCGGAAGGAGGGAAAATCGATGCTTACATTCAAAAGCCTTACCGTCCCTCACAGCTCCTGGACTGCATTCGGGAGACGCTCGAGAGAAAATCCTAATTTACTCGGCGGGACTCGGTTGGTCATTGGTTTCCTGGGGAGGCGATTCCGACTGACTGTCCTGAACCCGATCAACCTTGAATGTGGTTAAAAATATCAGAACAAAACCGGCGAAAAAGATCGAATCCCGGATTAGGGGAATCCACCCCACCTTGGAATCCACCCCGACAAAACATCCACATGAGATGTCGAGCCCGCGATAAAAGGCTTGGGCCACGCCAAACAAGAAGACCCCTTGAAGTAGCGCGAGCATGAGACTTCCCGCCCTGAGCCAGAGTCCAGTCAATAGGGTGAGAGCTCCGAGGAGTTCGACCGGCGGGATCGTCATGGCCACCAAGTTGACCATTTCCAACGGGAGAAGTCGGTAATTGTGAACACTGTGAGAAAAGGGTTCAAAGCTTAGAACTCTGGGAGCGGCCTCCCAGTCGAAGAATTTTGGGACCGCGGCATAGAGCATAACCCCGGCGAGGAGCACTCGGAGGATCAAAAAGATGGGGTGATTCGAAAGCCCAGCCAGTTTCTTAGAGGGGTTCACCCGATTCCACCTCCCCCCCATTATCGAGCCATTCCTTCCAACCGCCATGAAAAACCTTCACCAGATCCGGCTGGAACCCGAGTTCCAAAAGATGGTCGGCGACCTCCTTGCTGGCGTGGCAATCCGCCCCATCGCAGTACACGACCACGGTCATCTCTTTGGGCAGCAATTCCACTTTCTCCGGGACATTCCCATCTTCGAATTCCTTGTAAGGGATGGAAAAGGCGCCTGGTATGTGCCCCTCGGTGTAAGCGTCTGCTCCTCGCGCATCCACAAAGATGGCTTCGCCCGACTCATAGAATTCAATGATCTCGGAATGGGCGACCTTTTGTTCATCCGGGACCGCCACCTCGAACTGGCTTTCGGGAGCGACCAATGGAACCGATTCGGGAGCGAGGGCATTGACCGTGAGACCGATGCCGATCGATACAACGACCAAGATTAGTATTTGTAAGAAAGTTTTCATAAGCGGCTATTATGATCCAACTCAATGAGAGTGCAAGTTGATCTCTATCCAACGGACTCTGTTGGAGTTCGGTGACGGTCGAACCGGATTTGAGGGGGGGCGCGGCTATTGACCTTTGAGGTCTCTGTCAAAAACAATTGAAAATTCAGAAGAAAGGTGGGATGGGTCGGATCGAATGGGCTGATCCCTTTTTTTTGGATAGATTTTCCATGAAAATACTTCCCAGTGGAAATTTAATCCGCCAATCCTTTCCAACGAACGACGAACTGGGGTGTGATTCATGTCTGAAATCAATCGTGGGCTTTTTATCAACGGCGCGTTTCGCGACGGAAGCGAGGGCAAGACGCTGGATGTCTTGAACCCAGCCAACAACCAACTCCTTGCCTCGGTGGCGGTGGCCTCAATCGAGGATGTCAACCAAGCGGTTGAAGGAGCGAGGGCAGCCTTTGACCAAGGGGGGTGGGGAGTCGCCAAGCCGAAAGAGCGAGCGCGATTCTTACGGCGCATCGCGGATGGGATTCGCAAGAACTTGGAGGATCTTGCCGCCCTGGAATCGAAGAATGTGGGCAAACCCATCGGAGACTCCCGTTGGGAGGTGAACGCCGGGGCGGAACTGTTCGATTATTACGCGGGCGCGATCCTGATCCATGGTGGCGAGATGCCGCCGGTTTCGGCTCCCGGTATCGATCTGACTTTTCGTCAACCGATCGGGGTGGTAACTTGTATCGTTCCCTGGAATTTTCCCTTCTTGATGACCTGCGCGAAAGTCGCTCCCGCGATTGCCGCCGGGAACGCGACCCTTCTCAAGCCCGCCAGTTACACCCCTCTCTCGGCATTGGGATTGGCGGGCGTCGCCCAGGAGGCGGAACTCCCCGCTGGTGTCCTTCAGGTCCTGGTCGGTCCGGGCGGGACTGTGGGCAACGCCATGGTGGAGCACCCCTTGGTGGGAAAGATTTCTTTTACTGGGGAGACCACCACGGGGACCGAGATCATGAAGAAGGCCGCGGAAAAGATCGGCCGCATATCGCTGGAACTCGGCGGAAAGTCCCCAAATATCGTCACCCAGGACGCCGATGTCGCAAAGGCCGCGTCCTCATCCCCGATGTCGGTCTTCGCCAACACCGGTCAGGATTGTTGTGCGCGGAGTCGGGCTTTTGTGCACCAGTCGGTCCTGGACGATTTCGTCAACGGATTCATTGAAGCCACCAAGAACCTGAAGATTGGCGATCCCCTCGACGATCAAACCGAAGTCGGGCCAATGATCTCGAAGAATCAACGACAGATCTCTCTCGACTATATCGCGCTTGGAAAGGAGGAAGGGGCCTCCTTGGCTTACGGCGGGACGATTCCCAGCGATCCATCGATGGTCGATGGTAACTATCTCATTCCAGCAGTCTTAGTCGATGTGAAGAACACCATGAGAGTTGCGCAAGAGGAAATCTTCGGCCCCGTTCTTTGTGTTATCCCGTACAAGGACGAAGCGACGATGATCCGAGAGGTGAACGATTGCCGGTACGGCCTGTCAGGCTCCATTTGGAGCGAGAACCTTTCACGAGCCATTCGCATTGCCAAGGCGGTCGAGAGTGGTAATCTGAGCGTCAACTGCAACTCCAGCGTATTCAACGAGGCTCCCTTTGGAGGATTTAAACAGAGCGGGATTGGGCGAGAGCGGGGGCTCTATGCTCTCGAAGCGTTCACCGAAGTGAAGAATGTCTTCCTTTCGATCGACAGCCAATTTCAATCCTGAGGGACTGCCCACCAACCATTTAGTGAGGATATCGAATGACCCTGCCGCGCGACCCCATCACCATTGAGGAAATCGAAAACCGCATTCGAGGAGGCGAAGTCGACACCGTTGTGTGCGCCTTTCCCGATCACCTGGGCCGATTGGTCGGCAAACGTGTCACGGGGAGTTATTTTCTCGACCATGTCCTGACTCACCCCATGCACGCCTGCGCCTATCTCTTGACCGTCGACACCGAGATGACTCCGCTCCCCGGTTTTGAATTAACCAGTTGGGAAATGGGTTACGGCGACTTTCGGATGACCCCGGACCTGTCAACCTTGCGCTATGCGAAATGGTTGGACAAAACGGCCATCCTGCTTTGCGATGTCCATAACGACGAGACCGGCGACCCGGTCGAGGAGGCGCCAAGGAACATTTTGCGCAACCAAATCGAGGCCGCCGGCGAGATGGGCTACGAACTCTACATGGCCTCCGAGCTGGAGTTTTACCTGTTCGGAGAAAACTACCGTCAGGTTCGAGCGAAGGGATACCAGAACCTCAGCCCCTCCAGCGACTACATCATCGATTACCACATCCTCGCGACAACCTATGACGAACCGGTGATTCGCGACATCCGAAATTACCTGTCCGCTTCCGGGGTCCCGATCGAGTTCAGCAAGGGCGAATGGGGGCATGGGCAGCATGAGATCAATATCGTTTACGCCCCTGCTTTGGAGATGGCCGACCGTCATGTGATCTACAAGAACGCTGTGAAGGAGATTGCCGCCCATCATGAGATGAGCGTCTCTTTCATGGCCAAGTACTCGAACGACGCGGCTGGAAACAGTTGCCATATTCATACAAGTTTGGCCGACAAGGAAAACAAGGAAAACGCTTTTTGGGATGCTGACAAAAATGAACCCAGTCAGGTTTTCCGCTGGTTCCTGGGCGGTCTTTTAAGGGCCGAAAAGGATCTCACGCTCCTATTCGCTCCAACCATCAATTCGTACAAGCGTTTCGAAGCGGGATCGTTCGCGCCCACCGCGATCGCATGGTCGCGAGACAACCGCACTTGTTGTCTGAGAACCATCGGTCACGCCGGATCGTTCCGGGTGGAAAATCGGATGCCGGGCGCCGATGCGAACCCTTATCTCGCATTCGCGGCCACCATCGGCGCTGGGCTCTGGGGCATCAAGAACCAGGTCGATTGCGGGGACCCGTTCAAAGGGGACGCGTATCAGAGCCTCGAATTGGAAAGAGTTCCTCACTCCTTGGAGAAAGCGATCGAGGTCTTTAAGGAGTCGGAACTCGCCCAATCCATCTTCAGCGAGAGGGTCCGAAAATTTCTCATTCAGTCCGCCGAGCACGAGGTCAATTTCTACAATGCCGCGGTGACCGACTGGGAGAAGCACCGGTATTTCGAAAGAATTTAGGGGTTAATCGGTAAGCGACGGTCTTTCCTCCTCCCCCTTGGTCTGGGTTATGGTACTCTCTCCGAGCCGAAGATCGGTCCGCCCGCATTTCGTGAGGGAGAAACCACTCAAACCTTTGACTCGACAAACCCTCGTCCGTCTCCTAACCCCCATTTTGCTTGTCATTTTCCCGGCATCGTCCAGCGGCGAGGAGTGGACATTCCATCTAGTGCCACCCCCTGAGCAAATCGGCCATGAAGAGATCGGCGGGATCATCGAGACCTCCGAGGGAAAAATCTGGGTGGGGACTTTCGGCGGCGGCGTCTACAGCATCTTGGGGACGGAAACCTCTGTCTACGATGAAACCGATGGTCTGGCGGATAATTGGATAGAATGTCTGGAGTCTGACGGAGCCGATGGAGTCTGGGTCGGTGCGCCGGGGGGGTTGAGTCATATCGTGGGAGGCCGGGTCGATTCCGTGACTCCCGATTCTTCTCTTCGGATTGATGTCGAAGGCATTGCCTGCTTGGAGCGGTTGCACGACGGAGCCCTTTGGATCGGCTTGGACCGGGGAACCCTTCTCTCCCTTACGACAAATAGTGATGGGACATTCGATTGGACCATCGTTGTCGATTCGGGCGTGACTAAAGGAAACCGGATCCAGGATATCCTGGAGACTTCCTCGGGCGACCTCTGGATTCTCGTTGACGGAATTGGGTTCCTTCGGCGAGTCGAAGGAGAGTGGTTGGTTCAATCGCCACAGGATGAAGAACCCTCCGCTTGGTCGGGGATCGCGGAGGATCGATCGGGGACCCTTTGGGCGCTCGGAAAAGAACGACTTTATCAATTCAAAAATGGCGATTGGACTTCCGATTCGGCTTGGGACAGGCATGTGCGTGACAACCCCGCGAGGTTATCCCAGATTCATGACCTCATCCCTCTGAACTCAGGAGAATTGCTGGTCGCGACCGAGACCGGAATTGTCATTGGCGAAAATGGCGAATGGAGCGACCTCCAGTTCGATGACGAAATCGGTCATCCCAATGCCACAAGCCTGCTTCAATCCACGGAGGGTTCCCTCTGGATTGGGACCGAGGAGGGAGTGCTCCATGGCACGCCCAAATCATGGAGAAACCACGCGACCACCAATGAGGAGACCCGGTTTGCCGAATCGACATTTCATGCCCAACCGGGCCATTCCCCAATGTGCGCGGACGCCACCGGCGGGATTGCCGTTTTTGAAGATGGCGAGTGGCGGGTCAAACACCGATTGACCGCTCCGATTCTCTCACTCTCCGAGCCGACGGACACCACGATTTGGGCGTTGACTGAAACCGAAGCGATCGAGTATTCGCTCTCAGATTCAAAGGTTCTTCGTTCGATTCAAATTCCCCAGGAGGCGACCCCGGAGCGGATTTACACGGTACAAGCGCAAACCTGGTTGAAGGCCGCGTCGGGTGTTTACGTTCTCGATGGAGATCGTTTTGTCGCCCATCCCGATGGCTTGAACACCCAGCCCGGAGAGGTGTTCCAGATTTCCGAGGACAGGAAGGGAACGCTCTACCTCATCCGAGGTTCGACCATCGAGCGACTGAAGGATGGGAAATATGAAGACCTGAGTTCCGAACTGCCCGCGCTCGGGCGGAAAAACTACACCTCGATCCTCTGTGCCACGGATGACACGGTTTGGATTGGAACCTCGGGGGATGGAGTCTTCCAATTAGTCGGAGGAAAAGTCCGCCATTTCGACCATCGGGAGGGACTGATCAGCGACCAAATCTCCAAACTCTTTCAATCCTCCGATGGAACGATCTGGATCGCTTATTCCCACAGGGGCATCGCCTCCTATCGAGAGGGGCGTGTGGTGAACTACACGCATGGCCATGGTTTGCCGAACACAGAAATCGAGGGAATCGGCGAAAGCCCTGGCGGGGACATTTGGTTATCGGCGCGTGATCGAGGGCTCTTTCGGTACCAGCCGGAATCGGAGCCTCCCGACACGATTATCGAGGCGACCCCGGGAGAACTCGATTACCGATCGACGGGTGTCCTGAGTTTTTCCGGAAGAGACGCCTGGAGATCGACCGAGGAAGAAGATCTCGTGTATTCCTGGAGATTCGTCCCCCTCTCCGCGAAGAACTCGAAGCCTCCGGAGTGGGGGCCATTTTCGTCACAAACAACGACGCTGACGCCAATACTGCCACCTGGCGGGTATCGATTCGAGGTTCGCGCCGCCGACCTTCACCGAAATGTCGACCCGACCCCGGCGACAGTGATCCTTCGAATTGCCGCTCCCATCTGGCAACGTCCCGCGTTCTTTATCCCGATGGGAATCGTGGGCGCGATCGCGTTCCTCTCTCTCGTCGGTCTGATCAGAAACCAAGCCGCTCTGAGGAGGTCACGCGATCAGTTGGAGGATCGAGTGATCGAAAGAACCTCGGATCTGGATCGGCGGAACCGTGAGTTGGAGGGGGCGATCGCCGAAATCAAGACATTGCGGGGGATCATTCCGATTTGCGCGTCCTGCAAAAAGATCCGCGATGACGAGGGATTTTGGAGTCAAGTCGAGGTTTATGTCAGCGAACACACCGACGCGGATTTCACTCATGGAATCTGTCCGGAGTGTTTCGAGCGGGAGATGCGGGAACTCAAGGGTTAGTTTTTTTCACGAGTGACCGCCAACAGGAACTCAAGATGAACCCTGTCCGAAGTGAAGGATAAGATTTGAGCGAAAGATTTGGCTGGGGAGAAGGGGTGCTTTGCCGCCTTTTCCATCCTTGGGACCTGTAATTTGAGCGAGGCAAGTTGCGAAAGAGCGCCGATGGTTCCACCAAGGATGATGTTGAGAAGTTCTTGCTGACACCCCATTAGAATGGTTTCGTCATCCATCTCGGCTCCCATCATGATGCCGCAGAGGGCTTTCAGCGGTTCTTCGTCCAAACCGAGCGAGAGCTGAATCGATCTCTCTCCAGTTGCTTGGATGGTCCCTAAAAAATCATACACTTTGTCCTGGAATCCATCCGGAACAGGTAGAGTCTCAAGTTCTTTGGGCATTCCCCCCAGCATCATTTGGTAGGCCTGGTCGGTGGACTCGATCACCATTTCATGGGCGAGTCTGATAAATGCGTCCGTGGTCTCCTCAGTCACCTTGCCTCCCTTTAGGGACGAGATTGCGCAACCCGGCCAATAGGACCAAACGAATCCGGGAGGAGCCGGATCGAGTCTCGTTCAGTTCTTCATCCCGGTCATCGAGATTCCTTCAATGAATCTACGTTGCGCGAAGAAGAATAACAAAATGACGGGGAGGGTGACCAGGGTGGAGGCCGCCATCAGGTAGTGCCAATCGGTTCCGCCGTGCTGGCTTTGAAAGAACTGGAGCCCAAGCGCCAGAGTGAAATCCTCCTGGTCGGTCAAGAAGATGAAAGGGGCGAGAAAGTCGTTCCAGGTTTCGATGAACTTGAAGATGGCGACCACAATCAACGCCGAGTGGGAGAGGGGGCAGATGATGTTCCAGAAAATCCTCCACTCGCTGCACCCATCGATCCGCGCGGCGTCGGTCAGGTCATCGGGGATGCCTCGGAAAAACTGTCGCAGAAGAAAAATAAAGAAGGCGTTGCCGAAGAATGTCGGGAGCCAAAGCGGAACCATCGTCCCGATCAATCCGAATCCGCGAAAAAGGGAATAAAGCGGAATCATGATAACCGGAAAGGGGATCATCATCGTGGCGAGAACCAGCAGAAAGAGCTGATCCCGTCCTCGCCATTGGATTCGGGAAAACCCGTAGGCGACAAGCGCGCTGCTCAAGAGGGTCCCGAAGACGCTTAAGACGCACAGCCAAAGAGTGTTCTTTGTGTACCGCCAGAAGGGAATGGCGTGAACCGCCCCCACATAGTTTTCCCAGCGGAAGTCGATGACCCGCCCCTGAAGTTCCAAGTTTTTCTTAGGAACCGCGCGGTAGGCGACTTCCGATCCATGAGGCCGAACCCAGGCAATGTCGACATCGGCGGGAAACTGTTCGGTGGGGTCAATGCGGTTTTCTGGCGGGGTCCAGGAAACCTCGGCGCGCGAGATCTGGGTCCCATTGATTTCCGCTTTGTAGATGGTGGTGCGAGGCAACCATTCCGGCGGCATTTTGGTGGTTTCCGAGAGCGGTTTGAGGCTGGTGGAAACAGTCCAGAGAAATGGCAGAGCGAACGCGATCCCGAAAAACAACAGCAGGAGAAAGCGAAGGATCTGGTAGATCGATTCGCTTTCGCTGTCGGGAACAGCCGTATGGGTTCGGAAGATTCTCATTAGTCCGCCGAGTAGTAGATCCTTTTAGCGGTCGCCCAGGTCGCAATCAGGGTGAGAAGCATGATGACCAGGAACAGAATCCAGGCCATCGCGGAGGCGTACCCCATCCGAAGGAACCGGAAGGCTGTGTCATAGATGTATTGAACGTAAAAGAGGGTCGATCTCGCGGGTCCCCCTTTGGTCATGATGTATGGGATGATGAAGACCTGCAGGAGTGTGATGATGGTCATGATTAGATTGAAGTAGACCACCGGCGAGATAAGCGGCAGGGTGACATGCCAAAATTGCCGCCAGAATCGGGCGCCGTCGAGCCGGGCCGCCTCGTACAGATGTTGGGGAACCTCCTGGAGACTGGCGAGGTAAATGACGATCATGCCCCCGACCCCCCAGGTGGTGGGGAGGACCATCGAAACCTTCGACCATTGAGTGCTGCCGAGCCAGTCGATGGGAGGAACATTGACCAATGACAGGAGATGATTCACCAGGCCGTATTCGGTGTTCAGCAACCAGCTCCACAGAATGGCGATCGCGACCAAGGGAACCAAAGAAGGCAAGAAGAACATCGTTCGAAACAGCCCGCGTCCGGGAATCGGGTGATGCAACAGCACCGCGAGACCGAGAGCCACCAGCATGTTCAGGGGCAAAGCCATGGCGGCGTAGATCAGCGTGTTGGTCAGCGCCTTTCGGAAGACCGAATCTTGAAACAGATTGGTGTAATTCTTTGTCCCGATGAAGACTGGATCCGCCAAAACCGAATAATGGCATAGACTATAATAAAGCGACGCGAAGATCGGGTAAGCCATGAAAACGACAAAGCCGATCAGCCAGGGCGAAACGAATAGCAGTCCAAGAAAAAGGTTATGGCGGTCCCCTTTGGTCACAATGGATCCTCGCCCTTTCTTGTCTTCTCGATGAACTCCTCCCAAGACTCCTTGCGAACGTCGCGGACGCTCTCCCATCGGTCCATGTCCTGGTCGAGGCGCTCCTGCATTCGGACTTCAGCGGCTTTCAGGATATCGTAGGGCTCTCCCTTGTGAAGCCAAACCTTGTCGAAAACCGCCTTCATTTCGTCCAGCATCTCATACCACATCGAAATTCGGGGGCTCGCTTGCGCTTTGTCGCTCATCGCCAGACTATCGAAAAACTCGATATGCGGGTGGGGGTGATTCTCGATGTAACCCTCGCTGCGGACCTTGCGAGGATTGATGGACCTCATGCCTGTCGTGAAGGTCTCCGCCCCGGTTTGGCCGGTGACAAATTTCATAAACTCGAAGGCTTCATTTGGGTGACGGGACCCCCTCGGGATGAAAATGATGTCGCATTCGACCAGGCTGACTCCATAGAGATCCTCGGTTTTGGTCGGCATCGGAGCGACGCCGTATTCGAGATCGGGGGAATATTTCTGAACAAAGGTGTCCATCCACAAACCCTGTAACTCCGAATAGAGTTTTCCTGATAGGAACAGGTTTTGGGGCGAGGCGAAAAGGTCTCCAAATCCGCCTCGAAAGGCTTGAGCGCGTTCGACGCCGAGTCGGTCCGAGTAGCTGGCAACCCACTCATAGGCCTCGACCACTTCCGGGGAGGTCAGAGTAATGGTCCTTTTCCCATCCCACAATTTTCCGCCGAAAAACATCGGCCAAACGAACGGCCACCAGTCCGGTTCGCTGGGGAGAAAAGTGGCGTGGAGAATTCGATCGTTCGTGTAGTCGTTCAGGAGGGGGTCCAGGGCCTCCAATTCCTCGAGCGAGCGGGGAGGGTTTTCCGGATCGAGGCCCTTTTTGCGGAAAGCCTTTTTGTTGTAGTGATACGCGAGCGCGGCCCCGGTTGTCGGCAGCGCCCAAGTGCATCCCTCGTAGTTGCAGACCCTCCAGTACGAATCGATGAAATCCTGAGAGCCATCGATTCCCGCCCTCTCCAAATATCCATCAAGGGGATAGAGAGCGTTCATCTGGACAAGAACCGGCACAAATTCGGAGGTGATCCCCGCCACATCGGGCGGGTTGCCTCCGGCGATCGCGACAATCACTTTTCGTTCGTTTTGGCTAATGGAAAGGAGATCCACATAGATGCGGTCTTGGGATGCATTGAACATCTCGACGACCTTTTTCATCGCCTCGAACTCAAACCCAGTCCATTTTTCCCAATAGGTCAGGTGGATCCGTCCATCCGGCGCCACATCGTCCCGGTGGCAACCGAGGCACAAACAGAAAACAAGCGCAACGAGAACCCGGGTGAGTTTCTCTCGGCAGGTGCTGGGGGTGATTCGGAACGGAGGGCTCTCCGAAGTCTTCAAGGTCTTCTTCTCAATGAACTATTCTGGTCTCTGGTGCGGTGAGGCTAACACACCCAGATCAAAGGTCTACATGGGATGGGGGGGCAAACCGACCCTCCCTGGTCCCGTTCACCAGCCATATCGTTCAGGGCCCCAGGATCCCTTTCGATGTGTTTGTTCCACAAAAACCGACGTGTTGTTGGGAACATCCTCGGACAGCAAAACTCCCGCGCCGATCAGGGAGTAAGGCCCGACCTTGACACCCGGCATGAGGATCGCATTGACGCCGGTGCGGACGAAATCCCCCAGATAGGTGGCGTTGGAATGGTATCGGGGGACCTCCCGTCGGCCCTTCACCCGGTGGGCGGTTTGTCCATCATCGAAACGGAGGGTTCCACAGACGGTGGCCGCGCCCAAATCGGCGCAACGGCCAAGGATCCCCCAAAATTCCCCGTAGTGATAACTGTACGATTCGGGGAGCATTAGGCCCTCGAATTCGGCGCCGTGGCCCACGTTGCACCCATGGCCGATCACGGTCCGGTTTCCAACCAGGGCGCCTCGCCAAATCCGGCAACCATCCCCAACCACCACCGACTCCTCGATAAAGGCCCCATCGGTCACCGTGCTGTTCTCACCCACCACCAAGTTGCCATAAACAATCACCCCGGGACCGATACGGCTCCCCTTCCCGAGTTTCACCTTGCCCTCGATCCTCGCCGAGGGATCGATCGAAGCGCCATCCGCCAGAACATTTTCTTGAACCCCCTCGGTTTGCCAAAGCGTGGATGTTCGATTGGCTTCGAGGAAGTCCCAGGGTTTGTTGATGTCCACCACGGCCTCCTCGGCCTCCACCGCCACCGCGGTTTCCCCCGATTTTAACCATTGGTGGAGCGTCTCGGCCAACTCACGGTCAACCGGCGCCATTCCGCCGATTTCCACACAGGTCGGAATGTCCGGAGTGGTTTCCAGCGTTTCGATAAAAACCTGAGAGGCGGCGACGATTCCAGTGAATCGCCGAGTGTTCGGTGTCCAGACTCGTGAATGGGCGCATACCTCTTGGATCGAACCTCCCTCGACCTCGACTCGAATCGTCTCTTGAACATGGGAGGATGGGACAGGCGCCACAAGCACGGCCACTCCCGACTGCTTGGATCGATCCAGGAGTTTCTTCAGATCTTTGGAGTGAAAATAAATATCGCCGGGAACGATCCAACCGCCCTGCTTGTCATCGTCGAGCCCCTGGAACCCAAGCGTCGCCGCGGCGGCGGTTCCGTTTAGATTTTTTTGTTCGACAAAGTCGATTTGCATCCGGTCCGGGTTTGCCTCCAGCCAGAGCGCACACGCGTTCCGGACCATGCCGTCGAGATAACCCGCGACCACACGGACACGCTCGACGCCAACCTCGGCCAGACTATCGAGTTGCCACTGAATGAGCGGACGGGTTCCGACCGACAGCGCGGCTTTCGCGTTAGTGTCGCCATAGGGCCAGAGACGCTCGCCCCGGCCGGCGGCTAGAATGACTGCGTTTTTCATTGACGAGTTCGCTCCATTTGGGTTCTGCTCGATCTCCTGCTCGAACGAATAGGTGCGTAAGAGCCTTGCCATCCCCGGCCTGCAACATCCTCCGACCGGTCCAGCTTCCGGAGTTCATCTTACTATTTTCGACCGCGTGCGACACCAGCTTGATCGATGACGAAACCGGACGGTCTCCGCATCAGCGATCCGACACCACTGGAAATGGTGTCCATGACCATTGAAAGGAAGCGGTTTTGGTTTGCCAAAAAAAAACAATGGCGCGAAAAGGGTTATTCTGCTAAAACGTTTGCTGAAGATTTGATCGGTTCGCTTTCCGCTCTGGGCAATCGGTATTTGGCACGGAGGAGAAGTCAAAGGAGGAGGAAATGTTGTTTTTGTTGAAGAATTTTCACCGACCAAAGAAATCCCGGCGAGGGTTCACCCTAATCGAGCTCTTGATCGTTATCGCGATCATTCTGATCCTGATCGCCATCGCCCTACCGAATTTTCTCGAGGCGCAGATTCGAGCCAGAGTCGTGAAAGCGAAAGGGGAAATTCGGAGTCTGGGGATCGCATTGGAATCGTATGCCCTGGATTACGATATTTACCCTGCTGAGCACGAAAGGAATGGGGGAGGAAACCGAAATCTCAGAGGTCTGTTTTGGCTAACTTCGCCCAACGCGTATATCACCGCCATCCCAGAAGATCCATTTCATGTGTTTTCCGAGGATGAGGGAATCGGTTACATCACCTACGAATTCGGCGGGCTGGAGAATGGGGGATCTTTCCCCAGCGAACCTTGTCCAGCTTGCCAAGTGACTTGGGCCCTTTTCAGCAACGGTCCGGACGCCACACAGAATATTTGGCAGGAGAATCCCCACTTCAATCGCGGGCAACCAACCTGGAACTATTCGCCAACAAACGGGACGAAAAGCACAGGTGAGATCTTCAAGTGGGGTGGCGACCCTCTGTTTATCGGGTACTCGGTCACGAGCGTCCTGGTTGGAAAGAAATTGATTAATTCGATGCCCGCTGTCGGTCTCAGTGTGGATGGCGAGTATTATCTCCGGAGACTTCCGCCATCCCCTTAATCGGCGCCAGCGGCGGAGGCTGGGCCTCAAGTTTCAATGTACCTAAGGACTGTCAAAATATTTTGCCATGTCCCGCAAAAAAGGATGGAGTATTCATCCCGATTCTGGTAAAACGAAATGGAGAAAGTGCATTTTGGACGCACTTTGCCGTTGAAATGTTTTAATCATTCGTTTTTTTAAGATTAAAGAAGGAGGTTGTAATGTTGAGGCGCCTGAATCAATTATTTGGACGTAGGACCCGCAAGGGGTTTACACTGATTGAACTTTTGATCGTCATCGCGATCATCCTGATCCTGATCGCCATCGCGCTTCCGAATTTCCTGGAGGCGCAAATCCGGGCTCGGGTGACCAAAGCCAAAGGGGAACTTCGAAGTTTGGCCACGGCGATGGAATCTTACTATTTGGATTTTAAAATGTATCCGGCCCAGCATGAAAGAGATGCGGGGAATAACCGAAATTCGAGGGGACTATTCTGGCTAACCTCGCCGATTTCGTACATTTCGTCCATCCCCACAGATCCCTTTTCGGAGTTCTCCGCGGACAGCGACAACACCACTTACATCACGTATGAACTTGGAGGAGTGGAGTTTGGGTCGGTCACAGTGGACCCCTGCTCGGTCTGCCAAGTGACTTGGGCCATGTTCAGCAACGGTCCCGACGCGACGCAGAACATCTGGCAGGATAATCCTCATTACAATCGGGGGTTGCCAACCTGGAATTATGCGCCAACGAATGGCACCAAGAGCACCGGCGAGATCTTCAGATGGGGAGGAGATCCATTGTTAATCGGCGCTCAGGCCGACACCATGTTTCAATATTCGCTATTCAAGAAGCAGGGCAATGTTAATTATGTTGGTTTGAATGTGGATGGCACGGTGTATGTGAAGAGACTCCCGCCGAATAGTTGATCGAGTCTTGTTGAGATCTGAAAGTTTGAACACTTAAAGGAGCCCCCGGCCCAAACGGTCGGGGGCTTTTTCTTTGAGGAGATTTGGAATTCAAGCCAATTGACAATTCGTGTCAGGTTTCGTATAACCTAACCAATTCAGTTAACATTATTTAGCATAGATTGGTTAAGAGATGAGGGGAATCTTTTCAATCTGTCTGGGGAGTCTCTTGTGGGTGGGGTGCATGAGCTCACGGCTGCCCGATCCGACCACCGCGCTTGTCGAGCCGGAGTTCGACAGAGAAGCAGTGATCCGGGAGGAGGCTTCAGCGATCAAGGCGGAGGCCCCGCGTTCGGACAAGGGTGTGGTGGTTGGACCCGAGTGGAAGCGGGTGGTGTACCGGGGGAGAGTCGTCTCTCAGGCTGATCAAGCGCCAGTTCCTATGGCAGTGGTTTCCGTTTTCGAAGGGAGTGACCGACTGTTCACCACCCTGACCGATGAGCAGGGTCGCTTCGAACTCCCCGCCAATCTCTACGGTCTCAACCGAATCCGCAATGGCGAATCCCATTGGCGTCCGGAGTCTTACTACCGGATCGAGGTCGATGCCGGCGAGGTCGGCGAATCCAAAAAGGCGGTCGCGGATATTCATTCGGGTGACCGACTAGTCTTTTCGGTTGGGTAGCCACTTACACTGCATCTATGGGCCCAATCCAATCCTAACTTCATCCCGACTTTCCGAAGTTCTAGTTGATTTAAACTATATTTCAATCTCATGATGCATATCCACTTGAAAAAGCCTATGTGATTGATTATACTGTTCCCATATATTCGACACTTAAAGCGAAAGATGAGGTCACCATGGTTGCCGAAAATGGGACAGATCGAGACAAGAACACCGTCCTGCTCGTCGAGGATTTGGTGGTCGAGTATGGGAAGAAGAACAAGAAAACACGCGCCGTGAATGGAATGACCTTCTCCGTTCAGGAGGGGGAGTGTGTCGGTTTTGTGGGCCCGAATGGGGCCGGGAAATCCACCACGATCAAGGCGATTATGGGATTCCTCTTTCCCACTTCAGGCACTCTCAAAGTCTTCGAGGAAAAGGCGGGGACTGTCGCCTCCCGAGAAAGAATCGGGTACCTCCCAGAGGTCGCGCTTTACTACCCTTTCATGAAGGCCAGAGAGTTATTGGAACTCTACGGCGGCCTCCACCGCATGGGCAGATCCGAGCTTCGCGAGCGCATTCCACGAATCCTCACCGAGGTGGGTTTAGGCGGGAAGGATGAAGTCCTACTGAAGAATTTCTCCAAGGGGATGCAGCAACGTCTCGGCATCGCCCAAGCGATCATCGCCGATCCCGAATTGTTGGTGTTCGATGAACTCTCCTCCGGCCTCGATCCGATCGGCCGTCACGATCTCCGCGAGGTGCTGATTCGTCTGAAGCAAAGAGGCAAGACCATCTTCTTTTCCTCACACGAATTAACCGAGGTGGAGGACCTCTGCGATCGGGTCCTCATGGTTCACAAGGGACGGTGCATCGAGCAGAAGAAGGTTTCGGAGCTGATCCATCCCCTGAACCGATTCACCATCCGGTTCACCGCGAAAGAGGGTACGGCGGTGGGTGATCTAATTGGAGCCCTTGGGAGATTGACCCAGGAAAACGGCCACTACAATTGCGAGGTGGTCGGCGCCGAGGATTACGCCTCCACCCTCAAGCGGTTGGCCGACTCGGGGGCGACCATTCTCGAGGCGCACACCGAGCACGTCTCCCTCGAAAAATATTTCATGAACGCCATCCGCCTCGCGGATGAGCAGACCCAGAGGGCGTCCTGATCATGCGATCGATTTGGCTCATCGCGAAAAGCGTCCTGATCGAAGCGGTCCGCCGGAAGGAGATTTATGTCATCGTCCTGATGGCGGTTGGAGTCATCCTGATGACCGGGACGGTGAAGTTTTTTGGCTACGAGGGGATGAACAAGTTCTATCGGGATGTTTCGCTCAAGATCATGAACATCACCGCTGCGTTGACGGTGGTGGTGTTGGCCGCTCGTCAGCTCCCCAGAGAATTTGAGAAACGGACCATCTATCCCCTGCTCGCCAAGCCGGTGGGGAGGTCGACCTTTTTGGCCGGCAAGTTCCTGGGGGTCGTGTTGGCCGGAGCGTTTTGTTACGGGTTATTCGTCATTCTCTTTCTCGGCGGAATGAAATTTCTCGGGGCCACTCTGAATTGGGGATTGTTCGCCCAGACCGTCTTTCTTCAAATGCTCGCCCTGTGTGTCGTGGCGGCGATGGCTTTCATGCTCTCGCTCCTGTTCAATGTCGACGCCGCCATCACGGTGACCGTTCTGGTTTTCGCGTTGGGCGGCGCGCTCTCGGCGGCCATCGATTACATTTACGATTCGATGCGCACGGTGATTCCCTTCACCGCTCCGTGGATCGACGGCCATTGGTACGCCACTTCGCTGGGCGACGTTTTCATGCGATTTCTAAATCTTGCGGTCCCGCAACTCACTCTTTTCGATCTATCGGGAAAACTCATTCATGAAAATGTCTGGGGTCCCGTTCCGACTTGGGTCATTCTTCAATTGACACTCTACGCCGGGGTTTACCTCCTTCTCTTTCTCGGCGTCTCGCAAATCCTGTTCTCGAGGAGGGCGCTTTAGTGGGAACCCAAGCGCTTCAACCGCGTCCGGTCGACATCGGCGACGAGACCCCGGCCCCCGCCCTGGTCGCGCGGGTGGTTTGGCTCGAGATCCGGAGAAAAGAAGAATACCTCGCCCTGTTCATTTTAATGGGACTCTACCTAATGATTGCCATCGGAGCCCGACTCGTTGGGGATGGCCGTGATGAGTCGGTGGCTCTGATGCTGAACATGGGCCTTTTTCTGAGTTCGTCCCTAGCGGCGGTGCTCACATTGCTGACCGCCTCCCGATTGATCCCCTCGGAGGTCGAGAACCGGACACTCTATCCTCTCCTCGCCAAACCGGTCCATCGTCGCGAGGTAATCCTTGGGAAATTTCTTGCGACTCTCACCGCTGGAGTCTCCGCTTTTGCCTTGTTCACTCTCATGACAACTCTAACCTGGGTCCAAAAATTTCCCATCGCGGGGCAGGACCTGTTCATGTTCATCCAAGCCGCGATCCTGCAAGTAATCGCACTTGGACTACTGGCTTCAGTCGCGCTGCTGCTTTCCTTGGTTCTTCCGAAGGCCGTAACGATTCTAACCGTTGGCATGTTGTACTTCGCGGGAGAACCAATCCTGAATGTCCTTCGATCCGTAACCCGCGATTGGACAGTCGGCCCCGCGGTCGACAATGTTCTTTCTCTTATTCCTAGTTTTTCGAATTTGACACTGCTTCAAAGATTCACCGACGGAGCCCCCGCTCTGGGGTTCGGCGAGTTTCTCGGGCTGTGTCTCTATGGGTTGATCCCCATGTTGGTCTTCCTCGGCCTTGCTTCACATCTGTTCGAGAGGAAGGAGATCTAGATGAATCGTTTTTCCGCTTTGGTCTCTTTTTTCGAATCTCTCTTCCGGACGCCGCTTGGCATCGCGGTCGTTCTGCTGATCTACATGTTGGTCCCGGTGCTGGGACGCCACATCGATCCGGGGGATTACACTCCGATGCTGGGTTATTCCTCGGAGGCTCAGAGCAGTCGCAACACCTCGGCGGTCGCCCGCTTGTTCGGAGAATTTCGCACTTCGATGAGCGACATCATGTTCCTAAAAACGGAGCGCTACCTTCACAGCGGCGTTGGTTATCAACCGCACATCACCGAAAAAGATCTAACCGGCGACGACGATGGCACAGTCTCCGGCAGGGGGACGAAGACTCTCATTCGCACTCCGAGTGACGATTGGCGAGGTTTCATCGGGCACTTAGAACGGGAAATCAAACCCTGGTCCTCACCCGAGTTCCACATGCAGCACCAGAAAGGGGTCGAGCTCCTCCCCTGGTTCCGATTGATGACTCTCGTGAACCCGCACCGGATCCGTGGCTACCGAATCGGCGCGTTCCTCTTGATGTCCTCGGGCGAAAAGGACGCGACAGTCAAAGCCCGCGAGTTCATTGAGGAAGGCATCAAGAACAATCCGAAGAGTCATGAACTGCAATTCATGATGGTGCGCACCTATCAGCAGGAGATCTCCCAAAATCGAGCCGATGTTGAGGGATGGACCGACGAGGATGAAGTTCCGCTCCTCAAAATGGCTCTTGTCCACGCTCAAAAAGCGATTGAACTGGGGGCCAAGGTGCGTCCCGAGGCCGGTTGGAAGGGCAAGGGGCGTCCGAATGAGATGGAGGATAGTTTCGCCGCGTGCCTCCACTATGAGATTTTTGTCCTGCGCCGTTTGGGGCGGGATCAAGAGGCGCTCGAGAAGGCGATCTATTCGAAACGGAATTTCGGGACCGATCCGATCATCGAGTCGGAGATTCAGGAACTACGAGTAAAAGTCGGGGAGGCTAGCTGAGCGAATGGGTTCGAAGGTTGTCATTGTCACCGTGGTCGTTCTGGTCGGAGTTTGGTTCGCATTGTTCACCCAAGGACGCAACACGCCGCCATCGGGAGAAACGAATCCGACCGTTTCGGAAACTCCCTCCGACCCCTCGGAGCGCGGCGATGTCGTTCACCTGTTGGAGACTCACGGCATCCATATCGGCGAGGCCACAGATAATGACATCATCGTCCAGCGAAGTGGGGAAAAGATCCAGATCGAGATTACGGATGAGTTTCTGAACGAGGTGCCGGACACCCTGCTCGGAACCTTAGGGTGGACACGCTCCACGAATTGGCTATCCGAAGAGGGCTACAGCAACTTCCTCGATTCCCTTCACACCTTCCTGATCGAAGAAATGCCCGAGGAGCATGGGCACTCGCATGGCGAACATGGTCATGAGCACGAAGACCATGGCCACGATCATGACGAGGGGCATGACCACGATCATTAAGGTCTAGTCCATCCACCCCGGAAACTTCGGCGCTCCACCCAAGTAGGGTTCCTCCTCGTAAATTTCGGGATGTCCCAATACGCGCTGGTCGCCCGTTTCACGAAGAGTCTCCATCAACTGCTCCCGGAGCTCCTTCAAGTTGTCAGCGTATTCTTCTTCTCCCGCCACATTGACCAATTGGTCCGGGTCTTTGCGAAGGTCGTACAATTCCTCGCTGGGGCGTTTGGCAAAGCAGAGGTCGTAGGCGCGTTTGAAATCCTCGTTCGAATCCTTCTTCTCGATGATCAGGGTCTTGGTCGGGCCGTTGTCGGTGTCAGCGTACCAGGCGCCCGGAATAGTTGCGTGCTCGTAGTCCGGGGTCCCGTTCGGCCAACGCTCCGGGGTGAAGTTGTGGATATACAAGAATTCGTGAGTGCGGATTGCCCGGGAGGGGTAACCGCCCCAATCGGGAGATTCTTGGCTGGGGACATGGCGCTCTTTGCCGAAGACGATCGATTCCCTGCCCTCCTCGGTTGAAGCCTCGCCGTTCGTCATCATGCCGAGGAGGCTCTTCCCGGAAACGTCCTTGGGGATAGAGACCCCGGCGGCGTCCAGGACTGTGGGGGCGACATCGACGAAGCTGACGAATCCCGAATGGGTCTGCCCCTTCGGAATCCCCTTCGGCCACATCACCGCCAAGGGGACACGAGCGCCGATGTCGTAGAGATTGCTCTTCCCACGGGGAAACGGGAAACCGTGATCACCGGTCATCAAGACGATCGTGTTTTCAAGTTCGCCCGCTTGTTCCAGTGATTTCAAGGCTTCTCCGACCAACGTGTCGAATCTTTGAACCTCGAAATAGTAGTCGGCGATATCGCTTCGGATCTCGGGAACATCGGGAAAACAAGCCGGGACTTCGATTTTGGAGAGATCCATTCCACTCTCGATTCCAGTCCCCTCCTCGTAGGGCCGATGCGGATCGCCGCTACCCAACCAAAAACAGAACGGTTTTTCCTTGTCTCTCTGTAAGAGGAACTCGTCAAAATCCTTGTATCGCTTCCCGGCCAGTTGGCGTCCAGGCGTCTCCGTTTTTCCGGGTCCCCAAGTCTTTCCGGTGCTTCCGACAAAATAGCCGTTTTGTTCCAGAATTTCGGGGTAGGTTGCAAACCGGTCCGGGAACACGCTCCAAAGGTTGGCGGCTCCACCGAGCCTCCAGTGAAATTGGCCAGTCAGGACCGCCCCACGCGAGGGCGTGCAAGAGGGCGATGAGATATAAGCGTGTTCGAACAGGACCCCCTGATTCGCCAAGCGATCGAAGGTAGGAGTCTTGACAACAGCATCACCATAGGCCCCAGCGTGAGGCCAACCCCAGTCATCCGCGAGGGCGAAAAGAATGTTTGGTCGATTCTGAGCGAACCCTGGCTGGCCGATTGCGGCAAGGGCTGCGATAATTAAAATGAAAATATTTCTAAACTTCATCATGGCGTCCTCCACAGACTGAGTCGCAAGCATATCAGGCGCAGGCCATCTGAAAAACCACGCCGCTACACGCCATCGCTTCTGTGCTAGGGTTTCTCGGACGAATACGAACCGAATCTTTTGTGGAGGTTTGGATGAAGACCAGCTTTTACCTGTCTCTGATCACCTGCTTGGCGACACTTATTAGCCCTGCCAGCCACTGTGAGGATACGGCTGAGAAGCCCAACATCCTCCTTGTCATGGTCGATGATCTCGGGCCGGAATGGATCGGATGTTACGGCGCTGAGGGGATCGAAACTCCCAACATCGATCGTTTGGCCGAAGAGGGAATGTTGTTCACTCGCGCATATTCGATGCCGAAATGCACGCCCACTCGCGCCACTTTGCTCACCGGTCAATACCCCTTCCGGCATGGCTGGGTGAACCATTGGGATGTGCCGAGATGGGGAGACGGGTGTCACTTCGATCCCAACCAGAATTTCACCTTCGCAAGGGTGCTGCGGAATGAGGGCTACCAAACCGCCATTGCCGGAAAATGGCAGATTAACGATTTCCGTGTCCAACCCAAGGCGCTAGCCGAACATGGATTCAACGAGTGGTGCATGTGGACGGGTTACGAAACGGGCAATCCCCCGAGCGCCGAGCGATATTGGGATCCGTACATCCACACGAATGATGGAAGCCGGACTTACGAAGGTCAATTTGGTCCTGACATCTACACCGACTTCCTGATCGATTTCATGGAGCGTAACCAGAACTCCCCGATGCTTCTTTATTTCCCGATGTGCCTGACCCACGCCCCCTTTGTCCCAACACCGGACGAACCCAACGCTAGCGGGAATGAGGACTGCTTCAAAGCGATGGTGCGGTATACGGACAAACTTGTCGGTCGACTTGTGCAGGCTCTCGAACAACTGGGAATTCGAGACAGGACTTATGTCTTTTTCACCACCGACAACGGCACAGCCGGATCCATCACGGGAAGATTAAACGGACGCAAGGTGCGTGGGGGAAAAGGAAAGTTAACCGAGAACGGTATTCGAGAACCGTTCATTGTGAGTTGTCCAGGGAAAATTCCCGCCGGAAGCAGCACCGAAGCGCTGACCGATTTTACCGATCTCTTCCCAACCTTTTTGAATTTGGCTGGAGCTGAAGCACCCGAGGGATGGACGATTGATGGCCATTCACTTGCGGATGTCTTACATGGGACAGCCGCGCGATCGCCCCGCGACTGGGTGTTGTCGATGGGTGGTGGAGAGGCAAAATTCGATGGCAAACGGGTCATTCCCGAAAAAGGTTTCGCGGATCGCGCGATTTGTGGGGAACGATACAAAATCATTTATACGGACAATGGGACGACATCTCTGTTCGATCTCGAAAGAGATCCTGGTGAGGGATACAACCTCCTCGACAATCCGCCGGACGAGGCGGCGCAAGCGCTCGAGAAGTTCGAGGCGGTAGCCCGCTCTTTCCCCGAGAGGGATGCGGCTCCGCGATACAAACCGAATCCGAGACAGGAATGGGACTTAAGTTTGAAGCGATAGGCGCGGGTCATTCTGAAGCAGCGAAACGGAGGTGTTCAAGGTGACCAAACGACGAGAGTTTTTAGAAACGATGGGCGTAGGTTTTGTTGGCGCCTCGATTTGGCCAAGTCTGGCGAGTGCGGAAGAGTCGAAGAGACCCAACATTATCCTTTGCATGGCCGACGATCAGGGTTGGGGAGACATGGGATATTACGATCACCCTGTCCTGAAAACCCCCAATTTCGATGAGGCCTCGAAGAACAGCCTTCGATTCGATCATTTCTACGCGGCGGCTCCGGTCTGTTCTCCCACTCGCGCCAGCGTCCTCACTGGTCGCACTCCGAACCGTTGCGGGTGTTTTTCCTGGGGTCACAGCATCCGCCCCCAAGAGATCACCATCGCGGAAGCCCTGAAGCAGGCGGGATATGCCACAGGGCATTTTGGGAAATGGCATGTCGGATCGGTTCAGAAAGGAAGTCCGGTCAACCCGGGAAACAGTGGATTCGACGAGTGGCTCTCCGCGCCGAACTTTTTTGATAACGACCCGATACTGAGCCGCGAGGGAGTAGCCGAACAGGAACAGGGCGAGAGTTCGATGGTGACCGTGGACGCGGCGCTGGAGTTCATCCGCAAGCACTCCCAAGACGAAAGTCCCTTCTTCGCGGTGGTCTGGTTCGGCTCTCCGCATAATCCGCACCATGCGGTCGAAAGAGACCGTGAGCCCTACAAAGACCAGGATGAGAAACACCAGAATTTTTATGGCGAAATCACCGGGATGGATCGCGCCTTTGGAAAGCTTCGTGAGGAAGTGAAGGGATTGGGCCTGAGGGACAACACCCTGCTCTGGTACTGCAGCGACAATGGAGGGTTGCCGAATTTGGGTTCCACTGGCGGTCGTGGAGATAAAGGCGACATTTACGAGGGTGGACTTCGGGTTCCCGCTTTTATCGAGTGGCCCGAGCGAATTGCGTCAGGAAGTGTCACTAACCTTCCCGGTTGCACCTACGACATCTATCCGACCCTCCTCGACCTGGTGGGTGTGGAGATGGAGGGGCAGCCCCCCTTGGATGGAATCAGTCTTCTCCCGCTCCTTTCAGGGCAGATGGAGAATCGAGGAAGGCCTCTCGGGTTTTGGGATTACCCCGCAAAAGGGATCCGAACGCCAAGCGCGGAACTGATGGCGGATCTACTTAAGGCTCAAAAGGAGGGAAAAGATGTAGCCCACCCGGAGCTCCTTCGTTTGGACTCTGGGTTTGTTTCGGAGAAATTCTCCCTTGAAACATTTCCCGGTCACGCCGCATGGCTTGATTGGCCTTGGAAACTTCACCGAATCGAAAAAGATGACGAGAACACAATCCGCTTCCAGCTCTACAACTTAGAAGACGATCCCATGGAGGAAAAAGTCGTCATCCAGGAAAATGGGGATCGGTTTGAACGGATGCGAAATGAGTTGGAAGCGTGGCAGGCTTCGGTCGTCCGTAGTCTTAACGGAGAGGATTACGAAGACGGATGACAGGGATCGACAATCACGAGTGGGCCGGAGCTGTTTGAGCCGAACTCGAAGGCTCTCGCCTGCGGTGGACCGACTCAAAATCCATTTCCGCCGCCGCGCGAGAGGTCAATCGTCGCGCGAGATAACTCATTTCATGTGAGGGATCGGCCGAGGAGGCGAAAATCTTGCAATGGTCGCACCCCTCCACGCAGCCATTGAGTGCGTTGCGGCGGAAATTCTGATTCCTGGCTCCCAGCCAGATCTCCTTGAGAGGCGTTTGGAAAACATTTCCAAGCGGTCCCTGATCCTGAAGATTCCCGCAGGCGAATATGTCCCCGTTGGGGAGCATAAACATCCAGTCTTCCTCGGCCGCCGAGCAGGGGCCGGAGTGGGTGGGGACATCCTCGATCAATTGTCCGTCAAAGGGAATGATATTATCAGGGACATCCGCCGGGATATGCGAAGGAATGTTGTATTTCTTCGCCTCTTCACGAAGATCCGCCAAGAGAGCATTCATCCTCGGGGCGTCGTAGAGGAGGCTCCAATCCTTCATCTCCCAGGATTCCAGGATCAAGTGCGAAAAACTCACCGAGTCGGCCCCGAGGCCGACAGCGAAGGGTATAAAAGAAACCGCCTCCTCCGCGTTTTCTTTCATCAGAGTGAAGTTCAAACAGAGCGAGGGGGAGGAGGATTGCCGTTCCCGACGGAGACGAGTGAATGTTCGTATGTTGCCGATCACTTCATCCCAATGGGCGCCATTCCGGACAGTCTCAAAGGTCTCCTTTGTGGCGCCATCCAATGAGATCCCAAGGTGGGTGAGACCCTCGTCGATGAGAAATTCAGACATTTCCTCGGACAGATGGGTTCCATTGGATTGAATCCGGATGAATGGAACTCCGGCCCGTTTGGCGGCTTTCAGACCTTCTTTGAAATTTCGAAGAGTTAACGGTTCCCCGGTGCAGGAAAGGGCTAATCGGTCGATGTAGGGAAACACCTCCCGTTCGAGAATTCCGATTTGATCGGTGGAAACTTTGGCCGATTTGGGAATCAGAACTGTTCGGAAACACTGCTTGCAGAGGATATCGCAAGTGGATGAGAGGTCCATCATCATGGTGATGCGGCGTTGGTTTCCCAAAAACCCTTTTTTAATAGGAATCTTCATGATTACAGTTTGAAAGAAGCCGCACTCATGCGCAAGACCCCAATTGGGGGGGCATTGGTCCCTCCGGGAATGGAACTTTGAAACCTTAAGGAGTTCTTGAGGCTTTCGCCAGCGCGGCATAGGAAAAAAGGACCGTGGGGGAGGCGGTGTGGGAATAATTCGCCTCCAAGATGGATTGGCACCGATCGACCATTGTCGAATCGACACATGCTCCGATCTCCAGAAACCCATAGAGGACATGGTTGGAACTGCCACGAGATTTCCCTGACTGGGAGCCATCCACACGAAAAGGGAGGTAAGGCCCCTCATCATCCTCATGGTAGAGGACCGTGTTGAAGGTCTTCGCCCACCGGTCGAGATCCTCCTCCCCAAACACAATCCCGTTTTCATAGCAATCGGCCAAAAACATCAGGGTCAATTGGAGGTGGGAGATGTCCTCGGGAACGCTTTGCCCTGCATACGAGCCGAGATGGTCGCTCGTTCCTTCCCCTTCATTCCATCCTGTCTCCATCGGTCCCCACCAATAATGGAAAAGCCAGGTTCCATCGGCTTGGGGGATGTGGTTCCTCTTGAACATTCGGGCGAGACGAGTCGCGCGGTCGAGGAAATACGGCTCGCCCGTGGCACGATATAGGTGAATGTATGTCGAGCCGCTGCACGCCATGGTGTTGTGTGGCTCGGGAACTCCATCGCACCAGAAGGGGCTCCCTCTCTCGAAAATCGTGTATCCCCAATCATCCTCCTCCACTAAGAACTGGTCGTGCTCCGCCATGGAGATCCGGATCTCGAGGAGATAATCCTCGGCCTTTTCTCTGTACTTCTCCAGGTCATCGTTGTTGATAACCAAATCGCAGAATCGGGCCATCGGGGTCAAGATTCGCCCTGTGTGGTGACCATGAAAGGTCATGAGTTGAGTCTCTGGAATAAAGGGACCGATGGGAGCGGGCGGTCTATCTCCAATTCTCTTCAATTGGATCAGCCGGGGTTCGCCTTCTTTTGGGTTGACCTCTCTCACCGCCGTTTCCATCGTCAGATCTCGTAAGAGGGTCTCTTTCGGTTGGTCGGGATTTCGATGGTCGATACATTTCACAGTGAACGAGGCGGCGGTGGCGCCGGCGATGATTTCAATGGACACCTTATCGTTGTAACTGTTCCCGATGGTTTGAATCTGCACCGAGGGATTGCCGTCGGAGTCCTTCAACACGACTGGTTTACCGTAGGTGTAGTGCCCCCCGCTCAACCATCCGAAGGTGAGCCTGCCTCGAAAATCCAACTCCCCGCTCTTATCGGCTCGCGCCGCGAGCACCCGATCCGCCAAACGGAGGAAGTGGTCGAGATAAACGGTGTCGCCAGTTGCCTGATACATGCTGACATAGGAGTCGAGTTGGTAAGAACTCCCCCAGACTATGGAGCCTTGGACATTGTCGATTGGCTTTTCGCCCTGCGATTCAATGAGTTTGGAATGAAGCTGATCATAGGTGGCGCGAACCTCTGCTAGGCCATTGTCTTCTGAGACTGCAAAGCTGGCGAAGGCTGGGACCAGGATTACCGTGAGTAGTGCGCCAATCAGGATGTTTCTTAGACCGTCAGGAAATCTTAGGTGATAGAGAGAATGCAATGAAATCATTTTTGGAGTTTAACCGCTAGTGAACGATCAATGGAAGTTACGGAGTCACATCCGAAAAAGCAGTGTGAAAAAAAGTGGCTCCTCGAATTGGGGATCGAGGAGCCGTGGAGGGTTGGGTCTTCAAGTTCTTTGAAGGAGGGTTGGTATTACGGGATCTTACCGTGCTGTGCGGGGCCCCAATTCAATGGGGTATCAGGGCATTTGGGTTAGGGTTGGGTTGGGTAGGTATCGAACCAGGGCCTCACCGCACAGTCACGTTTTCTTTTTTTATCGATTTCTCCTTTGTTGCTTTCCAATGGACTAGTAAGCAATCTTGATGCCAACACGATTTTCCCTCAAATAACGGAGATTTTCGGGCTCTCCATTAAGAATTGTATATCCGGTCAGCATGGCTCTATATCCTTTCGACATGGATCGGACCCTGAATAGAGCAAGATGGGGGTTGGATTCCGTTAGGGATCAAGGAAGAATCCCTGCCCGTCGCGGTGGACTTGACCGTCCAGTTTCGCTACAAGTGACCACCGGAAACGAGGCGCTCGAAAACAAGAGGCTTGGTGGATTCGACTCCACTCCAAAACTCCCCATATAAAGGGACCCCATGACTGTTAGACAAGATGCGAAAATACTCAAAGATGTGATTCAGGCCCTCGATTCGGCGGGACTTTACACGGACTGCGACCTCGAGGTGATGATCGAGGAAGGGATTGTCCAAATCGAAGGAACCGTTCCGAATCGGAATCGTGGGGAGGAGATCCTGGACGTCCTCCGGCCGGTTAAAGGAATTCAGGGCGTCGAATTTGAAATCCACGTCCTTCATGGAGAGGACACCTTGTCTTTCGAGGAGACTTTTGGGGATGAGGACGCCTCCGAGACCGAGGCCAGGAAACTCATGGAAGATCACGATGAATTGCGGGAGATCGGCGAGAACCCGATGTGAGGTTTGGTGGGCATGCCGCTCGAATTATTCTTCAATGAGGATTGCATCGAGGGATGCAAACGCCACATCCCCGATGGATCGGTCGACCTGATCATCACCGATCCCCCCTACGGAATATCCGGAGACACCCTTCACAAGCATTACAACCGCAAAGAGGAATTCGTCATCGATGGCTACATCGAGGTCCCTCAAGAGGATTACGCGGAGTTCACTCGAAACTGGGTGAGGCAGGCCGAAAGAATCCTCCGCCCAGGGGGTTCGATCTATGTGGTCTCTGGGTACACGCATCTCATCCATGTCCTCAACTCCCTCGCCGAAACCTCTCTTCGTGAGGTGAATCACCTGATTTGGAAATACAACTTCGGAGTGTTCACTCAAAAGAAGTTTGTCTCGTCCCATTACCACATTCTGTATTACACCAAGCCGGGCGGCACGGTGACCTTCAACACTTACTCTCGGTACGGCAACGCGGAAAAGACCGAAGACAATCGGTCGCTCAACTACCAGGACCGCGAAGATGTTTGGTTCATCAACAAGGAATACAAGCCGGGACAGGCCAAGAACAAGAACGAATTGCCGAAAGAGTTGCTCATCAAGATGATTCAGTACAGCAGCAACGAGGAGGATCTTGTCTTCGATCTCTTCCTGGGGAGTTTTTCAACCGCGAAAGTGGCCATCGCTCTCAACCGGCAATCTGGAGGATTTGAATTGAGCAAATCCGCTTTCCGGCATCAATTGAACGAGATCAAGAAGGTCAACCCGGGTTCACTGCTCAAGGAGTTGAGGGTCCCCAACCACGCCGCAATCGAACGTCAAGGGAAACTCTGGACGGAGGATGAGCGAGGACATGTCTGGAATCGCTACCAGGACCTTCGATCGGCGGGCGCTACCAAAAAGGGGGCCATCGAAATCCTCTGCGAAGAGTTTGGGCGGGGGCGTTTTGCCGTGGCAAAAGTGATTTCGAATCTGGAGGCGACCTCGAAAGAGGATTGATCTCTCTTCTTTGAAAAGGCCGCCCCGCTCGCGTGGAGTCGGGACGGCCCCGTAGATTTCCTCAAAAGGGAGACCTCTAGCGGTGGCCGCTTAATGCCTGACCATTAATCTCCCTGCTTCACCCAATCCTTGTTGATAGCGACATGTTTGATGGAGGCGCCTTTCCCTTCCTCCTTGTAGGAATAAGAAACATGGATGAGACCGTCCTTAGTCTGGATCATGTTCGGATAGGCAAAGGTGTTCACCGGGTGTTTTTCGAGATGGCGCTCCCACTTCCAGGTTTTGCCCTCGTCATCCGACATCTTACAAGAGAGAGAGCGACGGCCCTCCTCGGTGTCGTTGTGGACAAGCACCCATTCTCCCGAGTCCAAAACCAACGAGGTGAGACTCGATCCCGGGTTGGGAATGTCGGTATCCACCGCGGCCGTCCAGGTTTCGCCATCATCGCTCGAGGTGCTTTCCATCACACGTGGAGGCATATCCCCACTATCCCTCATCCAGGCCACCAAGGTTCCGTCTTTACGGCGGCAGATCGTGGGCTGGATAGGTCCCATTCCGACCATCGGTCCGCTGGCTCGCCATGTGTCTCCACCGTCATCGGAGATCGCGCAAAGGGAGACATTGAATCCGTCGGAATAGAGGGGAAGAAGGATTCTTCCCGAGGGCAAGGTGGTGGGTTGGATTCGAGGCATCCAACCGGTCTGACGTTTCCTCGGATCCCTGGCAGCTTCCTCGATCATCACCTCGTATTCGGGAGCGTATTCGGCCCACCCGCGATCCCAGTCGAATTCGTCGAACCGCTTCTTGATAATTTTGGGAAACTCCTCCCCCGGTTTGAGGATGATGACATCTTGCCAATTCCAGACAGGGGGGCCCGGGTTCAGGTAGTCCTCCGAGAATTTAGTCCGAAGGAGACTGTTCTCCCACCCGGCCGCGATCACCGCGATCCAAACGAGACGGAGACGATCTTTCCCGTCGATAAAGAGGACAGGATTGCAGTCCGGCAAATCGGGCGTGTCCGCCAGGACATAAGGTTTTTCCCACTCGCTCGATCCCTTTTCCAGTCGGGAGCCCTGAACCACAACGTCGTTGGCGCTCCTCTCGCCGGAACCGTAAAACCAACAGGATCGGAGATCACCATTGGGCAGTTCGACAATCGAACTCGAATGAACATGCTTTCCTTGAAGAGGAAACATAAGCTCGGCTTGATAAAACGGTTCTGCCCAGACTGAGACCGAACAAAAGAGGATAAGAGGGATGAAAACTTTCATGGATGAATTCCTTTCGTGCTGTGTGATCCAACTGAGTATCAGGTTAGATGAATTGCAAACCAAATAAAGAGAGGCGCCGAACGAGTCGGCGCCTCTCGACAGTTCGATCCGAAAGCGAGGGATCTATTCCTCCACTTCCTCCATCTTCGAGGCGGCGATGATATCCGCGGCAATCTCGGAAGGCACGGGTTCGTAATGGTCCACGTCCATCCTGAAAGATCCGCGCCCTCGGGTGATGGCCCGAAGGTCGATCGAATAGCGGAACATCTCGGCCAATGGCACCTCGGCGCTAATGACCTGGCAACCGTTGCTGGCATCCATGCCCATCACCTTGCCGCGCTTGCCGCTGATATCGGACATGGTGTCGCCCATGTATTCGTCGGGGACGGTGATCTCCGCACGGACAATCGGTTCGAGGAGAATCGGTTTCGCGGTTCGCGCCGTGTTTCGGAAGCACATCGATCCGGCCATCTTGAACGCCGCTTCGGAGGAATCGACAGGGTGATCCTTCCCATCGAAGAGGGTGACTTTCACATCCACGACTGGGAACCCGGCCTGGATGCCTCTGTCCATGGCGGCGACCACGCCTTTTTCCACTGCCGGAATGAATTTCCCGGGAACCACGCCACCGACAATAGCATCCTCGAATTGGAAACCGCCACCTCGCGGCATCGGATCGATCTTGAAATGGACCTCGCCGAACTGCCCGCGTCCACCCGATTGCTTCTTGTGACGGTAACTCCCCTCGGCGTGCGCGGTGACCGTTTCCCGGTAGGCCACCTTCGGCGTGCTCAAGGCCACATTCAGGTTGGCGTAATGTTTGAGATGATAAACGATGGTGTCGAGATGGAGTTCTCCCATCCCGGTGATGACTGTTTGGTGTGTCTCGGGATCTCGGCGAACATGGAAAGTCGGATCCTCCTCCTCGATTTTGTGAAGATGCGTCCCCAGTTTCTCGTCGTCCTTCATGTCATCGGCATGAATGGCCATCTGGATGGTCGGAGGCGGGTATTCCGTGGGAGGAATCACGATGGGATTACTGGGAGAACATAGCGAGTCGTCCGTTCCTAAATCATCGTGTTTGGCGATCCCGATGATGTCGCCCGCCTGCGCCTCCGAAATGTTCTTTTGGTTTTTACCGTTGATTTGAAGGAGGTTGTGAAATTTCACCACCTGACCGGTCGTCGAATTCAAAACGCCTTGATCGGGTTTGAGCGTTCCGGACCAAATCCGGACCAAAGAAAGACGACCGGCGTGGGGGTCGATGCGGGTCTTGAAGCAGAGTGCTGACAGGTCCGAATCGTCCGAAACCTTGATGGTGACACTCTCCTCGGAGCCTGGACGATGCCCATGGACCTCATTGTGTCGTTCTGGAGAGGGGAGGAAATCGACGATGCCATCGAGAACGAGCTCCGTTCCAATCGCTTTCGTGGCCGATGAACAAAGAATCGGGATGCAGGTCTTCGCCGAAACCGCCTTCTTCAATCCGGCAAGCATCTCCTCGCGGGACAAGGTCTCGCCCGCCAAATATTTCTCCATGACCGCTTCATCGACCTCGGCCGCGCAGTCCATCATCATTTCGCGGTACTCATCGATGAGGTCCTGGCACTCCGCCGGTATCTCATCGGAAAGACTCGCCTTGCCTTTGGAGTCGAAGGTGACCGCCTTCATGGAGATCAGATCGACCACTCCCTTGAAATCGGCTTCTTTCCCAATTGGGACCTGGATCGGGACGCACCGTTTGCCAAAAGCCGCCTGCAAATCATTAACAGCTTGATGGAAGTCGGCCCGCTCCTTGTCCAGTTGATTCACCACCGCAACCCGGGCCAGATCGAAATCGTCCGCGTAGCCCCAGGCTTTCTCCGTTTCGACTTCCACAGGGGAGGTGGCGTTGATGATGAACATGGCCGCGCCGCAAGCATGCAAACAGCTCTTCACCTCTCCGATGAAGTCGGCGTACCCCGGCAGGTCCAATAAGTTGATACTGTGCTTTTTGTATTCGGCGTGAATCAGCGAAGAGTGAATGGAGACTTTGCGATCGCGCTCCTCATCGGTGAAGTCCGAAAAGGTGTTTCCATCCTCGGTCTTCCCCATTCGATCGACATTCCCGAGCATGTAAAGAATCGCTTCGACCAGGCTCGTTTTACCCGCGCCGTGGTGGGCGACTACAGCGACGTTTCTTTTTTGGGCAACCTCAACCATCATTGGTCCTCCTTCAAAATAACAGTTTTACATCGATCCACAGACCATGAGGGGTCCTCCGAGTGGATTCAATTTCGGAATTTGTTTCAGGCGGTTATAAGAAAGGGCTAAAAGATGTCGCTCGAATCGGGATGAAAGCGATGACTTTTTTTGAATGTTGGATGAGATGCCGGTCGGGGGATGAATGGGACTTTGACGCAGAGGTCTTCTAAGGCTCCCTAATGGGAGCGTCCATACAATGGGGTTCCACTGTTCCACCCTTTCCAAAGATAAAGCCATAATGGCCCAGCGCATGCACGAAAAGTTACGCTCCCATTAAGGGGATGTCAAGAATTCCGGAACTCTTGTGCTTTTACTCTTGGCGCCCTTCTTTCCCCTCATTTAAATTGAGGAAGATAGTCACGATTCTCCTCCAAAATTTCGTCAAGAATCCCTTCAATTTCCGCCACTTGCCGGACGAGGGGGTGGGTGGCGAGGGCCAGCAGCGCCGACCGACGGTCTCCCTTCGCGGCGGCCTCCACAGTCAATTCCTCGTAAGCTTTCACCACTTGAAGAATACCGCGGATCTCCGGTTCAAGCGGCCTCTGTTCGAGCGGGACGGGACCTTCCTTGGTGATTCGGCACGGGACCTCGACTGAGACTTGAGGGGGCAATTCGGGAACGGTCCCGTTGTTTTGAAGGTTCACAATCTGAATGTCCTGCTTGTCTGTCACTAACGACTCGATCAAATTGACCGCGGCGGTGGAATAAAAAGCCCCGCCTCGTTGTTCGAGTTCTTTCGGTTTCTCCTGGAGATTCGGGTCGGCATACTTCTTGAAGAGTTCCTCCTCGACCGCGATCACCTCCTCGCCTCGAGTCTTGTCTTTCTTCCGGAGTTTCTCCAGGACCAGTTTGGTGCAGTAGTAATACTGGAGGTAATAATTGGGGAGGATGCCATGAAACCGGGTCCAGGCCGCCATGGCTTCCCCGACCGCGTCTTTCTCATCGAGAAATTCCTTTTCTCCAATTCTGAGGAAATCGGCGAATCGGTCCTCGCCATCGACCGTGCAACCGCGAACCCACGAGAGGTGATTGATGCCCACATAATCGAGGCTAACCGATGAGGGGGAACATCCCAACCCTTTGGCGGCGTCCATGATGTACCCGATGGGGATATTGCAAAGACCGATGACTTTCTGTTTGGAGTGTTTCAGCGCGGCCTCGGTGATGATCCCCGCGGGATTGGTGAAGTTGATCAGCCATCCATCGGGAGCGTGCTCCTCCATCTTATGCGCAACATCGAGAAGGATCGGGATCGTGCGAAGCGATTTTGCGAAACCGCCCACGCCGGTGGTCTCTTGGCCGACGATGCCATGACGGAGACCGAGTTTCTCATCTCGGATTCGGGCTTGCATCCCACCCGCTCGAAACTGGGTCACGACAAACGAGGCCCCCTCAACAGCGGCTTTCACATCTTGGGTGGTCTCCAATGAAAGGTTGGCTCCCGCCTTGGCGATCATCCGATTTCCAAGGGCGCCCAGGATCTCTAGACGTTCCCCGTTGATATCCATCAAACAGATCTTGTCGAGACCGAGGATATCCCTCCGCTCGATAAGGCCTTCCAGCAGTTCGGGGGTGTAGGAACTTCCCCCGCCAATCACTCCGACTTTGGTCATCAGACAATGCTCCTTGATTCGATCGTCGCCTAGAGTTTAAACGCTTCCAGTTGTTTATAAA
This sequence comes from Candidatus Omnitrophota bacterium, assembly GCA_020632575.1. Taxonomy (GTDB): domain Bacteria; phylum Hinthialibacterota; class Hinthialibacteria; order OLB16; family OLB16; genus JACKFH01. Next base: position 8,423 of record JACKFH010000022.1, on the reverse strand, counting down.
CCGCCTCATCCGCCACCAGACCGGCGTCTTCGAACGCGAGAAGCGCCGCCCCGGCGACCGGGTCAAACAGTGGCATTGTGAACCGAGCCTTCGGGGCCACAGAATGGACGGTCTTCTGGATGCTTTCGATGAAATCCGGATCCTCGCCCTTGAAGACGCTTCCGGCGGTGACGAGGTCGAAAACCTCTTCTTCCATTTTCAGACGTTGGATCAGGGCGACGGCGGTCACCGCCATTTCTTCCGCACAATCCAGAACGATCTTCTTGGCTATCGGATCTCCCTCTCTCGAAGCGAGGAAGACAAGCTTCGGGATCTTGAGACTTGCGAAGAACTCGGGGTCCCGATAGGTCTTGTTCAAGAACTCCGCGGCATTCGAGACTTGAGCCCTCTCACGAAGCAGCGGCGAGAGCCGAGTCGGTTCGCCCCGTCCATCCTCTTCCCGAATCAGGGCGCAGGCCGCCCACATCGCGATCACACCCCCTCCGGCAAAGTCGCCGAATTCGAATCCGTAGCCTCCCAGGCGTATCTCTTTCCCCTCACGATTGCGGCCGACCGCCACTTGCGCCGTGCCGCAATTGACCATCACCCCGAAAGGGTCCGTGGTCCCGCCGCGTAGACACCCGAAAGCGTCATTTTTGAGGAGGAAAGGAGATTCTCCCATGATCGGACGGAGCATCACCTCGGGCAAGGTTTCGAAATCCGAATCGACATCCGCTCCCGCCAAACAGAAACAGGATTGGGTGAGGTCGGAAATTTCCAAACTTGCCTCGGCGCACGCCTGACGGATCGAGTCGCCGATGCACTTGCCGGCCGCCTCATACCCAAAAGACTCATGATTGCCCGGCCCCGATTCGCCGAAACCGAGGACCGCGCCGTCTTCGTTTAGTATCAGTGCATGAGTCTTGGTGGCGCCCGCATCAACGCCGAGAAAGGTCTTTGACATCTTCGTTTGAGGGTCCTTCTAGTAAGAATTGCAGGTCATTCGCAACGGTATCCAATCGCCGGTTTCAAAACGAGGGGGGCCGTTTGAGACGGCTGGTCAGTGTCAAGGAGCCCCCCTTGGTGGACACTCTTCATTCCTACCTTGGATGAACTTAATGAGCGTCCAAGGCTTCCCGCATCGCCTCGATCATGGGCCGGTCGGAACCTGGGTCCACCCAGCACCAGATGTGCGCATCGATGAATCCCTCCCGGGTCGCCTCGAATGAGGGGATGTAACCGGGACCGCATTCTCCATACCCGGCCACCACCACAAACGAATCGGGTCTCATCTTCTGGGCTTCGAGTTGATACTGCACGAACGATTCGGCTGGCATCAGAAGGAATTGGGCCTTCCCAAAGTCCAGGCACGGGACATCGATCGGCTGTCCAGAGTCAACCCTCTTTTTCCAGGCAAGCCCCATCGCCGCGAGGTTCCTTTGAAAGGTCGTTTGTTCCGGATCATTGAGTCTCTGGGTCATGGCCTCCTCGGTGAATCCGGAGGAGGATCGGACTGGCAGTTTGAGGTCGACGCAGCGAAAATCCAGGCTCTCGATCGGATAGGTTTTAGTCTCATTCCAGGACTTCTTCATGGCGTCATAGATTCGATCGGCCAGAATCGGCCGGTTCTCGGGGGATCCATCATTGAACTTCCCGGCGGTGACATCGCCACTGCAGCCCGAAAGGTACATTTGAAACACTTCCGGTCTCTCTCGTTGCAACTTCTCCCGAGCCATCCCCACAAAGTCGTACGACACGCCGCCCTTGCCGTAGTAACTCATCGGGTGAACCGCGTAAAAGGAGAGGCCCGCGACTGGCTTTTCTCCATTCCAAAAACTCAGTGTCTTGAGATGGGGATCGATCGTTCCGACATCGGCCGCTCTCACCTCGGGATCGAGGGTGGCGCTGTTTCTCGGAAAGCCGACCTTCCCGCCGGGGAGAAGCACCCTCCGATTCGAGGCCACTTTGTCCACGTTGGCCTGCCCGATGCCGTAGTGGGTGATGACCATTGGGTTTTTGAGAGCGGCTTTTAGAGCCTCAGAAACTCTTTGAACACAATCCTCGTGGAAAGCGACGTCGCAAAGGGACTGTTCAAGTCCCGCTTGGTCGAGAAGACGTTGAGCCTCGAGGTCCGCGACCGGGGTGTCGTGCTGGTGGATGCAGGAGAAGAAGACCCGCTCCCGGTCCGTTCCAGCCGCGTTGGCGAGAGCCTCTCGCCAACGGTCGTAAGCGGCATTCCGGATCTCACACCAATCGATGGAGGCGACAACAAAGGGCTTGTCGGACCCGAGAAGGACGACTCCTTTGCAATAGAGGGGGTCGACTACTTCGGAGGCGGGGGCAATGCCCCCACCCATGAGGGCGTGACCGATCGGCGCGGTGACCTCCGCTTGGAAACTGGCCAGATGATAATCGCCGGCCCACCCGGTGAAGGACAAAAGCGAACAGAATCCGAGAAGTAGAAGGACGTATAACCAAATTCGGTTCATGGCTCGTCCACAAACTCCCATCCGGTGTCTTGCAAAGGTGTGGAATCGAAAGGGTTGCCCGAGGGAGGCTGCGCGATTCTTGGAATTTGAAGGACATCCTTCAGTTTTTCGAACACGGCTCGGGAAATCTTCCCATTGGGGGCGAGCCCCTGCTGTTGTTGGAAGGCGATAACCTCCGGAACGCCCATCTTCCTTATTTCCTGGAGGAAAGTGGTGTATCCATTCGGGGTGTTGAACAGGAGATCCTTGCAATAGGTCTGCCCATCCGAGACGGCAAAAGCCACCACCTCCGAAACGCCATCGCCGTCAAGATCGTAGATGCGAACCCAACCGTCCTCGAGTGTAAGCCTGGCCGCCTCAACCAAGGGATCGGGAAGTCCGGATTGGTAGGAATAGAGGATAACTTCGGAGTACCGTCCCTCCGTATCCGGTCCCCCTTGAAGCCAAACCAACTCGGGCGATTGATCCCCCCCCATATTCTGGAACGAGAGGTGCGCCGGTTTCGGGAGTGAGGCTGTCACCGACTTCATGACAGTGACTCGATAAGGGAAAGTCTGATCGGCGGAGCCCGTTCTTTCGAAAATCATGAGAAGGGATTGGAAAAGAAGGTCGCTGAGACTGCTGGCATTCGGTCCTGAAACCAGGGGAGATTGGGACATGAGAACAATTTCTTCGTTGCCATCCCCATCCAAATCGACCAGGTCGCTGGTGGTGATGCGTGGAAGAAGCGTGTCGCTCAACACCTCGCGCGCCTCGATAGGGAGACGGTCCCAATTCGAATTGGGCGCCTGAGCGTTGGCGACGGATACGAGACCCCACGCCAAGATGGTGAGTATCTGAAAGTACTTTTGGTTGAGACAGGTCATGTTGTTGGGATTTGAGATGGCGTTTCCTCCGATTCCCTTCTCTCTTCCTCGAAAAGGATTTTCCCTTTCTCGTAGACTTCGAGATAACGTTTGGTCACATTCATCCAATCGAATTCGCTTGCTCGTTCGAGGGCGTTCACGCTCATTTCTTTGCAGGCTCTCGGAGATTTGTAAAGGTCCATGATGGCCTTTCCAAGCTCGACTGTCGATTCCGCGTCGACAAGGAGACCATGGACATTGTTCTCGATAATGTCGGGAATGCCTCCAACCCGGTTGGCGATGACTGGAATCCCGGCGGCTAAAGCCTCCAAGACAACGATTCCAAACGGCTCGAACCGGGACGGACAGACAAAGAAACGGGCTCCTTTTAGGAAGGCGATTTTCTGCGCACCTTGGACCAATCCGAGAAAGTGAACTCGCTCCTCCAAACCAAGTTGCCGAGTCATCTTTTCATAATCCCGACGAAGGATGCCCTCTCCCGCCATGTAAAGTTGGAGGTCCGGAACCTTATCGGCAATTTCCGCGAAGGCCGCGAGCAATTGATCGAATCCTTTTTGGGCCACCATCCGCCCCATCGCCAACACATAGGGTTGATCGCCAACGAATGGCTCGACCTCCTTAAAATCCCCGAGACTGACGCCGTTCGGGACGATATGCACCTTCTCCTCGGTAAAACCTCCGACGCTCACAATCTCCTTGAAGATGTTCTTACTGATGGCGGTGATCCCCGCCGCCTCTTGGAGCCCCCGGCGAAGACGCTGTTCGAGTTTCGGATGACTGCGAATCCTTTCTTTCCTCATGATATCGGTCGGACCATGGGGGGTGATGAAAACCGGAACGCCGGTCAACCGACTAAAAGTGGCGGCTACATACCCGTGAGGGTACGCCGAGTGGCAGTGGAGGACATCGAAGGGTCGTTTGAAGTGCTCATACAGGAGCCGCAACATGACTTGGCGGGTTAGGTAGCGCTTCGAGGAGGGACGCGAGTAATGGATGACCCGATAGGGGACCGAGACACGGTTGTCGATTCCACGGATCTTCGGTGTGATAACGAGAGCCTCATGGCCGAGTTCGTGCTGACACCGGGCCAAATTGGAAACCACCATCTCGACCCCGCCGACACGTGGGAGAAAAGTGGAGGTGAAGTGACAAATTCTCATACGGGCATGTTACTCACACCCGGTTTTCGTTTCCAGACAGAGTCGACTGGCGCCGCCCCAATTCAATGAGACGGCGCCAGATTTGGGCGAGAGGGCGATTTTAGGCTAGGGAGTGGTCAAGTACTGCCTGACGGATTCCTGGAATTTGGCCCGGACCTTCTCCACTTTCGGCATCGCCACAGCCTGGATATAGGGGTTGTTCGGGTTGCAGGCGACATAGTCCTGGTGGTAATCCTCGGCCGGATAAAATTTCTTCAGGGGTTCCAGGGTTGTCACTATCGGTTTCGGGAATTTCTTCTCCTCGGTCAGGTGCGCAATGTATTCCTCGGCGGCTTTCTTTTGTTCATCGTTGGCGTAGAAGATGGCGGAGCGGTATTGGGTTCCGACATCGTTGCCCTGACGGTTGAGTGTGGTGGGGTCATGGGTCGCGAAATGAATTTCGAGGATCTTGTCCAATGAGACCTTGCTGGGATCGTAGGTGATTTTAACCGCCTCGGCGTGACCGGTCGTTCCTGTGCACACAGCCTTATAATTGGCGGTTGCCTCATCGCCCCCCGCGTATCCGCTTTCGGCATCCAGGATGCCATCTATCTGTTCGAAGACTCCCTCGACGCACCAGAAACACCCCCCCGCCAGGACAATTTCAGCCTTTTCGGAGGGTGTGGCCGCGTCCGAGGTTTTCTTCAATTCGGTATCGGGAACGAAATCGAGCGAGACGGAATTAATGCAGTAGCGCAACCCGGTCGGCTGGGGGCCGTCATTGAAAACGTGCCCCAAATGCCCACCGCAGCGCGGACACATGACCTCTGTGCGCACCATTCCGTAACTGTGATCCGATTCCTCCTCCATATTCCCCGGACTGATTGGTTGATAGTAGCTGGGCCACCCGGTTCCTGAATCAAATTTCGTGTCGCTAGAAAACAGTGGAAGGCCGCACCCCGCGCAAGTGTAGACACCCTCTTCCTTGTTCTTTAGGAGGTCGCCAGTAAAGGCGCGTTCTGTTCCCTTCTCGCGCAAGACATCGAACTCGTCGGGAGAGAGGCGCTCTTTCCATTCTTTCTCGGAAAGTTCCACCTTGGCGGTTTCGACTGGCTCGGTCAAACGCCCATCGGGTGTGATCGTTTTGGCTTTGATTTTGTCGCTGGACATATTGGTTTTCTCCTTCGGCGGTTTGGTCTCGGACGAGAAGGCGAAAATCGCCACAACTAACGCGAGACAGGATAAGGCGGTGAGTGTTTGGATGACACGCATGATCGCGAACTCCTTAGACTATCTGGTTTCACTCTCGGTTTCATACGCACGACACATCTTAATCATACGCTATTTTGAATCCACAGGGGGAGTCGGAAAGGTTTATTTCGACGTCTTACCTAAACAAACGGAGGACAGGGAGTGCTGATAACTCTTTGGTCCCGAGAAATTACCACGAAATTTTCCTGGGAAAGAGGTCACGTATTCCCTACCTGACGGCAGTGAGCAGATCGCGACTGGGCTTAGCCGTCAAATACCTGATGACGAACGATTCGAATACACTATTGATTTCATTTTACCACTAAGTTCACCATCCGTCCCGGAACATAGATCTCCTTCACGATCGTCTTCCCGTCGATGTGGCGCTGGATTTTTTCCGAGGCTTTCGCGGCGGCCAAGATTTCGTCCTTGCCCGCGTCCTTGGCCACCTCGATGTTGTCGCGGAGCTTTCCTTGGACTTGCACCGGGATCGTGATGGTGTCCTCGACCAATAGACTTTCGTCGTAATCCGGCCAGGGTTGATGGGAGAGCGATTCGGCATGACCCAAGAGCTCCCACATCTCCTCGGCGAGGTGCGGAGCGAAGGGGGCCAGGATCAGAACGAACCGCTCCATCTCTTCACGGCCCACCTTCTCGGCCTTGGTGGCGGCGTTCACAAACTCCATCATCCGGGAGATCGCGGTGTTGAATTGGAGCCCTTCGACATCCTCCGTGACTGCTTTGATGGCGCCATGCAGGACCTTCTTCGCCTCGGGATCGCCCTCGCCCTCCACGATTTTTTCCACAAGGTTCCCATCGCGGTCGAGGAAGAGGGCGTAGACACGCTTCAAGAATCGATAAACCCCCTGAACCCCCTCGTCGGTCCAGGGTTTGTCGCGCTCGAGCGGTCCCATGAACATCTCGTAGAGACGGAGCGAATCGGCGCCGTATTCTTCGACCACCGTGTCCGGGTTCACCACGTTGAACTTCGACTTGCTCATCTTTTCGACCTGGGTCTGAACCTCTTTCCCGGTCTCCTTGACGAACCACTTGCCGTCCTTCTCCTCCACCGCGTGGGGGTAGTAATACTTCCCGTCGGCGTCCTGGTAGGAGTAGGCCAAGATCTTTCCGATATTGAAGAGTTTCTGGAACGGTTCCTTGGTGGAGACATAGCCCGCGTCGAAGAGCACCTTGTGCCAGAAGCGAGCGTAAAGCAGGTGGAGGACCGCGTGTTCCGCGCCGCCGATGTACAGGTCGACCGGCATCCAGTAATCCTCGATCCCCTTGTCCCAAGCCGCGTCATCGTTCAGCGGGTCGCAGAACCGGAGATAGTACCAACAGGAGCCCGCCCACTGGGGCATCGTATTGGTCTCGCGGAGAGCGGGTTGGCCCGTCTCCGCGTCCGTGGTCTGGACCCACTCCTCGGCGCGCGCAAGCGGGGGTTGTCCGTCCTCGGTCGGTTTGTACTCCGCCAACTCCGGCAGGGTGAGTGGCAGATCGGTCATGGGGATCGTCTTGATCGTTCCATCCTCGAGGGTGATGAGCGGGAAGGGCTCGCCCCAGTAACGTTGACGGGAGAAGAGCCAGTCGCGGAGGCGGTAGGTGATCGTCGCTTTCCCCTTGCCCTGTTCTTCCAGCCAAGCGTTGATTTTTTTCTTGGCATCCGGCACGGAGAGACCGTCAATCAATCCGGAGTTCACCAACTTCCCATCGCCGCTATACGCCTCTTTCTCAATGTCGCCGCCGCTGACCACTTCGACAATGTCGAGACCAAACTTTTTGGCGAAATCGTAATCGCGCTCGTCGTGCGCCGGGACCGCCATGATGGCGCCATAACCATATTCGGCGAGAACGTAGTCGGCGGTCCAGATCGGAATTTTCTTATTGTTGACCGGATTGATGGCATAGGCGCCGGTGAAGACACCCGTCTTATCTCGCTCCGCCGCCATCCGGTCTTGCGCACTGCGCTTAGCAGTCGCCTCGATGTAGGCTTTTACTTGTTCGTTATGATCATCGGAAGCGATCTTGAGGGTGAGGGGATGATCCGGCGCGAGGACACAGTACGTGGCGCCGAAGAGGGTGTCGGGACGGGTGGTGAAGACGGTGAATTCCTGGTCGGACCCGTCGATGCCGAAGGTCACATCGGCGCCCTCGCTCTTGCCAATCCACTCCCGCTGCATCGTCTTGATCCCCTCGGGCCAATCCAGGTCCTCGAGGTCGTCGATCAGCCGTTCGGCATACGCGGTGATTTTCAGCATCCACTGCTTCATCATCCGCTTCTCGACCGGATCGCCGGTCTCAACGTACTTGCCATCTTTCACTTCTTCGTTCGCGAGCACCGTCCCCAAGGCCGGGCACCAATTCACCGGCGCCTCGGTCTGGTACGCCAGGCCGCGTTCGAAGAGAACCTGGAAGATCCATTGCGTCCACTTGTAGTATTTCGGATCGGTCGTGCTGATCTCCCGATCCCAATCGTAGGAGAAGCCAATGGCTTGGAGCTGGCGGCGAAAGTTGTCGCAGTTCTTGTTGGTGATCACCGCGGGGTGTTCGCCGGTGCGGACCGCGTGACGCTCCGCCGGGAGACCGAATGCATCCCATCCCATCGGATGGAGCACATTAAACCCCTTCATCCGCTTGTAGCGGGCGACAATGTCGGTGGCAGTGTAACCCTCGGGATGGCCGACATGCAGGCCATCGCC
>JACKFH010000021.1 GCA_020632575.1 Candidatus Omnitrophota bacterium | reverse complement strand
GGTGGATCGCACCGAATCACTTCGATTGTTCATTCAAAGTTTTGTCCTCCCGACAGATTCCTCCTCCGTCGGAATGACACCGAGTGAAACTTCCTGTGGACGACAACCATCCTGAACCTTTCACCAGATCGGATTCAACCCCCTCACCACTCATTCGTCGCCGCCATCTCCCACGACTGAATCTTCTCCACTGTGGCGGATCCCCCCTCGCTGAAGACCGCTACTCCCACGCTGTCTTCTCGCGTGGGGTAGACCCGCTGTGTCACACACTGACGGCCGTTCGCGAAAACCTCTAAGATCGATTTGTCGAGGAACACTTGGAGGGTCACTTTCTCTCCATCTTCGAGAGGGAAGGGAGCGACTTGCTCGGTCACCTCGTGGTTGTCCTCGCCTCTCATGCAAAAGGTCGTGTACTTGATCGAGGAGTTGAGCGAGGATTTTGAGACATCGATTTTGATCTGATCCTTCGAGGGATCGACCTCGATCGCCGTCTCCTCCTCGCCATCCGGTGAGCAAAGAACTTTTATCCCGAACCGGTCGGCGTCTTTCGGATCGAAGGTCGCGACCAACTCGATCGCATTTCCTTCAATGCCTTCCAGCGGTTTCGATTCCCCCGCGGCAATCTGGATGCTTTCGAGTGATTTCTCGCGTTGACGAAGCCGCTCCAGTTCCTCCACCGGCTCGATCCGTAGGACTCCATCCTCTCCCAGCGATAACACCCGAGGCAGCGTCATCGTTCCGCTCCAGCCGTACTCGACACTCGGCCGACGATCCAACACCCAGGCCCACATGATCCGTCGTCCCTGATCGTCGAGCAGGGATTCCGGCGCGAAACAAGTTCCCCCCGGCCAATTCATCCGAGCATGAAAATCGGGATGAAAGATCTCGTCTTTCCATTCGCCCAAGTAATAGCGACATCCCCTGGAGTGGCTGATGCATAGCAACATCTGCTTGTTCCCGATCGGGAAGAAATCCGGACAGGAGACATCCTCGAAATCATCCACATCCGGCATGTTGTTCGCCAGCAGCGGACCCACATACTCCCAATCATCAAGTGTTAGGCCTTTAAAGATGGTCGGATTGTGACCCCCAAAGATGGCGTAATACGCATCCCCCTCCAGCCAACCGTGCGGGTCCCAGGAGCTGTACAACTTCTCTTCCGCACTTCCTTTTTCCGGAATTGGGACGATCGGATTCGAGGGGAGTTTCGTCCAATGATCGAGTCCCGGCTCTCCGCTGGTCGCGATACAGTTTCCGGCGCCGACTCCGTGATAAAGCATCGTCGCCTCCCCATCCTTGTTCACAAAACAGTTACCGCTGAATATCCCGGTGTCGACATCGCCCGGGGCGGGGTAGAGGGCCGGGGTGTGCCATCTCCAATGAAGGAGGTCTTCGCTGCTGGCATGTCCCCAACAATGCCCACGCTCATCCTGAAAGATATAACACAGGTGATACTTCCCGTTCCAATAGATGGCCCCGTTCGGGTCGAAGGGATAGCAGCGTCCCTCGGGGGAAACGAAGTGATAGATGGGCCGGTGCGGATCCGATAAGAACTTTTCACGAAGCGCCCGCTGTCCCGCGATTTCTTCCGAAGTGTCATCCATCTTAGAAGCCTGAGCCAGAAAGCGATCCATCAATCCCTCGGGGGCCGCGACCATGATCGGGCTCTCTCCCTCCAGGATCAGACAACCCTCCTCGATCCGGCTGCCGCCTGTGAGAATGGTCTCGGTCAGCCACCCCATCCGATCCTTCGGTTGCCCCTCTTCAAAAGACCACCACGCGATGGGTTTCACATCGGACAATGCATTGGGTTTCAACCCCCGGATCTGATCCTGAGATAGCGGTTCGCCATAGATGCGAGCATCGTCGATCCGCCCCCGCAGGCGCGAGGTGTCGGGGGTGTCGATATGCCGTTTCCCGAACACCGCGAACGAATTCTCATCAAAGGTTCGCGGACCTTTGATTTCATAGGAAGCGTAATCCTCCCCATCGCGATAGAGAGTGATCCGATTTCCCTCATACACAATGGCGATTTGAACGAACGTATCCGGACTCGCGGTCTCCTCGGCCCAGGTGGACTGATCCCTCTGCGTCCGGGTGAAGGCGTCGCTTCCCGCCATCCATCGCTTCGGCGCAATCTCTCCGTAAACGATGCCATCGAAATGGCTTTCGCCATCGTCCAAGGTGAGTGCGCTCCCACGGCCCTGATCTAGATCCGCGAGCGCGACCCAGACGACGAGTGTCTTATCCACAAGCTTCTTCGGGTTTTCCGCGCGGGGCGATGGGAGGAACACTCCCATGAAAAGCAGGCACACACACGATTTGGCAATCAATCTCATCTTGCACCCTCCATCCATAAAAACATTTCATCTGGAAATATGGGGAACTCTAAGTCATTTAGGGGCGACCGCCCACATCATTGGACAAAACCGCTTCGATCCAATCCCTCAAGGCCTGCCGTTCCGGAATGTCGCAAAGGACCCACTCGGCGGAATGATTGCGATAGGGAATATCCACGAAAGTGAAATTCCCCTCCGGAGCCGCTTCCATCAAGTACTCTCGAGTGGGTTGGGTCGACTCCTCGTGGCTGATCCATTGTGGGCGACCCTCCAATCGATTCAGGCGAACCGCCGCCGCCGCACGATCCGACCCGGCGTAGTTCCATTCTTTCACTCCATCGTAGTGACTGTGACAAATGAAACCTCTCCAAAGAGAAGCGATCTTGTCGTTATGAAGACCGATGAAATTGCAAGCAATGGCCCCGCGAGAGAAACCCATTAGAAAGACTTGGTCACGGTCCCCGCCCCATCTTTCGCAGACTTCGTCAACGGCTTCTCGACAATATTCGATTGTCTTCTCCACGCTTCCCCACCAGCGGACTTGGTTTTCTGTCCCGGACTCACTCACAAATGGAAGGCAAATCCAAATGAACCGACTCCCTCCCCCGATTCCATATCCCAGCACGCAATCCTCGACCCGGCCCGTGCAAACATCGCCATAGTCATTCTTGTAATCTCCATTGCCCGCGTATTCGACAAGGACAGGAAACTTTTCGGAAGGGGACCAATCCGTGGGCAAATAAAGGGTGTGGTGAACCTCGGTTCCGGCGAAGGACCGAACCGTTTGACGAACCTTCTTGCCGGGTTCAGGTTCTCCAGGGGACAAGGGTGGAGGAGTGAGGTCTCTAGGGACTTCGGACAGATCCGGGAAATGGGATCCATCTCCCGCCATCGAGGCCGATTGCGCAGCCCCGATGGCCAGAAAAAGAAAGACCTTTAAAAAGACCCAAAAGCGCGACGCAGACACCGGCGCCGATTAGGCCAGCGCTTTGCCAACCATCGCGAGGGTGTCGTCGACCTCTTCCTTGCTTTCGAAGCCGACGATGACAGTATCCACGCAACCCAGACCATAGACGAATTTAACCGATTCCATCTTCTTTTCGGGGTCGTCGCGCAACCTCCCCTCGCCGATCATCTTCATCCCGGTGACGCCCTTTCCGTTGGCGTGCATCTTCTTCAGGATCGGAACGACTTTCTCAGGCGGTCCGTCCATGGCCATCTCGTATGGGTTGATCCGGGTGTGCACCGCATCGACCCATGGATGCTCCGCCGCGACTTCAAGCGCCTCGAGGGAATGAACCGAGACGCCATGCGCGCGGATCTTTCCCTCCTCCTTCAGCTTCGACATCACATCCATCTGCTTGGCGAGTTCTTTCGGCCAGTCCTTCGAGGTGACACAGTGAAGGTGGAGAAGGTCAATGTAGTCGGTATTGAGTTCCTTTAGAAATCGTTCGACAAGTTCATCCGCCATCAAGCGTTCTTTTTCCGGGATCCCTCCCGGGGCCCACCAGATCTTCGAGACGATGGTGACCTCCTCCCGGGGGACCCCCTCAAGCCCTGGCATGATATCGCGATGAGTCCCATACAGGTCGGCGGTATCGAAAAAATTGATCCCTTGATCGTAGGCGTACCGGATCAGATCCCGAAAATTCTTCTCTCCCATCCGGACCTGGTTCGATCGACGCATCCCCCCGGTCATCCCCGAACCGAGACCGACACGGGAGACTTTGAGACCGCTCTGTCCAAGGGTGACCCTTTCCTTGAGAAAGCTGGTGTCAATGGATTTTTCGGAAGTCCCCTTCTCCCCCTCCGCGTGGCTCGCCGCCGCCAAGGTTGTCGCCCCCACCACAGCGGTTCCAATAAAATCTCGTCGTTTCATGGGAATACCCTCGCTTTCCTCGTTCCTTTGGACTTTTGGATCCTCATTCGAGCGGGATTCTAACCCAAACTGAAATCGGGTGACAGACCCAAAACCTTTACAACTCACCTAGGTTTTGAAATTTAAACACAGTGATTTGAGCAGATTACGTGGAAATCCACCAAATCGGTCACGACAAAAACCTCTCATTTCTCAAGTCCTTCTGCCGAAAACCAAATTGGGACCAGATCTGAACGGGTTGCTTCGGAGAAGTCAAAGGAAGAGGATAAACGTAATATAGTTGATGGTTCTGATTAAGCTGATATACTTCAGTTATTCTGTAATCAGGCGAAAAACACGAAATGGGACTATTCAAAAAGAAAAAACGAGCGGCGTTTGGGTTGGACATCGGATACTCCTCGGTGAAGGGTGTCGAAGTCTCGAAATCGGGTGACGACATTGTGGTCACGCGCTACGGCTGCGTTCCCATTGACGAGTCCGGGAAAGGCAAGCGGGCCGAGGCGGTGGTCAAGGCGATCAACTCCTTGTGTTCGCAATCCCACTTCTCCACCAAACGCGCCATCGCGGCGGTGAGTGGAGAATCGGTCATCGTCCGCGTCCTACGACTCCCCTACTTCAGCGACAAGGAGACTGACGAATTACGATTCGCGGTGGAGACGGAAGCGAGAGATTTCATTCCCTTCGACATGGAGGATGTCGCTTTCGATTACCAGAAGCTGGCCGAGATCGACGCGGGAAGCGAGGGGAAAGCCCTTGAGGTTCTCATCGTCGCCGCCCAGAAGGACGTGGTGAAATGGGAGACCGATGTCATCCAGGCCGCCGGACTCGAACCCGCGGTGATCGACATCGGATCATTCGCGCTGGTCAACGCGGTTCAATACGGCGCCAACATGGTTCCCAACGAGCCGGTCGCTCTAGTGGACATCGGATCGGCGGTCACCAATATCGCAATCATGAAGGGGGAACACACCCGCTTCACCCGCGATCTGAGCACCGCCGGCAACACCATCACCCGCGCCATCATGTCGGAGCTGGGTCTTGACGAAAACCAAGCCGAAAAAGCGAAGAGGGATTTTGGAATATCGTACGAGGGCGAGTCCGACACGGAGCAAGAGATCCTGACCATCTCTCAGACCAATCTCCCGGACATGTTCGACAGCCTTGATGAAGGTGGCGAATCGCTGGAACAGGACGAGGACCAAATGGAACAGCAGGTCCACGCCATCTGCGAGCAGTTTCTCGGCGAGATTGTCAGCGAAATCAAGAGATGTCTTCTGTTTTACGAGAACCAGTTGGATGGAGAGCCGGTCGGGAAGGTTTATTTGACGGGCGGAACAGTCTGTATGAAGAACGCCGACCGTTACATCGAAAACCTCCTGGACACCCCCACCGAGGTTCTCGATCCATTCAAAGCGGTCAAGGGAGACATTATGTCTCTGGATCCTCTTGAAAGGTGCGCGACATACACGGTCGGTCTGGGCCTCGCCATGCGATCGGTGATGGGAGAGGGCGTTTCATGATCGAAATCAATTTACTTCAAGAACAAAAAAAGAAGGGCGGCGCCATCGCCAAACGGGCTCCAGGCAAGAAGTTCGAGCCTCAGAAGTCCCTGATCTTCGCTTGCCTCGGAATCGCGGTCGCGGCGGTGGCGGCGGTGGATTACAAGTTCTACATGGACCTAAAAAGCGTTCAAGCGGACCTGAAGCGAGTCTCGAAAGCCATGGAATCTCCCACACATGTTGGGAAACTCAATGAGGCAAAAGAACTCCAAACCGAACTCGACACATTGAATCGGAAGAAAGCCATCATTGTCGACCTCATCGAAAACCGCATCCACTGGTCCAAAAAACTTGGGAAACTTCGCGACAACCTCCCAGCCGACATCTGGATCGAAAGGGTCGAACTCTCCAATCCGGGCAACACGCGCGACGATCCTTTCCAGACCTTGCAGATTGGGGCGGCGACAACCAACTACGAGCGCGGTTACGCCAGGGTCGCGGAAACGATCGAACGACTCGACGCTTCCGAGGACTTCATGCATGGGTTCCTTCCTCCGCTGATCGATACGGAAATCCGGAACGAAAAGTGGGACCCCTCCGGACGAGACGAGGCTGTGGACGCCATGGTGTGTCGGTTCACCTTCGAGGCGAAAAGACCCCTGCCGGTCACTGAAACGAATCAAAAGAAACGATGAAGCGAAACCGAGGATGAACCATGCCCCTATCGACGGAAGATAAACAACAGGTCCAGCAGGTCGGAATTCTCTGCGTGCTGGCCATCCTGGCCTTGATCCTCGCCCCGGCGGCCGACTATGGAATCGGCATCATGCGCATCCGCGAGGCGATCCAAGGCGCCGAAAAGAAACTCTCGGCGGCCGAAGCCAAGTTCAAGGAGGAGGACGCTCTCATTCAAAGGATTCCGAGCCTCAAGGCCGAGCTCGAGGAGCGAGGACCCGAGATTCTCAAGTATGAGGCGAGATTGCCGAAATCCGAGGAGGTCCCCGAACTGTTTCGAGACATCGACCGGTTCAAGCAGACTTCCGACCTGGAAATTGTTTTTCAGACTCGACTTCCGCCTGTCGATAAACAGGGGTATGTCGAACTGCCGATTCGACTCGAAGTCGAGGGAGACTTCGACGCAATCGGCACATTCATCAATCAATTGGAGCGGAACCAGCGGTTCGTCCAGGTGAAGGAATTGGAGATTTCCGAGACTCCCACCGACCGCTCGCAGGATCTGGAGGATCCCAGCACCTTTAAAACGCACGAAGCCGTGATGGTGGTTTCCACCTTCATGTTCAAGGACCGGGTCGAAGAAGACGACACGGAGAATAAGGAGACCAATTAGGGGAAGGACTCGCCGCTTCTTCTCAGGTCGCCCTCGATGGGGTTGGCCGGAGTTTCTGTTTGGAGATTTATTGGGCTTCCGCCATCAGGGCCGCCCATCACTTATATTTGAAGAAACGGACACTGAAATGAGCTTTATCTTTCATGCGGAAAAACCCGGGGGGGAGACCGGGCGGGACCCGCGACCGGTTCGAGTCCCTCGACTCATGCCCATCTTGGTTGCCTCCGTCATTGTTTTGACGGTCCTCATCCTCGGCGGCGCCGACGCGTGTTACGGCCAGGGCCGGGGATACACCAAGAAGATCACTCCCACTCCCACTCCACGACCGGACCGCGCCACGATGCGGTTGCAGGAGGTGGAGGAGGTCTATCGCGGCTACGCCAAACTCTTTGTCCTCGGGCACATCTTCAATCAAGCGACCGGGGTTCGGATCAACATGCCGAGGACCATCGATCTGGATTATTTCGCTCAACAGCCGCTCCTTGCCGAGGGGACCAACATCTATGTCTTCCCGCGAGGCAAGAGAGACCCTCTCTGGCCGCTGGTTCTGCCGACTCCTCAGGAGGAGCAGGTCGCCCAACTTCCGACCGAAACGCCAACGCCGCCTCCCGCAGCGCCGGAATCTACTCCGACGCCCACTCCATCGCCGACCCCCACCGAGGTCGTCCCTCCGCCGCTCTCTCTGCAGATCGTCTCACTCTCGCAGAACGGCCCACTGGTGATGATTTCGGACACCATCCTGGGTGTGGGAGACACAGTCGACAACGCGACGATCACCGAAATCGATCGTCACTACGCCATGATCGAGTATTACGGAAAATCGTTTTACGTCACCAAGAAAGGAACTGTCCGTCCTGAGGATCTCAGCGAAGAGGAGGTTCTTTTCTTCGAATAAATGAAATTTAGGGAAATTCAATTCGAGGAATAGGAACACAGTAGGGTGAACGGGGGAAATTTTGTGATGAAGAAACTCATTGGAGCTTTGACTCTTATCGCCACCATCTTTTTGGTGGCGCCACCGCCGGGGGCTTACGCCCAAAAACGCGGCGAGGACACGAGCACCTACAGCTCGAGAAAGGTGAGCCGCGATCTCGGACCCAAGGGTCAGATTGTCATTGAGTCGCTCGAACTCAATGAGGCCGACATCGGCGATGTTGTTCGCCTCCTCGCTCGACTGGCGGGAATCAACATCATCACCGGAGACATCCGGGGCTCGATCACCGTTTACCTCGAGAATGTGACCGTCCAGGATGCCATGGAGGCGATTTTGGCGTCTCAGGGCTATGGGTTCCTATTCGACGGAAACATCGTCCGGGTCGTCGAGGCCAGTCGCCTGGGCGAGGATCGAGTCGAGACCATCACCGAAACGTTCCTCCTCAATTACCTGCCCGCGGAAGAGGTCGCCAACACCCTTAAAAACGTCTTCAAAGGAGGCGACTCGCTGGGTGGAAGCTACAGCCAGATCGAAGCCAACGTCGAGGCCAACGCGGTCATCGTGGTCGACATCCCCCGCAAGATGGAGGACATCCGACGCTTGATTTATATCCTCGATCGACGGTTTGAACAGGTCGAAATCGAGGGTCGGTTCATCGAGATTTCTTATTCTCAGGATCAGGAATGGGGCATTGACTGGAAATACTTCCAGGACCCCGCCAACACCTTCGATGTGAACTTGGCGCCGCAGCCGCTTGACGCTCAGAACGTGGCGGGCCAGTTCAAATTCGCGGTCATCAACGGCAACAACAACCTGCAGGGATTCATCCAGGCTCTTGAAACGGACAACGATGTCCGAGTGCTGGCGAATCCGAAGATTCTGGCCTTGGAAAATCAGCCCGCTTTGATTGAATTGACCGACGAGCTCCCCTTCGTCGAGGCCAACATCAGCCAGGGCGTGATCACCGAGTCCGTCCAGTTCCAGGAAACCGGCATCCGGTTGCAAGTGACCCCGTCGATCGCTCACGAATCCGACGGCACCTTTGTGCGAATGACGCTCGACTTGGAGCAAAGAATTCCCGGTCCCAATGTGGTCTTGCAGAATTCGACCGCGTTCCCGGTCGATTCCCGTCACGCTCAGACCGACTTGATTGTGCCGGACGAGGCGACCGTCGTGATTGGCGGACTTCGCAGCAACGATCTGACTTACACTTACGAAAAGATTCCTTTCCTCGGAAGCATCCCGTTTCTCGGAGCGCCCTTCCGCCGGAGGGACAAGACCGAGGATCAAACCGAACTCATTCTCTTTGTCACCCCCCGCGTGATCTACGAGAACCCTCCGCTCGACATGAAGGAGCAGGAACTCCACGACAAGATCGAGGACGTGATCGATTCCTTGGAGACCCAAGCCGAGTGGCGTGAGACGGTCGAAAAACCGATCGACATGGTCGACAAGGCGATCCAGTACTCCGGCGTCGAGTGCAATGACGAGCGCTACCGCCGTGTCGGAGAGAATTTAGACCGAATTGAGGGAGTCAAACCCTATAAGATCCACAAACCGAAGGGCATTCGCAAGGTTCGAGTCGACTCGACCGGCGAGTACACGGTCGAACAGGAGTATGTCGACAAAGACCATCAACCGGGCGAGCCCCCCGAAGTCGAGGTGATGAAGGGCGAAGCTCGCGATTTCAGCATCATTGAGAAGGAAGCCGGCCCCGGGAGCGGAGATTCTGGCGTTAAATTCTACGGTGAGGGAGAAGACGGCGGTGAGGGTGGCGGGTCGACGTACCAAGAGCCTCCGCTGCCACCCCCTCTCCCCCCGACCGAACAGGGGGGAGTCCAAGAACAAGCCCCGCAATCCGATGACGGAAGAGGGAGCCCCAGCTGGTTGAGGAAAGGATTCCGCTCCGACGCCGGAGAGGTTGAGGAGTCCAACCCGACGACCATCGAGGAACTCCCCTCCGAGGAGGAGGTGGTCGATATCGAAATCGCTCCGGACACCTTCGAGCAGGTCAGCGAGGGGGGCGCTTACGAAAACGACTCCCTCGAAACGCCACCCCTGGACGTCCAGGAAGAGAAAGTCTCGGGAGATCTCGATCCATGGGGACTCCCCGCGGAATATTCTCTCGAAATCCCTCGGGAAGAGCCGGTCGACTCCTCGAAAGCCGAGCCCGCTCTTCCTCTTGAAGACAAATCGAAGCCCACGGTGGCGGAGGTTGTTCAAAACGAGCAGGTCCCTCCCCGTGTGGAGAAGACCGAGCCCGCCGTTGTTCAGTCCCCCAAAGCCGAACCCGCGCTCCCGCGCGAAATGAAATCGAAACCCATGACGGTGGAGGCCCCGCGGCCGAAGCCTGTCCCCGAGCCGCCGGTGAAGACCGCTCAGGAGATCCACAAAGCCCCGATTAGCGAGACCCCTCAAAAAGTGGAGGAGGATGGACCGGTCGAAGTGGATGAGGGCAAGGCCGATCTGTTGGCCCTCCCCAACGAAAATCCCAAGATGGGCAAGGCCGAACCTGTGAAGAAGGCGGAACCCGCCAAGCCCGCGGCGTCCCCGAAACCAGCCGCTCCGACCCCTTCGGTGGAATCGAAGATCGCGGGCGCTCCGCTGCCTCCGGCCCGGGACATGAAAAGCGAGGTCAAGTCCGCCCCGGTCAAGCCGACCGCACCCGCCGAGGTGGTGAACCTGACCGGGTTGCGTCCCTCCGCCGAGGCGCGCCCCATTGAAAAGAAACCGGAACCGGCGGTTGAGAAGCAAACCGAACCGGCAAGCAGCCACAAAGTCGCGGTCGCCGCGCCAAAACCGCAACCGGCTAAAGTTTCCGTGGTGGACCTTCGCGGTCAGGAACTCAAAGCGGATCCCGACCCGGACCTCCGTTCGATGCTCGATCCCGCTCTCCTGGAGAAACTGAAGCAGGTGGAAAGCTCGGAAACCGGAGCGCTGCCTAAAGAGGAGGCGACGGTTTCCACTCCGCAAGGACCAGCCGTTCTCGACCCATGGAGCCCGATGCCAAAGGCGAAACCCGGAGCGACACTTTCGGGGATTTCCACCCCCAAAGTCGACGTTCCGACGACGGCCCAACAAGAGGAAAACGTTCCGCTTATCGCGCACAACGAAACCGACAAGCAGCCCGCCGCTTCTTCGGAGAATCAGTCCAATCAGCGTTCCTGGTGGAAGAAACTATTGGGAAAACAGTAACGGACATAGAGGGGAATGGATTGAATCATGGAACTGGTGGATTTGTTGAAAGGGATGTTGGCGCAAGGCGCCTCCGACTTGCATCTCGCGGTCGGAAGACCTCCGACGCTTCGCGTGGATGGAGACTTGGTGGACACCGATTATCCGCCTCTCAACCCGGAAGAGGCGCGTCGGTTGGTTTATAGCGTTTTAACCGACGGTCAAAAAGCGCGGTTCGAACGCGACAAGGAACTCGATTTCTCGCTCGCGGTCACCAATCTCTCCCGCTTCCGTGTCAATGTGCACAGCCAGCGTGGGACAGTCGCCATGGCCGTTCGCGCGATCCCTTACGAGATTCGCACGATCGAAGAGCTTCGACTCCCCTCCGTGGTCAAGGATCTATGCACCAAGCCCCGGGGGCTGATTGTGGTGACTGGCCCGACCGGTTCCGGTAAATCGACTTCGCTCGCCGCGATGGTCGATCTCATCAATCGCACCCGCAAATGCCACATCATCACCATTGAGGACCCGATCGAGTACATCCATGAACATCGCCTCGCCTTGGTGGAACAACGGGAGCTCGAATCGGACACCCACAGTTTCGCCTCCGCGCTGAAATACGCCATGCGTCAGGATCCCGATGTCATTCTGGTGGGCGAGATGCGCGACTTGGAGACCATCCAGTCGGCGATCACCGCGGCGGAGACCGGCCACTTGGTGCTGGCGACCCTTCACACCAATGACGCTTCTCAGACAGTCGACCGAATGATCGACGTTTTCCCGCCGCACCAGCAGCAGCAGATTCGCATTCAGCTCGCGGCGGTGCTCGAGGCGGTCATCGCTCAGCAGCTCTTGCCGACTTCGACGGGTAAGGGTCGGGTCGCGGCCATCGAGATCCTCATCGGGACCCCCGCGATTAACGCGCTCATCCGCGAAGGAAAGACCCAGCAAATCATTCCGATGATGGAAGCCGGACAGAAATATGGCATGCAGACCCTGAACCGCTGTCTGCTCGAACTCTACCGGAAACGGATTGTCACCTATGACACGGCGATGAGGCGATCGCAAAACCGTGAGGATCTCGCCCGAATGATCGAGCAAATGCAGGCCGCCGCCGGTCAGCAACAGAAGGCGAGAGCGTGAGCGAGATCGAAAAAATGGTTAGAGAATTCACCGAATCCCGTCTTTCAGCCACGCGCCTCGAACATGTCAGACGGGTTGTTGAAACGATCGAGACGGTGGCGACCGCGCGCGATCTCGATGTGATTCAAGCGAGAACCGCGGCTTGGCTTCACGACGCCGCCAAGGAAGAGAAGAAGGGGAGTTTCAAAGACTTGGTCGAACGAGGCGAGATCGAAATCGATGAGGAAACCTTCGAGACGCCGAAACTTTGGCACGGATTTCACGCCGCCTACTGGGGCAGGACGAAGTTCGCCATCGACAATGAGGACCTCCTCGAAGCCGTTCGTTACCACCCGACCGGAGCGCCGGGCATGTCGGACTACGGGCAGGCGCTATTCATCGCCGATTACTGCGAGCCCGGTCGCGAGATTCCCGGAACCGCCGAGATTGTCGAGACTGCTAAGAGCGATCTGAACGCGGCGGCGCTGAGAGTGGTGGAGGAGAAGATTCGATACGTACGCGAGAACAAAGGGAAGGAACCGCATTCCCGATCGATCGCTTATCGCAAATGGTTGATCGATGGACAGAGCAACTAATGGGAAACGAGGAAAAGAAGCCGAAAAAGAAAGGGACCGCGAAAAGGGAACGAGTCGACGCCGAAACGCTCGCGGTCGCCCTCGCGAAAGCGATCGACGACAAGAAGGGCGAACGCATCGAGGTGTTGGATCTGAGGGGTCTGACCATTTGGGCCGACTTCTTCGTGATCGCCTCGGCTGCCGTTCGCATCCAAATCCAAGCCATGGCGGAAGAGACAATGCGCCGGGCCAAGGAGGCGGGATGCAAGAAACAATCGGCGGAGGGGCTTCAGGATTCCGACTGGATCCTGATCGATTTCGCCGATGTGGTGGTTCACTTGATGACGCACGAAAGTCGGGATTTTTACCGACTCGAAAAACTTTGGGGCGATGCTCCAAAGATAAGCTGGAATACCGAAACGAACGAAACGGAGAAAGAATGAGCCAGTTTTTGATCGTTCCAACTCAACCACGCCTCGCCACACGGCCCGGAAGAATAATCTCCGCCGTGTGGATCGGCGCATTTTTGCTCGGACTTGGGCTCTTCCTTCCGGAGGCCCGCGCCGATTACGGCTCCCTTGGCGGAGAAAGCCTGGTCGTCCCTGGCCAGGGCATCACCGCCACCAGCCGAATCACCGAGGTCGTGCGCATCGATATCAGCGAGACCAACACGGACGATCTCCAAACGGCTGAATTCGATGACGACGGGGGTCTCGAGATCCGGCGGGTGAAAGTGAGTTTCTCGGATTTTCGAGGAATCGATCCCAGCAATCCCGGATCCGAAATCGCCTTCGTTTCGTTTTGGAGAATTACCCAGGACATCGACAACCCACTGTTCGATTTCCAGAACGATTTCCTCTTGGAGGAGGGTGTCAGCAACATCCTTCTCGCCCGTCAAAGAGTGACTGGAACTCAAATCACGCTCGACATCCCTTGCGAGGAGCTCGCCGATCGTTCGAATACCGCATCCTGCCCGGCGGATGTGGACATTCCGCTGGTTTCGAGTCTCGATGACGACACCAATTACAACACCGAGGTTTACATTGGCGGCGACGCTTTTGTCCTCAACCGCGAGGTCACCTTCATGGTCGCCATCGAAACCGACGCGACTTTCGACAACAATGACCAATTCGCTGTCCAAGTGGAACTTGACGCCGACGATATCGCTCATCAGAACGGTTCCGGGAACTCTTTCGGGACTCGCCGCTTCGGGTCGAACATCATTACCGGCGTCGATTCGGCGGGCGATCTCTTGCCCTTCCCGGATGTGGTCACCGGCGGTGTTAATGACTTCTTCTATCCCTTCGAACCGCACAACTACCCCGATCTATTCAGTCAGCACCCGGACGCTTTGAACATTCTCGAGGACATGGAGGTTCCCGAACTTATCCCCTCCGAAAGCAGCCGAACCGCTGTCCTTGGTTTGGAGCTCGCGGGCGTTCACTCCGAACTCCAAGGGATGGTTCTCAACTTCATTTCCGCCCGAGAGGGACGGAACAACGACCTGGATTTCTGGGCGGACGATCCGGCCGGAACCCCCGGCGTTTATGACCCGTACATCGACGAAATCTTCCGGAATAATGTGGAGTCCAGCAGCCTTTATGACCGTGACTCCGAAATCATTGAGTACGATGTCGGTGACGAGGTGCTTTTCGAGGGGGCGACTCCGGGAGTTCAAACGACTCAAAAAGGGTTCGACGATGACACCGATGGACTGACCGACGAAGAACTCCCCAACGGCGAGGACGACGACGGCGACGGTCTCACCGACGAGGACATCTCGGTTCCGGCGATTCAACCGCTGGTCGATGAGGACACTCAGGACTATTGGGCTTGGCATGATGTCGACCTAGACGGTCTTTATAACCCGGCGGTCGATGAACTCTATTTCGACGCCAACGGCAACGGCCAATTCGATATCAGCAGCGGGATTCCGCAGGTCAGCGAAATCCCCGAACTCGTGTATGGCGGCGCCGATGGAGTGGCCACATTGCGACAGGGCGACCGCTACGACACCGTTCTCGGTTTCGGAGTGGATAACGCCGGCGGGGATGGAGTGCCCGACACCTTCTTCTTCCGATTGGATGACGATGGCGACGGCGAAGCCAATAGCCCGTTATCCCCCAACCTCTATTCAGTGGTCGATTCGCTCACCAATGAAAGTTACCCCGACAACCCGTTCATTCGCGATCCCTATTTCTTTCAATGGCGGGACGCGGACGGGGTTTACGATCTCAACAACCCCAATGTTTTCACCGGCGTGAAAATGGCCGATGGCATCGATAACGACGGCGACGGCGAGGATAACAGCCCAGTCGATTTCTTTAATCGCGCGCTTGCCGACGGTCTCGACAACGATGGCGACGGCGAAGCGGAAAGCCCCCCGGCCCCTGGCGAAATTCTCGGCAACGGCATTGACGACAACGGCAACGGTTACATCGACGAGGTCATGGCCGACGGCATCGACAACGACGGCGATGGGTTTATCGATGAGGGCATCGATGAGGGCATCGACGAAGGCATCAACGAGGATGTGGGAGACAATGCCTTCAACGCCTACACCACTCGACGAAACTCGTTCGACACTTTCGATAGTTTCCTCGGCGATATCGATTCCATCGTTCTCTATCAAGACAATGGCGACGGTCAGTTCGACCCGATGGCCGACACTCCAATATCCCGCCATGATCCCGAACAGGTGGACTGGGCCTGGGATCCAAGTCGGATCACCGCCCCGGTTCTTTCGATGGCGATTCAAGTCGACTCGACTGTCAATGGCGGTCGCGGGGCGATCATTCCTGTCACTGACGATGGCACCTACGACTTCTTTGTGGTCATCACCCTCGACGGCGATGATCGTGGCGATTATTTCCAACCAGGAGCTCGTGAACCAAACCCCTCTAACGACGAGTCAGGTGTCATTTTCCTCGATTACGAGGGTGCGAAACCGGGCGACAACTTCATGATCTCTCTGGCTCGTGGCAGCACTCCGCTGCTTGGCGGAGGTTTGATCACCGACGTCGGGTATCCCAACGCCTCCGAGGTGACCAAACCCGGTCACGCCAAACTCTATGTCGATGACATCATTGGGTATGTCGAGGACACCATCCAGGGCGACGATTCCGTTGGGACGCTGGTCGACCGGCCGGAGAGGGTTCCGCGGTTCACCGATGACGACATCTTTGTCGGCAACCCCTACCTCGACGCCACCTCCAGCCCGGTCGGCGTGATCGGCATCGATGTGGCCGACAACCCTTACCAGGATGTCGATGAACAGGATTATATCGATAGTGTCACGGTGCTGATCGATCCTTTGGCCAACGACCTGATGACTCGGGATGTCACCTTCGAGGGGACTTTCGATGTCAACCTCGGATCGGCCACCAACGCTCTCCCCGACCTCATGCCGCTTGCCCGAAATTCGAGCGGCGGTCTCGGTCTTTATCGAGATAACCCGGACGCCGGCATCCCCGGCGGTTTCGACCCACAGGACCTGCCCATCGACTTGAGAGAGGATTTCCTCCAGTACGAAGCCGGTCCCGATGGCAAGGTCAAAGTCACCCTCACTCCAGTCAACGGCCTCGAGATTCCCGGAGAGGACTCGAGCATCGAGAACGTGGGCTACGACTACTTTGTGGTGGTCCGCACTAGCGACACGGTCGATTATCGCGATGTCTTCCGGATCGAGGTGCCGGATGGCGGAATCATGTTCCGCAGCGGACCCAGCGTCCAGAACAGCGGCGTTGAGACCGATTCCATCGCGGTCAACGTTCCGACCATTCTGGAGAACCTGACCTCTTTCGACCCGCAAACGATTGTGGCCAACATCCCTGCAACCGAGTCGGGAGTTGCGGCGATCGGAATGAATATGTACGACCGTGTCGGCGCCGATAGCGGGATGCCGACCAACATGAACTATATCCTCATCAATTTCGCCAACGCGGGCGGGGATTCCCAGTTCACGCTTCAGGATCTCGCCCCCATCGGAACCGGGCCGAACAACATCGTCCAAAAAACCGATGGCGTCGCCATCTACCGTGACACCATCCGCGACAATCCCGCCGCGAAGCCGGGCGAGTTCGATGAGACCGACCAGTTGGTCCGGGCCGTGCCCCTGATCGGAAACGTGGACGGTTTCCCCAACTCGGTCTTCCTCTTCCTGGATCCGTTCGGCGACGACCCGCGCGGGGACTATCAGGATGAGGGCGCGAATGGCGCGCAGGATGCCGGAGGCGATGGAGTGCGCGGCGAACGCCTGCCTCCAAATGACCTTGGCGTTTACGAAGGCAACGATTACTTCGTGGTCATTCGACCCGACGCCGACATCTCCAATGGCGACGATTTCATCGTCCAGGTTCGCCCGCTTGTGAACAACGATGTGGTCGAGTGGCCAATCTTCTTCACGCCGGATCCGAACAAGCCGACGATTCACAACCTCTCCTCGGATGCTCAGACCTCAGCCGCGACCACCACCCGACTCACCCAGGAGGTCAATGGCACTTTCCGTCTCAACTATTCCTATGAGGCGGAGGAGACCAACACCTACTTGGCGAATGTTCAGACCGACACGGTGATCGAGGACCTGACCGTCATCGGTGAGACCATCGAAGCCAGTAGTCCACCGCGTGGCATTCTGGGCATCGACATCATGGATCAAGGCGGGCCGCAACGGGAAATCGTGCGCATCGATTTCGATGTCATCTCCCCGCTGATCACCGCGAACAATGTTCCCAGCGCCACCATCGGCGATTTCAATCCCTTCTCGCCAACCCCGAACTCCGGGTTCGCCCTCTACAGGGACAATCCGAATGGCGGAACTCAAGGCGCGTTCGATGACACCGACCAGTTTCTGCCCCTCGTCCCCAGTGGCTCGAGCGCGGTGCAGGACCCGGGCGGAGACGGCGTGCTGGGCACACCCGACGATCCGGGGATTATCCATGTTTCCATTACATTCTCCCCGGGAGTCCAAGTGCCGGATGACGACGCGGGAACCAACTCCGGACTCGATTTCTTTGTGGCGGTCCGGACCAGCAATCGCATCTCTTTCCTGGACCAGTTCCAGATCCGCCTGAAAGCGAACAGCATCTTCTTCCAATCGGGCGCGTCTTTCGGAAACACCTCGATCACCTCGCATTTGGTGACAACCAATGTGCCGGTCTTCCCGACCGACACGACCGGTTTCTTCGGAGCCTCTTTCGCTCGGAACGATGGGCCGGATGACGTGATCGGACTGAACTTCCTGACCGCCACCAAACTCAACCCGAACACCTCCAACGAGTCTCTCCAATCTCTCGTTGTCGAGATCAATAAGGTTGGAAATTCCTCCTTCACCAACAGCGATCTCGCGCCCCTTTCCGGAGGTCCGGATAGTGGCATCGCGCTTTATTACGACGACGGTTCGGTTGACGGACGCTTCGACCCGGACGACACCTTCCTACCGCTGGATGTTCTCCCGTTCTACACGGGCGAGAACGAGGTGTTCATGCGGCTGGACACCCCGTTGCCCCTTCCGCCTCGCGACGATTTCTCGCCCGGCGACGATTTTGGACCCGATGTCTTCGTTGTTCTTCGAACCAGCGGTTCCATCACTCAGCAATCCGTCTTCGATGTCACCGTTCGGAATATCCGCTATGTCAACACGGTCTCCCGGCGCACCTTCACCACGGGGCCGATCGATGGCGGACTGGTCAACGAACCCCCATTCCTCGAACTCGTGAACCCAGTTGTCGGCGACGCCACCAATAGCGTGTTCACTCTCTACTGGGAGGACTTCGATCCGGATAGCAACGCCGACATGGACTTCTTCTATGTCTCCGAGGCGAGCTACCAGGCCAACCTGATGAG
The DNA here is from genome assembly GCA_020632575.1 of Candidatus Omnitrophota bacterium. GTDB lineage: Bacteria > Hinthialibacterota > Hinthialibacteria > OLB16 > OLB16 > JACKFH01. The sequence goes on along the minus strand of JACKFH010000021.1, from coordinate 41,713 downwards.
TTTCGACGGGCTCACCCTGAACTCGCTGTTCACCAGCGACGGGACGACGCGCGCCGAGGGGATCAAGGAAGACCCGGACGGTGGGAGCAATGACTCCTTCCCCTGGGATGTCTCGCTTGTGAACACCTCCAAGTTCGCTCCGTCCGATCCTCGTGTCGCCGAACTGCGTGTGGGCGGTGTCATAACCGACGGCATCATCGACTACACCGACGCGAGTCCGAGTTTCGTGACCGTCACGAACGGCACGCCGACCCTCAAGTTCACCAACTTCTCGGGCGGCGGCATCACCCCGGGCGATCCTCCCACCGTTCTTCAAGGACTGGCGTTCAATGTCGGTTTCACCGCCAAGGATCCGGAGGGACGCGCCTCCGCGGACATCTATCTTGTCGACGAGACAGCCATGGCCGATTTCCTAACGCCTCAGGCCAGCGCCCTTTTCCGGAGCACGTCTCAGATTAATTCGGCTTCGATTCAAGCCCTCTCGCCTGGAAATGTTTACCGGGTGAATAGCTCGATCGTTGAAGTGACTCAATCCACCACCATTTCGGTTCCGGTCGCCGGCGGCCCGGGAAGCCTCTCGAGCCAGCTTGTTTCCGGCAGCGCTCGAACCTTTGTGGCGCTGGCGCACATCCGAGACATTGTTAGCGGAAGCCGTGAATTCGATAACGGCAACATCATCAGCCCGCAACCCGTGCGTATCACCGTTCTTCCAAACAGCCCACCCTCCTTCGCTTTCACCGGCGATCTGGCGGGCGGTGGCACCGCCTTCGAAACGGACGGAGACGATCGGTTCCAGTTGACCTGGGTCGATTCCGAGCCGGACAGCGAGTCGACCGCCCTGATCGACCTGTTCTATATCCCGCCCACCGGCGGCGCGCAGCAGGTCCTTCGAGGCATTCCGCCTGGATCCGCCGGACCGACCATTCCCGCGACGGACATCTCGCAAGTCGACCCGAACGATTCGTTCACCTGGGATTTGTCCGGCCTGAACGCCGGAACCTACCGTGTTCGCGGAGTCATCATGGATGAAATCGCCCAGGACAGCGACGAGGCCTTTGTGGTCCTCAACCGTCCTTCCGAGTTCAGCTTCGTGAACCCGACTCAAGACCGGACCCAATACAGCGGGGTGTCGCTCCTAATCGAATGGACCGATAGCAATCCCGATTTTGACGACGACGAGCAGATTCGTTTCTTCCTTCGGAACACGACGACTCTTGCCGATATCGCCCTCAATACGACTCCGATCTCGGTGAGCGATGGCGCCGACCGTTATCAGGCCTCGACATCGTCACTCGAACCGGGAACCTACAATCTGTTCGCGACCCTGACTCCGCCTCCGCCGAACTCCGCGGGTCTTTCGCGGACCATCTTCGCCCGCGAAGCGGATAACAGCATGGTGGTCATTACGTTGCAAAATAATGACTCGCCGCAACTCGTCTTCGATCCGCTTTCTCTCGCCGATGTGGTCGACGCGAATCCTGGGTTGTCCAACCCGACTCTGGGCGGAGTGGTTTCCAATGGCAATGCCTCGATCCCGATGGTCTGGACCGATATGGATGACGCGCCCTTTACGGCCACGATCCGTCTGTTTGCCGCGACCAACGTCTCCAATTCCTCGACGTTCATCGCGCTGCAAGGCGAGAATCCGCCGAACCCCGGCATTGTCGGCAATCAGGTCAACCTTGCTACCGACAACGGACCCGGACCGTACCCCTCCCATGGAATCGGTTACACCATCGGCGCCGATCAAGATGTCTTCTTCTGGGATATCAGCGATCCGAACCAAGTCCCGAGAGGGAACTACACCATCGTGGCGATTGTCGACGATATGATTAATCCTCCGGTTCAGGTCGGATCGCCCAACACGATCTCGGTCAACCGGCGCCCCAGCATCGCCTTCACTTCCAGTCTGTCGTCTCCGATCACACGCGGCGATGATGTGACGCTCAGTTGGAACGATTCCGACCCGGATAGCAACGCCCGGATCCGGATCTTCTATCAACTCGACAATAACCTGGATGGAACCCCCGACACCGCAATGAAACTCATCCGCTCGGCCTCCGCCATCCAGGAAGATCCGGACGGGGTCGCGTTCGATTCCTTCACGTTCGACACTGGATCGATCGATCCCGCGCCTCCAGCGGCGTTCGGTCTGTTCTTCACGATCACCATCGAAGACGAATCGAATAGCGCGTTCGACACCATTCCGGATGCTGGCGGCGGTGTTGTGGTCAATCCCAACGATCCGCCGTCTCTCAACATCATTCGCCCGAACGTGGAGAATGATCAGGAAGACCCGGACACCGGATTTGTCTACGTCTACCCGAATCACCTGATCGAGGAGGGCACCTCCCCGGCGGTGGTCAAGATCGAGTGGAACATGGGGATGGATGACAATGTCTCCACCACTGTGGCCCTCTACCGCGACAACAACCGTTTCGGCGGCGATGGCGTCCCGCTCGATCAGGTCGACATCCTTGGTCAGGATTCGACCGCGATTCCGCTAGACCTGACGGGAGTCTTTTATTGGGATGTCTCCGAAGTCCCTGCGGGGGATTGGTACATCTACGCGCTTGTCGATGACGGCGTCAACAAACCGACCCCGATCTATAGCCCCGGTTTCATTCGCGTCAATCAACCGCCGGAGTTCGAGTTCCTCGATCCGGACGGGTTCGATGACAACGTCTTCCGCGGTCAGTCCTACAACATCGCCTGGGCCGATGACGATCCCGACAGCAACGCGATCATCAACCTCTTCCTCGACCCGGACCAGAATCCTGGATAATGGATTCGGTTCCAATGTCGCGGACCTCAATGGCGGCGATCTCGGGTTGAACATTCCCGAGGACGACGACACCGACATGATCCCGGTCAACACCGCTCAATTGGTGGCAGGCGATTACTGGGTGGTGGCCCATGTGGATGACGGGGTCAACAACCCGATCCTGTTCCAGTCGGCCTTCCCGGTTATCATCAACCCGACCTCGGGCGGTCCGCAGATCACGATCACCCAACCCTCGGGCGGATCGACCACCAATCCGTTCGTGGTCACCACTCCAACTATGTTGGTGACATGGGAGGATGATCCGATCTCAGACGCGCGTCGCGACCAGTCCTTCATCCAGTTCTTCTGGGACACCGACTTCTTCGGTAACAACGGAACGATTCTCTCCGGAACCGATGTCGCGTTCGACGGCAGCTTGATCAACGCCAATCGGATTCCAGTCGAACTCAAGCCGACCAATCCCCCGATCCCGGAGGATCTGAGAGACCAGGACCAATTCGAGTTCGATGTCTCCCAATTCCCCACGGGCGAGGTCATTTACCTCTACGCCAGGATCACCGACACGGGTGTCACCGATGGCGATGGGGTCATTGTGGGCGGAGGGGTCAGTTCCGAGTTCTATCAATCCAACGCGTTTGTCATCAACGCTTCGCCGACCTTCCGGTGGATCGTCCCGAGCGCCTTCTCCGACCCGGTCGTGAACCCTCGAGGCAACCCGTTGGATGTCATCTTCGAAGCGTTCGATCCGGATAGCACCGCCCTCATCGATCTGTTCCTCGACTCCGATACGGACAGCACGGACGGTTTGATTCCGGTTCGTAACCCCGGTCAGAATATTCCCGAGATGGACGGCGCCTCCTCGGTGACCTTGAATCTCGCGGATGAAGTCCCCGAAGCCTCGGTGGAAAACACCGACCTGACCTTCTATCTGTTGGCTCAGATCACGGATGGGGTCACGGTTACGGAAGTCTATTCCGCGCCGATCACGGTGACGAAGAACCTCCCCCCAGAGGTCCAGGTGGTCACTCCGAACACGGAGATGGTTGTGCCGAACGAGGGCGAGTTTGTTATCGAATGGCGTGACGACGACCCCGACAGCGACGCCACTGTCTCCGTCTTCCTCGATTTCGATATGGTGGGCGGAAATGGCATCATCGTTCCGGGCACTTACGAAACCACCTCGGGCGTCTTCCTCGATGGCAGCGCCATCCCCGAGAAGGATGACAACGGCCGATTCATCGGCGGGGGAGTGCGCCTCGACCGATTCTTATGGGATCTCTCCCAGACCGAACCGGGAACCTACTTTGTCGGTGTGAAAATCGTGGATGGCGCCAACACGGTCTTCGATTACAGCGATGAACCAATCATCGTGAACACGCCGCCTCAGTTCACCTGGATCAACCCGCCTCCTCAGGGAGCGCATGTGGTCCAGGGCGATTCCTTCGATCTGCAATGGGAGGATGAGGACGACGATGAGGCGACCCTGATCACCCTAGTTCTGGACCCCGACGGGATCACCGGCAATGGAAACGAAATCCCGGTTCCGGGCGGCAGCGTGCTCTTGCAGGATGAGATGGATAATCTGTCTTTCAACACCGGGATCATCAATATCCCCGCCGGGATGTCCGAAATCTCCGTGACGCCGATCGCCACTGTCAACGACGGGCTGAATCCGCCGGTGGTGGTCCGGGCCGATGGACAGATCATCATCGACTTCAACGATCCTCCGAGGATCCAAATTCTCGAACCGCGCCGCGAGGCGGTCCTGTTCGACGATCTGTTCACCCTCAAGTGGACCGATTCCGATCCGGATTCCTCGGCGCTCATCGACTTCTTCCTCGATGAGGACGACCGTGGCGCCGATGGCTCCCCGATCGACACCGCCCAGGACATTTCGGAGGATGACGAAACCGACGAACTCGAGGTCGATTTCTCCGGATATCCGCGCGGCAGGTATTGGATCTACGCGGTGATCGACGATGGATACAACCGCCCGTATGTCAATTACGCTCCCGCGCCCATCAACCTGCTTTCGGGGACCGAGGTGGTTGAATACGCGGTCTATCTGCTCAGTTCCTTTGGGGACATCTACTCTGTGGGCGATGTCAACTTCGACTTCGAACTCGAAAACAAGGGGACTGAAATCGACAACTATCGGAACATCGAGGTGACCGCCGATGGCGCCACCATGGTGGTCCTCCAGGCGGATGGAACCATCACTCAGTTGGGAACCCAGAGAGTCGATCTCAGCGAGGAACTCCCGACTCCGATGCCTGGGAACGAGTACATCGACATCGAATTCACTCCGGATGAGAGAGGCCTTGTCGCCCTCGATTGCTTCGGAAACCTGGTGTCGATCGGCTCGGCCCCGTCACTGGCTCCTTCCAGTGGAATGGGCATCTTCGGCATGGATCTCGCCCGTGACTTCGAATTGACCGAGGATGGCAAAGGGGCCTTCGTCCTGGACGCCATGGGTGGAGTCCACGCTTTCGGCAACGCCATTCAGTTCAATGAGACGCCGTTCTTCGGCTACGACATCGCACGCGATATCGAATTGGCCAAGGATGGCGGTTACATCCTGGATGGCATCGGCATGATCAGTCCGTTAGGACGTGCTCCAGACCTAAGCACCGGGGCCGACTTCGGTTACGACATCGCTCGGGACATGCTCCTCTTCGAGGGCGGCGGGTTCTACATCCTGGATGGTCAGGGCGGCATCACGGCTCTGGGCAACGACGCCATCGTTCCGCCCTCTAACGAGCCCGCGCCGAACCCATACTTCTCCGGCATGGACATCATCGAGGACTTCGCCCCGGCGGGGACTGTCGAGATCACCGACCAGGCCTTGTTGGCCATGTCGGCGGTTCGCAAGTTCGAGGTGGCGTTCCGCAATGAGGATCTCGCCTCGCTGTTGCCGACCCTCTCTCTGGCGTACAACGACGGGCTCTACCTGTCGCGGACGCAGCTTATCAACGGGGTGTACGACACGTTCGGCATCCAGACGAACCCGGGCATTCTCGATGAGTGGGCCAACACAGTCGACCTGTTTGGCGGTCCGCTCGCCGGTTTCATGCTCTCGAATCCGCAGGTCACGTTCAGCGAGGACGGCAACACCGCCATGATTGTCGCCGACGCCGACCGCATGGGTTACCGCGGGGCGACAGTGGAAACCGAGGTGACCGTTCCAACTAATCCTCCTCGTTTGATCACTTTCACAGTCGAGGAGCGTGACGCTATCGGCGAGTCGTTAAGATTTGGGTCCGCCGTGCCGACAACAGTGTTCATGAAGGATCCGGGTGACCACCGAGGGATCATCCTCTACATCGACAAGTCGTTCGTGGAGGACTTCGGGAATGTCCCCGATCCGCTCGAGTGGAGCGACGAGTACCGGTACGATTTCAAGAAGCAGGGAACCGAAGGGTTCCGGACCGACGTGCCGGGTGGCGCGGTGTTCCGAATGGTCTTCGCGACCAACCTGAATGATTTGAATCAGGTGTTTCCGCCCGATCCGAGACCCATCACCTTCGGATACATCGATTACTCCGAACTCGAGGACATCACTCTGACCTTCACGGTTAGACGGGAGTCCGACAACGAATGGAGAATCACCTCCATCGAGCCGGTTACCGAGTTGATCGACCAAGGAACGCAGTGAGATTGTTCCAAAATCTTGATGGCCAAACCGAGTGTATCGGTTGATGTAATGTAGCAGTAAGCATGACGGCGCCCCCGAGGTCCTAAGAGACCTCGGGGGTTTTTAATTCAGCTTGCTTCATCGACCGTCAGCCAAGCAAAACCGCGGATGACAAAGACTCTCGAACCGCTTATCCTCCAGACGTCGCGCATCCGCACATTGAAGGTAAGGAGTCGCCCATGGAATTTCGAACAGTGACCACCTCTCTCGCGCCCCAGGCGATCGGCCCCTATTCCCAAGCCATCGAAGTCGAAGGCATGCTCTATGTCTCGGGTCAAATCCCACTTCACCCGGAGACCGGGCAGATGGTGGAGGGGGGAATTGTCGAGCAGACCAAACAGGTGCTCCGAAACCTCGCTCAGATCCTGACCGTCGGCGGTTCCAATTTGAACTATGTGGTGAAGACCACCATCTACATGACCGATCTCTCCCAATTCGAGGAGGTCAACCAACTCTACGCGAAAGCCTTTGGGGCTCATAAGCCGGCGCGATCCACCGTTCAGGTGGCCGCCTTGCCGAAGGGGCGCTGATTGAAATCGACGCTGTCGCCGCCATCCTCGAGGGACGACGCATCGATTCATGAGACTTGTCACCGGCGTCCTGTTCGCGCTGGCCCTATTGGTCTCGTGGTATGTCGGAAGAACAGTCCCCGCGACCTGGACGGTCGAATCGGTCGCCCTTCATGTCCATCAGGATGAGGAAGGGAAAGACTATTTCACTTACAAGGGCAAACCCCTCTACCTGGAGAACCCGGTCCCGTTCCAAGAGGCTCAACTCAACCCGGAACGAATCCATGAGTACAACCAGGCCGGGATCGGTCCACCCGTTCAAAAGGAATTCGCATTCAAGACCGAGACCCACAACGGGGAAGAGGAGAAACTCTATTACCAATTGACCGCCCAACGGCATTGGCGATTCTGGTCGCTTCTGCCCGCGGCGGTCGCGGTGCTGCTCTGCTGGATCACACGCGAACCGGTCACCGCCCTCTTTGGCGGCATCGTTTCCGGCGCCTTCCTTCTTGGGAAGTTCGATTTGACGGAAATGGTTTTGGTCGAAAACCTGGCCAGCAAAGATGCGGCGGGAATCCTGATCCTCTACCTCTGGATGTTGGGGGGACTGCTGGGCATTTGGTCTCGGACCGGGGCGGCGCAGGCCTTCGCCGACCTAATGACCGAGAAATTTGTCCAAGGCCCCAAGACCGCCAAATTGGTCGCCTGGTTCCTCGGAATCATCTTCTTCCAAGGCGGAACAGTCAGCACCGTGCTGGTCGGCACCACGGTCAAACCCCTCGCCGACAAGGAGCGGATCGCCCATGAGGAACTCGCTTACATTGTCGACTCGACCGCATCCCCGATTGCCTCCCAACTCGCCTTCAACGCATGGCCGGGCTATGTGCAGGCGTTCATCTTTGTTGCCGGAGTTCCCTGGCTGGCCACCGAATCGGACCGGATCGCCTTCTTTTTCAAGAGTGTCCCTTTCTGTTTTTACGCCATCTTCGCGGTGTTCTTCACCTTTCTCCTCTCCATCGACAGGTCCCCTTCCTTGGAAAGAAGATGAAAGCCGCCATCAAGCGCGCGAGGGAGACCGGGGAACTCGACGCTCCCGACGCCGAACCGCTGGCCGCCAAGGAACTCCAACTCAGTCATGTTCCGGAGGGTTACAAGCCAAACGTTATCGACTTCTTCCTTCCACTGATTGCCCTGATTGTCATCGCCATCGGGACCTTCATCGCCTATGGCTCACCCCGAGGTGCGTTGGGCGTTCGGGCCGCGCTACTGATCGCGCTGGGCCTGGCTCTCGGAAAGGGATGTCGTTGCGAGACGCTATCGAGGGAATCACCGATGGCCTGAAGGGGGTGGTGCTGGGATCGGTCATCCTCATGTTGGCGATGACCATCGGGAACCTGAGCAAAGAGGCGGGGGGTGGGATCTTTTTGGTCGAACTCCTCGGCGACCGAATCCCTTACTGGCTTCTGCCGGTCATCCTCCAGATCATGACCATCGTCATCGCCTTTTCGACCGGGACGAGTTGGGGAACCTACGCGGTCTCCTTTCCGCTCGCCATGCCGCTCGCCTACGCGGTGGCCACCGCACACGGGCTGGAGCACCCGATGTTTTTCATGACCATCTGCTTCGCGGCGGTCATGGATGGCAGCGTCTATGGCGATCAGTGCTCCCCGATTTCAGACACCACCGTGCTCTCCTCGATGTGTTGCGGCTGCGACCTGATGGACCATGTCAAAACCCAGATCCCCCAAGCCAGCGTCGCCGCCCTCATCGCCGGCCTCCTCTGGACCGCCTGCGCCTTTTTGTTTGCTTGAGGAATGAGACTGCGGCCACTTCGGGCGTGGCCACTTGAGAATTGGAATACGGAGAGGGTATCGACCGAAAGATCCGCCAAAAAGTGAACACGGCCATTCCTCTTTGACTCCGATTTGATGCCTGCATATAATAGTATCATAATGAAAGCATTCGATGATGGAGGGTCCCATGGCCTCATTGTCTGTACGCGGTGTTGACGATGATTTGGCGAAAGCGCTGAAGAGGCGGGCCAAGGAATCGGATAAGAGTGTCAATCAGATTGTGGTCGAAATTCTCCGGAAAGCCGTCGGCTTGGAAAAGGAAAAGAAGTTTACCGAGGTGCACACCGATCTCGACCACCTTTTCGGCCTTTGGTCCGAGGAAGAATTCAATGAGATTCAGGGGGAGATCGACGCCGGTCGCCGGATCGATAAGGAATTGTGGCGATAATTCGAAGCGCCCTGATCGACACGAACATTTACTCCTATCTTTTAAAAGGGGATGAGGAGATCACCGAAGGGATTCGGCGCCTATCGGCAATCGGGCTTTCTTGCGTCTCCATCGGCGAACTCCTCGCCGGATTCAGACGCGGGAATAACGAACGCGAAAACCGGCGACGGCTCGGAGAATTTCTCGATTCCCCCAGAGTCGCCACTTACGCAATCGATGAAATAACCGCCGAGCATTACAGCGCGATCTTCAACCAATTAAGAAAGGTCGGCGCCCCAATTCCCACCAATGATATCTGGATCGCGGCGGTCGCGCTTCAGCATGGGCTGCCTTTGTTCACCCGCGACAAACATTTCAACAAGGTCGCGGGTCTCTTGCTGTTTGAGTGAAAGGGGCCTGTTCGGACACCAACCTTAATTCTTCGTCAATTCTCAGGTGCCGTTGGATGTCATCCAGTCTAGGCTGAATTCAAAGAGGGCTGTGTTGTCGCTTCCAGATTGTCTTGTTTGTTTCAGCAGTTCGAAAAGATCCAGAGCGTTAACCAAGCCGTCTCGAACCAAGTCAAAATCGGATGTCGGTGTCACCGTGGGTGTAGGAGTGAGGGTGGGAGTGAAAGTAGGATGACCTTCGAGGGGACGTTCATAGGGCCCCCGATCATAACCCCTCCCCTCCCCATCGGCGCCTACTCCTGGAATATCGACGGGGCGAGTCACTCCGTTTAGGCTTTCGACCGCGAGGTTGGGTTTGGCCGTATCGATACAAGGTGAGGATTCGGACAAGCGAAAGTCTCCATCCGCATAGTTGATAAACTCCGGATCGACAGTTGAGTTTGCGGCGCCTGGCCAAGCCAATCGAACCTGAGAATTCTCGATCTGAATCACACCCGCACTTGGGTAAGCGATGATTTCGGAGGGTCCTTCATTCCAGAGAATGGAATTCCATACTCTGAGTTTTGGTTCGGCTCCTCCCCCTGTGACAATGATCGCCGCGCCCTCGAGCGCCGAATTGGCGGCCAGTGTGCAATGCACCATTTCCACCTTGGCGTATTGGATAGACATGGCGCCGCCCCTAGTCGCCTTGTTACGCGACAAGAGGCAGTTCTCCATGAATGCTCGAGAGTTTGGGGACATGTGGATGGCCCCGCTAATCTCCGATCGGTTTCCCGTTACGATCAGATTCCGCAGAACTGAATCGCTCAAATCATCGCAATGGATTCCGCCACCAGGGTCTCCACCAGTCAGAGTCAGACCGTCGACCACACACTGAACGGCCTTGGGAATGGACATCACGGACCGCCCAAGACCGGTCGCGTCGATCACCGTGAAGTGATTCCCATAGTCGCGTTCCGTCAACGAACTTTCACTTCCGGTGAAACCTCCGTAGAGGGAGACCCCCTTTTCGACAGTCAGACTCTCCCGATATTCTCCTTCGGCAATCCAGATCTCCGCACCCGTCGTGCTGACCAAGAGAGCGCTGTGGATGTCCGGGAAGGCATCCTCCCAATTCCCTCCTAGATTCTTTCCCGTTCCACCGTGGACCACATAGAGAGGAGAACGAACTTCGTCAACTGGGCCCGATTGGGCCCCCTCCAAGGCCTCATAGCAGCCAATGTCGACGATTCCATTTTGGATTCGTGATAATCCGTCCAAATCCACCTCCGCGGGGTCCGGATTGCTGGGCGCGGATCCCCGGTCGATGCAAGGAGATCCAGAGGTCAGTCGGCAGTCGCCGTTCAGCACGTCTTTGAATTGGGGGAACCCGTATTGGTTCCCATTTCCGTAGCATCCACCCTGACAGGAAGAATTGCTGACGGTTACATGGCTGGAGTCGATTTCGATTCCTTCGTTCCATAAAATGCAATTGGTAACCGACAGGATGCCGCCGCCGATTCCACCCACGGATTTCGCGCGGTTGTCGACCAGGGTGCAATTCTCGAAAATCGCTGGAGCGTCGTTGGCGAGACAGGCGGCTCCACCATCCGGAATGTTCGAAAAACGTTCCGCTCGATTCTTGGCGAATAGGCAGCTCGTGAAGGAGGAGGTAGGATAGGGTGAAACAGGGACTCCCCAAAGATAGACGCCACCCCCGTAAAGCCCTTGATTGCGTGTCATCGTGCAACCCTGCACAAGGTAAGCAGAATGGGAACCGAACAAACCGCCCCCTTGATAGTCGCCAGTATTCTCCGAGATCAGAGAGCGTCTTAAGGTAAGTTGCGCTCCCCCAGCATAGATTCCACCACCCGATCCAAGAGGTGGGGAAATCGATTCCCGATACACAGCGTGGTTCCTCAAGATTCCGCAGTCCTCGAAAACCGGGAGTGAGCGATCCGCCACAAAGAGCCCCCCGCCGAAACGGGCCTGATTGTCCGAAACCTGTGTCAATTTGAAAGTGGGCGAAGCCATCCCGGTTAGCCCAATGCCCCCTCCTTTCGATCTCGCCTCATTCGAAAGAACCCGACACCTGTTCAGATTGATGGCCCCTTCCCCCGATAGTTGGACACCGCCGAAATCGGTGGCGACATTACCTTTAAATAGGCAATTCGAGAATATGAGATTCCCGGAAAAGAACGCGCCTCCGGAGTTCGCTGTGGCGTGGTTGTTCTCAAAGGTCGAATCGGCGATTTCCCCCGCGGAGAGAGATGCATAAATCCCTGCTCCGTTTACGGCAAGGTTTGAGTCGACTTGGGAATTTTCAAAGTGGAGAATCGAGTCCTTCCCCATATAGACCCCGCCGCCATTCCCTTCGGCGGCGTTGTTGTCAATCGAACAATGAAGAATCGAGACCTCCGCCCCGTCTCCACAAAAAATTCCTCCTCCCTCCTCCTCGGAGGTGTTGTCCACGATCCGGCAATTCGCCACCGTATAGGACCCCGGTCCCGAGAGGTTGATCCCGCCGCCCGAGTCCGACCTCCCACCCGCCACCGTGAAACCATCCAAGGTTGCCGATCGGATGCCCGCTCCCAGGACGATCGATCCGAAGAAGTCTCCGCCCAAGAGTCGGGTTGGATTGGATTGCGGGACCCGTTCGGACAAAGAGGTTTCCGTTCCGGAGAAACCCCCATAGAGAGAGACTCCCTCCTCTAAAACAATGGGCTCCGAGTAGTCCCCGCCTTGAACCCATATCTCGGTTCCGTCGGTCGCCCATGCCATGGCGGCATTGATGGAGCCGAAGGCGTTTTCCCAAGAATCGCCCGGGCCATTGTCCGCGCCTCCGGTTTTCACATAAATCCGAGTGATGGAAACCGGGTCTCCGGCCTCGTAATCTCCGGGCGATTCGAGAGCGCCGATATCGATCCCCTCACCTTGGATTCGGCTAGCCCCCTGTAGGTCAGCACTCGCGAGAATCGCTTCACCCGAGCCTCGATCGATGCAAGGCGATCCATTCAGAAGTCGGAAATCCTTCTCGCCGATATCTTGAAACAGGGGGTAGGCGTTGATATTCCCCTCACCGGTCGCGCCTCCCTGAATGTCGGAATAGCTGGCCGACCAACTGTCCGATTTGATTTCCGCACCCGGGTTCCAGAGAATCGAATTGACCACGGACAGGTAAAGGTCGCTGTAGACCGCTCGATGCGCGACGATTCCGCCAGTGTCCTCGGCGCTGTTTCCGTAAAGGGTGCAGTTAACGAGACGGGTGGGATCGAAAGTCGGCTCCGAGTAAATAGCCCCAGCCTCCAATGACTGATTGAAAGCAAGCAGGCAATTGGAGAGCAAAAAGTCCTTTCCCCAGAGAGCGCCTCCGCGTCCCCCATCCGTTGTGTTCCCGATCATTCGGCATCGCGAAAAATCTCCTGAGCCGGCGGAGGCGCCTCCAAGTTTGGCTTGGTTTCCCCTCCATACGCTATCCTCAAGTGTGGAGTCGGAACCCAAAAATGACCCACCCCCGTTGTAAGCGCGGTTTCCTAGAAATGCATTTCTATTCGCACTCGCATGGATATAAGCATCCACACATAACCCTCCTCCGCGCCCGAACTGGGAAACAGCTTGATTGTTTTCGAATGTGCAGTCCGCGAACGGTGGGAAATCCTGAATACACCCCAGGGGCGGTCAGCAGAAGACCGCCTCCATCGTAATCGCTGGAGTTCCCTCGGAATGTGCAGCCGATGAACGCTGGATATTGACTGCGGCAGGAGACTCCCCCGCCTCCCCTTCGAGCTAAGGCCAGGTTTGGATTCGACAAGGTTATCTTCGAATTTGGAGTTTTCAAAATGGAAAACCTCAGTAGTCCCGCGAGCGTCGACTCCTCCTCCACCCAGTGTGGCCTGGTTCCGATTAACATCTGAATCCAGGATGGTGAGAGAGGCGCTTGAAACACAGACTCCTCCCCCATAGCCGCCAGCGTAACGGTCAAACTCCGAATGAAAACATTCGGTGTAGGTGGTGTGAACCCAGCAACAAGTCCCATCCATGACCTCACGGGCCGCAATCGCTGCGTTGTGGGACAGGGTGGCGTCTTGGATCAGAACCGTGCTATTCGAGACTCCATACACTCCTCCTCCCATGGTCCCGGTGTTTGATTCGATGACCGAGGAAAGGAGTTCCAATGACGACTCTTCCAAATAGACGGCGCCCCCGAGTCCTCCCAAAATATAACAATCGCCGTAGCAGGTGTTGACTCCCGAGAAATTCCAATCTCCGGAGTTCACTTTACAATCCACCCGGGTGAAGGCTTCGTTGTTTGATATCCGGCAATCGATCAGAGTGAGCTCGCTGGTGGTGCAGTGGATCCCGCCTCCGTAGAGACTCCGACCATTGCGAATGAATATCCCGTCGAAGAGGGTGTCCGCCGCGTTTGAAAGAGTGATGACGGAGTGGTTAAAACCGGTTCCATCGATGATGACGGGGTTGGCTTTCCAGTCCCTTAGGTCGAAGTCCTCCGGACTTTCGTTCCCGGTGAAACCTCCATAAAGGTGGACGCCGTGGTCGAGGGAGATGGTTTCGTGATAGGTCCCCGAGGCGATCCAGATTTCATCGCCCGAGGCCGAGACCTGGATGGCCTCCGAGATGGTCTCGAATCCGGAGGGCCAGACTCCCTCCTCTGTTGGGTTTTGTACAACGTAAAAGGTCTCGGCCGAGGCGGCCCCTAGGAGAATCAGACTCACAGTCAAAATCAGGACATCATGCGCCGTTCCGAACATGGCGCATTTTAGCACAATCCTATAATGGATCAATTAATTTCCAATGGATGTAGAAACAGTTTCACTCCACCCTCGGCTCCCCATCCAACTCCACCGCCACCACGGTCACCACTGGGTCTGGCAACTCTTTCGGTAGTTGGATCGACTTGGTTTCATTATCGAAATCAAGAGCCTCACCCGTTTTCAGAAAGTGGACATTCTCAATGTTGTTTTTCAATCCAGGGAGTTCGAGGGGCTTTCCAGGATTGGATTCGAGATGGAGGTAAAGCGTGTCATCCTTCGTCGTGCATTTGCCGTAGGGCAGGGAAGCGAAGGGGGAGGCGTAGGTCCCATAGATCGAATCGCCGTTCTTTTTGAGCCACTTGCCGATGCCGAGGATGCGTTCGACCAAGGGGGCGGGGATCTCGCCTTCGGGGGTCGGGCCGACATTGAGGAGGAGGTTTCCGCCACGGCTGGCGACATCGATCAGGAAGCGGATCAACTCCTCGGTTGATTTCAGGTTCGTGTCATTGCGCCGATAGCCCCAGGACTCTCCGATGGTGAGGCAAGCCTCCCACGGCTTCCTCGCCTCGGTCTCGGTCTTCTTGAGAATCTCGACCGGCTGCTCCCGAGTGTAGAAATCGGCGAGAACGGTCTTGCCCCTTTCTCCTTTTCCGATTCGATCGTTGACCAGCGCGCCCGGCTGCAAATCGTGGATCATCGAGACGAGCTCCGTCGCCTTCCAGATTTCCGCCGGATAATCCCACTCCCCATCAAACCAGATCCCATCGATGGGACCATAGTTCGTGCAGAGTTCCCTCACCTGTCCGAAGAGATACTCGTCGACATATTGTGAGAGATCCTTTTTGAAATCGGGGTGCGCCCAATCGAGCGTGGAGTAATAAAAACTGATCTTCATATCCGCTTTCCGCGCAGCGTCGATCAACTCTTTCACAAAATCCTTGTGAGGCGCCCGATCCACCGAATCGTAATCGGTGAGCGTGCTGTCGAACATGCAAAAGCCCTCATGGTGCTTCGAGGTGAAAGTGACATAACGCGCGCCAGCCTCTTTAAAAATCTTCATCCACTCTTCGGCGTCGAATTTTGTGGGATGGAATTGGTCGGCCAGTTTCTCGTATTCCTCAAACGGGATCTTTTCGTTGTTCATCGCCCAGGAGACATAGGGCCCCTTGTCGTTCTTGCCATAGACCGCATAAGTCCCCCAGTGGACAAAGATCCCAAATTTCGCGTCATTGAACCAGGAGGATTTTGACTTGGCCTCGGGTTGATAGAATGCGCCGGGATCTGGGATACCGGGTTGCTTGTACCAACTCTTGAAAAATTCCTCCTCCGTTCCATCGTAGATGCCGCGCTTCACATTCATCCAGGTCTGCTGATCCCCGACTGTGTAATAAACATAAGTCTTTCCCTTCCACTCGATCAGATCCGGGTCGGAGGCATTGATCCCATCATCGATCTCGGTGGCGGTGAGCACCGGGTTGGCGCTGCTGACCTCCCAAGTCTTAAGATCTTTCGACCGGGTGACATAAGCCTCGTAATAACGTCGGGGTGAGCGGCTCTCCAAATAAAGCACATAGTAGTAACCATCGAAATACCGGATGCAGGGACAGGCGGTGTAACGGTTCGTTCCGAATCCGCAGTCCGGAAGCTTTTCCCAGTTCTTCAAATCCTTCGAGACCGCGAATTTTGTGGTGAATGCGGGCCAGGTCGGGTCGTTGGATTCGTAGGCCATGACATATCCATCCGGTCCCTTGCACACCGAACTATTGAAGAGATGTTCATTCCCCTGTTCGATCACCTTCTTCGATTCCCAGTTCTTGAGGTCGGAGGATTTGAACATCGTCACGTCGTTCCAATTCGCATCCTCGAAACGCGAAGCGAAGGCGTAAAAGACATCATCCTCGACA
The DNA here is from genome assembly GCA_020632575.1 of Candidatus Omnitrophota bacterium. Classification (GTDB taxonomy): domain Bacteria; phylum Hinthialibacterota; class Hinthialibacteria; order OLB16; family OLB16; genus JACKFH01. The sequence goes on along the minus strand of JACKFH010000021.1, from coordinate 25,440 downwards.
TAAGCGCAGCCGAGCCCATAACCCTCCGCGAATCGTGCGAGTTCTTCTCCCGTTTCAGCATCCACGACTCGGAGGTAATAGTCCTTTCGTTCTCCACCCGAGCCCGGTCGGACGCACTCCATGTGACAGAGTCTCCCCTTCCAGACAATCGGTGTGATCTCGCAAAGATCTTTGATGAGTAGCTCGGTCGATTCAAACTGGACTCCGCGATGCGGCATCTTCGGCGGGAGAATCGATTGGAAAGTGTCGATTGGCCATTGTTGGAGACGATAGAAACCCTTTGGGACTTCCTGCTGGAATTGGACATAGGCCTGGACATCTCCGGTCGTTGTGTAAGTGATATCCTTCTCGGTCTCCTTGTTCACTCGCACGCCGAAAACCTTGTATCCCATGACAGTCGTATCCTCGAGATCGACATGGAGGAGTTTCCCCTGCTCGACACTCTGAATGGCGCCATCGATCGGAGTCCCCTGGGGTTGAGAAAAGTTGAGAGCCACCAGATTGCAGCGAACAAGTTTGATCCGCATGGAGGTGTCGAACCCAAAGTTGCCCGCCTTGAGAGCGCACTGTGGGCTGGCCATCGAACAATCCTCGAAGATCACATCGGGACGCTCCGGCATCGTTTCGTTCTCGACACGGACATAAGCCGCCGCGGTGTCCCCCCACCAGTCGAGCGCCCAGAGATGACACCGTCGAAAAGTGATCGGCTCGTCATAGCGCGAGAGACAACTGGCCACCCCGCCGCCAAACGCGCGACCGATGCTGATGCAGTCCTCCACAATAATGGTGAACGGCTTGGTCTGGTTGGTCAGATCCCAAAAGAGCCCGCCATCCCCGCCGGTCACATAAAGGTTCTTCAGTTTCCAACGGTCCCAGATGATGGCCGAAAACGTCGGGTCCTTATGCTCAGGCGACCACCCCTCCTGGTTGGCGCGAATCGGGCCATACCAGTCATAACTCTTGAACCCCTTCTCCGGATCTCCCGAATCGATCACCACATAACCGGTCGTCCCCGACCCCAGCGATCCATCGAAATCCCCGATCAATTCGTTGTAAGCCCCCTCGGCTCCTTTATGGGCGGGCGACAGCATCCCCTCCATGTAAGTGTCCGGCCGGACCACGATCCGGTGTCCCCCCTGGTCATCGGGGATAGCGCCCAGCGCCGTCTCGATGGTGGTGTAGGCCTTGGCCCAGCTGGATCCATCCGAGTTGTCCCCAAGTTTGGAGACATAGAGTGTGGCGGCGGAAACGTTCTGAATGCTCAGGCAAAGGAACGTGATAAGAATTGGAATCAATCGACAAATCGGCATGACAAACAACCTCCAAAGTGATCGGTGCACCCCAAAAGGTAAGGTTTCTCGTCAGAAATGGAAGCGGGTGTCGAAGACCGTCATACCCGCGAAGGCGGGTATCCAGATCTGGGAACTCTCTCTGGATTCCTGCCTCCGCAGGAATGACGCAGATCAAACTTTTTGAAGTGTTCAATTCCTGTCATTTCGAGCACCGCGAGAAATCCGATCGATCCACCAACTTCAAACCCACCAACCGTTTCAATCGGAGCCCGAGTCCGTTTCAACGGACGCCTCTTTGCGTAGCGACGGAATTTATTCCGTCGCGGACCCCCGTCAGCTTTATCAAGGGCGAATCAAAGCGACAGAGTTTTTCACCGCCGGCCCACCCCGTCACCGAATCAATTCGGTGGCTACGCAAAGAGCCGTCTGTTAAAACAGACTCATTTCGATCAAAACGAGAGAAAAACGACATGGATATTTGCTCGAACCAGATTCCTCCCTAACGGTCGGAATGACAGGAGAGAGAGGGGGGGGAGAGTTTTTACTTGACACCCTCTCAACTCTCGGTTAATTTGGTTGCCTGCTTAGCCTGACTTGTTTTGCTTGCTTGCTTTTTTATTCCGTAAGAACGAAATGATTTGAAAGTCTCAGCCGTTGGCGTATCGCCTAATCGCGGGCTGTTTTTCCCGTGATATGTCGCGTGGCTCCACCTGGGAACGAAGCGGTGACCCCGCTTGGAGGATTCATCATGAAGAAGTTTGGAGTCGGTTTGTGTTTGGTCGTTTTGGCATCCCTGTTTGCGGCCCCGGCGGGAGCGACTTTGATTGGGGATGAGGTTTTTGTCAGTTATACCTCCCCGGGTGATAATAAGGATTTGGGACCGGAAAGTGTGATTGTAGAAGCCGGTGACGGTGACCTCGTCAGTTTTCTAGTATTCTCGGATAATGACTTTATCCGCGTAAATGTCGAAGAAAGTTCCATCATCATTGCATTTGAGGACTTTGATATTACTAGCGGCATATTTTTTGGCGGCCCTATCACTGTCTCAATTGTCGACCTGGACTGGGTTGGCGTGCCGGGAATCATCACAGGTGTCTCGTTTGTGAATAACGGTATCACAAGCTTGGCTACGAATCCCGTTTCTTTCACCAATAATCCGACTGGATCAGACGTTTTTGTGGACCTCTCAGGATCGGATTGGGAGAACGGAGATACTCTAACCATCAACCTGGAAACCACCCACGACATCCCCGAGCCCACCACCATGGCGCTCCTCGCCACCGGCGCGGCGGGGCTGATCGCCAAACGGCGGCGGGTGGTTTGAGGGTTTGATTGGATTCTCTCCTGCGCGGGAATGACGATAAAAAAGCCGAGGGAGGGATCCTTCGGCTTTTTTTAATTAATGGAAGCGATCAGAGCCCACGCCGGGTTATTACCATCAGAGCTAAACAGACAAGAACCACTGAAAGGATTGAAATCTCAGTCCCGGAGGGTTTTCCCCGGGATAGTATCGCTTGGAGCGCCTCGTTAATCACAAAGAAAAGAGAAAGAAGAAAAAAAGTTTTTGCTTGACAGACTTGTTGCGCCATGCTTCGATACCCTAATTGCTTTGCGCTGCTTTGATTGCCTTTTTGGCTACGTTCTGTTGTGAATTGCTGCAGCTAGAAGAATTGAGATTCCCATCCACCGCCCCATCGCGGATGCACGGACTATTTTGTCGTGAGCTGTCGATGTGGCTTCGTTTGGGGAAGAAGCGGCGACCCCGCTTGGAGGATCTAATATGAAGCAACTAGCAGTGGGTTTGTGTGTCGTGGTTTTGGTTTCCCTGTGCTCCGCTCCGGCGGGGGCGACGATGATTGACTTTTCGGACGGCACCTACGGTATTTCAACGGTGATCACCAATCAGTATTCCGGAGTTGTATTCTCGTTGGATCAGATTCTGGAGCCTAGTGTTCCCGGACCGATCATCGACAGTTTTACTCCTAGTACCGATACCGCAGGAAGAGGATTATTCAATACATTTAATAATAACGAATCGATTATCGCCACTTTCCTCGGGCCGATTAATTGCGTGATGTTTTCTACCATCATAGATAACCCTGTTACGGCCACCGCGTACGATGCACTAAACAATGTTCTTGATACTGTCTCGATCGGCGGGTCAGCCACCGGTAGCATCGTCACGACTGTCGACATTGCACGAGTGGAATTCCTCAATGATTCCGGGACGGGTTTCGATGGCGTCGGTGGTTATACTGCCATTCAGACTTTGTCTTTCGAACACAAGGAAATCCCCGAACCCACGACGATGGCCCTTCTCGGCATGGGCGCGGCGGGGCTGATCGCCAAGCGGCGGCGGGTAGTTTGAGAGTTTGAATGGATTCCCGCCTGCGCGGGAATGACGGATCGAAGAGCGGGATTTGCATTAACGGATGAAAAGCCGCGGGAGAGATCCCTCGGCTTTTTTTGTTTCCTCTCCTCTTCCGAGAAATCTCCCTCCGTGTCATTTCGAGCCCCGCGAGAAATCCGATCGATGCACCAACTTTGAATTCACCCACCGATTCAATTGGAGCCAGAGTCCGTTTCAACGGACTTCGATGTGCGTAGCGACGGATTTGAATCCGTCGCGGCCCCCGTCACTTCATCCAAGGTGGATCATACCGGCAAAGTTTCAAACACCCCCGCGCCCCGCCACCGAATCAATTCGGTGGCTACACACATCGAAGTCTGTTGAAACAGACTCACACCGATCGACGCTGGAAGAGATCGATAGGGGTTCTTTGCACCCATCAGATTCCTCCCTATCGGTCGGAATGACAGGTGGTGGGCGGTCGGAATGACAGGTGAGGTGAGAACCCCCTCGGCTTTTTTATGGCCTTCGGGGTGATTCGACACGCTATTCTCGTTATGGTTGGCTTCATCGGAGTTTCTCACATGGAGGAGTTCTCGAATGAACAAACTATTAGCCGCAACCCTTCTCTTCGCGCTCACCCATTCCGCGTTCGCCGGCGACCCGCCCAAGCATCGGTTCATCTACAACTCGGATGGCGGCAACATGTTTATCTACAAGGAACCGCCCATGTCTCCGGAGGATGTCTACTCCTATGTCGATGAGGTGGTCGGAACCAGTGTCACCTCCTTCTTTGTCTCCCCCAACTATGGCCAACCCCTCCTCTTCCCCAGCGAGGTGACCGGCATGATCGGTTACAACGCCACCGAGGAGCAGGAGGAGAAGATCCAGGAGATCGGCCCTGAAAAAGAATCCTCGATGGAACGCGCCATCCTCAATCTTCGCGGTCTCGTCTCTCAGGGCCAGGATCCTTTCGGCGTGATCCTCGACCGGGCCAAGGACAAAGGGCTGGAAACTTTTATCTCGTTCCGTCTCAATGAGATCCACAATGTTCAAGAGCCCGAAAGTCTGTTGCTCACCGATTTTTGGCGGGAGCATCCGGACTGGCGAGTTGGAGAGGAGGGTGACGAGGTCGGCGAACTCTACCAGGAAATCATCGGTCCGAGGGTTCATCCGATTGTTGCCAGCTGGTTTTGGGGCGCTCTCAATTTCGCCATCCCCGAGGTTCGGGAATATGCTTTAGCGCAACTTCAGGAGTGCGCCGAGCGATACCCGCAAGCGGATGGGATCGAGATCGATTTCCAGCGCTTCCCCATCTATTTCAAACAGGGGGAGGAAAAGGAACATATCGGGACCATGACTGATTGGTTAAGGGAGGTCCGGAAGATGATCGACGAGGTCTCGAAGGAAAGAGATCGTCCGCTTCTCCTCTCCGCGCGCATCCTCGCCAAACCGGAGCAGAACCTCGGAATCGGCCTCGACCCGGAGACCTGGGCCAAGGAGGGACTGCTCGATTTCATGGTGGTCTCGCACTACCTGCGAAACGACTACACCCTTCCGATCGATGAATTCCGAAAGATCGTTCCCGAGGGGTACCCCCTCTACGCCTCGATCGAAGTCGAGCCGACACGGGAGAAATTCTTGGAGATCGCCCGACCCCTTTGGGAGAAACATCCGGATGGCATTTACCTCTTCAACTTCTTCACTTCCCGCGAGGGCGGGAAAGAGCCTCCGTTCGATCTCCTCAACCAACTGGGTTATGCCGAGACCCTGCCAAGCGCCACGGATTAAGGCTTCAGGGATGCACCAGAACCTTTGAGAAGAAGCCCTGTTGTTCTCTCATTCTCTTGAGCGTTTCAAAGGCTTCGGAGAGCGCAACCTTGTGCGTGATGAGCGGCTTCAGGTCGAGGACGCCCTCCTCCATGGCCAGGAGCACATCCCCCCAATCGTCATGGTTGCCATAGGCGCTATAATCCGAGTTCCAGGTTCCAAAAATCTGCACCTCTCGTCGCATCACCTGAGAGATCAATGACGCCGGCAGGGTGACATCTTTCGAGGGATTGCCCATCAGCACCACACGGCCTCCTCGCCGGGCGACTGTGAGCGCCTGAACCATGGTCGTGGGAACCCCCGCCCCCTCGATCGCCAAATCGGCGCCGTGGCCGTCGGTGAGTTCCAGGGTCCTTTCCACCGGATCTTTTTCCGCGGCGTTGAAAGTTAATTCGAACCCAATTTTCTTCGCCTGTTCAATCTTCTCTTTTTGGACATCGAAAAGAATGACTTGCGAGGCGCCGAGTGCTCGAGTCCACTGAGCGACCATGAGTCCGATCGGTCCCGCGCCGAAAATCGCCACAGTCTCGCCAATGCTTGTCCCCCCTCCCCGACGAACCGCATGCAGGGCCACCGCGGCCGGCTCGGTCATCGCCGCCTCCTCCAGGGAGACATGGTCGGGAACTCGGACAAGATTCTGGGTGGGTGCGGTCACATATTCCGCGAAGGCCCCATCGCATCGCGAGCCGAGGTAGTCGTAGTCCAGGCATTGGACATACTTCCCCTCCTCGCACGCCGGGCATTTGCCACACCAAAGAAGAGGGAAGACCGCCACACGATCCCCCACTCTGAAATCTGTCACCTCTTGCCCAATCGCCTCGATAGTCCCCGCGAACTCGTGACCGCAAACCGTCGGAAACGAATAGGTCCCTTTCTCGAAAACGCGCGGAAGATCTGACCCGCAAACGCCACAGAACCCGATCCGAACACGCACCTCTCCAACGCCGGGGTCGGGGATGGGTACTTTCTCGAATCGCGCGTCGCCAATGCCATGGAGGACCAGCGCGTCCATGGTGCCTGGGGAGTTCATGAAGACCTCACCTCTTCGACCAAATTGGACTCTCGTCCCTCAAGGCCGATCTCGATCGCGGCCCGGGTCTTCATGAAATTCTCTCCAAGAGAGTTCTTTGAGGAAAAGACGCTGCTGGTGCCAGCCACAAGAATGTCCGCTCCGGCGGCCACCATCTTGGGAATGTTTTCGAAACTGACATTGCCATCGACCTCGATCGGGATGTCGCGGCCATGATCCTCGAGAAGTGTTTTGCAGTCCGCGATCTTCCGCAGGGTGGAGGGTACCAACTTTTGCCCAGCGTACCCTGGGTTGACTGTCATCAGGAGAATGAAATCCAGTTTCTCAAGGACATGGTCTAGGGCGGAAAGTGGTGTGTGCGGATTCAGCGCAACCCCTGCTTTGATCCCATGCGAACGGATGTGGGAAAGAGTCCGATCGAGATGAACGCACGATTCGGCGTGCACCGATATCAGGTCGACTCCGATCTCCGCGAACTGCCCGACAAAAAAGTCGTTGTCCTCCACCATCAGGTGGACATCGATCGGAAGGTCGGTGATCGGACGAAGCGCTTTGACCACCTCGAAACCAAGTGGCATGTTCGGCGCGAACCCGGCGTCCATGATGTCGATATGCAGCAGATCCGCCCGATGCGCCTCCATCCTCCGGACACTCTCCTCGAAATGGAGTTGATCCGCGCACATCATCGAGGGGGCGATTTGGACAACCGCCCTGTCGGATCCATTGCGCGAGACAATTTCCACCGGAGCCTTGATTGTCTCAGGATGATCCGAAGTTCCGGAGACGAAAGTCTCCTTTAAGTATCGCAGCGACTCGCGCAGGCTCTTCTCGAGCCGGCAATCCGAATAATCGCGTCCCAACTTGGGGCCCCCGATCTCCAGATAGCCAATCAGATTTGAGACGGGGAGAGACTTGCTGTGCGCCAAATAAAAATCTCGGGTTTTTTCGATATCGATGATGCCTCGTTCACGCTCAGCATCGGTGAAACCGAAGGTCGAGTTGTAAAGAGAGTCGGTGTTCTTGAGATGGATCTCCGTGGTGTAGGGAAGGGCGGCCGCCATGAGCTCCCAATGGTCATGGACAATTTTCCCCTCGCTGTCCGCGTAACCATGAGCAATGTCGACACAATACCCGACTCGACTGGTGGATCGGAAGTTCTCACGGTGGTGATTCATCAACGCCTCGCCCATCTCGCGGATCTCCTCCGGCAAGGTGGGGGGTTCCGCCAAACAGGACATCGGTTCGATCCCGACCACCCGGACCCCATGTTGCCGGGCGTAGGCCATCAGGTCCTTCATGGCCTCCAGATAATTGTCGAGACCGTTTGACTTGGTCCCCATTCGGTCCCTCAGGACCGCCCCGGGGTTGCAGCCCACCGAATCCGCGCCAACCAAAGAGCCGATCTGAATGAGTCTCGCGAAATTCTTACGAGCGACATGGACGAATCCAGGCTCCTCGCGGAAGAAACCTCCGAGTTCACGGTGGGCGGTGAAAATGCTTGAGATCTTGATCCCGAAATCGGCCGCTTGACGTCTCAATTGGTGAAAGAACTCATCGGGAAGTTGGTAGATCTCGAAAAAGGTCCCCAACTGGGCATGCTCGATCCCTTCCTCGGCCATGAGGCGAAAGAGCCACGCATAGGAATAACGGTATTGGATGGGGTCGGTCTTGACCCCGAGATGGAGCTGGAGATTGTGCGAATTCATGGGGAATGGATTGTCCAAAACTTATCGATCCGATGCTAGGTCCCCCGAAGCGATGCTCACTCTAGACTGGAATGTCAGCGGGTAACAAAAAACGGGGTTTCTCTTGGAAACCCCGTTTCAATTTTCAGATCAATACTTTGAGGACGGAATCGGTTAAAGGAGTTTTTTACGTCTCGCGGTAAGTCCTGCGACTCCCGCCCCGATTAGCGCCACTGTGGTGGGTTCCGGCATGTGTCCTTGATTAGGATCGCAGCTCGGGCCGTCGATGTAACCGAAATACTCATTCCCACCTGACTTAATCCCAACCAAGACCTGAGTCACCTCAAGTGACTGGGTCATGTAAATTGTTACCGTTCGCATTTCATCATCGTTGTATCCATCGTCAAATTTCAATCCAGAAATACCCAGATTGGGATCCGTATCCGGCGGCGAAATCAGAGAGATGGTAGTTCCACCCGGATCGATTGCGTGATCGAAATATTCATCGCAAATACCGATCACCCAATGACTTAGTGCGTGAATGCTCGAACCTGCACCTGAGGTCACCTTGTAAGTCCACACATAAAATTGCCCGTCGAACACATTCGAGGACAAAAGTTCGATTCGATGGGAATCGCTACCCGAATCCGGGAGTTCCAATATGTGCGTTGCGTTTGCCTTGGAGGCGAAAACGCACCCCAAAACCATTATGAATAAACCAAATTTCTTCATCTTTCAAAGCCTTTCCACTAGCCAGCAGTTTTCTCAAGCATTCCCCACAAATCAAATCACAGGCCAATACATTAATGGTCCCTGGAAAGCAGTTATCGGACCAATTTAGTTTCGTTTTTCCAACTCGCTGATTTGAATAGACTTAGGTCCCATGGCGACCTGCGGAGAACCCAGCCATGAGGGATAGCCACTGTCTGATTTCGGATAATGTTTGTCAGGTCTGACATCTTTCTTGCCATCGGTGATTGGGGGGAGGCGAGGTTGGGCGTGGGTATAATATCTGCCTACCCGTGTTTCAGGATGGAGAGAAGCCTCTGCGACGGCCCAAGATAGAGAACCACCTCGTTCCAACGATCAGGCTCCCACCGTGTTCAACCAGGCCTGAGCAATCAGCGCGTGACCGTTGGGGGTCGGGTGAACCCCATCCGCCGCCCAAAAGGCGGGGTCCCTGTGTTTCGAGGCTTCCTGGAAAAGGTCGTCCAAGGGGATGAAGAAGGTGTTGTACTCTTCGGCGATGCGCCTAACCGCCTCCCGTTTGGGGTCCAGATCCTCCCTCATCTTCCAAATCTTGTCGCTGACATTGAGGAGGAACGGTTCAAGAAGGACGAATTGGCACTCCAACTTTTCGTGACAGCGGTCCAAAAGTTTTCGGTAACCCGCCTCGAAATCCTCCACGGAGGTGGGATCGTCACGATCGTAGCGTCGCCAGGTGTCGTTGACTCCGATCAGGATGGAGAGCCAATCGGGTTTGAGATCGAGGCAGTCTTTGTCCCATCTCTTCTGGAGATCCACCACTCGATTCCCGCCGTTTCCCCGATTGAGAAACTCAATTCTCCGTTCGGGATGAGAGGCCGAGATCCAAGGGGCGAGGAGGCTAGGGTACCCTTTCCCCAGCCCTTTCGAATCTTCCCGGTCGCGTCCCGCGTCGGTGATGCTGTCTCCCTGAAACAGAACGGTCTGTCCCTCTTGAAGAAGAAAATCCTCGCCGCCGGCAACAGCCGAGCTCTGAAGAAGCGATGCCATCGCAATTCCAGTAGTCGCTTGAAACAGATCTCTTCGCTTCAATGGGGCCTCCTCCAGAGATGGGCCGGAGTTAAACTCCGACCTCTTTGTTCATGCAGCACTTTTTATATTTCTTGCCGCTCCCGCACGGGCAGGGATCGTTGCGGCCGACTTTCTTGACCTCGCGCTTGCGGGTGACAATCGGGCCGGTCCGGGGAGCCCCCTGCGAACGAGGAAGCATTCGTCGAGCGCGGCGGTTCGTGGGACCCTCGTCCTTGACCAATTCGACACGGAACATTCGAGCGACAATCTCTTGCTCGAGATTCGCGTACATTCTCTGGAAGAGAGCGAACCCCTCTTTCTGATATTCCTGTTGAGGGTCTTTTCCGGCATAGCCCCGAAGATTGATGGAGTCCTTCAGGTGATCCATGGTGAGCAAGTGGTCTTTCCATTTCGTGTCGACAGTCCACAGCATCACATGACGCATCAGGTGCCGCCATTCCTCCTCATTGGGAGCCTGCTCTTTTCTCTCCTGATACCACTCCTCGATCCTTTTCCATATCGATCGTTCGAGGTTCTCGATCTGCTGATCGAGGTTGACTCCCTCGCCGAGTTCGACCTCCGGTTTGAGGTTGAAGAAGTTGGCGAAATTGCTTTGGATTTTATCGATATCCCATTCGTCCGGCGGGGTTTTCCGATCGATGAAGGTTTGGCTGGTGTCATCGAAAACATTCCAAGCCATTTCCATGAAGGGCTCTTCCGGGTTTTCGCCCTCGAGCAGATCGTTGCGAAGTTTGTAAATCACCTCGCGCTGCTTGTTCATGACATCGTCATACTTGATGACATACTTCCGAATCTCGAAGTTGCGGTCTTCGACCTTCTTCTGGGCCTTGCGGATCGATCGAGTCACCAGCTTGGCCTCGATTACTTCGCCGTCCTCCATTCCCAATCGCTCGGCGACCTTCTTCATCCGCTCTCCGCCGAACAACCTCATCAGGTCGTCCTCTAGAGAGAGATAGAAACGCGAAACGCCGGGGTCTCCCTGACGGCCGGAGCGGCCACGGAGCTGGTTGTCGATGCGTCGACTTTCGTGGCGCTCGGTGCCGATGATCATCAGACCGCCCGCCTCCAGCACAATCTCACGGCCCTTCCGGCATTCCTCGTGGATCCGGTCCTTGATCTTCTTGATCTGGTCTTCGGGGGTGTCCTCGGGAAGTTTCGCCAGCTCGTCCTCGATCATCTTCTCGGCGTTTCCGCCCAGCACAATGTCGGTGCCTCGACCCGCCATGTTGGTGGCGATGGTGATCGCTCCTGGGCGGCCGGCCTGGGCCACAATCTCCGCCTCGCGTTGGTGGAATTTGGCGTTGAGGACATTGAATTCCAAACCGCGCTGCATCGTCTCGATGATTTGAACCGTCTCGCCCAAACGGCTGACCAGGTAGGCGAGGGTCTCGTCATTGGCTTTCGCGATCTTTTCGACCCACTCCTGGACTTCGTCCGCGGTCAACGCCTCTTTCCGCGAGAGGAAGGAATCCAATTCACCGGCTTGACCCGAGTCGAGTTTGGATTTCGGCGCTTCCTCTTTGATCCGTTGAATCCACTCCTTCATCCGTTTCCGCCAATACGGTCGGTTCTTCATGAGATCGGAAAGATGCTCCGATTTCTCGATGGAGACTGTGCCGACCAAGGCCGGTTGATGATTCAGGTGACGGTCGACGATGGTGGAGACTATCGCTTCGAACTTCTCGCGTTCGCTTCGGTAAACCTGGTCCGGAAGGTCCTTCCGGATGATCGGCTTGTTGGTCGGGACCACCACCACATCGAGGTCGTAGATCTCACGGAACTCGCCGGCTTCGGTGTCCGCCGTGCCGGTCATGCCCGCGAGACGGTTGTACATGCGGAAATAGTTCTGGAAGGTGATGGTGGCGAGGGTTTGGTTTTCCCTCTCGATCTTCACGCCTTCCTTGGCCTCGACCGCCTGATGAAGGCCATCGCTCCAACGCCGACCCGGCATGAGTCGACCGGTGAACTCATCGACAATCACCACCTGCCCGTCCTGGACAACGTAATGAACGTCTTTCTCGAACAGGAAATGGGCTTTGAGCGCCTGGTCGAGGTAGTGGACAATGTCCAGGTTTTCTTCGGAGAACATGTTGTCGAGACCGAGAAGGTTCTGGGCGTGCTCCATCCCATCATCGGTGAGCAGCACATTCCGTTCCTTCTCGTCGACTGTGAAATCCTGCTCCCTCCGGAGACGGGGGATGACCTGATTGACTTGATAATAAGTTTCCGGCGAGAGGTCGGCGGGGCCCGAGATGATCAGCGGGGTCCTCGCCTCGTCGATCAGGATCGAGTCGACCTCGTCGACAATCGCGTAGTGCAGTTCGCGCTGCGGGCGATCCTCCGGGTTGGGGGTCAGATTGCTCCGCAGGTAGTCGAACCCGAATTCGTTGTTGGTGCCGTAGGTGATGTCGGCTCGATAAGCCGCGTGTTTCTCTTTCGGGTCTTGATCGTGCTGTATGGCGCCGATGGTCAGTCCGAGGAACTCGTGGATGGGACCCATCCATTCCATATCGCGTTTGGCGAGGTAGTCATTGACCGTCACCACATGAACGCCGCGCCCCTCGAGCGCGATCAGGTAAGAGGGAAGGGTGGCGACCAGAGTCTTGCCCTCACCAGTGGCCATCTCCGCGATGTTGCCCTCGAAAAGGGCCATTCCGCCCATGAGCTGGACATCGAAGTGACGCATCCCGATCACACGGGTCGCCGCCTCCCGGACCACCGCAAAGGCTTCCGGAAGGAGGGCCTCCAGAGTCTCTCCTTTTTCGAGCCTGCGCTTGAACTCATCGGTCATCTCCCGAAGACCGGAATCCGATTTGTTTTTCATGTCGCCTTCGAGGGCGTTGATCTTGTCGACCAGCGGTTGCATCCGCTTCTTGTCACGGTCGATTTTGCTCCCGAACACTTTCGTGAGCGCTTTATCTAATACATTCACGGAATCGATTCTCCTGCTTATTCATCCTCATAGCGGCTCCCCGCCCGCGATGGACCCATGCCCGTTAAACGATTCTCTTGACAAAGAGTCGCGTTCGATTGCACAGAATAGCCCAAAGGTCAGGGATTTTTGCCTGAAACCCCCGCCACTCTCTATTCTGCAAGCGAATGCGTCCCATGAACACCGGGGGCGTTTCTTCCCGGGAGGGTCCCTGTAGAATCACGGGCGGGCAAGGATTCAAGGTACCTTGAATCCCCCCGACAAAGAAGGGTTATGGCCGCGCTCGACACACTTTGGGATGTGATCCTTGTTTTCGCCTGCTGCCTGGGGTCCGGGTTCCTCCTCGCCAACCTCCAGAGCCGTTTTATCTGCAACCTACCCGATTCCCGCCCGAAAGTCGCGGTTGAGATCGGCATCCACCTGCTCACCACCGTTATCGGTTTCTTTATCCTGATCCGGGCCGCGCTCCATGAGGGCCAACTTTTTGTCGGATTCCCGGGCTGGCCCATCCTGTCCTTGGTCTGGTTCGCTTACCTAGGAGTGTCCCTGGCGGTCTTTGTGGGTTTCACCTTGATCGCCATCGCCAAGAGAATTCGAGGCCCGCACCAGGAGCCGGGAATACGAACGACTGTCACCCCGGCGCCTTTTCCCACCCGTGTTCAACCGCCGCTTCCGCAAGTCAATCAGCTCTTCGACCTGGAGGTGGTGGAAATCGAGATCGAAATCCCCGGACTCGATCCGGGACTCGAGGGACTGACAGTGGGCAACCTCACCGACTTTCATCTGGGCCGTGTTTGCAACGGGGGTTATGTTCGCTACGCGGTCGACCAATTAATGGAGAGAGGGCCGGAACTCCTCACCGTCACCGGGGACTTTGTCAATTACCCGATTTACCTGGAGGAATGTTTCCAGTGTTTGGAGGGGTGCGCCGCCCCGTTAGGCGTTTACGCGGTCCGGGGGAACCACGATTACTGGGTTGGCGCCGAGGAGACCGAACGGAGAATCAAGAACCAGGAGATGGTCCTCCTTCACGATCGCGCGGTGGAGGTGGAACGAAACGGCGCCCGGTTTTTGGTCGCTGGGGTGGAGAGCCCTTGGAACCAAGCCGGCGTTCCGTTCGACTTCATCCCGCCGGACTCGAACCAGCTGAAGATCGTCCTTTCGCACACCCCCGACGAGTTCCCCAAACTGGCCCGGCAGAACCCCCACTTGGTCCTCTCCGGCCACACCCATGGCGGCCAGATTTGTCTCCCCTTTTACGGCTCCGTGGTCGTTCCCTCCAACTACGGCCGCAAATACGAGCGCGGTTTCTTCCGTCAGGGCAACAGTCTCCTGTATGTCAGCAAAGGCATCGGCTGCCACCCCGCCATCCGAACCTTGTGCAAACCGGAAGTCACCTTGTTTCGGTTTGTGTGAGATCAGGCGCCGGATAGAGGGCTGGCACATGCGATAGGGCGTGGTGCGGATGTTGCTCTGATTGGGGTTCCATGACGACCTGGCCGACCCCGACAACGGCGCCTACAAGGACTCGCCACCGGCCGCGTTGTTTGGCATGGACCTCGACCACCTGGATAGCCTCCAGCAAGAAAAGTGCGACCTATTCGAAGAGGTCTCGCCGATCAATCATGTGACCCCTGACGATGCGCCCGTCCATGACTGGGAGAGCACGGCTCTTCGACAGGTTTTTATGGTTTGACAAGATTCCATCCAATGCTAGGATTTAAGTATGGAACACGGCATCCAAATCGATCGTGAAATCCTACAGGCGCTCACAGAAAAAGCCCGACAAGCCGGGATGTCGGTCGGTGAGTTCACGAATGCTTTGCTTCGCCGCGAGGTTTCGGGACGTCCACGCCCGCAAGCCGCCCAACCCGATAAGCGCCCCACCTTTTCATTGGGGGCGCGCAACATTCCCGGCGGAAACTTGGATAAGGCGCTTCACTTATCCGCGGCGCTTGAAGACGACGCGGAACTTATCTCCACGGATAGCGATTTCGGAAAATTCGACCAACTGAAATGGACGAACCCGCTCAATGAATAGCCTCAGATCATACGACGGTCTCACGCTCTACCGCGCAGACCAGATTTACGACGACGACAGCAACGGGCTTTCGGACACCGACGAATGGCGAGTCTGGTGGGAGAACACGACCATGCCCGCCCTGCTCGGCGGCCACCTCGCCAAACGAGTCTACTCCTACCCGAAGGGACATCGTCATGAATCACTCGCAGAGTCAGACAAAACAGTCCTTGAATGATACAGAAATGGCCATGTGCAAATATGTTGGATTACAACAATGTCTACGTGCAGAGTTCTTAACGATAATCAGTTCTTGTATTTCTGACAAATTCCTTAAATTAGTGTTGGGAATGGCCCTTGTGCTTTCGCCTTTGTGTGTTAATTCTCCTTCTGCCCAAGAATTGGAGAATGCGAAGAAGATTGTTGTTACTCGGTCAGAGGATACACGAGTGCCACAGCCAACAATCCTCTCAGGCACTCCTTCCATATCGGCCGTCTCCGCTACTAACACGTGTGAACCAACTCTACTGATGCGATACGTTGAGAAAGGCGATGTGGATGCGGTGCGAACTTTATTGGACTTGGGCGCTGACCTTAATAGAACCGATGACACGGGCAACTCTGCGATGACGCTTGCCATCAATACGAATAATAATGAAATATTAACATTATTTTTTGACAATGGCGCTAACGTGGATGGACATACTGATTCTGGAATTCCTTACATTGTAGGAGTAGCAACCATCGGTGATCTTGCCACTCTAAAATTGTTTATTTCAAAGGGCGTGGACGTAAACATATCAGACTCAAATGGCTGGACTCCTCTGATGGCGGCAGCCAAGCGTGGAAGAGAGGACATCTGTGATGCTCTCCTCGATTCAGGAGCCAAATTCAATGTGCTGACCAAGGACGGGTGGAGCGCCACAATCTCTGCTATATCAAGTGGTAACATACAACTAGCAAAACGATTCCTGAAACTGTCATCGTATTCTGGTCAACCCTTTTCCGGTTCTTGGACGCCATTAATGGTTGGCGTGTGTGTTTCGGTTCCTATATTTTACCTGACGGAATATTACGACAGAGAAATCGACGCGAAATTTGTGGACGGAAGGACTCCGCTCATCTTCGCAATCGAATGTAATGCGACGGAAGCAGTCGACAGTCTCTTATTTAATGGAGCAAACCCAAATACAACCCTACCGGACGGTTCTTCATGTCTGATGATTGCAAGCTCAAGGAATTCTGATCCGCATATCATTCGGAGTCTTTTGAAGTACGACGCGCAAGTAAACCACCGAGACGTTGGCGGGTGGGATAGCCTAATTCTCGCGGCTCAGGAAGAGAATATGGACATTGTGAAAAAGCTACTCGAAAAAGGAGCTGACCCAAAGAATGCAACGAACGATGGCTGGACGGCCTTAATGGCTGCATCTGGCAAATCCATTGAAATTGTTAGAATGCTTGTGCAAGCGGGAGCTGAGGTGAATGCGGAATATGCAGATGGAAGGACTGCACTAATACTCGCCGCCTGCGACGGAAAGAACGAAATCGTGAATTTCTTAGTCGAGGCTGGCGCAAACATTGACAAGAAGGACCAGTCCGGGATGAGTGCATTAGATTGGGCGATAACCCTAGGGCATGACTCTGTTGTGAAGACACTCTCAGGACCT
This sequence comes from Candidatus Omnitrophota bacterium, assembly GCA_020632575.1. Lineage (GTDB taxonomy): Bacteria > Hinthialibacterota > Hinthialibacteria > OLB16 > OLB16 > JACKFH01. The sequence continues at coordinate 8,834 of JACKFH010000021.1, read as the reverse complement.
AAACCTTCTGGAGATTAGCTTTCCTCATTTACAAAGTGCAGATCTTCGACGCCAGCGGCTGCAGTGCCAGCAACACTTAGAAGATGATCATCAACGATCTGGACCAGATGACTCAGCGGTATATGGGGACCGATTACGGCACGGGAAGTAGCGGAGACCAGCGAATTTCCTACACTTATGACGCTAACGGCAACCTGACTCAGGCGAAAACCGAAACCCACAACGGCTCCTCCTGGCAAGAGACGCTGAAGTGGGATTATACTTGGAATGTGCGCGACCAACTGACTCTGGCCATGAAGTACGAGAACGGATCGTCGAACAACGCCGGGATTGTGGCTTACGAGTACTGCCTCTCCTGCGATTCGGCGATGTCGCGGCGGTTTGTCTACGACGGCGGGAGCGGGACGACCCAGGGCGACCTGCTCCAGGGGCAGCGATTCGTGTACGACGGCCTCACGCTCTACCGCGCAGACCAGATTTACGACGACGACAGCAACGGGCTTTCGGACACCGACGAATGGCGAGTCTGGTGGGAGAACACGACCATGCCCGCCCTGCTCGGCGGCCTCCTCGCCAAACGATTTGACGAACCCCACACCTCATTTCCTTGACAACAATCGATACCGCATATAGTATCATTGAATGAGCGGAGTGCGGCCCCGGATCATCCTTGACACGAACGTCCTTTATGCCGGTCTTTACTCTTCTTCCGGCGCTTCCTACAAAATCTTGGAGGCAGTTGAAAAAGGGAAATTGAAGATGGTCCTCTCGCCGACGTTGGTTTTTGAGTATGAGGATGTGCTCAGGAGGGACCAAGCCATTCTGGGACTTACGGACCATCAAATCGATCGCTTGTTGGATTACTTTTGTTGGCGAGGCGAACGACAGGCCATTCACTTCCTGTGGCGCCCACGGTTGCCCGATCCGAAAGACGATCACATATTGGAATTGGCCGTCGCCTCCGGAGTCGAAACGATCATCACCCACAACCTCAGGGACTTTGAAGAAACGGTTCAATTTGGGATTCGTGCCATGACACCAAAAAAAGTTTTGGAGGAAATTCTATGAGCGCCCTCAGTCTTCGTTTACCGGATTCGATTCATCGCCACATCAAGGAAATTGCTAAGAGGGAAGGGGTTTCCATCAATCAGTTCATTTCTTCCGCTGTGTCGGAAAAAGTTTCAGCCCTCTTAACCGAGGACTACTTGAATGAGAGGGCGAGACGTGCGGATCGTGGCGCGTTGAAAGAGATTCTGAAAAAGGTCCCTGACCGAGATCCTCAGCCCGGTGACAAACTATGAAGAGATGTCAGCGTCAGAGGCTGAAGTGGGATTATACTGGCCCATGCCTGATCCAAGGAATGTGCGCGACCAACTGACTCTGGCCATGAAGTACGAGAACGATTCGGACGACAACGCCGGGAGTGTGGCATACGAGTATTGCCTGGCCTGCGATTCGGCGATGTCGCGGCGGTTTGTCTACGACGAACCACTATGCCGATTCGTACCGTGCGACATGGATTCGATCTTGGTGCTCGCGGGCTTGAGCTAAGTCATAAGACGCTTGCAGGCGCATCCAATGATCGGCGTTGGACCATCCCGCCTTCTCCAACCGGATGGCCATCTCCGGCGATATTCCGGAATGGCCATTGATCACACGCGAAAGCGTGTGCCGCGCCACACCGAGCACCCTCGCTCCCTCGGTGACACTCAGCCCGACAGCATCCAAACAAGCATCCCTGATGGATCGTCCGGGGTGTGGCGGCGATTTCATCGGCATAATTCTTTCTCCTTGTTAGTGGTAATCCAACAAATCGACATCGTAGGCGTCTCCATCTTCCATCCGGAAAATGATTCGCCAATTGCCCGAAACGGTCACGCTCCAAAAACCCTTGCGTTCACCTTTCAATGAATGAAGACGATACCCGGGCAAATCCACGTCTCCCGGTCGAGTCGCCACGTCCAAATGGGCGAGAACATCTTCGATTCGATTGACCAGTTCGGACTTCAGACCACCTGCGTCTCCACGTTGATAAAGACGCTTCAAGCCGCGATGTCGAATCGAGCGGATCATGAATTAATGTACCATGTCACGTTGCACGGCACAACCTCATTTCCGCAAGTGACGCTGCAAAAGAAATTGCTGGACTGTCGATTCATTGTGGGTTTATACTTGGCTAATGCTTTACCCGAGGAATGTGCGTGACCAACTGACTCTGGCCATGAAGTACGAGAACGGATCGTCGAACAACGCCGGGGGTGTGGCTCAGATAACGATGAGACGGCTCTTGATTGGATGGGATGCAATGATTGAACAAGGATAGTTTATGGAGCTACTAGGAAAGAAATTTATCCCTCATAAGAAGGGTCGTTCAATTCTAGTTTTTGTTCTCTCGCTGGGGGCGTTCCTTACGCTGCGAGGCTACGGGGCGCTGTCAAAGTATGGAGAAGGGATTATATCCCTCGGAACCCTCTGCTTTATCATCGTGGGTGGTTTGCTCTTTTGGGGATTTGTATATTGGCCCGATTCCAGGGAAGACGAGAAGGTGGAAACCCTTCCTCAATTCATATGCTTAGTCGTTCGGGATGTCTCTATCATTACACTGACGGTCGCACTCCTAATGTTGATTAGCTTTGCGATAAGTGCACAACTCTGGCCATGAAGTACGAGAACGGATTCTCGAGCAACGCCGATGTCATCGCACATGAAACCGCCCCATTCCCTTCCCTCGGAGCCTCCAAACCCAAGAATGCGTAAGAAGATCGGTCGGATTCTCGTCGGGTTATTGGGAATTCTCTTACTTTATCTGCTCCTCTGGCCGGTTCCCATCGACCCGGCCGCTTGGACGCCGCCGACTCTTCCTCCCATGACTGGAGTTTATGAACCCAACGATCGGTTGGCCCATGTCGAAAGAATGGGGAAGGGAATGGGAGTGGGGCCGGAGGATGTGGCGTTCGATGATGAGGGGCGCCTCTATACGGGCTTGCTGGATGGCCGCGTGGTCCGGTTCAATGACGACGGGACCGACCCAGAGGTTTTTGTGGAAACAGGCGGGCGACCGCTTGGGATGGTGTTCGATGCATCCGGCAATTTGATCGTCGCCGATGCCTGGAAAGGATTGCTCTCCATCTCCCCCGAGGGTGACATCAAGGTATTGGCCAACGAGGTCAAAGGCGAACCGATTGTCTTCGCGGATGATCTCGATATCGCCGCCGATGGGACAATCTATTTCACCGACGCCTCCAAGAAATTTCCCCTCGACAAACTGATGCTCGACCTGATGGAGCACCGCCCCAATGGTCGACTCCTTGCTTATGACCCACATTCAGCATCCACTCGGATGGTTCTGGATGACCTCTACTTCGCGAATGGCGTCGCCATCAGCCCCGATCAAAACTTCGTTCTGATCAACGAAACCTGGAAGTATCGAGTGAAGCGCTACTGGCTGGAGGGACCGAAGAAGGGCCAGACCGATATCTTTATCGAGAACCTGCCCGGCTTCCCGGACAACATCACCTGTAATGGCCAAGACACTTTTTGGCTTGCGCTTGTGGAAGGCCCGCCCACCCGCGAAATATTCGATCCCCTACTTCCCCATCCCTTTCTCAGGAAAATAATCACACGCCTGCCCGAGGTGGTCGGGCCCACCCACACTCCCTATGGCTTCGCCCTCGGTTTGGACATGAACGGGCAAGTCATCCAGAACCTGCAGGACCCCACTGGAGAACACTACTCTGAAGTTACCAGTGTCACGGAGCATGATGGGATGCTTTACTTCGGCAGTCTGAGCGAGGATGCGATTGGGCGAGTGGCGGTTCCGTAGCCGCCCATCCTTTCAGTCCGCAACCACTTCCTCCCACGACAGCCCGAACCGCGCCAGATATTTTCTCAACCGATCCGCATCGTTCGGAGTTTTTCTCTTGGAGCGTGAGACGGCGTAGAGGCGGCGGCCGGCTTCGGAGAGGGATCGACACTCCCGGCAGATTGTGAGAACAAACTCGAGTTGCACCCGGTCGAAATCGTCGAGCTGGTCCATGAGCTCCCGAGGAAGCGAAACAGTGAGGGTTTGACCTTTCGGCGGCCTCCCGTCGGTGGACCATTTTTTCCTGAGGGATTCAGTTTCGGCTTGGACAACCTCCTCGGTGATCCGCCCACCCGGAGCGAGAGTCGCCATCCGAGTCACCGCTCCGATCAGATCCCGGAAGTTGGCCGACCATTTGGCCTGCTTGGAGGTCGCGAATCGGAGAAATTCCTCCCTCGCTTCCGCGCTGAATTGGACATACAAATTGTTGCGAAGCATGTACCGGTTCAGTTCGTAGTCGAGGTTCGGTTCGATGTCCTCGACTCGATCCGCGAGTCCGGGCAACCGATAGGTCCAAAGATCGATCCGCGACAGTAGATCCTCCCGAAAATTTCCCTCGGCCGCCGATTCGTGGAGGTCGCGGTTGGTGCCGCAGATGAGTTGGAAATCGCTTTCCACCTCGGTGTCCGAACCCAAAGGCAAAAAACGTTTCTCCTCGATGGCGCGGAGAAGCATCGCCTGTTCGTCCAGACCGATCTCTCCAATCTCATCGAGAAACAAGACTCCGCTATCGGCCTGACGCAACAACCCCGCGCGGGCCTCGGTGGCGCCCGTGAAGGCGCCCTTGGTGTGTCCGAACAGGGTGGCCATGGCGGTGTCCCCCCGTAGCGTGGCGCAATTCACTTCGACAAATTGTCCCGACAGGTACTGCCTCTCTTTCTTGATCTCAAAAATTCGCTTGGCGAGCTGGCTCTTCCCCGCGCCGGTCGGCCCCATTAGAAGGATCGGTTCGTGACTGCGGATCGAGACCTTTTCGATTTGCTCGATCAGGCGGTTGAATTCTTCATTCCGAGTTTCGATTCCCGATTTGAGCTTGGCGATATCGTCACGGGTTTCCTGCTTGAATCGTGCGGCGATTCCGTCGTAGCGCGAGAGATCGAGATCGACCAGCGAATAATCGCCGCTTCCCGAGCGATTCCCTCCCTTGGGTGGGCTGGTCTGAATCAGACGCCCCGGGATGTATCGCGCCTCGGTGAGGAGGAAGAGGCAGATTTGGATCACATGAGTCCCGGTGGTGATGTGGACGAGGTAATCCTCTTTCTCGGTGTCGAAGGGATAAGAGCGGGTGAACTGATGGAGGGCCCCATACACCTCCTCGAAATCCCAGGGGTCCTCGAGTTCGACCGGGTGAAGACGAACCTCGGTCTCAGGAGAGATCTCCCCAATGTCCTTCCGGATGGAGTCGGCCAGACGCGCCCAGCTCTGCTCGTGGATCATCTCAAACCGATCAATCAGAAGATCTTCGTGACGGTGCAATGCCACACTCGGCCTCCACCTCTCCCACCGCTGCTCGCCTCTGCCCCGTCGGTCCAGAACCGAGCCGAGAAGTCCAATCACCACGAGTTGTTTCTTAGCCATAATTCTAAGATCTTATTCGATCGGATAATGATCTGGGAAGCCGGTTTTTTCGGGTAGAGACAAATCTTCTCCCTCAATCAATCTCAGTCCCCTCAATTCATTAGGCTTGCGCTTTTCTTCACCCACTCTTTCTCCGCTGGCATCCCCACTGCTTTATTCCGGCATGGCCGATCTTTCCGGACCGGCGGCGCGCTTGGCGAGTTTTGGTCCGGCGTGTCCCGTGAACGGGTTCTGAGCCAGAAAGAACGGCGGTTTCGGTAGCTCAGTCTGGTAAGAGCAGATGGCTGTTAACCATCAGGTCGCGGGTTCGAATCCCGCCCAAAACACCACTTTAGGAAAGTGGCTGCTAACCACGAGGCCGGAGGGGGGTGGCGGTCCGACTTTCCAGCAAAGCAGCATCGCCTTCGGGCGATATTGCCGAGCACCGTGAAGTCGCGCCCTGTGGAGGGCGGATACCGTTTTCGGCGAAAGACCCGGACCGCTCCGAGGTCACTGCTTCTCCGGAAGCAGATCTCCGAGCGAGAAAGGTCGAACCCACGGGTCCTTCGATCGTGTTCCCAGGATCGATCGGTAACCGAAAAACTCAAACCCTCCCCGCACGAACTCATGGGGAGAGAAGGACGCGCCTCCTCTCGAAGGCGAAACAAGGAAAATGATCCCACGAAGATTGGTGAGAAAGCCTCGCCTTTCTCGACCGTTCCCCTTGGTGTCATTCCGACGTCAGGAGGAATCTGATTGGAGACACGATCTTTATCGTTCTCCCGTCAACCTCCATGGGAGAAGAGTCTGTTTCAACAGACGGCTCTCTGTGTGGAGCCAATTTCAATCGAATTGACACCTCAATCGTGGCGAGTCTGTTTCGCAGACTGACTGCATGGATTGTGGCGGATCAAGATCGATGCCGAAGGGTTTGTCGGTCTCATCGAGATGGCATGAGGCGATGATACCCGCGACGGGATCAATCCCGTCGCTACACAAAGAGGCGTCCGTTGAAACGGACTCTGTTGTTGCGATGAAGCAGGTCTCTCCCATCAGATTCCTCCTAACGTCGGAATGACACGGATGAAGTTTTTCGGGAGACGATGATCTCGTCTCCTTGAGTTAAGCAACAAGGATCTCCAACCGCCCACGTCGGCGCGCGAAGATCCGGAAAGGAGTCCCATCATGTTGGGAATCAAAAGAGTTCGAATCCGCTCGTATGAAAAAGGATTCCATTTTCGGCACGGCGAGTTTCGCGCGATGCTGGGGAAGGGCGTTTACTGGTTCCTCAATCCGTTCCGGAAGGACCGGGTGGAGGTCTGTTCCCAAAGGGACGCCTGGCTTCCGGAGAGGGACCTCGACTTGATCGTCAAGTCGGGCGTCCTCGACGGTCACGCCGAGGTGATCGACCTCAAGAACCATGAGCGCGCGATCGTCTGGATGGATGGCCGCCTCGAGGTGGTCCTTTCGGCCGGTCTCTACGCGATCTGGACCGAGTTCCACGACATCCGGATCGAGAAATTCGATGTCGCGAACATCCGGTTCGAGCACGATCGCGCGGAGGATATCCTCGACTCCAACCTCTCGACCCAAGCGATCGAGAGAGTGACTGTCGAGCAGGGGTTCACCGGTCTGGTTTTCCAAAACGGCAAGCTGATCGCGGAACTCGAACCGGGCCGTTACGCTTACTGGCGGAAGAACGGTCAGCTGAGAGTCCATCAGGTGGATCGTCGGGAGTCGGTCCTCGATATCGCAGGTCAGGAGATCATGACCGCGGATAAGGTCACCCTGCGTCTCAACGCGACCGTGACCTATCGGGTGACTGACCCAAAGCGGGCGGTCTCCCAGGTCGAGGACTATCGTCAGGCGGTCTACCGTGAGGGCCAGCTCGCCCTTCGGAGCATGGTCGGAACTCGGGAGCTCGACTCCCTCCTGTCCGATAAGGAGACTGTCGCGGAGGATCTCTTGAAGGTTCTACGCAACAAAACGGAGTCATTTGGTGTCCAGGTCCTCGACCTCGGTATCCGAGACATCATCCTCCCGGGCGAGATGAGAGAGATCCTGAACCGGGTGACCGAGGCGCGGAAAGCGGCCGAGGCGAACCTGATCGCGAGACGGGAAGAGACCGCCGCGATGCGGTCCCAGGCCAACACCGCGAAGTTGCTCGAAAGCAATCCGACCCTCATGAGGTTGCGCGAGCTCGAGGTCCTAGAAAAAGTCGCCGAGCACTCGAAACTCCAGGTGCTCCTCGGCGACAAGGGGTTGGCCGAGAAGGTGGTCAACCTCCTATAATCGAAAATCGATTGAGGAAAACCAATGATCGAAATCGATGGTTCCATGGGAGAGGGCGGGGGACAGATCCTCCGCTCCTCCCTGGCTCTTTCTCTGGTGACCCAAAAACCGTTTCGCATCTTCCACATCCGGAAGGGGCGAAAGCGGCCAGGGTTGATGCGTCAACACCTCACCTCCCTCCAAGCCGCCGCAAGGGTGGGTGGAGCGAAGGTGGAGGGGGACGTGATCGGCTCGGAGGAGGTTACTTTCCATCCCTCTGGCATCCATGCCGGACACTATGAGTTCTCGGTGGGGACCGCGGGCAGCACGATGCTTGTTTTGCAGACGGTGCTACCGCCCCTGATGATCGCCGAGGGTGAATCGATGCTCATCCTTCGTGGTGGGACACACAATCCTTACGCTCCCCCTTTCCATTTTGTGGTTGAGACTTTTCTTCCACTCTTGGAGAAGATGGGTGTCCATGTTGAGGCCGATCTGAAGTCTTATGGGTTCTATCCGGCGGGGGGCGGTAAGTGCGAGATCCGAATCCAACCGTCGCAAAATCTGGCTCCTCTCGAGATCCTTGAGCGCGAGGGGAAGTGTCAGGTGCATGCGGTCTCGGTGATCGCCAACCTATCGAGCCAAATCGCCAAGCGCGAACTGAAGACGGTGCAGGGATATCTCGGTCTCAACAAGAAGCAGATCGAAATCCGTGCGGTCGAATCTCAGGGACCGGGGAATCTTGTGTTCATTGAGATCGAGAGCGACACGGTGAAAGAAGTCGTCACCGCATTCGGAGAGAGACAGGTTCCGGCGGAGGCTGTCGCCAAACGAGCCGCGAGGGAGGCCAAACAGTACCTCGAATCGGATGTCCCGGTCGGCCTTCACCTCGCCGATCAACTGTTGATCCCGTTGGCAATGGCGGGCGGCGGCGCCTATCGGACATTGGCTCCAACCGAGCACACGAGGACGAATATCGAAGTGGTGCGCCGGTTTCTTGATGTGGGGATTCGGATGGAGAAGGAACGGGAGAACGCGTACCGGATTGAAATCGGAAGATGAAACCGAGATCGGTGCTCGCGCGGGATTTATGAATCCCGTGCGGTGTTCGACCGGAGTTGTACTCCGAGGGGGAAGTTACAAA
>JACKFH010000020.1 GCA_020632575.1 Candidatus Omnitrophota bacterium | reverse complement strand
CCGCGACGGGTTAAAACCGCGTCGCTACGCAAAACGAAGTCCGTTGAAACGGACTGGATCGTGAGAAGCGTGAAATTCCTATTCATACGGCATCCCCTTCCTTGGGGTTGGTGATCCGCGCGAGGTAACTCGTCCTCGGTCGCGTATCCAATTCACGAAGCAGTTGATAGTTCTCCTTTTGGACCGCTTTCCTCGAGACCGCGCTTCCCTTCTTATTGAGGTCGCCGAACACGATCGTTTCGGTGGGGCAAGCGGCCTGGCAGGCGGTGACAATTTCGCCATCGCGGATCGGCCGGTTCTCCTTGCGAGCGTCGATGCGCGCCTCGCTGATGCGTTGGATGCAGTAAGTGCATTTCTCCATCACGCCACGGCTTCGGACTGTCACATCGGGGTTGCGCTGGAGTTTCAACGATTCGGTATCTGCGTCGGAAAACTGCAGGAAGTTGAACCGGCGAACCTTATAGGGGCAGTTGTTGGAACAATAGCGGGTGCCGATGCAGCGGTTGTAAATCATCTCATTGAGACCGTCATGGCTGTGCTGAGTTGCACCCACCGGGCAGACCACCTCGCAGGGCGCGTTCTCGCAGTGCATGCAGGTGACCGGTTGGAACTGCGCGTTCGGGGTGGGGGACTCCTCCTCGAAATAACTGTCGATTCGGATCCAATGCATCTCCCGTCCGGCTAAGACTTGTTCTTTTCCCACCACCGGGATCGAGTTCTCGGACTGGCAGGCGACAACACAGGCGTTGCATCCAATGCATTTCGTCAGATCGATGTTCATCCCCCAGGCCTCATCGGGGTATTCGTAGGGGTCGTACATCGCCGCCAGTTTCTCCTCCTCGCTGGCTTCGTCTTTTTGATCTCGATACTCAGCCAGGGTGAGGAGGTGCAACGGCTCACGACCTTCCATCCGATGGTGGTGCTGGGTAGTCGCGAGATCTTTATGCTTTCCGGTGGGAGTGAGCGTGAGACCAGCATCCGTCCAGGGCGCGGTCGAGGTTCTGAGTTGGTAAGCGTTGAAACCGACACCGTCACCATTGGCGCCGCTTCGAGTGCGGCCATAGCCCAGATGGAGTGTAACCGAGCCCTCGGGATGTCCAGGCAGGATGAAGACAGGCGCGTTGATGGTTCTTTCATGCAACGCAAGGGTGACTTCATCGCCCATTTCCAACCCTTGTTTCGAGGCGGTATCGGGGCCGAGGATCGCGGAATTGTCCCAGGTGAGTCGCGTGATCGGCTTGGGGAGTTCCTGAAGCCAACCGTTGTTGCAGAGGCTTCCGTCCCAAACCGAGGGATCGGGGCGGAACACCACTTCGAGCGAATCATCTTTATTTGGCTTTGGTGGCTCCAGATCGAGAGATCGGAGCGAAACCTCTTTCGAGGGAGATCGAGTGTCGGGGATGACTCCGTCGCGCAGAGCCCGGTTCCATTGGATCGTGAAATCCGACTCCTCTCCAAGACGAGTTCGCCAATAATCCTGGACGAGTTGAAGCGGAGTATGCGCGGGGCGTTTCAGAAAGGCGGCCAACACCTCTTGCGGAGTCCGGCCGCCATAGAGTGGCGCGATGGTCGGTTGCGAAAGACTCGCCGTTCCATCATAAGCTCGCGCGTCCCCCCAGGACTCCAGCGGGTGCGCGGCCGGGATGTGCCAATGCGAACGGAGGGCGGTCTCGTTGTGGTAGAGACCGTAGTGGATCCTCTCGGGGACTTTTTCGTAGGCCTCCGCGAATTTCAGATCGGCTGGTGTGTCGTAATTGGGATTGCCATCGAAAACCAGGAGGGTCTCGACCTCGCCATCGTTCATCTCTTGGACAAGTTCGGCGAGAGACTGCGAGGGATCTTCCTCGAAAGGAACAACCGGTTCGGTATAGACGACCGTCTTGCCCACATTGCCGAGAACCTGGTTCATCGCGTGAACGAGCGCATGCGTTCTCGCCGAGGTCCAGGAACCAGCAATGAAGAGGGAACTTCCCCGATGATCCTTGAGGTCGTTTACCAAGCGATCCAAAAATTCTTGGTCCAAACCGGATTCGTCGACCGGTTCGATGTTCACGCCCACACGCTGAGCCAATGCCCAAACAAAGGTTTCGAATTGAGAAGGTTTTAAAGGGAGTCGATGATCGGCCACCACGCCCGTTGGCGTGGAACTGGTCTCGATGGAATAGAGTCGATTCATGGCGCCACTTTCCACTCCCTCGCGGCGTCGGGTCATGAAAGCGTGCGCGTCATGGACCGAGGCCGGACCGGTGGTGAGAAAATCGGAATCGAGAGCGACCACCACCTCGGCCCGGTCGAAATGATGAATCGTGTCGACCCGTTCGCCGAAGGCGAGTTGGGCGCCCTGACGAATCGAATCGTCCCCGATCGGATCGTAAAGAATCCACTTTGCTTGGGGATAACGATTCAATAACTCTTGAAATTTAGAAGTCAAACTTGGCGAGGTGAACGTTCTCGTCAGGATGCGAAAACCTTTCCCCCCGTTCCCGTCGTAGGCGTCGATCTTTGTTTGGACCCAATCCAGAAAAGGCTCCCACGTTCCAACCCTTCCGCGGTGTTGAATACTCTTGGAACGGTCGGGGTCGTAGAGGTCGAGCACCGCGGACTGAGAATGGACAGTGGTCGCCCCCCATCTCTGTGGGGCCTCAAACTCCTCGACCCGCTGGGTGCTCGCGGGGTGAAGGGGATTCCCTTCGATCTTGGTCGGCCTCCCCATGTGGCATTCCGCCAGAACTCCTTGGGCGAATCCTGCGAATGGGAGCGTCGTGGCGTAATAAAGCGGCTTGCCCGGAACAATCTCCTCGGGTTGATGGACATAGGGCAGCAGATTTTCCGGCTGGCTCCCACAACCGACCAATCCGGTCAGCGCGAGGGAGGAGGACATCCAGTGGAGGAACCTCCGACGCGAGGGATCGCGTTCCCCCATCGCCTCACTGTGACAGTTTTCAAACCCGGTGGGCGGGGGATTTGGGGCGGTTAACGGTGGCATGTCTGACAGTCGGTCAATCCTCTCGTTTGGATTTGATTCGTCTCCACGAGTTGTTGTCCCGCTTGCTCAGGGTTGGGTTCCAGCGGGTAGGTCATCTCGAAAACCTGATCCTTCGGGCGGACAAAAATCTCCGGGTTGCGGTGACACTGTAGGCACCACTGCATGTGGAGGGATTCGGCCTTGGCCATCAGCGGCATTCGATCCACCCTTCCATGGCATGTCGAACATCCGATCCCTTTGGAGACATGGATGCTGTGATTGAAGAAAACGAAGTCGGGAAGTTTGTGAACTCGATTCCAATGAATCGGTTCGTTGTTCTCGAAACTCTCCCGCACCGGAGCGAGGAGATTTGCGTTGGTCCACAACTGGGAGTGACACTTCATGCATATCTCAGTGGCGGGGAGGCTGGCCGTTTTGCTGGTTTCAACCGAGTTGTGACAAAAACGGCAATCGACACCAAGGACTTGAACATGGTGTTGGTGACTGAAAGGAACGGGTTGGTCGATGGTCACCCCGACTTTGGTGGAATAAGAAGATCGATAGTACGCAACTGCGACCGCGCTTACTGTGAATATAAGGATAACCAAAGAGACGATCAGGAATCTTGCGAGGACATTCGCGCTTTGGTGAAAGATTTGAGGCACGGGTCGATGCGAACCTTTTCAGAGTTGCTTCCAGAAGGGCAGACCCCTTCATTCTTAAGCGACCGTTATCCTCTAAGGATTAACGAACCATCGGGCGTTTGGGTATCGGGGAATCCCTGAAAATTCAAAAATTACCTATCGCAAAGCGCCTCAATAATTCAAGTTCCGAGTGTAAATCTTTTTCTGGCTTGCCTGGTCTTAGAACTAGACACTCTTGATCCAAATCTCCCAGAGCAGATATTTTGAAGAGTAAGAGTCACAGATATTTGAAAGGAGAAGAATCAATGAAAAACGATTCCGAACTGGAGAAACTGGGCCCACGACTCACCATCTTGTCCGCCGAGCGCACGATGTTGTCATGGCTCAGGTTGTGTTTGACTCTCATGGGGATTGGGTTCGTTCTTGATCGATTTGGACTCGTTTTGCGGATGAATGACGTGAAATTGGTAGCCGGCTGGCTTCCCAAACCGTTCACTTTTTGGATGGGAACCGGCTTGGTTGTCCTTGGATCTCTAACCAGTGCGGCTGCTGGATTCATATATGCGCGTTTCCGACTTCTTATTGGAAATGAGGAAGACGAACTTCCTGTCGGGAGTGGATTATTGAGCCTTCTTCTATCAGCGCTAATCGCCGTCGCAGGAGTAATTACCGCAGTCTTCCTAATTGCAGTCACAGACTGAGCGAGCAACTGGATTACGCCGCGTCAAGCATCATAAGGAATTCACCCTCGAGATCCTGGCCCGGCACACGGATTCACATGCAAAAGGGAACGCTCTTATTTCAGGCTGTGGTATAATGGTGCAAGTTTGTCCCACCTTCAAATAAAGACTGGAATGAGAAAATGAGACACATCCATTCAATTTCCCTATTACTCCTCTTGGTGATCAGCCCTTCGACCTTTTCCGCGGAGTGGCCGGGTCCCACAAAGGAGGGTTATGAACTGCCGAATGGGTGGAGGATCACACCGGTCGGGAAGTCTGTCGAAACCAACGACCTGATTCTTAATCTCGTTCCCACCCCGGATGGACGGGGAGTGGTTGCGCTCACCTGCGGGTACAACCCACACAGTCTCGTGATCATCGACGCTGCCTCGGGAGAGGTTCGGCAACAAGTGCCGGTCCCCACCGCCTGGTTCGGATTGGCCTGGAGTCCCGATGGTTCCAAACTTTACGTCTCGGGCGGAAACGACAAGAGGAGCAAGGAGAGCCGCGCCCCCATCTACGTTTTCGAGTATCGGGATGAAATCCTCAGCGAAACCCCGCTTGCCCACCTCAAGCAAGATCTCCCGCAGGCGGAGATCTTCTGGTCGGGCCTCGCGCACCATCCCCAGAAAGATTTGCTGTACGCCGCCAACCGCGAGCGCAACGAGGTCGTTGTTTTCGATACCAAGACTGGGGAGTCGGTGGGTCGTGTCGGAGTCGAAAGAAATCCCTGCGACCTTGTCCTGACCTCCGATGGAAAAACTCTGTACTGTTCGAACTGGGCCGCGGACACAGTCAGTGTCATCGACACGAATTCCCTGAAAACCACGGCAACCATCGGAGTCGGGGACAATCCCACCGACATGGTCTTATCGAGTAAAGGGATCCTGTATGTGTGCTGCTCCAACGATAACGCAGTCACTCTGGTTGATACGGAGAAAGGAAGAGCCATCGGAACCATCGTGACCTCGCTCTACGAACGCGCCCCGGAAGGTTCGACACCCAATGCGCTTTGTCTCGATCCCGAAGAGGAGACTTTGTATGTCGCCAACGCGGATAACAACAACATCTGTGTCGTGGACGTCGAGGAGCCCGAGGAAACCACGGTTTTGGGATTCATTCCGGCAGGTTGGTACCCATCCGCCCTGGCTGTCAGCCCGGATGGCGAGAAACTTTTTATTGGAAATTCCAAAGGCCTCGGGTCCTATCCCACTCCCCAGGGGCCCAGGCGACCAAACCCCAAAGAGAACGAGAAAACCGAAACGATCAAGACTCTGATGGAGGGAGCGGTCAACACCCTCGAAATCGATGAGTATCGGTCCCGGCTTCCTGAACTGACACGACAGGTCTATGCAAACTGTCCTTACAACGACGAACTATTGGCGCAAGCGGCGCCAACCTCAGGCACACCCTCCGTGGTTCCCAGTGTTGTTGGGGCCGGGTCACCCATCAAACATGTGCTCTACATCATCAAAGAGAATCGCACCTACGATCAGGTTTTTGGCGATCTTCCCCAGGGCAACGGCGATCCCAACTTGTGCCTTTTCGGAAAGGAGACCACACCGAACCATCACGCCATCGCCGAACAGTTTGTGTTATTCGACAATCTCTATTGCGATGCCGAGGTCAGCGCCGATGGACACCAATGGTCCAACGCCGCTTACGCCACCGATTATGTGGAGAAATCCTGGCCCGCCGCTTATGGCGGGAAGAGTTTGGCTCCACGCTCCGAGGCGATGATTCCCCCCTCTGGTTATCTCTGGGACCAATGCGCCATGAAAGGCCTCACTTATCGGACCTATGGTGAGTTTGCCGAACGCCAAAGCGAAAAAGGCACGATGAAACCCATAAACGCCGCCTTCGCTCGATTGGAGGGGCACATCGCTCCCAATTACTTGTCGTGGGGCGCGCGCGATACGGAAAACGCCGCCGAATTCATTCGTGAGTTCGACGAATACGACAAGAATTTCGACAACCCAGACCCGGAAAAACGTCTCCCGAATTTTATTGTGTTGGCCCTACCCGAAGACCACACACATGGGACCTCACCGGATAAACCCACGACACGGGCCTGTGTCGCCAGCAATGACTATGCATTGGGCCAGATTCTGGACCGCGTTTCACACAGCCATTACTGGCCAGAGATGGCGGTCTTCACCATTGAGGATGACGCCCAGGACGGTCCGGATCATGTCGACGCTCGCCGAACGGTGGGATTGCTTGCCAGTCCTTATGCTCGACGCGGGTATGTGGACAGCACCCATTACACCACCTGTTCCGTCCTTCGCACCATTGAACTCCTATTGGGGTTACAACCGATGAGCCAGTACGATGCGGCCGCGACACCGATGTATGCCGCGTTCACCGACCAGGCCCACCCGGTGGAGTACGCCCACCTCAAGCCAAATATCGATCTCGATGAGAAGAATCCCAAAACCGCCTGGGGAGCGGAGGAATCTCTGCGTATGGACTTTTCCGAATACGACCGTGCACCGATGTTCGCGCTCAATGAGATCATCTGGAAAAGCGTCAAAGGGGTCGACTCGGAGTGTCCCCTCCCGGTCCACCGATTCCGTTTCAGCGGTCCCATCCCCGTCCACTGAGATGCCGAGAAGGTCAATGGAATCAACAGTCCTCATGGCCCCGGTTTAGAAGAAGAACTCGATTCCTCCAACCTGCGAGCTAGAAACGCGAAAGAAATGGGGTAGCCGAGACCGCAAAAAAGGCTGAAAATCGGCTTGGTCTTGGTTTGAGGAGGCGGGATGATGCACCCTATTAATCATAAAATAGTACCATTTTATTTTTTATACGGGGCCGTTTTCTTCGCCCTATTCGCTTGGGCTTCTCCAAACGAGAGGGACCTATTGTTCCGTAATCAGGTCGAGAACGACTGGCTACTCAGGGAAAATCTGGGAACCAGCACCCGATCCGACGCTGCCGGTGGCTGCGATGGAATCGTCGATGGCGGCTGGGGATTTCACACGGACAGGCAGGGCAGGCCTTGGTGGCAAGTCGACCTTGGTGAGGTTCAACCTGTTTCCAGGGTTGTCATCTGGAACCGCTGCGATGGCGTGGCGCCACGCGCTTTCCGTCTCATGGTCCTTTTGTCCGAGGACGGCAAAGAATGGAAAACCGTTTATTACCACGACGGAACAAAGTTCTATGGCTTCAGCGATAACCAGCCACTCGAAGTCGAGATCAATGAGATAGAAACCCGGTTCGTTCGAATTCAGCTTCAGGATAACGATTTTCTGCACCTGGATGAGATCGAGGTTTTCGGTCCCCATGAACCTGCCAAGAACCTGGCGCTGAACCAGCCCGCCAACCAGAGTTCGATCTCTCAGTGGTCGGCCGGAAAAGACTCCGTACAATCAATCGATTGGCGAAAACGTGTCGTGGAGATTCTCGTTCACTCGCGGGGCTTGGTTGCCGACCTCAAAGAATCTGGCCTGGATGTCGGCCAAGATCTGTTTGAGGTCGAGGAGATGCAAGCGAAGTTGGACGCCGAACCTCCGAGGGAGGTGGGAGAAAAAGACTACTTTGCGGCCCTTTGGCTTCAACGATCCCTGACCCTTCGGAATCCCTTGCTCGATTTCGATTCGATCCTCTTTGTGAAACGTGTGCCGGGCAGTTACAGCCACATGTCCGATCAATACTATGGTTGGTGGTCGCGCCCCGGCGGCGGCCTCTACATTCTCCGGGATTTCCAGAGTGACTCCCCGAGGGTCGAGTGTATCAGTGAGAGGTTCACCGAGTCGGGAAGTTTCCTAAGGCCGATGCTTTCTTACGACGCGAACAAAGTCCTCTTCGCCTGGTGCAAGCAATATCCGGGACTCGCCGATGAGCCAGATAAACTGAACAAAGACAACATCCCCGAAGACGCCTTCTACCACCTCTACGAGATGGATCTCGATGGCTCCAATCCGCGTCAGCTCACCCATGGAAAGTATGACAACTTTGATGGCAGGTATCTCCCCGACGGCAGAATCGTTTTTCTTTCCACACGCAGAGGGCAGTCTCTTCAGTGCGGTTATGATAGCGCCCAAAAAACGCTTGAGACTCCAGACCTGCCCGACAGTTACGTCCGTTGCGGCGGTGGCCCCCAGCGGCCGGTCGCGGTCTACACACTCCACGCCATGGATCCGGATGGCGGCAACCTATGCGCCATTTCTCCATTTGAAAACTTTGAATGGACCCCGAGCGTGGCCAATGACGGGACTCTGCTCTACTCGCGCTGGGATTATGTCGACCGTTACAACATGCCCTACATGGGGTTGTGGAGGACGAACCCCGATGGCTCCAACGCCCGGATTGTCTACGGCAATTTTACCCGGGCCCCGCATTGCACATTCGAACCCCGATCGATTCCGGGCTCAGAAAAAATCATCTTCACCGCATCCGGTCACCATGCCCAAACGATGGGCAGTTTGGTCCTTCTCGATCCCTCGGTGGGAACCGAGGGCGATGACCCCATCACCCGTTTAACCCCGGAGGTTCCGTTCCCCGAAATCGAAGACTGGCCGGACTCTTTCTACGCGAGCCCATGGCCGCTTTCCGAGCGCTACTACTTGGTTTCCTGGGCGCGAGAGCGAGTAGTCCGTGAGGGGCAACTCCGTTCTCCCAACGGAATGGGACTGTATCTTTTCGACGCGGAAGGGAACATGGAACTCCTTCACCGAGACCCGGAGATCGGTTCCGAGTGCCCCATCCCGATTCGTCCCCGCGAAACCCCGCCAGTCCTTGCGAGTGGCTCCGGGCCGAACTCGGACATGAAGGGGAGATTCCTCATTTCCGATGTTTACTCCGGATTGCCGAATGTAGAGGAAGGGGAGATCCAAAACCTTCGGGTGGTTGCCGTTCCCGCGAAAACGCAGCCCACGATGGACTCGCCCAAGTTGGGGATCACCAAGGACGATCCGGGTAAATGCGTCCTGGGGACAGTCCCTGTCGAGAAGGATGGTTCCGCTTACTTCGAAGTTCCCGCCGGAGTCATCGTTTTCTTTCAGGTTTTGGACCGGCAGGGAATGGCGATTCAAACGATGAGGACCACCACTCATGTCCAACCCGGGCAAACTCTGAGTTGCATTGGTTGCCACGAACCGCGTCTCAAGGCGCCCCCAGTGAAGCAAGCGCTCGCTTCATTGCGGGTGCCCTCGAAGATCGAACCGGGACCGGAAGGCTCTTGGCCACTCCGGTTCGATCGGTTGATTCAACCCGTCCTCGATCAACATTGCGTGAGTTGTCACAATCAGGAAGGAGAGGATCCCAAGGCGGCGTCTTTTAACCTAGCCTCCGCCAGCGCTTACGATTCGCTGGTGAATTTCGGAACTCCCAGCCTGAACGACCATGTCAAAAACCGCTATCTGGAGGGGCGCTCGATAGCCGGCGAGGGGGCCGCCAGAACAAGCGCCTTGCTCTCAATGGTCATGGATCCTGAGGGTCATGAAGGAGTCTTTCTGGATGACGAAAGCCTCGAGCGATTCATTGTCTGGATCGACACCTACGCGCAACGAGCTGGATCCTTCAGCCCCGAGCAGGAAAACGAATTGGTGGCTATGCGCCACAAATGGCGGGACATGTTAAAAGAGTGAGTCCGACGCAGATGAGGAAACACACGAATGCGATGAGTTTGGTTGGATCTCTGGTCATCTTTCTGGCGTTGACCGGCGCATTCGGAGTGGACACCCTCTCCGTCCATCCCGACAAGGCCAATGTCATCACCTTCCCTCAACTGGAAGCGAAATTCATCAGGTTTCTGATCACCTCCACCAATGGCGGAGAGCCTTGCATCGATGAAATTGAACTCTATGGCGAGGATAAGGAGACAAACTTGGCCCTGGCGACGGCGGGATCCGAAGCGACCGCCTCCTCCTGCCTTCCTGGACACGCCATTCATCGCATCCCCCACCTGAATGATGGGCAGGTCGGCAACGGTCACAGTTGGATCGCCGCTGGGACGGTTGATGAGTGGGCTCAGATAGAACTTCCCGAAGCCACTCTCATCGAAGAAGTTGTCTTCTCCCGCGACCGGACTGGAGTCTATCGGGATCGGACGCCGATCGGTTTCGAAATCCTGCTATCCATCGATGGTCGGGAATGGAAATCGGTTCGCAAAGTCCGTTCTCCCGCACCATCTTCCGCGGGTCCCAGCAAAATACCTGTTCCGCCTCCGCCTTCGAAAGAAGACACTGAGACTCCCACGCTGGAATCGACTATCCGGGATGAGGATTCGCTCCTACGTTATGCCTTCCTCGGAGAGGAACACGCTTGGTTGAAAACCCACGGACGCGCCGACCTGAGTTCCGAGCTGGTCCCTTACAACGGCCGAGTCAAGGAATACCCAAGACACCGTGGCGATGACACCATTCCACTTCCAAATCTGGAGTCGGCGCCAATCCTTGATGGAAGCCCAGATGATGAATGCTGGGAGCGATCTTCGAGAGGCGTGGTTAGAGTGGCTCACATGGCTGGATTCAATCAGTCTCCCTGTGTCGAACACATGCTTTATGCGGGCCGACATGACGGCAATTTGTTCTTGTTCCTGAGGATTGACCGATTGCTCTCTAGTCACCTCGCCGTGATCTCGAATTCCGATGGCGATGGGATCGGAGTGGTCGCCTACCAAAAAGAAGAACTTGCTTTTCTCACCTACGATGGCAATGGAAATGTCGTGGAAACGACCCCGCTTGAGGGAGGTTATGACGATTACCTGACCGCCTTTGAAATAAAGATTCCGCTCAACCTCATTCCCGAATGCACGGCAAAGGGCATCCGCATGGGTCTTGGCATGGGTGGCAAACACACGAGCCCCACGGGCCGACCCATTAACTTGTTTTTTTCAAACTTTGCGATGGGACAGATCGAAGATGATCAGAACGGTCGGTTTCAGATCCGTCTGGTCGCTTCGTCCACCGAAGAGATTCAGTTCAAAGGAAACACCGCTGACCTTAAAGATGGACTCACATTGGCTCCGGGAGAATTGAGAATCCTCTCCATTGCTCCACAGGAAGGCGCCATCGGGCCTGAATATGATCTCCATGTCCAGGAAGACGGCAAAGATTATTCACTCCATCTCTTCCACTACGATCCCGCCAAACGTTCACTAAATCTGATGGAAGAAATGATCGAACGACTCGCATCCAAGGGGGTCAACATTCAAGGCGAACGCGAATTGTTGAGCGCCTTCCGGGAAAAACACTCACGATTCGGATCATTGAACCTTCAGAACTCTCGCGCGGGACGTGATTTCTTCTTCGAGGTTCGCCGCGCCAAGAGGAATCTTTTTTTCAAAGACCCGGAGCTCTCCCGTATGCAAAGGATCTTATTCGCCAAGCGTCACCCCTTTGAACCCTCCCATAACTACAGCGTCAATTTGGATGCACGATTTCGTCCCGGAGGAGGCATTCACCTATTGGAGATTCCCTCAAACTCTGGCCGTTTGGATCCGGGCGCGCTCAAGTAAAGACTCTCTTCGAAGCCGGGAGGGATCGCACGGACACCGATGGCCAACCCCGACCTGTCGCAAATCTACTTCGCCTACCGCCCTCCGAAGAGGTTATTATCACATCATGGTCATGGATCCCGATGGCGGGTCTCTGAGGAAATTGACCGATGGTCCCTTCCACGATTACTGGCCATGCCCTTTGCCGGATGGTGGCCTCGCGTTCATCACCACCCGATGCAAGGAACGGTTCCTCTGCTGGCGTCCGCAGGCTGCGGTGCTGTTCCGGATGAACACGGACGGCACAGGCATCCGCCCGCTCTCCTACGCGAACCTGACCGAGTGGGCCCCATCGGTGATGAACGATGGCCGAATCATCTGGACCCGCTCGAGTACCAGGACAAGGGGCCGATTTCGGGCACACCCTCTGGAGCATCCGTCCCGATGGCACGAAACCGGAACTGGTTTTGGAAACGACATCATCCAGCCGAATGGTTATGCAAACGGTCAGGAAGTTCCGGAGACCAACGAGATTTGCTGCACGTTCATCTCTCATTTCGCGACCTCAATGGTCCCATCGCTCTCGTGGACATCGACAAGGGACGGTTCAATCCGGAAGCGATCACCTGCTTGACTCCCGAGGTTCCTTGGCCGGGTGCGCCTCCCAAAGAGGAATGTTTCCGTGACCCGGTTCCGGTTGCCAAGGATTATTTCCTTTGCTCGCATGCTCCCCGTAAACGTTTTGGGATCTATGTGATCGACCGTTATGGGAATCGTGAGGTCCTCCACCTCGACCCGGAAATTTCCTCGGTCTGCCCGACCCTTTTCCATCATGAGGATCCGCAGCCCCTTGATCGCCGATCGAGTGGAGTCCGCGAGCGACCAAGGCGAGTTCTTTCTGACCGATGTTTACGAAGGAGTCGACCATGCTGTCGAAAGAGGAACGGTCAAATACCTCCGCGTCGTTGAAGAGGTCAAGGATGAACTCGAACAACTGTCCAACGGGGCTTATCGAAACGACCATGAGCCTTTTATGAATTTCTATGTGTCACCGGTCGACTTGGTGAGCGGTCCCGCCGGATGGCCCACTTATGTCGCCAAAGCCCGCTCGGAATCGTTCCAGTCGAAGAAGATGGCTCGCGCATTTCTATGCCCCCGCCGGAAAGGTTTTGTACTTCGAAATCCTGGATGAGAATTTCAATGAGATTCAGCGGATGCGCAGCGTGGTCCAGCTACAACCCGGTGAGAAAAGAAGTTGCATCGGATGTCACGAACACCGTCAGATGGCTCCCCAACCTCCGCAAACCCTTGGCAAGCGGCCCCCGTGAACTCGACACACCCTCTTGGGGCGGAAAACCGTTTTCTTATCAGGAGATTGTTCAACCTGTTCTCGAAAAGCACTGTGTTTCTTGCCACAACGCCAAGACAAGGGAGACTCTGAACCTTTCGGGACAACAGGACGAACATGGAATTCCCGCCTCCTACCGAACCCTGGTCTCCCAGGGCTGGGTCCACTATTGCGATTGCGGATGGAATTCAGGCGGCTGCGAAAAGCTGGAACCCCTCACATTCGGAACAGTCAAGAGCAAAGTCTGGGATGTTCTGAACGCGGGCCACTACGAAGTCAAACTGACCACTGACGAGGTGCGTCGCTTCAAGACCTGGATCGACATGAACTGCCCACTCTGGCCGGACTATGTGGACCGGACACTGAGGAAACATTTGGGAACTCGGGTGTCGAGTCTCGAATGAAAAGCCGGGAGAATCATTCATCATGATCAGAGCACACATCCGAACCATCCTCGTTGGGGGATTCGCATTCCTATTATTCTATGGTGGGAGCGCCCTTCACGCGGGATTAACGGTTCAAGAGGGGCTGGAATCGCTCGGTAACACTGACGGGATCCTGACTTGGCAAATCGATCAACTAGCGCCAGGCGAAGAGATGAACAGGACGGTTTTGTTCGCTTACGCTGAATCGAGAGATAAACTCCTTTCGCTTATCCAAGAAGCGACGAAGGAAGCCTCAACATCATCGGCGTCCGAAGAGAGCGTTGAAGAACGAGGTTCACCGGGAACTCGTTGGATCGACAATGGCATCACCGACCTTGCTCTGAACGAGTGGGGCGCCTTCTTCTGGGAGGGAAACCGTCAGGCGCTGAACTCCCCCAAAGGTGGACAACTCAGCCGATTCAGCTATTCGATCAACTACGATAACGGCGAACCCCAGCTGGCGGTTATCTCAATCAAGGATCCTCGAACCATTGAGAACCTTCAAATCAGAAACCTCTCCAAAAACTGTCCGAGACAGAGATTTCCGTCCAACTGCAAACCAGGATGAACAACTCACTCTCCAAATTGTCGCAAGAATGGGGAAGGGAACCGATGCGCGGATCGAGTTCTCACTCACCAACTCTTCTCAAGTCACCTTGAGGGATGTTCGCCTGAGCGTCTACTCCAATCTCGAATCCGCCCATGATTCCGATAACGATTACAGCGTTTTGGACCCGGCTCTGAAAGGTGTGCTCGTGGTGGATGGACCCACGGGAGCGTGCGTGAGCATGACCGCGGTCGAGCGGCCGAGCTTCGGTTATTCCGGGGTCTGGGCTTCCGAGAGCCGGCTACGAAAGGGATCCGGCCTCCCCTTTGAGGAGTGGCCATCCTTCTCCGAACCCGAGCGTCTCAAACAGAAATTGACACGAGCCTCGATCCCGCATCCCCCCGCCCTCCATGTCGAACCGACCGAGCCTGAAACACGGACCTTGACCAAAGAGGAAGCCACCCTGGTTCTAGAAGAAGATTGGCTGTTCCAATCTGAGGGGAAGAACTGGGATGACCGGACTCAGCAAGAAATCGGGTGGGCGCGAGACCTCGCTTCACGGATTGGAAAGATGTCCCAGCTTCCCGATCTGTCGGATGAACTCGATCGATTGGAACGCCTGCAATCGCAACTGACCTTAGGCCAACACGATTCAAAAGACCTTTACCTCGCGGTCCGCCGAGTCAAGCGAGAGATTGCGTTCAAAAACCCACTGATCGATTTCGATGAGATCCTCTTCATTGACAACCCCTACCCCGAAGGGGCGGAATGGCCCCATGAGGCTCGCCACCGGAATGGGATGATGGCGGTCCCCGGAGGGAGGCTCCTTGTATTGAAGGGGCTTCATCCCGGCGGAACCATCCGCAAACTCATGCCGGAGAAACCGGGGAGTTTTTGGCGCCCCGATCTCTCCTTCGACGCCACACGGGTTCTCGCCTCCTTCAAGCCGCACGATGAAAAATCGTTCCATCTCTACGAAATCAACATCGATGGGACCGGCCTTAAACAGCTAACATTTGGCGATTACGACGATCTCGATCCGATCTATCTCCCCGATGGCCACATCATGTTCTCGACATCTCGCTGCAACACTTACATCCGGTGCATGCCATACACTTACGCCTATGTGCTGGCGCGATGCGATCCTGACGGCGACAACATTTATCTGGTCAGTCATGGGAACGAACCGGACTGGCTGCCGACTCTTCTCAATGACGGGCGTGTCATCTACACCCGCTGGGAATACACCGACAAAGCCCTCTGGCGAATCCAGAGTCTTTGGACAGTGAATCAGGATGGAACCAACACCAGCGTGTTCTGGGGAAACCAAAGTGTCTGGCCGGACATGCTTGTCGAGCCGCGTCCAATTCCGAATAGCAACCGGGTCATGTTCACCGGCGCCGCTCATCACAACTGGTTTGATGGGAGCATCGGCATCGTTGATCCGAACAAGGGTTTCAATTTTCCGGAGGGGCTTACGAAAATCACCGCCGATGTCCCCTGGCCAGAGTGTGGCGAGCCGCCTTTGGATCCGATCGAGTCTCTGTCTTATCACACAGCGGGGGCTTATGACGCTTACAAGTCCCCGTTCCCCCTAGGTGAGGAGGATTTTCTCGTTTCCGCCCGAAGAGACGGGAAGTACCGTCTCTATCTGATGGATGTCCATGGCAACCGGGAGTTAATCTATCAGGGGGCCCACCACATCTGGCACGCGATGCCAGTGCGGCCACGCCAAAAGCCTCTCACCCAGAGCGACCAAGTGGCCTGGCCAGGAACAGGAGCGGATCGTCAGGACCCGCAACCCGGGATCTTTTTCAGTCCCAACATTTATGAGGGAGTTCCCGACCTTCCGCAAGGCATGGTCAAACACCTCCGAGTCATCCAAATGGATTCAAAAACCGCGACCACCTGGACCAGGGACATCTCCCCCAACTGGTATTCCGGACCCGTCGTCTCGATTCTTCAGGCGGATGGGGTTAAAAGAATTCTTGGAACTGTTCCTGTTCAACCGGATGGCTCTGTGTACTTCCAAGTTCCTGCAGGGAAAGCGCTCCATTTCCAATTGCTTGACGAGCAATACCGAGCCCTTCAAACGATGCGCTCTTTTTCCGGGCTGATGCCAGGCGAACGTCGCAGCTGTGTCGGTTGTCATGAAAGCCACAGCCGCGCCCCGATCAATCGTCCGTATACTATGACTCAACAAACTCCGGCCGAACTCACCCCTCCACCATGGGGAACGGAGACCATCAGCTACACAAAGTTTGTTCAACCAGTTCTGGACCGCTATTGCGCGGAATGTCACCAAGGCGAAGGAGAAGCCAAGGAAAAAATCGACTTGACCTTCCGGCCCGGTACGGGCGTTTTCAACGAACCCTATGCCTCACTGGTGATGGGAGGCATCGCTGGCGCGATGTTAGTCGAGGATTTCGATCAAAGAGACCCGGAGAGTTACAAGACTTTTCGACCACTGCAACATCTTTCATATACAAGTCAGCTTATTGATGTCGCCATGGATGAGGAGCACCTCGGTCGGAAGATGGATCCGGTCGATCTGAGAAGGCTCATTGCTTGGGTCGACGCAAATTGTGTTTATCGTGGCGAGGAGGACCTCCGCTCCATACCCGATCCGGACTTTGCGGGTATCGAGGAGCTTCCCATCCGACCGCTTTGCATGAACGCCCCGATTATCGAGCGACCCTGATAAGACGAATTTCCAGAAGGAGAACTTTTTTGCGATGGTTGGATTGATGAAACAATTGAAATGGTCGGTGATGGTCCTCACGCTGGCTGGATTGTGGAACCTTGGCGCCGGGTCGGCTTCCGATTATGCGTCACCCCTTTCCCTGATCGCCGATCCATCTGGAGGCGCCCTCTACATTGCCGAGGACACCGGCCAACAGGTTGCGATTTTCGATATCGAATCGGAGACGGTTACGGAAAAGATTCCACTGAACGCCCCACCAACAAGCCTTGCTCTCACTCACGATGGCAATCGTCTTTATGTTGCAACCGCCTCCCCCAAAGACCAGGTGGCGGTCATTGACATACAGAATTCTAAAATCATCGACAGTATTCCGGTCGGTCATACCCCCCAAGACTTGGCATTGAGTCCCGATGGGTCAAATCTGTATGTCTGCAATCGTTTCGACAACGAAGTCGCCGTGATCGACACCGAAACGAAACAGAATCTCGCAACGATTCCCGTCTTAAGAGAGCCCGTGGCATGTGCGCTCACTCCAGATGGCTCAATCCTGGTAGTCGCCAACCACCTCCCTACGGGTCCGGGCGATGGCGAGTATGTGGCGGCCAAAGTGACTTTGATCGACACTCAATCCAATAACGTTTCAGCCAACATTCAACTTCCCAACGGAAGCACGTCCCTCCGAGGGGCCTGTGTGTCGCCGGATGGAAAATACGCTTATGTGACCCATATCCTCGGACGGTTCCACCTCCCCACCACTCAGCTTGAGCGCGGCTGGATGAACACGAACGCACTCAGCGTGATCGACTTGGAGAAGATGGAATTGTTGAACACCGTCCTTCTCGACAATGTCGACCTCGGCGCCGCGAATCCCTGGGGTGTCGTATGCACTTCCGATGGCCGTTTCCTCTGTGTCTCCCATGCGGGAACTCATGAAGTGAGTGTGATTGATCGGAGCTCCTTGCACGAGAAACTTGCGAAGGTCACTTCGGGGGAGCCGGTGACCGAAGTTTCGATCTCCCCCGAGGATGTTCCCAACGATCTCGCCTTCCTGGTTTCGATTCGGAGAAGGTTGAAACTGGAGGGAGAGGGGCCACGAGGGTTGGCGGTGATCGGGTCTCGTGTCTACGCGGCGGAATACTTTACGGATAGCCTCGGAATCTTGGACATCGACCCGGATAATCACCCGCGAGCGAAGTCGGTTTCTTTGAAGCCCACCGCTCCAATATCGGAAGTTCGTCGCGGAGAAATGCTTTTCCACGATGCCACCGCTTGTTTTCAGCATTGGCAAAGTTGCTCAAGTTGTCACCCGGATGCTCGCGTCGACGGGTTGAACTGGGACCTATTGAACGATGGAATGGGGA
Source organism: Candidatus Omnitrophota bacterium (assembly GCA_020632575.1). GTDB lineage: Bacteria > Hinthialibacterota > Hinthialibacteria > OLB16 > OLB16 > JACKFH01. The sequence continues at coordinate 49,933 of JACKFH010000020.1, read as the reverse complement.
ATCCGAAGAACACGAAGAATATGCTGCTGGCCCACCAAACGCCGCCAGCGATGTCGACAGGAATTCGTGGGGACGCCGAAACAGCGGTCCGAGCGGGAATCCGTTTTATCTTCTTCGTAGTACGGCCGGAAACAGATGCCGAGGCAATCGACGCGTACCTAAAATCGCTCGAGCCCATTCCGAGTCCTTATCTGGTCGATGGCGAGCTGTCCGAATCCGCGGAGAGGGGCAAGGCCATCTTCGAAAAAGCTCGATGCACCGTTTGCCACCCGGCCCCGCTTTTCACCGATCTGAAACAATACGATGTCGGCACCGGTGTGGGGAACGAAGAAAACCAACTGTTCGACACCCCGACTCTGGTCGAGGTCTGGCGAACTGCGCCTTACCTTTACGATGGACGCGCCGCCACCATCGAAGATGTGTTGACCTGGCATAACCCCAACGACCGACACGGCGAAACCTCGGGTTTAAACCAGGACCAGATCGCCGATTTGGTGGAGTACGTCCTTTCCCAGTAAGGCTGTATCCCATGGGATATTCCCTGGTTCGCGAGAGCCAGAAAGGTCTCATATACATTTGGAGTGGATGCTGCTTGGATCGGTGGAGTCGAAATCGTGTCGTTCAACGCGGATGGACGCCTAATTGCATCGGGAGCCGACAAGCAAGCCACGATATGGGATGCAAGTAGTGAAAAACTAATCCGAAACTTGGAATATTTGGTAGGATCTGGCCCAATCAGTTTCGGTCCAACGGGAACTATCGTAGCCCCAGGAAACGAATGGAATGTCGCGAAGGTTCTGGACGGCTCATCTGACGGCGAGAATGGCACTCTGACGGGTCAAGATCGTGATGTCCGCGATATCCCTTTCGGCCCAGACAACAAGAGGATCGCCACAAGTGGTCTGGATGGTGAAATACATGTCTTGGGCGCCCCGGTTTCCAGATCGGATCGAATAGAATTCGGGGCAGCGCGGACCTAAAATCTATGAGGTGCTGACTCATTCATGATCATCAAGAGGTGTCTTCATGCCGTTTGAAGTGAGCGGAGGTTCGATGCTCGGCTTTCTCTTTTTGTTTAGCGCTTTATCGCCTGGATATTCCCTGGAAGAGGAAAAGGGAAACCTGTTGATTGAATTTGGGCATGGTCGGCCCTCTGGGGTAGTTGAACTCCTTAATCCGGACATGGTCCGGGAAGTGGTCAGAAATGGCGAACCCGCAATCGAAATTGAACGGGGTAACGATCCCTACAAGAAAGTCGAATGGCTTTTTCGCTTGAAGAACCCTCTGTCTCAAGAAGAGGAGAGACTGGTTTTGGAAATCGAGTTCTTCGATGAGGGAGCCGGGGTGATTCAGCCGATGTTGCTCCGGGATGACCGGTTTACGGGGGAGTGGATGAGGCCTTCCCGTAGCGTTTCATTTACAAGGCTTAACACGCGAAAGGTGCGCCGTGCCCTATTCGAGTTTGAGATTCCCAGTGTAGATTGGCAAAATGCCAGGAACCCCCATCTGAAAATCGTGGGTCTCCAATACTTGAAATCGATGCGTCTGCTTACGGTAACGCAAGATTTGGAGTGGGAAGAATTGGCCGCCGCAGTACCGATAGAAGTGACCCCGATCGTGAAGCTGGAACGGCCCATGGAAATAACATGCACCGTGGGCATCGAGGACGTAGGGAATCCGCCATCTCTTTCAAACTCATTGGATAACATCCGTGAATACGCGCCTCTGGCCAAGGTGCTCGGCTTCACTTCCATTGAGTGTTTTGTTCGATGGGACATGCTGGAACCAGGTCCCGGCCATTTCGATTTCTCCCATTACGACCAAATAGTCGAAGCGATCCAAGAATATGGTCTCAAGTGGTATCCGAACTTGGTTATCACTTCCGCCTTCGCTCTGCCCGGCTGGTATTTTGAAGACGCATCGAATCTCGGTTTCACCTGTCTCGAGCATGGCGAATCAAATCAGGTCCCGAGCATTTGGAACTCCCGGAATCGGGATCATGTCACTCGGGTCTTGAAAGCCTTCGGTGAACACTACGAGCCGATGGGCGTTCTTGAAGCCGTTCGATTGGGTCCGAGCGGGAATTTCGGGGAGGCTCAATATCCGGCGGGAGCCGGAAAATCGCTCGGGCATCAAGGAATATCGATGCACGCCCACATCGGCTGGTGGGCCGGAGACGCCTACGCACAGGAAGAATTCCAGGAATTCCTGAACGAGCGGCATGGATCGATCCAGACCTTGAATCAGGCGTGGGAGACAAATTTCGTTTCCTTTCAAGAGATTAAGCCCCAGCTTCCGGAAACCTATCGCACCTCTCGTGGCAGATTGGACATGACGGAATGGTACACGGATTCCATGACCAAATGGTGCGACTTTTGGGCCCAAGAAGCTCGTAAGGCGATGCCAAAAACACAAATTTACCAGTCTTCCGGGGGATGGGGATATCGGGAAGCCGGGACCGATTTCACTGCTCAGGCAAAGTCCATGAAAGGAATTTCTGGTGGGATTCGCCTCACCAACGAAACAGACAGTTTTGAACAAAACGTTTATGCCACGCGTCTTGCCGCCACCGCTGCACGGCTCTACGGGATCGGTCTTGGATATGAACCAGCAGGATTCCACAGCGCACGCGGAGTGGTTGCCCGTTTCTTCAGCACCGCAAGCACGAATGGCTCCAACCTTTACACGCGCCATAGCGTCCTTTTCAACGACGATTACGCGGTGGAGAATTGGCTTCGGTATTATCACCTCTTGGATCTACGCCAGTCTCCGGTCATCGATGTCGCGGTCTACTATCCGGAAACGATGAATCAACTTGATGATGGGACGTTCCGTCATTTGTACGCCTGGGGTTTCAATTCCCGTGCCGCGGAAGTGAGGCGCCGGGTGGATGTGGATTACCTGGACGAACGTTTGATACGCGAGGGTTTCCTGGATCGTTATTCCGTCCTTGTGTTTTGCTGGGGAAAAGTCATTCCATCTGATGTCGAACAAATTGTCGACAGATGGCTGCGAGCTGGTGGTACGGTTATTTTCCCATCCTATCCCCGGGGTCCCTATGAAACCGTGGAAGGGGACACCTCGGTCTTCTTGTCGTGGGAGCGAGGGGACACGGGGGACGGTTCGTTCTTCCGTTTTCCGGGAGACATGGAGCCTATTTCACTTTACGGAGATTTCATCGAAGGAGTCCTTAAGGAAGTTCCCCAATTGCACCCTTGGACAAAACAGGCGATGAAGATCCAGCATCCTCCCAGAGTATTCTTCAGTATCCTGGAGGATGGCCAGGTGCTCGCTCTCAATTACTCAGATGAATCCGCGCGGATCCTACTGAAGGAAGAGTCAAGTGAGGTTCTTCCTCCCTTTTCCATCAAAGTTCTGGCGTTGCCCCTTTTTACGGAGTAACTCACCGAGGCGGCGTTGATTGCTCACGACGCCAAGAATAAAACGTTCTGCCACTTGGCTGGAGACGGTTATTTGGCCGTGCCCAAAAAGAACGAATGAGCATTCCGAACAGCCGCTATGAAACTGAGATTCAACCTGCCCCAGTGACCGGGGTCCATTTCCTCCCTTTGAAACGTCGATTGAACTTGGCGATTATGCAAGGGGGAGACCGGCTTGTGATGTTTCGATCGTGGATACTCCGGGTAGACGTTCATAGCCCTCATCGGTCAACCACAAACGGTGTAGTGAATGGCGCCAATTAACGATCGAGAATCAAGCCAACAATTGGCCTTCGACGGCCCGTCTCACAAGGCTGTGAGCATTGGCTGAATTTCCTTAGAGCCCGTTGAAAAACTGTAGCCCGGCAACTCATTTGCCGTGTGAATAGACCGATAGGCTCCCCGCATCCCGGCAAGTGAGTTGACGGGCTACGAAAATAGATCGTCCGAGGTGTTTTTCAACGGTCTGCTAACCCTACGCCTTGACCAAACCACCCTAGGACGCGGACCCCACTCCCGCGGGTGCTCCACTTCTACACTGCCACCCGCCTCACTTTTTGGCCGCTATTTACAGATTCGGAGTTGGGGCATATCGTCGACTGGCCGTGCGAACCGGAGGTCAAACCCTATGCAAAATTTTTCAGCAATCTCAAGAAGGCAATTCGTTGCCTTGGGTGCGGGACTCGCGGCGGGCGTCACAATTACAGCCGCGAAAGAGCCTTCGCCACTGAAAACAGCTGACGTGTGCGTGTACGGCGCGACGGCAAGCGGGATCATGGCGGCGGTCGCGGCTTCGCGCGAAGGATGTGCGGTCATCGTTGTAGAGCCCAGCCGCTGGCTCGGCGGCATGACTGGAGGCGGCATCAGCCGCATCGACTGGGGCCGCGAGGAGGCTGTCGGGGGCACGGCGCGCACAATTCTTGAGCATCGCTACGACAACGCTCAGTACCGCGACGCATTTCAGGCGCTTGTCGGGGAGCACGGCATAGAGGTTGTCTTCGAACACCGTCTCAATTCCGTTCGCCGCGACGGCTCGCGCATTGCACAAATCACGCTCGATTATGCGCCACCCGATGGGTTAGGCTGCCCCTCGCCGCAGCCGAAAGAACGCGAATCCGTTGTGGTGGAGGCGGCCGTCTTCATCGACTGCTCCTACGAAGGCGACCTTATGGCGAAGAGCGGGGTCGAATACACATACGGGCGCGAGTCGGTTGAGCAATACGGCGAATCCCTGTCGGGCGTGCGTCCAAATCTGTGGGTATACGACATCGACCCCTACGTGCGGCCAGGCGAGCCCGCGAGCGGCCTGCTGCCCTGTATTCAGGACCGCGAAATGCCGCCGCTTGGCGCCGCCGACAAACTCAGCATGGGCTACTGCTTTCGCTACAAACTCGACCTCTCAGGCACGGGCTTCCCTATCGAACCCACGGGGACCTATGACCCTTCTCAGTTTGAGGTCTATCGCAGGGGTCTCGCGCAGGGCATCGATCTGCAGCGCTCGCGCAAGATGCCGCGCCTCGGCGAAATTGTCGAGGGCAACGGCCACGTCTACAAGGAGGGGCAGGGAAACACCTTTCGGGCCTTGCTGACGACGACGGTTTTCGGAAGCAACGCCGAGTACCCCGACGGAAATTGGGAAACACGGGCGCGAATCTGGAAGTTTCACCAGGACTTCTTCCGGGACCTCACCCATTTCCTGCGAACCGATTCAGTCGTGCCTGAAACGTTGAAAGAACTGGCTTTGCGCGCGTCGTTTCAGCGCGGCATCTTCGACGATACACAGGGCTGGCCGCATCAGCTGTATGTGCGCGAGGCGCGGCGCATGGTTTCCGACTATGTTATTACGCAGACGGACCTCGAAGGCAAAACCGACCCCGAGCGCTCAATCGGCCTGGCTTCGTACGGCGTAGACGACTGGCCCTACGCGACCATCGCCGTCGACGGCAAGGTGGCCTTGAGCGGCGGCGAGTTTTCCATTCTCTATCTGGACGAGAAGCTCAGAGGCATCTACAAGATACCCTACGACGCCATCACCCCTCGGCGCAGTCAATGCGAAAACCTGCTTGTGCCGGTCTGCTGCTCCGCAAGCCATATCGCGATGACTTCCCTGCGCATGGAGCCGGTCTGGATGATTCTCGGCGAATCTGCGGGCGCGGCGGCGGCCATTGCAGCGCGAGAGAGCATGAGCGTACAAGACGTTGCGTACAGCAAGTTGCGCGAAAAACTGCTCGCGCTGGGACAGCGGCTCGAGCGTCCGGCGTAAAAAAGCAAGGACCCTATCCCGCGTTTCTAGCGGGGGCGGGATTCGAAGCCGGGGAAGGGGTGCTCTCGGTAACCTTCCTGTAAACCCCACCTCCAAGTGTGACTACCGTCTTTGCGATGATTTGCCCCGGAGGTGGACTTTCCATGTCAAATCAAAGCACGAAAATGGAAGTCCGGTATTTGACTTTCTGTAATTGGGATCGCCGGTTGCGCGCAGAGAGGGAGGTCGATTCGCGGTCTCCATTCATTCCCGTGGAGATCAAACCCGGGTGGTGGAACGAACTATTTCCTGGCTTCAAAAGTGTCGGGCCATCCTCGTTCGATATGACAAAAACTGAAGAAATTTATTCGGTTTGATCCCACTCGCATCGGCGTTGATCTGGCACCGTCGATTCCTTCGGGTCAGGTTTTGAGATAGCCTCTTGATGGTGGCTTCGCGACAGGATAACCGTTTCCGCCATTCGAGAAAGCAATCCGAAATCGTAATATGCGATGCCGGATTGATGCCTTTGCTTCCGAAGAAATGGTGAGCCGCCTTCTCAACCGCCTCGACCAAAGACCCCGCCTTGAACTTCTTGCGATGCCTTCCGGTCGAGTCGTTCAAGTTGGCTCTCCACCGACCGGACTCCATTTCCCAGAGGGAAAAACTTGCGGCCAATGGTTTCAGGAGTCGCTCCTCGGACTGAATAATTGCGCTTCCGCTGAGTGACCCAATAATCGCCGATTCTGATTCTTACCCTTTTTGTCACAGATCTTCCCATGAGATACCTCCTGATTTTCGGAGGCTCCCTGGCCACGTTCGGTAGGAAGGATACCACAGGCCCGATCCAACGCCACTATCACGGCATTCGACCAATAGCCCTTTGCCAATCCGCTCAGTCCAAAATCTCGGACAAGTCTTTCAAGTTTGATTTTCTCCTTCAAAAGACCTTTCAATTCAACAGTATTCAGAAATGTATCCTGAGGTATGGTCTTCATAGGTTGACCCCTTCCGATGTTTAGGAAAGGGTTTCGGCATTAGCGAACAAAGGAATGAGTATCGCTAATCAAGAGCGCAATCGGTCGGTGTTGGAGAATCCCATGCTTACTATTTGGGTGTCCGCAAATTGCATGTTGGTGGAAAATGAGGAAGCATGGCAGCACTTGGTGGCGTGCCATGCCGCAAGGAGCAAACAACCATGGAATTAAAGGTGGGTCGATCCATTGCCCTTCCCCTATCTCCCGAAGAGTTTTATCCAATGATAAAAAGGTGTGCCTTAGGCCCCGATCTCCGCGCAGATGAGTTTTCGGGAACAACAGGGCTATGCGATGATTTACAGCGCGAATGGTCGCACAATTCGCGTCAACATGGACCACCTCTCGAAAGCTGATGAATGCGTACTGGTTCAACCCTCGCAACGGCAAGTGGCACGTCAAAGATGCAGACCATGATGAAATGAAGCCTTTCGTGGACAACATTCCCAGCGGCCGCGCTCCCGTAGTAGGGGAATTCGACCCTCCGGGACATGTGGGTAACGGTAATGGCTGGGTGCTCATGCTGGGCGCACCTGAGTGAAGGAGATGCCGGGGCGGTAGCCTACAAACTCGGGCGGGAAGTCTGGAGAGAACTGGAGGAGATTCAACAATGAAGAGACGAGAATTTCTCGAGGCTTCCGGGCGCGCCTTAGCACTGGGTTCTGTGGCATGCTCACTCGATGGACTTGCTCGGAGCGAGTCGGAGACTGCAGGCTCTCGATCGAAACTTGCTCTGGAGAGCCAGGATAGGCCCATGGTTTTCCTTCGACATGCAGAACCCAGGTTTCGAGAAGGTCTACGTCAACATGGATTGCTCGAAGGGACGGGCTACCGCCTTCATAACACGGGCTCCATAAAGCACCATTTCGGCGACCAATGGTCAGGTTCTCCTTTGCTGGCCGAGGCAAGAGAATCAGGGCAGCTCTATTATTTCGACCGGGTTTGTGGTGGCATGCCTTACCAGTCGTTGGATGGGCTGGCCCAGATCGCAACCTCGCTGAAGAATGACCCAAACTTCCTCGGCTTTCAGGTTCATGAATGGGGGAATTCGCCCATTCATGATTATGAGCGAGTTCACGAACTTATTCTTAGCAATGACGAGCCTTTCGACGCAGCCCACTTTGCAAGATTCGAGGGTCGTATTGATCGACCATTCTTTTCAGCGGGTGACTTCAACACCTATCGTGACATCTTCAGGGAATTGGAGAGCCTCGATGATGTTGAGCGATACCTTGAGCAGTATTTCCAAAAGTATGTAACATTGGCGTCGGGGCAAATCCTTTCGGTAACAGGCTTCGGCCAGCTTCATCATGCTGCACTCCGGTTGGGCGCAAAAAATGTCATGCCGGAGATCGGGAACCAAGTGCCGTTGACGGCACTACAAATAGCGTTTGCGCGAGGCGCGGCAAGAGAATACGGGAAACCGTTCGGAGCATACTACGAGCCTTGGGGCGGTTCGCCGATGGGAGGGTATTGTGCGCTGTCTTTCTCTCCGTGGGCTCCCGGCACTCCTGATTTGACACAGCTCAGTGGATTCAATCTCGGGCCAAAATTCGGAAGCAGTCGATCGCTGCAACGCCGCTTGCTCTATTTCAGTTGGCTGAGCGGGGCCGCGTTTTTCGCTGAAGAATGGGGCGCTGAGTGCTGCTTCAGCAATTGGGACGACTATCCCTTGACGGAGTACGGGGCCATTGTCAAGGAGTTTGTGACAGTCAATCGGCGCTTCCCCCGCCCAACCCCCATTACGCCTGCCGCTCTGGTAATGCCACCCGATGCATTTGGAATTGATATTCGCTATGTGGCGGGTGCTACTGACAATGTGTGGCGATTGGCTCCGCCGGATTTGTTTCATATCCGGTTGCGATCTTTTGCGCGGAGTTTCTATGCACCGCAGCCAAGAATTCCGGGAGAAGACTCGAGAAACCTGACGCCGTCCCCGTGGATAGGATGTTTTGATGTGCTGTCGGCGGATGCTCCGGATGCGCTGCTGAAGAGGTATCCACTCCTCATTTACTTTGACCAGAAGCAGGCCGCGGAGTCTGGTTTGACAAAAGATCGGGGGCTTGTTTTTGAAGATACGCCAGAATTTGTGGCCGAATGTATTTCGCGACTTCAAACCAGACTCCCCTTTTTGGTCACCGGACGAGTGGGGTGCATTCAGTCGCGAGGCGATGAGCGTTGCTTGGTGGGTGTATTCAATAACCTAGGGATCTCAAAGACCGTCGAAAACGGAGAAATTGCAGATTCCTCGGCCACGCAAGAGGTTGTCGTTTCAGGGGACTGTCATGGTCTTGAACCAATTTACGGAAGCGAATACATCTTGAACAGCGGTCCAAGTGAAGTTCGGTTGAACATACCAGCGGGGCAACTGGCGTTACTCAGCTTTCCCGACAGCACGAAGAAAGAGGGGTAGCCTACGCCCAAGTCACTTTCCCTCTTGTCCTTTTGGCAACCGGAAACCCTGAGTGAAGTCATGACATTGCTCGGGCCAATTTAGCGCGGCCCATCTTGCAGCCATCGAAACGACACGAGTTTTCAAGTTGATGGTGGCCCGTAAGTTTCCCGATTCCGCTGCCTCGTTCGCGTACTGTTGAAGATGCTGAAGCCGGAGATCGCTCCATAATGTAAGGCCGTGCGAATCCGCCCATCGGACAAACTGCCGAACTCGGGGCCAGTAATCCGTCTTGATGGTGGCTTCACTACAGGACAGCCGTTTCCGCCATTCGACAAAATAGTCCGAGATCGTGATATGCGATGCTGGACGCGGCTCTTCGATCTCGAAAAAATGATGAGCAGATTTCTCAACCACCTCGACCAAAAACCCCGCCTTGAACTTCTTGCGATGCCTTCCGGTCGAGTCGTTCAAGTCGGCTCTCCACCGACCGGGCTCTATTTCCCAGAGGGAAAACTTGTGCCCCATATTTTCGGGAGCGACTCCACGGACATCAAATTGTGCTTCCGCTGAGTGATCCCATACACGCCGACTTTGATCACTCCCCTTCTTGTCAAAGATCTTCTTATGAGACGCCTCCTCTTTTTCGGAGGCACTCTGGCCACATTCGCTTGTTAGAATTCCATACGCGCTAAACCGTCACAAAAAAGGGACAGGCATGGCTGAGCAGGTTCTGAAACCCGAAAACTGCGGGCTTTATACCCACCTACAGGATCAACCACCGCCAGTTTGGACGATGTCGCCGTAGCTCCTGGTGCCGTTGGTGGGAGAATAGGTGCGCGGGTAACCATTGCTCTGGGCCGTGACACGTAATTCCCACTCGCCATAGCCATGGCTCTGATCGGGCCCGGCGGAGAGAGCGATCCAAGACCCCAAAAAGCCTTTATCGGGATCAAAGGGGTGAGAATAAATTTGCCCCCGAATCGCCGGATTGACCCGACACTCGAGACGCCGCGGTTCGATGAGGGAGAATCCCGCCGCTTGGCACCGCCACCCGGCTGCGTAATAACGATAAACGTTGTTGTTCGGGTCTCGGACACCGCTTCCGTTGCCGCCTCCGTCCACCGCATAATCCGCCGGCAGAAACTCGTCGATCGGGATGGATGTTAGGTATTGGACGGGTGTGGTCAGCTGGGACCAAACAAATGGATTTCCCTCGGATCCGGCCACATACCCAGCCCCTCCAAGCGTGGTCCCATCGGCTGGATCAAATCCCCGCTCCAATCGATAGGATGTGACGGCGGTCTCAATGGTTTTCAATTCAGCGCTTACATTCGCCACCTTGGCGCGGATCTGAGCTTCCAAGAAGTTAGGAAGCGCGATTGCAATCAGGATTAAGATGATCGCAATCACGATCAGCAGCTCAATTAGCGTAAAGGCCCTCTCTCTTCTCCACATGAATTGCCTCCTCGTTTCGCGGTTGGATGGGGCAGACTCAAAAAGAACCCAACAGCCATCCTCCATCGCAATTTGTCCCACAACTGGAAACCACTCTAACAGGATCGGCCTTATGTGTAAACCTTTACTCTATAAACTTCCTGATTCTCTTTAACTTCTGGAAAAAGTGGAATTAAAACTAAAAAATGTCTTGTCATCGGGTTTTTGAATTGATAGCCTCTAACGCAAAGGTTTACGTTGTTGCCCGACTGGCGACTGAGACTCAAGCGTTTTGAACGGATTCGGAGGCGTATAAAGGCACGCGACAGTCCGTTTCTGATTGGGGGATTGGTCTCAGGCCGTGTCGGATGATCGAAAGGGTCTCGAATTCCACAAGTAGGCTAGATGGAAGGCCTCGGGAAAAAGAGCGACTTTGTGGACGAGATATGCATGAGTGCTCAATTCATTCCATTCCCCTGATTAGGGTGGAGAGAAAGAGAGGTTTTTAAGGTGATTTTAGGAAGATTTGGATGGATCGTGGTGATCGCGTTGCTATACGCGGGAAGTCCGGCCAAGGCCCAGAATATACGATATATGGGCGATGGGCCTTGGAGCGAAGCTGCAAACTGGGTCGGTGGTGCGATTCCCGGTGAATTCGATACCGCTCGAATCAACTGGGCCAACAACACGGTGACATTGGATTACGAGGCGCCGCTGGTGAACCGTGTCCAGATCGGTGTGGATGAATCCGGCAACCTAGTGATCGAAGATGGAGGCGTGCTCTCAGCATTTCAGGATGTGACCGCTGGCAACAACGGTTCGGTCACTGGAACGTTAACGGTCAACAGCGGCGCGGTCGTCAACGTGGGCCGGATACTTTGGGCGGGTCGAATGGGTTCCTTCGGAACTATCGATGTGAACGATGGGGCAGTCATCAATGTCTTCAGTCACCTATGGTTTGGCCCGGATTCCACCGGTTCCTGCGTCGTTAATATCAACAGCGGAGGAGCCATTATCCAAACCGGAAACGTCGATGGAATCTTGGGTCTCGGGACGATTAACGCGGTGGACCCATCGGGTGGAACCGCAACGCTGAATGTCAATGATGGCGGCCTTCTCGCGTTGAACAATATTCATGCGGCCGGGACTTCGATTCAGCCTGGTTCCATGCTGAATATCTACGGAAGCGGCCGCGTGACTCTCCCCGGGGACTTTGTTGGAGTTATGGAATCTTACGCGGCGGCCGGGTTCATATCCGGTGACGACGTTGTCGGAAACGTAGCCGTATCATATGACCTTGGCGCCGATGAGACCACCGTCGTGGTCGCGCCCCCGCCTTCTCCATCTTCCTCTGTATCGGAGTGGGGATTGTATCGGTAAAGGCGTGTCGCCACTTTTGGCTTGTTTTCTAGAAGGCGAGTGGGTTTAGTGGGCGATTTCCTCTCAAGGAAATCCTTCCCATGCCCGTATCACTTCAAGGATGGGAGGCCGATCCTTGGCCGGGTGGCGGAGAAGGAAGCAGGCACTTGATCCATTAAGTCCGCCACCGCAAGGGCGTGATATGAAAAGGTTTACGTTCATAAGGTCCGGAGAAATGCGGAATTGTTCAGAGAATTGTGCTAAAAAGGAAAAAAACGCTTGAAATCGAGTTCCGTTCTGCTAGAATTGATTAGTAAACGTTTACTCTCTGTGGTCATTTCCGAATTTATTCCGGAACGAATAGGAGAAAATCGGTCCAAAAGAAAGTGAGGTTGTGGATATGTGGAGCAGGAATTTTCTTATTTCGACTTGTATTTCATTGACATTGCTGGCTTGTCTCGCCAGTCACACAGACGCGGCGGACATTCGGTATATGTCGAACGGCGACTGGAACACGGCATCCGGTTGGGTGGGGGGTGCGATCCCCGGTGACATGGATAGGGCCATTCTTAACTGGGGGGGCAACACGGTTACACTGGCGGCTCAGGCTCCCGATGTCCTAGATGTTCGGATTGGACAGGACGAAAACAGTAACCTTCAGGTCAACGCGGGCGGGACCCTCAATGTGCTAAACCGCCTCTATGTGGGGCACAACAACTCCACGGGGACCATGACGGTCGCCAGTGGAGCGGTTGTGAATGTCACTGACATTCTTTGGGTTGGTGGGAATGGGAGCCCCCAAGCGGTAACCGGAACGCTGACGATCGAGGCGGGTGGAATTGTCAACGTCGGAAACCATCTATGGTGGTCGGCCGGAGCTGCTGGAGTCGCGACGGTCAACATCAGCGGAAATCTCAACCAAACCGGAGGTATCCTCGGTCTCGGGACGATCGATGCATCCAACCCATCAGGGGGTGTTGCCACCGTTAACGTCAATGATGGCGGTGTTCTGGCTCTGAACAACATTTCGGGAAGTGGAGGTTCGATTCAACCCGGTTCGATTATCAACATCTTCGGAAGCGGCCAGGTGACCATTCCGGGCGATTTTGTCAGTGTGATTGGGACCTACGCGGGCAACGGTTATTTCGCCGGCGATGGTGTGGTTGGAAATGTTCAGGCGGATCTCACAACTAATCCAGGTTTCACGACGGTCACCGTCGTTCAGGCTGCTCCGGTTTGTATGGCAGGCAACGTTCGGTATATGAACAGCGGTGATTGGTTGACCGCCTCCAATTGGCAGACTGGGAATGTTCCCTGTGAATTGGAAACCGCGATTCTCAATTGGGGAAACAACACCGTTACATTGAATGGCGCGGCCCCCGATGTTTATCAAGTTAGAATCGGTCAGGATGAGGACAGCACACTCGAAGTGAACGCTGGTGGATCCTTAACCGTCGTGCAACGCCTTTATGTTGGCCATAACAATTCAACCGGTACAATGCTCGTTGCCAACGGAGCGGTTGTGAATGTCACCGACATCCTCTGGGTTGGTGGTAATGGGAGTCCCGCAGCGGTAACTGGAACGCTCACCATTGAAGCCGGAGGCGAGGTCAACTTCAGCAATCATCTTTGGGCTGCCGCAGGCGCCGCGGGGCTCGCGACAATAAATGTCAGCGGAGTTCTCAATCAAACAGGGGGTATCCTCGGGCTCGGCACAATCGATGCGGTTAATCCATCCGGTGGAGTGGCAACCCTTAACGTTGAGGATGGGGGAGTCCTAAACTTATTTAATATCCATGCAGCCGGAACCTCGATCCAGCCCGGGTCAATCCTAAACATAAATGGAAGCGGGCAGGTCACCCTTCCCGGTGATTTCGAAGCCGTTATTGCTGACTATGCCAGCAACGGCTACATTGCCGGTGATGGCGTTCCCGGAAACATCCAGACAAATTTGACGTCAAATCCAGGATTTACCACGGTCATTGTTGCTCCACTAGCAGTGAATGATTGGGGTTTATATTAGAATCAGCTACATCCTTGGGCGCTAAATGATCTACACAACAGATCCCCCACCCTCTTTTCGAGGGTGGGGGGGTAATTTCCTTCTGGGATCCCTTCTGAATCGATAATCGTAGGCGCCAAGTCAATCATCCGAAAAGAGGTTCATTGGTATTGGAGGTTGCGTCACTTGCCAATGAATTCAACCAAGAAAGCGAGATCATGAAGATGATAACCAGAAATTTCACTTTCTCCGGGATCCTGAAATTGGTTGTTTTGGCATGCATTGCCGGCTCAGCCAATTGCGCCGATATTCGCTATATGGGCAGCGGCTCTTGGACAACTGCCTCGAATTGGGTGGGTGGAGTTCTTCCAAGTTCAGGCGATACCGCCATTTTGAATTGGGCCGGAAACACAGTGACTCTTGGCAGTACAGCTCCGGATGTCCTGAACGTCCGCATCGGTCAGGATGAGGACAGTAATCTGGAAGTCAGTTCCGGAGGAACTCTTAACGTCCTTAATCGTCTCTACGTCGGACACAACAATTCCGCCGGGACGATGACTGTGGCGGCGGGCGCGATAATCAACGTTGCCGATATTCTATGGGTGGGCGGTAACGGTAGCGCTGCTCAGGTAACCGGTGACCTAACGATTGATGCCGGAGCGGTTATCAACGTTGGCAGTCACCTATGGTTTTCCGCCGGAGCGGCCGGCGTCGCAACGGTCAACATTAACGGAACTCTCAACCAGACCGGAGGCATCCTTGGTCTCGGCACCATTGACGCCGTCAATCCATCGGGCGGTGTCGCCACAGTCAATGTTAACGACGGCGGCGCTCTGAATTTGTTCAACATTCACGCGAGTGGAACTTCTATCCAACCCGGTTCTCTCCTCAACATCAATGGAACGGGTCAAGTCACTCTTCCCGGAGATTTTGTTGGGGTGATGAGAGATTATTCCACAGCTGGGTATCTCGCTGGCAATGGAATCGTGGGGGATGTCGATGTCATTTACAATACGGGAACCGACCAAACGATAGTAACCGCATCCACTCCTCCGGGTCCCACACCAACCCCCGTGGCGGTGGTCGATGCGAACACGATGGATTCGAAAATCGTCTGCGGCTACCAGGGTTGGTTCATGGCTCCTGGCGATGGCAACATCCCGGCGATTGGCTGGCGGCACTGGGGGAAAGGTTCAAATTCCATAGGGCCAGGCATGTTCGGCGTGGATATGTGGCCGGACGTAAGCGAGTACGCGGAGGAGGATCTCTTCCCCGTTCCGGGAGTCACCCTCTTGGATAGCTCTCCTGGAAAACTCTTCAGTTCCTTCAGGCCGGGGGTGGTCGACGTCCATTTCCGATGGATGGAAGAGTATGGCATCGATGGGGTATTTCTCCAGCGGTTCATCGGCGAAGTCCAAGACCCGGCTTTCTTCAATATTCGCAACAGAGTCCTTGAACATGTCCGCGATTCCGCAAACGCTCACGGTCGAGTGTTCGCTCTCGAATATGACACAAGTGGAATGTCCGACAGCAATATGTTGCAGAAACTCACCGACGATTGGAAATACCTCGTCGACACTTACGATATCACCAATGACCCCCGCTACCTGTACCATGACGGCAAGCCGGTTGTTGAGATCTGGGGGTTGGGCTTTAACGGTCGCGGTCACACCACCGCCACGGCCGCCGCGGTCATCGATTTCTTCCGGAACGATCCCACTTATGGAGGAAATTTTCTGGTCGGTGGAGTCCCTTCTCGTTGGAGGACTCTTACCGCGGACTCAGAGTCCGATCCGGGATGGGCCACAATTTATCGGAGCTGGGACATGATCAATCCCTGGATGGTGGGTCGATTTTCCGATACCACGGGAATGAATAACATCAAGAATAATGTGTGGATACCCGATGTGGCCGAGACGACCTCATTAAACATCGATTATTTGCCCGTCGTGTGGCCAGGGTTCAGCTGGGACAATCTCATGAATCTGGCCCCTGGGACTTCCCTCATCTCCCGACAGGACGGTCAATTCATTTGGGACCAGCTTCATGCCGTTCAGGACGTTGGCGTCAATATGATCTTCGTTGCGATGTTCGATGAAGTCGATGAATCAACCGCCATCTTCAAGGTGACCAATAACCATCCGGTGACCGACAACTGGATCTCCTATGAAGAATTGCCAAATGACTGGTATCTTCGTCTTGTGGGTGCTGGAACCCAAATGCTTCGAGGTGAAATTCCACTCACCTCCACAATACCCATCGATCCAAATGATCCACCAGCGCCGACTCCCACTCCAACGCCCGGACCTCTATCAGTTTCCAACTGGCAGCTTTATTGACCCGTGGCGCGTGGGACAACTCTCAATTGATATTCCCCCACCCTCGATTCGAGGGGGGGGAGAGGTTACCGGGAAAGTTCTAGTTAGTGCTTGGGCATGTCACTCCCATCTCCAAAACTTGAGATGGTTTCGATATCAACCCGGAGCAATTCTGATGATCTCCCCAAGACAGGGGATAAGGTAGTTGATTTTCATGCAAGCCATTCAGGAATTGCCTCAACGCTGAAAGTACGCAAACGTTTACTCTTTAAATCTAGGATTTTGGAGAGATGGATTTTAAGCGATAAGACGCTTGCAATGTGGATCAAGAGAGACGAAAATTGACTATCTATGAATCCTGAATGTAAACCTTTGCGTTACTCATTTTTCATGCTATCATCTCTTCTTGATGCGTTAATAACCGCCCCACTTTGATGGAAAATCGCATG
This sequence comes from Candidatus Omnitrophota bacterium, assembly GCA_020632575.1. Lineage (GTDB taxonomy): Bacteria > Hinthialibacterota > Hinthialibacteria > OLB16 > OLB16 > JACKFH01. Next base: position 33,260 of record JACKFH010000020.1, on the reverse strand, counting down.
CTCGAATCGACCACAACCCAAACTGCACATGTCATCACACACACTCACTGGGACAGGGAATGGCGGTATCCAATTTGGCAGACACGTGAAATGCTGGTGGGGTGTCTGGATATGCTTCTGGAAATATTCGACCGCGATCCGTCCTATCGCGCCTTCCTCATGGATGGCCAAGCGGTGCCAATTGAGGATTACCTGCAAATTCGACCTGAAAACCGCACACGGATCGAAACGGCTGTACGGGATGGTCGACTCTTTATTGGGCCCTGGTACACGCTTCCGGACGAACACCCGGTTAGTGGCGAATGTCTCGTCCGGAATCTGCTCAAGGGAATTCGAGTCGCAAATAGTTACGGGGGAACTCTCACCGTCGGATATACCGTTTTCGGATGGGGCCAAACGGCACAGTTGCCACAGATTTACGCCGGGTTCGGAATCGACACGATTCTCTTTGGTAAAACGGTAAACTCCGAGCGGGCCCCCCATTCTGAATTTTTGTGGGAAGCGCCGGATGGAACCCAAGCACTGACGACGCGGTTGGGCATTATGTTCGGCCGTCAAAACTTTTTCTTCACTTGTGTTATTCCAGTCTGTTTTGGCGAGGACATTGTCCCCAATGACTGGACATTTCGGTGGAACCTGGGCGGTCTGCCCTATCGACCCGCAGATGAAGAAGGCCAGGAATTGGACTACTTTCGTGTCGATTCATGTGACGGATTCCACGCGGAAAAGCTCAGGAAGGCTCTCGAGGATGCTTGGGATACGACAGAGGAGACGCTTGTTCCCAGCCATCGATTCATGGGTGACGGTTGCGACTTCATTTATCCACAGCCCACAGTCTTGAAAATCATTGAAGAAGCCAATCGCCTCGACGAATCTCGTCAATTCAGGCATAGCTCATTGCCCGAGTTTATGGAGGCTCTTAAAGAAGGTGTCAACATCAATGATTTGAAGGTGGTGAAGGGCGAGCTGCGGGATGGCCCCGTGGAGAAAACAACCTGCAACGCCTTAGCCACCCGCTCCTATATCAAGCACAAAAATCGCCGTGTTCAGCATCGCTTGATTCAGCGGGCGGAACCTCTTGCGGCCCTGGCTTATTCGCAAGGAGCGCCTTATCCCAGAGCCTACCTCGATTTGGCCTGGGACTATCTCCTCAAGTCCCAACCGCACGACTCGATCAACGGTGTAACCCAGGATAAGACCGCGAACGATGTCATGTACCGTCTCGATCAGGCAGAGGAACTGAGCAAGGTGGTTGAGAATGCAGCCACAGTGGAATTCCTAAAAATGATCGACTTTGGCGAGACTTCCCCCGAAGACGTTTTCCTGGTCCTATTCAATCCCTTGCCCTTCCCGCGGTCGGAAATCATTAAGGTGATTGCCGACACCCCAGCGGAACAAGAAATCACGGCTATCACGGTTGAAGAGAATGGTCGACGGATGCCTGTTCAGCGCCTTTCGATTGAAGAGGCAATGCCAATGGAATGTGATAAAAATGCTCGGCCCCGTGCATTCGCCTCCACCCGTCATACTTTCTTTCTCGAAACAGGCGAGGTCCCTGCCGGAGGATTTAAAACGCTCCGTATTGGCAAGTGCCCGCGGAAGGAAAAAAAACTGGACATATGGCCTTTGCCAGAAGCCATCGAGGGCAGCCTCCTGAAGGGGCCGGATGTCATGGAAAACGAGTTTCTCAGATTTTCGCTGAACGCTGATGGAACGTTCAACCTTCTGAATAAGATCACAAACCGGGAATATCCGAACCAGCTCTCTTACGAGGATAGTGGCGACGTGGGCACCTATTGGGTGCGTCAAGAACCCCTCAATAACCAGACATTCCAAAGCAAGACCTGTCCTGTCCGAACTTGGATTGAGGAGCATGGTCCTTTGTCAACGACATTCGTTTCGGAAGTCACGATGACCCTGCCGGCGCGGGCGCTGAAGGACAAATCGGCCCGTGACGATGCGAACCGTGATCTGCTGATTCGGTCTTACATGACTTTGCGAAAAGGCGCGAAATCGGTTGAACTCAGGGTCCAATTCAATAATAACATCGAAGACCACCGGTTGCGTGCGCTCTTTCCTTCTGGAATCTCACTCGCCACCCATTCCTGCGCCGAAGGCCACTTCTGTGTCGACGAGCGTCCCATCTCGCCTCGAGAAAAATTCCTCGGCGAAGGCCGGTACTGGGAAAACATGCAGACATTACCCATGCAATCCTTCGTGGATGTGTCGGATGGTGATCATGGGTTAGCCGTCATCAATGACGGTCTGTGCGAGTTTGAGGTGATGGATAACCCTCAACGCACGATAGCGATAACACTACTACGTTCGGTCCGGAACTGGATTTGCAGTGGAAATACGCGTGGAGTGGAATATCCAAAGCAAAAGGGGGGGCAATGCCAGGGCCCGCAAGACTTTCGTTTTTCGCTATATCCTCATTCGGGAGACTGGAACGAAGGTGGAGTTTTTGTGGAGTCGCAACGATTCAACGTTCCGGTGCGCCCCATTCAGTGTGGTCGGGGCGAGGGAGGTTCCTTAGGGTTGGTTGAGAGTTTATTAGAAATTGAACCGACTGAACTCGTTCTAAGCGCCCTAAAACAGGAAGAAGATGGCCCCGCCATAGTCGCCAGGGTTTTTAATCCTACCAATCAATCGATCGTTGGAAGACTGCGGATGAAGGCGGTGTTTTCCAAAGCGGAATTGATTAACTTAAACGAAAAGTTGGAGAGTAAAATTGAAATCGAGGGTGGTGAAATTCCCCTTGATGTGGGTCCCAACAAGATCTCAACATTGCGTCTGACATTATGACCTTATCTGGAGGAAAGCTTTGTCCATAACAATAGAAGAACTTGCGCGAATTGCGAATACTTCGGTGGCCACCGTCTCCCGCGTCCTTAACAACAAACCGGGCGTAAGTGAAAAGCGACGAGCCGACATAAAAAAACTTGCAGAACAGTTTGGTTATAGTCCGAACATTTTGGCCCGCAATCTCGTGATGAAAAAGCAACACATGCTGGGCTACATCGTGTCATCTCTCAGCAATCCGGCTTATATCGATTTTTTCCACCGTATCGAATCTTCCTGTCGCGCCCAAGGTTATCAGGTGCTTATCGCGGACTCCGAGGAGAATGTTAAACTCGAGAAACAACATATCAAAGCGATGTTGGAACATCGGGCCGATGGTCTTCTCATCTTTCCGGTCGCCGACGATCATAGTTCTGCTGGACATCGTCATTTCCTCGACCTGCAACTCCGAAAAGTGCCATTCGTTCTATTGGGTGAAAGCGGAGGCTATAACTTCGACTATGTGACAAGTGAAGAAATTGAATCATCCGGCGTGCTTGCGCGACATCTCCTTGAATTGGGACATCGCCGGATTGGCGTGGTGGGAGTGCTTCCAGGAAACCGTTGTACGGAGCAGCGACTTGAAGGCGTCACACGCGTTCTGGAACGGGAATCGCCAGAGGCTGCAAAAATACTGCGCAGGGCGGATGGGGAGAAAGAAGATTGGATCCCGGAAGTCTGTTCGTGGTTCAAGTATCCTGATGCACCGACTGCACTCATAACCATGAACAATGGTGTTGCGTTGAGGCTCTATCGCCCTCTTGAAGAAGTCGGTATAGAAATCCCGCGTGACGTTTCCATGGTCAGTTTTGAGGACGATTTCTGGACAGAACTCATTCGTCCCTCTTTGACCACAAGCGTGCCGAACAATGCTGAGGTGGCGCGGCTGGCTTTCGAAACATTGAGAGAGCGGATCAAGGATCCCGAGGCGCCGCCAATCGGTCATCACATTCCACAAACCTTCATCCGCCGTGAATCTTCAGGACCTCCACGACCCGAGCAAAAATGAAATCACGGTTCCAAAGTGCATCCATACAAAACACGGTAATAATCGAAGAGGCAAGGATGGAATGACCGACAAACTCAATCGTAGGAACTTCATTCGACACAGCGTCGGCGCCGGCCTGGGTGCATCTCTCCTTTCTTCGACCGCCGCTTTATCGAATCCGGCTGGCAGGAAAACCAATCTGCTTTTCATCATCACGGACCAGCAGCGTTTCGATGCCATGAGTTGCGCCGGCTCCTCCCCGCTTCAGACCCCAAACATGGATCGTATTGCAAAGGAAGGCGTTCGATTTACCAAAGCCTACACCCATTGCGCCGTCTGTGGTCCGGCTCGAACAAGTTTGTTGACCGGATGCGCCTTTTCGCACACGGCGACCCCCTCCAACCGAGAGGCTTACGACGTTGCCCATGGACCCAACTCGCCGATCCGTGATTTGCGCACGTATGACGAAATCCTCAGCGACCATGGCTACCATGCCGAGTTTTTCGGGAAGTGGCACACGCCCGAGATGCGAGCAAAATGCTACAAGAATCCTGTCACTGTTGCGGGACAAGGGCGGACAGTTCTCGGGCCCGGGATGCGCACGCATTTTTTGGATTTCTTAGAGCGGAATCAAGTGCCCCGAAGGAAGGCCGAACCGGGTGAACAGATCGACACTTACAGTGCTCGGCCTTACAAGACCGATCCCATCGACAAGCGTCACGGCATGGCCCCTTCCGAATATTATTTGAATTCCAAGGGTGAGAGGGTCAAACCCATTCAACCGGATATCCATGGACGTCTGGATATCCCTGCGGAGTTCTCCATCACCGCGCAACAAGCGAAGGAAACGATCGATGCGCTAGAGCGAGCCAAAGGAAAACCTTTCTCCATTACTTGCAGTTTTCATCTGCCCCATGCGCCGATGACGCCCACAAAGCCCTACCACGGGATGCACCCATTGGAGGAGATGCGACCATCGAAGAGCCTCAATGATTCTAAAGAGAACTCTCCCTACAAGGATTCAGCGAAACATCACCAGGCGCCCGAATACAGCGATCCCAAATTAATTCGTTATATGATGTCAAACTATTTCGGACTGATTCGAGAGATCGATGATTGGATTGGCAAGATTCTCCAAAAACTCGAGGCCATCGGTGAGGCGGACAACACCTTGGTTATATTCACCTCGGATCACGGTGAAATGTTGGGAGCCCATGGCTTTCGTGAGAAGAACATGTTCTATGAGGAGTCGGCCCATATTCCACTTCTCATGAGGCTGCCTGGCAAAATCCCCGCGGGACGTGTCGTTGATACTCCGGTCAGTTTGCTTGACTTGCACGCCACTATCCTTGATTACCTGGAGGCGCCACCTGTCTCCACTGACGGAGAGAGTTTGCGCTCCTTGGTGGATGATCCAAAAGCGACTCGCGATTATGTGATTGGCGAGTGGGAGCAAAGCGCGGTTCCCGGCTACATGGTCTACGATGGCCGTTGGAAACTCATGTTTGGCCGCACTGCGGACATGCCATCGCTCGACGGACTCTACGACTTGGAATCAGATCCGCTCGAAATCGACAACCTCATTGGTCGCAACCCGAAACGACTTGAATACAAAACCCAAGCAGAACGACTCAAGTCGATGCTTGTTGACTGGATGGCGAAAGTGGAAGACCCGAATTTGAAGAGCATCAAATTGCGGCCAGTGGCCTAATCATATTCCGGCACGAGGATGGAAGTGCCGATCCAATGCCCAATAAAGTGGTCGACTTTGATTAAAACACAGAATCCATGGCTACTGATTACCTGAATCACTTCGATTATCTCATCATTGGCCTCTACCTTTTTCTTCTACTCGGATTAGGTTTTTGGCTCAAGAAGAAGGCGTCGGAAAGTCTTGAGGACTACATTGTTGGCGGTCGGAACCTGCCCTGGTGGGTGCTAGGCGTTTCCGGCATGGCTTCTTTCCTGGATGTAGCCGGCACCATGGTAATCGTCTCCTTCCTTTACATGCTCGGACCCCGAGGTCTCTTCATCGAGTTCCGAGGCGGCGCTGTTCTAGTCCTAGTGACCATGATGCTGTGGACCGGAAAGTGGCACCGTCGCTCCGGCTGCCTTACGGGCGCCGAGTGGATGATTTTCCGCTTCGGTGACGGTCCCGGTGGACGTTTTGCGCAACTGGTAAAAGCCATTTCCGCCATCATCATGACCATTGGCATGTTGGCATACCTCATTGTCGGCGTCGGTCTCTTCCTTTCCATGTTCCTTCCTTTCACGCCTCCTCAATGCGCCTTCATGCTCGTATTCGTCGCTTCCATATACACCATGTTTTCGGGTTTCTATGGGGTCGTTCTCACCGATTTTATTCAATCGGCCATCATCATCATCGCAGTGATCATCATCACCGCATTGGCCGTCAATCGCATCGAAGATGGGACCAGTTTGGCGGCGGTTGCGGAGCGAGTCACCGGAAACTCACAATGGTTAGAGGCCGCCCCACATTGGCACACCTACATGCCTGTCGGATATGAGGCTTATGAATCGTTGATTCTGTTTGCTTCGATTTATCTCATGAGAAACATCTTTTTCGGAATGGGGACCGGCGATGACCCGAAATATTTTGGAGCAAAGAACGACGCGGAATGCGCCAAACTTTCATTCCTTTGGACCTGCCTCATCTCGGTTCGTTGGCCCATGATGATGGGGATCGCCGTCCTCGGCATCTATCTTGTTGGCAGTCTCTTCCCAGAGCATAGCGCTATAGTTTCCGCGGCGGACACCATCAAAGCAAATGTTCAGAATGTCACTGAAGAAAACTGGCAAGCAGTGACTTCTGGGATCATTTACAATGCCGCGGCTTACCCGAAAGAGCTCATCACCTCTCTCTCTCAGATCCTTGGGGAAGATTGGAAACAAAAACTCCTCCTCGTCAGTTACAACGGTTCCATCAATCCGGAACGCATCATGCCCGCTGTGCTCCTTTTCGATATTCCGACTGGTCTGCGCGGCCTTTTGCTGATCGCTCTTTTGGCGGCATCCATGTCGACGTTCGACACGACGGTCAACACCACTGCCGGTATGTTTGTCCGCGATATCTACCAGAAACATCTGCGCCCCCACGCTCGGATGAGAGAGATGCTCATCGCCACCTGGATCTTCATCGCCGCGATAGTGGGCATTGGGTTTCTCTTTGCCTACTCAATCAAAAGCATCAATGACATCTGGGATTGGATCATTATGGGACTTGGCGGAGGAATGATGTTACCCCTGATCCTGCGACTTTACTGGTGGCGCTTCAACGGCGGGGGTTTTGCAATCGGGATGACAGCGGGTTTGATTGCCGCCCTCGCACAACGAGCCCTCTGGCCCGACCTGACCTCCAACTGGCAATTATTGACCATCGGCTCCGTGGGTCTTGTCGGGTCCGTGACGGGAGCTCTGCTCACCCCGCCCACCTCCGATGAAGTGCTCGAAGAATTCTACTGTAAAACTCGGCCCTTCGGTTTTTGGGGTCCGCTTAAGAAACGCCTCGAACCGGGAATTCGCGACGCGATAAGCGCCGAACACCGCCGCGACCTGACAGCCGTTCCATTCGCACTCACGTTTCAGATCATGATTTTTCTCGCGCCGATGCTGATGGTCATCCAAAACTGGACAGCCGCCCTTGTTTGTGTCGCGATCGCCCTCGTGGCGCTTCTCGGTCTCTACGTTACATGGCTCCGTTATATCCAGGAGCCCGATCGACTGAACGAAATCTGTCAAACCCTAAATCTCGATTAGCTGACACAAAAACGATGACCGGTTCAAGAGCCATTATTGGAAGAATTTCACTGAACATTTAAATCATGAATATTCGATTGCACTATTCCCCACTTGCTCTTCTGTCAATATCGATTGCTCTCGCGGTTACTTGCCGTTACCCCGATGTTCAGGCATCGACGCCCGTGATCAATGAGATTATGGCTTCCAACTCCGCGACCCTAGCCGATGAGGATGGAGACTACCCTGATTGGGTGGAGATCTATAATCCCGGCCCGGGATCCATCGATCTGGACGGATGGTTTATGACCGATAGCCAAGTGGATCTAGTGAAATGGCGATTTCCCGCCGAAACGATCGCGGCTGATTCCTATCTTGTTGTCTTCACGTCGGACAAGAATCGTGCGACACCGGGGAATGAACTCCATACGAATTTTAAATTGAAAAGCGAAGGAGAGTATCTCGCTCTGGTGATGCCCGATGGGGTGACAATCGGACAAGAGTTCAACCCCAGTTTTCCGCCGATCGGTACGGACCTCACTTATGGACTTGCGATGGGTCTCTATGAGTTATTGGAGACCCCGACACCCGGAGCCGCCAACTCCGCCGGGATCGGGCCGTTTCTCGGGGTGGTTGCACGACCCGATGTCAGTGTGAAAGGCGGTTGCTATGTTGACGCTGTCGATGTGATCCTGACTTGCGAAACCGCCGGAGCCGTTATTCGTTACACAACCGATGGGACTGTGCCCAGCCTCGTTAACGGGACGGATTACTCGAGTCCCATTCATATCGAGAGTTTGACCACTCTGCTCGCGACTGGGTTCAGGACAGACTATGAGCCTTCCGACACCCGGATTGAAACCTATGTCTTCATCGATCCATCCGTGGCCTCTTTCAACTCGAACCTACCGATCATCGTCCTCGATACGCTTGGCGAGGACCTCCCCAATCTCAATGACGATCCGGATCTTGACCCATACATCGACTGTCGAATCGTGATTATCGACACCGACGCCCAAAGTGGCCGAGCTGAGATCACCGGTCCCGAACATTTCGAGGGATGGGGTGAAATCCGAAGGCGCGGGGAAAGCACTTATGGTCAGGGTCATTACGCGCTTGAGATACAGGATGAACACCGACAGGACAATGAGACGCCCCTTCTCGGGATGCCCGCTGAGTCGGACTGGATCGTCTCGTTCGACGTGATCGACTACTCATTACTCAAGAATGAAATCGCATTTAAGTGGTTCAGGGATATGGGACACTACGCGCCGCGGCAGCGATATGCGGAAGTTTATTTAAATACAGACGGCGGCGACATTGCTCCAAACGATTATAAAGGCCTTTTTGTCCTCCGTGAGAAAATCAAGCGTGATAATAATCGAGTTGACGTTGCGAAACTCGATCCCACTGATAATCAAAAGCCCGAAATCTCAGGTGGGTACATCATTAAGAGCGACAAACTGGATCCTGGCGACACATTGCTTGATGGTCTGGAAACCGGCCCGTATGGAATCCACACTGCCGGAGCCGGAAAACCGATTCTTGCCGAGCCTTCCCCTTCCGACGTTACGGACCAGCAGATCGATTGGATCGAAAGCCATATCAACGAATTTCATGCGGTGCTTTGGCAAAATACGGGAAGCGCTTATTACCCCGGGGCGGGACCCAAATACTCCGATTACGTTGATGTGGAGTCCTGGATCGATCACGGTTTTGTCGAACAAATCGGTCTCGATAATGACGCCTTCTGGGGGAGTTATTTCGCTCATAAAGACCGTAATGGGAAAATTCATTCGGGTCCTCCTTGGGACTTTGATCGCTCCTTCCACAACAACGCGGGCGATTACGATAAACCCTATGACATCTGGAAACTCAACGGAGAAATTTTTGGGAAATGGCATCAAAGACTTCAGGAATATCTCGAATACAAAATGGCGCTTGCCGATCGTTGGTTCGGGCATCGGGAAAATGCTTTGAATACCGCACGAACCCTGGCCTATATCGATGAAAAAGCGGCCCTGATGAGTGAAGCGATGAGCAGGCCGCAAACCAAATTCTATCCGAATCCGTTTCCGACTGAAGTCGACCTTTTCAAAACGTGGATCGCCAATCGCCTGGACTGGCTGGATGGCGAAATCGCCAATCGTTTTGCGGAACGACCTCCAATCTTCAATCCCCCGGCGGGTCCCGTCGATCCGGGCGAATCGCTCGAAATCAGTAAGCCATCGGGGGTGCTCGGAACCATTTATTATACTCTGGATGGATCGGACCCTCGGCTACAGGGAGGAGCGATCAACCCCAATGCGATCACTTATGACCCTTCCGGAGGTCCCATCACCGAATCGATTGTCCAGATGTCAGATTCGATATGGAAATACCTCTATGATGGCTCCGACCAAGGAACCGCATGGAGAGCCTATGACTTCGATGATAGTTCATGGGGATCTGGTCCGAGCCAGCTTGGTTTTGGTGAGGGCGACGAAACCACGAACATCGGCCCGAGAGTCATTGGTCAACGAACGGCCTATTTCAGACACAAATTCACTGTGTCGCAAGTCTCAGAGATTATCGACCTCTCCATTGATTTGGTTCACGATGACGGCGCGGTCGTGTACATCAATGGCCAAGAAGTCGATCGGATTTTCATGCCGGATGGACCCATTAATTTCGAAACTCGCGCCAATATCCAAGGTGAGAATTCGAATACGACCTTCAGTGGGATCTCGCCGACCTTCCTGAATGAAGGCGACAACATCGTTACTGTGGAAATCCACCAGATTGCCGACACGAGTTCGGATATCAGTTTCGATTTGAATCTCGAGGCGACTCGACCGAACGCCGATCCGCAAATCGTGTTCACCCAAAACACAATCGTCAGAGCGCGCACCAAAAATGGAAACAACTGGAGCGCCCAAAATGAGAAACTGTTCCAGATTCAAACCGCACAACCCGGGGAAATCATCATTAGTGAGTTTCTCGCGAACGCTAACGGCGATGACGCAGGTAAGGAATGGTTTGAGATTTACAACACGACCGAATCCGGCATCGACATCAATGGTTGGGAGATTCGGGACAATGAGAGCGATTCTCATACGATCGACAATGGAGGCCCTCTCATCATCCCGGGTGATTCTCACGCGGTCCTCGCGGAATCTGGGGACATGAACCTGAATGGCGGCATCTCACCGGACTACGTCTATGGGACAGACATCACTTTGGGAAATGGCGGAGACGAGATTATCCTCATAAATGCGGGTGTGGTGATTCATTCTATTGGGTACGAGAACTATGAGGCTTCCGGAATAACCATTGTGACGCCGGTCACTTTGGCTGCCACTCCAGGACGCGGAATCGGAATGTCCGAGGGTTACTGCGAGGGCCCAGTCACGACATGGACCTACCAGACAAGCGCCTTCGGGTCGAATTTGGACACCGGCACGCCGGGATCCGTGAACGATGGAGTCAGTGTCTGCCCCGCGCCAAATCCGGGCCCCTCTTCCGTCTCAAATTGGTTTCTCTATTGATCTAAAAATCACATCGAGGTCCTTCCTCGGCATGAACCCCATTGAGACTCGCAAATTGTGCTGCCAGCGGATTCAAGCGCCTTCAAGACTTCCCGGATGTAATGCGTGGCAGCATTTGCCTCCGGAGCTGGAATCGACTTGTTGATCGCGGCCAAGAAAGTCGACCCAACAGGCCACGTCATCGGAATCGACATGACTGATGAGATGATTGACAAGGCTCGCCAGAACATTGATTCGTCGGGATGGAACAAAGTGGAGGTCAGAAGAGGATTGATTGAGGAAACGTGGGAAGTCGCCAATGAAACACCCTGGGCTCGAACCTTCATATAGACATCCCAACACTTTGGTATCTCATACCTTCCTTCGATTCCGTGGCCTCGATCCCTAGGATTGACACTCTGTCAAACTCCTTTTATACTTCGCCATCTGACGAAGTATAAATCTTTCAGGGATGATGAATACCCCTCTTGAGAAGGAACCATGAGTGAAAGCAACTCAAGATTGAATATTCTGTTCCTCTGCACCGGGAACTCCTGCCGAAGCCAGATGGCCGAAGGGTGGGCCAGACATCTGAAGTCGGATCTGGTCGAGGCGCATTCAGCGGGGATCGAGACGCATGGGCTGAACCCGAGTGCGGTCAAGGCGATGGCCGAAGTGGGTGTGGACATCTCTGGTCACCGCTCCAAACGAGTGGAGGAAGTCGTTGACATTCCCTTCGACTATGTGGTCACGGTCTGTGACCACGCCCACGAAACCTGTCCGGTCTTCCCCGGAAAAGCGCGGGTTATTCACCGGGGGTTCGACGACCCTCCACGTGTGGCGAAAGAGGCCAGGACCGAGGAAGAGGCGTTCGAACTCTATCGTCGAGTCCGCGACGAAATCCGGAGGTTTGTGGAAACACTTCCGAAATCGCTCATGGATATGGGGGATAGCATGTGATTGACGATGCCGCGATTGAAATGGCTGGGCCGACGACAAAGCGGCTCAACATCTTCGAACGTTACCTGAGTCTTTGGGTTGCCCTCTGCATGATTGTGGGTGTGGGAGTCGGGAAACTGCTGCCCGGTCTGACGGACACCCTTCGGGACATCGAGTTTGGGGCCGGAAGCCAAATCAATATCCCCATCGCGATTCTCATCTGGCTGATGATCTACCCCATGATGCTCAAGGTGGACTTCTCATCGATTGTGGAGGTGGGAAAGAGACCCAAAGGATTACTCATCACTCTCTTCGTCAACTGGCTGGTCAAACCCTTCAGCATGGCTTTCCTGGGGTGGCTCTTTTTCAAACATCTTTTCCTTCCCCTGATCGGCCCGGAGTTGGCGGATCAGTACATCGCCGGGGTCATCATCCTTTCGGCGGCTCCCTGCACCGCGATGGTGTTTGTCTGGAGTTATCTGACCGATGGCGACCCGGCTTACACCTTGGTTCAGGTCTCGGTCAACGATCTCATCATGCTGTTCTTGTTCGCCCCGATTGTCACCTTCTTGATCGCGGGGGCTTCGGCCCTGACCGTTCCGTTTGTGGTTTTGATCTATGCGGTCATCTGTTTTATTGTCATTCCACTGGCCGCCGGAACGATCTCCAGAATTTGGCTCATCAAATCTAAGGGCGAAACTTGGTTCAACGATACCTTCCTCCCAAGATTCCATCCTGTCGCGGTGGTGGCGCTCCTCGCCACCCTGGTCCTCATCTTCGCCTTTCAAGCCGACAACATCACGGGACGTTTCTTTCATGTCATCCTGATCGCCATCCCTATCTTGATTCAGGTCTATTTCAACTCCTCATTGGCCTACGGCCTCATGAAGTTGTTTCGGGTGGAGCATTCGGTGGCCGCCCCCGGAGCATTGATCGGAGCCAGCAACTTTTTCGAACTCGCGGTAGCGACTGCCATCGCCCTGTACGGCCCAGAATCGGGAGCGGCCCTGGCTACAGTCGTTGGAGTCCTTGTCGAAGTCCCGGTCATGCTTTCGGTTTGCGCCTTCTGTAACCGCACACGAAGTTGGTTTGAATAAAACACCCCAGAGGTGAACGCTCTCTCCAGGAAGGAGATTGTCATGTCAGAAAAGAATGAATGTTTCGGGAAGATCTTTCCGGATTTGGATCGACTTGAATTCAACAAGCCACTGGAGAGCGCGGTTTTCTCGGTGAATCTCCGGAGCCAGGGAATCGGAATCCAGGACCGACAAATCGAAGCGGATCATGAGGCATGGGACCGGTGTCAGGATTGTGTATCCTTTCGGTCCTGCTACGACCTGTCGATGGCAAGATTTGTTTTGGAAAACGCTCTTCATTCGCGCTTCTGAAACGACTGATTGAGGAGATCCCGATTAATCTGTGTGTCGGTCTGGGTCCTTCGGCGACGGAAAGGAAGATCTATTCCCCAGGGAGATCCATTCCACGCCACAATCTCACCACATGCTCAACCTCGGATAGCTGTTCCGAATCAATCTTCCCGTGCGGCGGAGCAGTTTGGCATGAGGGACCAGTGTTGCTAATGCTCGGTCTATATCCGAAGAGGGCACGCTCAAGACAAGGGCCGGTCGGACTTTGGCAACCATGCCAAGATCCACCAGCCAAACTTCCCCTCGTTGGGGAACGCTCATGTTCCTCGTTCTCGTTTGTCGAGTTCCAGAAAGAGCGTGTCCGCCACCGCGGTCAAATCCTCATCGGAGGGCAAATCATGCGACTCGGTCTGAACTCGCCTGAGCAGTTCGACCAGCACCTCCTGCCGCTCGGTGGTCGGAAGAGATTCGAAACTCGTAACAAATTCTTGTACATTCGTCATGAATCAATTCTAGCCACTCTTCAGGCCCTTCCAAGATAAGGGATTGGGGGGTGGTTCCTTCCCCCGCCGCACCTCACGGGGGATTTGAGTTGCGGAAGAAGCGCCATTGACAGGAGCCATTAAATAGGTCATATTGCAATATGACCATGAAGACAAAGAAAATCTCTTTCTATGAACGCCGCGCGGCCATCGCCAAGGCCCTGGGACACCCCAGCCGGTTGATGATTGTGGACGCCCTCCAGGAAAGGGAGATCTGCGTCTGCGAGTTGACCGAGCTTGTGGGGGCCGATCAATCGACGGTATCCCGGCATCTGTCGGTGCTTAAGAACGCCGGACTGGTGGACACCCGCAAGGAGGGTCCCATGATTTTCTACCGGTTGCGGGTGAAATGTCTGGAGGGCTTTTTCATGTGCATCGAGAACGTGCTCAAGGAGAATCTGGAACGAGAGGAAGCGTTAGTGGGGGGATGAGCGATTTTTTTTCGCCATCGCATGGTCATTTAGCCATAAAGCAAAGGATTGAGTCATGAACAAAGAACTCAAAATCTTCAGTTGGTTCGCGGCCATTTTCCTCGTGGCCTACTATCTCCCACTATCCAGCCCCAAAGTCACCACTGCCATCCTCGAAGCTTTCAAAATGCTCCAATGGTACGCGCGGAATCATACGCTAGCCTGTGTGGTTCCGGCCCTGTTCATCGCGGGGGCCATTGTCACTTTCCTTTCCCAAGAAGCGGTTCTTCGACATCTCGGACCCAAGGCCAGAAAGGCCGAAGCCTATTCGGTGGCCTCCGTGTCCGGGACGGTCCTCGCGGTTTGCTCATGCAGCGTCCTCCCGATGTTCGCAGGGATCTACCGTGTGGGTGCGGGCCTCGGCCCCGCCTCGGCGTTCCTCTACTCGGGTCCGGCGCTCAACATCCTCGCCATCTTCCTCACCGCGCGTGTCCTCGGGTTCCAGATCGGCTTAGCCCGAGCGGTCGGCGCGATTGTCTTCGCGGTCATCATTGGACTCCTCATGGAACGATTCTTTCGACGGGATGAGGTCAAGAGGAACGACGCGGCGATGCAATTGCCCGAACCGCCGCCCGCGCGACGGGCGATGTGGAAAAACCTCGCGTTCTTTGTCGCCATGATCGCCTTCCTCATCTTCAGCGATTGGTACAATCCCGGAGACGTGGCGGTGACGACGGCCGACGGACAGACCATCCACGCGGTTCAGCTCCAAGAAACCCGCGACGCAATCCTCTTCCAAGTCGAGGAGCCGGTGGCCGGATACTCGGTGGGACAAAAAATCACTTTGTCGAAGCCGGAGATTCAAAGTGTGGAAGACTCAAAGACCTGGGTGTTGGCGATCTACCACATACGCTGGTGGCTGGCCGGTTTAATGGGGTTGATCGTCCTTCTGATGACCTGGAGTTGGTTCGACCGCGACGAAATCGGTGAATGGATGCACAACACCTGGGATTTCGCGAAACTCCTCATTCCCCTTCTGTATGGGGGAGTTTTCCTGGTCGGTTTCATCGGCGCACTCCTCCCAGATCAGCAGATCGCGGCTTGGGTCGGGAGTAACAGTCTGCTGTCCAATTTTGTCGCCTCTTTCATCGGTTGTCTTTTCTATTTCGCGACGCTGACCGAGATCCCGATTCTGGAAGCCCTTATGGAGCATGGAATGGCGCAAGGTCCGGCGCTAGCTCTGCTTCTCGCGGGACCGGCGCTTTCGCTGCCCAGCCTTTTTGTCATCCATTCGATCATCGGATTCAAGAAGACCGCCGTTTTCACCTTGCTGGTGGTGGTGATGGCCACCATCACCGGAATGGCGTACGGCGCTTTGGTTTAGAAGAAAAAGGAGGTTGCTGTCATGTCGAATTCCGTTCAAACCAATGGAGAAACCCTGGTCTTCACCTGTGCCGGGGCGGCTTATTCCGGCCAAGCCTCGAATCAGGCCGGAGTGCAACTCCACCGAGAAAAATTCGGAAACCTTTTTTGTATCGCGGCCATCGCCGCCGACCGTCCCGAAAAGATGGAGCGAGCACGAAACGCCGGAACTCGAATCGCCATCGATGGATGCGAGGACCATTGCTGCAAGATCGTCCTGGAGAAAGCGGGACTCCCCGTGGATGTCCATGTCGCAGCGACCGATCTCGGGATCGAAAAGAAACCCGAGACGCCCCGGATGGCGGAAGACTCGGCGCGAATTGCGGATGAAGTCAAAAGATCCCTGACCGTGTAAGGCCAATCAAAAACAAAGCATAGGAGGAAACAAAGATGAAAATCGAAATCTTGGGAACTGGATGCGCCAAGTGTCATGCACTTGAGGCGAACACAAGGACCGCCGCCGACGAACTCGGCTGTGAGTATGACCTCGAAAAGGTGACCTCTATCGATGAAATCACCAGTCGCGGAGTGATGATGACCCCGGCACTCGTCGTGGAGGGCGAAGTCAAACTTCAGGGACGCCTTGCAACCTCGGACCAGATCCGGTCGATTCTGGAGTCGGCGGTGGTCTCTTGATGGGTGAGTGAATTTGATTTTCGCCGCAATCTCTACTTGGTGTCATTCCGAGCGTGGAGCGGGGTGATCGCTGATGAGAGAAGGAAACTTCCTTTTCTCGGATGCTTTACTGAGTGTCATTTCGACCGGAGGGAGAAATCTGGTGGGAGCGAACCGTCTGATCGTTCCAATAAAACCGCGGAGGGGGGAAGTGATCCCACCCTTCTAAGTGAACGGTGAAATGAAAATTTCGCCACCCAAAAGATTTCTCCCTCCGGTCGAAATGACACCAAGCACAATTCTCGAAATGACACCAAGGAGAATTCTTGGGAGATTATTGAGTTCATGTTTCTTAGGACGATTGGAGGAATGACAGGGATTGGAGTTGGAATGACACGGATCGGAATTGGTGGAACAGAAATGGCGGACAGAATCAACACAATAATGAAAAGTCAATGAAGGAGATGAGAAAATGCCCACCAAACAAATAATTACAACCACGCTTCTGGTCTTCGTAGTGGCCAGCCTCGGATACCTGCTCGTCGGTAAAAGTGAAGACATCACAGCGGAGGACACGCCGGAAACCGTGGTGGAGACCGCCAACATCCAAGAGCCTGTCTTGGATGAGATGGAATCACCAGTGGATTTACCCAACCGAAGACTCATCGCCTATTACTTTCACGGGGATGTCCGATGCCCAACTTGCCGGGCCATCGAAGAGGGAGCGCACGAGGCAATGCGGGAATTTTTTCCCTCTGAGATCGAATCGGGATCGCTCGAATGGAAGACGATCAACACGGACGAGGTTTGGAATTCTCATTACGTTAAGGACTTCGAACTCGTCGCCAGTTCGGTTGTTGTCGCCGAAGTCAGCGGGGCTGAAACAGTGGAATGGAAGAACCTGCACAAGGTTTGGCAACTGGTTCACGAAAAGGAAGCCTATTTCGATTACATCCGAACCGAGGTTCAGCCTTTTCTGGAGCGACTGTGATGGACGGGGGATTCGCGCTCGGATTTCTCTCCGCCTTGTGGCTGGGCATTTTGACTTCGATCAGTCCATGCCCTCTCGCCACAAACGTCGCGGCCATCGCCTATATCGGGAAGAAAGTCAGTCATCCCAAACTGGTTTTCCTGACAGGCGCCCTCTACACCGTTGGTCGAACCCTGAGTTATCTGCTCGTCGGGACGCTGCTTGTAACAAGTCTGCTCTCGGCCCCTGTCCTTTCAGAGTTTCTTCAGAACTCCATGAACCAATTGCTCGGTCCCATCCTGATCATCGTCGGAATGTTTCTTTTGGAATTGATCTCATTCCGATTCACTGGAGGGGGTATTGGGGAGAAGACCCAAAAAAGAGCCGAAGCGATGGGAATCTGGGGAGCGGCCTTCCTCGGTTTTCTCTTCGCACTTTCGTTCTGCCCCGTCTCCGCGGCCCTGTTCTTCGGCAGTCTGGTCCCGCTCTCGGTTCAATACCAATCCTATTTTTTGATCCCCTTTCTGTATGGGGTCGGCACCGCGCTTCCGGTCCTGGTATTCGCGGTGGTCATCGCGACAGGAATTGGAACGATTGGAAAGGTTTTCGACCGGATGACTCAAATCGAAGTGTGGGGAAGAAGGATCACGGGGACCGTGTTCATTTTGGTCGGGATCTATTTAATCCTGGTGCATATTTTCAAAGTGTTCTGATTAGGGAGCATTCAGAGACATGAATCTCAGTTCCCGACTGACCATTATCGCATTTCCCCTGGAGCGCGACTTGCGGCCTAGACGCCACTGGAGTATAGTTTAGGGAATGTTCACATTCATCGAATCGTCCATATTCGAACGGATTTGCCCCGTGTATTTGGACGACGACGAGTACGCCGAATTGCAGCAGTTCATGATACAAAATCCGGATGCCGGTCAGGTTGTTCCGGGGTCGGGTGGGATTCGCAAGTTACGTTGGTCGCGTCCAGGTATGGGCAAACGCGGCGGTCTACGGATCATCTATTTCGCGCGGCGTGGACCGAATGAGTTTTGGATGTTGACGATCTATGCCAAGGCCAAACGCGAGGATGCGCCCGCGCATATACTGAAGCAGTTATTGGAGGCATTCCGAAATGAGTAAAAAACTTACCGGAAAGGCATTAGCAAAGTTCGAGACCGAGCGCGATGTGTGGCGGGAAGTCTTGGAGGGCGTGCGAGAAATCAAGGCGGGAGGAGGCAAGCGGACGAAAGTGGAGCCGAAGTCGCGCGTGGTTCGTGTGCGCCTGAAAAGTGGGCTCTCTCAGGCCCAGTTTGCGTCGGTTCTTGGCGTTTCGAAACGCACCCTACAGCAGTGGGAGCAAGGCCGGCGCGAGCCATCGGGCGCGGCACGGACACTGCTGAAGATCGCGGAGCGTCATCCCGAAGTGCTGCTCGAGGTTGCAGCATGATACGTCGCCTGTCCTGACTAACCAAAATCGACAATCAACTCGGTTGGTATGGGAAACGTCGCTCACGGACCAGGCGCGTGAGGTTATTGTCCTCACACACGTTCACCCCGCGCTGGATGTCTTCGACACGAATCGCGAAATCGAGGAGGGGCGGTACAACCTTTCTCGAATGGCGTGCCGCAATGGACACACGGTCTGATTCCACTCAGAAGTCTAGAAGTTGTTGAATTGCCCTGTTGAGTCTCCCTTGACAGGGACGAAACTATACTTGATACTTCGCCAATCAACGAAGTCATGCCGCCCAGATTTCAGGAGGTCTTCTCCAATGAGAAAAGATAAGGCGGTTATTCTTGTCGCGCTTGTGATTCTATTAGTACCGGTTACCGCAATCGCTCAACAGGCCAATCCCTGGTTCGAAGATGTCGAACCCTCTCAACCAGCAGAGGAACAACCCGCGCCAGTGGTTCAGGCGCCGCAACCACCCCCGCTTCCCGATACCAACAAGGGCATGGCGGCTATCGCTCGCGCTCAAAGTAGTAATCGGTATCTCTTTTTATTCTTTCTGTCGGCCCAAGATGAACCGACGCTTGCCATGTGGAACGTGTTTCAGACCACGATGTCAAAGGTGGCGAATAGGGCCGACGCACTGGGGATCAACATTCTCGATCCCAACGAGCAACCGGTGGTGAAATACTTCAATGTGAGCCGAGCGCCGATGCCGTTGGTCATTGCATTGGCTCCCAACGGGGCGGTGATGGGAGGTTTTCCAACCTCATTCACCGAGGCCCAACTTCTGGGGTCGTTCGGCACTCCGGCGATGGAGCAGGTCCTTCGGGGTCTTCAGATGCAGAAATTGGTTTTCATCTGCATTCAAAACCAGCAGACCCAATCAAACGAAGCCGCGCTTTATGGTGTCAATGAGGTCAAGGCAGATCCTCAGTTCGCTCAAGCAACCGAAGTGGTTTTCCTTAATCCCGCAGACCCCAATGAAGCAAAATTCCTCGCGCAACTTGAAATCGATCCCACAGTAACCGCCGCTCAGACCGTGATGATGGTTCCCCCTGGAAGTGTTCTTGGGAAGTTCATGGCGGGGACGACAAAATCGATGATCCTTTCGAAGATTCAAGCGAGTGGGGCCTGTGGTCCGGGTGGAGTTTGTGGTCCCGGTGGCTGCGGTCCTGCCAAAGGAGGACCCACAGCTTCAAGTTCCTCCCAACCACAACCTCAGAAAAAGGGCATCGTAGCTAAAGTCAAGTCGATGTTCGGGAACTGAAGGAGCCTGCCCAATGAAGATCCGCACCCTTGTCTGGAAAGAAATCTTTGAGAGGAAGAACCAGCTTGTCACGAGCTTTCTAGCGATTCTCCTGGGAATCACCGTCATCGTCGCCATTAAGAACATATCTTATTTCTCCGAACTGGCGGTGGCGCGGGAGCTGGATGCTTTGGGGGCCAACGTTCTCATTCTCCCCAAGTCGGTGTCCCTTCAGGATTACTACACCGCCGACATGCAGAACGAAGAACTCCCCGAACAGTATGTGGCTCAAATCGCGATGTCCGATGTCGAGGGCGTGGACAATCTTTCGCCGAAACTCTCCTTACCCATTTCGCTCAACGAGAAAGAATTCATCCTGACGGGAATCCTTCCGAAAAGCGAATTCGCCGCTAAAGCGGCATGGGCGGGAGCCGGAATCTTCAATCGCCCCATCGGATGCGGCGCGGCGGTTCCGGGATTGGAGAAGGCTCCGGTCACCGAAACGCTCGTCCGAACCCGTGTCATCGAGGATCTTGCTCCGGATGAGGTCCTGGTTGGTTCGGATGTCGCCGTAATGGTGGGACTCGAAGAGGGAGGTTCTCTTGAAATTCTCGGGCGAACCTTCCGAATCACAGCTACCCTTCCTCAAACCGGAACCATCGACGATTCCCGGATATTCGCGCACCTCCACACGGTCCAGGAAATGGCGGGGAAAGGAGCTGTCGTGAACGCGATAGAAGTTATCGGTTGCTGTCACGAGATCGCCGGGGGCTTGATCGAAAAGCTCAACAAGCTCCTTCCCGATGCAAAGGTGGTCACGATCACGCAGATCATCGATACCCAAATCAAGACCAACCAGATGATGGGCAACCTCTCCCTGATCTTCCTTGCCATCATTGTTTTGGTGGGCGGGGCGAGTATTGCCAACTACATGTACGCAAATGTCTATGAGCGCCGAAGGGAGATCGGAACCTTGATGGCCCTCGGCGCGGGTTCGCGAATCGTCCTCAAGATCTTTCTGCTAAAAGCCCTCATGCTTGGCCTGGCCGGTGGTATCGGCGGTTATCTGGTGGGGACATTCCTGGCGGTGACGATGGGGCCTCGTCTGGCGGGAGTCCCAGTTCTGCCCATGCCAATGCTTGCCCTATGGGCTGTGGTTATCTCTGTCTTGATCGCGTTGGCTGCCTCGTACTTTCCAGCGAGACGCGCCGCTCGAATCGATCCGTCCCAGTCGCTTCAGGAGGTTTAATCGATGCTTCGATTGGAAGGTGTCTCGAAAAAATACACTCATCGAAGGAGCAACGTTTCCGCCATTAACGATGCGAGTTTCGTGTGCGGCGAGGGAGAATTTGTTTCGATGGTCGGCCCGAGTGGAAGTGGGAAGAGCACGTTGCTTCTGCTGATGGGCGGAATGTTGTCACCTACCGCTGGAAAGGTTTTTGTGGAAGACACGTCGCTCTATGATCTGAGTGTGGAAGACCGGGCCGCCTTTCGAAGGAAGAACATCGGTTTCGTGTTTCAGACTTTCAATTTGATCCCCTATTTGACGGCACTGGAGAATGTCCAGGTCCCTCTCCTTTTAGATGGAAAGGATGAAAAGGCTCAACTCGACATGGCCGAGAAACTCTTGACGCGAGTGGGCCTCGGGGATCGAATGGACCACAAACCCTCGGAATTGAGCGTCGGCCAACAACAGCGTGTCGCGCTCGCGAGGATGCTGGCGAACGATCCGAAGATTGTTTTGGCGGATGAGCCGACCGGCAATCTCGATCCTCAAACCAGGGACGAAATCGTCGAGTTCCTCGGGGAACTCAACGCCGAGGGAAAAACGGTTATACTGGTAACCCACGACCCACAGGTCGCCGAGAGGACTTCGAGGACACTGAAGTTGGTCGAGGGACGAATCCTGTTTGAGGAGGAAACGGTTTCAGCATGTTGCGCAATCTAATGGCGGTCACCAAAGCCCTTTCCGACGAGAATCGAGTTCGGATCATGATGTTCCTTTCCGAGGATGAATTGTGCGTCTGCCAGATTATCGAACTTTTGGGCTTGGCCCCCTCGACTGTATCGAAACACCTGTCAATCCTCAAACAGGCTGAATTGATCGATTCCAAAAAGAAGGGTCGCTGGATCTACTATTACCTCCCGGATGAAGGTGTCCCGGAAATCGTGACTCAAGCCATCGAATGGCTCCAAACCTCGCTCAACAAGGACAAACAGATCCAAGGAGACCGGAAGCAACTGAAGAAAGTCCAGAAGAAGAGTCTCGAAGAACTTTGCCAGGCTTACGTCAACGGGAACCGAGAGGCGGCGTGATAGGTTCCCCCACGTGGAAGGAGGCATTCTTGATCGGAAAATGCTGGGGAGTGAAACCTGATTCGGTCAATTGAGAGCGACAATCGAGATCCTCTTTTTGCAATTCGGAGGAGTTTTCGGGAGGGTTAGGATAAAAACTTGTAAAAAAAACTTCGCCAATTGCCACCTACTCTCCTGGAGATGCCTGATTTACTCTCAACCACTGGACTAGGTGTGTTTATTCACCAGGCTCTTCTGTTTAATTTGTTGAGGAAATCCTCTGATTCCATCGTTTCTCCGGATGCGATGAAAGTATTGTTTTGCTAGTTTTCCCGCTCAAGAGAATCCCATCCGGAGAATCAGGATTCACCTTGAACACCGGAGTCAGTTAAATGAAAGGTCCATTTCTCGCCGCATTGGTCCTCTTCGCCATCACTGCGGCCATTGTGGTCTACAAAGTCTACGCGCTCGATTACCACATGGCCATGATCGACGAGGAGCCAGGCCATTATGTCCGTTTGGTCATGACCATGACCAGCAAGAGCCCGGACTCCCCCATCAATGTCCACGTTACTCTGCCCCTCGAGGATGAACGTCAAACCATCCGGAAAGAGATCTACCGCGAAGAAGGCTTTGTCCACGACATCGAATGGGAAGATGGAAACCGGATCGCTAATTTTCGAGGGGAGAACCTGAAAGGCGAACAATCGATCACTTACTCGTTTCGGGCGCAGACCTCCTCAATGAAATTCAACCTTCCTGAAGCGACCATTATCCCAGCGACCAGCCCATCCAATCTCAAACGGTGGTTGGAGACCGAGGAATATATCGAGTCCGACGATCCGGCGATCCTCGCCAAGTCCGAGGAACTCATGAAAGGCGATCGCCGCATCAAACATGCGGTCACTGTCTTCTATGATTTTGTCTCCTCCGGTGTGGCTTACAAACCTTACAAAGGCAAGACAAGCGCGGTCACCGCACTCAAGCTGAGAGAAGCCTCCTGCAATGGAAAGAACCGGCTGTTGGTTGCGTTGTGCCGATCCCAAGGAATCCCCGCCCGTGTCGCGGGGGGGTTGGTTCTCAGCAAAAAAAAGCGGGAAGAGGCAATCACCAAGAAGACCACGCATTCCTGGACAGAGATTTATATCAACGGCCAATGGGTCCCCTTCTGTCCCACGAATGGTTACTTTGCCGAGATCCCCGCGCATTATCTGGAACTCTATAAGGGAGACCGAGCCTTCATTATCCGAACGAAGAACATCGATTTCGATTATCGTTGGAAGGTTTCGGAAAGAAGGAGCAGCGAAGAGGAGGTTCTCTACACCAACGCCACCAATTATTTCAACATCCTCCGGCTCTGGGCGACTCTCGAGCAGGCATCGATCTCTCTAAATCTTTTGGTCATCATTCTCACCATTCCGATCGGGGCGACTGTTGTCGCCTTTGCAAGAAATGTTATCGGGCTGGTTCCTTTCGGCACTTTCATGCCCGCCCTGATCGCTGTGGCTTTCCGAGACACAGGATTGGCGTGGGGCGTCATTCTCTTCACCATCACGATTCTAAGTTGCGGTCTTTTTTGGCCTCTGCTCGAGAAAGCGGGAATCCTCCATGTGCCCCGAATGGCCATCATCCTCACCCTGGAGGTGATGATCATCGTGGGTATCGCGTTGGTGGCGATCAACTTCGGGTACAAAAGGGCCGCCGCCATCAGCCTCTTTCCTCTGGCGGTTCTCACTCTCACCACTGAAAGGTTTGTCATATCCATCATCGAAGAGGGTTGGAGCCCAACCTTACAGCGCTTTGCCGTTTCGTTGCTTGTGGCCACCGCGGCCTATCTCGTTATGCGATGGACATTTCTCGAGAACCTGATCATTGCTTATCCAGAGCTGCTCCTGTCGGTGATCGGCGTCAACCTCCTCCTCGGCTCCTGGACCGGGCTGCGTCTGACCGAGTTTATCCGGTTTCGATCCCTCTATTTGCGTGGTCCAAATGAGATGAGTGGGCAGGAGACATAACGCTAATGAGCCACCCCTGGAAAGAGATTCTCGGTCTGAATGCACGCAACCGTCGATTCGTCTATCCATCCAACGACCGTCACACCATTCGGATCGCCAACGATAAATTGATGGCGCGAGCTAGGCTCGAACAAGTGGGCATCCCCATGCCGATACTTTTGGGGAGAGTTGTCACGCTATTCGAAATCAAATCGACACTCGCACGCATTTCAAACTGGGAGAATGGGGTGGTGGTGAAACCCAACTGGGGATCGGGTGGTCGCGGCATTTTGTTTCTGACCTCGGATGGCAATGGGGGATTTGTGGGAGGAAGGAAAGGAACGATGACCTCGTGCGAAGTGGATCGCCATTTACGGACGGTCCTTTCAGGCGAGTATTCCCTTCGTTCCGGGATGGACAAAGTGGTCATCGAAGATCGTGTCCGGTCGCATCCGGATATTCTCGCCCTCAATGAGGATGGAGCGCCCGATATCCGAGTTCTCTGTGTGGGGGGAAATCCACTCCTTGCGATGGCTCGAGTTCCCACTCGGCGATCCTGTGGCAAGGCCAACCTTCACCAGGGAGCCATCGGAGTGGGGCTCGATATGCAATCGGGGCAAGGTCTTACCGCCACCTGGAAGAACCGATTCATCGACCGACATCCCGATACAGGCCTCCCGATAAAGGATCTCCGGATTCCTCATTGGGAAGAAGTGCTGAAGATAGCGAAGGCTACTTGCGCAGCTGTCCCACTCGGCTACGCGGGAGTCGATATCATGGTGGATCGAGAGAAAGGTCCACTCGTGCTCGAAATCAACGCACGTCCCGGTCTGGCCATTCAACTCGCAAATTCCTGCCCGCTTCGCCCTCTTCTGGAAGTGGAAAAACACCCTCTGAATGGAGTTTCAGCGTGAGCCAAAAGATTTTCATCTCAATCATCGCTATCTTTTATCTGACCATTGCTTCTTTGTCTGGTTTTTCTCAGACAACCCGAGATTTGGAACAAAAAGTCCAAGAGATCGAACGCTCCCTTGCGGACAACCCAAACGATTCCGTGGCTTGCAATGATTTGGGCGTCCTTTACTACCGTTTGGGAAAACCCGATGAAGCGGTGCGATGGATGCGAAAAGCGGTCGAGGTCGATCCCGAATACGCCCGCGGATATTACAACCTCGGCATCATCCTCGTGGCGGTCGATTCGCTGGATGAGGCCATCGAGGCCTACAAGCAAGCGGTCCGCATTCGTCCCACCTACACCGAGGCTTGGTACAACCTCGGAATTCTGGAAGAACGGAATGGCAATCGGGAAGAGGCGATGGAATCCTATCGGAAGGTGATCGATCTCGATTCGAGCGAGAAATACTATAAGGCGCATCACAATTTGGGGGTTCTTTATACGCGAGAGGGCGATTACCCCGAGGCCATCAGGTCCTTTGAGGAAGCGATCCTATTGAAGCCGGACTACACACCGGCTCGTTACAATCTCGCCCTCTCCTACGCGAACTCGGGGCAAAACGAAAAGGCGATCGAGGAATATGAGCGAGTTCTGCGGCTTGAGCCGGAGAACTGGAAGGCCGCTTACAATCTGGGAGTGGTTCTCCAAAGAATCGGGGAAAGCGATCGCGCGGCGAAAGCCTTCGAACAGGCGCAAACCCAAGCGCCCAAAAAACCGGAGACCTGGTATAACTACGCCCTCGCTCTTTCCGAGTCGGGGAACCTGGAAGAGGCGGCAGATGCCTATCAGGAAGCATTGACGCTGAAACCGGATTACCCCGAGGCGTTGAACAATCTCGGCACGGTCCTGTCTGAACTCGGGCGAAACGAAGAAGCCGAAAAGGCTTACCTCGAAGCGATTTCCAAAAAACCAAGGTACGCGGAAGCCAGCTTTAACCTGGCCCTGCTTTACAATAAAGAGAAGCGCTATGAGGAAGCCATTGACCGGTATAAGCTTACCGTTGCCTATGACCCCACCTTGTCCAAGGCCCAATACAACTTAGGACGCCTTCTATCCCGAATGGAGAAAGGAGACGAATCCATTGAGGCATACGAAGCTGCTCTGAGATCCGATCCCTCCAACCCGAAAGCAGCTTTCAACTTGGGTGTGGTTTTGGCCCGGGAGGGCAAGCTGGAAGAGGCCCTTAACGCCTATCAAACCTCATTGGACTTGGATCCTAATCAACCTCAAGTCTGGTACAATCTGGGACTGGTCCAGGTCAAACTCGATCAAAGCCAATCGGCGCTAAAATCTTACTCTCAAGCGCTTGCTTTGGAGCCGAACTATCCGGAAGCCGAGTATAATCTTGGTTTGCTCCGTTCGAAATTGGAGGACTATGAACCGGCGATCGAGGCGTACTCCCGAGCGATTCAACTTCAACCCAACTACCCGGAGGCTTTTTACAACCGCGCCTTGGCTTTTTCCAACCTCGACCAACCTCAAAAAGCGCTCGAGGACTACGGCGCGGCCATCGCCTTAAGGGGGGATTACCCGGAAGCCTGGTACAACCAGGGGGTTGTCCAGTACCGTCTGAGTCAAATCGATCAAGCCAAGAATAGTCTCCAAAGAGCCATTGAACTCGATCCCAATAATGGGAATGCCTGGTATAACCTCGGCCTAGTCCTCACCGAACTGGAAGATTACCAATCCGCCCTCGAAGCCTACCGCAACGGAACGCGCCTCGATCCCGAGAACCAAAAAGCCCCCTACAACTGGGGGCGGACCGCGGACCGTCTCGATCTCTACGACGAAGCCATTCAAGGATATGAAGAAGCGATTCGACGCGATCCCGATTATGCCAAAGCGTATTCGGGACTCGCGCGCGCCTACTCCTCGAAAGAAGATTTGGAGAGGGCCTTGGCAAACTATCGCCGCGCTTCGGAAGTTTCACCGGACAGCTATCTCTACCTTTACAACCAGGGAGTCATCCTTGGAAAACTGGAGCGTTATCGGGAAGCCATCGATGCCTACCGAAAGGCTCTCGAACTCAAGCCGGATCATGTCTCTTCCTGGGACAACCTCGCCTACGCCTACATGAGATCCGGCAATCTCGAACAAGCGGAAAAGAATTTTAAAAAAGTATTGTCCCTCGATCCACACCATGAAGATGCCCAGAAGGGAATGCAGGAACTGGCTCAACTCAAAGCCAAAGGAGGGAACTCTCAGTGAATCATTATCGCCCATTCCGTATTTTCTATTTGGTCACCATCATTTTATGGGGATCAACTGCTTATGCCGGAAACATCTTAGGAACCATTACCGAATCAGTCGGGTCGACGCCATTATCTGGAATCGACCTCGATCTTTTCGATTCCAATTTCAACAGTGTCGCACTTAACGCCTCCACTGACGGCGCCGGAAACTATACGTTTTCCGGACTCCCCGCGGGTAATTACTATGTGCGCGCCGACCCCAGCGCAGCCGATGGGTATGTGGACCAATACAGCGGAGGAGTTTTTCTGAAGTCTCAAGCGACACCGGTGGTTGTTCCTTCTGTCGGCGATGTCATTGTCGATTTCTCACTCGATCCGGGATTCAGCATTCAGGGCCAGATTACCATTGAGGGTGTGGGAAGCGTGGCCACCAATGTCGATTTGGACCTGTTCGCCTCCAATGGGGAACTCATTAGTTCGGTCAACGACAGGACCGACGGGACGGGGAACTATCTCCTTGGCTCGCTTCCGGTGGGCACTTATTTCCTTCGAGCCGACCCTGATTCCTTCCAGTTTCTGGTGGAGAGATTCTATTTAAACGGGAACTCAGTCGCGACTGGAACTCCGATCCAGATTACCGGATCAGGCAATCTGACCGGGATCGATTTTCAAGTTCAGCAGGGAGGCGTTTTGTCCGGAGTGGTCACCGAGCAGGGGTCGGGTCTCCCCCTTGCGGGATTCGACCTGGACCTCTTCACTAGCGCGGGATCCTTCGTTCGATTCGGAGCGGTGACCTCCGCAACAGGCTATTATGAGATCGGCGCGGTTCCCCCCGGGTCATACGTAGTCCGAGTCGATCCCGATCCGCTGACCGGGTATGTCAGGACTTACTATCCAAGTGTCCTTTTCCAGGCAGATGCGACTCCCTTCTCTGTTTCGGCGGGAATGGTTACCACTCTTATCGATATCGCTGTCCCCTTGGGGGGAACGATCACCGGGACCATCACTGACAGCGGAACCGCCATGCCAGTCGCGGGTATTGATCTGGATGTTTATGACTCGCTTGGCAACCGCCTACCAATCACGGCTAAGTCGGACGCGGTCGGTTTCTACCGATTGGGAGGTTTGCCCGCGGGTGATTACACAGTCCGGGCTGATCCCGCACCTGCGCTCGGTTTGGCGACTGAGTTTTATAACAGCACGCCCCTTCGCGATCAGGCAACTTTGGTGTCGGTTACAACAGGGATGGAAACGATGAATATCGACTTCACCCTCGACGCTGGTGGATATATCGAAGGGTTCGTTCTTGCCCAATCGGGAGGAACTCCTCTCCCAGGGATCGATCTCGACCTATTTTCCGAAACAGGAACATTCATCTCAGCAGTTGACGCGGTCTCCTCCTCGACGGGGTATTACCGGTTGGGACCGATCGCGCCAGGAAACTGGGTGGTCCAAGCGGATTCCACACCCGCGCAGGGATATGTGGATCAATACTTCAATCTGAGATCCACTTTTGCCTCCGCGGATTTGATCGTGGTAAGTGCGAATTCAACCACCTCTGATGTGGATTTCAGCCTGGAGGCTGGTGGTACGATTTCGGGAACAATACGCGCGGCCCAGAACAATCAACCGCTCCCGGATATCGATCTCGATGTTTTTCTCACCGATGGAACCCCGGTCGCAATCGATGCTAGAAGCGATTTGGCTGGACAATTTATATTGGGGCCACTCCCGCCAGGGCAATACATCATCCGTGCGGATCCGCTAAATGCCTCCGGTTACATGGATGAATACTACGATGGCGCCACCACGCTCGGATCCGCGACACCGGTCACAGTGAATGTCAGTCAGGAGACTGTGGGAATCGAATTCCTCCTCGATGGTGGGAGTTTGGCGGTCTGGAACTGGAATCTCTACTAATGAATGGTTTCAGACAATGAGAGGCGTTCCTCATTGAAAGGGAGAAACTCATGAGAACTGTTTGTACGGTTTTGGCATGGCTGATTTGTCTGTGTATGGCGGGAGAAGCAGGAACGATTCGTGGCTCCATTACCGAATCCGGGACGGGCACTCCGATACCTGGGATCGATTTGGACATCCTTGATCAGAATTTCCAATCGGTCGCGGTGAATGGATCCTCGAGCGCTACCGGGGAATACATCCTCCAGAATGTTCCAGCTGGGCAATACATTGTCCGCGCCGATCCTTCCGCTCAGCAAGGCTATGTCGACCAATACAGTGGAGGCGTCTTTCTCCGCTCCGAAGCCACTTTCGTCATTGTCCCAAGTGTCGGGGATGTTACGCTCGATTTTTCATTGTCCCCCGGCGCGCTCATTTCGGGGCAAATCACAGTGGCGGGCGAAGGAATCCCGGCGGCTGGGGTCGACTTGGATGTATTTACGGCGGGTGGGGAATTCATTTCCTCTGCCAATGCAAAAACCGATGTCGGAGGAAGCTATGAAATCGGAGCCTTCCCACCTGGCAGTTACCTTCTGCGCGCTGATCCTCTTCCCGAGTCCTTTTTGATTGGTCGCTACTATTTGAATGGTGAGGACCGTGCCTCCGCGACTCCGATTCAGATTACGGGGACCAATGATCAAACGGGAATAGACATCAGCATCCCACGTGGCGGGTTGATTCAAGGAGTGGTCACCCAACAAGGCGCCGGAGTCACTCTCGCTGGCCAAGACCTCGATCTCTTCACGGACACAGGGTCGTTTGTCCGGGCCGGAGCCACCACCTCCGCGACCGGGTTCTACCAAATCGGACCTGTGCTACCCGGTAATTATCGGGTGCGAGTCGACCCCGAGCCGGTCACCGGGTTGGTTCGCACCTTTCATCCAAACGCCCTTTTCGAATCGGACGGACAAATAGTCGCGGTGTCGCTCAACACGATCACTGCTGGAATCGATATCCAGGCTCCTCTCGGAGGGACGATTTCAGGAGTCATTCGGGAGGCGACAACATTGACTCCGATATCGGGAATCGACCTTGATGTCTTCGACACGATTGGTCGACGAATGCCGGTCAATGCCGCCTCCATGGTGGATGGGTCTTATCTCATTGGCGGCCTCCCTGCGGGCGACTATCGGATTCGCGCCGATCCGACACGAGCACAAGGCTTTGCGCTGAAATACTATCAGGACACCCTTATCGAGGCATCGGCGACATTGGTTCCCGTGACGGTGGGGAATGAAACTTCGGGGATCGATTTTGACCTCGATCCCGCCGGAACCATTCAAGGGACGATTGTCGATGCGGTCACGATGGCTCCACTCGCGGGTATCGATTTGGATCTCTTCGACAATCAAAGGAATTTCTTTTCCGCAGTGGACGCGGTCACCTCCGCGACTGGATTTTTCATCTTGGGCCCGGTTCCTTTCGGATCCTGGTTTCTCCAGGCCGATCCGACCCCGGACACCGGTTACGCCGATCAATCCTTTCAGAATGAGTATGCCTTATCCCGCGCCACTCCCATTGCCGTGAACGGAACTGCACCTAACGCCACCGCTGATTTCTCTTTGGAACCGGGCGGTTTCATTGCCGGGAAGATCCAGTCTTCCACTTCCTTGGCGGGTCTTTCGGGAATCGATCTGGACGCTTTCTATCCAGACAGGAGGCGGTTGGACATCACCACCAAATCCGATTTGTCGGGCAACTACCGGCTGGGACCATTGCCTCCGGGCCAGTATCTTTTACGTGCGGATCCTCCTCTCATAAGTGGCCTTCTTGAAGAATTCTACGATGGAGTGGCTGATGTCACTTCAGCCCAGCTGATCGATGTCACGGTGGGAATAGATACGGCGGGGATTGATTTTCTTCTCGGACCAGATACTTCGGTAACTCCAACTCCAACCAACACTCAGAGTGTCACGGACACTCCAACCTCAACCGCAACGGAAACTCCTTCACCAACATTGACAGCGACTCCGTCACCAACGACCACCGCAACTGTTACATCCACGCCATCGACTACGGCGGGAATTCCTGGGGATTTCAATCATGACGGAGGGGCTGATGGGATCGACTTATTGAATCTGTTGACCCAGATCCGGTCCGGAATCCTGGACCCGATTGATCCAGCCGACTTGAATGGCAATTCGATCCCTGAGTCAGAGGATCTGATTCTGTTTACACTCGATTGGCAACACACTGAGATGCCTTAATTGGAGGGAAGTCCTTGCCACGATACGCGGATCGGTCCCTCGCGGAAAAAGGGTTCCGATTGAGTCTCATCTTGCTTCTTTTTTCTTTGGCTGCCTTCTCGAAGGTCGGTCCCGCTGTCGGACAGAGAGAGGAGTTTCGTGGAGAGGAAGGGCTCGAACTTCCTTTAATTGAAGACGTTGACGAACGGATTCGGAGAAGAGAAGAAGAGGAACGGGAGCGCAAACCTGTCAAGAAAAAGAAAAAATACCCATACGATGTAATCGACGCGGAAACCACTTATCGCTATGGGTATGATGACAATGTATTCAGATCATCCTCGATTCCTGTCCCTGGCGATCCCAAGGTGCTGCGGCATCAAGGTTCCGACTACCAAGAGGGATGGTTCGATTTCGAGTTTGATCGCTATTACAGCCTTGGGACGAAACTTTCGATAGACTATTTTTATAAGGGAGAGTTCTTTGAGGAATTCCGTAGCAAAGAGAGGCAGCGAAACACCCTCCGGCTCCAATGGCAAGAAAGATTGGACAAGGGAGAATACCTCCGTGCCGGGATACGTGAATCCAGACGCCTCGCCACTGCCCACAATCGTTTCGGTGAGAAACTAAAGACGGATATCGATTACTACCGCACCGACCTATACCTCGAGTACGAATTTGATCTGAACGACATCGATGAGATCGAACTCGAATACCGTTTTGTCAATTATGATTATGACGAATACCCTGGAGACCTATCTGATGACTGGCATGAAAATCGAATCTCAATCGATTGGGATAGAGAACTGACGCAAGACACCACCCTGAATTTCTTTGCCAGAAACAAGTGGCGTTCTTATCGCGAAGAGTACGCACGCAGGGGGGTCGATGGTGAACGGATCCCGGGAACCCTAAGACGGCAAGGCAATTTAGAGTTCGGAGTCGGGATCGAAAAAGTTTTCAGACCTGGTTTCGAGGTGGATCTAGAGGTTTCTTACGAAGACCTCGCGGACGATTACCAGGATTATTATTCCTATGGTGGCCTGAACTTCAGGTTCGATCTCGAATACCCCATTACGGAGAAACTACGATTCGAGGCCGATGGTAGAATCTATAAGCGTGATTTTGACAATCGAAGATTTCTCGCCTCCCGTCAGCCCAATCCGTTTCCTCCCCCATCCCGTCTCGATCCCTTCATTGAATTGTATGAAGATTATCTGGTTCGACTCGGTCTTTTTTATGAATATTCAGACAAACTAGAACTGGGCTTGGGATGGCGACATCGTTGGTACCGTGTGAGCGATCCCACCGAGGCTTTCCGAGAGAACCGAGTTTTCTTCCAGCTCCGATACTATTTCAAGAAGGTTTCATCCTTGTAAACGTGTGCTTACCGAAAACGCATTTGGGGGGGGAATAATCGGCTTGTGTGGGAATCATTTTCTCTTTGAATGAGGTCAGATCCGGAGCCCCGGAGGTGCTTGAGGGGAACTCCGGAGCTTTATAGGTTCTGTAAATGCATTGAATCTCAGGTTTACAAGGTTGTTGCACATCTGGGGCCTGGGGGTGAAGCACTCGTTCACCTTCACACTCTCAGATGGAAACGGGATTCTCCAACCGATGTTGGCATCCATTG
>JACKFH010000002.1 GCA_020632575.1 Candidatus Omnitrophota bacterium | reverse complement strand
GGGCGAACCTTAGCAACACCCCTCTTAATGGTTTCAAACAGTCCGCCTACGAGGGAGGCGTTCGGACCCCATTGATTGTGCGGTGGCCAAAGGTTGTCACAGAGGGCGGCGCTCTTTGTTCAAGCATCGGCCACGTCATCGATGTCTTGCCCACTTTCCTCGATATTGCGGGAGCGACTCACCCCAATGAATTCCAGGGGAGGCATTTGCTTCCTTTGGAAGGAAGGAGTCTCAAACCTGACCTGATCGGCCCCGATTCCAGAGATGGCAGGTCTCTTTATTGGAACGCTCGGGAACAGGGAGTGAGGCAGGAACGATGGAAACTGGTGAACCAAGGGACCGGGACTCCTTGGGAGCTTTATGACCTCGAAGTGGATGGGGGAGAAACAAAAAACCTAGCAGAAAGCCATCCCGCATTGGTTAAAGACCTGGCCCAGGATTTCGCCGAATGGGAAGAACGCGTCGGCCAGCCATGACTGGATGGGTCTCGCCTGTGGATTAAGTGGGCTTGGCGGGCCAAATTGATTTTGTTGACATCTTGAGACGACTGGTCTAATCTAACGGCCGAAGGTTGGTGGAAAGAACTATGACGATCGCTGAAACTCGAGAACGAATTCTCGATGCCAGCAGCCAGGCGATTATCGCCAAAAGCTACAACGGCGTCGGGCTGAATGAGATTTTGAAAAACGCGGGGGTCCCGAAAGGGTCCTTCTACCATCATTTCAAATCGAAAGAGGATTTGGCGATTGCGGTCATCGAAAAATCGACTGCGGAACACTTGGATCGAGTTCGTGAATTCCTGACGGATCGATCCAGGTCGCCTTTGGAGAGACTGCGAGAGGCTTTTCGTCTTGCCCGAGAGGTGCTGGTAGAGCAGGGTTTTAACCGAGAATGCCTGGTTCCCAAGATGGCTTTGGAGATCGCCAACCTGAGCGAGCCGGTTCGCGCGGCGATCAAATGCGGCATGGATCAATTCCGTTCGCTCGTGGCTCAATGCATTCGCGAAGCCCAGGCCGCCGGCGAAGTCGACGGTTCTCACGATCCCGAGGCGCTGGCCGGTTTTATTCAAGCCTCCTGGGAGGGGGTCATGATCCGAACCCAAATCGACCGTGACATTGCGCCGGTCGATGAGTTTGTAGGCTATATATTCGATACTTTTCTTAAGAGGTGATTTTTGTTTATGACGCTACTAGACCGACCAGTCAACTTAATCCGCTCCATTTCGTTTACCGCCTGTCTGGTCTTAATTGGCCTCGCGATCGGGGCGACACCATCACTCTCTCAAGGCGGACCGCGTGTGACCGCGGTGCATGTCTCACCCGCCAAGATGGTGGACCTTCAGGAATCGCAGAAACTGACCGGATCCTTGCGCGCCGTCTCAAGAGCCGGAGTGGCCGCCCTCGAGGCGGGTCAGGTGCTGGAGGTGATGGTTCAAGAGGGTGACAAGGTCTCGAAAGGTGAAATTCTGGCCAAACTGGATGACCGTCGACTCAAGGCTCAGATCGAGGAAAAAGAGGCCTCCTTGGCGGTTGCGCAAGCGACTGTCCTCCAACATCAGGCCGAACTCGCGAGAGCCAAGCAAGACTTTGCCCGTTCCCAGAAACTCTGGAAAGACTCAGTGGTGACCGATCAGGATTTCGACCACGCGCAGGCGGATGTCGCGGTCGCCGAGGCGATGGTGAACGCCGCCGAGAAAGGGATTCACCAGATTGAGAGCGAAATCGATCTGCTTAGGGTGCGCTTCGAGGATCTCACGATCAAGGCGCCATTCGATGGCCAGGTCGTCGAAAGGCAAGCCGAGCCGGGTGAATGGATCGAGCAGGGGAAAGGGGTCGCCACCATTGTTTCGACCGGAACGATCGAGGCGTGGATCGAGGTTCCCGAAAGGTATGTGAACACCCCCGCGCTGAAGGACCGAAAGGTGGAGATTGAGATCCACGCCACCGGAGACAGGTTATCGGCGACCGACGTGGAGATGGTTCCCGATGTTCATTCGCGGACCCGGACCTTCATGTTGGTGGCGAAATTGAATGACCCCTCGGGGTCGCTCACTCCCGGCATGTCGGTCTCCGCCTGGCTCCCTGTCGGAGAACAGGGCGAACATTTGACCGTGTTCAAGGACGCGATCGTCCGTGATGCCGCGAATTCGTATGTCTACAAAACCACGCCAACCGATGATGGTGGCTACCAAGCCGTCCAGGTGCCGGTGGAGGTGCTGTTTCAAACGGGAGACCTTGTCGCGGTTCGCTCCGCCGATGTGCAGGACGGCGACCAGGTGGTCATCGAGGGGAACGAACGATTGATGCCGGGCATGCCGGTTAATCCGATCGAGAAGAAAGCCCCCAGTCTGGCCAAAGCCGAACCGGTCATCCCCTAACGGAGATCCATTCCAACCGGTAGGTCTCATCTCGCAACTTCGCGGAGCGAATCTCCGCCCGTACCGAAAGGTGTTTATCAGCAGTGAAACTCGTTGAACTTGCCGTCCGCCAGCCGATCACCGTCACAGTCGGCATCATCGTCTCGGTTCTCGCGGGCATTATCGCGTTGACCGAGGTGCCCATCCGGATGACCCCAGTGGTCGATTCGGTGGTCATCGCGGTCACCACTCGTTGGGAGAACGCCTCCGCTCTCGAGATCGAGAGCGATGTGATCGAAGAGCAGGAGAAAAAGCTCGGGGATGTCACCGGTCTTGAATCGATGACCAGCATCAGTCAGGCGGGGACTGGCGAGATCCGTATGCAATTCCAGACCGGGACCGATATTGAGGACGCGATGGCCGAGGTCGATCAGAAACTCGGCGAAGTCCCCTCTTATCCGGAGGGAGTCGACGAGCCGGAGATCGAGGGGGTCGACCCCGAGTCGGTCGATTACATCGCCTGGATCGGGCTCTCTTCGACCGACCCCGATTTCGATCCGACCACCCTTTACGATTTCATGGAGAAGCGAATCCGCCCCCGGCTCGAACGCATCCCGGGGGTCGCGCAAGTGGGCATCCGAGGGGCGCGGGAAAAAGAGGTTCAGATCCGAGTCGATCCGGTCGCTCTGGCTCAACGCGGTATCACCTATTCCGAACTCAAACAATCGATCGAACTGACCAACGACAACTTTTCCGGTGGCAAGTTGCCGGAGGGCAAGAATGATATCCGTATCCGTGCCGTGGGTCGGTTCCGCGATGTCGATTTCGTGAAGAAGATGGTGATCCGCCGCGAGGAGAGCGGGCCCATCTACCTGCGCGATGTGGCCGACATTGTCGAGACCTGGAAAGAGCCGGATGGGTTTGTGCGCGCCCGCGGCCACACGATGCCGTTCATCAATATGCAGCTCGCCCATGGGGGCAACCTCCTGGAAACCATGGAGCGGGTCCAAAACGAGGTCGAGCAGCTCAACGCTCCGGGCGGACTGCTGGACCTCCAGGCCAAGAAACTCGGACTCAACGGGACTCTCGAACTCGTCCAAACCTACGATTCCACCACTTATGTGAAAGACGCCTTAGAACTGGTCCGCACCAACATTTACGCAGGCGGGCTGTTGGCCGTGATCACGCTGCTGCTCTTTTTGCGGTCCATCCGAACCATTGGGATCATCGCCATTGCAATCCCGATTTCGACCATCGCCGCGGTGGTGGTGCTGGTCGCGATGGGTCGATCGATCAACATCATTTCGCTGGCGGGCATGGCCTTCGCGGTCGGGATGGTGGTCGACAACGCCATTGTGGTGATCGAGAACATCTTCCGTCATATTGAAATGGGCAAATCCGTTCGCAAGGCTGCCATCGAGGGAACGCAGGAGGTGAGCGGCGCGGTTCTCGCTTCGACCCTGACAACTCTTATCGTCTTCCTGCCGGTGCTGTTGATCCAGCAAACGGCGGGGCAGCTCTTCCGCGATATCGGTCTCGCCATCATGGCGGCGGTTGGGGTGAGTCTGATTGTCTCCATCACAGTCATCCCATCGGCGGCGGCGCT
This sequence comes from Candidatus Omnitrophota bacterium, assembly GCA_020632575.1. Taxonomy (GTDB): domain Bacteria; phylum Hinthialibacterota; class Hinthialibacteria; order OLB16; family OLB16; genus JACKFH01. The sequence goes on along the minus strand of JACKFH010000002.1, from coordinate 386,005 downwards.
GATTTTGAAACCGCCCAAGAAAAAGAAGAGCGATCCAAAGAAGGTCCTCGAGGGCGAGGATCGATTGGGCCGTGGCGGCGTCCTCTCTTCGATGGGGGCGTGGATTCATTCGGCCATGCGGTTGCCCTCCTTGGTCGGAGAGGGGATCTACCGGGCTTCGGGAAGTTGGACCGCCCAGATTTTGATCATCGCCGCCTTCACTATTGTCACGATCACCGGCATCTGGTTGTTGGTCCCGCCGATCGACTACCTGCCGCAGGGGAATCGGAATGTGACCTTTGGGGTCATGATCCCCCCTCCTGGCTACAATCTCGATCAGATGACCGACATCGCCAAGCGTCTCGAGGAACGGGTCCGTCCCGCCTGGGAGGTCGCCGGCGACCAGTTCAAAATCGAATCGGTGGTGCGAGGCGGCCCCCCTCCGAAAGAGGATCATCGCATCCCGCTTCCCATCGCGCCCGGTTCGGACGAGAAGGTCATTCCCCCACCTATCAGCCAATACTTCATCGTGGCTGCTGGCGGACGAGTCTTCCATGTCACTGTCTCTCAGGACAAGAAACGAGTGATCGACACTCTGCCGCTGCTCAACTACGCGGCGGCGGGAGAGGTCGCCCCCGATGTAATCAATTTTGGATTTCAGGTCCCGCTCTTCCGAGTGGGCGGTATGACCGGCTCGGCGGTGAAGGTCGATCTGGCTGGCAGCGATCTCGACAATGTGATCCATTCGGCTGGAAGTATGATGGGCGCCATGGTCGGTAAATTCGGGATGGGCACAGTCAGCCCCGAACCCTCGAACTTTCAACTTCCGACCCCGGAACTCCGAGTGTTTCCCGAGGATGAACGTCTTCGCGATGTGGGGATGACGCGGACCGATGTGGGTTACGCGGTCCAGGCCAATTCCGATGGTCTGCTCTTGCCCCGCCAGTTCCAAATCGAAGGGGAACTCAAGGATCTGAAGATCATCACTCCGCAGGCGCTTGCCGATCATCCGGTCGATGCTCTCCTCCAGACTCCGCTTGCGACTCCGGATGGACATATCGTCGATCTCGCGAGCCTCGCAAATGTGGAGAGAATTCGCGAACCCGACCGGATCAAGCATGTGAACCGTCAGCGGGCGGTCACTCTCCAATTCACACCGCCACGAGGCATGCCGCTTCAGGACGCGATCGATCAGGTCAACGCTCAGGTGACCGAGCTTCGCGACGAAGGGAAGATCAGCCCGGATGTGGAGGTGGGTCTTTCCGGATCGGCGGGCGCTTTGGATGAGATCAAGATGGCGCTCTTGGGGGATGGAACATTTATCGGGACAGTCACCAGTTCGCTTTTCCTCGCGCTGCTGGCGGTTTATCTGCTGATGGCGGTTCTCTTCCAGAGTTGGTCCTACCCCTTGGTGATCATGGTGAGCGTACCGCTGGCCACTTTCGGAGGGTTCCTAGGGTTGGCGATCGTTCACCATTGGAGCGTTTTCGACCGATACACTCCGGTGCAAAACATGGACGTGCTCACCATTCTGGGCTTCGTCATTTTGGCTGGGGTTGTGGTCAATAACGCGATCCTGATCGTTCACCAGACCCTGAACTTCCTGGGCGAGGGGGATGACAACAGCGAATACGACGCCTCCATGACCCCGCGCGAGGCGATCGCCGAGTCGGTCAGATCGCGTGTGCGTCCGATCATGATGAGCACGTTGACCTCGGTGGGCGGCATGCTCCCCTTGGTGTTGATGCCCGGCTCGGGAAGCGAACTCTATCGTGGATTGGGATCGGTGGTGGTGGGCGGTCTGTTGGTTTCGACCATCTTCACTTTGGTGCTTGTCCCGATCGTGCTCAGTCTTCTCTTCAAGATTCGCGAGAAGGTGCGCGCGATGCGAGGCTCGCTTGTCGAGGATTCCGACTCCGATCTCCAAATCGCCAAGTAAATCTAGGCGTCGGTGAAGGTCGGCTAAGTCGCTCTCTCCTCCTCGAGCACCGGACCCTCCAGTAAACCGACCGAAAGATAGGTGATCGTGGCCGCGAAGAGGGAGATGAGATAGGGGAACTCGGATTCGTAGTGGTAGGCGAAGAGGACATACACGCCAATACCCGCAGCCAATGTGCATAGCGCGGTCATCCAACTTCCATATCGGGTGAACAATCCGAACACGATCACGACAAAGATTCCGGTGCTGCCAAAAGCGCTGGCCTCCTCCACCAAGTCATGGACGCTTTCCGCGTGCAAGGCCAGGTAATAGGCCATCAGTCCGAAAACGAACACGCATATTCGTGTCACTCTCAGCTTTGCTTTCTCGTCGCCAGACTTCATCGAGGGAATGATCAGGTTGTGTGAGACCAGAGCCCCCGCCGCGAGGAGCGCGCTATCCACAGTCGACAAGATGGCGGAGATGAGGGCCCCGGCAAAGATCACATAGAGAAATGTGGGAAGCATTTGCTTGGCCAAGGAGGGCAGAAACTGTTCGGTCTCCTCCAGGCCGGGAAGAATCCCCGGTCCGAATAATCCAAGAAGCACAGGAATGGCCCCCACCAACAAGTACAATCCCGCGGACATCAGAGAGGCTCTTCGGGCATGAACCGGAGTTCTCGCGGCGAGGATGCGAGCGACCAATTCCTGCGAGAGGACGGACCCGATGATGGGTATGGTCCATCCCTCCAATTGAACCAGGGCGGAACTTTCCTCGGCGTAGAGAAAGGTGAATCGGTCGGGCGAGGGGGGCGGAATGTCTCCAGCCGCATACTTGAACAGCACGACGCCCAGCAAGAGAAGCAGTCCGAAAATCAACACAATGCCTTGGATGAAGTCGGTGATCGCATCGGCCAAGAGTCCCCCGCTCGTCGTGTAGATGATTACCATCGATGCGGAAAGGGTGATGGTGATTTCGAGGCTGAGTTCGGAGGAGGCGGAGATGACCGATCCGAACGCGCGTATCTGCGCGGCGGCCCACATCATCGAGGTCGGCGCCATCAGAATCACCGCGAGTTTCTCGACTCCGGGAGAGAATCGGTCTCGGAAAACATCCGCCAGGGTGGTGCACTTTCGATTCCACAGGGGGACCGCGAAGAAAATTCCCATGAAGATGAGGCAGAAGGAGTATCCCAGCGGATCCATTCGCGCCCCCGCGAGTCCCTCGGAGTAGACCTCGCCGGAGGCTCCGATGCAGGTCTCCGCCCCGAACCAGGTGGCGAACAGGGTCATGGTGAGCATGCCATACCCGAACTGTCGGCCAGCGAGCAGATAATCCGATTCGGTTTGGATCCGCCTCGAAACCACCAAGCCGATGATCAGTTGGACCAGGATATAGGCGAGCACTCCCCAAAGAACCGCGTTCATTCTTCCCAACGACTCCGCAGTGAAATAGATTTTCGGGAAAGTTAAACAAGAAAAGAAATTGGACAAGCCCTTTCGGGCCGAGCAGGATCAGCGGAACTGGAAGGCGTAGAGACTGGCGCGCCTTATTCGGAAGTGAAGACGAATAGAACGACCCCGCAGGCTCGAAACATCGCCTGAGCCTTTCCAGCGGGCCTCCCAATGGAACCAAAACAATCGTTGAAATTTAACGTTGGCGATCATTCTTTTACCCAGGGCAATCAAATCGCCGCGGGTCCCACCTCGCCTCCTTTGCCATGAATCGAGTCTCCAAAAGTTTCTCGCAGCTGTCCCACATCGCGCACCAGAGCATCGCGCACCAGGAAGAAATCGGTGCTGTAAACGATGAAGTTGGCGCCAAGACGGATCCAGTCCATGACCTCTTCGATGCCGAATGAGTAATGGAAACCGACACCCACCCCGGCGGCCCGGCCCTTATCGATGATGGACTTCATCGCTTCGGTGAATTTGGGATTGCGGTAGTCCTCGGGAATGTCCAAGCTGATCGATAGATCGTGGGGGCCGACCAAGAGGCAATCAATATCGGGAACCGCCAAAAGTTTATCCAGGGATTCGATCGCCTCGACGCTTTCGATGTTGATCAGGCAAAGATTGTTCTCGTTGAACTTGCCAATGTAGGACTGCAACGGTTCCCCGAGCGCTTCCTCACCGGACAAAACTCGATCCAGACGCACTCCTTTGAGAGGACGAAACTTGGTGGCCCCGCACAGTTCCTTGGCTTGGGCCACTCGCTCCATGTAGGGAGCAACCACTCCCTGGGCTCCGCCATCCAGCACCATACAAGCCAAGTAAGGATCGGGCTTAGGAATGCGGACAATCGGGGCCAATCCCCGCGCGGAGAAGTTTTGGCACATCCATGAGAGTTCGGTCCGGTCGATGGGAATGTGCTCGGTGTCGATGAATACAAAATCGAGCCCGGTTCCCGCGATCATGGCGGGCCATTGGGGGGAAATGGAGACCACACAGGTCCCATAGACCCGCTCCCCGTTTCTGATCGCTCGTTTCAGGTCTTTGCCATTCATAGTTTATTCTTCATCGCCTTTCCTGGAATCGTCGGAAGATCGCCATTCGGGATCCCCAACCAAAAGAGAATAACGGCTCCGAGGCAGGTCCGCCACCGTCACGCCCCGCATCTCGGGCCATGTCAACCAATCGCGATATTCTTCAACGAGTGGGCGATTTTGTTGTTGTCCAGTTTGAAGAGAGACTTCTTTGTAACCGGGGTGACGGATGAGCCACGCATGCATCCGGCGAAACGCGGGAATCTCATCCGCCTTTTCTAGATCGAGGTCGGGTTGCTGGCCAGCGCTCACTTGCTCGATGGAATGAACAGCCTCCTCGGAGTTGGTGGTGAACCACAGGCCTCGAAGTCGGTTGGCGGGGTGAGCCTCCAAGGTCTCACGGTTAATAAAAACCCAATCGATTCCCTCCCCTTTCAGTCGTTGAGAAATCGCGACGACATCGCTGGCCTCTTTTGCGACTCCGGCTAGAAAGGGGCCATCGAAGTAGTCGGTCCCTCGAACAGGGGAATCGAAGTAATAGGATTGCTCTTGACCAAGAAGCAGGAGGGTCGGTTTGATCGGTTCCTCCTCGCGCCTCCGTTCCACCTCTCGGACTGCTCGCATGGAGGGGAGGCGTTGGGCAAGATAATCCTCCGGATCGATCCGACAATCGATCGCGGGTCCGAAAGCGTAGAGTCGGCGGAAGAGCTCCTCCGATTGGTTGACACTCAACATGAGGATGAGAGCAATCGCAACCCACGAAAATGTGGGACGATGCGATTCCGATATCGAACCCATTGTTTTTTTCAAACCCAGGGACCCAATCAGCAGGTATAACCCCCACAGAGGGATTGCGAATCGTGGGTCCCGGTAGGTGAGCGCCCAAAGGAGAAAACATCCCAGGGATAGAATGGCGATCCAGGCCATCCCTTTTTTCCTTTTCCAGATGCCCATGATGAAAGCCGGCAAAAGCAGAGGGATAAGCCCTCCAATCGGATTGTTCTCAACTCTCTCGGGCTGAAGCGCGGCGCGGAAGGGCAACAGGACGAGGTCGACCGCTTTCGCCCCAAAGGAGAGGTGGCGAAAACCATTCAGATCCCCCTTCATCCCCGCGTGCCAATCGTAAAAGGCTTTCTGGACTGGATCGAACCCGAAACCAAACATCCCCGACAGCAATGGCGCGAAAGGATTCCCGGTGCGAATCCAATTGTTGAGAAGCCAGGGGGCGGAAAGGACCGCGGGAATGACAACGATCGGAATGAGAGAAGCCGGGGATTTCTTCCGAATGGCCGATAAAAAAATCCAAGCGACCCCGAAGATGACACACCAAGCCAAACCGGTGTACTTCACCATCAGAGACCAACCCAGTGCGACCCCCGCCATCGCCGCATCGTGAATCGAACCGGTCCGATAAAAGAATCGCCAGCCGAAATAGGCCGACCCCAACCACCCCAATGCCGAACCGAAATCCACAAAAGCCCAAGAGGCCAGGATGGGGACGAATGGAATCGAAAGGAAAAGAAGAGGCGGCAAGGAATCGAGCGATGGACTTTCCTCCGAATCCCCTAAGTCGCGATGCCAGACCACGAGAAGTATCACACAGAGGTAAGCCATGTAGGCGTGGATAAACTTCCCCCCGCCGATCAGCCCCTGACGAAGCTCCTCAGGACGAAGCCAATCGAGAGAGAGCGGAAGCCCCATTAGCATCTCCATCCCGGTCGGGAAGAAAGAGAAGAGTTGGTCAGGAAGAACCACGAATTGACCCGCCTCCAGATATCGTTTCGGTAGCGTCAGGTGATAACGAAGTTCATCGGAGTCATCCGGCGGCAGCCACCCCAATTGAAAGACGCCAAAGAGGAGGACCAAAACCAATCCCCACGCATAAAAAGAGGGATCGCGGAGCCAAGACCTCACCTCTTTTGAAGGAGGCGTCTCGCCGGAAACAGAGGATGCCCGCTCCGGGAAGAGGCCGAAGAGAGCGAGTATCAGGAAAGCCCCCAAAAGGAACCAGAGGTGAATCGGCTCCCAAAATCCTAAGAGCGCCGCTAAGAACAAAACAATCGAGACGACTACGATCCCCAATAAGTTAGCGATCAGAAATTTTTTTAATGGATTTGCTTCGTCTGGTGTGATGAAACCCAAGACACGGCTGACAAGAAGTCCGCATCCGGTCAGAGAGATCGAGAAAAACACAGATACCAGGAGGGGTTCGACGACCATCAAGCCATCTACTCCGAAGGAGGAGAAAGCAAAGCGCTTGAGTGTCAGCCATAACCCGCAAAGGGATGGCCAAACCATCAGGGTGAAATCGATGAATGAGACTCGTTTCGAAATAAAACGCCATGAGTGAGTGACATAAAGAGATCCCAAAAGGAGGAGAACCTGTCCGACCGACTGAAGGAGCGAGAGCCAAAGATAAGGAGTCTCCCGCACGCCGTGGAAGAAGGAGTTGAACCCGAGGCTACCGAAGGCTTTTAAACCAAATACCGCCACCGCGATCGATACGAAGAGAATCCCCCACACGACAAGCGCGAGAGGGCGCCATTTAATTCTCATCGGATCGCATCAATCTCCCGGCAAGGTCGGCGGCCGCGAAAAAACTCGAGGGCGAGGCGATCCCCTGCCAGGCAATATCGAAAGCGGTCCCATGATCCGGGCTTGTGCGGATGAACGGCAATCCCATGGTCAGGTTGACCCCCTCATCGAAGGACAACATCTTAAAGGGAATCGAACCCTGATCGTGGTACATGCACAAGAAACCATCGAACCGGTGAAGGACATTGGGGACAAAGGCGGCGTCGGGAACCAAGGGGCCATCCGCCATGACTCCCTCCCGCTCCAGCGCCGCGATGGCGGGTTGGATGATCTCGATCTCCTCACGGCCGAAGAGTCCGCTTTCACCTGCATGGGGGTTCAACGCCAGAACCCCGAGTCGGACCGGTCTCGAATAAAGGCGTTCGAGGGTTCGATTCATCAACAGCCCGACACGGACAATCTCCTCCGACCGAAGTTGGGCGCAGGCGTTGAAAAGGGCGGTGTGAAGGGTGGCGAATCCCACCGAGATTTTTTCGCTGAAAAGAAGCATCGCCTCCTCGCCGGAAACCCCCGCCAGCGAGGCCAACATTTCGGTGTGCCCCGGGAAATTGAAACCACCGAGGTGAAGAGATTCTTTGTTGATGGGAGCGGTGAGGATGCCATCGAAGGTTCCGGCCAAAACTCCCTCCACAGCATACCGAATGAATTCGCCAGCCGCCTTGCCGCACGTCTTTTGGACACAACCCGGTTCCACGTTCTTATCCTTGAGCCATGGGGTGTCGATCACGAAGGAGCCATGTTGTTTGAAAAGTTTCGCCTTTTCCTCGGTCTCCTCAAACTCCTCTCGCACCAGGACATGCGGACGAAAGTCGCGGTCCATCTCGGCCGAAACACGGAGCAGGATTTCAATATCGCCGATCACCGCGACATGGTAGGGGAGTTCCTCCTCGGCAACGCGATTGAGGAGATGGAGGCAAAGTTCGGGACCGACTCCGGCGGCGTCCCCGAGGGTGACCGCGAGGATCGGTTTGCGCCCTGAGCGGGAAACCCGCATGGGTTGAGGTTTGGGAGCGGTCCTTGGTTCAACCGCGTTCTCAGTCGTGCTCATCCCTCTTCTCGAACGCCTCCCATTCCTCGGGTGTGTTGGTGTTCACGAGGTTAGCATGGAGGTGGTCGGGAACGACAGGGTTGAGAACAGGAATGCCGGAGAGGGTTTGGTGCATCCCCCGGAAGCCCTGAGACCAGGCGGTTTCGAAATAGGGTTTGACTTGCGGTTCGTAGATCGCGGCGAGTGGCTGGCGAAACCGTTCGCCCTCAACTTGCGGCACGACCCCCCAGATCCCGATATCCCGGTGAGATTTGAGCCATTCCAGGTAGCGGACATTGAGTCCCGGAAGGTCGCATCCAAACAACACCCAGGAGGTGGTCGGGTCCCATCGCAAGAGAGAGAGCAGGCCCGCCATGGGCCCACTGCCGCCGGGGATATCGGGCAACGTCTCCACCATGTTCTTCAGCGAGTCGGGTATTTCCCCTTTCCCGACCAAGACAATGGAGGCGCTGCTATGCTCCTTGAATCGAAGGACCATTTCCTCGATCAGTGTGTGGCCATTATACGAAAGCAAGTGTTTGGGTCGCCCCATCCGCGAGGAATCCCCGCCGATGAGGAAGGCAATGCGTATTGGACGCGATTCCCATTTTTTCCTCAGCCAACCGAGCGCGAAGTTTTCGACGCGTGTGACCAGATCCGGCGTTCGATCGAATCTTTTCAGACAGTTCTCCAAGTCTTGAGGAGGGGGATTTTCGGCGTCCGGATGGTTCAGCCAAATTTTTTCGAAGGGCATCGATTTATTCCCCTCGATAAGAATCAGATCGAGAGGTTGTTGGAGGGGAATGAGTTGATTCGAGACTTGCTTGGAAGGGGAGACGCGGACAAACCCCTGGGAGGGGTCCTCGCTCAAAACAACAGCGGCGCCCGCGCGATACAGGCGGTCGGTGTCCTTGCCCTCACGGTCAATGTCGAGGTGGTGGGCGTCATGCTTCCAAACGCCAACCCGCAACCATTGGTCGACCAATCTCGGGATTAGCCGCTCCAACAGCGTGGTTTTTCCGGATCCACTCCAACCGGCGACAGCGAGAACCGGGGTCCGATCCTGAAAGAATCTGTCCGGCAACTGAATCATCCAACCCAATATGGAAGCCTACCCATCGCTTCCGAATTTCAAATGATGCCCTAATGGAATTAAAACATGAACTTGGTCAGGAAAGCAACAAAAAAATGCACAGAAAAATGCACCTCTCGTTCATCTTACCGCCCTTCACAATGGTTCACATTAGTTGTTTAGAATCCACCCAAACTGTGGTAAAGTAGGAACCGATCTAAAGAATCCATCTGCCATTGCCTTTTCTATCCAACCATCCTTCATGGCTTGCGGGAATGTTTCCTGAATATGGAGGAGTGTCACTATGAGAACACACGCACTGTTGCGGGCGGCAGTCTCAATTGCCGTTTCGATGGCCGCCCTTCAGGCCGCATACCCCATGGAAGGGATTCGTTCGTTCACCGCTGTCTATTCAATCGACTCCATGGGAATTGTGACCGCCACCGATTCGATCGTGGTTCACGCGGAAGGGATCAAGATTCGGCACGGGATTTTTAGGGACATCGAAACCACCCACCACAACCCTTGGGGAGTCAAGAGAAATGAAGAGTTTCGTTTGATTTCGGTCAGGCGCGATGGCCACGCGGAGAAACACTGGACGGAGGAGTTCCCCAGAGGAGTACGTCTCTACATTGGCGATGAAGACCGTTCGCTTCCGAGAGGAGACCACGATTATCAAATGGTCTACCAAATCAAGGGAGCGATCCGGGAGACGGTCGATGGGCAAGAATGCCTAATCGATGTCACGGGCCGGAAGTGGGATTTCCCGATTGACTCGGTTGAGGTTCAAGTAAAACCGCCAGGGAAAATTCGCCACGACCAGGTGGAGATGACCGGGTTCCTCCATTCGAATTGGTGGCTTTCTCACTACCATGATGTCCAGGGCGCCACGTGGGAGAACGGGACTTTCCGAATAGAACGGATTGGCCTCGATCCGGGTGTCGGCTTCTCGATAAAACTCAGATTTCCAATGGAGACATTTCCGCTGGAGCCCCGCAATGACCGCTTGAACGGTTTCATGAAAACAAATAAAGGGCTGGTGGTTGGACTATCCGGAGTCGTCGCCCTCTCCCTTTACTATGCCATCTCATGGTGGTGGGTCGGGCGCGACCCAGTCGTGGAGAGTGTGCGTCCATCGAGACGTCCGCCCAATGGGATTTCGCCCGCTATGGCGCGGTTCCTTTCCAATCTTCATTACGACCACCGTTGTTTGCACGCCGCGATTTCCAGCATGGCAACGAAAGGATTCTTGAAGATAAAACCGTATGGCGACACTTTTAAATTCGAGAAAACCGGTATCGATAAAGGAGTTCTTACTAAGGACGAGAAAATCGTCGCGGACAATTTGTTCGGGTCGAAATCGGAAACAATCGCGACGCAAAAGCATTTCAACCGATTTTCCAAGGCATCCACCTGGTTGAAGGAATACCTGGAAGAAGAGACCTATCAATTCTTTATTACCGAAAATCGAAAATACCTCGAGGCGGGTTGGATTATTTCTTTCGCGGTGTCGACGATGGTCCTCTTCATGGAATACCAGGGAAGAGATTTCTTCGCATCCTTCCTGCTGTCAATTGGCTTGTTCATACTCGCTCGCTTCATCTTTTCGAAGGGGAGAATAGCATGGCTCAGGAAAGCATTCGGTCCGGATCGTCGGAGAGGATTGTCCATGATCGCAAGCATCGCGGAGACTGTTGTCGTCCCCCTTTTCTTAATATCGCTTCTTCTCCTTGTCACGGCGCCGGTCGGACTCTGGTTCACCCTGATCGTTTTTGGCTTGTTCATCCTGAATCCAATCTTCGGAATCCTGCTTCGTCAACCAACCCTTGAAGGAAAACGACTTCTGAATGAAATTCACTCCTTCAAGAGTTTTCTGAGGGAGGAAGCCCGGAGAACGGAGGGTCGCAGAGATCGTTCTCCCGAAGAAGGCGACACACTCTTTCCGTACGCGGTGGCCTTTGGCTTTTCTTCCGATTGGCTTCGCGCCTTTCAACACCAGATTTCCAAGATGGAATCCTTCGGGGGGATCGATCGAGCGTTTTTTCAGAATTCCTCTCGGATCAATCTCTTTGAAATGGTCAGGTTGGCACAGATCCTCGAGTTCGGCATCGACTCAGCGGTTAATGAAGGTGAAAGGATTACGGGAGTTGGGGGAACCGCAGCGGGGAGTTCCGGAGGGGGTGGAGCGCGGGGAGGGGGTGGGGGTTTCTCCGCCGGCGGCGGCGGTGGGGGATGGTAGTAATGAAAACTGAAGAGAGATCGGGATGAGCAATTCCCGTGCGTTAAAATGGATAGCCTTTTCGTTGCAAATACTGTATATTATAAATAACATATATTCCAAACATGGGTGATCCCGTTCGGCTGACGGATGGCCGTTGATTGGATTGGCACCCATTAAGGAAGGGGTTTCCGGTGGTCCAATGACGGAAAAAGCGCCTAGGTCGGCGCAGTTTACGTGGGAGAATGGATTCCATAGACTAGTTGAATGACCGATTCAGGGACGGAAATCAATCAACCGAAGAAAGCGGAACGGATAGGGGTTTTGGGGGGCACTTTCGATCCCATCCACCACGCTCACCTCCGGATGGCTGAGGAATCCTTTGAACGCCTGAATCTCGATCGGGTCTTGTTGGTGCTCTCGGCCTCTCCGCCGCATAAGGAGAATGAAGGGATCACCCCCTTTGAAACGAGGTGGAAGATGCTCAGGGCTGTCTGCGAAAACAACTCTCGCCTCGTGCCCGTCGATCTCGAGGCGAAACGGGGCGGCCCTTCGTACACCAAGGACACTTTGAAAGCGATCCGGAAAGAGTACGGTCCCGATTCGGAACTGGTGCTGCTCGTGGGAATGGATAGCGCGGTCGAATTTTGTTCTTGGAAATCCTATGAGGAGATCCTGGAACTTTCGAGGTTGGTGGTATTCGGACGTCCTGGCGAGGACCCCAAACGAATCGATCCGAAAGTCAGGGACCGAATGGTCCTTCTCGATTGGGACGAATTTGGGATATCCTCGACCGCCATCCGACGGAAGGTGTCGGAGGGAAAAAGCATTCGTTACCTCGTCCCGCCCGAGGTGGAGGAAATCATCGAGATGGAAAAACTCTATCGATCGCCGAGCGGATCGAGAGTCTCCTCGGAGGGAAATATCGCCCAGGGTGAGGTTTTCGTATGAACCCTCGAGCCAAAGCGCATCTGTCGAAGGTCTGCGAGGTTTTGGACGCCGAAACGACTCTCAAGGAGATCGGTTTCCAAACCTCCAAGGTGCAAAACTTCGGAGACCAGCTTCGCGCCTTCTGCCCCATTCATAAAGACACCATCATCCGGACCTTGAGCGTCGACCTCGGCCGGAGGTCTTTCAAATGCTCCTATGCTCAATGCCCCGGAAACAAAGGGGGCAATTTGGTCGAACTCTACAGTTTGTCCAAAGAGATGCCGCTTTCGAAAGCCACCGAATTTTGGGCCAAAAAGCTCAAGATTAAATTGGAGGAATTCGATCCGGAGGATTTCGAGGAGACCGACTCCGCGAATGGAAATGTTTCAAATCAACCCGCCGCTTCTCCGGATCTGGAGGAGGAGCCCCCAGTCCTTGAAATTGGCGATCTTTTGGAGGGTTATGAGGAGGAGCCCGAGGAGGATGAGGACCCCCAACCTAAACCTCTCTCCCAAAACCCTTCCCTGGACACCGTTCAAATTCCATCGGGTCAGGTGGGAGTCGATATCGGTTCAATCGCACAGAGCATCGCCTCCCAGATAGCCGCCGAACAAGCCGGCGACACGGCGAGGGAGGTGGCCAAACGCGCGGCGAGCGAGGCGGCCAAGGAGATCGCGGAGAAGAAGGCAACCGAGGTTGCCGAGGCGACCGCGCGAGAAATCGCCGAAAAGACCGCCGAGGTCACTGCCCGGGAGATCGCCAGCCAAGCGGCGGAAACCACCGCGATGGAGATCGCGAAGCAGACCGCCGAACAGGCCGCTCGGGAATCCGCGGAGAAGGTGGCGGCGAAGATTGCGAGAGAGACCGCCATCCAGACCGCCGAAAAGACCGCCGAACAAAGCGCTCGAACGGCCGCGGAAGAAGCGGCCAGGGAGATTGCCGCCAAGGTGGCCCGAGAGACAGCGCTCTCGCTGGTCGAGGAGGTTGTCGGCGAAAGGGCCAAGAAGACCGCTGAAGAGGTGACCCGCAAAGCGGCGGAGGAGATCGCACAATCCGCCGCCGAACAGTGCGCCCGAGAGGTGGTCGAGGAACAAGCGGCAGCCTTGGCGAGAGAGATCGCGACTCGAATCGCCGCGGAAGTCGGCGAGAAGGGCGCCCGGGAGGCGGCCGAGAAAACGGCTCGAGAAATCGCCGAGAAATCCTCCGCCGAAATCGCCAGGACAGTCACCGAGAAGATCGCGCTCGACACCACCAAGGAGGTGACCGAGCGGGTCGCCGCCGAGGTGGCCGAATCGGTGGCCCGAGAGGCGGCCGAGGAGGTGGCTCGGAAGGGGGCGACCTCGATCGCCGAAGAGATCGCCAAGAAGGCCGCGGAGCAATATGCCGAGGAGGCCGCCAAAGAGATGGCCGAATCTGTCGCCGCCGATTTCGCCAAGGCCGCGGCGGAGGAAGCGGTGAAGAAAGCGACTCAGGATGTCGCTCGCCGTGTCGCCGAGGAGGTCGCCACCAAGGCGGTCGAGGAAAACACCGCGTTAATCGCCAAACAGATCTCTCTCCAGGCGATCGAGAACGCCGCGCGAGACAAAACCCAAGAAATCGCTCAACAAACCGCGCAACGAATCGCGGTCGAAATGGTCGAGGAATCCTCGCAATCGATTTCCGAGGCGGTGGCTCGGGAAATCACCTCCGAAGCCGTTCAGAAACACACATCCCAGTTGGCCACCGACGCCGCGAGAGAGGCGGCCGAGGCCAAGGCGAACGAGATCGCCTCGAACATCGCTCAAGAGGTCGCGCTCTCCGCCGCCGAGGAGGCGGTTCGGGAGGTGGCCAAGGCCGCCGCGATCAAGGCCGCCCGAGAGGCGGCGCTCGAGATCGGCGAGAAGGCGGCCACAGAGGCCGCGAGCGCCCCGGCCAGAAAGGCTGCGGAGGACCTAGCCAAACGGTTGGCCGAGGAGGTTGCCTCCAGCGCGGCGGAGGAAGCCGCAAAAGAGATCGTTTCCGCGGCCGCGGCCGAGGCCGCGCGAGCGGTGGCCCTGGATGTCTCCGGCAAGATCGCGGAAAGGGTCGCGAAACGGACCGCCGAGGCGATGGCCGCGAAGATCGCCGAGGAGACCGCGAAGACCTCGGCCGAGGAGGTGGTTCGCAACTCCGCCGAGGGAGTCGCCCGCAAAACCGCGGTGCAAGTCTCTCAGAATGTGGTTCAGCAGCTGGCTCAAACCATCGCGGAGCAAGTCGCCCAACGTGTCGCCGAGGAGGCGGTCTCGAAAGTGGCCACAACCGCCGCCGAACAAGCCGCCGCCCAGTCGGTGCAAGCCACCGCCGGTTCCATGTTCGCCGCCGCCGGTGTCCCGGTCTCGGCCCCTCCGAAACCAGGGAAAGCCGAACCCGACACGGAGATCCGCAAGAAAGAGGAGGAGGATGCTCGCAAAGCGATCGCTCTGGGGACCGACGCTTTCGAGAGCAATCAATACCACGAAGCCATCGAGCATTTCCGCAAGGCGATCAAATCCGACATCGGCTCCGAGGACAAGGGGTACGCCTGTCTGATGCTGTCGCAATGTTTGATGGAGGAGAAGAAGATCAAGGAGGCCCTGGACGTTCTGGAGGAGGCGAGCCAATTCCCGGGTCTGTCCAGCGAAATGCAGCGCGATCTCCTCTACTACAAAGGAATTCTGACCACCGTTGGTTAACCCCGGCGATAGGTTAACTTTGGTTCGCCCAGGGGGTTTGGGCGATTCTCTCCTTTTGGCGCCCGCTCTCTCGATCCTTCGGAAACAGTCTTCTTTTCGGATCTCCCTGGTGGGCTATCCGAACCGTTTGGAGCCACTTGTAGCCTCCGGGTTGGCTGAGGGGGCAATCCATATCGACACTTGGCTGAACCGCCATCCCGATCCTAGTCAGATCCATTCCTTTATCGACCTGCCCGAGGGTTTGCGAACGGCTCCGGGAGTCGCCATCCACCCCCCTTTTCCCGATTCGCAATCCGGAAAGCCAGTGGCCATTTATCTCGGCGAATGTCTCGGCGCGGCTATCCCCACTCTCAAAACGAGCCCCCTCAAAAACCTGTTGCGAACAGACACCGATCGGTCTCCGACAATTTGGATTCATCCAGGCGCTGGAGCCAGGTCGAAGCGATGGCCCCTTGAAAACTTTTTATCTCTGGCGGATCAAATCAAAATGCGCATGGGACGCGAAGTCCAATTCCTCTTGGGGGATGCCGAACTCGATTTAATGAAACCTTTGGAGGCGAATGGCCATTCCGTAATGGCCAAAGAGAAAGTGCTGGACCTAACGGCGGAATGGGTTGAGGGGGATGGCTTCGTGGGCAATGATTCCGGTGTCGCGCATCTGGCCGGGCTTTGCGGTTTGAACACCGCAGTCATCTTTGGGGAGACCGACCCTCTCCTTTGGAGGCCGTGTGGCGAGTCCGTTCAAATTTTGAAGAATGCGACCCGCGGGAAATGGCCTACTATCGAGGAGGTCCTCCAAGCCATCGCGAAACCGATGGTCGGAGAGGTTGAAACGAAATCACAGTGAACTATCGAATCGTCCACACCTCGGATATCCATGTCTGGGACTTTCCAGTGAACCCAGTCCTGTGGGTTGGGAAACGGACCCTCGGGCTGGGGAACTTGATCCTTCGTCGCGCCAGGAAATTCCGTAAGGAGCAACTGTTGAACCTGGCCGCCACGATTGAGGAGGATCAGCCGGATCATCTGGTGTTGTCCGGCGACGTTTCGACCACCTCGCTCTCCTCGGAGTTCGAAAAAATCCATCTCGCTTTCCAGGAGTGGTTGGGAGACCCTCGGTCCGCCACCGTCGTTCCGGGAAATCACGATCGCTACACACAGTGGGCCCAACGCCGGAGGCTCTTCGATCGGTATTTCGGGAACACCACTCACAACGAGCCATACCCGATGATTAAGAACCTGACTCGCGGGCTGGATCTGATCGGATTCGACCCTTGTCGACCGCAACCGATCTCCGCTCGGGGACTAGCCAAGTTGTCTCACATCAAGAGCCTGCGACGAATTGTTTCCCAGATCCATCCCGACGAGACCAAATGCGTGATCTTCGCCTGTCATTACCCCGGCGAGGTTCCGCGCGAGTTTCTCCGGTTCGAGAAAGGCCATGAAATGGTGAACGCGCGATTGGTGGTCAAGTCGCTCGCGGCGCTCCATTGCCCGGTCTACTGGCTTCATGGACACATCCATTACCCCTGGAGGTACCCGAGCCCGACCGCTTCGAACGTGGTTTATCTCAATCCGGGCGCGCCGCTTCTGAAGAGGAAAACGGGGATATCCTTCGGCAGGTGGATTCTCGACTGGGATGGGGTCGACGTGACAGCCGAATGGAAATCCGCGCCGAATTCGGCGCGGGAGTTGGTCGACTTCGCCTGACTTCGAGCGAGGAATCCAGAGGGGCTACTCGGTCCCGTGCTCGGACACGTTGGGAAGACGGGGGGCGAGAATCTCGACCAGATCATCCACATTGCCTCGTTCGGCGCGATAGATGAGATTCCCATCCGGGTCGATCACACAAAACGCCGGAAGATCCTCCACCTCGTAAAGGTGGGTCAGATCGGTCTCCTGGGAACCGGCGTGAATTTGAGGCCAATTCGCCGGTTTTCGTCGCAGGAAATTGATGGGAACGGTCTTGTCCTCGTCGCAGTTGATCCCGATCATGGTCAGTTGCTCCTCGGGAATGTCTTTGCGCAGTTGAACCAACTTCTCCATGGTGAGCATGCAGTCCGAACACTCCCTCCTCCAAAACTCGAGCAAGATGAGGTGTCCCTTCAGTTTCCGAATGTCGAGGTCACTCCCTTTGAGAGTTTTCGCCTTGAATGCCGGCGCCGGTTTCGGGTTGAAGATTTCGCCCGCGTAGGAGTGGAAAACACCGACCGCGAAAACGAGGGTCAAACCCATGAGCGCTGAAGAAGATCGAACAACCTGACGATGCAAAGACATGCGGACTTACCCCTAATTTTCTCAAGAATTCCCGCCCGGAGGGAGCCATCCCCGAGCAAACGAGGGAGGAATATACACGCTTCTATCGTCGACTGTCCAGGAGGTGGACAAACGGGCAAGGGGTTAAAAACCGATTGGTGGGAAGCTGCTGACGACTCGGTGTTGCGGACGAACAATGACGATGTAAGGGGGCCCGCTTGAGATGAGACCGGCTCGAGAGCGGTGGGACCGTCGGTGGGAATGCCGGACCGGAACCCCGCCCGAAGTCTTTTCGAGAATCTCCTTACTGCACCGTGGGCAGGGGCCATAGCCGGCCATCATTGCATCCTCAAGGGCGAAACTCTCTTCGGGATTGTGCAGTCGCGGGCAACCGATCGAATGAAAACGCGTGTCGGTCTTCATCACATAAACGATCGGCCCTTTTCGCGAATCGACCCGGGAGCGTTCCGACGTTACGGACCTGATCTCGGAGGAGGCGGAGCGCACGGGTTGAGCCTCGCCCTGAGGGGCAAGCAATGCGAGGCCTAATGGGAAGACAAGGATGAAACTCAATCGCATCATGATTCGGTAAGTCTCGATCACGCCTCTCATTGTAGCCGAAATCCCTCTCGGCTTCATCCGCCTTCGTTCATGCGCACCGGACTTGCGGGAGTCTTGTCGACTCGGATCTCATTTTCGTTCGAATCGACTTGTCCGAAATAAAGAACCCCGGTCGGGCAACTTTGAACGCAGGCCGAGCAGCGAACGCATTCCGGATCGTTCATGGGAACGCCCTTGTTGGCGAAATTCATCACATCGATTCCCTGATGGCAGACCGAGGTGCAAACATTGCAGGAGATGCATTTCTTCTTCTCCGAGAGGATTCGAAATCTGGAAAATCGGGTGTAAATATGCATTAAGGCGGCAAGCGGGCAGAAGAAGCGGCACCAGACTCTTCCACTGAACCAGAAGTACAGGCCCACTCCAATGATTCCCGCGAGGAAGATGTCGACCGTGAATTTGTAGACCTTGTCGTTGAGGTGGTAGAAGACCCCGCCAAGTCCGGGAACGCCAAGCCAGGCAAGAATCCGAAGGAGCAGCAAGAAGAAGCCGAAGAAGAGAATGACCTGCCCCGCCATGTTGAGGCGATTCCATTTCGGCCCATGAGGCATCTTGGTCCGGTGCGTGTCGCCCAGTGTTTCGGCCAAGGCCCCGCAGGAGCAGATCCATCCACAGTAGGCGCCCTTCCCCCAGAAATAAATCATCGCGGGAATCAGGACAAAGGTCTGAAGGAAGCAGACAACAAGCCACCCCCAGAGCGGTTCATTGGTAAAGACGTTGTGAATGAAGAGTGGCCAGGCCAGGATGAACCCAGCCGCTCTCCAATACTCTCGGCCATGTGGATCGTAATCCACAACGGGGAAGAAGATGTCCGCGAAAGTCCTGGGAAGCCAGCCATTGTGTCCCATCCAGGGGAGGAGGATATAGGGAAGGATGAAGAGTGGAATCACTTGGATCAGGATGAGCGCCAATGTCTGCTTGGTCACATACGGAGTCCGGCGTCGGGCGATCCGCCGCCACCCAAAAATAGAGACGATCAAGGCATAGGCCAAACCATAATAGAAAGCGGGTTGGGTCATCGATATTGCAATCGTCCCCAAAAGAGACTTAGGGTTTTCCATCAGATGAGAAAAAGCTTTGGACAGGTTGTAGGGGAACCAGGAATGGGCGACCCAAAAGTTGTTGATGGGATTGCCGCCGCTCTTCCAGAGGTACATCCAGACACAAAAGAGGATAAAGCTCGCCATGGCGGCGTAGTTCTTTATTCCCCACTCACCCTGGATACGAACCCCGGATCGACGAAAGAAATCGAGAGGAGGCTCCCGACCGATCATGGTGAAGACCACATCGTTGGGAATCGTTTCGGAGTTTCCCTCCCCATCCCGGAGAATCGCCGACTCCGGTCGGATCTCAACCACATCCGTTGGCATCTTCAATGTCAACGATCCGGCGCCACGATCTTCCGCCAAAAAATCGCCGGAGGCGGTGGTCACTCTTTCCGAATCGGGATCCTCCACGCTCGCCTCGGCGTTCGGGTTCTCGGAGAGCGCCAGTATCATGTCCACATTCTCGGGTTTCGGACGAGAGAAATCCTTCTTGCGGTAGGAGAGCGTGACATCGGAACCCGCTTTCGCGAGGGCGATCGCAGTTTCCATCGCGCTATCGCCGCCCCCCACCACCAGGGTCTTTTGCCCTCGAAAATCTTTGGGGTCGTACAAACGGTTGAAAACTTTATCCAGATCCTCCCCCGGGACATCGAGAGTCCGATGGTTCCCGCTCCTTCCCAGAGCGGCGATGACTGTCCGACCGTAGATCGGCTCCCTCCCACTAAGAATGACTTTGAGGCGCTTCCCTTCCCTCTCAATTCTTTCGGCATGAGCCTCGACCGTTTCAATGCCATGCTGTCCGACCTGCGCCTGGAGTTCTTCAACAAGCGCCTCTTTGATCTCGGCGCTCACCTGGAGTTCTCCCTGAGGAGTCATCTCTTTGGGATAGGTATAGATCGGTTTTTGTTTCGGAAAATTGATGAGCGTGGAAAGAGGAGTGGCCGATTCGAGAAGGCGATAGGAAAGACCTAACCTCTTGGCCTCCACCGCCGCCGCGTATCCGCTGACTCCCGCTCCGATGATAACCACATCGAACGTGTCCTCGGTCGGTTCGGAATCCTTGGAAAGCAGTGGGGATTCGGCGATGTGTCGAACAGTCCGAACCCCCGAATCGAGGGAGAACTTGAGAAGGGGAATGCCGGTCAGGTCCCCGCAGACGAAGAGTCCGGGAACGTTCGTCTCGCCATTTTCTCCCACGGCGGGAAGCCTTTCGACATGCCCCGAGGGCCAGCGCGTATGGAGCCAATGCGTGTAACGTTGGATGATTCCAAACATGAATGAATCGGTCTTTCCCGTTCTTGGTGTGAGGATTAGAGCATATTCAGACAATGAATCGAACGAGTCATTTCACTGGTCGGTCACGGGGGATGTCCCAACACTTTTCATCGGGGGAAGAAATGGTATCGTTTGATTATATCTTGGCCTATTTGTCATCGAGGTGTCATTCATGTCTCAATCGCTTGCCGCGGAACTGCAATCGCTGATTCAGGGCGAGGTCCATTCAACGAAGGAAGCCCTGACCGAGGTCTCGACCGATTTTGGACGCTTGATGGAGAAGCGACCCAAGGTTTTGGTGAAACCCCAAACCTCCGAAGAGGTCGCTTCCATTCTGGAATACGCTTACGAACACGATCTCCCTGTCAGCACAAGAGGCGAAGCCCACTCCCAGACCGGACAGAGTTTGGTGGAAGACGGGATTGTCCTGTCCAGTCGTGGGATGAACAAGATTCTGAAGATTGATGAGGCGGATATGACCGCCGATGTCCAGGCCGGGGTGGTCTGGGGGGATTTGGTCAAGGAACTCGATCCGCTCGGCCTGGTCCCACGCGTTCTGACCAACAACCTGGGAGTCACCATCGGCGGGACACTTTCGATGGCGGGCTTGGGGGTCGCCTCCTTCCGTTACGGAGCCCAGGGAGACAATGTGCTCGAGTTGGAGGTGGTGACCGCGACAGGGGAAATTGTGGTCTGCTCTCCCGAGGAGAACTCCGAGTTGTTCGATCTCGCGCGCTCGGGTCTCGGTCAATTTGGAGTCATCACTCGGGCGAAGATTCCTTTGAGGAAACGGGCCGATGAGAATCGAACTTACATCCTGCTTTACGATGACCTGCGGAATGTTATGACGGACGCCAAGAGGGTGATGGCCGATGGTCGATTCGACTTCATCGAATCCTGGTGCACTCCTCTGCCGGTCGGACTCAAAACCGATGAGGGCCGCCGCCGGGTGTTCGGCGAATGGTTCTTCCCCTTGCATGTGACCAAAGAATTTGTCGATGGCAAGGCGCCTCGTGACGAGGAAATCCTCGAGGGGCTTTCGCCCTACCGGAAGTGCCACGCCGAGAACCGGACGGCGCTCGAATTCGCTTTCCGTCTCGAACCGGTTTTCGAACTTTGGAAGCGCGGCCCTTACTGGGGGGCGACTCATCCTTGGATGGAAGTTGTGCTTCCGTGGGATATGACCTTTTTCTATGTCGACACAGTGCTCAAAAAGCTTCCGCCGCCGATGCTCGGAGGGGGGCACATTCTTCTCTGGCCCTGCACCGGAACCACCTCGAACATACCGCTCTTCATGAGGCCCAAGGGGGAATTCCTGATGGGTTTTGGGATCCTACCGGGAGTGCCCAAGGAGTATGTCGAACCAGTCCTGGAGGCTCTCGACAAGGCCAGTGACGCGGTCAACATGGCGAATGGAAAGAGGTATCTCTCCGGGTATGTGAATTTCACTCATGAAAAATGGAAACAACATTTCGGGGAGAAATGGGAGGCCGTTTCCGCGGGCAAGAAGAAATACGATCCAAAAGGTTTGTTGAACCCGGGTTTCATCCTTTACGAATGAAACGATGAAAACCTCTTTGGTCCTTCTTCTCGGTTGTTTGATTGGGGCGAACGGATTTTCCTCCGCCCTTCCCTACCTTCTCCTCCGACCCGATGGGACCTTCATCCTACCCAATGGGGAGATCAGTTCTCCGACTCAATCCCGGACCCATGGATTGCAGGAAGCGATCGACCGCGCGGTGGAGGAGCACCTCGACCTTTATGTCATGGGCGGGGATTACAAGAATTGTGTTTACCCCTGTTCCTCCTCAGTCGTTTTTCCGCCGATGCAAGGGAAGAGCATCCGATTCGGCGCGGCAACACTGGATTTCAATGGATTCGAGAACCGAAAGGATCCAGGGTTGGTCTTCGATTCGTGCATGAACGTGTTCTTCGATTGCGATGCGCAAATCGTTTACCATCTCGACGGCGCCGCGGTTCGGTTCGATCCGGAAAACTTGCTTCCCGTCGATGACTTCGTGGGACCGACCATGGTGGCCTCCACTTTTCATTTCGCAGCGATCGCGCATGTCAACACGCCGGTTTCGTTTGTCGGAAACCAGGGTGGGCTACCAACAGATGATGTCTCCGTTTGCTGTGTCGAGATCAGTCCAAATCACTCAATCACGCGGTGCGAGTTCAAGTTTATCGAACTGCTAGGCGGCAATGTGGGAATTCGAGTCGACACGCCCGCCGAAAACAGTGGGTTCGCCTTCAATCGCCTGACCGGAAATTTCGTTCACGAACAGATGAAGTGTGGCGTGATGGAAGGGACGATCGGCGGAAGCCCTCTTAATAGCTCACTGAGAGGAAATCGATGGGACGTTCATTGCGCCCCATCGCCGGGAGCATCGGGGATGATCATTCGAGGCAATCGCGGTTGTTGGAGCGCCGATGTCATCGCGGAGAAGGGGCCCTTGGAATTCGGGATCGAAATGGACTCCACCGCCCTGGAAAACACAATGTCGATCCTCGCCATCGATGGAGGATACCAAGGAAATTTCTCGCCGGACCAACCAGGGTCAAATCGTTTCGATTGAGTGGACGGGAAAATTGCGGAAGCCTTTTTGGACCGTCAGACGCTGCCTTGCCATCCCGTCGTGGGAGCGGCATCTTGCCGCGAAAAACGGCCCCTCCATTCGGGGCAGGGATGCCCCTCCCACGGCACAAAGTTGGATTTGACCATGTACTTTCCCATTGGAATACAAGAAAGCCCCCCGATTCATCCTGAAGCGGGGGGCTCTTTTATGGTATCCCAACAGTTGGGTTGCGAATCTCAGTGGCAGGCGAAGTGACGGTGACGAAGGCGGATGCGGGCATAGCTGGGTCTCTCCGGTTCGTGGACCACGATCGTGGTCGGGATGAGGTAGCGGTTGATCTGATCGATGTCGATCGGTCGAAGACCAGGGAGTGTCCGAGCCTCTTTAAGAATCGTGCGTCCCTGCGCATTCTGGATGTTGTGGTACACCATGACTCCATATTCGACCGCCACGGGACCGTCATTCGGGAAGAGCGCGAGGTAATCCTCATAGGCTCTTCCGGCGCCGTAGAAGTTGCCATTCGCGGTCATGGTCCGAGCCTTCAAAAGAGTGGGGTGAATTTCCAGGGTCGGGTCAATTCCCACTGGATCGGTTAATCCGGGGTTCGGACCGTTGAGTTCTCGCAAGTCAATGCCATCCGGGGCTTCTTGAAACCGATCAGGGCCGGCAAGGCCATCCATGGTTTGCACTGTGGCGGGATCCTGACCGTTGGGGCGATTGCCGGTTTCGCCAAGGGCGATCTGGGTGGGTTCCTGATTCGGGTTCGGGAGATCGAGAGGCTCTTTGTCGATCAATGGCTCGAGGGCAATCTGGTCGAGGTTGAGGAATTGACCGGCATTCATGGCAATCGGTTCCTCGAAGAGTCTCATTTGGCCGGTCTCCGGGAATTCCATCACGAGTCCAGCGTACTGTCTGGCGGGAGCCTCGAGGAAAAACTCGCCACGGGCGTTGGTCAGCGCCTCGCCCTGAAAACCGATCAGCCGGACTTTGATATCGGCCATCGGTTGGCGGGTCTGTTCATCAACGATTCGGCCCTTCAGGATTCCCATCGGAGCGGCTTCCAGGGTCGAGTTCAACTGAGTCGCCGCTGTCGGCGGGAGAGTGTCCTGGGCAAATGCTCCGGGCAGGAAGGCGAGGGTCGCAACGAAGGCGGGAAGGACGGCAATATTGAAAAGGCGGTTCTTGTTTTTCATGATCAAATCCTCCTTGGATATCGAGTTCAAGTTGGTTCGGGATTAAAGTCCCTTCGGAATCACCAACGAATGATCCAAGTGGATTTGCCAAAAAATTACTCTCCGTAATGAATCATTACACAACCCTCTCGCATAGGTGGTTTACCAGCATTCGGTCAAAGCCCTGTCCGAGTCGCCGCATGAAGTATCCTCGGCGACAAACGACTCCAACTCCGACGTATCTCTTTGCGTAACCGGGAACCTCGAAAGGTCGAGGTCGACTAAGGAGGCTTCGCAACTGACCCATCGAACCGCCGCGTAGTGTCCACGAGTCCACTGGACAATGCCTATTCTTTCCCAGGATTTTCGGTGGACGAACGACTTGAGGGACACCAAATCCCCTGGTTTGATTTCATCTCTCACCGTTTCTCACCTCCTTCCTCAAAAATCCTACTTTTTTGCTAATCCAGTCTTACCTTAAAGATACGTTTTAAATGATTTATAGCAATTATCGTAAATTAAGTTTAGGATCCTAAGCAAAAAGTGTCAAGTTTTTCCTCTCGACCTCAAAATCGTCGGATCGGGGTGGATTGGAATTGATTGACAGCTTATTGGAAACAGGTTTAATTGAAGCATCTCGTGCCAAGAATCGACCTTCATAAACTCATTCACGAACTGACCAAGGAAAGAGAGATTCCCGGGACCTCGCTGGGTCATGTCAAGCATTCCTATCGCTATCACCCCACCACTCAGGGTTGGTTCTTTTTTCTCCTGACCTTCATGATCATGATCGCGGCCACGACAAGCGGTCACAATCTCCTTTATTTGCTGGTGTGCGTCTTCCTGGGAGTCTTCATCGTGATGGGAAACATGGCGGTAATGAATCTTCGGAGTCTCCGAGCCACCCGGGAGTTGCCGATGGAGATCTATGCCGACACACCCATCCCGGTGGAAATCCGAGTGATCAACCCCCGCGAAGTCATGGACTCTTTTTCGATCCGGTTGCGTGAGATCCCGAATCGCGACAACTCGGTGGAGGGGGAGGTCTTTTTGCCGCTTGTCGAAAAGGGGAAAGAAGCCTCCAAGGAGTATTGGTTAAAGGTCTCTCGTCGAGGGTGGCATGAACTCCATGGGTTGGAGATGCAGACTCGATTCCCCTTTGGATTCTGGGAACGGTCCAGGACAATCCTTTCGCAAACAACGCTTTTGGCGTTTCCTCGGATTTTTCACACTTGGCGCGAGGCGAAAGCGACGCTGATGTTGGATGGGGAATTCTCGGGGAGAAGAATCGGCAAAGGGGATGAGTTGCTCAATTTTCGCAACTATGAGGCGGGCGACCCGATTCGATGGATCCACTGGAAAAACACCGCCAAGACCGATCGGTTAACGGTCGCGCTGTTCCACCACCCCGAGAATCGACAAGCCATTGTCACATTGCGAACTCGATACCCCAAGTGGGAGGGGAGCTCATTCGAGGAACATGTCGAGGAAGCCATTAGCTGGGCCGCGACAGCAACGGTGCGGTTATTGGAAAAAGGGGTGGCGGTGGGCTATCGCGACGAGACTTCGCAGATCCCACCCGCGAGCGGGGAGAACCATAAGCGACGGATACTCACCCACCTGGCGCTAGTCGAGATCGGTTGGCGGGATGAAACGGAGCATCCTCACGCCATGGAAAGGCGCTCGGAATCCCGGGACATCATCTACATCGAGGCGACGCCCACGGGAGTCCGAATCGACAGCGGCATCCATGAAATCGATTTGGCCGGGGGAGCCCATGCCTAAGCCTCAATATCTAACCGGAGTCGTTCCGGATGAGTTCCTCGCTCCCTTCAAGAAGCTCATCCTCCTCGGAATCCTTTCGATGACGATCGCGGGGGTGATCCCGATTCCGCTAGGGATCGGATTGGCGATCGCCTTCCCCTTCCTCCTACGATTGAAGATATCCCGAAACCTCGAGAAATGGGCGCCGGGAGTCTCGATCCTCTTCGGCGCGTTGTACTTTCTTTTTCCCTCGATTCTGCTGTTGGTCCTGTTCACCCTTTTCTTTCAACTGCTCTACTTGTGGGAGGCGAAGAAACCGGTCCATTACTTTTGGATAGCAGCGGTCGGTTTGGTCCACTTGGCGGTTTTGTCGACCATCACCGCTTCGGTGGTCTACCCTTTCCTTTTCCTCGCCTATGTGGTGGTGCTCACACACTCGCTTCTGGTGGCCAATTTCTTGAGCGGCCTGCAAGAGAAAGATCAAACCATCGATGTCGACGAGCTTCACCAAACCGAAAAGCATTTCATCGACCGGACGAAGGTGATTGGAAACTGGATTGTCGGGATATCGATTGGAATCGGGTTGTTGATCTTCCCTATACTCCCCCGGGCTCAAACGCTCTCTTATCAACCCACTCAAGTAACCCAGGAGAGCGTGACCGGTTTCTCCGATGAGGTCGTCCTGGGAGAAATGGGAGAAATTCAATCCGACAACCGCGTCGCACTCCGTGTTTTCGTTCCACAACCCTATTCCTCGCGAGTCCAACGGTGGCGAGGGGCCGTGTTGGACACCTGGAACCACAAGGATCAGGGCTGGGTCAGCAATCCAAGAGGAATCGATCGATCGGAGAATTCGGAAGATTGGATCTATTTCCAGGGCAGACGGATCGAACAAAGCGACACCTTAACCAAACCAATCAAAGTCCATGTCAGTTCACTCGGCCGCCCGGTGGTCTTCACACCGGAAATCAATGGCCGCTCCCCGGAGTTCACAGTGGGAGTCAAAGGCTCCTTCGACAAAATCATGTTCGATTCGGATGGCTGGACCGGGACTTTGAGCGAGGATTATGCTTTTCGGACTTACGAATACGATCTCCTTCTTTTGAACGAAACAGCGGCCGAATCTCGCGGGCTAATCGGTCAGGCTTGGAACGAGGGGCTGCCCAAGGACCTTCTGGCTCGGTCTCTGAACATCGAGACCATTCCCATGGAATTCATCGAAAAACTCGAGGACCGAGCCACGGAATTGATCCCCGCCTATCGGAATGAGGATTACGATCCGGAGGGACTCGCGAGGGATCTCGAACTGGCCCTCATGACTTCGCAGGATTATACGTTGGATTACACCAAGGAGACCGGAGCGAAGGATCTCTCCGATTTCGTTTTCAACAAGAAAGCGGGTCACTGTGAATATTTCGCCACCACACTCGCGCTCATGTTGCGCGCGAAAGGCATCCCCGCGCGGCTTGTAACGGGCTTCCGAGGGGGACGGGAAAACTTTTTCGGAGACTATCGGATCATTCGCCAGAGCGACGCTCACTCCTGGGTCGAAGCCTATGTCGAGGACAAGGGATGGATCACCTTGGATCCGACCCCCTCCTCCACCGAACACACCAACTCTCTGATGATGAACATCGGTTTCCTGGTGGACATTTACGATTACATCCAACTTCAGTGGAACCGTTATGTCCTGGACTATTCAAAGGACAACCAGCGCGACTTGCTCGACATCGCCAGCCGCGGCTTGGGATACCTTTCAACCCATCTCCTCGCCCTTCGTATCACCATCGCGAACCTTCAGAATGCGATCGCGGGTTTGCTCTTTCTGGTCTTCTTGGTTTGGCTGCTGCGCGAGATCGCCCCTGAAATCACGCCCTATATCCAGGCCTGGTCGCTCCGTTTGCCCGAATTAAATCTGTTTGGGAGGAACCGAAATCGTCACCATCTCGCGACTCGCTGTTTTTTGAAGATCGAACGAGAATTCAAGAAACGGGGCATCACCCGAAGCCCTTGGGAAACGCCGCGGCATTTCATGGAGGGAATCCGAAAGTCGATCCCATCGGTCTCCGAGACCTGCCAGCAGTTTCTCGCCCTCTACTACGCGGCGCGGTTCGGCAACGGGGAACAAGCGGAATCCTGGAGCGACGAGATCCGTGACGCCACCGCGACCCTACTCAAAGCCAGTAAGGAAACAACATGATTCAAGCCGTGATTTTCGATCTCGACGGAACCCTGGTGGATTCCTTCGAAGACATCGCTCATGCCGCCAACCATGCTCTCACCTCCCTGGGTCATGAAGAGAGATCGTTCGCGGAGATTAAATCTCATGTCGGGCATGGATTGCGGAACCTTCTGAGTGGGTTGGTCTCGGAGGCGAATTCCGAGGAAATCGATCGGATGATGGAACTTGTGAAATCCTACTATATGGATCATCCAACCGATTTCACCAACACTTATCCTGGCGCCTCGGAAATGCTCGATCGTCTGGCGGAATTGGGAATCCAGACCGGGGTCCTGAGCAACAAGCTCGATTCCCTGGTCCAGAAGATTGCGGTCGATTTGGGGTTCGCCGATAAGATGGGGGCGGTCTGGGGACATCGAGAGGGATTCCCGCTCAAGCCCGATCCCACTTCCCTCCTAGCCATTCTCGCCGAGATGGGCGTCTCGCCCGCGGAATGCCTGGTGGTCGGCGACGCGTCTCCGGATCGATTATTGGCCCGGAACGCCGGGACCCAATTCTGTGGAGTGACCTTCGGGATGACCGACCGTTCGGGATGGGAAGGCGAGGGAGTGGATTGGTGTGTCGACTCTCTCGAGGAGATTGCCGAACTCACGGAGACGATCGCCGCCGGGCGGACAGATTGACCCAAGTCAGCCCACTCCGTACAATTTGAAAAGAGTCTTAAAAGAGGAGTATTGAAAATCGAATGTCTTCAAAAAGAAAATTTCACCCAGCCCAAATCCCCGTCATTCTGACCGTTCTTCTTGTGGTCGGGACCGGTTGGTCCTGGGTTTCCCAGAAAAACACACAAGACACCGCCGGGGAGGTTCAGAATCGGTTGGTGAATTTCGCCCTAGAGAGCGGCGGCGAGGAGACCGCTTCCATGCCGGCCTGTTGCATGACGCTCCAACAAGCCGAGCAGGCCGAAAGCGCTTTGATCGCCTCCAAAGAGAAGGGCGCCGCCTGTGATCACTGCGCTGGAAGTGGGACTTCCATGACAGATGCTGGCGCCGAACTTCCTCCCTGTTGCGCCGGATCGGCCACATCGAAAGAGGGGAGCGCCCCCTCTTGCTGCCCGGGATCCTCCACCTCCAAGACCAGCGTCGCCGAGGCTCAGGATCTCGATCCGGAGACCGAGGCCATGATCGCCACGGTTAAGATCCCTCAAGTACAGGAATAAACTCAAGATTCCTAAGGAAACGATTTGAAACTGCCGGAAGGTCTGATCCGCGTCATTCCTGCGAAGGCAGGGATCCAGGGGGTAGGCCCCGGCCATGGATACCCGCCTCCGCGGTTATGACGCATTCGGTTTCGTTTTACTAATCAGCGGCCACCCCGCTGCACGCTCAAAATGGCGGAGTCTTCGACACCGCCATCCCTTTGCGACTAATATCATTAACCCGCCCCCGTTCGATTCCGATAATGGAAGGGATAAGCAATCCCTCCCAAAGGAGCCGAGGCATCGTTGGACTTGGACGTTGTGGGAATACTTATTGGTCTGTTTGGCGGACTGTCGCTCTTCCTCTATGGAATGGGCCAGATGACCGACGCGCTCAAACAAGCCACCGGCAAGGGTCTCCGGAACGTCCTCGCTAGGCTGACCACCAACCGATTCTCCGGAGTCTTTTCCGGAGCCTTTGTCACCACCCTCACACAATCCTCCTCCGTGACCACCGTTCTTCTTGTCGGGTTCGTTTCGGCGGGGCTGATGACGCTTCAGCAAACGGTGGGTGTCATCATGGGAGCGAACATCGGGAGCACAGTGACAGCGCAGATCATCGCTTTCGACATCTCCAGGTATTCGCTCCTCATCCTAGCGGTTGGATTCGCGGTCTCGGCGCTTTCCCGGGACAAAAGGATTTCGCAGTATGGATTGATGGTGATGGGGTTGGGGATGGTGTTTTTCGGCATGGGGTTGATGAGCCAGTCGACTTACCCTCTCCGCTCGTATCCTCCGTTCATCGACCTCATGGGGAAGATGGACAACCCCGCGCTTGGAATTCTGGTGGGAGCCGTCTTCACCGCTCTGGTGCAAAGTTCGGCCGCGACCACAGGCATCCTGATCGTCCTTATCAGCCAAGGCGTGATCACTTTGGAGGCCGGGATCGTGTTGGCTTTCGGGGCCAACATCGGGACCTGTGTCACCGCGCTGCTGGCCTCCGTGGGCAAGCCAAGGCAGGCCCTCCAGGTCGCGTTGGTTCACATTCTGTTCAACGTGATCGGCGTTTTGATTTGGATCCCCTTGATCGGCTACCTCGCGGAGTTCGTTCGCACAATCTCTCCATCCTACCCGGACCTCCCCACGGCCGAACGAATCGCCAGGGAGGCGCCGCGCGAGTTGGCCAATGCGCACACCTTCTTCAATGTGGCGAATACGATTCTGCTGATCGGGTTCGTGGGTCCGCTTAGTCGCCTTGTGCAACGCTTGGCGCCCGCTCCCCCTCGGCTCGAACCGAAGCTGATCCAGCCCAAGTTTATCGATCCGGTTTATCTCGGAACGCCCGATCTTGCACTCCAACAGATCCGGCACGAGATCGGACGGATCGGACGGCGGGTGGTGGATATGATGGAAGCGGCCCCGTTAATCGTGATGCATGGCAGGCCCGACCGGATGGAAGTCATCGTCACAATGGCAGGCGAACTCGAGCAGCTTTACGACCACATTGTGGCCTACTCCAGAGAATTGGGTGGAAAAGAAATCTCGGAATCGCAGTCCCACAGCCTTCAATCCCTTTTGGCGATTGGCAATTACCTGATGAGCGCGGCGGATATCGTGGAATCAAGTTTCGTGTCGATGGCGGAGGAAGTCCGTGAGAATCGGTTGGAGGTCAGTCCGGGAACGCGACTCAAATTGCAGCAACTGTTCGAGGCGGTTTCACTCGCTTTGCGCCTGAGTTTGATGGCACTGGAGGAAGAGAAAATTGCGGAGGCCGAGCGTGTGATCGAGATGAAGGAGACGGTCGATGAACTCGCCAACCAAACCATCGATCGTCTCGGCGAAAGGCTCCTCGCCAACGAACCGAATCGAATTATCCTGTTCCGAATCCAAAATGAGATCGTCAACCAAACCAAGCGGATCTATTACCTCGCCAAACGCATCGCGAAGGCTATCCTTTCCGAAGAATCCAATCACCTATCGCAATTCAAAAGGAACTCCGAAGGAGAAATTCGATGACGAAAAATAAAGCGCAAGCGGCCAAGAAAGAAAAACGACTGGGGAAAGAGGAATATGAGAAATCCCTCGAGGAACTCCAAGTCGAACTGGTCCATCTACAGGAATGGATCAAAGAAAAGGGTCTTAAGGTGGTTGTCATCTTCGAGGGTCGCGATGCCGCCGGCAAGGGCGGAGTGATCAAGCGCATTACGGAGAAGTTGAATCCTCGGATCTGTCGGGTCGTGGCTCTCCCCGCGCCCACCGAAAGAGAAAAAACTCAATGGTATTTCCAGAGGTACGTCTCCCATCTTCCGGCGGCCGGCGAAATGGTCCTGTTCGACCGGAGCTGGTACAACCGTGCGGGGGTCGAGAGGGTGATGGGATTCTGTACCGACGAGGAGTATCAGGAATTCCTGCACACATGCCCCGAATTCGAACGAATGCTGGTGCGTTCGGGAATCATTCTGATTAAATATTGGTTTTCGGTCAGCGACGAGGAACAGGAAAAGCGATTCCTCCAGCGCATCAATGACAGTTCCAAACAATGGAAACTCAGCCCGATGGATTTAAAGTCGAGATCGCATTGGGTGGAGTATTCCAAAGCGAAGGATGTCATGTTCGAGTCGACCGACATCGCGGAAGCCCCCTGGCATGAAGTCAACGCGGACGAGAAGAAAAAGGCTCGGCTCAACTGCATCGGCCATTTGCTCACATTGATTCCCTATAAGAAACTTCCCTCAAAGAAAATCAAATTGCCGAAACGCCAATCCGCTAGCGGGTACAAACGTCCGCCCATTCATGAACGAAACATGGTTCCAGAGAGGTGGTGAACGTTTGGAATCGATTTTCCCACGGAAGATGATTTGAAGAAACCGCGATTTCAGTCGATTTCATTCAGAAAATCGACAAGGTCGGGACTCTCATGACTTGATGAGCCTGTCGCGTCTTCCATCCAATGGGAGGAGAACATCCAGAGATCGCGGTAATCGACGACACCCGTCTTATCGTAGTCGAACTTGCTCGACGCCTGATCGGTCGGCGAAAACGTGGGCGTGACAGTGGGAGTGTCGGAGGCCGTTGGAGTATCGGAGGCAGTCGGGGTGTTGGATGGCGTCAATGTGTTTGTCGGGGTGAAGGTGAAGGTGGGAATGGGCGTGGCGGTATCGACTCTTGTGGGCGTGGGCTCTCCCTCGGCGGGATAGGCTTGGCTATTCACATTGAGAATGTAAACAACTCCTGAGGTGTTGCGCAATCCATCCGCCTGAGGAGCGCCCACCACCAATTCGTCCCCGCTCTCGGGAAAGATATCTCCGCAGGCGAGTCGCATTCCGAATCGGTCATAGTCGCCCTCGCCAAATATTCTTGCCGCTTCCGGGTCGAATTCGAGTTCGAGGGGGAAGTTCGGCGGGTGATTGGCCATCTGCGCCCGTGTAACTATCGATACCGCGCCGGAGTCGTTCTTATTGTCGGGGGTGTCGTACCGGGAGGCTCCGATAATCAATTCGGTGACACCGTCCGCGCCTAGGACATCGCCCTCGGTCATGGAGGCGCCGAAAAGCGTTTCGTTGGGACCGGTCTCGTCATCCGGACCGCCGATGGAGGTGATATATCCGGTGGGGTAAACGACCTCGTGGGAAAGGAAGCGGCTCGGAAGATCGACCAATCCGCTTCCTCGGAAGAGCGTCACCAATCCTTCGTCATCATCGGCGTAGTCCGCCGGATCGACCGGGTATCTCTCCCAGAATGGAACCCCCGCCCAAAAATCGTCCACGCCATCTCCATTCCAATCGGTGACAAAGATCCCTTTACCATAGAGGTCGTATTCCGATTCACCGGTGAAAGTGAAGTCGGAATTCTCGTCCGCCAATCGGATTGGGTCGATCGATGGGGGGTTCGGAAACAGTGTGGGGGATTCGAACAGGCGAATTCGGCCCGGTCGCAGGCGGGTCGCGACATTGTTGCCAACCTGGGTCACAACGTTCTCGTTGGGAACGCCCAACAGCAATTCGGGAAAACCATTGTTGTCGAGGTCCGCGCTCCCGAGCGTTTCCCCTATCCTGGCGAACTCATAGGGTCCCTCGATAATTCGGATCTGGTGGTCATAGGTCTGAAAGTCGGGAAATGAAACCGGGTCCAGAGCTTCGATTAAGCGAATGTTGGTTGTCCAATCGGATCGCCCATGGAGGACAAAGACTCGGCCCGATTCATTCGGAAGATCCTCGAGCGTGTTGGGAGCGGCGAGCACCAGGTCGTCACGGCCATCGCGGTCAAAGTCAGCCGCCTCCATCTCCGTTCCCACCTGATCTCGTCGGTAGGCGCCGTCGATGATGACATGGGCTTGGTCCGCGTTCAGGTGGTCCGAATTCAGTTGGAATAAGGTTCCACCGGCTGTGGGTACGACCACCCCGCCAAAAAAGAGGTAAACACGGCCGCTTTGGTTTTCGCCGTTGGAGTCGTAGAGGGGCGCCGCCACGGCAAGATCGAGGACAGAGTCGCCATCGTAATCGCCCACCGCCACCTTGCGCCCGAATGCGCCATCGTCTCGTTCCCCAAAGATGGTGAGGGCCGGCCTGGGAATCGGATTCTCGAGTTCGATATACCCCACCTCGGGTAAAGTCGCGCCATCGAAAATGTCGATTCGTCCCACATTGTGGTCATCGTTATAGTCTTCGGCGAATTCGCTGGAGACGATGAGATCGGGTGTGGGATCTCCCACCATGTTTATGAGACCGACATATGTCCCTGTCCGGTCGCCACTATTTTGACCGACAATGCGGAGAAAACGCCCGTGGTCCCTCATATCGACAGTCAAGTAGGCGAAAGAATGGACTCCCAACGCGGCTAGAAGGATCGCGCAAACAAGGAGGCGCTTTATGGTGATGAGTTTATTCATTCGGTCTTTCAAAATCACAAACAAAATATCGGACAATCCGAAACCCTATTTTAGTCTGAAAAAGCGGGGGTTGGACAGAGCGTTGCCGGGGTCCGGGCTCTCACGGGACGAGTCGGTCGATTTGATCCTGGGTCAAATCATGAGCAATCCCATGGGGGAGGCCCTGTTTTCGGCAATAATCCGGAAGGTTTAGCAGTGTTTCCCGGATGACCGGGTTGGGAATGCTGTTCAATGGGATCTGGCAATCCTCGAGCGCTTTTCTCAATGGAGCGGTCTCCTGACCCTGAAATTCAGCCATTAAGAGGATGCCCGGGCCAACCAAATCTCCGTGTGGAAGACCTTTCCCCATGGTGTTCTCAACCGAGTAGGCGAAATAATGCTCGCTCCCCTCCTCCGGCCGGGAATGGCCAATGAGGTTGCACATTTGAACTTCCATCGCGAGACCGTCGAGTAGTTGCTTAAGCCCATCCCTTTCCCCCCTGCCGGCGGAAGCCGCGCAATCGAGAGATCCGTTTAGAATAGCCTCGGCCATTCGGTCGATATAAGGAATGAATCGGGTCGCCTCCGTGTTCATTCCCTTCTCTTCGGCGTATTTCCAATCCCACCGGCCCGTGGCGATCGACAAGGTGTCGCAAATCCCGGCCGCCCGGATCGATTCCGGCGCGGAGGCGAGCACATCGTAATCGATGATAAGACGATCCGGGCAGCGGGTTTCCACGTAACGGACACAATCACCCTCTCGATAACCGGAAGCCCAGGTCAAAAACGCATCGACGGAAAGTGCGGTGGGTAGGCAGACAAGCGGAAGATCTTTCTCGGCGGCAAGGTATTTGGCGGCGTCCACCGCGAGGCCCCCTCCAACCGCATAGATCACTTCCCCCTCTATTGTGTCGAGAAGTTTCCGCCATGCGGGAACCGTGGCCTCATTCATTTCGGCTTGCCAAACAAGGGAGAGATTCAAGCGACTTTCCACTGCCGCCCAAGCCGCGGCGGTTGTCACCAGAGCGACCGTCTTTTTCTCCTCGATCGAGGAGAAGGTTTTCTCTTCGATAAAAGGGATTGGCCAATAGTGCGTCATTTCGTTTCGACTCTCATCAATCCAAATGGGTGGTTTTCCATTAAAAAGAGACACCGCCAACGGCGGTGTCTCGGGCCATTCATGTGCAAGAAATCAATCCCTCAGAATTGGAATCCCTGTTTCGCTAAACTGTCCTTGTATTTCTCGGGGTTCTTTTCGTACTCCGTCTTGCAACCTTGGCAGCAGAAATAGAGTTGAACTCCATCGGAGACTTCCAGGCTCGCCTGTGGATTGATCGGCTTGCCAGAGACCGGACAGACGGTTTGCAGAGTGAAGGCGCTCGCGAGTTTGTCGGCATAGGCCGCGGGGTCCTTCGAAAAAGCCGCGCAACAATTGCCACAACAGAACGCCACCTTCTGACCCTCATATTCCGCGGTGAATTGGGTGTCACAGGGTTTCCCCGAAAGGGGGCAGCAAACCTGAGATTTAGGCAGGGCCGCAATGAGTTTGTGCTGTTCGGCGACCGCGTCGGCAAATTTTCCTGGATCGGCCTCGTATTTGGCTTTGCATCCATCGCAGCAGAAATAGACCGGCCCCTCCTCGGTCAGGACAAACTTGGCCAGGTTGATCTTGCCGCCCGAATTCACGACGCAGTTGGGAAGTTCGACCGACTCCTCGGATTCCGCCTTGGCCTGCTCGGCTGGTTTCTCCTCGCTCTTGGGTTCCTCAGCTTTAGCCGCTTTCGTCTTGGCCTCGAAATCGAACTTGTACCCCTGCTCCTTCACCTTGTCGGCGTACTTCGCGGGGTCCTTGGCAAACTCGGCGCAGCAGTTGCCACAACAGAAATAAACTCTTTGACCCGCCGCCAACTCGAAGGAGACTGTGGGATCGATCGGTTTGCCGGAAACCGGGCAGAGGGTTTGGTAGGTGAAACTTCCGACCAGCTCCTTGGCGAATTTTGCCGGGTCTTTGCTGTATTCGGCGCAGCAATTGGTGCAACAGAATGCGATGGTTTGACCATCGAATTCCTTGGTCACATTCGGGTCGACCGGTTTCCCAGAGACAGGACAAGCAACCTGGATTTTGGTGAGTGAGGCCAGGTGCGCCCGCTGTTTCTCGACCCCCTCGGCGTATTTGGCCGGATCCTTCGCGAACTCGGCGCAGCAGTTCCCGCAGCAGAAATACACCGGGCCATCCTCAGTGAGAAAGAACTTGGTGAAGTCCACCTTGCTTCCAGGGTTCACCGCGCAAGGGGGGAGACCCTCAAATTTCGCGACCTTTTCCTCGGGTGCAGGCGCTTCCGCTTTGGCCACTTCCTTCTTGGCCTCGAAATCGAATTTGTATCCCTGCTCTTTTACCTTGTCTGCGTACTTCGCCGGATCTTTGGCGAACTCTGCGCAGCAATTTCCACAACAGAAATAAACTTTTTGACCCGCCGCCAACTCGAAGGAGACGGAGGGATCGATCGGTTTGTCGGAAACCGGGCAGAGGGTTTGGTAGGTGAAACTTCCGACCAGCTCCTTGGCGAATTTTGCCGGGTCTTTGCTGTATTCGGCGCAACAATTGGTGCAACAGAACGCGATGGTCTGACCATCGAACTCCTTGGTCACATTCGGGTCAACCGGTTTGCCGGAGACCGGGCAGGAGACTTGGATCTTGTCGAGCGTCGCCAGATGCTCCCGCTGTTTCTTGACCCCCTCGGCATACTTGGCCGGGTCCTTGGCAAACTCCGCGCAGCAGTTGCCGCAGCAGAAATACACCGGGCCATCCTCGGTGAGGAAGAATTTGGTGAAGTCCACTTTGCTTCCGGGATTCACCGCGCAGGGGGGCAGACCTTCGAATTTCGCGACTTGATCCTTCGGGGTCTCTTTGTCTTCGGGTTTCTCATCGGCCGCCGGTTTTTCCGCATCTCCACCCTGTTTGGCGGGAACGTCGATGGGATACCCCATTTCCTTCAGGGCGTCCGCATATTTCCCGGGGTCTTTCGCGAACGCCGCGCAGCAGTTGCCACAGCAGAAATAGACTGTTAGGCCATCCTCGGTGGTGAAGTGTTTGAAAACGTTGATGGGCTTGCCCGAGACCGGACACTTCGACTGATAGGTATAGCAATCCTTCAGATTGGAAATGTAGGGTTGATCGTCCTTGAGGAAATCGCCGCACGCGAAGCCATCGTAGAAGGCGAGTTTCTCTCCCTTATATTCGAACCAGACCCCTGGATCGATGGGTTTCCCGGTGACCGGGCACTTAATCTGGACCTTCTCCAGTTTCCCGAGTTCCTCGCGTTGTTTGTTCACTCCCTCGGAATACTTTTCGGGCTCCTTGTCGAAAGCGCCCTTGCATCCCTCGCAACAAAAGAAGACGCGACCATCGGCGGTGTCGCTGTATATTCTGAAATTGACCGTGTGATCGCTGTGAACCGGGCAGTGAGGCAGACCGACCTCCTCCTGTTTGGCCTCCTCTTGTTTCGCTTCCTCGGCTCGGACAGAGGGGATCGCGAAAACTAGTAGCGCCATCGCGAAAACGGCACGCGTCAAGGTTCGACTTGATAATGAAATGGAAGACATGTTGAGTTCAACCTCCAAATTAATTCAAAGAAGGGATTCGGACCTCCACGATTTGAAGCCCCGATCAATTTTGGTCGTTCTTTCCGCTAGGGTCAAGTTCGGATTTTTTTTCTCCAACTAGGGGGAACTCAGTCGAAAGAGGTGAATTCGGCCAGACCTCCCGCTCCAAAAACGGTCCCACCGTGTCCGTGAGGAGTTGATATCCCTCTCCGGTTGGATGCGATTGGTGGATATCAATCCAATATTTTCTGCCATTCACACCCTTTTCTCCCCATATTTTCGCGAGATCGATGACTGGAACCTCTAGATTGTTGAGCTCCTCTCGGACCGCTTGGTGGCAATCGGCCCAGGGATAATTCTTGAAGTCGACCCAAAACGGGATCAAAACCACCGCGAGCGGAACATCCGCCTCGCGGCAGGCGTTTCGGATTCTTTCCAGGGAATCTCGGCAATTCCGCCAACTCTCCGTTCCTTCCCGGTAGTACTCGATATAACCCTCCGACCGGGCGCGAATGCCGAGAGACTTTCGAGTGGCGGTCACCAATTGGGGGACTTGGCTTTGGAGGAATCGGAGAAAATAGGAGCCCTCCGAAAGAGATTGGATCAGGCCGGGGTCGGGCCGAGACCAATAAATCGCGGTCCCCTTGGGAGCGGCGTCGTTGACAAAGAAACCATAGACCACCAAATCCGGATGGAGCGGGAGCCCCTTCCGTTCGAGTTGAATCGCGACTTGTTCCGTATTGTAAGAAGGAACTCCTAGGTTCGCCGATCGCGCTTCCCATCCTTCCGCGTGACCGGACAGCCATTGTGCCAATCTGACGGGGTAGGGGTCCCGTTCGCCAACTCCATTACCGAAGGTCATCGAGTCCCCGAGTACAACGAGTCGAAGCACGTTTTCATCTGTCGCATCTGGGAGGGGTTCACCACGGTACCCGTCCTCGTTCACATGGACCTTTGCCCCATAATAGACCGCCTCGGCGCCTGGTATGAGTTGGTATTGGATGGGATCATCGGGAAGATCTTCGAGCAGTTTTCCCTGGTTGCCTTTCATAGGGTAGAGGACCCTGAGGATGCCCTCACAAAGAAGGATCCCCAGCACCAGACTGAGAGCGATGAGCCCCAGGTTGAGGAGGCATCCCAATCGCTTGTTGCGTTGCTTTTTCGATGGGGCTTCCTCAGCAGCAGAATCCCTAGGTTGTTCGGTCAAGGATTCCCCTCCGTAAAAAAGAGTTCATCTTCTTTTGATATTCATGATAGATTGTGCTTACTCGACTCAACACGCAAGGGGACCACCCCGGAGACCCTCTGGGGTGATGAGTCGGAAAGGGGGAGAGCATGTTGGAATTCATCAGCAAGCTATTCGACACTTCTGATTATCCGGCCAGGTGGCATTGCGGAAACTGGACCGCGTTCGAGGGCTGGCTTCATATTATTTCGGATTTTGGAACTTGGGGGGCCTACATGGCGATTCCATTCGTGATTGCCTACTATGCCCTGAAGAAGAAAGAGCTCCCTTACTCCAATCTGTATTGGCTCTTCTGCGCTTTCATCTTTTGTTGTGGAACCGTCCACTTGGTCGAGGCGATCATCTTTTGGCATCCCGTTTACCGGGTCTCGGGAGTCATCAAATTCCTAACAGCCAGCGTATCATGGGCGACTGTCTTTGCTCTTGTCCGGATCCTTCCAAACGCTCTCGAATTGCCGGGACTCGCCCAAGCGAATGTCGAATTGAGGAAAACGGAGCAACTCTTGAGGACGGTCCTGGAATCCGCCCCGAATGGACTCATTTTGATCAATCAATGGGGGACAATCTCCCTGGTGAATCGAGAGACTGAAAACCTTTTCGGGTACGACAGGAAGGATTTAATCGGCCAACCGATCGAAATGCTCCTACCCGCCCGATTTCGGGAAGGACATCAAAGGTTTCGAGAAGAATATTTCCAAAATCCATTGACCCGGCCGATGGGCGCCGGCAGGGATTTGTATGGGGTGCGCAAAGATGGGGAAGAGTTTCCTGTGGAGATCGGCTTAAATCCTATTGAAACGGAGACCGGTAAAATGGTCCTCGGGTCGGTGGTCGACATCACCGAACGTATCGGCTCTCTCGAGAGGGAAAGAGAGTCGGCTCGGCAACAGGAGGCGCTGAATGAAGATCTCCGAAAGTCGAATGATGAGTTGGATAATTTTTGTTATATCGTATCTCACGATCTGAAGGCGCCTCTGCGCGCCATCTCCTCTCTTTCCAGTTTCGTGTTGGAAGACACCGATTCCATGAGCCAGGAAAACCGAGAAAACCTCGAGATCATGCGGGGACGGGTCCGGAGGATGAATAACCTAATCGATGGAATCCTCGAGTATTCTAGGGTGGGGCGGGTGGAGACCTCGATAAAAGACCATCAAAGTCGACCGTTGATCGAGGAAGTCATGGAGGATTTACGCCCGAGTTCCGGTGTGGAGATTCGATTGATTGGGGACTTCCCCGGGATTCGTTACGATGAAACCGCTTTTCAGCAGATTGTCCAAAATCTTCTATCGAACGCGCTCAAGCATGCTCCCAAGGTCGGTGGGATAGTTGAAATCTCCGCCGAAGATCGCGATCGATCCCATGTTTTTTCGGTGAAGGACAATGGCCCGGGCATCTCGAAAAATCACCATGACCGTATTTTCAGAATATTCCAAAGCCTCAAACCCAGAGACGACGAGGAGTCGACCGGAGTGGGCCTTGCGATCGTTAAGAAATTGGTTGAGCGATTTGGCGGCGAGGTTTGGGTCGAATCCGAGGAGGGCGAAGGCGCCGCTTTTTGTTTCACAATTCCGAAAGAGCCGGTTGGCAGCCACCGGGGATAGAAACGTGTTGGGATAGGAGTTCGAGCATGGAAACGGAATTTGAAGTCCTGTTGATCGAAGACGACATGGTCGATGTCCTAGGCTTTACTCGCGCCCTGCGAAAATCCTCCGACCCGGTGAACCTGCATGTGGTGGCGCATGGGGAGGAAGCCTTCCATTTCCTACAAAAGAAGGAGGGACGTGGTCTCCCCAACTTGATCGTCCTTGACCTCAATATGCCTATCATGGGGGGCCTCGAGTTCCTGGGGACCCTGAAGTCGGATCCGGCTTTGCGGCAAATCCCCGTCGTCGTCATGACCACCTCTTCGGAAAGAAAGGATATCGAACGCAGCTATGATTTGGGGGCCGCCGGATATATGGTGAAACCACTCGACCACGAGGAATTTGTTACCAAGGTGAAACGCCTTCACGATTACTGGAAAAGTTGCGAAAAACCCGATTTTAAAATCGTATGATCATGGAAAAGATAAGAATCCTTCATGTCGAGGACGATCTATTGGATCGGAAATCCTTTGTTCGTCTGGTGGAATCCAGAGGTCTTTCCTTCGAGGTAACCTCCGCGGACAGCCTTCAAGCGGCTCGTCGCCTCGTGAAAGATCAAGACTTCGACCTGATTCTGGTCGACCATCATCTTGGAGATGGATCGGGAATCGAACTCATTAAGCAGGGACTCGACTCTCCCGCGATCATTGTGACCGGGGCGGGCGATGAGGTCACCGCGGTCTCCGCGCTGCGCGCCGGGGCTTACGATTACGTGATCAAGGACGATCAATCCTCATATGTGAGCGTCCTTCCCGAGGTGATCGCCAATGTCCTGAAACGTCGGAAGACCGAAGAGGAAAGAGATCGCCTGATTCAAGAACTCCAGGATGCGCTCGCCACGATCAAAACCCTGAAGGGGTTAATCCCAATCTGCAGCATGTGCAAAAAGGTTCGAGACGACGAAGGATTTTGGACCGAGGTGGACTCGTATTTGAAAGAGCACAGCGAGGCGCAAATTAGTCACGGCTTGT
Source organism: Candidatus Omnitrophota bacterium (assembly GCA_020632575.1). GTDB lineage: Bacteria > Hinthialibacterota > Hinthialibacteria > OLB16 > OLB16 > JACKFH01. Next base: position 344,668 of record JACKFH010000002.1, on the reverse strand, counting down.
GTCCCGACTGTTTTGAGTTGACTCTCGCGGACCTCGAAGAGGCGACCGGCGAGTAAAAACCCAATAAGTCGGTGAGGAACCGTCCCGCAATGCTGGGGTAGAACTCTTTCTGGAAGGGTTATACTGTGAAATCGAGATCGTTTGCCTCTTGAGGCGCCCTATCCCGAGGGATTTCGAGAACTTATATTTGGATAACGAAACATATTTGGGAGTTCATACATGACGCAAGATTTGCTGGAAGAGAAGAGCCAGGACGATGTGGCTCTGGTTCAAGACCTGAAAGAAAAAACGAACCGTCTCAAGAAAGAGATCGGCGAGGTGATCGTCGGTCAGGAGAAGGTGATCGAAAATTTGCTGATCTGTCTTCTCTCCGGCGGGCATTGTCTGCTCATCGGCGTCCCGGGCCTCGCGAAGACCCTGCTTGTTCGCACGTTCGCCGATGCGCTTCAGATATCCTTCAAGCGAGTCCAGTTCACTCCCGACCTGATGCCCTCCGACATCACCGGCACGGAGATCATCGAGGAGGATCAATCCTCGGGCAAACGCAACTACCGGTTCGTCAAGGGCCCGGTTTTCGCCAATGTGGTGCTGGCCGATGAGATCAACCGGACTCCTCCGAAGACTCAAGCCGCGCTGCTCGAGGCGATGCAGGAATACATGGTGACCGCCGCGGGCGAGGATCATGCCCTGCCCCTGCCGTTCTTTGTCTTAGCAACCCAAAACCCCATCGAGCAAGAGGGCACCTATCCCCTTCCCGAGGCGCAGCTCGACCGTTTCATGTTCTCGCTCAAGGTCGAATACCCGAGTCGTCGGGAGGAGGTCGAGATTGTGAAGCGAAACACCTCGGCATACAAACCAAAGGTGGAGCCGGTTCTCTCTGGCCAGGAAGTGCTCGCGCTGCAGGAACTTGTGCGCCGAGTTCCCGTGTCGGAGGATCTCGTCGAGTATGCGGTCGAACTCGCGACCAGCACTCGTCCAGGTTCGGACCGTCTGGAGGAATTCGAGGAGTTCATGAACAAGTACGTCTCCTGGGGCGCCGGTCCCCGCGCCTCGTACTATCTCATTTTGGCCGCGAAGGCTCGTGCTATTTTGCACGGTCGTTATTCGGTCTCCAAAGAGGATATCCAAGAGGTGGCCCCGCCGGTTCTTCGGCACCGGATCGTCGCAACCTTCCGCGCTGAGGCCGATGGAGTGGACGCCGACGCCATTGTCCAGAATGTCCTGACTTCGGTTCACGGATAACTGCTTCGGAGATTTCTTTCCGGAACGACCTCGGGAACTGATTTTCAATTGATGGGAAACATGACCTCTGGGACCTTCAGGATCGTTCAGTTCATCCGTTCGGTTTTGCGCCCTTTGGGTGTCGAAAGAGCGACATTCATTCGCCCACTCTATCATCGGTTCAAGAAATCCCTGAAGCATTCCACTGCCGAAGTCGATGGTTTCTTCCTCCATCTAGATCGGAACGACTCTCTCGATTTGTCCCTCACTCCGGATTACGAGGTCTTTGAAAGGAACTTGGTGAAACGGTGGGTGCGCGAGGGAGACACCGTTTTGGATATCGGGGCCCACATCGGGCTATTCACGTTGGTCATGGCTCGAGAGGTCGGCCCCAAAGGGAGAGTTTTTTCCTTCGAACCGTGTCCGGAATCCCACCATCTTCTTGCGGAAAACATTAGAACCAACGGCCTGTCGAATGTCACCCTCGTGGAGGCGGCTGTCGGGGAGGAGACGGGTTGGACGACTCTATTCTTGAACCCACTCAATTCGGGCGATCATCGGACTCACCCCACCTCCCAATCCGGCGAGAGCGTGCGCGTTGAAACCATTCGATTGGATGATTTCGAGCCACTAAAGGGAATCCCAATCGACTTCATCAAGATGGATGTGCAAGGGTCCGAGGGGGAGGCGCTCAAAGGGATGTCAGGACTCTTGGAGACCAACCCCGGAGTTCGAATCTTCTTCGAGTTTTGGCCTAGCGGATTAAGAGAAGCGGGCGCGGATCCTCTCGAGGTTCTCTTGTGGTTGATGCGCCGAGACTTCCGACTATTCCATTTGCATGAGGAGGATGAGTCTATCCGCAGAATCCAAGATGGGGACGAAGAGGGTTGGATTGAACGACTGTTGACAGAATTTGGAGCACACTCTCAACGTCACACAAACTTACTTGCGGTTGGAACTTCGGGGCGAGATCCGTTCTAAACTTGGTTCTTCGATTTGGCTCGACGGTAGAACAGAGCCGCGCCACCCATCCCGAGCAGAGCCATGGTGGCCGGTTCGGGTATGGTCTCCTGGGGGACAGGCTCCGCCGCCGCCGGGGCGGTGAAGACCGGTTCGATCTTCGGAATCATCTCGATCCACTCGGGGATTTGGGCACAAACAGCGATCGCAACCGCTAGAAGGACTAGGGCTAACAGGGATCGTTTCCCGATCCTGACCAACCTATCGCGTTTCTTCTCCATTGCCTTTTCCTCTCGTCTTCCCCCAGATCAGTCGTATTCATTAGGGGAAGGTGCCTGAGGTACGGAACTCACAAGATCTCAGTGCGATCTCAACAAAAAACATCCAAAGAAATAATCTAACATAAACACTCTACTCCGGCTTTCAGCCGAAATCAAGAGAAAAAACTCGTTTTTTTAGCATGAAAAGAGATTTTTTTTGGGGGCTGGGCGCCACGCATTCATTTGGGGAAGGAAGCGAACCGGTCTCACTTTCGCTCTAAAATCAAAAATGTGCAGGGGAAATCGTTCTTTTCGTCCGCTGGATGGGTCCAGCGATCGACCTCTTGCCATTCTCCCATATCCAAGTCTGGGAAGCGTGTGTCCCCCACGACCTCCGCATCGACCTGGGTGAGGTAGATCCGGTCAGTGAGCGGGAGAGCATCGGAGTAGAGTCGTCCTCCGCCCAAGATCATCACCTCGTCAGCGTCCATGGTCCAATCGATCGCCTCTTCGATCGAATGCGCCACCTCACATCCCTCCACTTCATACGAGGGGTTTCGGGACACCACGATGTTCCGGCGGCCGGGGAGTGGTTTTCCGACCGACTCGTACGTTTTCCGCCCCATGATGACCGGCTTGCCAAGTGTCGTCCTCTTGAAATGCTTGAGGTCCTCGGAGAGGCGCCACGGAAGGTCGTTCTCTTTTCCGATGATTCCGTTTTTGGCAACCGCGACAATGATGGAGACTGTCATCGTTAGACCGCGATGGGGGCCTTAATGGCGGGATGGCATTGGTAATTTTTGAGTTCGAAATCCTCGTATTTGAAATCGAAGATGGATTTCACCTCGGGATTGATCCACATGGTCGGAAGGGGATAGGGCTCGCGCGATAATTGGAGGTCGACCTGCTCCATGTGGTTCAAATAGATGTGAGCGTCCCCGAAAGTGTGAACGAAATCTCCGAGCTGAAGATCGGTAACCTGCGCGATCATTTGAGTCAGCAACGCATACGAGGCGATATTGAACGGGACGCCGAGAAAGATGTCGGCGCTCCGTTGATAAAGTTGGCAGGAAAGCTTTCCCTCCGCGACGTAGAACTGAAAGATCGTGTGACAGGGAGGAAGCGCCATCTTTTCGATCTCCCCCACATTCCAACCGCTGACAATAAGCCGACGGGAATCCGGGTAGGTCCGAATCATTTCCATCAATTGGGAGATCTGGTCGATATGCCCGCCATCCGGGGTTGGCCAGGAACGCCACTGGTAGCCATAGATGGGTCCCAATTCGCCATTCTCATCGGCCCACTCATTCCAGATCCGAACCCCATTCTCCTGGAGGTAGCGAACATTGGTATCTCCCGCCAGAAACCAGAGGAGTTCGTGGATGATCGATTTCAAGTGGCATTTCTTGGTGGTGACCAAAGGAAATCCAGCGGCGAGGTCGAATCGCATCTGGTAGCCGAAAACACTGATCGTCCCGGTCCCAGTCCGATCCTCTTTACGGACCCCATTTTCTTTGACATACCGTAAGAGTTCTAGGTATTGGATCATGCTTCCCCCCGAAGAGCATTCCGAAAAGGAATCCTCTCATTGAATTCATCCTCGGCGATTGGAAGGTTCGATTGAATGCCAGGATGAAAGACCAAGTTTGCCGAAACAAGGATAGCCCGTCAATGTTTAAAACCCGCAATCTGTTTCAATGGGTTGACACCTACCAATTCGGGCACTAGCTTGAAAATGATGACCGAAGTGCGGTCTGCCGGGCCGAATCCCGCGAAGTTTCTTCTCTTTGGAGTAGGTACTCAACTCCCATGGCAATAGAAATCAACGATTTGCTGAAAATGGTGGTGGAACGCGATGCTTCCGACCTTCACATTTCGGTGGGGCGTCCCCCAACCATTCGAGTCGACGGTCGTCTAGAAAACCTTTCCAGCGAACCGCTCACACCGGAGGATTCGGTCGGTTTGATGGAGGCCATCACCCCCGACCGATATCGGGAGGAGGTCCAAGAAATTGGCTCCTGCGACTTCGGTTACGCTTTCGGAAATCTCGCGCGATTCCGAGTCAGTGTGCTCCGAGCTCGCGGAAACATCGGTATCGTGATGCGGTTAATTCCCTTCCGGATCCTGACTTTCGAGCAATTAGGCCTCCCTGTGGGGGCCATTAAAGAACTGCTCGCGAGACCCCGAGGGCTTATCCTGGTGGTGGGTCCGACCGGATCCGGTAAGACAACCACGCTGGCGTCGATGATCGATTTCGTCAACGCCAACATGGACCACCACATCATCACCATTGAAGATCCGATCGAATACTCCCACCCGCACAAACGGTCGATCGTGACTCACCGTGAGTTGAATATCGACACCCCCTCTTTCGCACACGCTCTCCGTCAGGCTCTCAGACAGGATCCCGATGTGATCCTGGTGGGCGAGATGCGAGACCTCGAAACGATGGAGGCGGCGATCACCGCGTCGGAAACCGGACACCTGGTGTTCGCGACCCTGCACACCAACAGCGCGGCGCAGACGATCAACCGAATTGTCGACGCTTTCCCGGTGACCCAGCAGGAACAGGTGCGAATGCAGCTTTCAGTCACCCTCGCCGCGGTGATTTCCCAGCAGTTGCTCGGGCACGCCAGCGGCAAAGGGCGTGTGGCGGCCTACGAAATCATGATTATGACCCCCGCTATCTCCAACTTGATTCGCGAAAGGAAGACGAATCGTATTCTCAGCTCGATTCAAACGGGGACCAAACTGGGGATGATCAGCATGGATCAGTCTTTGCTGAATCTCTACAACGCGGGTAAGATCACTGGTGAGGACGCATTGGCGCGCGCGGCGAATGTCGAGGAGTTGCGTCAACGAATGCTCGGATAAATCGATTCATAGACCAATCTAGAAGAGAGAGATCATGGCTGACAAAAAGAAACCAGGCGATCCCAAGAAAAAAGATGTCGATATCGATTCCTTGATGGAATCGGCTGGACTCGTGGGGACACCCGGCTCTGTCGGCGATGAAACCGAGGCGGGCGGACGAGTCGAGGGATCCCGCGGCGATGGACGTGGGCCGGTTCATGACGAATCCGAGGCCGGACAATCCATCGATAGCGCTCTGACCCAGTCTCAGGTCTCCTCCGAGGAAGAAGAGTTGATGGCCTTGGCGGAAAAACTGGGGATGCCCTTCATTCGAATGAAGGACTACGATCCCGAGCCCGCTCTGATCACCTCCTTCCCTCCCCAAGTGGCCCATTCCTACCGCGTCTTCCCCATCACCCGCGACGACGACGGCGTCATCCTGGTCGCGATGGCTCAACCGGAAAATATCCGGACCGTGGATGACCTCGAGCAACTCTTGGCGGAACCGGTCAAGGGAGCTATCGCTAAACCCGACGATGTAAACAAGCTGATCGACGAATACTTCGGCCAAGTCGATTCCAGCATCGAATCGATTCTCGAAGGCATCTCGGAAGAGAGTGTCGACTTCGCGGTTCGCGAGGACGATATCGGGAACCTGGAAAAGGTGGTCAACCAACCCCCCATCATCCGGTTGGTCAACCTCATCCTGCTTCAGGCGGTGAAAGACCGGGCCTCCGACCTTCATCTCGAGCCTTTTCAGGAAACGTTCCGTATCCGGTATCGTGTGGACGGCGCGTTGCATGAAACCAAGCCGCCTCCGTTGGCGCTGCAATCGGCGATCATCTCCCGTATCAAGGTCATGTCGAACATGGACATTTCCGAGAGCCGATTGCCCCAAGACGGTCGTATCCGGTTGAACATTTCCAATCGCGATGTCGACCTGCGTGTTTCGACTCTTCCGACAGTCGGCGGCGAGAGCATTGTGCTTCGTATTCTCGATCAGCAAAACGCGATGGTCGGTCTCGAGCAATCGGGAATGACTCCGGAGAATATGGCGATCTTCGAGAAGATCATTAAGAGACCGAACGGCATCCTGCTTGTCACCGGTCCGACCGGCTCCGGTAAGACCACCACGCTCTATGGCGCCTTGCAGAGAATTTACAATCCGGAACTGAAAGTGATCACGGTCGAGAACCCGGTCGAATATGAATTCCGAGGCGTGGTTCAGGTGAATATCAACGACGAGGTCGGTCTGACCTTCGCGGCGTGTCTCCGGTCCATTCTTCGTCAGGACCCGGATGTCATCATGGTCGGTGAGATTCGTGACTCCGATACGGCCAAGATCGCGATCGAAGCCTCGCTCACCGGTCACTTGGTGCTTTCGACCCTGCACACCAACGACGCCCCCTCGGCGGTGACTCGTCTGGTCGACATGGGAGTGGAGCCATTCTTGATCACCTCCTCTGTCGAGGCGGTGGTCGCGCAGCGACTGGTGCGAAAGATCTGCAATCGATGCAAGCAACCCTACACAGCGACCGAAGAGGACTTGTACGATCTCGGTGTCAGTCCCGAGGATGTGGAAGGAGTGACCTTCTTCAAGGGCTCCGGCTGCGAAGATTGCGGTTATTCCGGATACAAGGGACGGTTGGGAATCTTCGAGGTGTTCGTGGTATCGGACGCTGTGCGGGATATGATCCTCGCCCGCGCCCCCAGTTCGGTCATCTTCCAGCAGGCTCGCGACGAGGGGATGTTGACCCTTCGCGAGGATGGTTGGAAAAAGATCGTCGCCGGACTGACGACCATCGAAGAAGTGGTTCGAGAAACCTCCGAATAGACCTTGATGGAGTCGCCTTGCATTCGATCAATCCGGTCAGCAAAGAGGTTTGACGAGGGATGAGCGGATTTGCCCGTCTCGGGTTGCGGTCTCTGCTTGGGGCGGGTTGTTTCCTGTCGCTTCTGTTTTTCGACCGCGGCGCCTTTCAAACATTCCGCGAACCCAAATTCCTGGTCATCGTCTGGATTGCCGGAGCGTGTTTGTTGCTCTGGGGGCTCTGGCTAATCTCCGAGGCGTTTCGTCGACGAACACTTCCGCTGCCACCGGCGCCCGTCATTGCATTGATCCCATTTATTGGACTGATCGGATATCAATTCCAGAGAGCCTATCAAACCTCCTCGCCAACGTCGTTCGGTTCCGAAGGCGCCCCGCTTCAGGTCGAGTACTTCATCCACATCCTTCTGCCCGCGGTCGCCTGGTTGGTCCTGTTTTGTGTCGCATCGCTCACGCTCAGGTCGGGCCGCAACCAACGAGCCTTTCTCGCCATCCTTTGCATGGCCTTCACCCTCGAGGTGTCGGTGGTTCTTCTTGAAATTGTCCAGAACCAGACAGGTCTCCAGGTCAATCCAGTGGTGCTCCTAACCCAAGGGGAAATCGATGTTTTCGGGCAATCGGTCAAGGAGAGGATTTTCGGGACGATTGGGAACCCGAATTGGGTGGCGGGCTATTTGGCGATTGCGATCTTTCCCTTGATCGGGTGGCTCCTGGTCGTCCGGTCGCGCCTCCCTCGAGTGATCCTCGTTTTGGTCCTCGCCGCGGGAACCTTCGCCTTGGTGAGCACACGTTCGAAGGGAGCCTTTCTCGCACTTATGGTGGGCGCCGTCCATTTTGGGGTCACATTCCTACTGCTTCGAAGAAAGCGGAGAGTGAAGAATGCAACTGCAAAGAAATCTCTCTCTCGGCCAGCCTGGATCGTCGCGGGACTCCTGGCGCTCGCATTGGCTGGAGGCTTCGTGATCGCCAACCAGTCCCCGGCGGGAGAAAACAGTTCTTACCTGGATCATTGGGCGGAGACATTGGCCCTCCGAGGGGACTCCGTGACCGTTCGCGCGTTGCTCGCCCACTGTGGATTCCAGATGTGGCGGGAGGACCCTTGGGTGGGATTGGGGGCGGGCGAATTCAAAATCCAATTCCTGGACACACTCCGAGATCTGGTGGAGGGACCGGAGGGAGAAAAGTTCAAAGTGCGAGTCGCGAGGCTGCACTCCCTCAGAGCGACACACCTGCACAACGAGTATTTGCAAACATTGGTCGAGTTCGGGGTTCTCGGACTTCTGATTGTCGAACTGTTCTTTGTGTGGTGCCAATGCCGGGCTTACCGATTCATCCTTGGGTCGGAAAACAATGGGGACTCCATTCTTCGAATCGGTTTCCTTTCGGGCGTCTGGGCGGGTTTTGGCGGCAGTCTCTTCGACTACCCCTTCCATCGCCCGGCGCAGGTCTTCTTGCTCGCGGTTTTACTTGGAATCGCAATCGCCCTACCGAACCGTTGGGAAAAAGGCGAAACCGCAAGGCCAAGGGGACTCTGGTTGAGCGGGATTGGAATCCTGTTGGGTGTGGCGCTCGCGGTTGTGTCGGTCTTTCTCATGTGGCAAGCCAACGCGAAGTATGTCGCCCAAAGGCTCGGGTTTTGGGGCAAGACCTCGCTCGAGATCGCCGGAGGCGATCCGGGGAGGGCCTATCAAGCATTGGCCACCGCCCAGGATTTGGTTCCGGGCGAGGGGGAATACACACTCTGGTTGGCCTATTACTACTTGGCGGCGAAAGGCGATCCCAACCTCGCGATCCGTCAGATCCGAAGGGCCCGGGAGACATCCGACAATCCGAACCGCGTCATGTTGGAGGCGACCGCCCAATTGCAGAGGAACGATTACCTCACCGCCGGCCAGCTCCTTCAATTCGTGGGCATTCTCGAACCGAACAAGGTCGGCCTTCAGTTCTTGAAGGGACGTCTATTCGAGAAACAGCAACGCTGGAAAGAGGCGGCTCGAGCCTATCTGGCCGAGATCCAGAATTCTCGCCGAACCGGCGAAAGAAGCCCGCATCTCGAGGAATCGTATCTTCACCTCGCAGGGATTCTCGAGAAGCAATTGGGGCAGTATGAGGAAGCGGCGAGATACTACAAAGGATTTCTGGAAACTTTGGGCGACCGGAAGCCGACCTACCCAGAGGCGAGGCTCCGGCTTGGCGATCTCTCTTTGAATCGGTTTTACGATCTCGAGAGCGCGGAACGGTACTACAACGAGGCGCTGGAGATCCTCAAAGACCAAGGCGCCGAGCAGGATGCGGGGGAGGTAGAAAAAATCCTCGAGGATATTCAGAATCGGAAAGAACGATTTCGGTAGATCGAATAGAGCATGTCTTGTCCCCGAACTTTTCTTCTCTTCCTGGTTTTCATGATCTTGTCTGTATGGCGAGAGGCCCCCTGTCAGGATCGAGTCGCGCCAACCCAACCCCGCCCGGTTCAAAATTGGAAAGTCCCTCCCAGACCCGAGGATCGGCAAGGGTCGGTCATCCCGGACAACCCCGAGGCTCGCGAGATCCAGCCTTTGGCGCCGCCGCCCCGGATCGAGGGGCCGGTCTTCGGGAATCGTCCGATCGAACCGTTGCCCGAACCGCCTGTCGATGCGGTTGAGAAGCCGCCCGCGAACACCGCCGACATTGTGGAAGTCCCGGCAAACGCTCCCCTCCGAGACCTTTTCAAAGACTCCCTCCACCCCATCGTCCTATCTCCCGAGAGATATTTGAGCGTCAACGGCCAGGGAGTGGCTCTCCGGGAGGGGCCGGGCATCGACTTCCGAAAAGTGGCGACCTTGTACCAGGGAGATCTGGTGGAGTGGAAAGACACCGATGACGATTGGCATCGAGTGGTGATCAGTTCCGGAACGGATGGCTGGCTGGCGAGCAATCTCACCGAAATCGTCCCTCAACGCATCGCCATTGTGACTGGGGAAAGAGTCAATCTCCGTGACGCTCCCACCGAGCAGGCGCGGATTCTCGGGTCTCTGTTCCAAGGGGCGGTGGTCATCGCCTCGGAGACTTTCGGTGAGTGGACCCAAATTCGAACTCCGAACCTGCGGAACGTTTACATCGCTTCGGAGTATCTGGAACAGCTTCAAGAAGGGCAGGTCCCTCCCTTCCCCTTCAGAAAACACCCGGGGGTGACATCGAAAGTGGCCTCCTTAGCCGAGCTCGGTTCAAGCGCCACGGGAGAAGTGGAATACCTCTTGGCGGTCCAACCCGGGGATTGGGTCAAAGGTGGCAAGGTGGGTCTTCTTTATTTCTCGGACTACGCCCTCCCTTTTTTGGGAGCGGAACCGGCGCCGGAGCCTCATTTTGTATCCGGGACCTTTTTCGACAAGTTGCTGTTCAAGAATCAATTCAAGGATGGTCTGCCGGGATTTGAGGCGCCCGAGGTTACCAGCGAATCGATCTTGGTGGCGTATCTCCGGGGGCAAAAGGAAAATCAGGTGTGGACATTCCCCTTCAAGTTCGCGCGGGAAAACACCCAGGGCTGGTTCGCCATCTGTTGTCAGGAGGGGGAGTTCGCGGGGTCTTATCTTCCGATCGAGGCCACGGCGCTTGGGGGTGAATAGCGGCGTTTCTTAAGCGAGGAGCGCCGATTTGGGAATGCGGATTTCGATATGGAAATAAGGATTCTCCTCCAGTGTAGCGGGGACATCCGGATTTCCAAAAACTTGGGTCTCGATGTCCTCGGGGTCCTCAGTTCCTTCGGTGTTTCTCACCTCATCCACCCACACTAGGACCCTTCCACCGTAACCTAGGGTGACAATCCGATTCACGAAGTAGAGTCCGAGCCCTTGATTCGCGCCGATCGATCGGACATCGAAATCCACGTCCTCTCGATATCCCTTCTCGAAAAGTCGGTTCAAACGCTCCGGAGAGGGAGGGTTGTCCACCGGATTGCTGACGTGGATCACATACTCGCCATTCTTTTCGAGGATGGAGAAATCGATACGCCCCCCCTCGATCGCGTACTTGACCGCGTTGCCGAGAAGGTTGTCGAAAATGGCCTCGAACCAGGCGCGGTGAACATGCACAAAATCGTGCGCGAAACGGGATTCCCGTCGAATGACCACCCTTTGGCGTTTCCGTCGGATCTCGAATGAATACGCGGAGGCAGCGCTGACCAGCAAGGATTTCCCCATTTCCACCCATTCCAGGTTTTTGCGAAAGGTGTTGGGGTCCATGTCCAGAGTGCCCAACAGATAAGTGGATCGGATCACCTTGCGAAGAAGCGCCGAAGACTGGCCCATCTTGTCGACAAAGGGTTTCCAATCCTCATCGGTGACTTGCTCGAGTCGGCTAATCTCCTGAAGTTGATCCTCCATCAGGAAGAAAAGGGATTGCAGGGATGCGAGCGGACTCCGAATTTCATGCCCGACAAACCCGGAGATTTCCTGAACGGTGTTGATGGCGGAAAGCAATCTCTCTTGGGTTCGGGCGAGATTCTGAAAAACCCATTGGTGAGCGAGGACTGTCCCGACTTGTCGGCAAAAGAAATCCAAGAAGGCTTTCTCGTTGTCCTCGATTTCCCGAGACTCGTCGATGGGAGCGAGGTCGATGCAGACTCCAAACTCATCCCCGGCGATCGCCCCATATTCCTGGAAATGAAATCTCAGCATCCCCTGGCCATTCGGTTTTTCGGGAATATGCTTCGATCTCTCGTCGTGACTGGTTTGTACATAGATTTCCGACCGAAACCCGAGGTCCGAAAGGATTTGCTCAATCACCAAAATGACCTTGAGCGGGTCCATGGTCCGTCGGACCCCCGTCTCGAGCCGAACGATCGCGTGGAGTTGTTCCATGCTGAAATCGGAAATGAGTTCTTCGATATCCGAGAGTTCCGTATCGAGATTAGCGGGATAATTCATGGACGTTTCTCTGATTTCCGCTCCAATGGTGAAGAAGGGGGTTGGGGATGGTGGGCGATGTAGGACTTGAACCTACGACCCCCTGGTTGTGATCCAGATGCTCTAGCCAGCTGAGCTAATCGCCCCCAAGCAGTTAGAACTATAAAGGTTCATGGATCGGACGGCAAGCGGTTTGTGTCAAGCAAAATCAAATGGCCCCCCGCTTTGCCGTGTAAATCCCCAAAAGAACGACCAATCCGCCAAACATTTGAAGGGTCTGCATCGGTTCGTTCAGGAGGATCCAGGCGGCCACCGCGGCAACGACCGGTTGGAAGAGAAGGATCACGGAGGACAGGGAGGTGGGCAGGTGACCGAGGCCATAGGCGATCATTCCCTGCCCCATCACATGGGAGACCATCGCCAATCCGAGGACCGAAAGCCAGCCCTCAGTCGATTGGGGGATGACATTGGACTCGGTCAGCGGGGCGAGCATGGAGAGCCAAAAGACGCTCGCGACGCCGGCGAAGGCCATCACGGTGGGGGCGGAGAACCTTCCTCGGACATGGTTGACCGTCATCAGGTAGGACCCGTAGAAGAAGGCGGTCAGCACACCGAGAAGATCTCCAAAAAGGTTGTCCCAGCCGAGAGAAAAGCTGTTGCCGCCGATAAGAAAGGCCCCGGTCAGGGTGAGTCCCAGGCCAACGATGAACAGCAAGGTGACCCGTTCCTTCAGAAGAAAGTACCCCACAAGGGTGACAAAGATCGGGGCCATGTTGGAGAAGATGGTGGCGTTCGCGACCGAGGTGAAATGAATGCTCCAATGCCAGATCGACATGTTGAAGCAGAAGATGGAACCGGCCAGCAACAGCCAACCCATTTGTTTTCCAACCTCGGGTTTGGCGGCGTTTGGATGCGTTTTGTCCTGAAACCAGAAGATCGACCAAAGAATTGGCTGGGCGAGGAAAACTCTCCAGAAGGCGGTCGAAACCGGGCCAACCTCCGAAAGACGGACAAAGATCGGGGCGAACCCGATCCCGGTCGCTCCGAGGAAAAGAGCGAGGAAGGCGAGCCCCGACACGCATTGAGGCTCCTCCACCACGACCTCGACCGGGGACTCGAAAGCGTCGACTCGTTCTTGGTCCATACCCCCTCTATAGACGATGATCCCTCGTGAAGAAAGGGCCTGGGTCATGGCCCCAATCCCGGAATAGAAACGCCCCCGAACCAGGTTCGGGGGCGATGAATCACTCCAACACTTTGCGTTTAGACCACTTCCGTTTGAGGTTCGGGAGACATCTCGCGCCCGACTTTCGGAATGAACATCGGGGTCTTTTCACGGTAATTGGCGTAATCCTCTCCATGGAATTCGACCAAGTCCCGCTCCTCGTAACGGATGGCGACCAGGATGTAGGCGAGCTGCAATCCCGCGAACAGAAAGTGTCCTACCGTCATGGTGGGTGTCGCCCAGAAGGCCAGCAGCCAGCCCACGTACAGCGGATGACGGATGTGTTTGTAAGGTCCGGGGGTGACAAACCCCAGGCTCGTGTAATCTCTCCCCATCAGGTAAAGGGTGACCTGACGGAGCCCGAAGAGGTCGAAGTGATTGATCAGGAAAGTGGTGATCAGCACGGTCAACCAACCCATCCCAAACAAGGCGTACATCACCGACTGGCCCATCACACTTTCGATTGACCAAACAGTCGAGGTCATCGGGCGCCACTGCCACATGAGCAGGATCAAAGCGAGGCTGCTCATGAGGACATAAGTGCTTCTCTCGGCGGCTTGGGGAACGATCCGGGTCCACATTCTTTTGAAACCCGGCCGGGCCATCACACTGTGCTGCAGTCCGAACAACAGGACCAACGACACATTGACCATGAGGGCCAGTGGCAGGGACGTTTCGGTCCCGTTGTCGATCGTTTTCGGCACGGCAAAATTGCCTAGGAAACCGATCATGTACAGAAAGGTCAGGAAAAACAGGGCATAACTGGCAACACCGTAAACGAAAGTCAGGATTCTCTTCATCATGGCTATCTCCTCCTTGGGGCGGTTTTTGGATGATCAAGTCGAGATAACATTGATCTGGTTTGCAACTTCTATTTTCGCCTTCAGAGCAGTGGCTATGCCAAGGGGGCCGCATGATCCTAAGCCATGATGTTTCAGATGGTTAAGAATCATCCAGGGGAGGGATGAGAGATGTCGAAGAATCGTAAATGCCGAGATCTCGTTCCAAAATTAACGAGATTTCGTCAGTGAGCCACGGGACGAGTAATCTGGAGGGCTTTCAACCGTGAGGCAAGAGTGGTTGGTTTCATCCCGAGCAAAGCCGCCGCTCCTTTAGGACCGGAGACCTTCCAGTCGGTCCTTTCCAAGGCGCGAAGCAGGTTCTCTTTCTCAAGACGGTTCATTTCTTCAATATTTAGCACCCGATCCGTCATGACCTCCGATTGAACAGGCTGTAAGAGTGGTTCCGCATCGGGGAGCGCACGATCCAAATTCAGTCCTCCATTTGGCGAGGTGATGATGGCGCGTTCAATCACGTTCTCAAGTTCACGGACATTGCCGGGCCATGAGTACGCGGATAATCGCGACAAGATCTCGGGGCCAAGGGCGCCGAGAGTCCTTCCCATCCGTCCGGAAAAATCTCGTGCAAACGCCTGAGCGAGGAGCGGGATGTCCTCTCTTCGTTCCCTCAATGGAGGCAAGTGAAGAGGGAACACATTGAGGCGATAATACAAATCCTCGCGAAAGTCCCCAATTTTCACAAGTTTGAGCAGGTCCCGATTAGTCGCCGCGATCAGTCGGACATTCACCTTTCTGGTGACTGAACTCCCAACTGGTTCGAACTCCCCCTCCTGCAAAACTCGGAGGAGTTTGACTTGGAGATCGATCGGCAGTTCGCCGATTTCATCCAGGAATAAGGTCCCTCCATCGGCAAGCGCGAACCGCCCCTCCCGCTTCCGAGTCGCTCCAGTGAATGCTCCTTTTTCATGGCCGAAAAACTCGCTTTCAATCAGGGTTGGAGGAATGGCGGCGCAATTCACACGAATGAGCGGCTTGTCCTTACGGCGACTCGCTTTGTGAATGGCTCTTGCGATCAACTCCTTGCCGGTTCCCGTCTCTCCAAGGATTAGAACGGTCGCGTCGGTGGAAGCCACTTGGTCGATGTCTTGGATGACATGACGGATCGCCTTGCTTTGTCCGATGATTTCCCCGTAGTGGCTAAGGTTTTGCACTTCTTCGCTCAGGTAATCTTTCTCTTGTGTCAGGGATTGAATTCTCTTTTCGGCCTCCAGTCTCTCGTTGACATTGCGGAGAATGAGGGTGTGGTAGGTTCTGCGTCCCAAATCAAAGCGGGACAGTGTCGCTTCGGCTTGAAAGGACTCCCCATCTTCGATCTGGATCTCGAGCCCGCCAGGAATCCACAAACAGCGCTCGGCCGCTGGCTGAGCATCGATTTGGGATTTCAGATCTAGAAGTTTTTGGACGCTTCGCTCGGAAAGGAAACTCAGGAAGGATTGACCAAGCCGCTCTTTTCCCGATGGCCCAAAAGTCTTTTCGCCGGCGGCGTTCAGGAAGGTGACCCGATTTTCCTCATCCAGTTCCACGATGACATCCATCGCGCTATGGAAAAGGCTGGAGAGTTTGAGTTCCCGGTAACGAATTTCGGTCTCGCGTCGGAGCCTTTGAAGTTCGGCGGCGGCTCGCGAGGCGAAGATCCGGAATAGGGTCAGAATTCGTTCATCTCTGGGCAACGGTCTGCGATCCACAACCGCCAAGTGACCGAGAATTTTTCCGTCCAGGTCTTTGAGAGGAACGCCAAGGTAACTGACCGCCCCCACTTCCTGCAAGTCTGGATCGCCGGGATAAAGTTCGACCAGGTTTTCAGGGATGTGAACGAGGTCCTGAGATTCGATGACTGTCTCACAGGGAGTTCCGGTGATGTCGATCTCATACTCGGCGACCCACTCCCCCTCCATCCAGAAGGCGAGTGCGCGAAGACGGCGGCACTCCTCCAGGTATTCGGTGACCCAGGCGCCCTGGGTTTTCAGGATCTTGGCCAGGTTCTGAACGAGGGATTTGAAAAACTCTTGCCCTGTCTCCGTCGCGGTTCCCTCCAGAATCGCGCGGAAGGCGGCGTCTTGATCGATGTTGCCGAAAGGGGCGTTCGTGGAGTTCATCTTGATATGACACCAATCGGGTTTCAAAACATTCGTGCCATAGAATACCACCGATTCTGGCATCCGCAATCGTTTTTAATCCAAAATTTTAAGTTGATCGTATCCACTCCCCCCCTGTAAAAAGGAACTTCCACCCCGCTCGGTATCTGGTAAAATCAAGTTTTATCGACCTCGAGAGTCCACTCTCAATTGAAAGGAATCGTTATGATGGTTCGAGTTTTCTTGATTGCATTTCTTATGACTTTGATTGCGCTACCGCATAGCTACAGCGTGGATTGGGAACAGTACAATGGAAACGACTCCACCCGGACGACCCCGGAAAAGATTGACTTATCCACTCTCAAAGGGAATCAGGCGAAGGTTCTCTGGAAGGTCCCAGTTCGAAATGGGTTCAGTTCGTTTTCCACCGCCGGGGACAAGATTTTCACCCTAGTCACCCGCAAGGATCAGGACGGGATCGAACGTGAATGCTGCGTCGCTCTGAACGCCAACACGGGGGAAGAGATTTGGGCGCAGTTCCTCGGCTTTGCCAAGTACGATGGCGGCGGCGATTCCGGAACCGAAACCAACCGAGGCGGCGATGGCGCGCGATCCACTCCCTCGAATGACGGCGAACGCGTTTATGTCTATGACTCGCGTATGAATCTGTACTGTTTCGATATCGAGGATGGTTCGGTGAAGTGGCAGAAGAGCATCGAAAAGGATTATGACGGTCGCGAGATTCGTTGGCAAAGCGCCGCTTCTCCTCTCCTTATGGATTACCTCTGCATTGTAGCCGGGGGTGGTGAAGGACAAACAATGCTTGGCTTCGATAAGCGGAATGGGAGCCTCATGGGCGCGGTGGGGGATGACCTGATGACCCATGCGACCCCGATCCGCGCAAAGATTCACGGGATCGAACAGGCAATCTTTTTCCTTCAATCCGGAGTGACCTCGGTCGATGTCAGCGATGGCCAAATCCTGTGGCACTTCGATTTCCCTTATGTCACCTCAACCGCCGCCTCGCCGGTTGTCGCGGGCGATCTGGTTTATTGCTCGGCCGGCTATGGGGTCGGGGCGGCGCTTCACCGGATCAAAAAGACCGATTCCGGATTCGAGGCGGAGGAACTGTGGCGGGCCAAAAACCGGTTGTTCAATCACTGGAGCACGCCTGTTTACAAGGACGGTTACCTCTACGGCATGTTCAGTTTCAAGGATCACGGCACCGGCCCGCTGGAATGTGTGCGTCTCGAGGATGGCGAGGTGATTTGGTCCGAGGCCGGATTCGGTCCGGGCAATGTCATCTTCACCGATGGCGGAAACCAACTGCTCGCCCTTTCGGATAGAGGAGAGATCGTGGTGATCGATCCCAATCCGGAATCCTATAAGGAGCTCGCGCGAGTCGATGTTCTGGATGGAAAGTGCTGGTCGACTCCAATCCTCGCCAACGGAAAGATCTACGCGAGAAGCACAACGGAAGCCGTGTGTTTGGATGTGAGCGAGGCGGCTTCGGAATAAGTACCCCAACCCCCAACCCCCTCCCCGCATTGCGGGGAGGGGGAATGGTTTACTCGACTTGATGGAGTCGTCTGACTCTTCCGCTAATCTGGTCCGCTTTCAATAAGAGAAAAAGCCCGAGGCCGCATTTGACCAAGAGTCCCAAAAGGATGACCCACAAATTCGTCCTTGGAATGAAAACTCCCGCGAGTTCAGGTATCGCGCTGACCAGAATGAATAAACCGACTGCCGCGAAGACGACCGTTTGAATCTGGTGAAGGGTGAACTCACTTGACGATTCGTCATCGGGGGATTCCGGTAAAATCAATTTGACCATCAGATCTGCTTGGAACCAAAGAAAGAGGGCGGGAACAGCGATCAGTGCGACCTGAACGACACTTGCCATCACAGCGATGGAATATCGTTCCGGTGGAAATGGATTGGTCCCTAATGCAAACCAAGCTTGGGCGGAATGCGACAAAATGCTGAGCGCCTTGAACCCCCAAAAAATCGCGATCAACCGACAGCCGACAAACGCCAGATCTTCTTTCTTCATGGGTCCACCTCCCATTGGATTTGTCATGCCTAAGCAACTTCATTAAAAGTAACAGAATGGAAATGTGGCGAGAAGCGGCTTTTCGGGAATCGGAGAGTAGATAATGGAACCCCAGGAATGATTAGAGGAAAAGGAAATAAAGGGAGGGGGAACTCGTAAGGAGCACGATGGAGAGGATGATTTGCACCCCAGAATCTCAGTGGCTGGACCCTTCAGCAGGTCTTTCGTTGGTTTCGTCTGTTGCGTTTATTTCGATTAGAAGTATACTCCCTACAAGGAATCATGCTCGTGGATTGGGAGACAATGGATGATGCAAACCACCACCTCACTATCACCCGAAGAGATCCGTCTCGCCAAAGAGAATCTGGAGATCTTTGCTCGGCAACTGGGAAAGAAAGTGATCACCGGCAGAATCGGGGAGAAAGGGAAGGAATGCGTTTTTCGATTACCGGAGACCACGGTTCGTTTAGTGGTCGATCTGCTTTCCGAGACGAGTCGAGGCAACCCTGTCGCGATCATGCCACTTAAGACGGAGTTCTCCACTCAGCAGGCTGCCAATTTTCTCAACGTCTCCAGACCTTTTTTCGTGAATCTTTTGGAAAAGGGAGAGATCCCATTTCGGAAAGTCGGATCCCACCGAAGGGTTCGGTTCGATGACTTGATACGATACAAAAAGAAGACGGACAAACGTAGCCTTGAGGCTCTCGACGAATTGGTGACTCAGGCTCAAGATCTGGGGATGGGATACTGAATTCGTTCAATCCCATCGTTCTCTTCGATGCCTGTGTTTTGTATCCCGCCCCGGTGCGGGATTTCCTTCTCCAGCTGTCGGTCACCGGCCTGTTTCGCGCGAGATGGACAAAGGACATCCATAATGAGTGGATCGCAAACCTCCTTGAGAGCAGACCTGACCTGAACCTTAAACAACTCGAAAGGACCCGAGACTTGATGAACCTCGCGGTTCCCGACAGTCTCGTCACCGGCTATGAGAGCCACATTCCATCGCTGGATCTTCCCGACCCGGATGATCGTCATGTCCTTGCGGCGGCGATCGAAGGGAACGCGGAAACGATTGTTACTTTCAATCTTAAAGACTTTCCGCCGGCGTCGCTCCATCCCTTCGGCTTGAGCGCGGTTCACCCCGATTCCTTTGTTCTTTCATTCTTCAACCAATCCCCGATATCGGTAAGCGATTCAGCCAAGATGGTTCGGAATAGATTGAAGAATCCCGCGATGAGCCTGGATGATTATTTCGAAAGACTGAGCGGCTCCGGATTTGTGGAAACCGTCGCCGGACTACGGGCATTCGAATCGGGTTCATAAAGCCCGAAACAGCCCCTGCGTAAGGCATTCAGTTTCGCAACTTCACAACCTCCAGCCAAGTCGGCGGAGGAGGCTCCCCTTCCCTTGGACGGTCCCGGTTCCGTTCCAGAGTCTCCCATCGGAGGTTGTATCGGACGCCTTGTTCATTCGAACCTCCCGAATCGCCCGACCAATTGACCCGCATTCCTGGAATTTCCGATTGAACCTGGCTCAGTTCTCTTGGGTAACTCGGCTCCTTTGGCCTTGTCTCTAGGATGGAGAAATCGGACTCGTCGAGCACCCAGACTCCTCCTCCATATTTCTTGTGACCATAGGATTGGAGGAGTCTTCCCTCCTCACCTGGACGGACGGAGGAGAGGGAGATTTCAGTGATGATCGAACCGCGTCCCTGGAAGTCCCAGTGGTAATCCCAATCGGATATCTTGTAGATCTTCCAGCCGCTCTCTTCCAGCCGGGCGTTGTAAATCTGAGTGTTCCCTTCCTCATCGTTCTTGTGGTAGCTGATCACCGCTCGGCCCTCATGATCAAACCCGATCTTCGTGTTGCCATTGAGGATCCCACCTCCGGGTGGGACGGGATCCACCACCTCGGCGGTTTCGAGAGTCATCGGAAGTTTGATTGGCGTTTCATCGCTGTTCTCCCAGTGAACAAGATCGCTGCTTCGGGCATAGGAGAGGGTGTGGTTGGTCTCACAGTCCGGAGTGTCTCGCCAAACCCAGCAGAGATGGTAGACGCCATCGGGGCCTTTAACGGGACCATGGAGGTAAGCGTTCATCTCTCCTTGGCCATCGGTCAGAGGTTGATCCAGCAGACGCTTCCATTGGTTGGTTTCGACATCGTAAACGTCGTAAATCTGGTTGCCCGACCCGCTGCTTCCATCGCGATAAGTAAAGATAAATTCGCTATTTGGCCCCGTGATGAATTTGGGATAAGTCGCTCGGTCTTCGTTCTCTCCCACAAGCGATTCGACCCTTTCAAAGGTCTGGATATCGCGCGGCTCAGCGGTGCGGAAATAGACAATGGGAACGCAGTGCATATTTCCGCTCAGGTGGAGATGCTTCTTTGAATCCAGTTTCATGGTGATGGAGTTGTGGGAATCCCAACCGACCTTCTCGGGAAGTTTCTTGAAGGTCCAGTCGCTTGAATCGAGTTCGCGGACCCCCACGGTCATTTGACGGTCCGCGTCATAGAAGGCGACAAATTGGAGGTCGTCGTGCGTCAGCAACGAGAATCCGACCGGATGCCCCGACCAGACTTTCGCCACGGGGATTCTTTCGAGTGTGGTGGGTTCCGCCGGAAGTTGTCCGGCTAAGAGTGATAGCACGATTGGGAGAAGAGAAGAAAATCGATACAGCATTTTTCACCTCGGGGTTTGGATTCCTTTGATATCCTTCCAGGAAATCTCGCCAAGAATCAACAGGGCGAGGAAATAGAAGACCGCGCCCAAGCTGGCTTGAAGGACCAGGTTGACCAAGTTGGATTCAGTTAGGAAACGAAGGAGGTGTACGACCCCCGAAAAAACCAGGGTTGCGATCAGGATCCGAGCCAGCGAAACCATGGAAACTCTCCAACTCAGATGGCGGTTCGCGAAGAATGGTGTCGCCACCGCCAGAAATCCGAAACTGAGGCAGGTTGTGTAGGCTGCCGCCGGGTATCCATATATCGGGAGAAGTATCCAGTTCAGGATCAGATTGAGCACGGCGGCAAAGAGAGTGAGGCCCGCGAGCGCCATTGTGCGGTGGGAGAGGTGCAATCCAAAGTTCGCGTATTGGGAGAGCCCCAGAAAAAAATTGCCCAGCAGGATCCAACCCAGGATGTGAGCGCTTCCGAGATATTCCGAGCCCGCCAACACGTCGACGACTTCTCGCTGCACCATCCAAAACCCGACCACCAATGGAACCGCTAGCAGCAGATAGATTCGAGTCAGAGAGGAGACCAATCGCTCCGCCGCTTCCCTGCCCTTGTGTTCAAAGGTTTCGGTGACCGAAGTATAAGCCGACATCATCAGGGAGAGGATGACAAACCGGACCGCGAAATCGCCAATGCGGTAGACCACCGAATAGAGTCCGGCCTCAGTATCGCCCAGCAGGATAAGGATGAGATACCGATCCGACAGGTTGAGGATTTGGGAAGCGGCTTGGTTGATCGACAGCGGAAGCCCGAAAGCGAGCAAGGGCCCCATCCTCGACCGCCAAGCCTGGTTCTCACCGGACACTTTCTTCGATCCATTTCTCCCAAAAAGGAGGATAGCCAGACTCGGGATCAATAGAGCGACCGCAGTCCCCGCCACGAGTGAAAGGAGAAAAGAACCGATGAAGAGCGCGAAGAGGAAACCGAAGGAGAGGTTGAACAGGCTATACGAGGCGCTCGCGACCGAGAATCGAATTGGGAACCGCCTCGCGCGAAGAAGTGTGGTGGTGAGGATAAAGAAACAGTTGGTAAGAAAGAGGACGCCGACCCAAGGGAGTAGATTGAAATACAGCGATCGTCCCCAGGCAGTTTCGCGGAGCAACCAAAGAATTAAACCGATGAACAATGCCAGCAATACCGCGGCGACGAAACCAATCGAGATAGCCACCACCAGTGTGTCCGTCTGATTCTCTCGCTGACTCTTCGGATAGAATCGAAGGAGCGAAATCTGGAGCCATCCCACCGCGAGACTCGATGCCATCATGGCCAGAGCGAGAATCGTCTCGTACTCGCCGATGACATCCGGAGTGAAATAAACAGTGTAAAACTTGATGAAGAGGAGGTTGCAGAGGAATGGGACGATCTTCGAGGCGAGGTAAATGGCCGACTCGCGGGTGGTGCGGGCGACTTCTTCGCGATGCTCGACGTCTCCTTCGGTCATGGCATGGTCCGGTTCAGTGTTTTCTCGCCACAATGATGAGGGAGCCGGCGATTTCCCGCAACGCGGGAATCTTTTCAATCAGCCGGCCGGTTTTGTCCACGAGACCAATCAGCGGTTTCGGCACCCAGGGATGGAGGAAATCGAAGGGGGTGATCTCGATCACTTCCAAACCCACCTGTTCTAGGAGAGATTTGAGAGGTCCCTTCCTGAACGCGGTTTCGTCGGGGGAATCGCCCAGCATCCGCTTGATCCATGGGATGTTTTTCTGAACCGCGATCTGGGGGTTGAGCATATTCGGTTCGCTGAAGACGAACCGTCCGCCGGGTTTCAGAACCCGAGTCGATTCCACGATCACTTCCTCCACTTCCAAGTGGTGGAGAACCGACACTCCCACGACCGAATCGAAGGTGTTGTCGGCGAAGGGGAGACCGTGACCGTCGCCGACAAGATACCCAGGCTTCTCCGAAATCTTTTCGGCTGCTTTGAGGAGGTCCCAGGAGATGTCGATAGCGGCGATGGTGGCTGCACTCTTGACCAACTCCTTTGTATACAGCCCCTTGCCGCACCCAAGTTCGAGGACTCGTTTGCCGGGCCCCAATTCACCGTATTCGGTCAGCATCTCGGCGCGACGCCTTAATCGTTCTTTTCCGGCGGGAGTTCCCCAGCCCCAATAGAATTCGGCGTCATCGACGATTTTTTTTCCATGTTCGATTTCGTGGCTGATCCGGTTCATGAGGGGTTTCTCACATCCACTTCAGTTTGCGGAAAGCGATGGGAAGCATTTTGAGAAGGAGGAAACCATGACTGAACCGGCTGATGTTGGTGGTCCCGTAGGTGCGGTCTCGGTAACGAATCGGCACCTCGATGATCTTCAGGTTCAGTTTGGCCGCTCCGAAGATGAGGTCGAAATCGCCGAAGGGATCAAAGTCGCCAAAATAGGCGCGCCCCGCGGCGATCTTGTCATAGTTTTCTTTGGTCAGGACCTTGGTCCCACAGAGGGTGTCCCGGAAACGTTGTTCGAGAATCCAGGTGAACGCGGCGCTGAAGAACCGGTTGCCAAGATAGTTGAGGAACCGCATGGCCTGTTTCTCCATGGGGTACACGAGACGCGTGCCATTGACGAACTCGCCTTTGCCGGTGACTAATGCTTGATAGAATTTTGGAAGATCCTCGGGCGGCACAGTCAGGTCGGCGTCGAGGATCATCAGGATGTCGCACTTGGCCGCGGCGAATCCTTTTCGAACGGCGTCCCCTTTCCCTTTGCCATCTCCCTGGGGGATGAAACGGATGTCACGGTCCTTGCCGATTGTGGTCCGAACCCGCTCGATTTCTTCGGGAGTGCCATCGGTCGAGTTGCCATCCACGAATAGGATCTCGGTGTGAGATCCCATATCCGGAGTGCGCCGGACAGCGTCTTCGATGTTCCCCTTCTCATTGCGCGTCGGAATGAGGACTGTCACTGATGGATTCTGCTCTGCGAGTTCCCCTTTGGGTTGCGGGCGAGCAATGAAGTAAATGACCAAGCCAAGGTTTCGAAGAACCGGGGTGATGGCGAGGATCCCATTCAGCAACCGTGTCATCAAGGGTATGTACATCGGGATCGGACAAAGGTGGCCGCTCTTGATCGGATCGAAGTCAGTCAGGAGAAGCAGGTTTTCCAGATCGGCAAGCGACAAATTGTTTTGCATGGGGTGCGGCGTCTTGAAACCAAGTTTCTCGCCGAGTTTGAGAATCGGCTCCCACATCTGGTTGTAGAAAGTGATGAGGATGCGTGTGTCTGGGCGGCAGATCTTGTGGAGTTGTTCAAACGCTTTTTGCACATCCGGGAGGTCGCCGACCAGATTGGAGAGGATGACATAGTCGAAGGTCTCTTCGAGTTCGAGGCTCTCAGCGTCCATCACCTTCCACTCGAGATCCGGATATTGCTCGCGAGCGACTTCGATCATCTCCGAACTGAAGTCGATGCCAACCCCTCGGCTCGGTTTGAGTGAGGCAAGCAAGTCGCCCTTGCCGCAACCTATCTCGATGACTGAAGCGTTCTCGGGAATCCAGCGATCGTGATAGCGTTCGAGCTCTCGTTTATAAAAATTCCGGAACCAACCGAAAGGGATTTCTCTGTTCGCGAGACGGTCGAAGAAGGATCGCCGCTCCTTTTGGGGGGGATTGATCTCGCGGTTCAATCGACCGCTCCTTGGGCGCGAGCCTGGAGGTACCATTCAACCGTCTTTCGCAAACCCTCTTCAAAGGTGGTCTTGGCCTCGAACCCAAAAGCCTCCTTGGCTCGGGTCGTGTCGAGCGACCTCCTGGGCTGGCCATCCGGCTGCTCGGCGTTCCATTCGGCGGATCCCTCGAAGCCGACAGCCTCAAAAACCTTTTTAACGAGATCCGAAATCCGGATCTCGTGTCCGGTACCGAGATTAACCGGATCGGGAGAATCGTAATGTTCAGCCGCGAGGAGAATTCCTTCCGCCGCATCCTCAACGTAAAGAAACTCACGCGACGCGTTGCCAGTTCCCCAGACCTCTATTCTATCCTTACCGGCTTGTTTCGCGTCGACACATTTCTTGATCAGGGCCGGGATGACATGGGAACTGACCGGATCGAAATTGTCGCGCGGTCCATACAGGTTGGCGGGTAGGACGAAGATGCCGTTGAAACCGTACTCCAGACGATAAGCCTGCGATTGCACCAAGAGCATCTTCTTCGCGAGCCCATAAGGGGCATTGGTCTCCTCAGGATATCCGTTCCAGAGGTCGTCCTCGGAAAAAGGGACGGGCGTGAATTTTGGATAGGCGCAGACAGTGCCGATGGAAACGAATTTGGGAACCACTTTCCGCCTGGCCCACTCGATCAGGTTTGTGCCCATGATCAAGTTGTCATAAAAAAACTTTCCGGGGTGGTGACGGTTCGCGCCAATGCCGCCGACCGAGGCGGCAAGGTGAAGGACCAGCGTCGGCTTCGCATCCGCATAAACCCGTTCGATATCCGCTTCCTTCCGGAGATCGTATTCGGTGCTGCGAGGGGCAAACACCTTTCCCGCGCCTCGCTCTTTAAGCCCCTCTACAACAAAGGACCCGAGAAAACCGCCACCTCCGGTGACCAGGACACGTTGGTTTTTCCAGAATTCACTCATGGGAAGAATGGGAAAATCTTGGTTCGATTCATGACAAAGAGCATGTCCCACGGCTCCGACCCTTGATCCGTGTCATTTCGTGTTTTTGTGCGTCTCATTTCGAGATCTAATCCGTGTCATTCCGACGTTAGGAGGAATCTGTCGGGTGAGTAACGTTTCGATCGATTTCAACGTGAATGGGGAGGATATGTCTCTCCAATAAAGGTTGGTGATAAAGATTCCATCGGTCTCTCCAATCAGATTCCTCCTAACGTCGGAATGACACCCAATAAACCAGTCGAGTGCGAGAAGTTTTTGCCTCCCCCTAATCTCTGTCATCAAGACTAATTCGCCGCCGCTTCCTTCTCAGCGAGTTTGAGATCGTAATCGACCATCATTTGAACGAGGCCAGGGAAATCGACTTTGGGGCGCCAATTCAATTTCTCACGAGCCTTGCTGCTGTCACCCAACAGGAGGTCAACCTCGGCTGGACGGTAGTAGCGGGGATCGATCTCGATGTGATCCTCCCATTTCAGGTTGACATGCTTGAAAGCTTCTTCGAGAAAATCCTTGACCGAGTGGGTTTCCCCTGTCGCCACGACGTAATCGTCGGGTTGATCTTGTTGCATCATCAACCACATGGCTTCCACATAATCGCCGGCGAATCCCCAGTCTCGTTTGGCGTCGAGGTTCCCAAGGAAGATCTTATCCTGAAGGCCATGAACAATCCTGCCGACCGCACGCGTAATCTTTCGGGTGACAAAGGTCTCGCCCCGACGGGGCGATTCGTGGTTGAAGAGGATCCCGCTGCACGCGAACATGTTGTAACTCTCGCGGTAGTTGACGGTGATCCAATGCCCAAAAACCTTTGCCGCGCCATAGGGGCTGCGGGGATAAAAAGGAGTATCCTCAGTCTGAGGGACTTCTTGGACTTTTCCAAACATCTCGGAGGAGGAGGCTTGATAGAACTTGCACTCGTGACCGGTCTCCCGGATGGCGTCGAGAAGTCGCAGCACGCCTAGTCCGGTCGTGTCGCCGGTGAACTCCGGGACATCGAAGCTGACACGGACATGGCTTTGGGCCCCAAGGTTGTAGATTTCGTCGGGCTTGGTGGTTCGGATCAGGTGATTGAGACGGCTGCCGTCATTGAGGTCGCCGTAAACCAAATGCATGCGGGCGCCGGATTCGTGGGGGTCGCTGTAGATATGCTCCAACCGGGCAGTGTTAAACGAGCTCGAACGGCGGATCATGCCGTACACCTCGTAGCCTTTCGAAAGGAGAAGTTCCGCGAGATAGGAGCCATCCTGCCCCGTGATGCCTGTGATTAACGCCTTCTTTGCCATCTGGTTCGTCAGTTGAGTTCAATTCCTTTTATCGTTCCGCGATGCGATCGAGACTGATGGGATTCCCCATAGGTCTCGAAAAATCAAGAGTTTTTGAGTCTACATGGTCGGACATCCAAGTCAATCTTGTTCAGGGTCGGTTTTCCTGGCACACTGACTCTCCCCGAAAGGATTCGAAAGGGAGGGGCAAAACGGCACTCTTTTATGAGCGAGAATTACCGGATCACCAAGGTTTATACACGAAGCGGCGACGACGGGACCACTGGCCTGGTGGGCAAAGGGCGTGTCTCCAAGAACCATCGACGCATTCAATCCTACGGAACGGTCGATGAATTGAATGCGGCCTTGGGTCTCGCGCGTGCTCATTTGAATCAGGACGCTTCCAACCTACCAAGCGAAAAGAAAGACCTAGCCCTTCAAGAATTGGCCAACCTTCAAAACCTCCTCTTCACAGTCGGTTGCGATCTCGCGACGCGAATCGAGGACCGTTGGGATGGGATGCCTGTGACGACAATGGCCCATGTGGAAGAACTCGAACGCAAGATCGATTCGTTCAACGAGGAAGTTCCCGCTCTGAAGGATTTTGTTCTTCCGACCGGGACGCCCACAGTCGCGGCCCTGCACCTGGCGCGAACGATTTGCCGACGCGCGGAACGTGACGCGCTCACCCTTCGGGATGAGGAACCAATTGGGGAGGCGGTGCTTCCCTTCTTGAATCGTCTCTCCGACTACCTCTTTGTGCTGTCCCGCTGGTTGACCATTTCGGCGGGCGACACGGAGACAACCTGGGAACATTGACCGAGCGCGACCCCGTCCGAGACTTTTACCGGGACCATCCCGAGATGGTCTCCTCCCCCTTCGGCGGCGTCGATTACTACCTCTACGAACCCCTTCAAAAGGTCTGGGATGAGCTCGGATTCCTGTCCAAACCAGGTCATGTCTTGGAGATCGGATGCGGCCGGGCTTGGCTTCGGGATTACCTCACCGACAAGGGTTCGGAGTATTTGGGGATCGACCTGGTCCCCTCCAAGAAGGTCGGAGAGACCCTCGGTCCCAATCTCCTCGGCTCCTCCGAGTCCCTTCCCTTCTCTGCCGGATCCTTCGACTCCCTCATCTGCATCGACGCCTACGAACATTTTCCGCATCCCGATCATGCGGCCCGAGAATTCCAACGGGTCCTGAAACCCGGCGGAGAGGTTTTCATCTCATCCCCCAACTACGGGAATGTCGCCGGCTTGGTCAAAAAGTGGATGGAAAGCTTCGGTGGATACGAGAAAGAGACCTGGGCGCCCTTTGGGAAGTGGACCCCGCAAGCGCATGAGAAACCGGTGTCGATTCGGAGGGTGAAGAAGACTTTTTCCGATGCCGGGTTCACTCAAGGCAAAGTTCTGGGGATGGCGGAGGAGGTCTATCTTGGCCTGTTCCCCTGGGCGGCGCATCCGAAATGTCCGGAGGCGATCCTGTTTCGTCTGCAAAGGGGATTCCCAGGGTTGAAGAGGGTCCTGGCAAAAAAAATTCCGGGGGCGTCGTTGCATCAGTTTTGGCGGTGGGTGCGGTGAGGGGAGCTTGCGCCTAAGAACCTGGAGTACCAAGATTATCACCATGAAAAAGAATCGTGGCAAAAAATCCGACAAGCAAAAGATCCTAGAAGGAATAGCTCGGGGCGAAGCCGCTATCCGTGAGGGACGAACCAAGACCCACTCCGAAGCCAAAAGCGCCTTGAGTAAATGGTTCGATGAATCGCTGGAAAGCCGTCCGAGGCGCATCACAATGAAACCGATGAGCGAGATGAGAGGTTTCCTCAAAGGCATGAACACCGAATTCGAGCGAGAGGATGATCGATTTTGAGATTTCAATCACTTGCTGGATCTGTCCTAACATTTTGAGGTAGAAGAACAATCAGACCATTGAGAGCGAGTGTGATTGCGGAGTGATGGCAGAGTGGTATAGTAAAAATCATGCGAGCCTACGACGAAATCATCGAGTTTATTGCCGCTGGAACCACTCCGGATTCTGTCGCGCATTTCGAACCCTCCCAGCAATCCAAAGACTATGTCGCAGACCTCATCCACAAGGAAAAGACAACCGGCTTAACTCCCGAGGAATCTTCGGAGCTGGACCATTTCACGAGGCTTGAACACCTGATGAGACTCGCAAAAGCGCGGGCACGGATGCTTTGCGCTAAATGACCAGTTACGTCAGCCCGGAACTGCGGCAATCCGTTAAATCGAGAGCGAATTCTGTTCGCGAGTATTGTTTGATTCACGAGGAGGATACGTTCCTGGGTTGCCAGGTGGATCATATCATTGCGGAGAAACACGGAGGGTCGACAGTTGTTGAGAATTTGGCGTACGCCTGCACCTTCTGCAATCGATTCAAGGGAACAGATGTCGGTTCGATAGCGGATACGTCAGGTGAGTTCACCCGTTTCTTCAATCCCCGAACGGATAGATGGAGAGATCATTTCGCCTTAAACGGGTCAACCATTGAACCACTTTCCCCAATTGGTGAGGTAACAGCGAGGATTCTTGGTTTCAATAATTCTGAAAGGCTTCTGGAGCGAGAGTATCTCAGGGAGATCGGGAGATACCCATCGGAGGCGGCGGAGGAAATTGGATAAAAAATAGTGGAGGCAAACCACATGTTCGATTCCATTGTTTGTGATCGGAAAATTCTCGACGGAATGCCTCATGTCAAAGGAACACGCATCGGTGTAAAACTCCTCCTCGAACTCCTTTCAAAGGGCGAAACCGCCGACACGATCACTGCAAAGCATCCCGAACTTTCTATGGAAGACCTGCGACAGGCAATCCTCTTTGCGGCGTGTGTTGTCGAAAAACAGGTTCCGGACCTGGACCAAGACGAAGAGTTTTCCACATCATCCTTTCAAAAGGACGGCATGTGCGGCTGCGGGCAACCGGAGAGGATGGCCAGCGATCCGAATTCTCCGGTCTCCTTCAACGAAATATTGAATGAATACACTGTCGATTCGGAGGGCGGGTCTCGTCAATACTCGATGTATTTTTGCTTCTTCTGTGGCGGCAAAATGCCAAAGTCGAAGCGAGGAGACTTCTTCACCAAAATCGACGATTCCGAATTGGGAGCCGCGATGGACCTCGTCTCAAAAATAGAATCGGAGAAAGACATAGTGAGGATTCTGGGAGAACCAGATTCCGCCCAACATTTCGACGATCTGCCCGAGGACATGAAGGAGGCTTTGGTAAGAGACGAACCAAGGTTCAAGGATGAACTCATGTTTTCAAGAAACTGGAGCACACTCCAGATCCACATTCGAACCTATGAGGATGGTCATATTAAAGCCGGGTATCTTCCAAAGCCCCTGCAAAAGCCTTTGGGTGACTCGGGAACAGATGTTTAATGGGTTGGATCCAGCAAAGTACGGCTGGTCTCTATAGAGGAATCCCCCTCATCGCTTCCAAATCCCTAGAAAACCAGTAAAAATCCATAGTATGACCGAGATAACCACCGTAACCCAATCGATCACCCCCGAATCCGACACGGATAATGTGGTGATCCGCCCGGCTTTGGCGAGCGATGTGCGCGCTATTAAGGATCTGGTCGATCCCTTCGCGCGGGATGCGGTCATGTTGCCGAAGACCCTGTCCGAATTGTACGAGTCGGTTCGGGATTTTATGGTGATCGAGGTGGCTGGCGAGATCGCGGGCATGGGGGCGCTGCATGTGATGTGGGAGGATCTCGCCGAAATTCGAACCCTGGCGGTTCACCCGGATTATCAGGGGAAGGGCTACGGGAAACGGGTGACCGAGAGGTTGATGGAGGAGGCGCAACGGCTGGAGCTGGGCCGGGTCTTCGCCCTGACCTACCAGGAAAAGTTCTTCAAATCCCTGGGTTTCCGGGTGGTGGACAAGAAACTCCTCCCAAAAAAGATATGGGGGGACTGCATCCACTGCAAAAAGTTTCCCATGTGCGACGAAATCGCGGTGGTCTACGATTTCCGACCCTACCCGGAGGGCCCCATCGGCCCGCCGCCTGAGTTGCCGCAGGTGATCGACCTGAAACGCTTGGTCCCGGGGTTGGGCGAGAAGAAGGGTTGATTCAAATCGAACGGATTGGCCGTGCATTCCCCGATTAGCCCGCGCAATCCGGTAGGATGCACCCACGCTTGGCTTCCAGATTAGTACGTTTTTCCAGAATCCTGTCGAAAAAAAACTTTCGCGATGATTATTTTTATATCTTCCGCTCGCCTAGAATGAGTGTATAATATTGGTATTCAATTAATGTATTTCCATTTATTTTGAGTCATACCGAGGAAACACCGCGATGAGTGGAGCGGTGGGGGAAGTTCCCAAACTTTATCGGAAGTTCTACAGGAGGTCCAAGTGCGATACACGCGATCCCTCGAATTTCAGGAACGTTTCGACCACGCCGCTCCCGCACCCAGCACATCTCCTTTCCCTCTCTATTATGATCGCGGCAATAAGTCCCATATTTGGGATGCCGATGGGAATGAGTATATCGATTATTTCCTCGGGGTGGGTTCCCTTCTTCTCGGCCACAATCCACCACACGTCATCGACGCGATCACCGATCAAGTCAGGAAAGGGTTGCTCTATTGCGCACCGACCGAGCTTGATGTCCTGCTTTCCGAAAAGATTTGCGAACTGGTTCCTTTCGCCGAGCGGGTGCGATTCACCTCTTCGGGATCGGAAGGCGTTCATGGAGCCTTACGCCTCGCCCGCGGAATAACTGGAAGAAAGAAGATCGTTCGCTTTGAGGGGCATTACCACGGATGGTTCGACAACATCGCATGGAAATTGTCTTCTTCGAATCCGCGAGAAGGCAAGAGAATTCCCTCATCCCTCAAACCGTCGGCGCCTCTCGGTCAATCGGAAGAGGATGGGGCCAACTTGTTCATCCTTCATTGGAATGATTTCGATGGGGTCTCCGAGTTGTTCTCCAGCCATGGGGATGACATAGCCGGGATCATCCTGGATCCCTTGATGACATCCCATGGTGTGATTCCTCCACAACCGGGTTTCCTCCAAACCTTGCGGAATCTTTGCGATCGGTATGAGGCGGTTCTGATTTTCGACGAGGTGGTGACCGGTTTCCGATTGGCCCTGGGAGGAGCCTCGGAATACTTCGGTGTAGATCCGGATCTTGCCGTTTACGGAAAGGCACTTGGGGCTGGGATGGTAGTGAGCGCCTTGGCTGGTCGCGCGCGCATCATGGAACGATGGACAGATTGTATGCCGGTCCTCGCTGGAACGTTTGCGTCCCATCCTCCGAGTTTAGCAGCGGCGCTAGCGGGCCTGGAGATGTTATCCGCCGAGGGAGGAAAACTGCTCTCTAAGGCTCATGAAACGGCTCGGTCTTTGGAGGAGGGGTTGAGCATCTTGGGGGAAAGGACCTCGCTTCCGCTCGCGGTTCGGAGGGCGGGTCCGATGCTCCATGTCTCATTTTATCCAAAAGACATTCCCAGTCCCACGGATCGCGAGTCCTTCCTGAGAACCGATCTTGAATTAACCCGGAGGATTTTCCACGAGATTCAGCCGCATGGTATTCGCACCGGCTTGGATGGGCATTGGTTCGTGTCGACCGCACATACGCAATCCGACCTCGACGTGACTCTTGAAGCAATGAGGAAAACGCTCTCTCACCTTGAAGAAACCTCGCGGCGCGGACACTCGAGAACTGGATGGGAAGATCCTAGCGAGCCGGATTTAGGCTCCCGGAGAGTTTCTCACATTCGACAAAGGGCATTCGCTCCACTTAGCAGGAAGCTGTTCGACCGGTATCAAACGCTGAGACACGAGATCACGGAAGAAATACGGTCCAATCCCCGTCCCAATCTGTATTGGGTAGCCGGTTGGGAGGTCACGCACAAATGCAATCTCGACTGTGTCTACTGTGGACAGAACCACAAGGAGGGTTATCCCGGGGAGGATCTTCAAAGAGGTCTCGAACAAATCCTCAAGGCTCAACCACGATTTATCTGGGTGACCGGTGGCGAACCCACACTAGTGCGTGGGTTGCCAGCCATCTTGAAAAGGATCAAACGAGAAACCGGGAACCCCGTAATTCTCCTCTCGACGAACTTCCAAAGACCTCTTTCGGTCTATGAAACCTTCATCGAATCTGGAGCCATTGACGATCTGCTGATCACCCTCGACGGACTGGACGATGACTGTAGACTCAATCGGGGTGTGAACGGTCGCAAAATGCTTCCCAGGATGGTCGAGCTCGCGAGTTCTCATCCTGAAATCCGTTACACGATCGCCACGGTCGCCACGGTTCATAACTTTGAAAGTTTACCTGCGCTCGCCGAGACCATTCAACGCGAGTTACCCGGGGTGAGGCATTACATTTGGCCGATGAATCCCGGATTCCATCCGAAATCGGTGGGCCACAATCCGGAGCGCGCCGCGAGGTATGTTGAAATCGTAACCCGACTCTCCGCCCGTTTTCCGACCATCCGCTTTGCCGCCCCCCAGAACCGGGAGGCGCTTCCGAGGGGGCAATCGAGGACCTCGACCTTGGGGAAGTTCCTTTTTGGCGAGGATCTCGTCCAGTGCCACCGTCAATATTTCTATGTCGATATCGCACCGGACGGCTCCGTCTTCGACTGCCGTTTATCCCGAATCTTCCCAACCTTGGACTGGAAGGTGGCGAAAGCCCTGGAAAGGAATCATCCGCTGGAAATCCTTAGGGCCATCCAATTGATATCGAAACAGCGTAACGGGGATCGGGGTTACAATTCTTCCTGCTCTTACCCCTGCCCCTGCATGGACGGAATTGGGAAGATCATCATGGCTGAGAATAACGAAGATCCAGGTCTACACGCTATGGACCAAATCGAAGGAACCCGGTTTCGTCCGGAGGAACGAGAGTCCGCAACTCGTTTCATACAGAAGAACATCAACCCTCTTTTCGAAGAGTCCTTTTTCGACCGAATCGGGGGTTGCCCTCCTCATGCCACCACGGAGAGTTTAGGAGACCAACATGAGTTGGCCCTCGATCGATAGACTTAAATCCTGGGGCGGATGGAGAAGGAACGGTCATCCGAGACGACAGATCTATCTACAGATGGATTTGACCTCCACCTGCGGTCTTCGGTGCAGGCATTGTTTTCGCACCGTCATCAAACTCCCTCGCTACACAATGACACAGGCTCAGATTCGGATACTCGGAAAGGAAGTTTTTCCCTGGGTGAACAGACTGGCCCTTTCCGAAACCGGCGAAATCCTTGGCCTCCCTATTCTCGATGAGGCGCTTTCCACCGCGTCCGAGGCTGGAATCCCATTTGTCCGCATCCAGACAAATGGAGTTCAACTCGATGAGAAGGTGGGAAAGGTTCTTCTCGACAATGGGTTGAGTGCTTTAGGAATTTCAGTAGACGCGGCAAGCGCCCAAACCTATGAGAGCATTCGTCGGGGAGGCTCTTTTGAAGAGGTCATCCAAAACATCCGGTCCTTTGTCCAACTTCGAAATCGGCATCCCAGTCCCAAAACATCGATCGCGCTTAATTTTGTCCTTTGTACACCCAACGCGGAGGAGACTTTGGATTTCCTTCTCCTCGCTAAGGAACTTGGAGTGGATTCGGTGGCATTTTCGCACCTTATGATCGAATCGGAGGAGATGCGGAAATGGAGTTTGATTTATGATCCAGCCACCGCCAATTCCCTCCACGCGGATATCCGTCGTAGGTCGTACGAACTTCGGATTCCTATCGCTCTCCCGCCCGATCTTCCTTCCGGGATTAGAATGCATACGCCCGACAAAATGCCTGACCTCGGTTTTTGGGGGTATTGTGAAGCCGCTCACGACAATTGGATGTACATGATGTTCAATGGGGATTGTTTTCCCTGTTTGAACCTACAAGGTAGTGGTCCCATCGGAAATGTGTTTAATCAGCCCTTTGCGGAAATCTGGAATGGACTCTTTAATCAGTCGTTCCGGAGGACCGCTCGAAACGACGGTTTCGCCAGGGGGTGCGATCACTGCAAGGCTTTCATCTCCCAAGCGGTGGCGGGCGACGAAAAGGGGTATCTCTCAAACAGGCTCACGTCGATGTCGACCGCATCCCTCGGTATCGAAGATAAAGTGGCTCTTTCCTCGGCTGGGGCCCGCTAGTTATTGTTTTGGTGGAGCGATCTGCCCCCGATGCCAACCCGTATCGGTAGATTCTTTCCCTCGATTTTGCTTAGATTCATGGACACCCGGCGGTGATTGGGCTGGCGGGTGTTTGTCGTTTTCAGGGGGAGTACAACTCCCGTCGAATGAGGTCCCGGATTCATAAATCCTGGACGAGCACCGAGAAGTTTTCGGTGCGACATGGCGGATTACGCATTCGCTAATCCGCCCTACAATGGATTCATACGACAAGAGAATTTTTCAAGGAGCATCACTAACAGCATGTCCAACCCAACGGGGACCAGCGAAAAACCGAATTACAAGTCCACGCTTTGCCTGCTTTCGAAGGGCGAGGCCGAGGCGATTTTCCCCCAGCGCGCCAACCTTGTGCAGCGCGAACCGGAAACCCTTACCTTTTGGGAGGACGGGAAGATCTATGAGCGTCTCCGAGAGAAGAACCAGGATTGCCCCCAGTTTATCCTCCATGACGGTCCCCCCTACGCGAATGGCCGTATTCACATTGGGACGGTTCTCAATAAGGTTCTTAAGGACATCACCCTTCGGTCCAAGGCGATGGCCGGTTTCGATGTTCCCTATAATCCGGGATGGGACTGCCATGGACTTCCGATCGAACACAAAGTGATGCAGGAGGTTCGTGCCGAGAAGAAAGACATTGGGACTTTCGAACTCCGTCAGCGGTGTCGGGATTACGCGCTCCATTTCATCGATGTCATGGAGGAAGATTTCAAGCGGCTCGGCGTTCTGGGTCACTGGGATAAACCTTACCGGACACTCGATCCGTCATTCGAAGGGCATGAGCTCCACTTGTTTGCCACCCTTGTCGAAAAGGGAATGGTCTACCGAAACCTGAAACCGGTTTACTGGTGCCCCGGCTATGAAACGGCGCTGGCTGAGGCCGAGGTTGAGTACATGGACCACACCTCACCATCGATCTATGTGAAGTTTCCCTCCATCGATGTCGAAGATGTGGTCGGCAAGAATTGCGGGGACACGTCCAAACCTCTATCTGTGTTGATCTGGACGACCACCCCATGGACCTTGCCGGCGAACCTGGCGATCACCTTCCACCCCGATTTTGAATACGTGGTCATGGAGACAGATACGGACCGGATGGTCATGGCCCGGGAGCTGGCTGCGCAAGTTGCGGCGGAAGCGGGAATCGAGAATTACACGCTCCATGACGCTCCGCGCGGATCCGAGTTTGAGAACAAGAAATGCAAGCACCCGTTCATCGACCGGGAGTCGCTCCTCATACTCGGCGACCATGTCACCCTCGAAGCGGGTTCGGGTTGTGTCCACACCGCGCCGGGGCATGGGCATGAGGACTATTTGGTCGGACTGAAATACGGTTTGGAAATCTACTCGCCTGTCGATGGGAGAGGCCGCTTCACCTCCCAGTTTCCCGAGTTCGAGGGTCAGGAGGTGGAAGCCTCCAACAAAGGCATCATCAAGTTGCTCGATGACAAAGGGTTTTTGCTAGCCGAGAAGAAGATCACTCACTCCTATCCCCACGACTGGCGCGAGAAGAAACCGATTATCTTCCGTGCCACTCCTCAGTGGTTCATCTCTTTGGAAAGAGCGAACTTGCGCGACCAACTCCTCGCGGCGGTGGATCAGGTCGAGTGGATCCCGAAATGGGGTAAAGACCGGATCAGCGCGATGCTTGATAATCGAGTCGAGTGGTGCATCTCTCGACAGCGGGCTTGGGGAGTGCCGATCCCCGCGATCCATCTGAAAGGTTCGGACGATAGTCTGCTCGATCCGGGTTTCATTCGGAAATTCGCGGACATCGTCACCGAAACCGGCGTCGATGTTTGGTACGAATTCATCGAAGGGGTGGAGAACGATCGGACATCGAGGCTCAAGAAACTGGTCGACGAGACTCTCAAGGAGAAGGGCATTGCCGGAGAGTGGTATCTCGAAAAAGACACCCTCGATGTTTGGTTCGATTCGGGATCCTCGCATCACGCGGTCCTCAATGAGGATTTCGGCCTCACTTATCCGGCGGACCTTTACCTGGAGGGAAGCGATCAACACCGAGGTTGGTTCCAGAGCAGCCTGACCAACGCGGTGGCGATCGGGGCGGGAGCGCCCTTCAAGGCGGTCCTCACTCACGGTTTCGTAGTGGACGAGAAAGGCGAGAAACTTTCCAAGACCAAGGGCAATTACATCGAGGCGAACGAGGCGGTGCAGGAATACGGCGCCGATATCCTCCGCATCTGGGTCGCCTCGGAAGATTTTCGCGGCGACATGTCGGTCTCCAAGGAGATCCTCAAACAGCGGATGGAGGCGTATCGCCGTTTCCGAAACACCTTTCGGTTCATCCTCACCTCGATCAGCGATTTCAAATTGGAAGACTCGGTCGAAGAAAAGGATCTACTCGAGATCGATCGATACTTCCATCGCAAGTGGGTGACTTTGGAGAGGAACATCCGTAGCGCGTACGAGAAATACGAATTCCACCGGGTCTACCATTTGGCGAATGTCTTCTGCACGGTCGACCTTTCGGCTCGATATCTCGATATCCTGAAGGATCGCCTCTACACCTTCGAGCGGGACGGGTTGGCGAGACGGAGTGCACAGACCATTCTTCTCGAAATCCTCAAGGGGTTGGTCCAATCGCTTTCGCCCTTGATGGCGTTTACCTGCGAGGAAGCCTGGCAATCGTTGCGCGCCATGGGCTTGGTCGAGGAAGAAAGCGTGGTCCTATCGAAATGGCAAGAAAGATCCGACAAGTTCGATGGCAGTCTCATCGAGAAATGGGATTGGCTTTTCGACCTGCGCGAAGGGGTCAATGCGGCGATCGAGCCCGAGCGAAAGGCTGGGAACATCAAGCAGTCGCTTCAGGCCTGTATCGACCTCTGGTTCACCAAAGAAGAGGACTACGAGCGAGCAAAATCCTCGACCGGTCTGCCCTCGGGAAGTGACCTTGCGTCTCTTTTGATCGTTTCAGATGTAAACATTCAGCAAGGGAAGCCCGATGTTGAGACAGTTGAAGCAGAAAAGTCGCCTGGGGTTTACATCCGAGTGACTCCGGCGAAGGGGGAGAAATGTGTCCGATGCTGGCGGATGGTGAAAACTGTGGGGAGCGACACCAATCACCCGGAGATTTGCGACCGATGTCTGGAGGCGGTCGGCAAGTAGTGAACGATCGACATTCAACCGTGGATGAGGTCAATTCGACCCCGGGAGTCCAGCCAGAAACCCCGAGTCGAGCCGCACTCTGGATGTCCTTTTGGGGCTGTGGGGTTCTCGCGTTGGTTCTTGACCAAGCAACCAAATGGATCGCCCTTGCGACGTTGGACCCTTACGCTCCTCCGAGTGTGATTCCGGGCCTATTCGAACTTCGATTGGTTCACAACGATGGCGCGGCTTTCAGCATGTTTCAGGGAGGCCGCTGGCTGTTTATCGCGGTCTCCATCGGGGCCGCTCTTTTCCTCCCATTCTATTTGAGGAGTCTCCTGAACGAGGGTGAAAACCACTCCTTTTACCCTCTCGGGTTGGGTCTGATCTGGGGCGGGGCGATGGGGAACGCGGTGGATCGAGTTTTCCGGGAGCAGGGGCTTGTGGTCGATTTCTTCCATGTTTTCTGGAAGGACCATAGCTTTCCGGTCTTCAATGTCGCCGACAGCGCGATTACCGCCGGGTTGGTGGCGATCGTAGTCGCCGCGATTCTCTTCGGCGCCCCCGACCACCCACAAAGCGAAAAAGAGAATGCACCCGACACTCTTTAAGATCGGAAGTTTTGAGATTGGCAGTTTCGGCCTGATGGTGGCCATCGGGTTTTTCGCCGCCTATTGGGTTGGGATGAAAGAGGCCACGAGAAAAGGCATCGCCGAGGACCGGTTCGCCAATTTCATCATCATCACCCTGCTCGCCGGACTGCTCGGAGCTAAACTCCTTCATGTCTGGGTGTATTTGGGCCAGGACTCGATCAAAAACCTGTTTTTCTCGAGAAGCGGCTTGGTCTTTTATGGCGGTTTGATCGCGGGCATTCCAACTGGCTACTACCTGACCCGCAAATATGGGTGGAACCCTTGGATGGTGGCGGACATCGCCGCGGTCGCGATTCCGATCGGACATTTCTTCGGGCGAATCGGTTGCTTTCTCAACGGATGCTGTTTCGGTCGGGAGTGCGGTCTTCCCTGGGCGGTGCGATTCCCAAAGATCGTCAACCAAGAGGGGTACATCGTCGGGAGCGAGCCCTACAGCTTCCAGCTCAGTCTTTCAAAACTCAGTGGATCGGAGCCCTACTCACTGCCAGTGCACCCCACACAACTTTACTCCGCCCTGGGGGCCCTGCTGACATTCGCTTTCCTCTATTTTTATCTGTCGAAACGAAGCCGTTTCCGCGGGGAACTTGCGCTTTGGTATCTGTTGTTGTATTCAACCTACCGCTTTATCGTGGAGATTTTTCGCGCCGATCCGAGGGGAGGGTGGCATGGTTTGTCGACCTCTCAATGGATTTCCGTGGGATTGTTCGCGCTGGCGATTTGTTTATGGGGCCCGTTGAAGAAGACCCAAACCATCGGGAACGGGCAAACGGAGGAAGAAACCTGAAATGAAGCGATTCTCATTAGTCTTGCTGGGCGTGATCGGGATATCCTATGCCGCCCAAGCCGGTTTCGTTCCGGATTTCATCGCTCAGCAATGCGGGGGGTCCG
Organism: Candidatus Omnitrophota bacterium; assembly: GCA_020632575.1. GTDB lineage: Bacteria > Hinthialibacterota > Hinthialibacteria > OLB16 > OLB16 > JACKFH01. The sequence continues at coordinate 305,024 of JACKFH010000002.1, read as the reverse complement.
AAATCAAATTCAAATTAACCGACCACCGAGGCTCTTGGGTGGTCTTAAATTTTCTCCTGCCTGGCGATAACCCGACCGGCCGCGATCTGTATTCGGACTATGAACAAAGACTGGATGAGTTGATCTATGGACACAACATCAAGCCGGTCTTTTTTAAGCCAGGTGAGAAGTCCGAGATCGCGAATTGGTGGGAAAGTCTCGACTCCAATCGGATTCCGGTGTTACAGGACCCCAATGGGAAACTTTCGCGCGCCCTAAAGATTCCCTATGGCTTAAAGAGCGGAGACCAAATCACCCTTTACCCCACTACCCTGTTGCTCGACCCCGAGGGGAACGAAGTGTTTCGAAAGGTCGGAAAATCGATCGAGGAACGGATCGGGGTGGAGGAATTGCTCCGGGAGTGGGAGCCGCTCGATGAGAAATACTCGAATCGGATGGCCGAAACGGATGGCGAGGTGTCCGAGGAGGATTGGATTCAAACCGAATCGGGATTGAAGTATGTCGACCTCAAAGAGGGGCAGGGTCCGGCGGTCAAAAGGGGCAATCTGTTGACCGTTCAATACACGGGTTCACTGGAAAACGGCAAAAAGTTTGACAGCTCGCTTGACCGAGACGAACCCTTTACCTTCCCATATGGTGAAGGCAACGTCATAAAGGGTTGGACTCAGGGAATGAGCGGGATGAAGATGGGGGGAAAGAGACGGCTGAGCATCCCTCCCGACTTGGCCTATGGCGCTGGCGGTAAACCTCCGAAAATTCCGCCCAACGCCACCCTGGTCTTCGACATCGAAATCCTGGAAGTAAAATGAGGCCATACGCCCAATAGAATTCCCAACTCCCTGAGGTCCCATATCTTAGGGTGGACACCCTGAGATTGACCAACGGAAAAGCCGTGCCTAAGGACATGCTCAACCGACCACACTGCCTTAATGATCCAGGGAAATTCTTGGAAACACTGGCTCAACCCCTCGTCACTGTGACATTTCCGTGGTAATCATGATCGAAAGTTTGTCACTATTGACCAACTCTGGTGACTGTTATTCAGGTTTGATTGATAAATCTTCATTGCATCACTTTTTTTTTCTTACAAAGCCTACAGTTCATGGCGTATTTTGCCCTTTTTTGGTTGGCACAGGTACTGCTCTACCAAAAGTAGGCTGGGGAACAGTCGCCTCAGCGAATGAGGTCACTGTTTCCAACTAAACTTCTGCAGGAAAGAGAGAGGAAAATGAAATTTTTAGGTTCGTTGTTCTTGATGGTTGTTGTCTTGGCATTGTTAACCGGTCCTGGTCACGCTTTGTCGATTAATCAGGCCGATTACGATGCGGTGAAAGGCAGTCTCACATACACGGCTGATCTTTTGACAGATCACAGTGGTGGGAGCGGCTATTCGGTTTACGGTATCAGTTGCGGCGTGGTTGGCGATTATCTGTGGGTTTCGGTGCACACCAACTTCCCCAAATCGGGGTTGACCGGCTCCGACTCCTATGCCAGTGGGAACCTTTTCAATCCTGGCGACCTGTATATCAATGTCGGCGGGACATTCCAGTCCGCCAACGGTTCGGCGTACGGTGTGGCGACCACCTCGCACGGGAATAACGTGACCCAGGCCTACAACACCTGGGGCAATCCTGTGGTCGAGGGTGGTCTTTATTCGCCCGCGGGTGGCGGCCCATTCTTCGCGGATGGCACCTATGAGGTGTACGAGGCGACGCTAGGCGTGGTTTCTCCCAGCGATGGCGATGGCAGCATTGTCAAGAACTCGTATCCGACCATGATCCGCTACGGACAAGCGGTGGTTGGCGACAATTCCGGCACCGCCTACTTGGCGAATGTCGGCAATCCATGGAACTATGACATTGTCTACAAGGTCAGCACTGCGGCGATCGGTTACACCGGCGCTCAGGATCTGCAACTCTTCTGGGCGATGGAATGCGGTAATGACGGCGTTGAGTGTGTGAAGACCGGCGAGGTCCCCGAGCCGGCCACCATGGCTCTCGTCGCCGCTGGCGTCACAGCGATGGCTGTTCGCCGTAAGAGCATCGTCTAATCGATCTAAGACACAAGAGCGGGAACAACAGCCTGCCAATAAACAGGAAGTGTTTGGGGTTGGTCTTTCGGACCAACCCCAATTCCCGTTTTTGCGGATCGGGACCCAAATCATCCGATTCTTTGTGTGGCGCCAATTCTAAAAGTCGGCTAATCTTGGGGAAAGATTGGAAACCACGCAGAGGAGGATGCCGGGAAGATGAGGGAGCCGTTGCTTTCTGAAGTTGGCGGTCGGTTATTGGACCGGCGCGATTTCTTGAGATGGGCCGGGAACGGACTTCAGGGAGTCGCTCTCGCTAGCCTCCTCGCTCGAGAGGGTCTCCTTGGGGCGGCGGCCCAAGCGGGAAAACCTCCGATCCGCCCCGAAATCGCCCCCGAGTCCCCCCTGTCCGCGAGACCACCCCACTTCCCCGCCCGAGCCAAGCAGGTTTTGGTGATCTTCTGTTCGGGCGCGTGTAGTCAACTCGAGACTTGGGATTACAAACCGGAATTGATTCGGCATCACGGGCGCCCCATGCCGGGCGGTGAGGACCTGGTCACTTTTCAGGGGAAACAGGGGAACCTGACCCAGCATGTCTACGAATTCAAACCTCGAGGCGAAATTGGGAAACACACCTCCGAACTCGTCCCCCGCCTTGGCGAACTCGTGGATGACATGTGTTTCATTCACTCGATGACCGCTAAGAGCAACACCCATGGCCCGGCGGAAAACCAGATGAGCACCGGGTTCATTCTGGATGGGTTCCCCAGCATGGGGGCGTGGGTGTCCTACGCACTTGGGACCGAGTCGGAGAACCTCCCGGCCTTTGTGGCGATCCCCGATCCAAGAGGCGTGCCTCAGTCGGGGCCCAACAACTGGTCGGCGGGATTTCTCCCCGCGGTTTTCCAAGGGACCCCTTTCAACGCCGACAAGCCCATCGCCAACCTGGCTCCTCCCTCAACCATTTCTCCCGCGGCGGACCGGGCGACGCGGGATTTCCTGAAACTCTTGAATGACCGTCACCTGGAAAAATTCCCCGGGGACACCGACTTGGCGGCCCGGATCGCGAGTTACGAGCTCGCGGCCAAGATGCAGATCTCCGCCTCCGAGGTCAGCGACTTCTCCAATGAGAGTCAATCCACCCGCACCATGTATTGCCTGGAGGATTCGAACGACCTGAAAGCCCGGTTCGGCAAGAACTGCCTTTTGGCCCGTCGACTGCTCGAAAGAGGAGTCCGATTCGTGCAGTTGTTTAATGGCGCCTACGCCATGGGGGAGGGGGTGGGCAATTGGGACGGCCACAAGACGCTTAAGGAGCAGTATGATGTCCACGGTCCCATCCTGGACGAGCCCTGCGCGGCGTTGCTCAAGGACCTGAAACAACGGGGGATGCTGGAAGACACCTTGGTGGTCTGGACCACGGAATTCGGCCGAATGCCCACCTTTCAAGCGGGGGCTCAGGGTCGAGACCACAACCCGAAAGGGTTCACCGTGTGGCTTGCGGGGGCAGGTGTGAAAGCTCCGTTCACCTATGGCGCCACGGACGAATTCGGGTATCGGGCGGTGGAGAACCCCACGACCATTTACGACCTTCACGCGACCCTGCTCCACCTGCTGGGGCTCGACCATGAACGACTGACCTACAATCACAATGGAGTTGAGCGGCGGCTGACGGATGTCCACGGGCAGGTGATCCGGGAGATTCTCGCGTAGAAAAGGGGGCCCCCGTTCGTGGATTGTCCGAACACGGATTTCTCAACAACCCGCTGAGGAAGCATCCGGTTGTCGCGGAAAAAGGATACGCACCCTCTGACCCTGGAAGCCGCTCCCACGGTGGCTGGCTGTTGATCAAATCCTAGTTTTTTCCTTGGTTCCCCACTCTGGAATCAAATTGGGGAACCGGGTAGCATGGCTTAGTTGACACTTATTCTACGGGTTTCATATAATTAGGCTGCCCACTTGTGTGAATGGGCGGGGAGGTCTTCATCGGCTGAGAAATCCGGAGAAAAACCTTTAAAAACGCGATGTTTCTGTCGATTTTTAAAGGGATTGTCGGAAGGAATCCTCAATCTCAAAAAAAGGGGTGTTTTTTTTATGTCCAAGTCCTATTTGACTTTTTGCCTGCTCCTGATTGGCGCCATCTTCTTCGTTTTCACTCCGGCTCAGGCGGGCAATCTACAAGCGATCGATTTCCTGGTGTCCTCACCAACGGTAATCGATACAACGCAGCAACTTAACGATGCTAACGCGGATTATGGTATCGCAGTCTTGGAAATCGATGGATCGAATGTCTTCCAGGACCTGGGCGGAATCGAAGCCTCGGCCCTGGGGAGTTCAATTTTCATTGCTGTCAACGGCGATCGGGCGACCGCCGGAGCGCCACGTTTGATCAAGATCCCTGTCCCGAACGTGGGCTATGTGGCCGGAACCGCCAAGGACGGGCTCGTCCGAGAAGCCTCCGCCACCGCGACCGGGCCGATGTATGTCACCAACAGCAATCTTTCGACAGTGACCGCCAGCAACCCGCGAGACAACTCGGATGGATACATCCTCGGCATGACGGTGGACAAGACCACCACCGATGTTTACGCGGCGGTTGGAGGGGGCGCGAACGGCCCCTCCATCATGCGGTTCGCGAACGGCACGACTCAAGCGGCGGCGGTAATCGAGTTCGCCAACCCGGCCACGCCAAATCCGCTTACACCGGATTTCACGCCCGATTTCAGCCAAGTTTTGATGGGCGCTCAAAGCGTGGCTTTCTTCCAGCAACAGAGCGCCACAAACACCTTTTTCTTCGCGGATGGCACCGGATCGGATTTCTGTTTGGGTTGGGCGGTCGAGGATCTTCCCTACACCCGCAGCGCTCCGAGCCCCGGCATCGTGGTCAACAACGCCGCGGTGGACAACGATTTCTTCACGGATGAGATGCGCATCCATGCGCCAATTCTTGCGGGGGACTACACGTTCAACACCGGGACGCCCTCGGTCCACGGCGACATCGTCTATCTCCCCATCGCCAATCGGATGGCGATGATCTCGGGACAGGGCAATGGTGTGTTCCTGGTGGACGATCTCAATGACAACACGGAGCCGGTCTCCAGCGACACCGATTCGCCAACCCTTTCTCAGGTTTTGGGCGCGCTCGATCCGACCGCGCTTTGCAATGCGTTCACGGTCTCCGGCCGGTTTAACGCGAATTCGGATCTGATTGTGGCCAACTATGACGGATCCAACACGCAATTGGTCAAGGTGACCTTCGGCGTGGGAGGAACGGTGGTTTCGCAACAGGTTCTCGATCTGACCACTCCATCCAATGTGATTCCAGGGCGAGTGACCGAGTTAGCGATGGACGCCAACGGATCCATCTATGCGGCGGTGGGCGATGACCCCGTGCTCGGCGGCGGACAGGGGGTCGTTTACATGATCACCCTGAACCAGAACCAAACCGGCCCGACCCCGACCCCGACCGAGGCGCCGAATTTCGATTGCTTCACCACCGACGCTCAGGCCTTTGGGTCCTCCGGGAGATTCACTCTCTCGTCCCTGGTCGATTACACCCACAATGTCCGGGGGCAGTTCGATGTGATCACCGAGTTGGACCTTTCCGCCGCGCCGGCGAATGTGTCCGGGATCGGTCGCCGGTACTTCTATATCAACCGTCCGATCACCATCTCCCAGCTCGACCGGTTGACCACCCGTCCCGGAGACTTTGTCATCTTCCGCGGCGATGGCGTCCTTCGAGCCTTTATCGAAATCAACGGTCGTCTGATCAGTCCGATGACCGGAGTTCCAATCGGAAACAGCACTGGCGACCGAATTGTCGGCGGCATGGTGAGAAGCGTCACCGACGCCAACAACGACCCCGGCATTCAGTTTTACGGGAATGTCGTCGGAGGCGGCCCGAGTGAGATCCGTTACACCTCGGCGGTCGGATTCATCTCCTGGCTGAAACAGCAAGGCGTCGGATCCTTCTCCGCCTTGAACTGGAGCGCCCCGGCGGGAGACGCCGCGGCGGCCGATCTCGAGGATTTCATGACCCGGAATCTCGGGACCATTCTCTCCCCGGTTGTCATGTATGACGCCGTCGCATCCACCGGCGAACAGGCGGTCAACGACATCGAGGATGAGGTTTACGGCGAAGCGACAGGGCGGTGGGGCGGCCTGTGGTTCAACAACCCCGATGTCGGCTCCAGCTCGGCCGAAGCTTCGAGCGTCTCGTATAGCCGTGTCGAGTTCGCCGAGGTGGGTGTGTACGCGCTGGACGACGAACTGGATTCGGACAATGTCCGCGACGAGAACGCTCTTCGGATCGTGGGAAGTTTGTTCGCGAATAACCTGGTCGGAATTTCGATCGACGGAATGTCTCCCCTGGTGGCTCGTTCCACGATCACCCGAAGTACGCCGAGCGAGAGTTTCGACAACAGGAATTTTGGGGGTAACAACCCCCTAACGAATCCTTGCGGGTTGACCGCCACCCGACGTTTCCCGATCGGTCGTAGCGGAACCGGCGTTTATATCACCTCACGGACCCAGAGTTTCTCGGTTGATGTTAGCCCCCTGTTTTGGGGCAATGTCATCTCTCGGAATGTTGGGAATGGAGTGCAAATCCAACAACCGGGAGTCGGTGTCAGTTTCGGCTCGCCGAGCCTCAACAACCAGCCGCGCCCGCTGTTCGGTCGAACCGTGCCTCCGCTGGTCACCGCACATGAGTATTCGAACTTCGGTTACAACAGCATCTTTGGCAACGGCACGGGCGGAATCAGCGAGGAGACCTATCAGAACTTCGTCTACAACGTGGAGGAGACTCCTCCCGACTTCGGCGAGGCGGATCCGAACCACGACGCCGACCTGAGCGCGGAGCTGAATTATTGGGGCGACGCCGACGATATCGCCTTCGAACAGGATATCCGCGACGGGAAGGATCTCGCCAACCAAGGCGAGGTGATCACCGATCCTTTCTTGGCCGTCCAACCCTCGGAGGTTAAGGACAGCACCGAACTGTACGAATAACGGCAAGCAACGATTAACAACGTTCAAATCCCCCTTCCGTTCGGAAGGGGGATTTTTTTTACCCCTGGGTTGTGTCCGGGGGAAAGGACGATCAAAATGTCATCTGGGTGGAGCGCTCGATTGTCCAGCCGGAAAATCGACGCGAAGCAGTTCACCGGAGGGAGTGCCTTGGAAGACTTCGTTCCCGTCTCCGAACAAGTGTTGGATTGGAAACCGAAGACCGCCAAATCGCTTCGGAGTTTTCTGAATCGGTTGGTGTGGATCAACTACGCGGCCTACGTCGTTTCGCTGTTATTGGCCCTCTTCGTGGTGTTCGGAATCGCGATCTACATCGCGGGGCGTTGGACCTTTTACAATCCACCGTACGGTCATCCGGTCACCCTCTTCCACTGCGCCCATGTGCTCGTCATTTTGCTCCTTCTGTGGTTCTGGGCATGGCCGAGGATTCGTCGCCCCAAAACGCTTCCCGAACTAGCGGCTCGAATCGAAAAGAAGGACCGTCGGATCGCGTTGAAAAAGTCGGAGGAGGACCCGCTCGAATACGTTCTGGATTCCCAGGACGAGCGATTGACTAGCGCGGTGACCTCGGCCCTCGAGTTCTCCGAACCCGACCCGATTCTTCAGGAATGCCTCATCCCCTCGCGGAACATCCTTTCCGGTTCGGGACGCGCGAGCGACACCAAGGGTTTTTACGAGCGGGTTCTGATCGACCTCAAAAAGAGAAATCTGTGGAAATGGGTGATTCCGACCTCGCTTTGGGTCACATCCGTATTGGCGCTCATTGTCTTCTTCTTCGCCCTGTTCCTGGATCGGTTCGAACCCTTCACCGCCAAGGACGCTTTCACCTTTTACAAGGAGAATTTCCTGGTGAATCCGTACCGTCCGCTGCATAAGCTGGTGGTCAACCCCGGCTCGGTGGACACGGTGCTCAAGGGGGAATCCTTCAAGGTTTCGGGCATCTTGATGGGGCCGGGCACTCACGAGGCGGAGATCACCTATTCCATGCTGGGATTTCCGCAACAGACCGCCGACATGAGTAACAACGGGCCGCCGAATAGTTTTGTGTACGAGTTCGAAAACCTTCAGAGCGACCTCACCTATCAGGTCAAGGCGGGACCGTTAGAGTCACCGCCCTACACCGCGAAGGTGCGGATTCCGCCGGAGCTGACCTCGATTCGACTGACCTACTACTACCCCGACTTCATGAAGAAGAAATTTGAACTGATGCCCGCCGGACAGGGCGCGGCGGTGGCGCCCCTCGGGACCACGGTGGAAGTCACCACTCAATGGAATCAGGGGATGAACCATGTCGATATCGTGGTCAACTCGAAAGAGACCTATCCGATGAGGCGCGAGGGGAATTACTACAAGGGCTCTTTCCCTCTGGTCAGCGCCGGAGCGTATGTCCTATCCGGGACGAGTTCGGAGGGGGTGCGGACCCGGGGAGACATCGAGTTTCCGATTCAAGCGATGGTCGACTTGCCGCCGGAGATCGAGTGGGTCTTCCCGAAACAGGATCTGGATTTCTCCTCCACGCGGAAAAGAATCCGGCGAATCCCTCTTCGGTTTACGGCAAAGGACGATTTCGGGCTGCATTCGATCACGCTCTACGCGGGCGCGCCCGGAAGGACCACCTCCACTTACGAGGTGGCTCGTCTGGATGGGAAGGTGAAAGAGCACGCGGGCGAGTTCTTGTTCGACCTGAGACCTTTCGAAAACACGCCGGTCTGTCGGGTTTTCTTCCTTGCGGCGGACAACCACCCGGGGTCGATGGGCACCTCGGTGACCGAGGTGCGCCGCCTGTATTTCGAGCCACCCGGGAGTTTCGCCGAGGAGGACAGCGACCAGATCAAATTCATCGAGGGCGATCCCTTCGAGATGACCTCGAACGAGTTGTTCGCTCTGATCAAGATGCAGCAAGAGCAGAACGACACGCTTAACGAAAACACCAACTTGGCTCAGAAGGAGAAAGCCGACTGGTTGGACCGTCAAAAGCGTCTTGTCCAACTGACCACTCAAACCGTCATTCTCGCAAACGAGAGAGCCAACAAGCTTCTGAGCGGGCCGGGCGATCCCAATGAGGAGGAGACGATTTCCGACATCGAACCGGTCAAGGGCGAGGAGGAGGAGGGGAAGATCGAGGATCTATCCACTCGCCTCCAGCAGGTGATCAACCGGCTGTCGGGAGGGGTCCAGAGGCTCGGAGAGTTGCAACCCGGGAAGAAGCCGACTGGGAACTCGGCGATCGACCGGCAGCTCCGTCAATGGGACGCCGGCGAGGAGGAAAGGAACCAGCGCTCACGGGAGGAGGGCGAGAGAGCCTATAAGGAGCTCGAATTGGCGTTCAAGGAGTTAACCGGCAAGGATCTTCCAGTTCCGGTCGAGGAACAACTCGAGGAGTTGGAGGAGGAAGACAAGCAGGGCGAGGGAGTTGGCCCCGGCGATGGCAAGTCCGGCGATGAGGGCGAAGGAAAGGACGGGGAGAAAAAGGAGGGAGAAGAGGGCGAGGGCAAGGGCGCCAAGGAAGAAGATGAGGGAGACCAAGTCTCCAAGAAAGGGGGTAAGGGGCGAACCGACACCTGGGCGACGGTCGAGGGAGAGGATAGCACGAACACCTTCACCCCAGGCGGGAAAAAGGAAGGGGATGAGGGCAAGGGCGAGGAGGAGGCTGTGGGCTCGGGGGGCGGTCCAACCGCTCCAACCAACCAGTATATCCCCAGCGCCTACACGCTCGATCCGGAGACGGTTCACATCGAGACTCCGGCCTCATCCCTGATGAGAAAAGAACTTTCCAAAGACCTCGCCGGGATCGATCTGAATCAGTATCGGGATCCGGAGATCCCCAAAGAGTACCGTCAATCCGCGTCGGAGTACGGACAAACGATGTCCGGCGAGTGAGGAGGTTCCGGTTAATAGAAATCCTTGAGCGGGGTCGCGATTCGCGGGCGAACCCGGTCCCCGTATTTCTTGAAATCGGATTCGAGAAGGTAGCCGGAGTAGTCGACTGTCCACTTCCCATCGAGCGGTTCCCATTCTTTTCCCTGTCGCACCTTGTACAAAAAGAAATGGCCCCCATCCCAGTTCCAATCCTGGAACAATCGTCCCCCTTCGGAGATCTTTTTTAGAGGTTCTCGATTCCAAGAAAGCGTTGGATGCTCCTTCCCGGGATTGGGATCGTTGGCAACGAAGAATTGCGGAGTCGCCGCCCACACCTCGGTGGAAGCGTCGAGGAGGTAATGGGGGTGGAAATCGAGTGGCTCGTCAAAAACCCTCAGAAAGTTTTCCCCGTTGTACTCAATCCCGACCCAATCCGTGGCGAGAGGAAGTTCGGATGGAGGCGATTCCATGGCCTCCCTTTCAAAAGCGCCCGGGGGCAGGGGTAGGATGTGGGATTGGTAGTCGAAAGCCTCTCGCTCGGACATAAGGTGAGCAGGCCCTAAGAGGTCGGAGGGGATCTCGAACACGGTCGGGTTAACGGCTTTCAAGCGAAGAGTGCGAAGGTTGCGATTGGCCTCCTCGATCGAAAGTTGCTGCTTGGTATCGCCGGGGCGAGCCAAGCCAACAACCGCGATGACCACTCCGAGAAGGGCCAGATAGATGAGAGTTTGGAAGGGGACGGTTCGTCCCGCCGAGTAATCCCAGACTTTCCGGAGGCCCATTGAAGCGGGGAATGCAAGAATGCCCGCCACCAATCCCAGCGATCCTGGAAAGATCGCAAAATATCCCGGCCACCCCTTAACCTGAAACCAGGGGATGGGGGGATCCAGTCCGACCCAGGATTGGACAAAGTCTAGGAATGGCGGATCGAAAGAGATCCGATCGGGATTGGGGTATCGAATTTGGAGGATGAGATGGATCGTGAGATTGCAAACGACCCCGACCGCGAGAAACGCCCATCCCTCCCTGAGTTTCCTCAAATGAAAAAGCCCTAGGAAGAACGCGATCGGGATGGCAAACACCCAGCCCGAGGCGGAAAGCAGACCCGCCAGTCCCCAACCGGCTCGTCGGAGACCCCTTCCCCTCCCTGTCAAACACATCCCCATGGCGGTGAATAAAACCAGCGCCAGAGTGTCCGGGCCGGTGATCTGGAGGAACCCGTTGGACGCGGTTCCCAACAAGATCGCCCAGAAGAGGAAGGCCACCGGTTGCAACCAACCGCGAGGGCCTAGCGCCACGATGAACGCGGTCCCGACACAGGGGAACAGGCTCGCCTCAAGAAAGGGAGGAGGGTGAAGCCATCCCAGGATTTGCTGGGGAATCCAGGCCAAAAGCGCCCAAAGGACCTCGAGGGTCGAGGTCGACCGAGTCGGATCCAGAGCCTGTGAAAGCCGTAAGGTTGAAAGGCTGGACAGGGGGGCATAAGCGGAGAAGGCCAACAAGCCGATCAGAATCATGAGAAAGACCGCGACCCGGTGGCTGGACCTCTCCCTGTCTTTTGTGGGACACTCCTTGGGTTGGAGTTCCCGCATTGTATGGAGGTTGTGATCGGACATGGATCGCATCGGTTTCAAGATGAAAATCAAACCGGAGTTTCGGGAAGAGTATTTGAAACTCCATGAAAATGTCGACCGCCCCCTGATTGAGGAGTATCGGAAACTGGGCGTTCGGAAATATTCGATCTTCTTGTGCGAGGATGGAACCCTGTTCGCGTTTCTCGAATGCGACAATTGGGATTCCTTTGTCAGCACAGTCGAGGGGAGCCCGAACCAGAAGACATGGGGTGAGAAGGTCTACCACATGTTCGACATCAAACCGGACCAGGCCGAGGGCATGGTTCTCCTGACCGAAGCGTTTTATATGGATGGAGAAAAACCCTAACCAACTGGCTCAGGGGAAATGTCCCAGAGGTTGCATCGAATGGAAGAATCGAAAACCGAATCTCAAGAACCGGAACACGAGGCGAAAGCCCCCGCCAAAAGAAGACCATGGTGGAAGAGGGTCCTCTATGGGCTGTTGCTCCTCCTGATCCTCTGTATTGTCGGGTTGTGGGTGGCCAAACAGGCCTGGGACTCCCGTTTCTTCGAGGGGTATGACCCTGAACTTGCACTGAATGTCCAGGAAGTTTCCAAGGAACAGGTCAACGGGGACTGGCGGGAAAAACTGACCATCCAGACCCTTCCCGGGGAGCAGGTCCCGATTGTCTTCCATTACCCGGACGAGAGACCCGAGGGGGGAGCGCCCTGTTTGGTGCTGCTTTATGGCATTGGCCAGAACCTGAAATTCCTGGATGAGATCGCTCGGTTCTATGTTCGCGACGGGTACGCCATCCTCGGAATCGAGCAGCTGGGTCAGGGAGAACGAAAACCCAAGCAGAAACAGACTCCGCTTCAGGGCCTGCTCAGCCTGAGACAACGAAGCGGCCAGACCATTGTCGAAACCAAACGGGTGGTCGATTTCCTGGAGACTCGTCCCGAAGTCGATATGGGTCACCTCTATCTGTTCGGGGTGAGCATGGGGGCGATGATGGGGGCGAGCGCGCTAGCCATGGAGCCTCGATTCGACGGGGGCATCCTGATGTGGGGGGGAGGCGATCTCCCGAAGATGGTCAGCGAGAATCGGAACGCGAAAATCGAGATGAAACCTTACCAACGTTGGATAGCGGCCGCAGCAGCCACCCTGTTCAAGCCGGTGGAGCCACTCAAACGGATCGATCGGATCTCACCACGTCCCCTTCTTTTTCAGAATGCCCTTCATGACGAGATCGTGCCCAAGGTCTGCACGGAGGCCTACTACGAGAGAGCGGGAGAGCCCAAAGAGATTCTCTGGTACGACTGCGGGCATGAGAATGGACTCAACGAGCAGTTGATTAGACAAATCATCGGGGACCAGATCGATTGGCTGAAGACGCTGACCGGCTAAATTAAAAGGAACCCGAGAGTGTGGTATCTTCAATAAGTTCCGCTCGGGCGGAACGACAATTCGAACGGAGGTTTTTACGATGACATTGGATGGATTATGGAAGACCCTTTCGATCCTGGCCCTGATTTCCGGGACGGCATTCGCGGGTCCCACCCTGGAATTTCACGCCGATGCCGACGGTTTCGCCGGCGGCCCTGTCCGGTTTACGGTGGAGGGGGATTTGGCGAAAGCCGATGTGCTCGCCCTCACCGACGATAATGGAAGAACGGTCGGTTACGCCCAGAAGGATGGGGATGAGTTTGTCGCGCTCGCCCCTTCGCTGAAGAGAAACGAAACGGTTTCTTACGCCCTTTCCGTGGCCAAGGACGCTCCCAACCGGGTCGAGCTGACTCAGAACGACGACCACACGATCGATGTGACCATCGATGGAACGCTGTTCACCTCCTACCACTACGCCCCCGACCTGCGCAAGCCGTTTCTTTATCCGGTCTTGCTGGAGGGCAAGTACCGGATGACGCGCGGTTACCCGATGGAGGATTTCGAGGGCGAGCCGAAGGACCATATCCACCACAAATCCTGGTGGGTGGCTTATGGCGAGGTCAATGGCTCCGATTTTTGGGGGGAGTCGGACAAGAGCAACGCAACCCAACGAACGGACGAAATCGCCGAAGTGATTTCCGGCCCCGTCTTCGGGCGCCTTCACGCTAAGAACAGCTGGGTTGGGGACGAGAAAAAAGAGGTTAGCGAAGAGCGGGTTTACACCTTCTACGCGGGCGAGGGTCCGGACCGGCTCACCGACATGAAAGTGACCTTCACGGCCACCGATGGGGACGCGGTTTTTCACGACACCAAGGAGGGCGGCATCTGCTCCTTCCGATTGAACCCGAAGATCGACGAGAAACACGGCAACGGTAAGATGACCAACTCCGAGGGTCAGTCGACCGCGGCGGAGTGCTGGGGCAAACCGGCCAAGTGGAACGACTACAGCGGAACGCTTGACGGTCAAAACCTGGGCGTCGCGGTTTTCGACAATCCGGACAACCTTCGCTACCCGACCCGTTGGCATATTCGCGATTACGGTCTGTATGGCGCCAATTGTTTCGGCCTCTCGTACTTCACCGAGGATGAAGAGAAGAAACTAAACGGCGATTACACCATCAAGGATGGCGATTCCCTGACCTTCCATTACCGTGTCCTGATTCACACGGGGAACACGGAGGAGGCGAACATCGAACAAGAGTACCAGGCCTACACCGACCCAGCGTCGGCGGTGGTCAAGGGCTAACCGATCGAACCATGGGAGGGTCCTCACTGAGGATCCTCCCTTTTCCAATCCACCGGAAGGATTCACCCCAACCGAAGATGGATCCTCTCAAAACACTCCTCAACTCGGCCTACGCCCGCGCGAAGAAGGGCGAGTACAAGTCCGCGCTCGAGGAATTCAAGGTTCTCCTCTCTCATAATCCAAACCACGCCGGGGGTCTCTTCGGCATCGCCGCCTGCCACTATCGAATGGGCAATGTGGAAGAGGCGCAAACCTTTCTGGAGAGACTTTTGCGAGTGAGTCCCCAACACCCGGAGGGGCGACGGCTCCTGAAGGAACTTCAGATGGAGGGACTGGACTCGCAAGGGGTGGCGCCGGTTCGAGAGGATCCCCTGAACCCGGAGTACAGCATGATGGACCCGTTCGGGACCGGGCTCACCAAGAAGAACCGTGAGATTGAAGTCATTCCGGAGTGGCAATCCCCCGGGCGGGATATTCCCAGCATTCGCGAGACGATCCTCGAAGGAAAAGGATCCGGCGCCTCCCCGTTTCATATTGGGCGAGTCTATGGAGACTCCTGGCGGTTCTATCGTCAAAATTTCAAAAGACTTTTTTGGGGAGGACTCATCTGCCTGTTTGTGGGGCTGGGATTGCTCGCCCCTTTTATCCCGTGGTTTGTCTCCGACCTGAAAGAGGGGGCGCTCCTATCTCCGGGGAGGGTTCTGTTGCTCGCCTTCCTTTATCCCGCGACCGGACTCTATTCGGCCTTCTGCTTTCGCCTGAAAGAAGATGCGGAGATCTCTTTCGGAGAGATCCCTCAATTCGCGAAGTTCTATCCCGGCATCCTCTTTTGTCATTTCTGGATGCTGATCTTCGCCGTGATATTCATGAGCCTCCTCTATGGGGTTTGCTTTTTGATAGGCATCCTGACTGGTTGGCCGATTGTGAGTTGGATCTTCGCGAACGTTCCGGTCTTCGTGGGGGGATGCCTGTTCTATGTCTGGTGGCGGTGTTGGTTCCTCAATCAGGCGGTCTATTTGGACGCTAACTTGCATCCTCTGACCATCCTGGGGAGGGCGTTTTTTTCGACCAGCGGACAGCAATTTCGGCTGTTGATCTTTACTGTTCTGCAAACCTTGTTGCTGATCTTGGGGCTTTTCTTCTTGGGGTTGGGACTCCCTTGGGTTCATTTGGCGCAGACAGAGGCGTTCTTGGAAACTCAGCGGCAAAAGGAGGGAGAGGCCGCTCGAGATGGGATCGGGTTCGAACCCAAACGCGCGGGAACGATTTAGGCGGCCACTCGACGGGCGAGAGGGAGAAAGTTGGCGAGGATGTCCAAGGACTCCTCGGGTCGCTCGGCGAGGATGGCGTGACCGCAACCCGGGAACAAGAAAGTCCGCACAGATTCCAGCGATTCCCTCAGAATTTTCGCCTCTTCCTGGGTGTCGACCAGTGTGTCTTCCTCCCCGCCAAGATAGAGGGTGGGAACGCCGATCCGGGTGAGTTGTTGACGAACATCGAAGGAGGCAAGTAGCCGCAGCCGCCAGGAAACGAAATCCATTTGGCCATTGATCAGGAAATTATCGATTTGACTTTTGGAGAGCCTTCCGGAACATCGGCGGGCCAAACGATTCAAGCGTTTTCGGAGAAAATTCTTTCGCCAAGCATCGGGGCTGGAGTCCCAAATCCTCGCCGCCATCATCAATCTCGATGGGCTGGACATCTTGGTCAGGCCGGATGCCAGGACCAACCCCTCGACCGCGCTGGGGTGACGAAGCGCGATCAGCAGGGCGATCGCGGAGCCGAAAGACTCCCCCATCCAAATCGCTTTCCTTCTCCCCTGCTCCGCGAGAGCGTTGACACAACCATCCGCCAATTCCTCCAGGGTCAAACGCGAATGACCGGGGAAGTGCAGTTGTGTCAGATTAAACGATTGCTGGGTCTGTTGGAGAAATTGGTTGGAGAGCGCCCCCGTTCCCGTGATTCCCGGAACGTACACAATAAAAGGCGAAGCATGATCGTTAGAGACGAGCACCCGCGACATCCTGACCTCTGCTGGCAAAAGATTATTAAATCAATAGTTCAATACAATGTGTGGATTCGCCGGGTATTAACACGCCCCTCACCCATTGCGAACACAAGTGTGAATTTTATGCAAAGGCGGGGGGCTGTCAACGGAATTCCGAGGGCGAGGTGTCAAGTCCAAAAGCCAATCAATGTTTATAATGGATTGTTTCGATTAAGGTTACGGAAGAACATCTCCGGAGAATATCAACGAAACCGCGCTATCCCTGGGGCGGATCGACTTGGAGAGCCCCCGCCACCATGGGTCCGCCCATGTTGAAGACAAAGCGGCCATTCCTGGGTAATCTTATCAATGAATGATCCCGTTAAGAGACACCATCCCCACTTATCACCGTCCGGCGGTCACGAAGGCATTGATCTTCCTGAATGTCCTGGCGTTTTTGGGAACCGCCTTGATCAGCGAGGACGCCCTTCAGCGGTTCTATTACTTCTATGGAGTCGTTCCGAAGCGTTTCCTCAGTCCGCAATTTGCGCAACTTTTCCCCCAGAGCGCCTGGGTCACTCTCTTTACCAGCATGTTCCTCCATGGCGGTTTCTTTCACATCGTGAGCAACATGTGGATGCTTTGGATCTTCGGTGACAATGTCGAGGATCGGATGGGATCGTGGCGGTTTCTCCTGTTTTACCTAACCTGTGGGCTGGGTGCGATGTCGCTTCATATCCTGACCAATCCCGGCTCGATGGTCCCCACTATCGGCGCATCTGGGGCCATCGCGGGGGTTTTGGGGGCTTATATGAAGATGTATCCGCACTCGACGGTGCTCACATTCATCCCGATCTTCTTCATTGTGCCCATCATCCCCATTCCAGCGGTTCTGTTTCTCTCCTTTTGGTTCATCAGCCAGTTTTTCAATGGGACGCTTTCGCTGCTCTCCGCCGCGGAGGGGGGCGGGATCGCTTGGTGGGCGCACATCGGGGGATTCCTCGCGGGGATGCTCCTCGCTCCGTATTTTCTCAGCGAGAAAAGAATCGCCTCCATCCGGGCGCGATCGGTCCATGAAAGACGCCAGTGGTGAACCCATACGCAACCGATTCCCTTGTCACGATCTCACGGAACTCAAAAAAATCCGCGCGTCCAGAGAAAAAAAGGGTCCAAATTTGTTGTAAACGTGGTAAGATATCCCGTTGAGGTTGTTCTATCAATCGAACGGTTTTCATTCATTTTTTTGAGTAAAAGGAAGATTCAGGAGGAGGAAGTAGGATGCTGAACCATTTAAGATTGTCCGCGATTCGCGGACGAAAAGGCTTTACTTTGATTGAACTTTTGATCGTCATCGCGATCATCTTGATCCTGATCGCGATCGCGTTGCCCAACTTTTTGGAGGCGCAAGAACGAGCTCGTGTGGTCAAGGCCGCGGGTCACTTGAGAACCATGGAGACTGCGGTTATGGAACACATGATCCAGTACGGTTACCTTTACTCGGACTACAACGATTCAGCGGCATTGACCAGGGAAACAAGAAATCACCAGCCATTCGCAACGACCCCTTGTCCGGTCTTCGCCCCGATCATCCAAGGAGATGGCGGGTTGTCGTATGGCGGCGATCCAAATGGCAACGACCGTGGATTCCACCAGACTTTTTATGCTCCGAATCTCCATTGCCCCTTAACCACACCGATTCGGTACATCGACGGCCAAGCAACCAATGACCCCTGGAGCGACGGAACCGTGCCAGTCGGTATGGACTCTCGGGAAGTGGACAACGTGATCAAGTATTCGGCCTATTTTGTTTCAGGTCCGGATCGTCATGCCGGCGAGTGGCTTCGTGGGTGCGACAATATTGCCGGGAAGGCCGTTGGGTGCGCCTACAGCCCGACAAACGGGACCAAGAGCCGCGGAGATCTCTGGTTCGTGGTGGCCAATGACACTCAATTCGCCAAGAATGAATACATTCCTTTGAAGACCTTCTAATCGAAAGAATTGAGTTTTTTCGAACCTTCAAAAAGCCGGGGAATTCATTTTCCTCGGCTTTTTTTTGTCCTCAGG
Source organism: Candidatus Omnitrophota bacterium (assembly GCA_020632575.1). GTDB lineage: Bacteria > Hinthialibacterota > Hinthialibacteria > OLB16 > OLB16 > JACKFH01. Next base: position 286,790 of record JACKFH010000002.1, on the reverse strand, counting down.
ATTATCATCGCGAGCCAGAAACAGGGAGCGGTTGTATCGCAAAAGGGAACGATGGCGAAAGTGCGTCATACCCGCGAAGGCGGGTATCCAGAGCCCCCGCCTCACCCCTGGATTCCCGCCTTCGCGGGAATGACGCAAACCAGTCTCTCGACCCTTCCAAATCGTTTCCTTAGGAGTTGTGCGGTTAACGATTTCTCTCCAGTATGCTTGAGCCATGGGTTAGTTGAGACCGGAGAATGCTGGTATACTATCCAACATGGCGAGCGATTCATTTCAATCATCCATTCGCCCACAGTTTCAGGAGTAAGAGGAGGAGAATTAAAGTGCTTGTATCGTTTAGAAAGCCCTCGGATCGATTGGGTCGGGGGTTTACTCTCATCGAATTGTTGATCGTGATCGCCATCATCTTGATCCTGATCGCGATCGCGCTACCCAATTTCCTGGAGGCCCAGGAACGGGCTCGGGTGGCGCGAGCGGCGGGGCACCTGAGAACGATGGAAACGGCGGTCTTTTCGTTCATCACACAGTACGGTTACCTCTATGCGGACTACAACGATCCCGCCGGGGTGAAGCGTGAAACTCGAAATCACCAACCCTTGGCCACAGGTCCCTGCCCGATCTTTTCACCAGGAGTCCTCGGAGATGGAGGATTGTCCTTTGGATCCGATCCAAACGGGAACGACACCAACTTTCAAGGGACATTCTACGCGCCCAGCGTCCATTGCCCGCTGACCACGCCGATCCAATTCATCGATGGCACGAGCACGGTGGACCCCTGGAGCGATGGAAGCGTGCCGGTCGGCATGGACTCACGCTTATTGTGGGGGGTCCGAACCTGGAACGAGTTGCGAAGGGGTGGTCGACAAGATTGTCTACTCCGCCTATTTCGTCTCGGGACCCGACCGCCATTCCGGCGAATGGCTGCGTGGATGCGACAACTACCTGGGTCGCGGAGTCGGTTGCGCTTACAGCCCTACCAATGGAACCAAGAGCCGCGGCGACCTGTGGTTCGTGGTGAGCGAGTACACCGGGAAGGCCAAGATCGAGTACCCCATCCAAAAGTCCTTCTAGACTGGAATAAGGCGAACAAAGAGAGCCGGAGAGTGGTTTCTCTTCGGTTCTCTCCTTTTTTGCGGGAAATCCGGCCGGGGAACAGGGGGCTGTTGCACTGGTGTGACCGTTGGGGTTGGGGTAACTGGCGAGTGGGAGGCCTGATAGAATGAATGGGATGCGGATTGAGTTCTCAACCCCTTTCACTCATCCCAAACCAACACCAAAGCAGGAGGATTCAGAGAGTGCTTCAGTCGTTTAGAACGGCCCCGCTTCGTAAGGGCCGTGGATTCACATTAATCGAGTTGCTCATTGTGATCGCCATCATCTTGATCCTGATCGCGATCGCCTTGCCGAACTTTCTCGAGGCCCAGAATCGGGCGCGAATCACCAAAGCGGCGGCCCACATGCGCACCATCGAAACAGCCGCGAGGACTCATCTCGCGGATTACGGGTTCATCTACACCGATTACAATGGGCCGAACCAGTTGTTTTTCGAGACTCGGATGAAGAGGAATTTCGGGATCTGTGCAAACAAATTCGGGCTCACCAATCCCACAGGTGGAGGTCTACAGTTCGCGGTGTCGCAGGCGGATTTCTACGCTCAAGGGATTCATTGCCCGCTCACCACGCCGATTCAATATCTGGACGCCGATGAGGTGACCGATCCCTTTTCGGATGGGTCGATTCCGATGGGATACGACTCCAGGGAGGGCGATTGGGGGAAATTCAAATCGACCACCGCGTATGGAATGTATTGCTCGGCGGGACCGGATCGGGTCGCCGGAGACTGGCATCACGATCCTCAGTTGAACGGCCAAAGCCGTGCGGCGAGAATGCCCTACAGCCCGACCAATGGAACCAAAAGCAACGGAGACATGTGGCGGATTGTCGAATTCGTCCCCAGCATCGCCAGAAATTGGGATGGGTATCCAACGCTTCAAACCCACTGAGGGCTGACGACCATTTGAATTCCGATTTCAGAAAGGGCGGCGAGTCTCCCCGCCCTTTTTGGCGATCCTCGGCCGAAACCCGACCAATCTGGGCAATCCGACTTGAATCGTTTAGAGTTGCGGTTGGAGGGGTTCATGGGGATGGCTCCCTTCCTTGAGTCAAATTCCTAAATAAATTTTAAACCAATCAACCAAATATCCTATGGTGATTAGAAGAAGGTAATTGTCGATGTCCACCGAAACCGATTCGGAACAAACACGTTCCACCGAAGAAATCCAAGAGGCAAAACCGCTCATCGAAGTGCTTCATCCGGAAAATCCACTTCCGCCAGTCGAGGTCGAGGATCTGCCGCGCGCCCTTCAAAACTCAATTAAAGCGATGGGATGGGAGAAACTGGCTCCGGTCCAATCGTTGGCGATTCCGTATCTGCTCGCCGAGCGGGACATGATGGTTCAATCTCGAACCGGAAGCGGAAAGACCGGCGCCTTTGTTCTGCCCCTGTTGGAAAAACTTGACCCGGAAAAGAACTACTGCCAAGCGTTGATCCTCGTGCCGACACGAGAACTCGCCCAACAAGTGACTCATGAAGTCGAAAACCTGGGACGGGACACGGGTGTGCGATCGGTGAGCGTGTATGGCGGAGTGGGATATAAGAACCAACTCAACGCCTTTAAAGAAGGGGCGCACATTGTGGTGGGAACCGCGGGGCGGATTCTGGATCACTTGATTCGCGGCTCGCTCGATCTGCGAAAGATCCACTATCTGATTTTCGACGAGGCCGACCGGATGATGTCGATGGGTTCCTACCCGGACATGCGAGAGATCGCCTCGTACCTCCCGAAGAACCGGACGAGTTTCATGTTCTCGGCCACTTATCCATCGAGCGTCCGGCGGTTGGCGGGTCAATTTTTGAGGAATCCCGGATTTCTGTCACTCAGCCACAACGATCAAACCGGGTTCGACACCGAGCATGTCTTCATCGAGGTTCCCGGGATGGACAAAGACCGGGCGTTGATCAGAATCATCGAACTGGAGAATCCCGAGTCGGCGATCATTTTCTGCAACACAAAAGCGAAGGTGGAATACCTTTCGACCGTGCTGAAACGGTTCGGATACGACGCCGACCCGATCACCTCGGACCTGACCCAAAAAGCCCGGGACCGGGTGCTCGATCGCTTGCGCCGTCACGGTCTCCGTTTTTTGGTGGCGACCGATGTGGCCGCGAGAGGGATCGACATCAGCAACCTTTCGCATGTGTTCAACTTCGAGATTCCCGATGATCCGGAGTCCTATGTTCACCGCACTGGCCGGACCGGCCGGGCAGGCGCGAGCGGAATCGCGATCACGCTCGCCGCACCGACCGAGAAGCCCGCGCTGAAAACCATCGCTAAGCGTTTTGATGTCGATCTTGCGGAGCGGAAACTCCCAACCGAGGAAGATGTTCAGAAGATCGCTTCTGAAAGACTCACGGGTTTCCTCGAAGCCAAACTGAGAAAACTCAACCGGATCGAGCGCGAACGTTTGGAACGGCTTAAACCATTGGCCAAAGCCCTGAGCGAAAGCGAGGACGAGGTGTCCCTGCTCGCAATGGTGATGGATGAGTATTACCAGAAGGCGCTGCACGCCCCTCCAGTTGTGCCGGAGGAGAAGATTGAGCAACAGGGGAATCAGGGGAGTGAGTCTGGGGACGGCGGCAATAGCGGCAAGAGGAAACGGAGGCGGCGGTCGAGGGGGTAGAAAGGGGAAATGCCCCAACAGCAGAAGGCTGAGGCACGGCGGATACTAACCTCGTGGATGTTCTTGCCCTGCTATCGTCATTCTGTTCCTAATAATTTTAACAATCGTTTACTCTTGCTTGGAAGTCAGGTTCTCAAAGATACGTCAGGTCAAAAATGACATGTCGCCGGAGGAATACGCGAACATGCAAGAGTGGCTCGACTCTTCGCTCGTATTCCCGGAGCACTGGGCGAATCCCAAGCCGTTCTCCCAAAATCTGAAAGAGATCGCCGAAGAAATCCGTCCCACTGTTGAGTCCTGGAAGGCTAATGACGAAAAACGGGGAGCTGTCAGATATTCGCTGATCCGAAGCCTGAGACTGGATGACCAGCTCACCGAGATGGAACGGGACCGAATCCTCGCACTAAGGGATGAAGCCCGCCCAATGTTGGAGGCCATAGCACGCTTTGTTTCGGCTTCCGGTTATGAACTCGATGCTTTCGCACTACTCGATTACGCAGACACACAAAGACCAATTAATCAAAAAGTCGATTACGAATTGATCACGTGGACGGCATATCGAATCATTCTGGAGGGAATCATTCATGCCCGCGAAGGGGAATGGGAGGAAGCTTTTCAACAAACCTTATTCCTTGAGGAATTGAGGAACCGAAATCCGGCGAGTCAGACCCTCAGTCATCTAGTAGGGGTAAGCATCGAGATCATGTTGGGGGAAACAATCCAGGATTTTGCGGAACGCTGCGACAATTCTAAGGTGTTAAGAACGACGCTCGCGGAAATCGAAGATCTCGAATTCGAATACCCTGATTTATTTATTAATTCGCCCTTCTCTTTTGAGGTGATAACGCGCCTGAGGAACGCCGATCGGGTTGGTTGCCCCGTCGATCTGAGTCCTGGTCACACCAATTCCTACTATTTGAAGCAACAGGCAGATCTTGTTTTGCACGAAGAATCGAGTGACACAAGTTTTCATTCCATTTCGGACCGAATCGGTCTATGGCTATTGCCGATTGAATACATCTATAAACAATCCTGGATAGATTTCAGCGATCTGAATCCGAGGATCAAGACGGCGGAGGCCTCACTACGACTCGCAAAGGTCGAAGTCGCTAAACGAATTCTTGAATTGGAGGGGAAGCAACCGGTGACGGAACTCCGCGTTCTTGTTCCGGATCTTCTTCCAGATACGCCCAATGACCCATTTTCAGAGACCGCCTTCCTGTGGGACTCCTCCTCGGAACTGTTTTATTCCGTGGGGCCGGACCTTGAGGATGATGGGAATCGGATCCAGTACAATCCGACGAACGGGGTGGTGAGCAAAGGGGATTATTCGTTGCAGTAAAGTTTGTCATGGAGGAGAGGAATTCCTCAAAAAATCTTTTGCACGGACTATTAGTCCTCGCGAGCACTCGGGTAGGCACAGTGGCGAGCGCCGAGGTAACCCCTCCCCCTAAGCCCCTTCCCGCTTTGCGGAGAGGGGGAAATATTCACTTCCAGATCTGCGCAAGTCGTTCGATCGCCGTGTAAAACCCTCGCCACCGTATTTGTGACCTTGCCAGATTTCGGTGGCGGCGATGAGGTCTTTTCCTTTCACGTGTTTGGCGAGGGGTTTGAAGTCGATGGTTCCTTCGCCGATCTGGAGCCCTCGCCATCGACGCCTAAACCATCGGAAACATGGAGATAGCGGACAGTGGGATCAACCGTTCCATGTATTCGGTCTGGTCGATGCCCGCGTAGTTGCAATAAAGAGCCGCGTGCGAGGTGTCGAACACGGTCCCGTAGCCGGTATCCTCGACGAAACGCTCAATGAGATCGGCATCCATAAATAGATTACTGAACCACTCCTCGGAGAAAAACCAGGGGAGCGGCGGCATGTTCTCGACCAGCACCTCGACATCGGTTTGATCGATCTGCCCGAGGGAGTCAACGAGCCTTTCATAGAGGGTCCACCGTTTATCGAAATCCAGCGGCATCACCTGGCTCCAGCCTCCGCCGTGAATTACCAGTTTGACCGGTTTGTCTTTGTTCCCCTCGAAGTGGGGTTTGATCTCGCGTCCTAAGTCCGCCAGTTTGCACCAGACCTCGCGGGTGGTGGAAAGCGTTTCGGGGTGAGTGGTGCAGCCATCGAGAAGGATGTTGCCCCAATACTCCGGCATGTGGAGGACCACCTCTTGAGGATAGGTTCCAAAGTTTTCCGGAAGACCTCCCTGGAGATCGCGATCGGAGAGATGGAACTCGACCGAAGCGAGGTCGGGGTGAACGATGGTGTCCATGTCGCCGAAGCGGACAATCACTCCCCACTTGAAACCTTCCGGTAAACTCTTCTGACGCTGAGTCTCCGCAGCGCCGAGATCGCGCTCGTTGAATTCCTCGTCGGCTTTGATATCGCGCACCGTCAATTTCCCGACGAGATCGGGAATGCGTTGAGGGGAGATGCCCTTACCTGGTGACTTGGCTGTCATCATGGTGCGTGTGAGCGAGGTTCCCTTGGGAATGTCCTGGGTCGCAACCAGCGATTTTCCGAGGACAGTGCGATTCATCATCTCACCACGGGTCATCCATTTCTTCGGTTGTCCCATCGCCTCCTCAACATTACGGATGTCGCGGACCATCCGACTGAAGCCCTGGGGCTCAAGCGAGGAGGCATGATCCGGACCACGGAGGGTCCGGTCCATGGTGAGGTGGCGTTCGATGATGCTGGCGCCCATTGAGGCCGCAACCACCGAGACTGAGATCCCTTTCTCATGCCCGCTGTATCCGATGGGGACATCGTATTTTTCCTGAAGCGTTTGGAGGTATCGAAGGTTGATGTTCCTGAAGGGGGCGGGGTAAGTGCTGTTGCAATGAAGGAGAGCGAAGGGGACGCCGGATTCCTTCATGAAGTTGTATGTCGATTCGATCTCGCTCTCGGTGCTCATTCCGGTGGATAGCAAGATGGGCCTTCCCTTTTGAATGAGGTACTCGAGGAGATCGAAGTTGGTCAGGTCGGCGCTTGCCACCTTGAACGCGGGGACGCCGATGGCGGAGAGGAAGTCGGAACTGGGGCGATCCCAGGGGGTGCACATGAAAGTGATTTCCTGGCTCCGACAGTAATCGGAAATGTCACAGAAGTCCGAGTCGGAGAGTTCGAACTCGCGAATGAAGGGGAGGATGTATTGAACGCCCTTCTCCCCCTGCTTAGGGTCGTCCAGGATCTTCTTCTGATAGAGATCCTTTAAGCTCCGCTTCTGGAATTTGACCGCGTCGGCGCCCGCCTGTTTGGCGATGTCGACCATGGCTTTGGCAAGATGAAGTTGCCCATTATGGTTAAGTCCGATCTCGGCAATAATGTAAGCAGGCTGGCCTGAAACCGATAATTCGGTCGCCGATTTGAAAGGTGTTCATCCGTGATCTCCTCCCCGATTGAGACAGGCATTCCTATCCATTATCGGCGGGAGGGGTGGGGGTTTGTAGGGTGGAAACGACGCGTTCAAGATATCGAATGGGATATCGAATGGGAGTTGCCTCTTCCCTTGGGAAAGCGGTATCATAATTGAGCGTGAACAAGAAACAAAGAAAGACGCTCGATGCGGTATTCGCGGATCCGGTTAACGGCAACATAGAGTGGCGGAAGATCGAATCATTATTCCTTGCGCTTGGCGCCGAACGAACAGAAGGATCGGGTTCATCGGTCAGTTTCGTACTAAACGATGTCCGAGCCGACTTTCACCGACCACACCCCGATAAAGAGGCGCTCCGATATCGGGTCAAAGACGCTCGGAGATTTCTGGAGCGCGCGGGAGTCATTCCATGAATATGATGAAGTATAAGGGCTATCTCGCTCGAATCGAGTTCGATGACGAGGATCGAATCTTCGTGGGGCACCTTGCTGGAATCAAAGACATTGTTGGCTTCCATGGATCTACCGTCGATGAATTGGAGAAGGCTTTCCATGAGTCAGTGGACAACTACTTGGAAATCAGTGAGAGAACTGGAAGACCCGCGGAAACCCCTTATTCCGGAAGACTCATATTGGATGTCTCACCTGACATTCATGCGGCTTTGGCAATCGCCGCCCATATCCATGGAAAGAGCCTTAACCAATGGGCCTCAGAAGTCTTGGATAAGGCCGTACAAGCATCCTAACCCCATCATTGCCGGTGCTGTCGTCTTCCCACAACCCAAGCATCCTCGCCAACCCGAAACGGGTGTCCCTCCGGCAGTGGGTCGATCAAGTCGATGAAATCTCTGCCGGCGGTTTCGATCTTGTAGTACTCGGTGAAATCCTTGTCGGTCAGAAAACATCCCGCATAGGTCGGGCCGAACTCGAATTGAGCGTCGGTGGTGACACGGGCCCCGGATGCCGAGGTGATGTGTGGTTTGCCGATACGAACCACCTCGTCTGACTTGTCCCTCTTCGCCATCTCAGGGACCCACTCCATTCGAGATCCATTGGTGCGATCGGTTCGCACAAGCCGCGAACCAGTTTCGGATCCTTCATAGATGATGGTATCGGTGATTCCATCGACCAGGTCGATATTGAGAACGATCGATTTGCCGATTCTCTCGGATGTCACCGATTGGATAAAGGGTTCCTCCGAATAAGGCTCAAGCACACTAACGAATAGGCTGTTCAAGTCCTCCCCTTTTCTTCTCGCGATCACATATTTCACAAGATCCTTGTGCTTGACCGGGGAGACCTGGGCGTCGGCTAGGATGATCTCTTGATCTTGAGTGGGGAGGATGCGAATCCGCAGTCGGGCATCACGGTCTTTAGCATGGTGGTATTCAGCGATCCATTCGCCGGAAAGAAGCCGCTGAGGATGGATGAAATGTTGGAAGCCGCTGCCCATGTAGCCGTAATAAGTGCCGTCGAAACCCTCAACGCTGCGCGCGGGATCGTCGTAGAGTGCGCCCACTTCGACGGTCGCGCCTGCCAGCGTTCCACTCCCGGGTTTGGTCCATTCTCCACCGATCGATTCACACTCACCGGGAGGACCGTGGAGGCTGTAGTCGTGCTGGTCGCCGCCCTCGACTGTGAAGAAGTCGACGAAGTAGGAGTGTTCCTCGTCGACGTCGACCATCATCATGAGGCGTCGGTAGGTGGCGCACTGCGGATAGGTTTCCGGAGCCTCGACTTCCACCCATCGGACTCGATCCGAGTTCGAGAAGTAATTGATGGCCCCCTTTTCGTTGTTCACTTGGCGGCCCGCGTCGACAGTCACCGTGTTGTGGGAGATGGTGTTCTTGGACCAACTGTAGATTCCCGGGACATAGGCGTTCATGAAATCAGGGTATCCGAGGTCGGGAGTCATCGGCCAACCATTGGCGAAGAGGTCGAAGTGGAGCCGATCGAAATGACCGTGGCCGCCTTTGTACCCGTAATAGAGGGACATCGACACGGTGTCCGAGGCATTGTTCAGGATGGCCATGCCGTAACCATCGAGAAGGCGCGGCTCTTGGGGTTGGAGACTTTCAGTTGTCGGTTCAATCATCGGATAGAAGAGAGTTTCAAAGGTGTTGAAGCCGGATTCCCCCGTGGCGCCGAATTTCTGGAGGAACCGTCGGTAGCGCTCATCGCCATAGGCGCGATAAGCGGCCTGGAACGTGTAGGCGTCTTGTCCCACCAACCCGCCCCAAACGCTGCCGCTGTCTCCCAATGAGGGGGTGTGCTGTCCGCATTGGACCACATCGAGAACCCCTTCATAGAGAGTTTTCATTTTGGGGTGTTGGTACATGTTTCGGCCGGCCCATTTCAGGGTCTCGGCGATTTCGGTGATGTTCCGGATCCATGAAAAGTTGTAACCGGGTGAAGTCTCGTAGGGGATGCCGTCCTGATAGACCAAGTTGTACAGGGCGTATTCGAGACCGGTGTGTCGGATGTCGGGATGGATGCCCTCACCACGGAATCGAGCCATTCCTCGACAGGCCCCTGGTCTCGGGCGAGGGCGGCGAAGATGAGGGCGCGTTGGTGCATGCCATAGTTGCCGCTGATCTTCTTGGCGAAAACCGATTCGATTCCTTCCTCGAGGAGGTTCGCTTCGATGAAACCTCGGATTTCCTCGCCGGATTTCCCAACGAGTTCTTGAAGGTTTTCGTCCTCATCGATCGTGTCCCAAACCGAGTCATAGGATTCGGCGAGCATGTGGAGGACGGTCGTCTCCCAAATATGATTGAGAAATTTCCCTTCGTAGCGGGAACCATTCTTTTCCTGAAGTTCGCCGTAACGCGATTGGGAGTGATAATCCATTCCCGGATAAACCTCAGCCGCTCGGTAGAGAAGGACCGCCGATTTGTGAGCGTATTTTGGATCGCCGGTCAGGAGATAGGCGCGGGCCAAATACCGGACAGCGGGGAGGACGGTGTTTTGAAAATTCCAGTGGTTGGCGTAAGCGATGAACCAATATTTGTGGTCATTCGGGCCGACCCAACCCCGCCCGGGATCGGGATGGTCCTCATCGGGAAAGACGCCGCCACAGATCGGGCATTCGACTTTAAGGGGGTTTTTGATGTCGAGTTTCCAGGGGTAAGTCCCACCCACTTCATAGATTTCTTTTCCGCATTTTGGGCACCCGTCGGTCCCGACATTGAAAGCGCGGGGAATGTTCGGAGGTTGAATCAGTTTAAGGAGGTCCTCATCCTCCCAGCCCAGCCAATCGGAAGCGCGGGAAATCTCTTTATCCGCGATGGCTTTGGCGGTCTGGAATTTAGCGATGTTACCTTCAGCAACTTTTAAACGCTCTTCTGTATAGATTCGTCGTTCCTGTTTGAGGGGGTATTGGGGTCGACGGGCAGTGTCGGCTTTCGGTGGCAAGGGAATTGGTTGAGACGAATACCAGTGTGAAAATTGCGACCAAGAATCTCATTAGAACTCCTTAAACGCCTGCGCCGAGATTCCTTTCTCGGCGCACCTCTCGGAGGAATCCCTTCCTCCTCTTGGCCCCAATGGGGACATCTCACCACACCCTCAAAGGCAGGAAGGGATTCCTGCGTAAGTGGGTTCGAGAAGGGAATCTCGAACCAGGACTCAGCGGATTTAGGTTGCGACTCCGTTTAGATCCAGGGCGTCGATCAAGCGTTCACTCAATGGGCCGACTGTCTCCTTGTCGAAACCGAAACGGATGCCGGCTTTGGCAAAGAGCTCGGGGAGTGGACGCGACCCGCCCAGAGTGAGCGCCTCTTTGTAATCGGCCACCGCCGCCGCAAGATCATCGAGGGCGCAGACCCAGAGTTGCAGGGCGCCCAGTTGCGCGATGCCGTACTCGATGTAATAGAACGGGACGGTGAATGGGTGAAGTTGGCGATGCCAAGCATGGGCTTTGGCGTCCTCGAACCCCGTCCAATCGACTCCCGATCCAAACCGATCCTGGAGAGAGAGCCAAAAATCCTTTCGCTCCTCCCGTGAGTGGTGGGGATTGAGATAAACCCAGTGCTGGAATGCATCGATCGTGGCGATCCACGCCAGAACCTTGAGGATGCCCTCGAGGGTGGACTCACGCGATCGCCGCGCTTCCTCATCGCTGTAAAACTCCCCAAGAAAATCGAGACCAAAAAGCTCCATGCTCATCGAGGCCACCTCGGCGAATTCCAACGGGGGTTGCGATAGGTGGTCATGGGGTCCTCGCGACAGGCAAAGGAATGAAAAGCATGACCGCCCTCGTGGAGCAGGGTGAAGACATCGCTGTCGGTTCCCGCCGCGTTCATGAAGATGAAGGGATACCGAACCTCTTCCAGACCGCATTGATATCCGCCTGGGGCTTTGCCTTTCCGACTTTCCAGGTCGAGGAGAGAATTGTTTCGCATCAGGGCGAATTGCTCGGCCAGTTCGGGATCGATGTTCGAGAACATCTTGTGGACCCCCTCCTCGAGCTCCGGGCCGGTCTCGAATGGACGGAGCGGATCGCGCCCCTTTTCATCGACCTGAAGATCCCACGGGCGAAGAATATCGACTCCGAGGTTTTCCTTGCGACGTTGGGCCAGTTTTCGATTGATGGGGACAATCAGCTCCTCCACCGCCGCATGGAAAGCGTAACAATCCTCGGGGGTGTAATCGAACCTCGATTTGGCGAGATGGATGTAATCCCGATAGTTCGGGAACCCCGCATTCTTCGCGATCTGGTCTCGAAGTTCGATTTGTTTGTCGTAGATGGTGTCAAACTCATCCTTATGCGTCAAATATTGTTCCGAGGTTTTGGTCCAGGCATCTTTCCGGATCGACCTGTCGGTGACCTCGAGATACTTTCGCATCTGGGGCATGGTCCGCTCTTCACCATCGAACTGAACAGTGAGGGAGCCGCAGAGTTTTTGGTACTGTTGACGGAGTTTATCGTCCTCAGTCTGAAGCGGGACATTTTCCTCCCGAAAGAGTTTGACATCATTCTCGATATCACGGTCATAGACGAGATAGCGCTCGGGATCGAGTTTCTTTCGCGCAGGCGACTCGAGGTATTTCCGGTTCAGTTTGTCCGAGTAAGGTTTGAGTTTGGGTTCAACCTCGGTGATGAAATGGAGGTACGCCTTCTCCAGTTCCTCGTCGGTGGTGTTGCAGGTCATCAAGATGTAACGGCGAGAGCCCTCCTCATCGAGGCACGCCTCGAGTTCGGAAAGATCTTTGAGCCATTTCTCGATCTGTTTCTTGGTCTCCAAATCTCTCTCGAGCAGGTTCTTGAAGAGAGGTTCAATTCTTTCCCAGTCTCCCAAATCGACCTCTTTGGGAACGAATTTACGTGGGAATTCCTTCGAACCTCGGCTTTTCCAGATTTGAGCCTTCATGACAAACGATCATTCACCTTTCTTGAGTCGCAACGGATAAATGAGCTGAGCCCAGAGAGAATCGGGAAAACGGTCCTCCTCGGCAAGCCCTATCCTCTCGGGGAATTTCCCCTCGGGTTGATAGGCGGTTCCAAAGATCCAATCCCAAAGGGATAGGTTCAGGCCAAAGTTGCATAGGGTCGGGCCGCAATCGGGGTGGGTGTGATGCCAGATGTGCATCCTGGGGTTGTTGAAAAAGTATCTTAGCGGCCCGATATCGATGTCGATGTTGGAGTGGTTGAAGAAACCGATGGCCAGAGTGAGCAACCCGGAAGCGAAAACCACGCCCGGGGCGACATCGAGCAGGGTGAACGGGAAGAAAAGCAGACTCTTGTAGACAATCCACTCCATCCAGTGGAATTTCATCTGCCCGATCCAGTCCATCTCCTCGATGGAGTGATGAGTCTTATGGAACTCCCAGAGAAAAGGGACTCGGTGAAGGAGATTGTGGATGCACCACTGGACAAAATCGATCAGGAAAAAAACGACAATGAATTGGCCCCAAACTGGCCATTCGGAGACCAGTCCGAGGGAAATCAGTTCCGTAACCCTTTGGGGAAGAAGAGATCCATCGACCCAATAGAGAAACCAATAGGCCAGCATCCCCATCAGGTAGCCATTCATGAGGAGGTAAAACAGATCCTGTCCGATCTTGTCTCGCCACAATCGCTGTCGCCGCCATGGGTCGATCCGTTCAAGCAGGACGAACACGAGAGCCAGGGCCAACATTCCGTACAAGAAACTCATGATCCTATTATTTCATTTTTTCAACCGATCTCAATCAGGCTGAATTAAAAAAAAGAGAGAGGGGTTGACTTTTGAGACTCCAATAAGAAAGGGGAAGGATTCTCGCATCCCTCCCCTTTCTGGGTTCTATCAGGTTGGACAGACGAAGGTCAGCCCGAATTCCGGAATTTGCCGGAAATCTTGCTGAAAAACTTCGAAAGAACTGGCTTGCTATCGCCGCCGGCTGGAACGCTTTCAAGACATTTGCAGTCGGCTCCACATCCCCCCTCCATCTTGAGCTCGTTCACAAAAGAGTTTTTCGTGGTTCCACCGGTAAAAGTGGAAACCGGAACTCCGGGAGGAGTCATCATGACGGTCATCGCAGTCCTTGAGTTGGGATCGATGTTTAGATTCTGCATGAAAGGAGCTTCGGCGGGATCGGATGGATCGATCTTGACCGCCTCGGCATAGTTGTTGAACCGTGGATCGGTGATGAAGGATTGAACCCCGGAAAGGGCTTGTTGGTTAAACTGTGTCTGATCGTTCTGGAGGCAGAGGAGGACCATTTTCCCTTGGATGAGGGATTTCTGGCAGGCCTCTTGCCCCGGTGTGCCGAACGAGGCGAGCAATTGTTCTTGGGTGAAAGTCTCGGGGAAGACTCCCATGATCGCGCCATTGGGGGCGATGGAAAGCACCAGCGGTGTCACCGGATTTCCCAGATTGTAAGTTTGAACCAGGGACTGCGAGGCAGGATCGTTCAAATTGACCGCCTTCCAGTTGGCGCGATCGCCGGCCTGAGTCATCGCGGCTTGAAAAACCTTCCACATGCTGTCGGTTTGAGAGTTCTGCTCACGGAAAAAGAAGAGAAAATAGTATTTTCTCTCCTCGGGGGAATTTGAGCGCTAGTTTGAGCCGAAGGAGCGGGCGCAAGAGTCTCGGTGGTCCCTTGGTTTTCGGGGACAGGCGAGGACTCCACCCAGCCTTCCTCAGCGATGGCGGCCACCGAAACCATGAGGCTGGAAGCCATCAGCAATGTCAGCACTCTACTTAGGGTCATGGGATTTCTCCTTCATTTCTGACGCGTTCAAACAATACACCGTCAGTTTTGTCAAATTATGCTTCCCAATGAAATCGAACCGCCATCGATTAAGTAACGGAATATGAGGATGGTAAATCGAGTTTACTGGGCGGATTTGCTTGTTTGGGAAATTGGTTCCTAAAAAATTTAGGATAAAAGCTCATTTCCTTACTGTCAATGATCGGTTTATCCAAGGAAAACTCAAATTTTGGCTGAATGGCACTAATCCTCAATGGAAATCAGATAGTTCCAGATGGCCTCGATTTGCTTCCTTCCATCCCCTTCGAAGAAAGACTGAGCGGCGGATTGACCGTTTTCATAGATGAATTGGGGCATCGGCGACCCCGGTTGAAAACGCTGCGGATTCCTTAGAAGGAGCTCAAAAAAAGGACGACGGAGACGGTGAGGGGCGAACTCGAGGTTGATCGAGGAGCCCTGGTTCCCCGACCCGGCGGGGCGGTCCCCGATGGGGTGGCAGGCGATACAATTCAAACCGGGTGGATCAAGGACAAGTTCCTTGCCAATCTCCGCCAGCGAGGGATCCGGTTCGGATAATCTCGGTGAAGCCTCGGGGAGACCATGAGACTGGGAGAGACCTCGGGTCATCGGGACGGCGATCGACCGGAACGCGGGCATCCGCGTGGGCATGAGGTCTCGCGTTTTACGATCGAGTGACCCATTCAGGAGTTCTTCCATCCAGTCGGCTCGAAGTTTTTCCCCCGCCCAGACCAAGGTAGGAAGGACTTGGTGCTCGCTGATGGTGGCCTCGACCGGGAAATCGGATAAGTCCTCCTCAAAGTCCTCAAAATCTTCAAAATCCTCCTCGGCTTCTTGGGCGGTCGTTTTTTTCTCGTTCAACATCGCCCCGAGGGAGACAAAACTCTCCCAACCGACCTCCTCCACCTTCTCGACCTTGCCCTCATGGCAGCTCGCGCATCGCAACTGTTCCATCTGACGTTGGGCGAATTCGGCCGGGACGAATTGATTGAGGGAATCGAGACTTTCGTGAAGAAATAGAAGGAGTCCCTCCCGTTCCTCGGGGGTGAGGTGAAAATTCGGCGCTTGGCTCTCCAATTCGGGAGAGGCGTCGAGGCATCCAAGGTCGGAGACCGTCCAATCGAGGCTGGGCGGGGGAGCGGTCTCCCACCGGGAGAGAGCATGACACTGCAAGCAATGGTTTTCCTCGAAGAGCTCCCTGCCCCGCTCGATTTCATCGGGTTTTGGTGTCGGGGCCTCATCCTGTTCTTCTGAAGGCATGAGGTAAGCCGTCAGGGATCGAGCCTCCGAAGAGGTGAGATCGAAATCGGGCATGCGAATCCACGCGTAATGGCGGTCCGGCTTCTGGAGGAAATTCACCAAAGCGGGACGCTTCCACTTTTGACTCAAACCTGCCAAGGGATATCGATCGTCGTCTTCCTCGGGCTCTTCGTTTGGCGCGAGGTGACAAGCGTTGCAGTTCTGCTCGGCAAATAGACTTTCCCCATCGAGGGCGGAGGTGGAATCCAAGACCGCCTCCGAGGGTTCGGAGTCCACCATCGTCCCGAGGTAAGAGGCGATGAGTCGCGCCTCTTCGGTCGCTTCCTTTCGGATGTGCGGGTGGAGAAGGGTGGGCATCTCCCGGTCGATTCCAGTGGAGTGTGGCGACAATATCTTTTGATGAGCCACTCCCCGCGATAACGGGAACCGATGCCCTCAAAATCGGGGGCGTCCCGGTCGAGTTCGGGCATGCGATTCTTCATGCCCAAACCTTCCCAGTGGTGGCACTCGAAGCAGCGGTATTTGGCGACCGAATCTCTGCCGAGGCGGATGAGATTCGCGCGTTTCAGATCCTCCGCGACAAAATCATGGAAGAGAAATTCCGAAGAAATCGGCTCCTCGGAAAAAGTCTCGGAAGACCACAAGAGCCGAAAGACCGAATTGCCCTTCGCGGGTCCCTCATAGCGGATGCGGATGGGGTGAGCGCCCCTTTCAAACAAGAGCCGGTGGACCGTTCCCCCTTCGAGATTCTCCCCAGTCGCCTCAAAGGCGAGTTCGCCATGGACCTCGACACGGGCTTTCCCGGTCCCTTCGGCGCGGATCTCGTATTCCGCTCGATTCTCGAACTCAAGGACCCCCTCCATCTCGAATCCGAACGGCCCGGGGGGAAGGAATGGGGAAACGGTCTCTCCTTCTGCCAACATAGACCGCGGCTCGAGGGACCACTCGAACATCAATGGTCGAGTTATGAGAGAAATCCATGCTCCAGATCCTCTGGACTAATCCGGGGAAGGAAATGGGATTGGGTTGAAAGGGTTCGATAGCGACATCGAGGGATGGCAATTCCGCGGTGGCGCCATCGACGTCCGAGGAAGAGGCCTGATCGAGGTACGAAGGCAAGCCCTCGTCTTGAGCGAATGCGGTGGAGACAAGAAAAGTCAATAAAACGAGGGCACGAATCATGTTTCGATTAGACTTGAGGCGGGAATCGTTGGAAAGGGGGAATCGGGATCAGTCCTCGTGCCGGGTGAAGGACCCCTTGGGCAAGTGGATCGAAAAGGTGCTGCCTTTGCCATGGACACTTTGGACCGAAACTCGCCCGAGGTGGAGTTTAGCGATGTGTTTGACAATGGCGAGCCCGAGGCCGGTGCCGCCTAGTTTCCGAGAACGTCCCTTTTCGACTCGATAGAACCGTTCGAAAAGCCGGGGGAAATGCTCTTCCGGAATGCCGATCCCTTGGTCACGAACGGAAACCACCGCCTCGTTTTCAACCTCCTCAATGGTCACTTGAATTCCCCGGTCCGGTTCGCTGTACTTGATCGCGTTGTCAATGAGGTTTCCAAGCGCCTGTTCAAGCAGGTTCGAATTCGCCTGGACCCAATACTCCGGGGGGGATTGAAACTCGATTTTGATCGACTTTTCAGCGGCCTGTTGTTCGAAACCTTGAATACAGGAGGAGACCAGCGGTTCCAGGTTGCAGTCCTCGAGAAGGTTCGTGTCGGCCTCATCGGATTGATCGAGGCGGGAAAGGCTAAGCAGATCCTCGACGATCGCCTCCAGTCTCCGAGCCTGTTTCATCACAATGGTCAGGAATCGTTCGGTGTCCTCGGGATCTTCCTTGGCCCCATCGAGAAGCGTTTCGGTGAAATCCTCGAATCGAGGTGATCGGAGTTTTAATCTCGTGGGAGACATTGGCCACAAACTCCTTCCCTAGACTTTGGAGTTTTCGCAGATCGGTGACATCATTGAACACCAGGAGGACGCCGATCTCGTTGCGGCTGGCGTCATGGAGGAGCGTCCCACGAACTTGGTAGATCCGTTCCTCAACGCCGGACACAAGCGTAATGTCCCGTTCGGTCACCTCCCGACTTTCCATTGAACGATTCAGGAGTTCAAAAAGTTCCTCGTTGCGAACAAAAGAGTCGATCCGTTTCCCGAGAACTTTTGGGAGCGAGACTCCAAGAAAATGCGAAGCGGCCCGGTTCATGTTGAGACACCGGTAATCCATATCCACCGCGATCACTCCCTCGACCATGCTGGTGAAGACCGCCTCAAGTTCGCTTCGCTGGGATTCGACCATTTCGATGCGATCATCAAGTTGATCGGCCATCTTGTTGGCCGCGATCACAAGCTCGGCGATTTCGGCGGTGGCTGGCACCGGGAGTTTCTTATCAAAATCTCCGCGAGCAAAACGATCCACCCCCTTCCGGAGGTCACCGAGAGGGTGAGTGATATATCGACTAATCCACCAACTAATGGCAACAGCCAGTCCAGCAAGAACCAGCGCCCCCACCAAAACCTTCTGGTACATCCCAGATAGGACATGATCGATTTCGCTGATGGAAATCGAGGGGCGTATTACTGCAATGGTGTTTCCACTCTCGTCGGTAAAATCAAGGGCGACATACATCATCTCGGTGTCGACCGTATGACTGAACCGCGTCGATCGACCGACTCCCTCCTTTAGGGCCGCCTGAATTTCGGGGCGTTTGAGATGGTTTTCCATCTTCAACGGGTCCTCATCGGAGTCGCCTAACACCACGCCGCTCTTGTCGACTACGGTCAAACGGATCGCCGCAGTGTCTCCAAACTTCTCGCAAAATCGATCGATCGCCTCGATGTTGTCTGAACTCACCGGTTTGGGAATCTGCTGGATGGCCAGACGGGCCAAAATGTCGAGTTCATCCTCGGTCTGCTCCAGATAGAACTCATGGATCGAGGAGGAGGCGAACCAGGTGACTGAAACGACCACGCCCAGGGTTAGGATCAGGTAAGGGGGAAAGATCTGCCAAATGAGTCGAATTTTTCTCATGCTCCCGGGGTGTTTATTGGAGAATCGTTAAGGCTTCATTAAGGCCTGATTTGACCGATTCCCCCTATCGGGAGCGTCTCCCTCCTGGGTTCCTCGAAACTTCCTAGCCGAGACTCCGAGCGCGGGATTTTGGGCCAACCGAGGTCGAAAACCAAGCCAGGAGTCATGGAGAGTTTTTTTCATTTAGTTCTAGGCGGCGAGTGAGCCCGGAAATCGCTTCCTTGACCGATTCGTTGCCGGGATCGATGGCTAGGGACCGGCGATAGTTTTGGAGGGCGGCTTGGAAATCTCCCCTCCGCGCTTGGAGAACCCCCAGATTCTGATAGGCCCGTGCGTTATCCGGGTCGATCCTCAGGATCTCAAGGAACTGTTTCTCGGCTTTCTCGGGTTGACCTAGACGAACCCAAAGCGTGCCGAGGTTGTTTCGAGCATCGATAAAATCGGGTTTCGATAAAATCAGTTTTTCGTACTGTTCGACCGCTTCGTCGTAGCGTTCCAATGAAGCAAGATCGATGGCGAAATTGTAGCGGACAATCCAGGCTTCCGGATATTTTTTCAGATTGTGCCGTACAAGTGTTTCCTGATTTTTGTAAACCCGGCATTGGATCGCTGAAAAGAGGACGAGGACCCCGAGAAGTCCGCCAATAACGATTTGCCAGAATCCTCGGTTGCCCGACTGTTGAATCACCATCCTCATCCCACCGACCACCAATGCGAACAGGGGAATGCAGGCGAGATAGACAAATCGGTCCGCCACGAAGGAGAGCGCCATGAACCCAAAATCGACGAAGCCGACAGTGGGAGCAAGGAGGACAGCGTATAGGGCATACGCGGTAAGAACTCCCGGCCTTCCTTTCCAGGCCAACGCCAATAACAGCATTCCGACCAAGGTGACCGAGATCGGCCAGACGAGATCGATCTTGGAAAAAGACTCGACCTCCCATTTGGGGTAGACCGCAACGAAGTTGGCGGGAATGAGGATCTTGAACGGATAAAACCAAAAGGCCTTTCCTGAAATAACCAGACGGTCGAACCATGAGAGTCCATGTTCGATCACCTCTTTCTTTTGAACAAGCGAGACATCCCACCACGCGATAACTGTCCCGATCGCAAGAAATGGAAGAGTCCAACAATATCGTTTCAAGAACTCCTTGGGATAGCGCCACCCGACCAGGATGATGAGCACGAAAGGCAGAGAGAATGCACTGGATTTGCTCAGCATGGCAAACACGAAGAGGACTATCGCTCCGATATAAGCGGTCCAGGATTTCTTGGCCATGAACATCATAAACAAGAGGACGGTCGACAAAGAAAAGAAGCCACAAAGCAGATTCTTTCTTTCGATAATCCAAGCCACCGATTCGACTTGGATGGGGTGAACTCCGAACAGTGCGGCGACAAACCATGCGCCGGGAACCTCCAACCGGAGGAGCAGCCTCCAAAGGAAAAGGCTGTTGATCGCTTGGAGGAGGATGTTTACGACATGATAACCCGCGGGGTTCAATCCCCAGAGTCGGTATTCGAGCCAGAAGGTGGTGTAAACCATTGGCCAATAATGGCCTTGCGGAGTTTTGGAGGGGTCGGACCAGATACGGCCGAGGCCATCGAGGGTTCGAAGGTTCTCGTTGTTGATGATCCCGACATCATCATCCCAAATGAAGCCGCAGAAGATCGATGGGAGATAGGCAAGAATAACCAGCGCAACCAGGAGGGCGCCCAATCCGGTCGGCGAACGAAACAATGCGCGCATGGCCCCTCCTCCTCCAAGATTCACCGATGAGTATGGGCGTTCCTTGAGTTCTTTAAAGAGGGCGGAAGGGCTGTTAAACTCTCGCAATGCTTTGTTGGGAGGCTCGGAGAATGGTCGGATTAGCGAAATTGAGAAAGCGCACGAAGGGATTCACTCTGATTGAGTTGTTGATTGTCATCGCGATCATTCTAATCTTGATCGCGATCGCACTGCCCAACTTCCTCGAATCCCAAATGAGAGCCAAGATCGCCCGAGTGATGTCCGAACAGCGAAGTTTTTCTATCGCGATGGAATCTTATTTTCAGGATTTTCGCGAGTATCCCCCCGATCAAAACCTGTTCAAACTCACCTCACCGATCCAGTACATGGCGGCGATCACCCCCGACCCCTTCTGTCCCGCGGTTCCAGGTCGGTACAATTTCATTCACCAATACGATCCCTACTATTTTATTGTTATCCGCGATCCGAAGCAGAGCGGTTACGAGAACCTCTTGTCCGACTTCAACATCTACACGGGGTATCCCAACAACTGGACGATCGGGCCAAACGACAAGAGTTATTGGGGCCGGGTGCTTTATCAAATCCGGAGTGTGGGACCCAACAAGAGCAACGAATACGGGTCCCGTTACTCACCCACCAATGGGACCAAGAGCAACGGGGACCTGAACTGGTTCGGTCCCTTCAAGGTGGACCGTCCGTACGGTCCGTTGCCCGCGCCCTGACAGCCTGTCGGATAGCGCAACCCCGCGACTCATTTAACGGGCACACCACCGTGGGAGCGGCATCCTGCCGCGAATGGGTGTCGAAGGATCCGGGGCAAGGATGCCCCTCCCACGGCGGGAAAACGGCTCCCGGCAAGTGTGTTTGCCGGATACCGACCTCAGTTGGAAAAAAAGAATCCGACGATCGAACTGACAGATAGAATGACGATCACGATGACCATGAACCCAATCACACCAAGTTTCATGTCTTCGCGTCGAATGTTGTACCCGCAATGAGGGCACATATCCGCTTTAGTTGACACCTGTCTCCGACATTCCGGACAGGAGGTGAGGGACATCGGCGCTCTCCTCTAAAGAAGAATCGAACCAACTTTACCACCAACATCAAGACTTCTGCAACTGAAATTCCACGGTCACGATCTCTTTCTTGCCGACTTTCACCTTGATGGAGTTTTTCTTCGGCTCCAGTTTTTCCCTTCGGTCCTCGTTCATGTTGGTGAGCCATGCGGCTTTGACCTCACGGAAGAATTTGAGTTCTCCGGTCACCGCTTTGTCGGTCGGGTTGAAGATGCGCGCGACATAACTGGTCTTACGATCCTCGGCGCGTTTGAAAGCGGCGAGTTGCAGATTCTTTCCTTTGAGTTCGACAAAACTCTGGCTCTTCGGAAGTTTTCCTGGGTGCGGTCCGACCTGTGCCGGTTCGAGGGGGAGGTTGTGGTCTTCCGCCTCCTCATACACTCCATTCGTCCAGTCCCCCTTGTGCGGGAAAATCGAGTAGGCCCACTCCAATTTGGTTCCCAAACATTGCGCCCGCTCCATTTCGGGATGAACCTCGAAGCGTCCGAAAACTGGGCAATTGCGATAAGTGAAGCAACGCAGGAGAGTGATCGCCAGGGAACGGTCATCGTTGTCCATGGCCTCGTACTCCCTCAGCCCCGAATTGTTCAGGATGGCAAAACCGACATCCTTCTTGGGGTCGTGCATATCGACAAAGCGGTGCATCGGGTATTGCGGGTTCGGCTTGCCGTAATAGGCGTTCCCCTTCTTCACATGGATGTCACGGGGAATGACATCGTAAGCCGCCTCGGAATCCGTTCGATCACAAGTCAGGTTGGTGGGGAACACCACACGGAGGCGATGATTCTTGCATTCATTGGTGAAGGATGTGGTGACATCGAGACGCTTCTGTCCGGCGCGAAGTTCGAACCGGCTGGTGACGATCATCTCTTTCCGAATTTTTGAACGGCTGGTGTGATCATCTCGCTCCTCGCGGAACTCGGCGGTCAGTTCGCGTTCGAGGCCGATCGGGATCTGCATGTGGTAGTCGACCCGCATTCGGGCGTAAAGCGGTCCAGCCTCCTCGACTGTGATGGCACAGGGGAGCCCATGCGAAGTGATGGTTTCGTTGTCATGCGGTTCCATGTGGATCCAGGAGTGGCCGGTCTCGCCGGTGTCCTCGAGGTAATGCAAGCCGGTGAAATACTCGCCGGTCTCTTTGTGCAAAAGATCGATCGTGCCATCGCAATTGAATTCGGCGCGGAGGAATTCGTTTTCGAGGACATTGGTTTCGGGGACAAGGTTCTTGCGGGGGAAGATGGTTGAATCGTTCCTGGCGAACCAGATGAAAGGTCTTGTACCCGAACGCGGGGACTTCATCGATCTCGACATGACCATGGACACGGTCGGCTCGAAGTTCGATCGAGATGTCCTGAAGATTGCGAACAAGCACGCCAGCGGGGAATTGTTCTTTCATTTGGAGATCGTAAGTGGTCTTGCCATCTGGGGATTTCACGGCAAAAGCCTCGTAATCCATGTTCTGTGGCATATCGAGGTAACAGGAGATCACGCCCTTTCGCGGGAACGGGGTCGGATTGAACACAGTGAGGGCGACATCCCGTTCGGAGAGATCGCTGTTGTCGACCTGAATTTGAATCGCCTCCAAGGAACGACGAGTCAGTCCCTCGCAGAGGATGTTGATCTGGTCGAAACGGTAGAGCGAGTCGAGTTCCATCTGGTCGACTCCCGCACCGGTGATGGTATCGTGTGGGTGATTGCGGAGGTGGAGTTTCCAGCACCGGTCGAGCGCGGCCTTAAAATATTCGCCGCCAACCCAGGACCCGATGGCCCCCCAGGGTTCGGCCAAACGTTGGATGTTGATTTCAGCCCGATTGTTTCCAATCTTTAGAAGGGGACGGGCGGAGATGACATCGCCATTGAGGTGGGTCCATTTCCCGACCGAACCGGGGTCGCGACTTTCACCGGTGAGAACGGTCGGGTTCTTCACCTCTTTCCGCATGGCGTCCATGTAGTCCTTCAGGTTGGACAGTTTGATGTCATGTTCCGGAAGAAGTTCCTGGCAGAGTTTGATGATGTCCGATTCCTTCGGGATCGGGGTTGCTGGTGTCGAATCCCTGCATGCAACAGATCTGGCTGGTGGTGAAATGCTCGGATTCGTCGGCCACCAGCTTCAGGAGTTGTTCGCGAATCGGTTCGTCGTTCCAGTGCTTTTTCTTGTCATCTAGGACGTAGTAATGCGCGCGCGGATGGCGGTCGGAGGCGAGACGGAAGGGGGAGGCTCCTCGGTCCCAATCGTAGCGTTTGAAGACATCGTCGCTGCCATAGCGGAGGACGCGGTAGATGTAGACATAGTAGGAGAATCGGCTCATGCATCCGAAACGCATTCCGAGGAGGCGGGAGCCATCCGGTCCTTCGAGAATGAACTCGCTTTTGGGAACGTTGATGCCCCGATAAAAGATGATGGTGTCGATGTCAAACCCCTGATAGATCTGTGGGATCTGCGAGGTTTGTCCGTAGCTGAAGGGGGTGTATCCGATCTTTGAAACTTTTCCGAGGTCTTTGGCGACTCGGTGCCCCACAACGAGGTTTCGGACCAGGGACTCGCCATTGACCAGATATTCCTCGGGGAGAGAACACCAGGGTCCGACAATCAACCGTCCAGATTTGACATGCTTTTCAATCGTCTCCCGTTTCTCCGGGCGGAGTTCGAGGTAGTCCTCCACACACAAGGTCTGAGAATCCATGGTGAAGGAGGCGAAATCGGGGTCGGTGTCGAGGAGGTGGAGGAGCTCATCCATGAATTTGATCAACAGGAGTCGGGTCTCCTCGAAGGGGTAGCACCACTCCCGATCCCAGTGGGAGTTGGAGACAACATGGATGGTTTTTCGATCTTTCGGCATGATGGAGTAGGTCCTCAATTCTCGGAAATTCAAAAGCCTCTTGGGGCAAACGGGGGGAATGATAACTTGAGGGGGTGGCGGGGAACTAGCCCATGCCCTCTGCAAGAATTGAAAGCCTATTCCGGCGCATCCATCGCAATTCCGTGACACCGGCGTAGGTGTGACGCGTGCTCGGGTCGATCGCACTGCGGAATGCCGAGCGACAAATATCCGCGTGCGCGAAAGAATGGCCACCCCGATAAATCCTTTGAGTTGAAACCGGGTCCTCCCAGGCGCTTCCATCGGTTGGGGCGCCACTGTAGGTGGGATGGTACCAATCCTGGCAATATTCCCAGACATTCCCATGCATATCATAGAGACCGAATGGATTGGGCAATAAGGATCCCACCTCCTTGGGACCCCGGGTGTAACCATTGATTCCATCGGTGAAACAGTGCCACATGTAATCGGCTCGAGTGTTCGTGGCCAAGAGATTTTCGGCGCAATCCGCGCAGTTGTCGTCGCAATTCAACGAATCGCCAAAGAAGAATCGACTATTGGATCCGGCTCGACAGGCGTATTCCCACTCGGCCTCACTTGGAAATCGAAAGGTTCCCTGCCCCAATGCGTTTAAACCCGATATGAAATCTTGGGCGTCGTTCCAAGAGACGTAGTAAATCGGGACATCCTTTCCGACAGTGTAAATTTGAAACGATGTATCGGCCAAGTCCCGCTGGTCGGCGATATTTTTTCCAGTGATTGCCTCCCATTGCGCCTGCGTGATCTCTGTCACACTCAAATAGAAGTCCTTCTCTACTGTGACGATGTGAGCGGGACCCTCGCCAAAACCAACTCCCCTCTCGGATGAAAGGGCGCCCATTTGGAAAGTCCCAGCGGGAATTCGAACCAGTTTCAAGGGGCGAGCATCGGACTGTAAGTTCGGGATGTCGACTGTGACGACATCCCCGGCGGTCCCGGTGTGCCAACCCTGGATGAAATCCAGAAGATCCTTCGCATTCACCTGGCCATCCTTATTGAAATCTCGGTCGGGGGTGGGAGTTGGGATAACTGTGGGAGTGGGTGTGGGGATGATGATGACGATTTGAGCGGAACCCCCGGAACATAAGAAGGCGGATGACAGGAACAACAAGGCGATGCCAAAGAGCGGTTTCATAACTCCTCCCAAAAACAGGGCAAAATAGCGGCGCATCATCCGCTGAGCCATCACCTTCGTCAATAGTTTTTTGTGGAGGGAATGTGGAACAGATCCCAAAGGGTTATTGGGGGCTGAACTGGGGGAGACAGCGGTCCTCCGCCTGAGCCCCCAGGAGACTCGTATCGGATTTCTCCCGAAGAAAGTGGACCTAAAAGGCATTCAACCCTAAACTAGAATCATGCATTTCCCCTTGTTACGTCTTCGTCTCTGGCTTTGGAAAGGATCGGTCCGTCAGGCGGTCACCAAAAACTGGTTGAAACCCTTTGTGTTGGGAATCACGGGGGCCGGTTTCCTAGTGCTCGAGACATACCTGTTCTATCGCCTCTTCGAGTTTCTGTTCAATGAGGTTCAGGCTCCTGTCCAAGCGATCTCACGGGCGCTGTCGCTTCATCTTTTGAACCTCTTTTTTCTGGTCTTTTTCGCGATGCTGCTTTACTCGAATCTGATCACCGCCCTGTCGGTCTTCATCACGGCCAATGACATGAAGGTGCTCCTGGTCTATCCCATACGGAATCGATGGCTCTATCTGAGTAAGATCGTGGAAACGTTGACTCGGTCCTCGCTCACCTTGTCGGTCTTTTTGATACCGGCCTTGGCGACTTATGGCCATGCCCGGGGAGCAGACTGGATTTATTATGCCTGGATCATTCCCCTCATCGTCACCTTCATGATCATCCCGGGGTCGATCGCGGTGCCATTCATGCTGATCCTCGCGCGGATCTTTCCAACCAAGCGACTCCAGCAGGGGTTGATCGCTTTGGGGCTGGTGATCACCACCGCCGGATTGTTCGCTTTCCGGTTGCTCCGAGTGGAGGATATTTTTTCCACAGCGACCTCCGCGGAGCAACTCCAGCGATGGGCCCAAGCCTTCCAGATTCCGGATTGGGGGTGGCTGCCGAACGGGCTTGTGGTGAAGACCGTGGATGGTTTGGCCGAGTCCTCGACAGTCGACCCGGCCGCCTGGAGATTGGTCGTCATGGCAGTTTGTGCCCTGGCGGTCAGCACCGCCATCGGCGCGCCGTTCATCCGGGGAACGTGGTCAAGGTCTTTTGGCACGAACCGAAAGAACCTGGGGCGGTTTCGTCTCCTCCAATTCGGAAAATTTCGGATCCCCGGCCTCAAACGCGGGGATTCGGCGATGGTGCTCAAGGAACTCAAAGTCTTTTCGAGGGACTTATCGCGATGGAGTCAGATGGTGATGATGATTCCGCTGTTGGGTTTCTATCTGTTGAACATGCACCTCCTCCCTTTTCGGGAACAATTTCAGGGTCTCTATTATTTGGTGAACTTGTTCATGATCGCCTTCATGGTGGCAGCCATCGGGGCCCGGTATCTCTTCCCCTCGATCAGTTGGGAGGGTCCGGCGCTCTGGTTGGTTCGGGTTTCGCCCTACAGCGTGTGGCGATTGGTGGTGATCAAATTCATCTTCCTCACCGCGCCTCTGATGGTTCTGACCTGGGCGCTCACGGTCCTTTCTTATTGGATTCTAGGGTTCGATCACGATTCGCTATCGGTTTCTCTCTGGATGGCGTTGGGAACCACCTTGTTCCTCGGAGCGCTCGCCGTCGGGTTCGGGGCGATCCTGCCCAGGTTTCGGTATGAGCATCATCTAGAGATTTCGCTGGGGCCTGGGGGGTTGCTCTACATGCTCACCGCTTTCGGGGTCTCCTTCGGGTACGCCGCGGTCCTCGGTTACCCGATGTTCGTGGAGATGACCCAGCAATCGACCTATTGGGGTCACTGGTCGTTTTCGAACCTGGTTCCCCCCACGGTGGAAATCCGAAACGCCTGGCTGATGATCTGTTTTGGAGGAACGTTGATGGCGCTGTATGTCGGAGTGGTCTCGCTTTCGAGGCGGGAGGAGTTTGACCGGTAGGAGGAGAGCAAGATGGGAATGATCGCATATTCAGCCTTCGGCCTACTGAGTGGGTTAGTGGCTCTTTCCATTTTCGCATTCCCAGGTCTAGTCGTCTTCGTTCTATTCGGCACCGCGGCTGTGATCTATAAGGATTTTGAGGAACTCTGGTTCCGAAGGAAACATCATCTTCCACCACGCGGAGGCGCCGTATCGAAAAAGTTGGCGAGAGAGCAAAGAAACGGGATCCTTATCGGGCTATCGGTCATCACTCTCATCCCCTTTTTCCTTCCCGTCCTCGAATCCGAGGAGGCCACGAAAAAATGGTCGAGACCTTCTCGGACGGGACAAGTTCCTGGCGTTTTTAATGGAGAAATTTTGTTCGACGATCTAAAGTTCCAGCCAACCACCCCGCAAAATCCCATTGAGAAATCCGAAGAGAACGGGGAGTCCAACTCGCCCATCGAGGTGGACGCCGATCATCCACTGAGGGAGATCGTCATCGAGCCGATGAAGAGCAAGGCCCCTTAATCGGGATCGATCAATCCAACCGACCTCGTGTTTGAAATCCGGTTATTAACTAGACCCGTGTCCTGGTCGCATTAGAATTCTCCCACCATGGCGCCTGACCTTCCACTCGCGAGACACGAGATACAGTTGGCTCTTCGAAAGCGGACCATGTTCTCTTTCGCGTTCGTGTTTTACTCGTCGCTGGCGGGAGTCGCGGCAATGAGTTTCGCGGAGGGAAACATCGATTCGGTTCGAGCGCGCGCGGAGTTTGGGAGGAGTTTGTTTTTCTCGGGGAAGTGGGTGGTGTGTTACTTTCTTGCGCTCTATGGGTCGCTGATGGGGAGCCAGAGCATTGTAACCGAAAGGCTTCGCAAGACTGCTGACTTGGTGTCTGTCGCCCCGCAGACCACCTTTTCCATCGTCTTCCAGAAATTGATCGCGCATGTTTCGATCATCGCGGTGCTTGTCAGCGGACTTCTCCCCTTCTTTGCACTCGTGTTTCTATTGGGTGGCATTTCGCCGAATGAATTCTTGCAGGAAACAATTGGCCTTTTCCTATGGGGGGCGTGGTTCGTTCTTGTGGGTCTTTTCGCCTCGGCTGTTTTCACCTCGCTTGCTTCAGCGGCGGGATGGGCCTTTTTCTACTCGGTTCTTTCCTTGTTGATGTCGAACATTCTCGCGTTTGTTTTCCCGGAAGTGGCTCTGTATTGGGGGACATCGATTGTCGCAGTGATTCTGTTCGCGGTCATTCTTGAACGTTGGCGCATTCCGATTTCACCTGCCAGATTCAAGAAAGAACAAAAGGCGAAAAGCGAACTGAAAATTTTCAATCGCCGGGATTTGACAAATGAGGGGTGGCGAGCCTTTATGGATCTGGAACCCAGATTTCTGACTGGGATCAGGAAACCCTCCTTTATCATCCTTGCGACGCCCTTGCTTCTTTGCTGGCTTATTATTGGGGTCGCGAGTCTGGGAATGGGCGTAGGTGAGATGTGGCTATGGGCGGGCCTTCATTTCATTTGTTTGTTGGGTGTGGGTTCCGCCCTCATCCTCCCTCTTTTTCCGTACATTCGAGATCGAAGTCATGGAATGATGGATTTGATCGGAACCGTTCCATTTCCATGCCACTTGGTTTTTGTCGGGAGGTGGCTTTGTTATCTGAGAATCCTCTTTCCGGTTTTGATCTTCTCCTGGGCGCTCCATGGCGCCTACTTGTTGATTGTCTTGTCCCAAGGAATCGCTTTTTCCGAATCCCTGAGAGGTGATTTTATTTTATCTGGACTATCAACCATACCTCGAACGTTTGGGTTGGTGATCTTGCTCTCAGTGGCTTCCCTCACGGCTGGATTATTTGCCAATCGGGGTCTGGCGACTGTTGTGCTGGGATATTTCTTTGCGGGAGCCCCACTGATCTTGATTGTGAATGTTTGGGTTGGGATTGTTCGATCCCCGGATAATACTCTGGAGATCGCCCTGTTCGCATTCTCCTGTTTTCTCGGTCCCATGCTAATCTGGTGTTATTGGGTTTTTCTAGCAATCAAATTGTGGGTCGCTTTCAAAAGGGGTGATGTTTTTTCCGGGTTTACCGGATCGTTTCCTTTCGTTTTGGGAGCGCTCGTTTTTTCGAGTGCATTGCACACATTGCTCGGATTCATCGCACTAGGCCCCGCCTCGGGTGGGGCCTCGATTTTGCTATCGTGGTTACACGCCGAATCGCTATGGCTCCTTTACACCTTTTTTCTCACAACTGCATTCCTTCATTATCTCGTGACGAGATCGGAATCGTGGTGGCTCAGGAGATACTTCGGCGAAATGGGTTGAAACGATAGGGTCGGCGTCGACGGACTCATCGCCTCCCTCCGATCTAATCAAAGGGATTTCTAATCTGGACGCTGCCATACAGACGGCCATCTTGAAAATCCTCGGAGAGTATCTCGGATAACCCGAAGTGTTCCGCGTAAGCCCACATGTGAGCATCGAACCAGGAGAGTTGGTAAGCGGCCATGCCCCTGAGGGCGAGCCGGAAGACATTTTCGTTGGGATAAAGAATGGTGAATTGGTGAAGAAACTCCTCGGCCTCTTGTCGGGCCTCGGAGTCCTCCAACAAGGGTCCATCGGATAAAGACTTCTTCGTGGTTGCGGCGACAAACTCGACGAGGGCTTGATGAGGGACCCGAACATTGTCCTCCTCAATGCCTTTCCTCAGCAGTTGTTCGGCTATCTTTTGTTTCTTCGGGTAGCGATGGTCAAAGAGATAGACGAGGACATTGGTGTCAACGAGAGCCGCCACGATGGTACAGATCCTCTCTCGTCCAACCACGATCTTTGGGCGGAGCCTTCCGACCGACCCGCGCTCTTTTCCGTCTTCTATCGGCGGCGTGGTCAAAGATTTCCAACCGAGTTCGGATGTCCTCGGAGGCCCGAGAGGTTTCTGCGGACAGTAGGATCGAATCCCCCACCCGCTCGCATCGAACCCGGTCTCCTGGTTGGATGTGACACTCCTCGGCAAGGGACTTAGGAAGAGTCAGTTGGAGTTTGCTGGTGACTTTGGCCATGATCTTTAATATTAACAAGGAAAATTTCCTTGTCAATTCCTTGTTTATTTAAGAACAAGGTGGGAAAAAAATCGTAGGGGTCCGTTTCAACGGACGGCTCTATGCGGGAGGGATTCCGCGGCGGGATCGAACAGACTATTCGGAATCGATCGCCAAATAAGCTTCACCCCCGTCGCTTCTCCACCTCGCCGCGAGCCAGTTCATCGCATCGGTTGTTGAGTTCGTCCTCGGCGTGCCCCTTGGTCCAGGCCCATTCGACATCGTAACTCTCGACCAGGTCAATCAGTTCCTCCCATAGGTCTCGATTTTTCACATCGGTCTTCTGAGAAGTCTTCCAACCCTTTCTTTTCCAACCGGAGATCCAGTCTTTGATGAACGCGTCGTGGATATAGCGAGAGTCCGTGGTGATCTGGACTGGGTAATCGTCGTTCTTGATCGCCTTGAGTCCCTCGATCACCGCGCGGAGTTCCATCCGATTGTTGGTGGTGGCCGCTTCGAAACCCGAGAGTTCCTTTTTGTGATCTCTCCATTTGAGAATGGCCGCCCACCCTCCCGGCCCGGGGTTCCCCGAGCAAGCCCCATCCGTGTAAAGAGTTATGGTGTCGTTTCTTCCCAACGTCGTTTCCCCCCCACTCCTTCCCAAAGTAGATTGTGCGTCTCAAACAACAAGGAGGGAATCTCAAGATCGAGCGGACAACGGGGGAGGCAGTCTCCACACTCCGTGCACTTGTCGCTTCGGGATCCCGGGAACCAATCTCCCGCGTTCTCAAACATCTTGTATCGGTATTTCCCGAAATCCTCCATGTCATACGCCTTGGCCAGATTGCGGAGACGCAAAGTCTCCGGGATGTTGATCTGTTCGGGACAGGGAAGACAATCGCCACACACCGAGCAGTAGGTGTTTCCAAGGAGATCGTACTGATCCTCCCACCGCTTGATGGCTTGTCCCTCCTCTTCCTCGAGAGGACCGTCTCGGTCGGCCATTGGCAGGTGAGCGTCCCATTCCTCGGGGTAGGTGCAACCCACAGTGAGGGTGGTGATCTCCGGGTGCGCAATGGTCCAACGATGGTTCAATTCGATCGGGGAATAGGGTTTGCTGAGTTCGACCAATTTCTCGGTCGGCTCATAGAGTTTCCCCCCCTTGTCGCTTGGACTGATAATCAGGATTCCCATGTCGAGTTCGGCGGCGCGACGGATCGCGGGCAGGTTTCTTCGGAAAAGCGTGTAGTAGTGAAGGTTGACCGATTCGAACTCACCCGTATTCAAGGTAGCCAGAATAACCTCGCAGGGGGCGTGAGTCGAAAACCCGATGTGCCCAATCACTCCCTGATCGATCGCCTCATGGACCGCCTGCATGCAACCACCCTTTCTTAGAGTGAGTTCGAGGGTTTCAAAACGGTTGATGCCATGGATATCCAGGTTCTCCACATGATCCATTTGGAGCCGTTCGAGGGAGAAGTCGATTTTTCTCCACATTTCATCCCGGGTTTCCTGAGGGGGAATCTTTGTGGTGATGGTCAATTTGTCCCGATCGAAATCTTTCAGAATGCGTCCCAGCCGTTCCTCGCTGGTCCCATACCCCTGCGCCGTTTCGATATGATCGATCCCCGCCTCGATCGCCCGCCGAGTGACTTCCGCCGGCACATTCTCGTCCTCGGGATTCCCCACCTGCATGGCCCCGTAGGTCAGGATGGGGAGTTTCAGTTCGGTCTTGCCAAATCGTCGATACTTCATGTGTGGGTCCTATGAGATTGAGTTGTGTCCCAGAGTTTTACTCGATCGCATCTTCGGGTGTCAAATAGGGTATCCCATTGACGATCGGATATGCACGTTTCGATGCGGCGCAGATCAATCGCTCCCCTCACGATGGAGAGCCACTCGCCACTGATCGGACAAATCATTATGTCGACCAGGTCCTCGAAGGTCTCGATTTCTTTGCCGATGTCGTCCGTATTTGAAATAGAACCGGGCTTGATTCCGGAGGTGAAGAGATAATTCCCTCTAGTCTTCATGAAGGTCTTGTAAAATAGGTCGCCAGTCAGAGTTCGAAAGGTCTTGTCGAGATCGCGAAACCAAGGCCTTCCCAAATGAGTCCCTTTGTGGCTTTCCAGGAGGGATCGGACTTGAGGAGGCTGAGGTATTTCTTGATATTCGCCTTCCAGCCACGGAGTGGCGTCCCCAAATGGATGATCTGGATATCCGAAAGGCCCGCTTGAGTTAGAATCTCTTTCATCTCGTCATCCCGCATCCGTTCCCCGTAAACGTGCCAATCCTTCTGTTCGGGAGGTGGAGGCATTCGACTTGGAGACGATACCTGTGAATGTCGAAGGATTCGTGAGCCGGGACAGTGATAACGACCTTTCCTCCTGGCTTGCAGACTCGCAAATGTTCCTTCGCAAATCGAACTCGGTCATCGAAAATGTTCCAAACACACCGGAGGAGAAAACACAATCGAACGAGTTATCCTTGAAGGGAATATGGAAACCGTCTCCACGAAGGAATAAGCCTTGAATGTTTTCTCGGCAATGGTCCAAGAAAGGTCGCGAATACTCTAGACCCACAACGCGAGGAATGAGTTTCGTGTAGCGCCCCATCCCACTTCCAACTTCGAGTATGGTCTTGTGCTTGGAAAGTTCTTCGAGGACGGTTTTTTCCGGTTCGAAGAATTCATAGGAATTTTTTGACTGACGCGGAAACACGATCTGTCCATTCTTCCACGACAAAGGGCCTCCTTGGAATAACAAGAATGGAGACTCTTTACCCTTACTCGTGGTCGGATTGCAAGTCCACTCAGTCAGGATTATTTCTTTCCAGATCCTTTTTCTTGCCACGAACTCGCCAAGCCGAAAAGATAGCGAACATCCACAAGAGCGTCACCCGGATCCTTGTCGTCGAAGAAAAGTTGTTGATCGGTGCGATTCAATTCTTGATTTGCTCTTGCCCAATAGTCCCTTTGAGCTTGTGGAGGTCGGTAACTCCTACAATATCGTCTTCATCCAGGTCGGTAGAATCCGTATCTTAAACGAGTGGCTTTCACCCAATACCGCACCCTCCAAGACTTCTGCCATCTTCATTCCCTTTGGATACGGTTTGAGACTCGATTGGCGTAACTGTCACTAGCCAATATTGGGCCGCACGCGTATAGAGCGCGGAGATTTCAGGCGATCCATGGGCATACATGGCGCCAAAGTCCCACTCAATTCCGGCCTCCGGTTCCAAGTCGATCCATCGAACGAGGAAAACCACTCAAATAAATAAACGATTTTATCTCCATCAAAATCGGTGCTTTTCCTCAATCCAGACTGCAAGGCCATCATCAGGGGTCGGGTTTTCGGGAAGGATTGAGACTTCGGGTTGTGTGGGCGGGGGAATTGATGATTGCAACTGTGGCTGAATTTGAGTTCCTGAACCCAATGAGGTGTGGGGTCACCACACACCTCGGCTATCTGATTTCTTGACGTGTAAACGTGACTCAAAGAGGGCGATGTGACTGGATTGAATCCATCATATTGACTTTCATACCGTCAATAAGCCACTGGAACGAGTAGGAGATGGGAAGACCTTCGATCCAGTTTTCCTTCAGCGATACAGGTCAAATCATGGGTCGTATTCGGAGCCTTCCGGTAAAATTGAAACCGTCGGTTCCTGATGGCCCTGGTAGTTTTCGTGAACCACCACGATGTATACGGGCCCGTCGAGAGGGGCCCCACGGTTATAAAAAAGTCTGAACAGAAAATCTCCCGAATCTGGATCGAACACCAGAATTCGGTTGTTATCATGGTTTGCGATGTAGAGGAGGCCATCCGGGCCGAAAGCCAGTCCCGTAGGATTGTCGAGTTTTCCGGCCCTGATCGTATCTAGATGTTCACCGGTAAAACCATCGAATTTTTCGACTCGATTGGCTCTCATGAATCGACGTACAAATTTTCGTCCGGGCCAAATATCAAAGTTCCAGGTGTGTTTATGGTGCCATTTGGGAATGAACACATCAATAAACTCCCCGGTCATTCCATCGTACCTGAGAATTAAATGGTTGCCTCGACTGGCGACATAGAGATTTCCATCAGGTCCAAAAATCAATTCCGTGAGGGTTGTTCAACCCCTGACCCTGATGCGAAAACTCCCAGAGGTTCGCCGGTTTCTCCATCATACTTGAATACGTTATGATTCCACCAGCCTCGTGACATAAAGATCGCCATCCGGACCGAACACCAATCCATGAGGGCAATCCAAACCCCCCACTCCCGGCGCCTACGAAAGTGCTTCTTCAAATTCGTTTGTCTTCAAATTGTATCGAAGCACACCATCGTTTCACAGCCGCCAACAAACAGGTCTCTCCGTCCGGGCCGAGGGGGTTAAGCCCCTCGGACTACTCAACAGGCCGTCGATTGTCCCAAGGAGAGAACCCGTTTCGAGATTGAACCTCACCAGGGTGTTGTTCCACCTGCTTCCGACCACCAGTTCGTAATCGGCTTCTTCTGGAGTGGACCTGAAAGCCAACGTTGAGACACAGAGTGCGATGAATTGAAGCGTTAGATGAGACCGGTTGAATCGAAACATTTTAGGTTTCCTCCCATTAGGATACCTAACCGGGATCTTAAGCGATTCATTCTCGCTTTGTCAATATCCTATAGCAACCTGTTGAATTTCAAATCATTGAGAAAACAGGCTTTTCTGGAAAAGATGACTTAGAAATCGTTATTATCCTTCCCAAAAAGGGAACGTTTACCTCAAATTTTCCGGGAGTAGTCCAGCAAGGGATCGACTCAAGAATACCATGAAAGAATACTGTTCGAAGTCCCATGCAATCTATTCATAAGCCCGCCAGTTGTCATTCGAACTGGTGTCAACCGTATGGAACTCCAAATTAATGGGGATCCATTTAACCCACCGCTTCCGGCTTTGGGACGAAGTCATCCAAAAAGCCCCTGTTTGGCCGTCATACCTGAGAATTTCGTCCGTGTCGTAACTGCAGACGTAAAGGTGTCCATCCGGTCCAAAACGAATTCCCTTGGGATAATCCAAGCCTCCACTTCCCGCGCGCGACAAAAGCCTCCATGAATGCTCCCGTCTGGCCATTGTACTTTGAGGACCTCGTCGGTTTCGCCGCTGCTCACGTAAAGATTTCCATCCGGTCCAAACGTCAGGTCTTGCGTATCGTCAAGTCCCCTGCTTCCAGACGAGACAAATTCGTCGATGAAATCGCCGGTTGTCCCGTCGTAACGAAGAACGCTATCGGCGGAAAGGCTGCTGGCCAAGTACAAGTTTCCATCGGTATGAAATAGAAGGTTGTTGGGTTGATCGAGACCTCCGCTTCCCGCGGAAACAAAGGTGCCGAGGAATTCACCCGTTGGCCATCGTATTGATCGACTCGATCAAGTTCCGGAAGCCCACGAACAGGCTCCCGTCCGGACCAATCGTTAACCCTACTGGTCGCCCAGCGGTTGTCGAAAAGATCCTAACGAAATTTTCCGGTTAGGGCACTGAACTGAAGGACATTATCACTAAAACTGTTGCACACCAGAGATCCACCCCAGGACGAAGGCCAAACCCTCGCAGGTTGGGGAAAAGTCCTCCGCCGCTATATGAAGACATCCACGAAGGCACCATTGGAACGTCATAGGCCAGGACATTGGTTGAATTGCCGCTGGATACCAGAATGAAATTCCCATCGACTTGAAACTCTTCCCTCCAGAAGCACCCTGCGCTAAAGCGTCAACCAAGGAAAACAAAAGATAAAGAGAACGCAAACTATCTTTCCGAAGTGGAAAGAACCGATTCCAATCTGAAAAAGGAAACCGATCGCAGACTTTTGATTTAGGAAATTCCATTCTATCCCAATCCCAACCGAGCCACCTATGTTCTCGATCGGAGCGAGGCGCTTCAGGATCTTCTTGTGTTGGAGAGGGTGATTAAGCAGGGGTATTCCGGATACGAAGTCCTTGGAGCCGAGGGGATGGATTGGGAATCGTTTTTTCAGGGGCTCGCTCGGGATGTCGCGACCAGGGAAGACTGGAGGCAATCGGAGTTTCTCGATCTCTTGAGGGGTTATCTGCAAAGGATTCCCGACCTTCATTTTGGAGTTTTCGATCGGGGTCAATGGCTTCCTGCTAGACAACCCGAAAGGGTCTTCCTGACCGGAATCAAAGTGAGGAAGGAGGGCGCGGCTCCTCTGATTGTGGTCGAGGCCCCGCGAGGTCATTCGGAGACGGTCGGATCTGAACTGGTTACCATCGATGGTGAAACTTCCTCGGATTTCTTGTTCGAGACACTTCCCGGAAAGAGTGGGGCGAGGGACTACTATTTGGGCAAGTGGTCCACTGAGTCGGAGCCAGATCCAGTTGGCATTGAGGTGAAAACCCCTGAGGGCAAATCGGTCCAATGGAAACAGGAACTCCACTCCCCGGGTGTTCGGCTCAAATCCAGTTCTGGTAGGCCGTTTCGACTCACATACATCCCATTTCCCAGGATTGAAATTCGGACCTTCTCGGCGCTTGTGGGTCTCGACCTGGATCAATTCCGTGAATCGGCGGAAAGGGCCAAAGACTTCAATTCGGTCGTTGTCGATTTGCGAGGGAATCAGGGTGGCAGCGACCGGTACGCGCGCGAGTGGTTGGAGACTCTGTTCGGCGCTCCTTCGACAGGATGGAATATCTCGGAGTTGGTTTCGCCGGTCACTCTTCAGGGAAATGTGTTGCTGCATCAGTGGTTGTTGTCTCATGCGCGAAATGGCGCCGAAAAGAAGGAAATCGGCGGACGGCTCGCTTACGCTATCGAGCAGCTGGACCAAGCGGAGAAAGAATCCCTCGAGCGTCACTGGGAGAAGTTTTCCGGGGAATCGATGAGCGATCCCCAAACCAACCAACCCTTCAACGGGAAGTTGGTGCTGCTTGTCGATTCAATCACGAGTTCCAGCGCGGAAACCTTTGTCCTGATGGCCCGTCAGTTCCCCCAAACGGTCGTTCTGGGAGAAAACACACACGGCATGGCCCGGTTCGGAGAGATTAAACTCTATCGACTTCCCAACTCCGGGTTCTGGATCCAAGCCGGCAGTAAACATTTTGAGGATCCATCCGGACGCTTCGAGGAGGGCAGAGGTTTTCTTCCGGACTATTGGCTGGAAACCTCCGACCCCATCTCGGGCATCCTCGAGCGACTCGACACCGCCATTCCCGAGGATTGACCCAGTTTTTTCGCCTGCTCTCGGAGCACCTCTTTGACACTTCGGATGACATCCGGGTCGCTGTGGATCTCGGTGTGCTTGGCCGGAACCACCATTTGGGTGTCGGCCCAATCGATGGCAGCGCTTTCGAGCGGTACAACTCCATCCGACCCCTCGCGGTCTGGTGGTTCGATGTTCCCCGCATAGTTGTGAAAGGAGACCCCGGCTGGTTTTTCCAATTGGCCAAGCGCCCGGATCGGTGGCGAATCGGGGCGAAGATCGCTGGTGCTGTTGAAGGATTGCTCGTCAAGGCGAATCTTCGCGTGTTGCTGGTTCTTATCCCCAATCTCTTTCAGCCACGCCCTGGATTGATTGGGGAGGTCGATCAGACGCGAAGCGATCCGGCCCACGGGCCGGGAGGCCAACGGCGAGCCTCGGTGAGGGGTGGCGAGGTAGACGACACAATCGACAAAGGGAAGCCTATCGAAGAAGAAGAGTTCCTCGACCCTCTGACGGTTCTCCGGGGATAAATCGAGTTGATCAATCGGAACATCCCAAACCATGTTCCAAAAAATAATCCCCGCTGTCGTGTGTTAGAAGAGTCGATAGAACTCCGCCCATGCTATGCCCAACCAGCACCATGTGGTCCAGGGCGGGATCCGAATCGCTCGGATCGAGCGATTCGCGAATTGACCGTAGGGCGTTCCGGAGATCGCGCGCGTTGTACAAGAAACTCTTTCCAGTGGGATATCTGGCGAACCAAAACTCGAAATTTTGTCGGATCCAGGGATCGTCCATGAGTCCATTCATGAACACCTCCCAGGATTGGGGCGACCCAAGCAACCCATGGACCAGTACAATGGGAATTCTTCCGGGTTGATGCGGTTGAAGAAGGTAAACCTCGGGACGAAAGTCGGTCTCACCGCCGAGATACCCCTCCAGGATATTTTGATCGAACCCCGCTTCTTTCAACATATAGGCTAGAGGGGTGCTCAGATCGGTCTCAACAGGGATCACCGACTCCCCCACCTCGAGGGTGTCCTGCACCCAGGGGTTCACTAGATGGATCTTCTCCTGGTTTTCGGTCGCCTCGAGATCATAACTCTCGAGTGGGATGTAAAGGGCGGTGATCGGAAAGGTGGTGACATCCGGGTAGAAATCCGCTCGGTCGTCCCCCTCCCCGTACCGCACGCCAATCATCGGAACCCCCAACCCGAAACGGCGAGATTTCAGTGAGATTTCATCGTCCGCGTAGTCCTCGGCCATCAGTAGATCATCGACATCATCCGGGGTCCATTCGAACCCGACGAGGACGAAGCTGTTGTTCGCGGATTTCTGCAAATCATCGAGGCGACTGGTCGAATTCGAACCTCGAGGGGCGCGTTTTAAGGAATAGCGAATCGTTTGCGAAAGGGAATAATTGTAGATATCGCAGGCCCGACGGAACCTCGGACTGTAAATCTCAGTTCCAAGTTTTTGCTGAGCGAATGAGAGATAGGCATACGAAAGATAGGTCGCCATCCCGTAGTAAGTCAGGATGTCTTCGTTCTCGTTCAGGTAGTTCAGGAACCGGTCCTTCTGGAACATCGCCCACCGGCCATTCTCCGTTTCCGGATAGATGATGGGCCGGCGGTTCCATCGTGGCGTCTTTCTTTCCGCCACCGCGCAGGCGAGTTCGGCGCAGCAGAACAGGCTCCGAGGCTCCTCCTGCTTTTTCGGGTCTTTCAGGACTCTGGCAATCAGTTTTTTCAGAGCCGACTCGGGGTTGATCTCATACTCCTCGAGGAGATTCTCACGGAGCAGAAGTTCACGGCTCCCTTCGGTGATGTCCGTGGATTTCACCCGTTCGGGCACAATGAAACGCGATCCCTTGGGGGAGTGGCTCCCCCCAAAGAGGGAACACCCCAAAGATCCAAGAAAAATGGGAAATAGGACTAGGAGCCATCGCTTCTTCATCTTCGCATCCGTCAGTACCCACCATTATCGGTCAAATCGCCGCGATCCGAAACACAACCCACTGTCCTTCTTGCATTTAGCAGGGTCCCTTTCCATAATCGCCGTTCGTTCTGGTGAAAATGAAATCCTAGGGAGGATGAAATGAAATTTGGAATTATCGGTGTGGGTGTGATCGCGGACTTCCACCGTCAGGCGATTGAGAATGTCGATGGGGCGGAATGTATCGGCGTGTATGACAAATTCCAGGAACCGGCAAAAAACTTCGCCGAGAAGCACAATATAAAGGTTTTCGATTCGATCGAATCGATGGTGAAGGACGGGGGCTGTCAGATTGTCACCATCGCCACCCCCAGCGGTTGGCACATGGAGCCCGCCATCGAGGCCATGAAAGCCGGCGCCCATGTCCTCTGCGAAAAACCCTTGGAAGTGACCACCGAGAAGATCGACAAGATGATCGCGACCGCCAAGGAATGTGGGGTCAAACTCGGCTCGGTTCTCCAATTTCGGACATTCGAGGGGACCAAGAAGGCCAAGGCGGTGATTGAGAGCGGGAAACTCGGAAAGATCCTCATCGCCGACGCGTACATCAAGTACTACCGGACCCAGGAGTATTACGACAGCGCCAAGTGGCGGGGAACCTGGGAACTCGATGGGGGCGGCGCGACCATGAACCAAGGGGTCCATTGGGTGGATTGCATCAGCTGGCTGGCGGGCGACGCCGAGTGGGTTTGTTCATTGGCCTCCACTTTGAACCACAACATCGAAGTCGAGGATGTTTGCCACAGCATCGTTAAGTGGAAGAGCGGCGCTCAGGGGGTGATCGAGGCGACCACTTGCGCGAAACCCGGGTTTGAAAGCCGTATCGAGATCCATGGAGAAAAGGGGAGCATCCTTCTTGAGGACACCAAGATCAAAAAGATGTCCATCGATGGTGAGGAAGACTATGAGGACACCGGCTCCGAGAAAGGGGGCGGGTACAGCGATCCGAAAGCCATCACCACCGCCGGTCATGAACATCATGTCCGTGACATGATGGAGGCGGTTGAGCAAAATCGCGATCCCTTCATTCCCCCCACGGAGGCGCGGCGGTCGGTCGACCTGATCACCGCCATGTATCGTAGCAGCCGCGAGGGAGGCCGCGTTTCTCTCTAACTAATAAATCTTAAAGAAAGTCACCAATGGAACCGATATTCCCTTGGAAGGTCTGTGGATGGCCTTCCAAGGGAATTTTTCGTAGGGGCGCTTCCTCCGAGGCGCTTGGGACATGGGTCGAACAAAATGGGTGAGGAACCAAAACAGACTGTCGGGAGTGTGAAGGGCGTCTACTGGGCTGTCAGCGATGATGGCATGCTGGTGGCTTGCAAAGTCGAAGATCCCGAAAACGTTCAAGCGACTCCCACCGAGGTGACTCGCTCGCTTTTAAAGAATGGGATCACCGCCGAGGTCGACCTTCTGGCACTGACCCAATTGATCGAACAAAAGAACACCTCCGGCGCGGTCATCGCGCGCGGTGAGGCCCCCACTCCTCCGACCCCAGGAAAAATCGAGTTCTATGTGGACCCCTCGCTTCTGGATCAATCCCCCGTGATGGATGAATCCGGCAATGTGGACTACAAATCTTTGAAGATGTTCCAAAGCGTCGTGAAAGGAGAACCATTAGTCCGCAAGCACGATCCTGTTCCAGGTCAACGAGGAATGGACGTTTTTGGAAAAACTATTCCTCCGAAGGAGCCCGATTCCGTCTTTCTTCCGGTGGGAGATGGCGTCGAGATCCTTGAAAACGGCTACCTTGGCGTCGCCGCCGTTGACGGCGCAGTGACCAAGATCCACGAGCGCCTATGCGTGATGGAGATCTTCCATGTCAGCGGCGATGTCTCTTACAAAAGCGGAAACATTGATTTCAACGGCTCGGTGGACATTAGCCGGGACGTTCTTTCCGGCTTCAAGGTGAAGGCCACAGGGGATGTCGTGATTCGCGGAGTGGTCGAAGCCGCGGAGATCGAGGCCGAGGGGAATATCGAAATCCTCGGGGGATTCCAGGGGGGCGGCCGGGGCAAGTTGCTCGCGGGGGGGGATATCAAACTGCGTTTCGCCAACGATGGCCACATCGAAGCCGGAAACGATGTGGTGGTGCAATCTCAACTGCAGAATTGTGAAGTGATCGCTCGCAATCAGGTCCGAGTCGAGGGGGGAAAAGGAACCATCGTCGGCGGGCGTGTGCGCGCCGAGAATGGAATCGTCACCACCAATCTCGGGTCGAAGATGGGCGTCAAAACCACAATCCAAATCGGAATGGATCGCGACCTCCCCGACAAAATCGAGGCCGCCCGAGAAATTGTGGCCGCCACCGCCAAGGTTGGCATGGTCAACGAGAATCGAAACAGGATCTCCAAGCGATGATGGCTTCCCTGAAGAAATCCCAAGAGGCCGAAATCGAAGTTAAGGACACAGTCTACCAGGGTGTGGAAATTGTCTTCCCCGGAGCCTCTCTCGAGGTCCGCGACGCCATCCGGCGAGCTGTTTATTACACCGAGAAGTGGAAAGTCTTTAACCGCTCGAACGAGTAATCGATGACCCTCTCACTCTTCCAATTTCACTCTTAGAATCTCCCCACTCCCTACCTTCGGAAGCAAAGTTTCGCCAAGCAACGTCACACCGTCATCGCCATAGACCTTGACCGTCCCCTGGAATTTCGATTCCGCCGGGACTTTTACCATTTGACGGTCTGGGCCAAGCGCCCAGGAAGCGAAGTGTTCGCGCCCGTCATCGTCAACAAGAACGATCTTCTTTTGCAGCCATCTCGCGAAAATGCGGTTCCGGTTGAGCGCGGGGGAAGCGCCGGCTCCATAGAGCACGCCGAGCAATCGGTTTCCCTCGGTCACCCAACCCAGGGCAACGATGTAAAGATCGGATTCATCAAGGTGGGTAAAGAGCTCCCGCTGCGGAGAAAAAGACGCGGGAGAATCGGAGAGGGAGTAAAACAGCCGGTCCCCATTTCTGTGAAGGCCCATCAGATAGTGGTTCTGACCCTCGTCCTCGAACCTTTTCACATCATTGACGATGGCGGAGGGTTCAAGAGCAACCCCCTGGTATTCGAGGCGTCGGGGATCTCCTCCGACAGCGTGGTGGATCTTTCCGGCATCTTTAAAGTTGAAAAAGTAGAAGTGGAATTTCCCATTCTCTTCGAGAAAGACATTGGCACCGTTGTTATCCGCCTGCTCGAATCCGGGATATCCGCCTATGGGAATCAGATCCTTTGGGCTCGCTGTGTAGACTCCGGCGGGTTCGCCATTCCATGCCTCGCCATCCGGGCTGGTGAAGACAATCGGTTTATTCAGCCCGTTCTCAACGGGGTAAGCGGTTCCCGCGAGAAGCACTCCCCATCCTCCCACGGGATCGCGTGTGAATTGCAGACATGGATGAAGGGGCCATTCTCAATGACCAACCGTCGATGATGGAAGGTGAGAAAGTCCGGGGTGTCGATGCTGTAGAGACGATCGTTCGGACGATCCGACCCATCCCATGCTCCGTAGAACACACGCCAGTCATCATTTCGAGGGACCACCGATGGGGCATAAATATTCCGAAAAACACCGTCCCATTTCGGTCGGATGAGAGGCGACCGGTAATCCGGAAGGAAATGCAATCGCCCGGCTTCCCAAATCTCGGCGGAGAAATTGTCCGATCCGACTCCGTGGATTTCGATGAATCCCTCCTCCGCTTGGCCAGGGATCTTTTCGACTTGGATTTTGAATCCAAAACCGGGTCCAGAAAACAAGAGGATCGAAACAAGCCCTACAGCCGACCAAGATCTATTGCCCCTCATCTCGTTTCTCCTCCTCGATTTCTTCAAGTATTTTTCGAATCTCCTCGGACATCGGCACTTCCTC
Source organism: Candidatus Omnitrophota bacterium (assembly GCA_020632575.1). GTDB lineage: Bacteria > Hinthialibacterota > Hinthialibacteria > OLB16 > OLB16 > JACKFH01. Next base: position 243,375 of record JACKFH010000002.1, on the reverse strand, counting down.
GTTCACTATGGGAACCTCTACCTGGATCGAGTCTCCGGGAGAAACTTCAAAGTGTTTGTAATAAGTCTTATATCCGCGCTTGCGGACCTCCAGTTTGTGCTCGCCGCCCTGCGTATAGAAGACCTGATTCCTCACAAGATAGCGTCCATCGAAACGGACTTGGCGATCCATTGGGTGATTGATGATTTCGACCTTCGCGAGCCCTCTCTCGGAAAGCCGCGCCCAAACTGGAATTCTCGGGAACCAAAGGGTTAAAAACGCCAAGATCCAGATGGTGGCGAAGAGATGCCGCCACTTGGATTGGACAACCCATCGCGATCCAAGAACAGCTGCTGGGAGACTCGGTAAGAGAAAGAGATCCCAGTCTTTGTAGCCGCAATCCGGGTGAAAGAAGATAAGGAAGATCAGCGCCGCGATAACCATCCCGCCAATTTGCAGGACAACCCGATTCGTCCGTTCTTTCCACAGAGCGGCCAGCGCGAAGACCACGGTCACATGAGTCCCCAACCAAAGGAAATAACTTTTGATTCGAAGGTGCTCCATGCTCAAGAAAGTTCCAACTTCTTGGGTTTCGATTCGATCGCTCTTGAAAAACAGGTCGCCTAGCGCAACTCCCTGCCCCGATCCGAACCGGAGAGTGACAGTAAAAATGTAGATTCCGAATGTCGCCAATCCGGCCAAGATCCAGTGTTTGAGGTCCTTGCCAAGGACTCGTTCACGGTAGACCCACGCCGAAACGAGTAGTGAGGGAAAGAGGAAGAGGGCCATCAGGTGACACCACGCCATCAGCGCGAACGAAAAGGAGGACTGAAGTGTGCCACCGCCCCCGATCCACTTGGTGGATGGCGTAAATCCAAAACATGAGCGCTGCGGTGGGAAGAGCGTAAGACTCGACCGAGCCATGGTAGAGAAGCATGTATCCCGAAGTCAAAATAAGAATGAATCGCAAGGCGCCTCGATCTTCATTTCGACAGAGCAGCCAAGCAAGGGTCACGCTGACAGATCCCGCCAGACAGGAGACCATGGAGATGGACCAGGCTGACCGGCCAATCGAACTGAAGTGTGAAGATCTGGCGTGACAGCTGCATCGCCGCCACCGCCAAAACCTCTCGTTTACGGAACCAGAGGCCGTTGTTCACCTGTCGGTCCAAGAACTCCGAATCCCCCCCTAGTATCCATAAGGGCGCCAGAACCAAAACCATAGGAGGGAGAGAATGAATACTCCGCTGGCGATCAAGAACGGCTTGGACAGGATCCTCTGATGAGGTTTTTGCTGGTGAGAGGTTTCTGGGTTCACAATTCCTTGAGAAAATATCCGCCCGCCACCTCGATCACCTCGCCGGTGGAGAAGTCGAGATCCCCGCGCCCGATCGCGCGGACCACCTTGGCGACATCCTCGGGGTAACCCCATCTCCTCTGAGGCACGACCCCTTCCGAGATCAGACGGTCGTATTTTTCCTTCACCTTTTCCACCATGTCGGTTTGGGTCAGGCCGGGGCGGATTTCGAAGACCGGAATACCCTCCTCGGCCAGTCGCATCGCGTAGGACATCGCGGTCATCGAGGCCCCCGCTTTCGAGATGCAGTACTCCGTTCGGTTACGAGACCCCGCGTACGCGCTGATCGAGGTGATGAAGACGATTCGCGGGGCTTCCACAACCCCCTCTTTCTTCCACTCGATCATCCGTTTCGCCACATCCTGGGTGATGAAGTATTGGGCTTTTAGGTTGGTCCCGAGAACGTAATCGAAACTCTCCTCGGTGGTTTCCAGAATGTCCAGTCGGACCTTCGGCGCAATCCCCGCGTTGTTGACCAGCAGATCAATCCTCCCGAGGTCTCGGACTGTCTCTTCGACGATCCGAGTACGGTCCTCCCGATCGCCGACATCCCCTTGGACAAGCAGGGATTCTCCCCCCTTATTCCGAATCCCATCGGCGACCTCCTCGGCCGCCGCACGGTTTCGGACATAGTTAATGGCAACCGCATAGCCCTCCTCCGCGAGGCCCTCCGCGATCCCGCGGCCGATTCCCCGGCTGGCGCCTGTCACCAAAGCGGTCGGTTTTTGAGTTTGCATCAACCATTCTCCCGTGTGCTAAGATGGAAACCTGGGATTATAGGGAGAGCGACTGCCGCCTCCCACCCCGCTGGGTTTGTCCCCAAAATCTGTTATAAATCCCGGTTCGAGGGGAAAAGATGGCCGAACCGAAGAAATTTGTCGTCAGCACGCTAAAATACCGCCCCCAGACCTTTGCCGAAGTCACGGGTCAGGAGCACATCACCCACACCCTGCGCAACGCCATTCGTCGCGACCGGCTGGCCAACGCCTACCTGTTCTGCGGACCGCGTGGGGTGGGCAAGACCTCCACCGCTCGGATTCTGGCCAAGGCGATGAATTGCACCGATATCCAGGATGGCGAACCCTGCAATCATTGCCAGAGTTGCCGGTCCATCACCGATGGCCGCAGCCTGGATGTGATCGAACTCGACGCCGCCAGCAATCGCGGCATCGACGAAGTGCGGGATCTCCGGGAGAATGTCCGTTTCCCCCCAACTCTCTCGAAAATCAAAGTCTACATCATCGATGAGGCCCACCAGTTGACCAAGGAGGCGTTCAACGCTCTCCTCAAAACCCTGGAGGAGCCCCCGGATCACGCCAAATTTATCCTGGCCACCACCGAGGCGGACAAGATGCTCGACACGATCATCTCGAGGTGTCAGCAGTTTCGGTTCAAACCCCTTTCCATCGAGCAGATTGTCACCAACCTGCGGGTGGCGCTCGATGAACAACCCGAGGGGCTGATCCCCGAAGCCATTAAATCGGAGACCCTTTTCTTGATTGCCCGCGCCTCCGATGGGGGGATGCGTGACGCTCAGTCTCTCTTCGATCAGGTGGTGAGTCTGGCCGGGGATACTCTCACACTGGAGGAAGTCGAACTCCTCCTTGGCGGTGTCCGCCTCGACACGCTGATCCAACTGACCGAGGCGATCCGCACCCGAAACGCCTTGGAGGCGATCGAGATCGTTCACAACGCCTACAACCAGGGGCAGGACATGGCTCATGTCGTTCGTGATCTCCTCGCCCATTTCCGCAACCTGATGGTCTGCAAATCGGCCCCCAACCGCCCCGAATTGGTGGGGCTTCCCGAGGACGCCACCCAAACGCTGACCGAGCAGAGTCAGGGTCTATCCATGGAGGACATCCTTCAGGGGATCGATATCCTGTTCGAGGCCGAGCGCAGGCTTCGGGTCACCGCCTCCTCCCGGGCGGTCTGCGAGGCGGCGGTGGTCAAACTGGCGAAGATGCCCACGACAGTCGAGATCGAGGCGCTCCTCGGTCGCGGCGATATCGTCCTGCAAACCGCTCCCCCCACCGCCGCTCCCGTCTCCGACACGGGGAAAAAAAAACTGAACCCGGCTCCAGCGCCAACGGTTGAATCTCCGCCAGTTCAAGAACCCTCGCCAGTGGCAATCCGAAAAGAACCCTCTTCCCCGCCTCACGAGGAGATTCAGCCAGAACCCTTGCCCGAACCCTTAGATCCTGAACCGGCCAAGCAGGAGAATCATTCCCCTCATATTCAGATGGATGACGAACCCGACCAGGATGTGATCGAAACCTTGATCGACAAGTGGGACCACTTCACTCACATGGTCGCCACCAATTATATCCAGATCGGGAGTCTCCTTTCGGATGCTGTCCCAGTCTCTTACCGCGATGGAAGTCTTCATCTCGCGATTCCGGAATCGCTCACGTTCCACTATCGGAACCTCAGCACCGCCGAGTCCCGCAAGGTGATATCGGAAAAGGTCCGGGAACTGATCGGGATATCGCCCCAGGTCGTTGTCGAATGCGTCCCCCAGGAGCGGTTTTCCGGATTTCGGCAACCTGTGCGCCAACAATACGAGGTCCCGGCTCCAGAAAAGAAGATTTCGGTGGAGGAAGTTCTGGAGGCAGAGCCCCGAGTCCAAAGCGTCATCGACCATTTCGACGGGGTCGTGATCGAAATCAAGAACAATCCCAACAAATAGAACGGAAGAGAAAGGAACAAGCGATGCTCAAAGGTCTCGGCGATCTCGCCAACATCATGAAGAACGCGAAGGACATTCAATCCAAGGTCGAGGAGATGAAGAACTCTCTATCGGAACTCGAGGTCGAGGGTCTTGGCGGCGGCGGCTTGGTTCGCATCAAAGGGAAAGGGGATGGCACGATCACCTCTCTCACCTTCGACGAGGCGACCTTCGCGAAATCCGACAAACAGATGATGGAGGATCTCACTCTCGCCGCGTTCAACAACTTCAACGAGAAATTGAACGAGAAACGGAAGGAAAAAATCTCGGAAGTGACTGGCGGTCTCGGCCTGCCGGCGGGAATGGATTTCGGTCTGTGAAACCTCTGGGTAACCTTCCCTCTTTGGAGGCGGTGATTCAGGAGCTCGGCAAGCTCCCCGGCATTGGCCCCAAATCGGCCACCGGCCTGGGATATCACCTGGTCTCGCTTCCGCCGGAGCGGGTCAAAAGATTGGCGGAACTCCTTCAGGTTCTCCCCGACAGGATCGGCTACTGCTCCGCATGCGGGATGCTGACCGAGAGCGATCCCTGTGTCTTCTGTCGCGAACCGAGCCGAGACCGGAGCCTGCTCTGCGTGGTCGAGGAATCCCTCGATGCGCTCTCCATTGAAAAGAGCGGCGCCTTCAACGGGCTCTACCATGTCCTCGGCGGAACCCTCTCCCCCCTCGATGGCGTCGGACCCGCCGAACTCCGGGTGAAGGAACTCCTCGAACGCCTCAAATCCGACGAAATCAAAGAGGTAATCCTGGCCACCAATCCCTCGGTCGAGGGGGAGGCAACCGCGAGTTATCTCCGCAACCTCATCGCCGACCTTGGCTCCGGCATCCAACTCTCCCGCTTCGCCCGGGGCCTGCCCATTGGCGGCGACCTTGTCTACACCGACGAAGAGACTCTCGCGTTGGCGTTGCAGACACGGAAACCAATGGAGGGCGAGTGACCCTCGACCATGGGGAGCCGATTGGCGACAAAGGCCGGTCCACGTTCGCTTAGACCGACGGATCGCAGCGACATTTTTTCACCCCAACACGACCGAAATCGGTTAAGAATACTAAATCTTCATCGAATATCTGTAGACTGTATGAGAATCCTATGCGCGAATTCGGATGGTTAGCCATATTCCTCATCCTACTTGCCCTCCCCCTCGCGGCCCAGGACAAATCAGGCGTCAGCCCCTCCGCAATCTCGCTTCCCTCCGGTCCCGGATCGATCGAGGGTCTTGGCCCCTCTTTCGAACCGCAATTGAACACCGGGACGGCGAGCTATTCGGTCGATATCGAGGTTCCCCCCGGAGTGGCCGGGCACGAACCCTCGGTCTCTCTTTCCTATAACGGCGGCTCCGGAAACGGTCTTCTCGGTGTGGGGTGGTCGATGGATTTCCCCTCCATCATGCGTCAGACCGACAAGGGTCTTCCCGCTTACACTGCGGCGAACATCGATCCAGCCAGCGAAGACACGTTTCTATTTGGCGGCGAGGAATTGGTTCCTTTGAGCGATGGGACTTATCGTTGCGAGAACGAGAGCGAGTTCATTCGCTTCGAGAAAGTCTCCTCTGGCGAAGCCGGACCGGTCGATTCCTGGATCGGAACGCTTCCCGATGGGAGCGTGTTTCGGTTTGGGACCTCCCCCAACTCCCGGATCGCAAAGACAGGGGGCGATCCGAATTCATTCGCCAACACCTACGAATGGAAACTCGCCTCGCACACTGATGTGAATGGGAATGTCATCGACTATCAGTACGCAACTTTTTCTCCCGAATCGACCGGCGTCCTTTATCCAGTCATGATCGAGTACGCCAAAACGAGCGCGAACATCCACCACCGGATTGTCTTCACTTACTCGGGTTCGACAGATTACCCAGAAAACCGGACCGATAACTTTAGCGATTTTCGGGCGGGTTTCGAAATGCGCACCTCGAAACTCTTGCGCGAAATATCGATTTTCACCGACGGTAATTTCGTTCGCCGCTACGAGTTCGGATACGATCCGCATCCCGATCTGACCCTGTCGGGGCCGAACGATGTCCCACTTGGATTCAATCTCCTCCACACGGTGACTCAGTTCGGGAATCTGGGAACCGAGACCGACTATCTCCCGCCTCTCCGTTTCGCATACAGCCAATTCCATACCGAGACAGTCTCCGCGGAAGAAACCTCGAAGGCTGGTTTCGAGGCTAAGATCGTCTTCGAGAAACCAGCGTTTCTCCCGGTGAATGGCGGGTTCAACTTCCTGCGATTCGCGGCGGATCGCACGACGGTGATCGATATCAATTCCGACGGGCTTGACGATTTCATCGCCAGCGGAGAGAGCAGCTGGTTCGCCTACCTCAATCGGGGGAATGGAGCCTTTAGCGGCGAGGTGATGTTCGAATCGAGCCAAGCCGATGGCAAACGCTTGGACATGCCGAACCTGACAGTCGCCGATCTCGACGGGGACGGCATCGCCGATCTTTTTGAAAAGGGCGCCGCCGGGGATCGGATTCTAATGCATCGAAACCTGAACGATTTCAGGTCGCCCTACACACTCGATGAAAACGAAGCGCTGAAGTGGGGACCCGAGGCGACTTTCTCGGACGAGACGGGGACATCCGACTTCGGCAGCCTGGATATCTCCGATCCAAGCATCCGGACAATCGACCTCGATTTCGATAAACGCATCGATGTCATGCGCCCCTTCGATTTCGGGGACGGCACAGGCGGGGTCGAGTACATTTACAACCGCCCCTCGAAAGAAAATGGGATTGGCGCCTTTGAAAGCCGGACCGTCTTCTCCGGAGGACCGGAACTCCCGGCCGATTGGGTCGCGGACGAAGCCAATTTCGACAGCCCGAATCCAATGATTCGGTTCGCCGATTTGGCCGATCTCAACGGCGACCGCCTTCTCGATTGGGTCACCCTCGCGGTGGTCGGTCAGGAGGTTTGGATCGACTATTGGCCTAACGCGAACGGCGGAAACTGGGCCAGCCGAAAGTCGACGGAACGGTTGCTTGCTTCGGGAGCTCAGGCCGATGATTTCCGCTTCATGGATGTGAACGCCGATGGGCTCACCGACTTGGTCCGGGTCGATGCATTCCAACTCACCTTTTGGATCAACACCGGAGCGGATCAATGGAGCGATCCCATCATCCGGACCGATGCGCCCCCTTTTACCAAAGGGCTAACTGTTCTCAGGACTCTCGATGTGAATGGCAACGGAACCCCCGATCTCTTCTGGGATAACTCCGCGTTGCCGAAGCAGTCGCTTCCGAAAGGGACCCCCACTTATTCCTACTTCGATTTTGTCGGCGACCTCAAACCGAACTTGCTTCAGGTCATCGACAACGGAATCGGACGGAGAACCCTGATCGAATACAAATCGAGCGTCGAGGATTACCTCGCCGCCCTGGCGGATGGGCATCCCTGGACCCAAAAACTCCCCACCCCGGTCGATGTGGTCGCGAGAACGACTACGAGTATCGGGCTCGATCTCAACGCCGATGGCGCGCCGGATGAATACCACATGGACACCAGTTATTTCGATGGCTTCTTCGATGTCATCGAGAAAGAATTCCGCGGTTTCACGTTTGCCCAACAGATCATGAGAGGGGACGATTACGACCCCGAAACCGGCGCCACGGTGGGCGGGACTGGGACCGTCCCTGCGCCCTCATCCGTGATCCGTCACCGTTTCCTCACCGGGGGCCCGGATGGAATCGACAACGACGATTACCCCGAGGGGTACGTGGGACCGACTGCGACGGATGAAGATTCGGGAACCGGCGGCGAGGTCATTTTGACAGGGGCCAATCGCGGAGGTCGGGAAGAGGAGGCCCTCAAGGGGAGCGAGGTCTTTGTCGAGGAGGTCGATGGCGCCATCCTAAACGCCCCCTCGGTCGAAGAGGCCGGGTTCTTCGCTTGCGCGAAGAAAGCCGCGGAGGCGGCGGCCTCCAACCCCTTTAGCCCGGACGCCATGCGGTGCTCCCCCGATAAGTATGTCTACTCGCGGACTCACACCAACTGGAAAGTGCGCCGTCTCTATCGCCACGTCGATGTCGACAACCCCCCGGGTCGTTTCGCCGATGACCCAAATACGGCTCCCACCTTCTCGCTCCAAGAGAAGTCGGTCTCCTTCGCGTTCAATGACACCACCGAAACGGAGACGATCGAAGCGAATGGCCTTATGCAGGACCTTTTCGGCGGGGGGCCAATCTCCTACCCGGTCCGAGATCCCAAAACGACCCGGAGTCAAACCGAATACGACAACTACGGAAATGTCACTCGCGAAATTGATTACGGATTGGTCGATCCGAGCGCCCCCGAGAACGTGTCGTTCATGGACGATGAAATCGTGACACAAACGGTCTACGCCTTATCCGGATCGGCACTGCAGAACTGGCTGATCCGGCTGCCCGCAATCCAGAGAGTCGAGGACGAGAACGGAGTTTTCGTTTCCGAGTCGAGAAGTTATTACGATGGTCAGGAATTTGTCGGCCTCCCCCTCGGAGAGGTGGGGGATCGCGGATTGGCGAAGCGCGAGGAGATCGTTTTGACCGAGGATCCAGCCTCTCTTCCACCCCTCGAAACCTATGCGGAGAGCCTGATCGACCGTCCGGGCGATCCTCGACTTTCCGTGGAGGCGACCCTGGTCAACAGCCGTATCGCTCACGATGTCTATGGAAACTCGATCGCGGTCATCGACCCTCTGGGCCGTATCGACGATGTTGAACTCCTCCCCACAGCCGACGCTCCCACCACCGCTTTTCCGGTCGAGGGAAACAAAGGTCACATTCAAATTGTGAAGTTCGATGAGGACCGCCACGTCTATCCGGTCGAGGAGCGTTTCGTTCTGGGGGAAGGAAAGAACGACCTTGTCACCGGCGCCGAGTACGATCCCGGTTTTGGCGTCGTCCTTCGAATGACCGATTACAACGGGAACCCCACTCTCTACCGGTACGACGCCTTCGCACGCATGGTCAAGAAAGTTCTCCCAGGAGACAGCCTCGATCGTCCCACCGAGGCTTACTCGTACCGCTCCGGGGACAGCCACCGAAACTTGATTTACGACTATGACGACACCGGTCATTTGATGACCGGATCTCCCCAGGGGGCCTCGCCACCGGTCGCGAATCGAGTGGAGACTCATGAACGAGAGGATGTTTCCGATTCCCTTACGTACAACACGGTCGACAGCATTGTTTACCAGAGCGGTCACGGCCAGGACCTCATGAAGTTGGAGGAGGACGAAGTCCCTGGACGTTGGGTGGTCCAAGACGCTCGCCTTTACAACCTGCGCGGTTCGGAATGGGCGATGTATCAACCCTACTATCGGAGCGACTCCAAGTTCCATCTGGCCGGGGAAGGCGGCCTTCGATCGGATGACGGGGCGGTTTCGGAAACCGATCGCAAAGAAAACAACCTAGATGCCACCGGTAGGCCGATAGAAATTGTGAACCCCTCGGAGGTGTTCGATGGGACACGGACCTCCGGGATTGTTCAGAACTTGCCCTTCGAGACTTGGTATTACGACGAGGAGGACACGAACCCGAACTCCCCCAATTCGAATACGCCAGGCGTCGAACTCACCGATGGGTTGGACCGTCTGATCGAAGTCCGCGAGATGACCCGCCTCAACGATGACGGGTCTCCATCGGGCACAATGAACACTTGGTCGACCCGTTACGATTACGATCTCATGAACAACATGGTCTCATCGCGGGATTCCCAGGGGAATGTCCGTTGGTCGCGATTCGACGGGATGGGGCGTCTCCTTTTTTGCAACGACCCCGATCGAGGGACACTGACTTTGGTCTACAACGACGCCTCGCAGGTGATCGAACAGACCGACGCCAAAGGGCAGACGATTCGCTACACCCATGACGGGCTTAACCGGGTGGTGACCGAGGATTATCTCGACGAGGGCGAACCCTCTTCCTTCAAATACGCTTACGATCCCAACCTGCCGCTGAGCGAAACGAACCGTCCCGATGTCCTGACGATCCATGACGAACTCTCGCCCCCCTTCGACCAACTCTTCGCGCCTCATGGAGTTCCTCGAAATGGCCACGGTCTCCCGGTGGCCTACCTCGACCTCTCCGGAGGACAGGTCTTTTCCTACGACGCGCGAGGGAGAATCGAGTCGACACTAAAACGAATCCCCGACCCGGTCTCCGGCAAGACTCTGAAATTCTACTCGGAGATGACCTACGACGCCCTCAACCGGATGACCGGGATGACTTACCCGGATGGAGATAGGGTTCATTTCGGCTACAACTCAAGGAGTCTTTTGGAATCCATTGTCGGTGGCGAAACCATGAACGCCTCGGGAGTTCCCGAAATAATTCAGAGTTTCGACTACCACCCCTCGGGTCAAATGAAACGCCGAGTCTTTGGAAACGGGATGGTGACGGAGACCCAATACGATCCGCGGTTGCGTCTGCGATCGCTGACCACCTATCCGACCGACTCGCCCGAGCAGCCCAAAATCGACTACGATTTCGACCTGGACGCCAAGTCGAATGTGCTTCGAATCACCGATGCTCGCCCCGGATCGGTGCGGCCATCTCAAGATCCCCTTCGGAACACTCAGACGTTTTCTTATGACGACCTCTACCGACTGACCTCGGTCGACTATTTCTTCGGTGAACCGGGTGCGGGCTTAACCGATGACGGTGGCATTTCTTATCGATACGACCGCATTGGCAATCTCCTATCCAAAACCTCGGATATGAAACGGGTCGAGAAGGGGACGCCCCTCACCGATCTCGGCGACTTCAGCTACGGAGGCTCTTCGGGAACCTCGAACCGTGTGGGCCGGTCCGGCCCCGATGCGGGGCCTCACGCGCTCACTTCGACATCCTCGGGCCTCGATATAGATTACGACGCCAACGGCAACGTGGTTCAGTCCGGAACGATGACCTATGAATGGGATTTCCTGGATCGAATGGTTGCTGCCGAGGATAACCTGATGCGGGTCGAGTTCGCCTACGATTACACCGATGCGCGAGTGGCCAAGACGGTTTACAAAAAGGATGCGGAGGGAATTGTTCCCGAAAATCCCGACACCTTCACCCTTTATGTGGACGAAACTTTTGAAATCCGAGACGGCATCCAGCCTGTCAAATATGTGTTGAACGCCGAAGCCATCCAGGCCCGAATCACCGGGACCCTCACCGAGGGTCGCGATCGCACCCAATGGATTCCCCTCTCCCCCGGTTGGAATCCGGTCTCGGTGGTGGTCGGAACGGAGGATCTGATCAGCCAGATCGGCTACGGAACCGATCCGAATATCGAGAACTTGCTACGGTATGACCAAGGACAAAACAACATCGTTCCCGTTTCGACTGTGGAAAACCTCCAGGGTCCCGCGATTGTCTGGATCGAAGCGGCAACCCATACAGTAGTTGAACTCTCGGGACCCTATTCCGAACCGACCGATGTATCCTTGGCGGATGACTCCAAGTTCATTTCATCGGCGGGACTTGAATTGGCGCCTCTCGCCGAAATGCTCCCTGCACAGTTCGAACTCGCCTCCACGTTCGACGCCGACTCCGGGGGCTGGAAATCCGCTTACGGCGGCGAACTCTCTTTCCTTTCTGAACTTCCCCACTTTCTTTCACCGGGAGCGGTCCTTCTTCTGAAATCGATGGCGGGACAGTCCGTGAAACCACCGGACCCCACCTCGCAAATTCAGTATTACCTCCAGGATTATCTGGGGTCTCTCAATGTGCTCACCGATGGGAAGGGGGAAACCCTCGAAGAGACCGTTTATTATCCCTACGGTCATCCCCGCGAAACTTTCGAGAGGGATGGCGCGGTCTCTTCCAGGCTGGGTCGTTACGGATACTCCCAAAAGGAATTGGATGAGGAGACCGGATTGGAGTATTTTGAGGCCCGCTACCTCGCCGCCCCTCTCGGTCGTTTCATGAGTGTCGACCCCGAGGTGAATCCAGCGGCCGCGGCCGATCTTCCTCAGATCCTTAACAGCTATTGCTACGCGGGAAACAATCCGATGAGCCAAGTCGACCCAGACGGCAGGTACATCCGAATTTACGGGGACAAACCGTTCAGACGCGCGGTCAAAGAAACGCTCCAACAACTCGAGAAAAAGAGCAAGACCGCGAAGAGCGTGATCCAGAATATCAAGAAGTCCGAAACCTACAAAGTCACCATCAGGAAGGGGAATCTCAAGGGCGGGAACTTTTACCTGCCGGGTAAAACCAAAAACAATGCGCGCATCGACGGAAAGATCGAATGGAACCCTTATCGCGCGTTGGGTTTTGGTTTGACCCAGGGAGGCTTCGGGGAACACCCCCCCGCCATCGGTCTCATCCACGAGCTGGCGCATGCCGAAGGAGACATGGTCAGCGCGAAAGGAAACGATGCGTTGCACAAGATGACCGCTCACGCGGGCGACTATCACAACATGGAGGAACGACGGGTGATCACCATGGTCGAACATAAAGTCGCTCGCGACCTTGGTTACCCCATCCGCGAAAACCACGGCGGCGATTACTACCGGGTCAAGACCCCATTTTCCACCGACGATGTGGTCAAAAAGAAAGCCGCCAAAGCGGTCCCGATGAACAAACTCGGCAGTTTCTTAGACAAACAGAACAAAGCCGGGAATATCCCCTTTTTCCGGGGCGGAGAGTTGAAAACCTTCGAGGGAAAACAAAAAACCCGCAAATCGGGCGGGCGGAAAGGCGGACCAAGTCGAGCGAAGAGTCCGAAGAAGAAGTAGAAAATCTGGGAGATTAGATCGTTGTATTCAAGAAATCGACCCAAAAATTCTCATTGAACAAAATCCGATGGAACATGCTAGAGTAGGAGCCTTATGATGCGTAAACGATCAACAATCAGTACCGCCGCGATCATGCTGGCGTTTCATTGCACTTTGGTTGCCGCGCAAAACTTGGGACCGTACATCCCTTTTCAGGGGCATCTGACACAACCGGTTTCGGGGAGCCCCAACGAGTACGAGGCTGTGCCGGATGGCCAATACGATATCCTATTCGCTCTCTACACCTCGCCAGTGGGTGGCGAGGGTCTGGTGTGGGGTCCGGAACGTCACGAAGGCTTGGTTGTGGTCAACGGCTTGGTCAACGCGCTCCTCGGATCGGTCGATGGATTTGAGGCGGTCCTTCAATCCGACCCGAATTTCTTCAAGCGCATCCTCTATGTCGGAATCACCATCGACGCGGACAACAACCCGAACACCGTCGATCTGGAACTGGTTCCCAGGCAGGTCCTCTTACCGGCGATCCAATCGATCAACTCCGATCAATTGGATGGAGCCGATTGGCGTGATTTTTTTGTCGGCACCGACTCGAATGCGACTTACTCTCCGGGAATCACCAAATCTCGCGATTCGGACTTGTGGGATGGCATCGACGCCGGCGCCCTTGTCGTGGATCCCAACAACAAAGCTAACCCGAAAGTCAAAATCGCGGCCTCTGCGGACAGCATCAACGGACAACTGGTCCTTAATGATGGATTGACAGTGAATGGAATCCTCAACATCGCGGGCGAACTTCAAGGTGTGGTGAAGAATGTCAGTGGCGAGGAGGGCTATCTTCGGATAGGCGACATCCAGGTCTGCTGGGGTCGCTATGTCAGCGAACTCACCGATAATGGAGCATTCGAGAAGACCTATATCATTACCCCAACCACTCTTCCCGCCGCGTTTGTCGATTCCAATTATGTGGTCGTGGCGGCGCCCTTCTCACCGTCGCCATCCCAACCCTTGACGCTTCCGAATCGATACTCCTCTATGGTGTACGATATGACACCCTCGCAGTTTGAAGCGTTAACCGTCGACTCAGATACCAACGACCCTGTCCTTCTCGATTACATCAATGAACCGGGGTTTTACATCGCGATCGGGCGGTGGAGATAAAGGAGAGAAAACACGATGAAAAGACTGTTAATTTTATTGACCGCGATCCTCTCGACCCTCCCGATTCCATTCGCCATGGATCCAGCCGCCTCGGAGGGAGTTCCCTTGCCCGGCATCACACTTTATGGCCGGATCGACAACATGGAAGGAACTTCGCGGTTGACCAGCGGCATCTTGCAGGTCCGCCTCACCCCGCAAGGCGGAGAGACAGTGACCCTCGTGAGCCAATTGATGAACTTCGGAGGCGAGTTCTCGTATGTCCTCCGAGTCCCGGTGGAACTGGCAGTCGCGGGCGAGACTCTTTCGGACAACGCGGTTGCCCTGCCTGGAACGACTATCAATTACGAGATCGCCGCAAATATTTCGGACACCGCACTAAGTTTGCAGGGGGGGACAACAAGTTATTCCTTCAGCCCGGACGAACACCGGGGGAGCGTCCGGCGGATCGATATGCAAGCGACCGATTTTGTGGCGGTCCCCGAGGACGCGAATGGCGATGGCATGGTGAAGCGGGACGATCTTTTGTACTGGTTCGAGGCCTGGATGGACACAATTCCCGAGAAATTTGACTTCGACGGCAGCGGTCGTGTCGATGGTCCGGACCTTGTTCACCTCTTGGAATCGATTCGCGAAGCCGAGGAATAACCGAGGTCGGTCCTCGGCCGATCGGAGAATACCGCCATGGGGAGTTTCAAAGCCATCTGAAGAAATCTAGGGGAAATCAGTGGAACTTCTTTAAAGAATCATGGGGAATGGCGGAGAGGGTGGGATTCGAACCCACGGTACCCTTTTGGGGCACACGCGATTTCCAGTCGCGCACCTTCGGCCAGCTCGGTCACCTCTCCTTTTCGGCCAAACCATAGACCTCGGCCAAACCGCAGACTTATATCATAACTTTTCCCTGAAACGAAGTCGCTCGCAACGGCAGTCCGTTGATTCAAGGAAACACCCTTGAATCGGGAGGCGTTGGGCGCTAACTTCCCTGCTCTTTCAAGGGCGGGATCTCCCAAAAACCCTTCAGAAACGAAGCCTTAACAACTCTCCCGTGGTCTAGTTACCGGAATGGAGTTCCCAGGCGGTTTTGGATACCGAGGATAAAATGACGCAAACACAATTGACACCCAATATCGAGATTATCAACGCCAATCTGAGGCGGGGGCATTTCAAGCACGCCGTGTTTGATTTCGACGGCACCATCTCCCTCATCCGAGAGGGTTGGCAGGATGTGATGATCCCAATGATGGTCGAAATTCTCATGGCGACCGGAACCGACGAGTCCGAGCAAGAGATTCACGATCTGGTCAAACTCTTCGTCACCGACCTGACCGGCAAGCAGACCATTTATCAGATGATCCGCCTGGCCGAGGAAGTTGAAAAACGTGGCGGGACTCCAAAAGAGCCTGTCGATTACAAGTGGCAATACTTGGACCTTCTCAATGAGAGAATCAAGGACCGTTTGGACGCTCTGAAATCGGGATCGAGCGAACCGATCGATTGGGTCGTCCCGGGTTCTTACGATCTCCTGAACGCGCTGAAGGATCGCGGGACTCGTCTCTATCTCGCCAGCGGAACCGACGAGAAATTCGTGTTCGAGGAAGCGGAACTGCTGAAGACCACAGAATATTTCGATGGCATCTATGGGGCCCAGGACGATTACAAAAAGTTCTCCAAGAAGATGGTGATTGAGCGGATTCTACGGGAAAACGAAGTCAGCGGCGAGGAACTGATCACCTTCGGCGATGGGTATGTCGAAATCGAGAACACCCATGATGTCGGAGGTGTCGGCATCGGCGTTGCCACAGACGAAAAGAACCGTGTCGGCGTCGACGATTGGAAACGCTCCCGACTGATCAAAGCGGGCGCGGATGTGATCATTCCCGAGTACCGCGAGACGGCGGTTTTGGTGCCGTATTTGTATGGGGAGACGGAGTAAGGGGCATCGATGACTTGGGAGGAGATGAGTCTGGAATCCCTTCGATCCAGCAAGGATCTCAGGGATAATGGCTACTGGCGGAGTAGCGTGAGCCGGGCTTATTACGCGGCGTACGCGGCGATCACTGGCTCCCTAGGAACCCAAAGTTTTCCCAGGGGCTGGAATAATCCTTCCCACGCTGGATTACCAAACCAGATTTCGAATGAGGGGTCGTTGCCCGAATCGGTGAGGAGGAAATTGAAGAGAAATATCCGTATACTAAGAAATATGAGAGAAGATGCGGACTATCGCCCACAAAGGGTGGTCGGAAAGAATGAGGCTATTGACGCTTTGCACAATTCTTCGGAAATCTTAAAGCTCCTGGAGGCGATTTAGAACCATGCTTCAAGAAAAAGAGGACCAAGGCTGGATCATCGATTTGGTGAAAAAGAAATTGCCAAACGAAGATCAGGATATCTTTCCCCTCACGGTATGGGAGGAGGGAGTCACCAGGGACGGCGATTACTGGCGAGTCCCTATCCAACCCCGCGTGACGCCGAAAAGAACCTACCAATTCTATGAAATCCTGGCTGAATTGGAGGAGACGCTTGAAGAAGAAGGGGCCAACATTCTCCTGGTCCCGGTTTACCCGGACTGAATCGATGGGTCGTGTGGGGTCCGATTCCCGAAAGCCTCTCTCATTCACCGAATAGAAGAGGTTCGTTTTCCTTTTTTCCGTAGAAACTTCTCAAGCCTCGCCTTCAACACACTCCTCGGATCCCCTTCCTTTTTCGATAGAGACTTGAAAGGGTGTCCCGGATAGTCTCGATGCCAGTTCTCCTTTAATTCGAGGAGGTCCGCTTCATCCACGACGCCATCGAAGTTGCAGTCCGTCATGGGATTCGTCCCTCGGGGGGAGAGTTCGAGGAGAATCGGAGTCGCGCCATTGACCGTGAGGTTTCGAAGCGCTAAGGATGAAGCCTGCGAGCCTCTCGGTTTGGTGTCTCCCCCTGTTCCGATCAAGAACCAAGTAGGAAATAAGCCCAACACCTCCGAATCGACCCTTTTCTTGGACCTGACCGAATCTTGTTCTCCGAACTTTCCCAATTCACAGAGACTGCACGGTGGAAGATTGAGGTGCGATGGGCAAATCCTTCCCAATCCTGAATTGATAAAATCTTCTTATATGGGAATTATTTGCTCATGATGTACTTGGAACAATCATGAGCGTATTGGTCTCATCTCCATGTTTTTCAGAGGATTGCAACTAATCGCATATTTCATTTCAGACAATGGCATGTTTCTTGATATATAAGACAAATGGAAGCGGTCCCCAGCCGCTGACAAACCAAGTCGTGTGAGAACCTTGGACGATTTTGCCACTCTTCCTTGAGAGTTGGGGGGGAAGGCGGAGCCTTCCTCCCGGCAAGATCACTTCCCACTCACAAACCCAAAAGAAATAGCCAAGCGGCACGGATGCCCGGAGCTCAGAGAGAGGAATCTCGATGTCTCGGTCATGGTGCGCCTGGATCTTATCCGGTCTACTCCTCCTGCATCTCCCAAGTTTCGCCTACAAACTTTCCCACCAAGACCCGGTCGATTTCGCCGCGGGAGTTCTGGATGGAAAGTTGGAGATCCCCAACGATGGGGGGATCGAGCTCGGGTCGGGACGCCTGCATCACCAACGAAAGACTCGCCAATCCACTGAGCTCCACACTCCTTCTTTCACAGGTTTTCTGGGCATCCCTCTATCTGAATTGACCAACTCGGAAAAGGGGATGTGGCATTCGCCAATCGAGCAACGTCTGGGCCGTGGAAGCTTCAAATTCACGCCACCCACCTCAGCCGAGGTTCCGGATGGCGAATGGTTCGAAGGAAACCTCCATGTCTTGATGAAACCCAGCGCCTCCCCCCCGACTTCGACACATCTCTACCGAATGAGGATGAAACCGAATGGCCAAATCGGAGGTCCGGAACTCTACGCTTTGGCCCCGCCCGGGACTGTCCTTTCGCGCCTTACCAAGATTGAGGACCGTCTCTTCGCGGTGGCTCGAAACGCGGGGGAATCAGCCTACCGGCTATTGGAACTCAAAAACCTCGGACCCCGAACCGGAGGCTGGGTGGATTTCGGAGATGCTCCAGTCAACGAGTACTCAGCATGGGATCTTTCCTCCTCCGGGGAAACGCTGGTGATTCTTTCGCCGCAATCCCGTCAGGTCGCACACGCCCGATTGCCAGAGATCAACAGTCTTGCGGATTGGGAGAAGACCTCCTTAGGGGGAGGCGAATGGGGAACAGCGATGAGCCGTCTGCTGGAGTCCTTCGAAAACCGACGAGACAACTCCGCGCTCGTGTTCAATGAATTCTCGCTTCCCGAGAAGGGATCGTTGGGGTGCCTCGCCCTTGAGACAGAGGGCTCCTCACTTCCTCGTCTGAGATATCGGGTCGCGCAAGCCGAGGACGATTGGTTCGGAGATTGGACGGAACCTGGAATGTCTCGCGTGTACCCGATCGAGGGCCCGGGTAAGGTGGTTCAGTACCAACTCATTCAACCGGTCAACTCAAAACCTTCCAAAGTCTCCGAGGTCAAGATCGAATGGAGCCTGCAGGACTCTCCGCCCACCAAGCGCTGGCATTTCACTGAGGCCCAACCCGCCGAGGAAAAGGAGAAATTATCCGGGATCGAAAAGTTATTCCGGAAAAACTGGAAAACCTGGAAGCGCCCTGGCGCCCCATCGCAGTCTCCATTCGCTCGGGCAGGAAGTCTGGCGGCCAAGGCGGGTTCTCGGTTGGAGGAAGGATCACCGATTGGGACAGCCATCGAACCCTCCGTAGAACCAGAATCCAAGATTCCCGAAATGGCCAATAGCCGCCCCGGTGATTCGACTCCGGATATCGCTAAAGCCCTGCAGCAGCCGGTGGAAAACTCGGAGAAGGACGCTCCCTCATCTGACGATTCATCCAATTCCAATGATTCCACTCCATCGCAACCTCTAGCGAGCACGGCAAAGCCCGAAACACCCGATAAATCGATAACGCCAGCGGAGTCGGCCAAGGGAGAGAGCGCTGAATCCGATTCGTCCGATCCGAATCGGGATGCCCCGAAAGATCGACCATCCAATACCCCCAATGATCAAGTGGCGAATGGGAGCCAATCAGGAGAGCGGAAGTCGGGGGATGGAGACTCCTTCCCCAATGGGCATGGCAACCCTCGCCTCGAGGAATCGCCCTCCTTGGGAGGGAAACCAGGAGCGCCAAGCGGTGGTCCAAACTCGGGGGGCGGAAGTTCCGGATCCGGCCACTCGGGGCATGGAGGCGGCAGTCAATCCTCGGGTGAAGATTTCTCGAATGCTCCCCCTTCGTTGCGCGACACGCTTGGGCCCGACGCGGACCCCGGGCATCGGTCGAGCCATCCCGAGACCGCGAGTGCGCATCCCGAATCCAGCCAACCGGAGTCTCATGACCGGAACCAGTCACCCTCCTCAAATGGGATGAATGGCAGCGGCGACCAGAATGAAAATTCGTCAGGCGCGCCACTGAATCGGCGTGAGAGAAATCCATTTGCTTCAGCATCGGAACCCAAGGACCGGAACGCCACATCGGATGAGGGAGGCCTCCCGGGACAAAATGGTCAGGGAGGTATTTCTGGAATGGCCACGGAGGAGGATGGCGTTCCCAAGAGTTTCCAGTCGTTAACGCCTCCCCTCAAACCAGCGCCACCCGAACGATCTGGAGCGCCAGGCTTAGCGGGGGAGAGAGAGGGTGTTGATAAGGAGGGACAACCTGTCAAAGGGGAGGCGATTGATCGAGTCGATCAGGTATTGGCCCGAGTTCTGCCCGACCGTTTCAATACGAATACGGGGATCGGTCAGATGGAGGCTTCCGGAGATCGTCCCATCGGGATTCATCGGGAACGTGAAAAGGGGAATGGTTTCTTTGCCAATCTTGCGGGTTCGATCCGAGGAGCGGTTGTCGAACATCCCTCGATGTTGGTCTTCCTGCTTTGGGCGCTTCTCTTGCTTCTGACCGAAATCATCCATCGTCTCTTAAAGAACCGAGGCTGGAGTGACGGCGTTTTGCCCCCCTTTCTCCAGCCCTCGGATGTCACCCTGGTCGACTGGGAGCGGGCGCGCCGTGAGGAGAACGCTGAGCAGAATCGAGTCTCCGCGGAGAGCGTGACGAACGGGAACCCGCGAGAGGATTTGACGCCGGTGGCGGCGGGGCTACCGGACCAGCCAAAACCCTCGGCCAAAATCGAATGGAAGGTCGCCGACCCGCTCCCCCAACCGATGCCATCAGCCGCCGCTTTCTATCGAAATGGCCAGGTGTATGTCGTCGACCCACACGGAACTGTCTGCTCGGCGAAGGTGAATGCCGATGGTTCCTTGAAGCCATGGTATGTCCGGATGGGGCACCTCCCGGCGAAGATCGGAGCGGGATCGGTGGCAGTGCTAAAAGATCTCGTGGTTTGCCAAGTCGGGCAAAAACTGTATTGCGCCTCGGTTGATGAACGAGGGATTGGGGCCTGGGAGACCGCCGGGGTGCTGGATGGTCTGACCGGGAAGACGACCCTGGCGGGATGGGGCGATCGGATCTATTTCATCGGCGGCCAAGGCGAACAAGGAAAACTTCCCCTCGTCCGCTCGGCGAGAGTTTCACCTGAAAACGGTGTCGGGGATGTGGAGGATCACCCGGCGCTGCCAGTTGGAATGCGCGAGGCGGGGAGTGTCATCGAAGGCGGAAGGATCTATCTCGCGGGAGGGCGAACGGGGAATCAAGTCTCGGGGTTGGTTCTGTCCGCCCCAATCGACGAGGAGGGCCGCCCCGGCAAGTGGCGATTGGAGGCGGAGATGCCTTTCCCGATGCGACGCCCCATTGTCCAAGCCTGGAAGGGAACCCTTTGGGTCATCGGCGGTGGAAACGGCTCCTCAACCAAATGGGTTGCGGCGGGAAAAATCGGTCGAGAGGGAGTCATCCAAGGGTGGCAAAGGGTCGAAACCGATCTCCCGGAACCGGTCACCGAGGGAACGGCGGCGAGGGCGGGGGGTCGCTTTCTCCTGCTTGGGGGCCGTGACGCTCGGAACTACGGCAAAACCCTCACCGACGTTTACTGGTTGGAACCCCACTTGGGGTGAAACTCAATAAGTGACGACGGTGTACATGGGTCCGAGTTTCTTGCCCTCATGCTCGATCCACGGTTCGACTTCCACATTCCCGGCTTCGAGGGGGATATCCTTGAAGGTCACGGTCTCTCCACCCGCCTCATAGTCGAGAGTGTGGTCGGTCTCGCCCACTCGCAGGTGTGCTGTACCGGGTTGATCGAGAGTCACATTGAATTGGAGTTCGAAATCGTAGTTTCCATCCTTCTCCGCCTTCGTATACCAGATTCCCCAACCGCCCTCTCTCCAACCGGCAACCGGCCCGCGCCAATCCTGTCGAGTGAGGGTGGTGGGATTGTCTTGTGGGGCGCCGAGGTGAATCCGGGGGACATCGTAACCTCTACTGGAACTCACGTCTTCAAACCAATCCTCGTAATCGCTCTGGAGAGTCGCGAGAAGCTCCGGATTGGTTTCCGAAAGATCGTTCATCTCATAGGGGTCCTCGGCGAGATCGTAAAGTTCGAACTTCGGTTCGATTTGTCCATCTCCCTCTTGCACTCCGTTGGCCTGAGTCATCTTGTACCGCGGTCCACGGACAGCGCAGCCGCGAAAAGGTTGGGGAACATCGCCCCGATGCCATTGAAAGTACAAATTGCGATCCGGCCAATCGGCGGAGGGGTTGGACAAGAGCGGCTTGAAACTCCGTCCGTCGAGTTTCACATCCGGTTTGGGTTCCACTCCGCAGATGTCCAGGAATGTCGGCACGACATCGATGTGGGCCAGCGGCTGGTCGACTTTGACATCCCCTCTGAGAGACTTGGGCCAGCGGATGAATCCCGGGACATGGATCCCACCCTCGTAAACCATTCCCTTTCGCCCCTTGAGCCCCGCCTTGTATCGCGGCTGCTGGGGACCGTTATCGGTGATGAACAGGACCACCGTGTTTTCCTCGACCCCCTGCGCTTTGAGCGCGGCGAAGAGTTTGCCGAGGTTCATGTCGATGTTGGTGACCATCCCATAAACCTTCGCGGTTTCATCAGGATCGAATTTCCCCATGAGCGGGGCGCCGTATTGCGGGAACATCTCCCATTTCATGTTGAGTTTTTTGTAAGGGAGGTAATACTCATCGGAAATTTCGAGCGGAGTGTGGGGGCAATTGAACGGAAGGTAAACCAAGAAGGGATGGTTCTTCTCCTTCCGGATGAAATCGATCGCGGCGTCCGTGAAGATGTCGCTACAGTATCCCTGCCCTTGAACCTCCTCGCCGTTGTGGAAAAGAACCGGGTCCATGTAATGGTTGTCGGGAGGATCGGCGGGTTGACCGATGCCGCCCCCGCGATGAACCAGCGATTCCTGAAAGCCTTGGTCCTGAGGGCGCATCGGGTAGTTGTCGCCTAAATGCCATTTCCCGAAGATACCGGTCTTGTAACCCGCCTCACCCAAGTATTCGGCCAAGGTGACCTCATCCGTGTCCATCATCGCACGGCCACGATAGGTGTCGATCGCACGTGTGCGGTAGTTGTAGCGCCCAGTCATCAGGCTTGCACGCGTTGGTGCGCAGACGGGGCAGACATAGAAGTTTTCGAGGACCACGCTCTCCTCGGCGAAACGGTCGATGTTCGGGGTTTTGATGATCGGGTTGCCAGTAAACCCAAGATCGCCATAACCCTGATCGTCGGTCATGATCAAAACGATGTTCGGCGGCGCGGCTATCGCGCTCACGGCAACCATAGAAATAAATCCAGCAATAAGCAGGGATATCTTTCGTTTGAACACTGGGCGCCTCCACACTCAGAATCGGTTTATCGAAACACAACCCATAGGGTCATGACAAGCACAAATAAGATTCCCGCCCAGACACGGTAATCGGAAATTCCTCTTCCCCGCTCCGGATCGGGACGCCCCCATTCATAGCAGACGCCCTCCGTTCTCGCGACCGGGGGCGGACTTGTGGCGAGACTGACCGAGATCATCACCGCAATGCTCACGATAGCGACCAGAATCGATCGATGCAGGAAAGAGGTCCAAACATCCGCCTGAAGGAACCCCACCATCCCGCCATCGGTCGAGGAGTCGGCCATCATAAAGATCCCGAGAAGAGTCCCAACCACCATGCAGGCGAGGGCGCCCATGTTGTTCGCCCGGCGCCACAAGATACCGGTGAAGACAGCAACCGCCATCGGCATTCCCATGTAGGCCGACACTTGCTGGAGATAGAGCCAGAGCGTCTCCTGAGTTTCGATGAGAGGAGTGCAGAGTATGCCCGCGGCCAGGACGATCGCGATGGTGACACGCCCAATCCAAATCTGGGCTCGTTGACCCGGTTCGACACCGCTGAATCGGACGATGAAATCCCTGGTGACCAGAGTCGCGGAAGCGTTCAGGGTGCTATCGAGAGAGGACATCAGGGCCGCCAGGAGTCCGGCGAGAACGATTCCTCGGACTCCGACTGGAAGAAGGTTGCTAACCATGGTCGGAAAGGCGGCGTCATTTTCGATGCCGGGGAAAAGGGCGAGGGCAATCACTCCCGGCAAGACGAAGATGAACACCGGTGTGATCTTCAGGAATCCAGCAAGGATCGCTCCTTTTCGCCCGTGATCGATGGACTTTGCGCCCAACGCTCGTTGGACAATGGACTGGTCCATGCACCAATAGAACATCCCCGCGCCGAAGAGGTTTCCGATGAAATAGCCCGTGATTGGATAGTCGGGATGGGTCACCGGTTTCACCATGCTCAGGTGTTCGACTGGGACGTTCGCGTTCTCGATCAGTCCCGCCCAACCACCAACCTTGTCCAGACCAACTAGGGTGAGGATGACCGAACCGAGAACAAGCACCACCACCTGCAGAGCATCCGTGTAGACCACGGCAGCAAGGCCGCCCATGGCGGTGTAGAGGCCGGTGAATAATCCGATCAGGATCATCGTCGTGGTTTTGGCGGGCAGCCCCAGAAGCAAAGTGGTTTCATCCCAACCGAGGACGGTCTCAACCACCAGAGCGCCAGCGTAGAGAGCGATCGAAACTTTGGTGAGGACAATCATGACGGTGAAGTAGACCGAGAGATACATCCTTGCGGCCAAGCTGAAGCGTCGTTCGAGAAATTCGGGGATGGTGTAGATCCGAGTCCGGAGGTATTGAGGAATGAACACCACGGCCAGGAAAAGGAGGCAGAGGCAAGCGATCCATTCATAACCGCCGGCCACGAGGCCGACGCGATAAGCCTCACCCGCCAATCCCACGAGGTGCTCCGTGCCGATATTGCTTGCGAAGAGAGAAAGTCCGATGAAAGGCCAGGTCAGTTTTCGGCCGGCGAGAAAGAAATCTTCGCTGGTGTTCTCGTTCCGGGCGAAATAGAGGCCGATGCTGATGACGATCAGGAGGTAGCCAATAATGATGGCGATATCAATTCCACCGATTGAGATCATGACGCGAAGGCTAGCGGATTGGATTTCCGGTGGCTAGGTGAGATTTTTTCCTTTATTTCGATCTGTAGTCGCGGCAGCCACCTTTGTAAAGTTCAGTTGAATCGAGACGATTCCTGAATCGAGACGATTCCTTGACCCTCAAGATCCATGTAGGCTAGAATTCGATAGCGGATCGCATCGAAAAAACATCGAAAGACTCAAAATGATCGATCATTCAAAAGAGAGCCATCCACTCGGTGACTTCACAACAGATACAGCAGGCTTTCTTAAGCGGTTAAGAAAGTCAGGCCTCCCCGAGATCATTACAGTGGAGGGGAAAGCGGAACTTGTAGTCCAGAGTGTTGAGGCATACCAGAAATTGCTTGACCGTATGGACGAATTGGAAGCATTGGAAAAAGTCCATCAAGCCCTCGGACGAGTCCGCGATGGAGAACGGGGGCAATCACCTCACGAGTCCCTTCGAGATATTCTAAAAAATAATGGAGCAAGCGCGGAGTTTTGATTTACAAGGTCACAATTGACCGGATCGCCAAATCCGAAATCGATGAATCCTTCCGCTATATCCTGCAGGATTCACGCGATCGGGCAATTGATTGGTTGACTTCCCTGTTTGATAAAATAGAGGCTCTATCCGAAATGCCAAGGAGGTTTGGATTCGCTCGGGAAGATGAATTTGAACCCGAGGAGCTTCGACAGTTTGTCCATTTTTCTCATCGAGTTGTTTACACCGTTCTGGATGACACCCAAGAGGTCATCGTACTCCATGTTCGTCATGCGGCTCGCCAGAACTTCAACCAAGATGCTCTCGAAGATTGATCGCAGGCTCATCTACCAGAAAACACCCTCCAACAATTCATCCCAACGAGGGTGAGGACAGCGATTTGAGCGCCGCCTTTGCCGCTTCATACCCCGCTTCGATTCCCTCTTGGGCGCTTGAGAATTCGAGGAAACGAATGTGCCCTAGTTCGGGCTGAATAAGCAAATCGGCGGGATCGCTTTGGAGTCGCGTGGAGGTGATTCGGGATTCCAGGATATTGATGGATGTGGTCAGGACATCGAAAATGTTGGGGACTCCGCGCTCCTCGCGCTTGGCCCGAAACCGACTCCAAAAACGGTTTTCCTCTCGTTCCCACCGGGCATTGAAAGCCTCGACAACTCGGCTCTCCTCTCCAAAAATTTTTGTCAGTCTTTTTCGTCGACGTTCGGTGCGTCGCTCTCTGCGAGCCGATTGGGTGTGCCGTTTCTTGCCCACGATGTCATGATTGATGTCGACCGCGATCACGTAATCGGCGCCCATGGCCCGCGCCACGCTAACTGGCACCGGGTTGGACATGCCCCCATCCAGGAGGAATCGATCGCCGACTCGGACTGGGGTGAAAATACCTGGCAGCGAGATGCTCGCTCGAACCGCCTCGATGACGTCCCCTTCACGGAGATGCACCTCTTCCCCGGTCGACAAATCGGTGGCCACCGCGCAGAACGGAATGGGGAGGTCCTCGATATTCGCTTGGTGAACATGACTGCGAACGAATGCCGCGACCTTCTTGCCATCCACTAAACCGGATCGCGGGAAGACCGGATCGAAAAAGGAAGCGAGACTGCGCCAATCGATGTCGGAGGCGAATTCAAAGAGCCGATGGTGGTTCCCCGATGCGTAGATGGCGCCCGCCAAGGCGCCGATGCTTGAACCGACCACACAGGCGATGGGGATGCCCGATTCCTCGATCGCTTGGATGACTCCAAGGTGGGCCCACCCTCGGGCGGACCCGCTCCCCAGAGCCAAACCGATCTTAAAAGGACGTTCCGTTTTCACTTGAATCCATCACCAACGTTCATCATCGTTTTCCGGCGACATGGGCCAAGCCTCGTACTGGTCGCCATCGATGTGGCAGCCCGAACGCGCCACATTCATCGCGAATTTGAGAAAATCATGCGGGAAATTCAAGGTCGGCTCGCTAGCCTCATCGAGTCGTTTCATCTGATCCGAATCGAGTTCGACGCTCAGCGACGACAGATTCGATTTCAATTGGTCGAGAGTGCGCGCGCCGAGAATGATGGAGGTGACTCCGGGTTTTTCGCGGAGCCAGGCCAACGACACCTCGGCGGGGGAGGAGTCGGTCTGCCTGGCGATCTCCTTCAGGATGTCGAGGATTTTGAAAGTCTCCTCGGTGAGGTTCTTTTTGATCCCCTCGCCGCGCCCCGGATCGATGTCGTCTTTGTTCTCTCGGGTGTATTTTCCCGTCAGGACGCCCCCCTTCAGTGGCGACCAAGGGGTGATCCCCAGGCCCATCTCCAACGCCATCGGTGCCAGTTCTCCTTCGACGGTGCGTTCAACTAATGAGTACTCGATTTGGAGGGCGACCAAACGTGACCAGCCGCGAAAATCGATCAGGGTCTGCGCCTGCGCGCATTTCCAGGCTGGAGTGTCGCTGAAGCCGAGGTATCGGACCTTGCCCGATTGGACCAGATCGTTGAGGGCGAGCAAGGTCTCCTCCATCGGAGTCAGGTTGTCCCAGAAGTGCATCCAGTAGAGATCGATATAATCGGTCTGAAGACGTCGCAGGCTCTGCTCGCAAGCGGCGATGATGCTCTTCCGTCCCGCCCCGCCGCCATTCGGGTCGCCGCTGTACATGTTTCCCATGAACTTGGTTGCGATGACGGTTCGGTCCCTTTTGTGGCGGTGCTTGCCCAGGTGGTCTCCAATGATTTTCTCGCTGTGGCCTTTGGTGTAAATGTTAGCGGTGTCGATGAAGTTGCCGCCGGCATCCATGTAGGCGTCGATGATGCGACAACTATCCTCCGGGTTGGCCCCCCAGCCCCAATCCTCTCCAAAAGTCATGGCTCCCAAGCAAAGAGGGGACACTCGGAGTCCCGATCTGCCCAGCGTAACATAATGAGTCAGTTCCATTTTTCGCTCCTGTCGTTCAGTCTTGTTGTCGGAAATGATCAATCGAGATGATGTTGGAAAGAATGGTTTTATGAAACTCCCCCTCGCACCATCTGACATCTTGTTTCATTTTACTCCTCTTGCCCAAGGACTCCAAATCGGGTGGCGCGCCACCAATTGATGGTTTGGGCCGGGTGCATAGAATAGACTTCGAAGTTAAATGCCGCGAATGCGAACAAACCAATGACCGAGGAACAAGACCAATCCCCTTCCCCATCCGCGCCCCCTACCGATCGAATGGCCTGGATGCTGCTGGTCCTGGCAGGACTGCTATTGGGCCTCTTGGCCATTCTTTTCAATGAATTCCTCCTCGGCCTCTTCTTAGGCAAGGACACCCTTTCGGTCGGAGTCATCGAATTGGTTCGGTACTCTCAACTCTGGTTCTTCATCTTCGGCCTGATATTGGTTATTGGCGCTCTTGCGATTAAAGGTTCTTCACGAGCGAGAGCGTTCTTCACAGGGAAGGGTCGACTCGAAGCGATGTTGGCGGTCATGGCGGTGACCCTGCCTTTGCTCACGCTGGAGCTGCTCGCTCGTCCCTTCACTCCCCGAGCCGAGAAGACCTGGATCTTTGTGCGCGATGACGATCTGGGTTGGAAGCTTCGACCGAACAGCACGGATATTTGGGGAGGCGTCCGTGTGAAAATCAATGGGAAAGGGGTCCGTGGTCCGGAACTCGATTATGAACGGACCCCGGAGACATACCGAATCCTTTATTTGGGCGACTCGGTCACATTCGGTTTCGGCATCGAGGACGACCTCGAGACCTACCCCTATCAGGTGGAGAAGAACTTGGAGAAAACCACCGGACTGGATGTCGAAACCATCAACTCCGGGGTCGGAGGGTACTCCCCCTGGCAGGAGAAAATCTTCTTCGAGAAGGAGGGGATCAAGTACCAACCGGATTTAGCAGTGATCGGATTCTATCTCAACGATGTGACCGAGAAATTCAAACTGCCTCAGTTCGGAGGGAAAGAGGGGAGTTATCAGTTGAACCGGGCCTATGCCTCCCAGATCGATCGATGGTTGAGATGGAGCAGCGCTTGGGCGGGGATCAAACAGCTGAACGCACGCATGAGGTTCGGAGGCGATATCAAGAAGTCGGCGTTGGAGATCGAGGCGACGAACATCGACAAACTGATTCGCGAGCCCAACGATCCGGTCATTCAAGAGGCATGGAAGATCACACTCCGAAACCTGGAAAAGATGGTCGAGTCCATTCGATCGACCGAGACCGATCTGTTGTTGCTTTCCCTTCCCGACAAGGGGCAGATCGAGATCCCCGGCTATGGCACATCACCTCAGGATATCTTGGGCCAATTCGCGAAGGACCATGACATTCCATTCCTCGACCTATTGCCGGTCATGAAGAGAGCCACTGCCGACGATCCCAAGAGGCTCGACCTTTGTTTCCGGGACTACAGCCACCCGACCGCCCTCGGAGCGACTGTGCTAGCCCCCTCGATCGCTCAAGCCATCCAAACCCATTTCGACCTTCCCGATAAATCGGAATAATTTCTTAACGGAAAGGGGATTCGAGACGACTGGCGGTCGATTCGTCAGGATGGACTTCCCCCCGGTGGATGATAACCTGACCTGGAATGGATCGTGTTCCCGAACGAGATCTCATTGGCTCCATGAATACTCGATACGGTTTGGAAGGCCCACTCGATAACTTAATGAAAGCTCAATTTTCACAACATCCCGCGCCCGCTTTTATCCTGGGCTTGGTCTCCATGATTCTATTGGCGCGCCTGCTTGTGCTCGGCGCGTTTCCATTGATGGATCCGACCGAGGGGCGATACGCGGAGATCGGCCGGGAGATGGTGACCACCGGGAATTGGGTGGTTCCTCAAATCGAGGAGGAGGTCCCATTTTGGGGGAAACCGCCGCTCATGTTTTGGTTCATGGCGGCCAGTTATTCCCTGATGGGATTCTCCGAGTATTCCGCGAGGTTTCCCTCTTTCTTCTTGTCCTGCTTCACACTCGTTATGGTTTATTTCTTAGCCAGACGAATTCTCAACGCCTCATTCGCCCTGATGTCGGTCTTGTTCCTCTCGACTATGGCGTTGTTCTATTCCTACGCGGGATATGTGGCGGTGGATACGGCCCTCTTGTTCACAGTCACCCTCGCGCTTTCGGGGATGTTGTGCGCACTCATTTCGGAGTCGAAAAGCGGCCGACGATGGTGGTCCTATGTGTTCTTCCTCGGTTTGGGGTTGAGTCTCTTGGCGAAAGGATTGGTTGGCGCGGTGCTCATCATGGGCCCCGTGATCTTGTGGATCTGGTGGAACCGTGAATGGAGGACAATAAGGAGTCTCCCCTGGTTCACCGGGCTTATCTTGACCCTCTTGGTGGCGGTCCCCTGGCATATTGTGTGTGAGATGAAGTCCCCGGGGTTCCTCGATTACTACATCATCGGCGAGCATTGGAAACGGTTCACAGTCAGCGATTGGGAGGGGGACCGTTACGGCTCCCCGCATCAGTTCCCGCGTGGGACGATCCTCTTGTTCTTTCTGATCACCGCCCTCCCCTGGTCGTTGGTCTTTTTGGTCACCTTGATCCAGAGGCCGCCCATTCGAGAAATCTCGAAGGGCCTGCTCGGAGACCGAGTGTTCTCGTTTCTGGTGTTTTGGTTCCTGGTCCCGCTGCTCTTTTTCACGATTTCAAGAAACATCATGTTCACTTACACGCTCCCCTGCCTCCCCGCTTTCGCCATGTTGTTGGCGCGGGTCTTTCTGATCGAGGCGGAGACCGAGCATCAGGACCATCTGACCACGGTCTCCTCCAATCTGATCGGAGGGTTGGCCCTGATTGTGCCGACCATCTTTTTGTTGGCGGCGTATTTTGTGATCCCGCTGCTGGGGGAGTCTCGCTCTCAAAAAGAACTGGCCGCCCAATTCATGAATCTGGATTTTGACAGCGACGCGGCGCTGATTTACACCGACCGAATGCCCTTGTCGGGGGATTTCTACGCGGGCGGCCGAGCGATCGACATTCCCGACGAGAACCCAGACACCATCCTTTCGCATCTCAAGGATGTGGACCAGGATTATTTCGCGATCGAGGTGGATGACCTGGAGTCGTTTCCGTTCGAGGGGCTCGCGTTGACCACGGAAGTCGGTCGTTTTGGCGACTATATCCTCCGACGCGAATTCGACCCCTCGGATCTCCCCCTCAAGTTCGTTCTCCCCGCCACCCCGGAGGAGTACGACCCGAACCGAGAGATTTCCACCATGGAGACAGCGCCGCGAATCGATCCCCCGCCCACGAACGGGAGTTGAGTTCGAATGTATGATTTCATTGTGGTCGGAGGCGGAGGAAGCGGACTGGCCGCGGCGGCGCGCGGAGTCGAACTCGGGTTGTCGGTTTTGGTCCTGGAAAAGCAACCTCAGTTGGGGGGAACCACCGGCATAGCGGTCGGCTCCTACACCACCAGCGGCAGCGCCCTTCAGCGGAAGGCCGGAATCGAGGACTCGGTCGAGGATCACGCCGAGGACGCCGGGAAATTCCCTCCCCCCGATATCG
The DNA here is from genome assembly GCA_020632575.1 of Candidatus Omnitrophota bacterium. GTDB lineage: Bacteria > Hinthialibacterota > Hinthialibacteria > OLB16 > OLB16 > JACKFH01. Next base: position 212,530 of record JACKFH010000002.1, on the reverse strand, counting down.
AAGTCAAAAACAACGCGGCGTATCGCCATCAGTTCCTGAGCCACGCGGCGGAGACTTTGGAATGGCTGACCGGAATGGGGTTGGTTTTCCATGGCCCCAGCCCCGAGCCGCCCAATCGGGTTCCCCGGATGCACAATGTCGTGCCGGGGGCTCAAGCGTATATCCTCACTCTTCAAGCCAAGATCCTCTCCGGTTCCGGAAAAATCCTCTGCGAAACGTCGGTCAAGAAACTCCTCAAAGAGGATGGCCGCATTGTTGGAGTCGAATGCGATCGGGATGGGAGGACGGAAACCTTTCGGTCCAGACTCGGAGTGGTTCTGGCCGCGGGAGACTACGCGGCGGCGCCGGACCTGATTGCCGAATTCAAGGGGGACTCGTTTTCCGAAATCGAGGGAATCAACCCGAACGCCTGTGGCGATGGGCACCGGTTGGCGAGAGAGGCGGGGTCGCCGCTGGTCAATATGGAGATCACCTACGGTCCCGAGCTGCGTTTCATTCCACCCGATAAGACGGATTGGGTGGACACTCTCGGTCGGATCGGTTGGGTTCGGAACCTGATGGGGAAGATAACGCCTCTTGTTCCCGAGAGCGTGATGCATGCAATGATCAAGAAGAAGCTGGTCACCTGGCAGCATCCCGAGGACAAACTGTTTCCCGAGGGAGCGATCCTGATCAACCAAGAGGGCGAGCGGTTCTGTAACGAACTCGTAACGCCGGATCGAGAGACCCGAGTCGCCTGTCAGACTGGAAAGATCGCCTACATCCTTCTCGACCAGGGGTTGATCGAAAAGTTCAGCGAATGGCCGCATTTCATTTCGACCGCGCCGGAAATCGCCTATGCCTATGTCGAAGATTATCTCCGTCTTCGTCCGGATGTCGCCACCGAGGCCGGGACGCTGGAGGCGCTCGCTCGCAAACGGGACATTCCATTCGAAGGGTTGAAGGAAGCGGTTCAGACGTATAACCAAATTCAATCCGAGAACGGATCTGACCCCTTTGGACGACCTATTGGGGAAAGGCCCCTTGAGGGTGACCGCTGGGTGCTCCTGGGTCCCGCCAAGGCCTATTTCACCACCACGGAGGGGAGCCCCGCTTGCGACCTGGAGATGCGGGTGTTGGATGAATCCGGGGAGCCGATCCCCGGGCTGTACGCGGTCGGCCAGAACGGATTGGGGGGACAGGTTCTCTGGGGGCATGGACTCCACATCGCCTGGGCGATGACCAGCGGGAGGTTGGTGGCGGAGGGATTGAAGAGGATGGATGAAGCGAGTTGAAACCCAGGAATTCGCTGGGTCCGTGGGTGGTTGAGTTGGAATGGATGTCCCCTCTAGTAATTTCCTATGGCTCGTGTATGGTGGATGAAAATAGATTACTGCTGAATGAATAGCAGCGGGACTCGGGGGAGTCCTACCTTCTTCTCATTAAAGCTCACCATCAATCTTGGCGCCCACCATTGGTCGTCTCCAACTTTGCCGGTGCTGTGCCAGCAGAATCCAACGAATGACCGGTCCTTGAACCGGTCCACACATAGAAAGGGTGAACCTTCGCCCGCCCACCCCTCATTCTCATGAAGGCGGGAGGCCTATGCGAGTATGACTCGCAGGGACTCTCGAACCGTCCGGGAATGACCGAGGTATGCGAACGTTCACAAAAGGTAAGTTTATGAATTTCGATCAATTCAAAATTGATCCACGCTGTCTTGCTGTGCTTCAACGTCAAGGCATCCAACAACCGACCCCTGTCCAGAAAGAGGCCATTCCGGTGGCTCTCGAAGGGCGGGATGTTCTCGCAATCGCCCAGACCGGAACGGGTAAAACCCTAGGGTTTTCCCTTCCCTCACTGACTCGCCTCGCGGCGGAGACCCCCCAACGCAACAGCATGTTGGTGGTCACGCCGACCCGTGAACTGGCGCATCAGGTCAACGATGTGCTCAACCCGCTCGGACAAGCGCTGGGTCTCAAGACCCTCTGTATTTATGGTGGAGTGGACATGCGCAAACAGACCCGCGCGCTGAAGGAGGGGGCGCATATCATTGTCGCCACCCCGGGGCGTCTACTCGATCATATCCGCAGCCGCACAATCCGGTTCGATCACCTCTCGATCCTGGTTTTGGACGAGGCCGATCAGATGCTCGATATGGGGTTTCTGCCCGATATCAAGAGGATCATCTCCGCGCTGCCCGAGCAGCGTCAAACGCTCATGTTCTCGGCCACCTTCCCGCCCAACATCGCCAAACTGGCGACCGATATGCAGACGAACCCGAAACGGATCGAGGTGGGACGGGTCGCGACCCCGACCGAATCGGTTCGCCAGGGGGTTTATACGGTGGCCCAGCAGAAAAAACTCGACCTGCTGTCGAATATCCTGAGCCAACCCAATGTGGAGACGGCTCTGGTTTTCATCCGCACCAAGCGGCGGACCGATAAGGTCGCCAAGGCTTTGCACAAAGCCGGATTCCGGGCGGAGGCCATTCACGGCGACCGTTCGCAGAGTCAGCGTAAGCGGGCTCTCGATGGGTTCAAGAGCGGCCGATTCAATGTGCTGGTCGCCACCGATGTGGCCGCGCGCGGGATCGATGTGCGCGGGATCACCCATGTGGTCAATTTCGATATCCCCGGCACCAGCGAGGACTATGTCCACCGCATCGGCCGGACCGCTCGCGCCAGCGCCGAGGGTGACGCGATCACCTTTGTGACCCCCGACGAGCACCGCGATCTGTCGAGTATCGAGCGGGCGATCGGGAAGAAAATGACACGCGAGACCTGGGACGGCACAGTCCCCGAGAGGCCGGCGGTCGAGTATCGCCCCGAGGTCGAACCGGAACGGAGTCGTTCGCGAAGACGGCCGAACCGTTTCAAAACCGAGGCGGCGACCGAGGGGCCTCGACCCAGACGGAACGGATCGACCCGAGGCGAAGGCGCCCGTGAGGGATCGCGCGACGGATCGCGTCGGCCCAGGCGGAACGGTTCGACCCGGTCGAACGGATCGAATCGAAACGGTTCCGGCGAAGGATTCTACCGAACCGATTCGCCACGAGGCGGCGCTCGACGTTCCGGCAGGAACCGTTCGGGCGGTCGTGTTCAAAGAGCCGCTTAACCAGGAATCGCCTAAGACCCATTAAACCCCACCCCCTAGCCCCCTCCCCGCTCTGCGGAGAGGGGGGACTTAAGTTCCCCCTCTCCACAAGGTGGAGAGGGGGTTAGGGGGAGAGGTTCTTGGAAGTCCTCTCCCCCCACATTCCCATTCGGTTAGAATGACCCCATGACGGACACGCCCACGCTGACGGTGTTCATGCCGGTCTACAACGCGGAGAAGTATGTCGGGATCGCGATCCAAAGCGTTCTGGATCAGACCTATTCGGATTTCGAGTTTCTGATTGTGAACGACGGTTCGACCGACGGCACCGCCGAAGTTATCGGTTCCTTCGATGACCCCCGCATCCGAGTGATCCACCAAGAGAACCAGGGCTGCTACCCCGCCCGCAACCGAGCCATCGCCGAGGCCCGAGGCGAGTACCTCGCCAACATGGACGCCGACGACCTAATCCTCCCCGAGAAATTCGAGAAGCAGATCAAGTATTTGGAGGAGCACCCGGAGGTGGTGCTGGTTGCCACCAAAACCTACGAGTGCGACATGGACGACACGGTGAGGTTGCCGCGGAGGGACCCGGATTCCTACGATTCCAACTCCCCGATTACTCATTGTGTCGACTCGGAGATAGCCCAGGTCATGGCCCCTTTCGTGCCGGGGACCATTATGTTCCGGGCATCACTTGTTGAAAAAATGGGCCCTTACGACGGGAGGCTCTGTTATTGTGGGGATATGGACTTCATCGCGCGTGCGGCGTTGGAAGGAAAGATCGCATGCTTGCCTGATATCGACTACGTTATCCGTCTGCTACCGACTTCAATTAGCAGTGCGGGAACCATGATCCAGAGAGAGATTACGGGGATGATCGCCGGCGCTTACGAGCGAACCAAGAGAGGAGAACCCAGAGAATTCACGAGAGATGAAGTCAGAAGACTTGAGGAATTGACTGAAATCCGAAGAAAAATACCCGCGACTTCAAGTTCCAAGAAAATCGCCTTTTACCATACACGACTATCGACTCTGCACCGCATGAACGCAAAGCCACTCGGGGCCCTAAAGCATGCATTTATAGCCGCGTCCTTTTCGCCAATGAATCTAGCAAAGGACCGCAAACTCCAATCGAATATATTAAAAAGCCTTGCTGCCTCGATCGGACTCGGCGCTTGGGTCAACTATTGACCTCCCCTTTGGCGCCAGTTTCTAAGCGCAACGTTTAGTAATTGCTCCAAACCAACGGAACTCGAACCATCTTCCTCACGTTCAAAAAATAGGTCTGCAATCTCGGTGGACAGTTCGGACTTGGGTTTCTTCCATGCCTTTTTGAGAACCAAGAGATCTGAATTCTCAACTCTTCCATCTCCATCAAGATCGGGCATGACTTCAGTTTCACGAGCAACCTTATTCATATTAAGGGCTTTATAGAGTCGTTCCTTTGAAGTATCAGCAGAACACCCAAAACTGGTTTCGTCTGCAACTCCATCCCACGCGGTGACTTCGACACGCCACAGGTCTCCAACCTGGATATACAAGCTAGAGATTTCGGGTTCACCTGATGAGTAGACTGGTGGCGGCAAGGTTCCACTCACCTCCGGTCTTCTTGTCCATTCCTCTCCATCAGACGATTCGAACCACTCGAAGACATATAGAATCGGATCACCATCAGGGTCAGGATCCTGGTGATCGATCCAAACGGCCAATCCCTCGCCTTGAGAGGGCGATGGGTGCTCCGGCACTAAGTGAAACTCGGGAATAGGAGGTGGCGAGTTTCCAATGCAAACCGATGAACTTGCGGGTGGCCCCGTCAAGACACCGTCCGTAGGAGTGACCAAGCACGAGACATGGTCTCCTCTTTTTGTGTACGCAGCGCTCAGGATGTCCCCCGTAACATCAAAGACCAAACTTCCGTTGATATGCCAGCTGTAGAGATACTCCAACTCGCCGGTGGCAATCATGCTACCAGTCGCGATGCAAATCAGGTCATCACTAGAGGTTGGATCCTCAGGCAAGATCGAAACATCCGGCCTTGACGGTGGATCGTGCCGAGGAGCCGCGGGGACAAACTCCAGTTCCGCCGCTTCATTTAATCCCCCCAAACCACGGGGGATGAAGGTATCGATGAACGCGCCGGTTTGACCATCAAATCTCAAAACACTGTCTGTGTTTCCGCCATTCGCGACATAAAGATTTTCATCGGGACCAAAGATCATCCAAATGGGAAGTTTAAGTCCGCCCTCCCCTTTCGGAACGAATTCCGAAATGAATTCTCCTGTATTTCCATTGAATTTGAGGATGGCCTCACTCTCGTACGAGCAGACATACAAATTGCCATCCGGACCAAATTCGATGGCTCTTGGCCACGCCATCCCTCCGCTATTTGAGGGAACAAATTCATCGATGAAATCGCCAGTTTGACCATCGAATCTCAGGATGTTGGAATGAGTCCTCGCAGCCACGTAAAGATTCCCATCGGGGCCGAAAGTAAGACCTCTCGGTTCATCCAAACCTCCGCTACCGGCGGTGACAAAAACCTCCGGGGTTGATTCCGCGACAACGTCATATCGAACCACATTATCGCCGTCTCTATTCGATAGGTAGAGAAGTCCATCTGGCCCAAAGTTCATCCGAAAAGGGTGATCGAATGGGGAGCCCTCATAAACAGTTTTCAGAACATTCCCCGAATTCACATCAAATCGGTATAACTTCTGGGCTGTCGCGGTGGTCACATAGAGAAAATTATCCGGTCCCAGGGCCATTCCAATATAATCCCAGATGGGCTTAGGCTGTTCAAATCCCCCGAGGTACTCGCCTGTAATTCCATTATAGCGAAGGATTCTTGGTGTGTGGTGGCTGTACACGAGAAGGTCATAGGACTGGCCCAATGCAGACTCAGCCAACAACAGACTAGCTGAGATGAGAAATGATATGACGAAGGTCGATCTTTTCTTTTCCACGATCATTTTGGACACTTCCTCTCGCGAAGTTTTTGATTTAATCCCTTATCCTCTTATTCGTAAAGATTCCAGTTCTCGTTACTGGCCGGAAGCGGCGAGTCGAGATAGAGAATCGTTGATGGCCCATTTATTCCGGGTGTGCCCGAAGGTATGAAAGTCTTGACGAAATCGCCGGTTGCCCAATCGAATTGAAGAATGGAGTCGTTATTCACGCTACAAACAAAAAAATCCCCCCTTGCGTCAATTGCCATGTAAACTGGAATATCCAAACTGTTTCCAGCAGAATCGATAAAAATATCAATAAAACTTCCATCGCGTCCGGAATACCTCAAAATACTATTGGTGTTCCTCGAGCAAACATATAGGTTTTTATCTTTTCCAAAGATTATTCCCCCTGGAAAATCGAGGCCGCCGCTGCCGGACGAAACAAACGTGTCTATAAAATCGCCTGTGACGCCATCAAATCGCTTGATGCTGTCGTCGCCATCATTCCCTACATAGAGATTCCCATCCGGTCCAAAAACCAATGACCGAGGGGTATCCAGGATACCCGAAGAAGAAGGCACGAAGTAATCGACAAAAGTCCCGGTGTCTGGATCAATTCTCGCAATCGAGTTATCAAGTCGATTGCTCGCGTAAATTAGATTATCTGGTCCAACGGTAATCCTTGTTGCTCCGGATAATCCTGGCCCGTCATAAATTCGATTGAGATAGGTGCCACTCGAGATGTCAAAACGATGAATCCGATTGAAGCCGGCGGACGAGGCGTAAAGGCTCCCATCCGCTCCACGGGCCAAACCGAGAAGATCACCGAAGCTCTCCGGTTCCGCAAACTGAAAGACCCGGTCACCATTCTCATCATATCGAAATAGATTTACGTTGAGGTGACTGTACACGATAAAGTCGCTCGATCTTGCTTCTCCAATAAAAAGCGCAAAAACAACGGCGATTACCCAAACTATTCTGTCCATCAAATCAATACCCCACAAGAAATTAATTTGAGTAAGGAGTGTAGAAGAACTATTCAGGGTAGTCAATCACAAAATAGCTAAAAATTATTTGTCACGGATGCGACATAGGGCTGTCACTTTTGCTTGGGGGTGGCCATTGCCGAGAGGCTGTCGGTGATGCAGCGGGTGAGGGTGCGGGGGGAGTGGACATAGGGTTTCGACCAGCCGGTCATGATGAAAATCGCTAGCCCGCGGATTCCCGCCGATAGGGCGAAAACCAAGTGGTAGTGCATGAACTCGAACTCTCCGATTCGAGCGAGAACCTGTGGAAGATAGGTGGTCAGCACGCCGCCGGTGAGCGAGCCGGCAAGGAAAGCGGGCCCGGAGAAGAAGCCGATCAACGCCGCCGCGTAGAAATTGTCTTTCCTCTGGCAGAACTTTTGGGGCCAGGAAAAGGCGACAATGTTGTAACCCGCCCAACTGAATCCCGCGCCCATGCTCAGAATCCAAACCGGCCAGAGGAAGCCATGCCGAGCCCCCACCCAGAACGAGGCGTTGATCGCCACAAACAAACCGCTGGCCAATAGGACCGCGCGGTCTCCAACCCGGTCGCGAGCACGGCCCCAAAGACGACTCCCGATGATCGAGGCGACACTCGCGATCAGCGCCTGATAACCCATTTGCGCCGGGGTCATTTCCAGGACCTTCACCATGTAAACGCCGAAGAACGCCGCCCCCGCGCCGAGACCATACTGCCAGATCGAATAGAAGACGATGTAGCGTTTGAGCAGCGGACTTTCTTGAACCATGGCGCGGACCTTCGCCACGGTCAGGCTGTGCACCGGCTCGACCATCGGCTCGTACTGTCGATTCAACCAAAAGGAGGAGACCATGGCCGAGGCGACCGCCACCGCGAAACAGAGGGTGAACCCGATGTGCATGTTCCCCTCCCCCTCGAAATAAGAGAGGACCTGCGACCCGATGAACAGGGTCACCATCGAGGTGAACCCGAGATAGGTGTTGCGTCGACCGTAGTAGGACCCGCGAATGGTCGGCGGCACCAGGTCGGCCATCCAGGAGAAATAAGCGTTGGAGGCGATGACAATGCAAACGTTCGACAGGAACAGGGTCAGCATCATCAGATGGACCCTTTGCCCGGGGAACAGATCGAGGTACATCAACAGAATCAGGACCACCCAGGCGAACCGGTAGGTGAACGAGAAATACAGGGCGACCGGCTTACGGGCTTTCAGCCGTCTCACAAACGCGGGGGCGAGGAAGGCGCAGAACTGCAGGAAGAAGGGAAAGGCCTCGATGATGCCGCACTGCAGGTTGGTGGCCCCCAGGAAGAGGACATAGTTGGTGAGAAAAATCCCCTGGGTCAGGGCCACATGGACTGTCGCGAAAGCGGCCTCGTATGTGGAACACTTGAGCCCCTCCCGGACCTCTTCGACCGCGGTGCGGGGTTCGCTATAAACATTCTCAACCATCCCAAAATTTCCCCTAAAATATTCCCTTTATCCCTGGAACGAGAATCCCTTCTCGTTCCCACTTTCGCAGGAATCCCTTCCTGCCTCTCCCAGGGAGGAAGGGATTCCTCCGGGAGTTGCGCCGAGAAAGGATTCACGGCGCAGGTGTTTGATTCGTTGCACCGAGAAAGGATTCACGGCGCAGCGGGCTGGAGAATTCCCTTGAGTGTCCCGGGATCTCCAACCTTTGAGTAGCCCAGATACTCCTCCAGATAAGTCTTCGAGGTCTCTCGCGCCTCGTGAGAAAAGAGTTCGCCTTTGGAAAGGGCCTCGAAAGCGGCCGTGAGTTCCTCTTGCGAACGGGCAATCTTAAGCAATCCGGATCTTTCCTGCCAATCGGCGGCGGGCTCCCCCGAGACGAGAACCGAGATCCCCCCGATTCCGAGCCAGACCGCCTCCAGGAGCACGGTCGAATGGCACGAAACCACCAAGTCGACTGTCGGGAGGATATCACCAATCGGGCCGACAAACATCCGAGCATTGCCCAGACGGGTGCATCTGGACTGGATCGAATCGATCCCCTCCTTGTCGCGAGGGTGCGGTTTGAAGACAAAGTTCAAATTGGGATTCTGTTCAGCCAGTGTGAAGAGCCAGGAATACACTTTCGGCATGTCCTGGTGGAGTTGGCCAGCCACGAGGACCAGAGGTTTCGCCTCGGCCTTGAGGTCGACAAACTCTTGGGAGGGGCGTATCCGGTCGAGTTCCTGGAAACGGCGAGCCCCCACCACTCTCAGGATCTCGCGTGGAAAACCGTTTCGGTCGGCGAGCAGGTCGGCGATGGCGGAGCCATACACCCCGAACACATCGGGGAGCGGAGGCCGCGCCAGACCCTTCGCCTCGGGATCCATCAGGTAACACCAATGAGTCGGGTAGATGGAGCCATGTTGCAGGGAAAACGTTCGCACTCCAGAGGCCCGAGCGGCGGCGATCAGGATTCGACCATGGGGATAGACCTCATCCTTGAGCAAAAACCCTTTCGGCCGAATCTCGCTGAAAGCTTTCCGGCTGGCCAAATGCATGAGGAGTCCCCGCTCGAGCTGGGAGCCCAAATCGGCGATTTCACCATTGATTAGCGGAAGCAAATCCCAATCGCGGAACCGCGCCCACCCGCCCGGCGCTTTTTGGAGCCACTCGCGGAGAGCAGCCATTCTTTGCGACACCCAGGAACGGATCTCCCGGAACTCGGATAGGGTTGCGTAACTCATTGGATAGACCCCGCCTTTGGAGTCGAGGGAATACTCGAGGAACTCTCGCCAATCGGATTCATCATCCAACACACTCGGGACGCCATAAACGAAGGGCCGAGCGGAATTCGCCTCACCGAGTTCCAACAATTCTTGGACGGTCTCCTCAAGGTAGCGATGGCCGCCGCCGGGGGTCCACTCCCCCTGGATGACGGAGTAAAGGAGGGTGTCGGTCTGCCCGGGGCGATGGTTCTCGGAATGCTTGCGACGGAGTTTGTGGCTTTGAAGGAACCGACGGTTCAGTCCCCGAAAGTTCCGCTTCAATCGATCGATCAGAGAATGACTGGTTGTTTCGGACCTCTTGGGGGGCATCCATTCGCAAGGAATCCCGGCCACCTGAAAGACTTTTTCAAGACAGGAGGGTCCTCCCACCACGCGAACCTTCTCGAACTCCCCCTTTTCGAACAATTCGAGCGCTCGGATTGTGACCAGCAGACGGGGAAGAACTCCAAAATCCTCGTAGAGGAACAGATTCCGCGTGAACCAGAGAGCGCTGACACCCTCCCTTTCGAAGAGATGGTGAAGAGTCCTCGCTTCCCCGCCCTCGGTGGAAAAGAGCCGGAACCACCAGAGACCGATCTCACGTCCGAGATCGGCATAGGAGTCTCCACAAAACGATTTGAGAGACTCGCCACCCAGATCTTGATCGCTGGCCTGTTGAAAACAGATGACAGTCCGCCCGGGAGGTTCGAGCTCTTCGGATAGGTCGGGATCGAAAAGGAATTGAAGGATTCGGTCGGACATGACTAATTGGCTCAACCGGATTGAAGCACGGACCGGAAGCGAATGGAATGAAAGGGGACTATTCGGACGCCTCGAGTTCTTTCTCGACATGGGTGGCTTGATCGAGCGAAGTCCCCAGGCTTCTTAGACAGGCGAACCCGATGATTCCCACCGGGATGATCTGGAGCGCCCAGATGCCGATGGCGAAGGCTTTTGCCTCCTGCAAGGGGATCTGGTAAATGGAGACCATGATACCCTGCACGGCCAGTTGATAGACGCCCACATAACTGGGGGCTTGGGGGATGGTCACCGAAATCCCAATCGCCGCGCAGAGAACCACCCCCGCCGACAGGGGCAACTCGAACCCGAACGCCCGAAGAGCGCAATAGGCCGACAAAACCAAGGTCAGCCAGACAACTCCTGTCCAAAAGACCACGACCAGAGTCTGGCTTCCGCGACGCAGGGTCGCGAGACCGGCGATGCCCGATCGCACGAACCGCCCCATCCATCCCACCTCGGCGCCGGTGGGCCGACGTTTTTCCCAAAAGGCGAGGAGGATCGGAGTCATCCAGGCGCATGCGAGGAGAGCAAGCGGAACGCCAATGGCGCCGGTCAGAATTTTTGCGCGGTGCTCCTCGAAAAGGGGTTGAAGATCGGCGGGCAGCTCCCCGGCCGGGAGCAGGGCGAGGGCGAGGGCGGTGACGGTCAACAAGGCGAGGCCATCGAAGGATTTCTCCACCGCCACCGTGGTCAAGAGCCCAACCAACGAAAGCCCGGCGCGTCGTTTAAGGACCACGCATCGGGCCACCTCGCCCAGTCGAGCGGGTAGAATCCGGTTGATCAACATCCCCACGAAAAAAGCCCGCGCCAAGAGCGAAAACGAAACCGAACCCAAATCGCTGACCAGGAGTTTCCATCGCGGGCAGCGGAGGAAGAAACTGAAGCAGAAGAAGAAGATGCCGAGGCCATACCACCCGAGCGAGAGATCTTCCCACGCATTGAGAAAGGGCCCCCATTCCAGGTCCCGGGCGAAGAGGACGAGCGCCCCGATCCCCACGATCATCCCGAGCCAGAATTTCCAGCCTTTCATGCCTAGAACCGGGTGATCCACCCGCCAAGGAATCGGGTGGGCCAGTCATAGTTCATGCTCCAGGGTTGGACAGTCGCCTGCCAACTCGCATAGAAAGAGAGTCCAATCAGAATGCAGGCGATCAGCCACGCCCCTCTGCTTTTGAAATGGGCCAAAGCGAGAACGCCAAAGAATTGAAAAGAAGGAACAAAGAACATGAACCACCGGTATCCCGTGGCGGACCCCCCATAATTGTCCCGCATCAGGCAATAGAAGATGAGCCACATGAGGGTGAGCGCGCCCATCGTGACCCCCTCTAGAGCGAGAGCGGGGGGACGACCTCCCACCTCCTTTTTTAAACTCGTGAGCAGATAGGCCGCCACGAAAAACGGGATGAAGGCGAAGAGCATGTAATAGACGAGGGAAATGTGGTGCGAAACGCGGATGTCCTGGTTGTAAGCCCAGGCGACATACCCAAGCGCCGGAATCACCGCCAGGTAGAGGATTCCAATCACACGGTCTAGGCGAGGTCTGGTGCGGCTCAGACACCAGAGAACATAGACCGCCGAAAAAATGAGGACGGGGTAGAGTGAAAACAACCCTTTCCGTCCAACAGTCGAATGGAAGAAATTGACATGCCGGGTCTCGTACTCGCCGGCTGCGTCCATCGCCATTTTTCGGTCCCAATAGGAACCCTGCCACTGGTAGTACTCATCGTTCAGGTAGAACGGAAGCAGTCCCCCGCTGATCTTGTAATTGAGGATGAAATGAAGAACGAGAGGAGGCGCCGCCCCGAGGGTGAACCAGATCAGAGTTTTTGTCGGGAAGGCTCGGACAAGATAAATCCAGAGCGGAACGCAGAAGAAGCAAGCCGGGATGTCCACAGTGGGAAGGAGTCCCGCCGCGAGACCTGTCCAAATGAAATGGATCGGTTTTGGCTGCAATTTTCCATGGACCAGACCGAGACCGCCCACCATGGCGGCGAAAAAGAGGAAAGCCGCGGGAACATGGTTATTGACTGTCTGGGCGAATCCCATCAGCTCATTGCCCCAGAGGATGGTGAACAACCCGACCAATCGGATCAGCGGGTCCTCAATGAACCACCGTGCGGAAATCTTGAATAACAGGCCGATCAGCAGGAACGGGATTCCGGTGAAAGTGAATGTCAGGATCCAGACCAAGAATCGAAGTTGATCGTCATCTTCAAAATCCAACCCGAATTTGTGAAGGACCCAATACTCGCCCGCCATCAGGAAGGGAAAGACCGGGGGCTTCGACGAATAAAAATGGCCATCGATCTGAACTTTGTCGATGATCGTGCCGACCGGCGTGTCCGTTTTGTGAAAGCGGCTCTCCTCGATCACCCAGGTGCCGCGTTTCACCAAGCTGTCGACAGTGGCCATGCGGGATTTGTCATTGTCGATCCGGGTGGTGGTGAAAGTGTTCAGGAGAAGGAACACTGTGGCCACAATGAGCAGCAGCCACTCCACCCGCTCAACGTTTTGCTCGAATTGGTTGTCCGGTTTTTCCATCCTTCATCACCCCAACAGAAACATTCGATAACCGCTATTGCCTCAGTGCGATGTGGGAGCGGCATCCTTGCCGCGAAGGGCCCGGTAAATCGGGGCGGGATGCCCCTCCCACAGCACAAACAGAGTTCCTTAAATTAATTGAGCCTTCTACATCCCCACGATGTGGTAGCCGCCATCGATGTGGATGATCTCTCCTGTGATCCCGCGAGCGAGATCGCTGGCCATGAACATCGCGGTGTCGGCCACCTCATCGAGCTCGGTGTTCTTCCGAAGGGGCGAATGTTCGGCGACATATTTTAGCATTTTTGGGAAGCCGGTGATGCCCCGAGCGGCCAGGGTGTTGAGTGGCCCCGGCGAAAGCCCATTGACCCGAATGTTGAACTCTCCAAAGTCGGAGGCGAGGTAGCGGATACTGGCCTCGAGCGAAGCTTTCGCTACCCCCATCACGTTGTAATGGGGGATGACTCGAGTGGAACCGTAGTAGGTCATGGCCAATATGCTCCCGCCCCCTTTCTTCTCCATCAGCGGTCGAGCCGCTCTGGCGGTGGAGGTCAAAGTGTAAGAACTGACATTGTGCGCAACCTGGAATCCTTCGGGGCTGGTGTCGGAGAATCGTCCCTCGAGCTCATCCTTGAGCGCGAAAGCCACACTGTGAACGAGGATGTCCAAACCATCGAATTCGGAGTCGATTTTTGCGAAAGTCTCTTCGATCTCCTCCGGCTTTGTCAGATCGCATTGAATGAGGAGGCAATCCGAAATTCCTTCGACTAGCGGTTCCACCTTGTCCCGCAAGCGCTCGTCCTGATAGGTGATTGCCAGGCGCGCTCCGGCTTCATGAAATCGGTTGGCGATGGCCCAAGCGATGCTGCGTTTATTGGCGACGCCCAAGACTAGGGCGGTTTTGTTTTCAAGCAATTTCGGAACAGTCACAAAATTCTCCTTGGGTATAATCAAAGCAACTCTGGGATCTTGGTTCGGAATCAAGAATTTGGAAGGGGATCATACGGAGCGCTTTGCGCAATGAAAAGGGAGTCGGGCCACATCCCGACTTATCAAATCAGTATCCTTCGGTCAAAATCAACGAAACTTCATCTCCATGAAACTAGGAGTGTGCGTTCGATGCCGCTGATGGAATACAGTTGCGCAAAGTGTTCGACCCGGTTTGAAATTCTGGTCGGAGTCAGCCAAGATGCCGAAGAGGCTGTTTGCCCGGAGTGTGGAAGCAATGGGGTCGAGAAGTTGTTCAGCTCTTTTTCCGCGAAGGTTGCTCAGTCAAACGGCTCATGCGGGACAGAGTGTCCTGAAATTGGGGCGTGTGGAACCTCCACCTGCCCCTGCGCAAACTGACCCGAAAGGTCCGAGGTCATGAAGATTGGTGTCATCTCCGACACACACGTACCCATTTTCGCCGCTCAGTTGCCCCCCAAACTTCTGAAGAAGCTCGATGAATGCGATCGAGTGATCCACGCTGGAGATTTCCATGCCTATTCCGTGTATCGGGAATTGGCGTCTCGGTACAATTTAACCGCGGTGATCGGAAACCGGGACGAGTTCCCGGAATCGGAGGAAATCCCCGAAAGGCAGGTTATCGATGTCGGAGGATTCAAGATTGGAATCACCCACGGATTCGGTCCTCCGAAAGGAGTCGCCAAGAGAGTCGTGCGATCGTGGAAAGACACCCCCCCCGACCTTGTGATATTCGGTCATTCCCACCAGGCGGGCATGCACGAAATCGATGGGTTCAAATTGCTCAACCCTGGGTCTCCCACGGACACACTCTCATCTGACCGTCAGACTTACGCCATCCTGGAATTGGACGATGAAATCAAGATTTCGATTCATGACCTCGGCTAAATTCGACGCCCTATGACCTCAACCCTTTTTCAACTGCGTCCACAGGATTTGCTCTCGCGGAACCATGAGGTGAAGAATCTCGTTTTGGGACCTTCGGGACTGACCCTCCGAGAGGGTGCGAGCGAGGGGCGCCTCGAAACACACCCAATCGAGATCCCCTCCGGATTCGATCATGCGACAGTTTCCTGGAACATTCACCAACCAGGAGACACCATGGCGACCGTCCTATTCCGAGTCCGGGGCCAACAATTCGGCTGGTCCGACTGGCTTGGACCGGAAACCGAGAACAAAAAGAATCCCGGTTTGGATCGGATGTGGGTTTGGGATGTGGACCAGGTTACCACCAGGAGTCCCTGCTCCCATTTCCAGATCGACTTGAGGATGGTCTCCGAAAACCGGGAGATCCATCCGCCCATGGTCCGCGGCGTGTATTTCACATCAAGGAACAGCCGAGTTTTCGAACTCTCATGCCTGAACGAAATCCCCGAGGAGACGCCACTCATCGAGTCGGTCCCCCATCTCTGCCAGCACGACGGGGATGAGGAAAAAGGAGAACGACTCTGTTCTCCGACCTCATTGGCCATGGTGCTGCGGGGATATGGGATCGAGGCCTCCCCCCAGGAGATGGCGGAACTGGCGTACGATCCAGTTCACAACCTCTATGGGGTTTGGCCGCGCGCGATTCACGCCGCCTTCCAGAAGAGGGCCCTGGGTTGGGTCGAGTATGTCGGCAACTGGAAGAGGGCGGTCCAGTATCTCAAAAGAGGGATCCCGTTGGTCTGCTCGATCGCATTCCGAAAGAACGAGTTGGAAAACCCTCCTTACACCTCCACTAAAGGGCATTTGCTCGTGCTCTTGGGCATCGATGAGGAGGGCCGGGCGGTGACCCATGACCCGAATCTCCCCTCGGACAAAGGCGCCTTCCTGAAATGGAGTCCGAAGGATTTTTCCAAAGCCTGGTTCGGTCATGGCGGACTCGCCTATGTCATCGCGGGCAAGACCGACTGAAAATCGTATCCGGACAATGAATCGACTCAAATGAGAGAACGCCTTAGTGGCAAAGAATCGAAGGGGTGCGAGTGAAAACCAAACCGACACTGACAGTTGGACCGGGCGGCGATTTCGAGGGATCGACAGTTTCTGCCTTGCAGGCGGGAATAGACTACTTGGCCGCGGCGGGGGGAGGGACTCTCGAAATTCTTCCCGGGGATTTTGTTTTCAACAACGCGCTCAAGCTACGGTCCGGAGTTTCGGTTAGGGGATCGGGACCGGAGACTCGATTCAAAAAAAACGATTACCTCGAATCGCCGCTCGCGATCGATTCCGACTGGTATGAATCCTCGATCACGCTTTCGAATCCCGATGGATTTGAGGAAGGGATGGGAATCGCACTCTTTGCGAACGCTCCCCACCACAACGGTCAGTCCATCGTAAAGAGAACTTTGATCGGTCGCGATGGAAGCCGATTCCTCCTGGACCAACCGCTTGGCGAGAATTTCTGGGCCGACCACGAGGCGATCGCAAAGGTTCTTTTCCCATTAATCAGCGGCGAGGAGATTCAAAACGTCGAGATCGAAAACTTGCGGATCGAGGGGAACCGTCAGAACAACCCAAACTTCAACGGCAACTACGGAGGCTGCATCTTCATGCAGGATTGCCAAAAGGTGATCATTCGCGGGGTCGAAACGGTGGATTACAACGGCGATGGAATCAGTTGGCAGATCTGCCACGATGTCCGAGTCGAGGATTGCCTTTCGCAGGGAAACGCCGACCTTGGTTTCCACCCGGGCTCCGGCTCTCAACGTCCTGTCATCCGGAACAATCGATCGATCGAAAACGGGATCGGCATCTTCTTTTGCTGGGGGGTGAAGAACGGAATCGCCGAGGACAACGAGATTGTCGGAAACCGCGACTACGGAGTCTCGATCGGCCATCGTGACAACCGAAACCGTGTGGCCAACAACCGCATTCAAGATTCCGGGAAGGTTGGCGTTCTGTTCCGAAAAGAGACCGGAGGTCGGGATCCATTGAACAACACCATCGAGAAGAATGTGATCGTGGACTCCGGAGAATTCGGAGTCGATCTCCAAGGGAACCCCGCGGGGACCCTCCTATCCTCAAACGATATTCTCCAAGAAAAGCATGCGGGAACCGGAGTCGGCGTTCGGATCGGAGAGGAGGTCGTCGACCTCCACCTCGAGGATAATCGTATTAGTGGATTCGAGACCGAAACCCTCGATTTAAGGAGCGCTTAGCAACCCATGGCCGAATCGATCGCCGATAAGAAAAAGCGGGCCAAACGCATTGTCAAAGCCTTGGCGAAGGAATACCCCGACGCGGAATGCGCCCTGACATTCGACAATCCCTTCGAACTCCTGATTGCGACGATCCTGAGCGCGCAATGCACGGATGCGCGGGTCAATGAAGTGACACAAAAACTGTTCAAGAAATACCACGCTCCAAAGGATTTCATGCAAGCGGATTCGGAGGAATTGGAGGAAGCGATCCGCCCGACCGGATTCTTTCGAAACAAAGCCAAGAATATCCAGGCATGCTGCGCCTCCCTTGTGGAGGATCATGGTGGAGAGGTTCCGAATACGATGGAGGAACTGACTGGGCTCGCCGGAGTGGGGAGAAAGACAGCCAATGTGATTCTCGGAAATTGTTTTGGAGTGCCTGGGATTGTGGTCGACACTCATTTCGGACGGCTCTCACGGCGAATGGGGTTCACCGATCAACAAGACCCGGTCAAAGTCGAAAAGGAGGTCGGCGAACTCATTCCGCCTAAGGAACAGGTGATGTTCTGTCATCGGATGATCCTGCATGGACGTGAGGTGTGCGGATCTCGGAAACCTCAATGTGGAATCTGCGTAGTTGAAAAAGAATGCCCCAAAGTGGGTGTTCCTACGAGGTAATGAAGAGAGACACAGGAACCGTCTCCACCTCACGGAAGGTGGGGGGGGCAACAATTCGCGAGGTGCAATCAGTCGGCGGTTTCTTTCTTCTCTTTCTCCGCGCCCTTCGCCTCTTCGGGAACCCCATCCGGGCCGACGGAGGAGGCGCTTTCGAGCACCGAAGCGACTTTGAGAATGATTTCGGGGGCGGTGAACGGCTGGTAGAGCCACGCGTTGACTCCCAAGCCGACCGCTTCCCTCTCAAGGAGTGGATCCTGGAAATCGGCAATCATGATGAAATCCAGGTTCTGAATCACCGATTGCATCTGGCGAATATCCTCGCCTAAGTCGAACCCGACTGTTTGAGTGTCGATGAAAACGAGGCTCGGTCGTTGCTCTTCCAAATCGTTGAGCGCGGTGCCGAAGTCCGGGTACACTTCCACATCGTACCCAACGGTCTCCAGGACGCTCTTGATTTGATCGCTCGTTCCCAGTCCGGTTCCAACAACAAATATGTCTGCTGCCATTTCAGTTCAATTCCCCCTTACGAGAAGATGGACAGTCCGTTTTGGCGTGTTCCCATCTTTTTTTCATTCTCCCAGTTGTCATCTTATCAAAGAGAACGGATAATTGCCACAGAAAAAACGCTCTCAATGAAAATTATCCAAATTGACAGAAGCCAAAATAAATCAAATGCTTAAGACCCACTTTTGGGTCAACCTCTTGACAATTTCTTCACTCGGCTTCTGGCTATTTCTCAAGTCTGAAACGTTTCACTGGTATTTAACCGATGAAAACATCTATTATTTATTGGCGAGGAACCTCGGTTTTGCGACACTCCCCTATCGAGATTTTTTCTATGCCAACCCCCCTTTCCTTCTCATTCTCTTAAAAATCAGCGGTTTCCTCTTCCATTGGCAGGTCGCCGGACTTCGAATCATTCCGATCGGAGCCGTTCTCGTTTCAAGTTGGAGCATTCATCGACTCCTCAAAAGACAAATTGGACTCCTCCTAGCCATTCCGCTCTGGATCTTTCTCTTTTCCTATATCTCTTTGAGGGCAAGCACCCATGCAACCGGGATTAATGGAACCCTGACGTTCATCTTTCTCGCCTACCTCTTTGTTCGCGAAGGCCGAACGACATGGGGTGCGGTCGCCTTTTCACTGGGACTCCTCACCAAGTTCTACTCGATCACAGCCCTCCCCGCTCTCCTCCTTGGCGTCTTTCTGGTCGGAGGGCCCGACAGGAAAAAGAAGATTTTGGTCTTCGCGGGGATCGTCGGGGTCTCGCAAATTCTTCTCGCGGTTTTTGGGACCCTTCTTGGAGGAAAAGCGTTTTGGGAAATGAACCTTTGGTATCATCTGGCCAAACCGGAATCCGCCTCCAACGATTTTGTGGCGGTCTTTTCACGCTTGTTTGACAGGAACGTTATGAGTTTCCTGGTTTTCCTTCTTTGCCTCGCCTTCGGCGGCGGATCGCTACTCGCATTAAAAAGACAGGGGAAGCCTTTGCGACCGCCCAGCGAAATCCGGGCTTGGTTCTGGGTGGGAGGGGTGCATTTTCTGACAGTGCTGCTGTTTCTCGCCATTCAGAAACGGGTTTTCGATTTCTATTTCCTCCTTTTTCTCCCATCGATTATCTTCTTGCTAGGTGGGATTCTCTGGTTCGGGACACAAATCGAATGGGGCGAAGACCTCCGCAAGCGATTCGCCCTCCATGGCGGGCTGTTGGCGATCTCGGGATTTCTCTTGCTTCAACCCATCCTTCCTATGAATTGGAGGGTGATGATGAGGGACCCGCAATCTTCCCCCGTGGCGTACTGGGATCACGAGCGGAGAAACCTGGATGAGTTGGTCGAGTGGGGGAAGAAACTCGATTTTCCCCCTGGAACCACGGTTTTCGGCGATTCGGCCACCACCCCCCTCTTTGTCCTGGGAACGGACTTCAAGATCGCTCTGAACGAAGCCGACACAAATTCGATGAGATTTCGAGCAGGGTATCCCCCGCCGGAGGAGTTCATCCAACGTCTCGAGGAAAGCCGGGTGAACATGCTCCTGGTCCGGACAAGCCTTCGGGCCGATGGAAAGGAGACCTTGAACGGGATGTTTTTGATCCAGGAATTCGGCGAGTATTTGAAGAGGGAGTTTCAACCGGCTGCGTCCCTGGAGATGAACGACCGGACCAAAGTCTATCTTCTCGCGCGAAAACCGGTTAATGAATAGAATGAAATCATGAGTGATATTTACTATTTGTACGAACCAGCGGATATCGACACGACCCAGATCGAGATGCTGCCCGACGCTCCCGAGTTGTTCGCTTTTCCTGTGGTTCTCTCGGGAGAACCGGATCCAGTGTGGGCGAAAACCTTCGAACAGGTTTGGAAGGAGTGTCGTTATCTAAACAAACTCGCCGCCACGGTGAGGGGAGACCGTATCCGGTTCATCTGCTCCCAGAAACAGGGGATGGAGGACTACCTCTATCTGATCGAATCTCGGATTGCCGAGACGAACCGTCGGGTGGAGGCGTATTGGAAGAAGCAAGGCGCACGGGTCGAAAGGCTTAAATACGAACACTACCCCTCGAGTTTCAGGCCGTTCGCGGTCGTTTAGTTTAATTCTCCCACCAAGTTCGTTCCGCCTCCTCATCCCCGATGAAACCCTCGTAGCGACCCAGCCAGTAAGCCTCGAGGTACCCTGCTCCACCGATCTCGGAACGGATCACGCCGGAATCCTGGAGAACCAACGAGGTGTCTTGCCAACTCTTCCCTTGGTCCTCGCTCAGGTACAAGCCGGCCGGGGTTCCAACATAGAGAGTGGATGCATGACGGGGGACCCAGAGCGAATGGACTCGAGCAATATCCAACCCCTCTTTCGAGAGCCGCCAGGTTTCGCCGGAGTCCTCGGTGATCGCCACTCCCCCTTCGATCTGGCCATACCAGCGGTTGGAGTCCTTGGGGTCCACTCGAAGGTCGGTGATGGGGAACTTCTGGAAATACGCAATCATCCCCCTCAGGTCTTCTCGTGTCAGATTGATGGTGTCCCCCTCTCCAGAAGACCAGCGACTGAGGGGCTCCAGTTCTTTCAGCACGGGAATCCAAGTCTTGCCGCCATCCTCGCTGACACTGAGTAAGGGTTGGCGATCCCTCCACATTTCGATTTCCACCGAGCGGAAGAGTCGACCGGGATGGGTGTCATCCGATCGGATCCAAAGGGGTTTGCCGCCAATCGGGAGGACATCCGAAAACCCGCGCTGACGGGTGACGCGATCGGGAGGGGTCCATTCGGAGTCGGATTCCTTCTTTCGATAAATGCCATTGGAGGTCATCATCAAAAGAGTGGGCTCCTCATCGCCAGTCAGGAGGATCACCTCGAACACCGCCTCCTCGGGATATCCGGAACCCGAGAGGTCGCGCCAGACCGTTCCCATGGCCTTCTCGCCCAGGTCGACACTCTTGTAGATCCCATCCGGACCGACCGCGTAAACACTTTGTGAGTTCTTGGGATCCAGGTCGAGTCGGTCGGTGGAGTAGCCGGCGACTCGCGACCAGGACTCGCCCCCATCCATGGTCCGGTAAATGCCGGAGGGTGTGGCCGCGAAGGCGATCCAAGGGTAATCAGTCGAAAAGAGGAAATCGTTGACTCTGGGAAGCCCCTGCATCGGGGCCCACATCTCTCCCCGGTCCAAACTGACATAGGCGCCGCCGGAAGTGTCCGCGGCAAACTGAACGAAGGGATCATGAGGAGAAACCTCGACAATCGAAACGATGCGACTAAGCCATCCATCCAGCGCAAACGGGCTCCCCTTCCAGTGGTACTCGTTATCCATCCTTCGTTCATGTACCGGGAGAGGCTTGAGCGCCTCTTTGCCTCGATCATCGGTGGTGAATTCGATGTCCTCTCGAATGCTGTTCATTTGGGGCTGGAAGAGGCGGCAGGTGGGGAAGGAACGCAAATGCCAGAGCGATCCCTCCATGTCCGCGTATTCCTCTCCGAGCACACTCGCATAAAGGAAGTTGAACCAGGATTGCTTTTCGTCCTTATGCACCTCCCAGGAATCCTTCATGCACTTGCGGTAGAACTTGAGGAGGTCGGGGTCATCCTCGATCTTGTTCAGAAGGTAGAGGTCAGGAAGGAGGTGGTCGGTGTCATCATAATTCCCGCGCGAGGGGCCCATGATGCTCTCCTTGGTCCTCTCCGTATCCCGGTATCCCAACTTGTCGACCCATTCCTCATAGAGTTTGGCAACCTCGGGATTGCCGGTGATCAGGGCCGCGATCTTGAGACCCGTGGTGGCCATGAGGGAACCCCCGGAGGGTTCGGTGGTCCCTGCCATCGCACGCCACCCGCCGATGAGAACCGTGCTCTCACGTTCACCATCGTCATGCATCACCCGCATGTTTTTCCTGAGGTGCGCCCAGTTGGACATGTCGGTGACAATCTCTTTGATCTTTTCTTTCTGTTCCTCATCGGCGGCGATGAAGTAATAGATCCCGAGACCGCGAAAGACCTGATCGTAGTTGTGGTGGCTGGGCCCCCCGCGGTATCGATACTTGGAGAACTCGCCGACTCCCTGTTTCCAAAGGTCGCGTGTATCGGTCCCTCCTCTTTCCTCGTAAGAGATTCCATGCCCCAGGGCGATGCCTCTCGCTAAAAACCCGGGTTGCCCGCTAACCAAGGTGAGGATGCGAAGACCGCCGATGACTTCATCCGCGCGGGCGTGGGCTTTCTTGTAGCGCTCATCGTCTGTCCCGTATTTGTCCCGGAGAAACGCGACCCGAAAGGCCTCGCCGGTTAAGAGGCAACCGGTCCAGGAGCTGGTGTGGGCGACATTGGAGAGGCCGGTTGTCCCATGATCGAACCACCAACCGGGAGGGAGTTCGCCGGTTTCAGTCAGAGTCTTCCAGTTCCCCAAACTCGGGTCGACATAGTGATCTGGAGGATGCAGGCGCACGCTCGAGGGGTAAGTCCCCTCGATGTTGTGCCGTTCCTCGGCATTTTTCTCGAAATATTCCGCTTTGTCATCGAGCGTTTTTTTCCAGGATCCCCGGTCACGGTGGGCCTCCGAAGCGAGGGGGATGAAGATGATGAGGATGAGTATGATCAAGATACGATGCGACATGGGAGACCTCCGAAAACCCCTCCCCCTGGCCCCCTCCCCGCATGCGGGGAGGGGGAAGTGAAGTTGGGTTAGGGTTCGATTCTTTTTTCGAGTTGGGATTCGACTTCCTCGACTGTTTCGAGGTGGGCTTTTTTCGCCTTTTCGATTTCCTTTAGGACCTCGGGGAATCGATCGTTCATCTCGATCGATTCCGAGGGGTCGATGCCCAGGTGATAGAGGATGGGTGGATCGTGGGGTTCCGCTTCGCCACGCCCATAGGCGGGGCGGGTGATGTAATGCGCCTTGAACGGCCCCTTGCGGACCGCGTAAAGCGTTTGGCCTCGGTAATAGAAATACTCATCCCGATTGGAAGGCCCTGTTTGGAAGAGCAAGGGGCTCATATCGACGCCATCGATCACACGGTCGGTTGGGATTTCCGCGCCGGCGATAGTCAGACAGGTGGTGTACAAATCCATGGTCGAGGACATCCCCCGGCAAAGTTCCCCGCCCTTCACCTTCCCCGGCCACCAAGCGATCCCCGGTTCCCGCATTCCGCCTTCCCAGGTGCTGCCCTTCCCATCGCGAAGAAGGCCCGCCGATCCGCCGGTCTCTTTCATGATCAACCAGGGGCCATTGTCGCTGGTGAAAAAGACCAGAGTGTTCTCCGCGAGACCCTCGTTTTTCAGCGTATCGAGAACCTGACCGACACTCCAATCGACCTCCTCGACCGCATCGCCATAGAGGCCACGCGGACTCTTACCGAGAAAATCCTCCGAAGCGAATAAAGGGATGTGGGGAAAGGTGTGGGGCATGTAGAGGAAGAAGGGTTTTTCTTTATTCTTCTTGATAAAGCCGATTGCTTCTTCCGTGTACCGTTGGGTCAGGTGCGTCTGGTCGGCGGGACGCTGGATAATCTCCTCATTCCGCATGAGCGGCACGTTGAAATTCTCCACCTTCGGATTCAGAGACCGCGCCTCACCATTGGGTCCGCTATCCAAGTGGTCCATGTCGTTGGAGTAGGGGATGCCAAAATAGAAGTCGAAACCATTGCGGGTGGGCAGGAATTGAGGGAGATGTCCCAGGTGCCACTTGCCAACACAACCCGTCGTATATCCCTTCTGTTTCAGTCCCTCGGCAAGGGTGACTTCACTCTCCGGGATCCCGCCCGCCGAGTCGGGGAATAGGACCCGTCGGGTGTCGCTGCACATCCCGGAGCGAACCGGAAGCCGACCGGTCATCAGCGCGGCGCGACTCGGTGTGCAAACGGGGGCGGCGGAATAGAAATCGGTAAACCTCATCCCCTCGGCGGCCATCCGATCCAAATTCGGCGTCCGAAGAGTCGGATGCCCATAGCATCCCAAGTCGCCATACCCCAGGTCATCCGCAAAGATGATCACAAAATTCGGGGGCCGGTCCCCCTCGCATGAGGCGGGGCCCGGAGCCCATGTTGTCAGAAAGAAAACGAAAAATAGACTCAACCCAACTTCCGAACATTTTAAATATCGCATGATCGCGTAGTGTAATGAAACGCTGGGATGATTCAACGACAACTCCGGCAATCCAAAAGTGTTTGAACGGGTTTATTCGTCGATCCCGGTGGATTATGTTAGCCTCTTGTTTCTTCATCCTTTGTGGAGGGTTTCCCTAATGACTTTACCTGGACAACTGAATCCAACGCCGCGCATTCTTCTCGGTCCCGGCCCCAGCAACGCTCATCCGAGAGTTATCCGCGCCATGGCCACACCCCTCATCGGCCACCTCGATCCCGAATTCATCGGCATCATGGAGGATGTCAAATCCATGTTGCAGCAAGTCTTTCGCACCAAGAACGCACTGACCTTCCCGGTCTCCGCAACCGGCAGCGCAGGGATGGAAGCGATCCTGACCAACCTGCTCGAACCCGGCGATGAAGCGCTCATTTGTGTCAACGGAGTTTTTGGCAATCGGATGGCGGACATTGTCGAGAGACTGGGTGCGAAGTTGCACCGGGTGGACGCTCCTTGGGGAAAATGGATCGAACCGGAACAGGTCAAGGAAGCGCTCGGAAAATGCAAACCGAAGGCAGTCGCCATCGTTCACGCGGAAACCTCGACCGGAGTGCTCCAGCCCTTGGAGGAGATCGGCAAACTGGCCCACGATGCTGGCGCGCTCTTCCTGGTGGATACAGTCACTTCGCTGGGTGGGACGGATGTCCGGGTTGACGATTGGGGAATCGATGCGGTCTACAGCGGGACCCAAAAGTGCCTGTCGGCGCCTCCCGGACTAGCCCCAGTCTCCTTCAGCGATCGGGCGGTGGAAGCCATCCGCGCTCGGAAAACAAAAGTCCAGAGTTGGTACCTCGACACCACGATGCTGATCAACTACTGGAGCGGGGAGAAGCGAGCCTACCACCACACGGCGCCGATTAGTTCGATCTATTCTCTGTATGAAGCGCTGCGCATCGTTCTCGAGGAGGGCCTCGAATCTCGATTCGAGCGGCATCAAAAAAATCATGAACTTCTGAAGGCGGGACTCGAGGATCTCGGTTTCGAGTTCCTGGTTCCCGAGGGATACCGTCTGCCCATGCTGAACGCGGTCAAACTCCCCCAGGGGTTCGATGACGCGGGCATGCGCAAGACGCTTCTCGATCGGTATAATATCGAGGTCGGCGCCGGATTGGGCGAGTTCGCCGGGAAGGTCTGGCGCATCGGGCTAATGGGTTACGGCAGCAACGAAAACCATGTCAACGCGCTGATTTCTGCTCTCAGACAGGTTCTTTGAGGAACGATGACAACCATTCGGACCGAACCTCCCGCTATCGATCGTCAAGCCTTCGAACGCGATCTCCGATCCCGGATCCGAGGCGAGGTCCATTTCGATGAGGCGACTCTGGGAATCTATTCCACCGACGCGAGCATTTATCGGATCAAACCGGTGGCGGTGGTCACTCCCCTCGATGAAGAAGACGTCAGAGCGGCGGTCCAAATCGCCGCCGAGCATCGGGTCAGCATTCTTCCCCGCGGCGGCGGAACCAGTTTAGCCGGCCAGACAGTCGGGGCCTCTCTGGTGATCGATTTTTCCCGACACATGAACAAGGTGCTCGAGGTGAACCTGGAGGAGAAATGGGCCCGGGTTCAACCCGGGGTGGTCCTCGATGAACTCAACGCGGAATTGGCCAAACACGATCTCCTTTTCGCGCCGGATCCCGCCACCTCGAGCCGAGCCAATGTCGGCGGCATGATCGGGAACAACTCCTCCGGAACCAAATCGATCGTCTGGGGCAAGACAGTCGACCATGTTCTCGAAACTACGGTGCTCTTTGGCAATGGCGAGGTCGCGACTTTTGGCGAGGAGTCTCCCGATGAATGGGAAAAGAACTCCCAGGGCGAAACTCGGTCGGCGGAAATCCATCGGGAATTCAAACAATTAATCGACAGCAACCGTGAGGAAGTCGAGGCGCGTTACCCAAAGGTGATGCGGCGGGTGATGGGGTACAACCTCGACGAGTTCACTCACACGGATCGTTGGAATCTCGGCAAACTCTTTTGCGGGTCGGAGGGCACGCTAGCCGTCCTCCTCGAAGCGAAGATCAACCTTGTCCCAAAACCGAAGGCGGCGGCTGTCTGCCTCGCACACTACCAGGATGTCCTCGAGGCGATCCGCGCGGTCGAACCGATTCTCGCCCATGGTCCCTCGGCGGTGGAGATCCTAGACAAGACGGTCCTGGATTTGGCGCGAAAGAACCTGAGCATCAGGCGGATTATGGATGTCGTGGAGGGAGACCCGGCCGCGGTCCTCGTTGTCGAGTTTTTTGGTGAGACGGACGGTGAGGCCAGGCGCAAAGCGGAAGAGATGGCGAAAGACCTTCCGGGTAGAGGTTTAGGCTACGCCTACCCGATCATGACCACTCCCGAGGATCAGGCCAAGGTTTGGAATATCCGAAAGAACGGTCTCGGAATCATGCTTGGAATCAAGGGAGACCGCAAACCTCTTCCGTTCATTGAGGACGCGGCCATTCCGATCAAACACCTTCCCGAATACATCGATCGGGTTTTGAAATTCTGCAAGTCGATCGACGCCCCGGTGGCGATGTACGCACACGCCAGTGTGGGGCTCATCCATGTCCGGCCGATCCTGGACCTTCGGCATCAGGACGACATCGAGCGTCTGGAAAAAATCTCCGAGGAAGCTTTCAAGTACACCGTCGAGTACGGTGGAAGTTGGTGCGGAGAGCATGGGGATGGGTATGTCCGCAGCCCCTTCATCGAGAGGTTTTACGGGCCAAAGATTTACGAGGCTTTCAAGCAGATTAAACGCGTGTTCGACCCCGAGGGTTTGATGAACCCGGGCAAAATCATCGATTCGCCGCCCATTATTCACGATCTCCGTTACGGAACCGATTACGAGGTGGAACCTTTCGAGACGGTGTACAAGTTCCGGGAGGAAGAGGGCGGTTTCCCAGCGGCGGTCGAGATGTGCACCGGGGTCGGGGCTTGCAGAAAGTCGAATGTCGGGACGATGTGCCCGAGTTACATGGCCACTCGGGACGAGCAACATAGCACTCGGGGTCGGGCCAACGCTCTTCGATTGGCGATGAGCGGCCAATTCGGCCCAGAGGGATTCACTCACGATAGTCTTCATGAGGTTCTCGATTTATGCCTCTCCTGCAAGGGCTGCAAATCCGAATGCCCGAGCAATGTCGACATGGCGAAACTCAAAAGCGAGGTGCTTCAGAGGCGGCATGATCGCCATGGATTCACTCTTCAGGACAAGCTCATCGCTGGCTCCTCGGACGCTGCTAGAAGGATTGCCGGATGGAAAGCGGGCATGGTGAATGCCATCCAAGGGAGTTGGGTCTTCAGAAAACTGCTGGAGGGTATGGCGGGTTTCGATAGCCGCCGGAAACTGCCGCCTTACGCTTCAGAATCTCTGTCAATGTGGTTTGCTAATCGTCCGCCTCGAAATGGAGCGAAACAAGGGAAGGTGGCCTTGTTCGCCGACACCTATCTCAACTATCAAGAGACTCGAGTTGGCAAGGCTGCGGTGGAACTCCTCGAATCGTGTGGGTATGAAGTGGTCCTGGCGGAGGTCGGTTGCTGCCAACGGCCGAAGATCTCCCATGGGATGTTGCGGGAAGCCAAGTTGGAGGGGGAAAAGACATTGCGCGGGTTGGACGATGTCATCCGTCAGGGGATGAAAGTGGTGGTGTGCGAACCGAGCTGCGCGTCGGCTCTCACCGACGATCTGCCCGACTTAATGGATGACCAGGGTCTCGCTCAGAGGATTCAGGAAAATGTAATGATGATCGATTGGTTCCTCCTTCAAGAGATCGAGCAGGGACGCCTCGAAGTCGAACTCACCAGCGACGCCAAAAAGATTCTGATCCATGGGCATTGTCATCAGAAGGCATTGTATGGGACCGACGCGATGAAAAAAATTCTCGGCCGGATTCCCAACCTGGAGGTCAGCGAGATTCCATCGGGTTGCTGTGGCATGGCTGGATCGTTCGGTTATGAGAAACGTCACTACGATATCTCGAAGACCATTAGCGAGGACCGATTGATGCCCGCGATTCGAGGCAAGGCCGCAGACACGACGGTTGTTGCCTGCGGGTTTTCCTGCCGTCATCAAATCGCGGACTTCGGGGGGACCGAGGCGGTTCATTGGGTTGAGGCGCTTCGCGCCAAAGGTCGCGTCTGATTTCACAAGGGGGCCAACATGGATAAAGTTAAACTCGGTTTCATCGGTTGCGGCGGAATCACTCAGGCGCATCTCGATCATGGTC
This sequence comes from Candidatus Omnitrophota bacterium, assembly GCA_020632575.1. GTDB lineage: Bacteria > Hinthialibacterota > Hinthialibacteria > OLB16 > OLB16 > JACKFH01. The sequence goes on along the minus strand of JACKFH010000002.1, from coordinate 183,832 downwards.
TGAAAGATTTCCCCGATGTGGAATTCGTGGGTTGGTGCGATTTGGATCCCAAGGTCGCGGAACTTCGCCAACAAGAGGTGGATGGTCAGGGCGCCATCTATACGGTTGCCGAGCAAATGTTGGATGAGACCAAGCCCGACGCGGTGTTCATCATGCTCCCCCCCTTCGCACATGGATCCATTGAGGATCTTGTGCTCGACCGAGACCTCCCATTTTTTATCGAAAAGCCGGTGGCGATCGACCTTCCAACCGCGCAGAGGGTCGTTCAAGAGGTCAACGAACGTGGGTTGATCACCTCGGTCGGATACATGAATCGCTATCGGGACTCCTCCCTTCGGGTACATGACCTCATTGAAAAATCGAAACCAGTGATAATGCATGGGGGATGGGTCCTGGCTGGACCGACGGAATATGAAGGCATCTGGAAATGGTGGGTCCAGAAAGACAAATCCGGCGGGCAGTTCTTGGAGATGACCACTCACACAATCGATCTGGCCCGTTATTTTTTTGGAGAGGTCAGCTCTGTGTTCGCGGTCGCGGTCAACGTTTTGGACCGTCCGGACTTCTTCACCATCGACGACGCCATGATGGTCCAACTCACCTTCGAAAACGGAGCGGCGGGCGCCCTCTACAATTCGGCGTGCACACCCGTCGGTGAATCGATCGGCCTCACATTGTGGGGGACCGACCTTCGAGCCGATTTCGAAACTTGGGACCATGATGTTCGCATTCAGCTCCCGGATGGAAAAGTCGAGGAAATATCCGGAGGGCAGAATATTTTCGCCCGGGAGGACCGCGCCTTCATCGACTCAGTCAAAGCGGGAGAGAATCGTGGAATTCTCGCCACCTACGAGGATGGTCTCCGCGCGACTGAAATTGCGGTGGCGGCCACCACCTCCTTGGAAACTGGTGAACCAATCATTTTGTAAGTTAATCCCTGAGAATCACATCCTAAAATTCTTTCTTACCCCACCCCTGGTATTTGCAGAAACAATTCTGTATATTTATCCCATATAAGCGGCATTAATGACTAAACAAACCGAAGGAGACCGTGCGTGCAAGTCGATGCCTTCTTGACCAAAATGATCGAACAGGGTGGGAGCGATGCTCATTTTAAGGTGGGAAGCCCTCCCGGATTCCGGATCTCAGGGAGCATTACCCCCCAAGGGAACGTGCCTCTCAAACCGGAACACACCGAGCAAATCGCCAAAGCTCTGCTTGGGGATGAAAAGTGGAAAATGTTCGATGAAACGAATGACTTGGATTGCTCATACTCGGTCCCAGGAGTCTCTCGATTTCGGGTGAATGTCATGCGCCAGAGGGGATCCATCTCTTTGGTTTTGCGTCAAATCCCCGAGAAGATTCCCTCTTTCGACGACCTCGGCCTTCCTGAGATTTGCAAGACGCTTTCGCTGAAGCCGCGTGGATTGGTTTTGGTCACCGGTCCAACGGGTTCAGGGAAGTCGACCACCCTCGCGGCGATGATCGATCTGATTAATTCAACTGAGCAGGGCCATATTTTGACCATGGAGGACCCGATCGAGTTCGTCCATCCGGATAAGAAATGTTTTGTGAATCAGCGAGAGATCGGGGCCGACACCCCCGATTTCAATCAAGCGCTCAAACGCGCCCTTCGTCAGGACCCCGATGTCATTCTAGTCGGCGAGATGCGCGATTTGGAAACGATCGGTCTCGCGGTCACCGCCGCGGAAACCGGACACCTCGTTTTCGGGACTCTCCACACAAGCAGTGCGACCAAGACGGTTGACCGGATTGTGAACGTGTTTCCACCGGAAAGTCAGGAGCAAATCCGCATGCAGCTCTCGGGAACCATCCAGGGAGTCATCTCTCAAACCCTCCTCAAGAAGGTCGGCGGGGGTCGGTGCGCCGCGCTTGAAATCCTGGTCGCGACCGATGCGGTCCGAGCGATGATCCGCGAGGCCAAGACCTCGCAGATGATCACCGCCATGCAAACCGGGGCGAAGTACGGAATGCGGTTGCTCGAGGATCACCTGAATCAATTGATCGCCGAAAAGAAAATCACCTATGAGGATGCGATCGCAAAGGCTAACATGCCGCAGATGATCCAGAAGGGAGGGGCTCGCCCCGCACAGCAAGCGTCCGCGGCGGCATAACTTTGAATGCATCGACCGGTTGTCGGCATCGACCTCCGAAACGTGGCTGGCTCCTCGCGCGGCTACCGTCGGATGATGAACTTGTTTTACGAACTCGACCGACTCGGATCGGATTTCGAGTTTGAGTGGATCACCGAGCCGACACCTTTGACAAAGGCGGCGGGCCTATCCGAGCGGACTCGGATTGTTTCGCCAAGGAGCCGGATGCGTTTGATGCATCGGCCTATCCTCGGTCATCTTCGGCCGCTTATCTGGGACCGCACTGAGATCCTCCATTTCCCCACCGCCGATTGTTGGCATGTTCCCACCTGCAAAACGGTAGTCACCCTTCACGACCTGGCGCCTCTTCACTATCCCGAATGGTTCTTCGGAAACAAGGAGGACGAAAAGAGATACAGGGACCACTTGGATCGAATCTTCAAAGTGGCCGACAGGGTGGTCACCGTGTCGGAGCATTCCCGGCAAGATTTGGTTGATCAGTTTCCAACTCTGGAATCGAAATTGAAGGTGATTTATCAAGGCGTGGGCCCGGAATTCCACCGGGAGGAATGGTCCGACACCCGGAAGGATTTGTTTAGGAATAATATCGGGGCCCCTCATGGATTCTTGCTCTACTGCGGAGGGATTGACGCTCGAAAGAATATTGAGTTCTTAATTGAGGTCTTTCGCACTTTGACAATGGACCCCGCTTTCAGAAGAAACCTGACCATTGTGGGCGATGTCGACTCAAGCAAACGAGGGATGGTGGATCTTCGCTCATTAGTGAACCGGGAAGGTCTCGAAAGCCGAGTCCTTTTCCCCGGTTGGATCTCCGATGAGTTGCTCCGTCGTTACTACAACGCCGCCGACCTGTTCCTGTTTCCTTCCCGAATGGAGGGGTTCGGATACGCTCCGCTCGAGGCGATGGCCTGTGGGTGTCCGACCATCTGTTCAAACGCCACCTCGATTCCCGAGACTGTGGGGCAGGCAAGTGTGTTGCTTCCGCCCGATGACCCGGAGGGTTGGGCAAGATCCATTCGCGATCTCCTCGATGACCACGAGAAGCGAGAAGGTCTGAGAATGAAGGGCTTGGATTGGGTGAAGCGGTACGATTGGAAGGAGACGGCGAGGGGGTTTTTGGGGGTGTATCGGGAGACCATTGATTTAGGCGGTCAATGACCGCCTTCATCCGGGTCATACAATCCGGTATTCTTAATTAAGGGATAGACAGGATCGAAATGACAAACCGAATTGAAATAAATCCAAAGGTCTGCGGTGGAAAACCGGTGATCGCGGGTACGCGTATTCCGGTTTCAGTGCTTCTTGAACTACTTGCCGCGGGGGAAAGTTGGGAAGAGATCCTTTCGGGTTACCCGGAACTCTCCTCGGATGACATGAAGGCTGCGCTCCTTTATGCGAAGGAGTCGATCGAACACACCGACATACTTCCGCTTTCCGCAACCCCCTGATTGGATGCGCTTATACTTGGACCAGATGTTGAAGGCTGAACTCGCGGACATGCTTGCGAGCCAAGGCCACGATGTGGTTCGGTCCTCAGATACGGGACAAAGTCGCGCGGAAGACGACGCGATACTGGCATACTCCATTGCCGAAAATCGCATATTGATTACTCTGGATGACGATTTTGGAAACTGGGCAATTCTTCCCTTGCACGAACACCACGGGGTGATCCGGATCAAAGTTCATCCGCCGACGAGTGCGAAAATCGCTGAGGTGTTAACTCCCTTTCTCAGAGACGTTGAACAGCGGGACCTAATGAATCGTCTCGTAATTCTCTCCGAGAAAAGGGCTCGCTGGATTCAGACGGCTTGATCTTCGCTCTCTGAGACAGATTAAGATTCCGCCTCAAATTCTACACGCGGTCTCAACGTCCGCGCGAAAGCCATGACTTCCGCGCCATCGTCGGAGTCTACTCCGTCCCCTGAAACCCCAAATCCAGGCCGAGCCATTCAGTGGCGTCCTTGCTTCCTTTCAACCTCTTCCAAAGGAAATCGATCGGATTCTCGGAAAGTTCGGCCTGGTATTCAGCGTGCCCCGAGCGTCCTTGCCTCCCTGAGAAGTCGGCGGAGATCCCCCATTTCTTGCCCTCCAGTTGTTTGAATTCGATGGTGAGGGAATCGACCTGATCGACATGCGCCCGATTAAGACCATCGGCGAGATAATCGAAAGCCTTGCCGAAGAAATCCCAGGTCTCGTCCGAAATCTCTTCGGGGCGGTAATCGTCGAGGATACGATCACGATCGGGAAAAAGGATAATTCGACTGAGGGCGACATAGCCGCTGAAATCGGAGGCCACTTTCTGACTGGGCGCGGATGGTTCGTAAACCAGCTTCAAAGAATTGGGGGTGACTTCAAGCGATCCGATGTTGACCTGCCCCACCACACGCATCCCCTTGCGCAGCAGAAACCCAGTCACATCCAGATCGAAATCGAGCTTCATCGCTTCATCGCTCGGATTGAATGCAACTTCGGCGAGATAGTCGAATTGGTTTGTCGACCGCATGCTCCAGCTGTCGGCGCCGGGCCTCGAAGTCTCAAGGTAAGCGTCCCCATCCGCGATCACCAGACGGGTGTCCTCGCCGATCTTTCCGGACTTGTCGGCGAGAGTGAAAGTCAGTTTCGGGTAAGCCCCCTCTTTATCGTCATTGGTCAGATAGGCCACATTCGAAAGGACTCGACCATCCCCCAACCAGTTCATGAAGACCTGCATGGTGAAGGCGCTCTCCCCCGCGATGATATTGAAAGCGCAAAGATCGAGTCGGGGAATGTCCGCCCGTCCCGCGACCATGCGGCGAAGGACCTCATCGGTGTATTGCCGTTGACGGAGTTTGTCATAACCCTCGCCAAGTTTGTCGAGCCCGGCCAAGGACTCGCGGACAAACGATCTGTAGGCATCCGCCCCGACTCGGTCCCGATCGATTTGGACCTCGCGTAGTGCATCCTTCTTAGCTTTTAAATCGTCATACGCCTCTTGCCAAAAATTAGCGGTGCACCCCTCGTACCACCCCATAGTGGCGAGGTTCGAGGAAGCCACGACCTGGGAGTTCATGCCGGACATCGAAATCAGGACCTCCGGGAGTTGATCCGTGGCGGGATGGACTCTTTCCACACTGGTCTTGCCTTTCAGATGGAAGATCCCTTCGGATTCGCTGATCCAGTTTTGGCCTTGAGGCTCGGTTGTGTCGCCCTTCACATAAGTTAGCGCCATCTCCGGCTCGGGTTTAATCCTCATTCGTGTGGCTGTGAGTTTGCCGGGAATGTTCGTTTCGGTTCCATCCTTGCTGGTTCGCACCAGAGCAAACAGCCCCGCGGCTTGCTGGATTCCCGATGGATCGAGAACCACTTGCACTTGGTCCCCATACGCCTCCAATTCATGCGCGAGAACCTGATCGGTGGCTGGGATTGAAAGTTTCGCTCCTTTGCTCAGGACAATGAGGTTTTCGGCCTGTTCTGTGTGCTCCCCCTCCACCGTGACTTTATAGTCGAAGGGGGTCGAAACCTCCGCCGCTTCGGTCGAGTGAGACAGAAAGATCGAGGTGAACAGAATTGGAAGAATGAGGTGAATCGATTGGGGTCGCACGGTGAAAAAGTCTCCTAAATGAGTTTGCATCATTGTAACTCTTCGGAAAATCGGAAGACAACCGGCTCCCCCGACCGGACGGACCAAGTTATCCACGGTTTATCCACAGGATCTTAATAGGCTCAATTTGCTTGGTTTAGTAAAAAAAAGATTAAGTGCGATCGAGCTCAGTCGATAGTTTCTAATAGGCCAACTCAAGGAATGTGAATTGATCCTACCCCTTGATTGGTATAGACTTCGAAATCCATCGGCCGACTGATCGGAACCTATTTTGGATTTTGGGTCGGGGATCAAAAAAGAAAGAGGAGGAATGACCCAATGACATCGGGTAAATTCTATCGGGCGCTGGGGATGGTGATTCTGATTGTGATGGTGGCTTTGTCCACCGGGTGTTGTGCGCGACTGCAGTCGCCGATTGTCTTCGACAACTACTGCGGTGGCGGAGGATTTTGCGGGAGTCCATGTTCCAACCCCTGCAATCCATGCGGCAACTCGTGCGGCGGCGGAACTGGCTACGCGCAACCCAACTACAACCAGAGTTACTAACAAAGAAAGAAAACCTAACCCAGAAAAAAGGGGGAAAGTCGAAGGACTTTCCCCCTTTTTCGTTTCATACCCTTTCAGGAATCCAAACGAACTTCCTTGCCGGTCTCGGCGCTGCGGTAAAGGCCATCCAAAATTCGAATAACATCGAGCGATTCCTCGGCCGGAACGGGAGAGGGCATTCCGGTCACAATCGCCTCGGCGAATTCCATGCACTCCCGAGCATGCGCTTCCACATCGTGTTTGCGAACTAATTGGGTGTTGAGATGTTGCTGGGTGTTGTTGTTATTGGTCAGGATCTCATTGTTCGGCCAAACTGAGCCGCCCTTGTCCCCATAGAGCCACATCTGCATATCCTCGCCGGTGGTGTTGTGGTGCAACAACCAACTGACCTCGAGGATCAGGGTCGCGCCATTCTCGAATCGGATGAACGCCGAAGCGAACTCCTCGACATCCCATTCCTTGGGCAGGGTTCCAAACCAGGAACTAAAGGAGCCCTGTTGTTGCGCGAGTTTCTTCTGGGTGACGCCCGACACGGAGACCGGTTTGGGATGCCCCATCATCCAAAGTGTCAGGTCGAGAATGTGGACACCGATATCGATGCAGGGTCCGCCTCCGCTGAGTTCTTTCTTCAGAAATCCAGGAGTCACCGGGGCCCAGGATCGACGAAGCATCCAGGACCGAGCATGGTAGATTTCTCCCAACACACCGGTGTCGATCTCGGCCTTCAACGCCTCCGCCTCGCCGCTGAAGCGGAAGTGTTGAGCGGTCATCAGCATTTTGCCGCTTTTGTCCCGTGCGGCGATCATCTGCTCGATCTCTTCGGGAGTGGCCGCCAAGGGTTTTTCGCAAAGGACGTGTTTTCCCGCCTCGAGGGCCGCGATAACGAGCGGGGTGTGAAGCCGGTTGGGGGTGCAAATGTCGACGATATCGATTTCGGGATTGTTGATGAGATCCTCTGGATTCTCATAGAGCTGAGTAATTCCCTGCTCTTCGCCTCGAACCTTGAGGATTTCCGGATTGATGTCGCCGAGCGCGACGAGTTCGGTGTGGGGGCTTTCCTTCCAACCGGGAAAATGACGGCGGGCGATCCCGGCGACCCCGATGAGGCCGACTTTCAACTGGTGTGACATGCGAGTTCTTTCCTTTCCCTAGCAAGGGTGAGGGTTCTCACTCCTCGTCAAGGTTGATCGATGGATGATGGAAGGGGACCTTCCAAAGTGCGGGATAGTAGCGATCGTTTGGAAACAATCAACGGTCAGGGATCATCTCGCCCGACTTGAACCGTCGCCAGTAGTCTTGAACGATTTTGAGCACGGTCGGAGCAAGGAGGATGCTGCCGATGATGTTGGGAAACGCCATGCTGAGGATCATCATGTCCGAGAAGGTGAGCACTGTGGTCAACTCATTCACTGTCCCCCAAAACACGAAGAAAACGAAGACGAGTCGAAACACCACCACCGAACGAAGACCCGCGCCATGCCCAAAATGGTCCAACAAATAAATCCAGCCCCGCTCCCCGTAATAACACCACGAGATCATAGTCGAATAGGCAAACAGGAAAATGCAGATTGTCAGAATGTAACGGAACCAGGGGAGGACGGTATCGAAAGCGGCGGAGGTCATGATGACGCCATCGGCGAGTTCCTTTTTGTCCCACACTCCGGAGACAATGACCACAAGCGAGGTCATCAAACAGACAATGATGGTGTCGATGAAGGGTTCGATCATGGCCACCAAACCCTCGCGGACCGGTTCGTCGGTCTTCGCCGCCGCGTGGGCGATGGCCGCGCTGCCAAGGCCGGCTTCGTTGGAGAAAGCGGCCCGGGTCACCCCGGTCACAATCACGCCGATCATGCCCCCAAATAGGGCGTTCTGGGTGAACGCCATCTCGAATATCAGAAACAGGCTTTCGGGGATCTTCTCGTAGTTGACTCCGATGACCACTAACGAGGCAACGATATACAGACCGCACATCGAAGGAACGATGCGAGAGGTCGCCGCGCCGATGCGTCGGATTCCGCCAATGATCACCACTCCCACCAAAAAGGTGAGAACGAGACCAAAGGCCCAATCGTATTTTTCCGGGTAGTTGAAGGTGTCGGAAAAGGCCTTGAAGGCCTGATTGGCCTGAAACATGTTGCCGCCCCCGACCGATCCCCCCATGACCATGAAGGCGTACATGACCGCGAGGAATTTTCCGATCGGCGCCCAAAAGGAGCCTTTGGCTCGGAATCCCAAATCGAGATAATACATCGGCCCACCAGAGATAGTGCCATCGGGATTGTACTGACGATACAACTGCGAAAGGGTGCAGCTGCTGAATTTGGAAGCCATGCCGAAGACCGCCATGGTCATCATCCAGAAGACCGCCCCCGGTCCGCCCTGTTGGATCGCGATCGCAACACCCGCGATGTTACCTAACCCAACAGTGGCGGAGAGCGCGCTGGTCAGGGCGCGAAAGTGGGAAATTTCCCCCTCGTCCTTCTCGTCATCGTAGTGTCCGCGGATAATGTCGATGCTGTGCTTGAATCCTCGGATCGTGATCCACCGATACCAGAAACTGAAAAAGACCGCGCCAACCGCAAGCGTCACCACGATCAAAGGGACCGCGATCGTCTCTTTCTTCAACTCACCCGTATCGGGGTCGACAACCGGCTCCCCGTCTTCGTCATAAACGCTCTTTTGGAAGGTATCCCCCGAGACATTGTACATGAGGACGGTCCCGAGAACCCCATTGATTTTCTCCAAGGCGGGATCGAGGACTTTTGAGACGGCGGATTTTTCGGGTTCGGGGGATGTTTGCTGAGCGGTGGCGGTCATCCCGGTTATGGCGGAAATCAGGATGATCAGCAGGATTCCGCATCCCAGAATCATTTTCATGCTGAGATAGCGTACGGAGCGATGCTTCGCCCCATTCGGAGCAAATTGACTGGACATTCGATGACTCCAAACCCCTCGTTAGCGGTAAGCGTTCCTCAGAACCAGAACCGGACAGTGTGAGTTCCGGACAATTCTTTCGGCTGTCGAGCCAATCAATACATGAGAAGCCCCGGTTCGTCCATGCGAGGGAACCACAATGAGGTCGGCATGGATTTCCTCGGCGTAACGAGCCACCTGCCGAGCGGCGTCGCCGAAACGGATCTCGATTGTAATTCCACGATACTCCTGACCGGTAAGACGGTCCTTCAGGGCTTGGATAGCATGGTCCCGGCGACTGTCATCGTCGATCGTACCCCAGATCACGCCTGGCTCCATCGGAGAGAGCCTTGGAAGGACATGGACGACATGAATACCCTCCGGGGAATCGACGAATTCCAGCGCCTGCTCGAGAGCGGCAAATGAGAAATCGGAAAAATCTAGGGGAACCACCACACTTTTCTTGGGAAGCCAAGTGATATTCATCTCCGCACGCTCCTCCACCATGAATTCATCGATCGACGTGCCCAGTCAATCTCGAGGACTATCCTAGGAAATGTTTCTAAGGATGACAACCGAGGGTTTCAAATCGAATAGTTCAAATAGCCGACAATTAGATCGAAAAATCCATGAACACCTGTTGAGAGGTGAGACCCTCCACCACCTTCTCCACCGCGGATTCGATCTCCGGACTCGGCTCGAGTTGGACATCGATGACCGCGCCGCCCAACGCGGGGTCCCCCAAACTCACCACGAACACCTCATTGGGTTCATTGAGTTTGCGAAGCTTATTCAGATCGAACTCGTCGATGTCGGTCAGGATGGTAATGAACAGGAGGCCCGCGTCGGTCATGATGCGAGCGAGCTCGCCGAGGATTTCAATCTGGCGGTCCCGTTGAATCGTGCCAGCGGCGCCATGTTGGTCGAGATCGCCGAACTGGTTCGTGATGCCAAAGTAGTAGGTGTTGAAGCCCTGGTCGAACAGATGTTTCTCGACCTTCTTGGCCAAGTTTCTCCGACCCGATCCCGGTTCGCCGGTGACAATGATGAACTTGCCTTTGTGGTTGAACCTTTGTTCCCGTTCGGCCGCGCTGACTTCCCCCGCCTCCCAGGCGAACTCGCGTTGTTTGATCTGACGATCGAAAATGGAATCCGTTTCGGCCACTTTTTCGAGGATAACCCCCGCGCCCGCGATCTCGAAATCGTCGACTATGACAAACCGGCCGGTCGGTTCGATATCGTTGCGGTTATCGAAGGCGACGGGTCGATGAGTTTCGAGAATGATTTCGCCTACATCGTGACGGTCCAACTGTTGCTTGTTGTGATTGGTCTCCAGTTCCGAAGCGTCGAGGACGCTTTCGATCGAGGCGAGTTCGGTGGCGACTTTGGTGGCGCCGATTTTGAGTTTGTATTGTTTGCCGGGAATCATCGGAGCACGGCCCATCCAGAAGACATTCGCGCGGAAGCGACGACCGACTTTCGGTTTGAGTTCATCGGCGCGACACATCAGCTCACCGGGCTTGATATAGATCTCGGTGGTCATCGTCACCCCAACCGCTTCATCAGCCTTGACCTCTGTGGAGTTCGGGGCGTTGAACCGTTCGACCGATTCGATGATGGTCTCCTTGCCGGAGGGATAAAAGATGACATGATCGCCCACCTTCGCCGTACCGGTCTCGACAGTCCCGGAGATGATACGTCTGTCATCCCCTTGCGCGGTGAATTTGTAGATGTCTTGAACCGGGAGTCGAAACGGTTTGGCCAGGCTCCCCTCCGGTCGGGTGAAGGCATCAACCTGATCCAGCACCGTGTGCCCCTCATACCAGGGCATATGGGGAGAAATGGTCGCGATGTTGTCTCCCTCACGCGCCGCCACGGGGATGAAGGTCATCGGGTGAACACCGAGGTGGCCGAGAAAATCGTTATACTCTCTAACAATTTTCTCGAAGACTTCCTGGCTGTAATCGACCAAATCCATCTTGTTGACCAGAACGGCGATCTGTTTGATCCCGAGCATGGAGATCATGTAACCATGTCGTTTGCTGTTCTCCTGGATTCCCTCTTCGGCATCGATCACGAGAAGCGCGGCCTCGGCTCGGGCAGCCCCAGTGATCATGTTTTTCAGGAACTCGATGTGACCGGGAGCGTCGTTGATGATGTAGTGGCGCTTATCCGTCTTGAAGAAACAGCGGGCGGTGTCGATGGTGATGCCCTGGGATTGTTCGTTCTTGAGAGCATCGAGAAGGAAAGCGTATTCGAAGGGGCGAGAGTTGCGTTCGCACATCGCCTTCACCTGTTCGAGTTTTCCCTCGGGAAGACTTCCAGTGTCGGCGAGCAGACGTCCAATCACGGTGGATTTGCCGTGATCGACATGCCCGACAATCACCAGGTTCATTCTCTCTTCGGATTTGCGCACAGCTGTTTCGGTCATTTATTGTCTAGTTCCTTCTATTTTTCATCGGGGATCTTCCCGCATTTGAATCATGGAATTCCGTGGAAGGGATGGAATGAATGGAAAGAACGCAAATCGCTTTGCGATTTGGCCTTCCATGTTTTCCTTCGATTCCATGGGCTTCCATGATTCAATTCGTACCACGCGGATACGCCCAGATCACATATACCCACTTCGCCGCAAGGTCTCCAAACTGTTGCCATCGGCAGCGTCTTGTGCACGGCCGGAACGTTCGGCGACGTTGGAGAATTTGCCGGATCGGAGTTCCTCGACGATCTCATCCACATTCTTAGCGGTCGACTGAACACCCAATGTGCAGGGGAGACAACCGAGAGACCGGTAACGCATCCCCTCGCCCTTGTCGAAGTAGAGGTCGATGATGGGGACATTCTCTCTCTGGATGTATTCCCAAAGGTTGAGTTCGGTCCAATCGAGAAGCGGGTGGATGCGAACATGGGTTCCCGGCGCGAAGTCGGTCTTGTAATAGGACCAGAGTTCCGGGGGTTGATCGTCAACGTCCCAGTCGCTCTGCTTGTCGCGGGGGGAGAAATACCGCTCTTTGGAACGGCTTCCCTCCTCATCGGCGCGGGCGCCAACGATGACGCCGGTGTAGGGATCCTTGTTGGAGTCTTCCTCGTACTCGCCCTTCTCGTGGTTGAGACGCCAGCGGGTCCACTCACCCGAGAGAGTGTGTTTCAGGGCCTCGCTCTTGAGAGCCTTGCAGCAGGCGATCCGGTCGATGGCCCCATCCGGAAAGGTCATCTTGTTCTTGAGCGCCTCGGTGTTTTGCCCGTAAACCATGTTTAACTTCCACTCTTTGGCGACCCGATCCCGGTACTCGATCATCGCGGGGATCTTGTAACTCGTGTCGATGTGGACCAGAGGAAACGGAACATGTCCGAAGAATGCTTTTCGGGCAAGCCAGAGCATGACGGTCGAGTCCTTCCCAATCGACCAGAGCATGCACAAATTCTTAAAATCCCGGTAAGCCTCCCTAAGGATATGAACGCTTTTGGCTTCTAGATAGTCGAGTTGGTCCATGGTCTAGCAACTTCCCGCTTCCTGTTGAAAATCCCCTCCTGTCGGATGCCAGTTGACCGAATCGTTCGGAGAAGGTATATTCCTGATAAAACCAATCAGGTTTATGATGAATATACCAGATCGTTAGATTGAATCAAGCCCTATGAAACTGACGCTTCGAACTTATTACGCCGTTCTGGCGCTTTCGGCGATGATTGACGAGTCCCCCGCCGAGGAACGATGGCACCGGATCGAGGAAATCGCCACGGAACGGGGGATCAGCGAATCTTTTTTGCTCCAAGTGTTCCAGGACCTGAAAAAAACGGGGTTGGTCAACTCCAAACGGGGAGCGCAAGGAGGTTATGCCTTGGGGCGTCCTCCCGAAAAGATCAATCTGGCCGAGATCATTGAGAGCGTGGAAGGCCCGATTCTTCCCTGTCCGGTCGAGGATCGGGGGAACGGGACCGCGCATCCGGAGTGTTGGAGGGCTTTGGACCGGATCTGGGAAGATGTTCGCGGGCAGGTCCATGAGGTCGCCGAAGGGCATACCTTGGATGAAATCGCCAAGCGGTTGAAATCGGACGATCCGAAGATGTATTACATATAAGCTGAGTGTCCGACGCCGATAACCTCTCCCCCTAACCCCCTCTCCACCTTGTGGAGAGGGGGAACTGAAATCCCCCCTCCCCGCGGTGCGGGGAGGGGGCTAGGGGGAGGGGTTATCGGGGACCCGGAATTAGAAGGAGTATCACATTTACATGTCTGTCTTAAAAGGTTTCACTGTCTGGTTCACCGGACTCTCGGGTTCCGGAAAATCGACAATCAGCGCCGAGTTGGACCGTCAACTGCGTGCACGGGGAGTGCCCAATATCGAAATCATGGACGGTGACGAGGTGCGCGAGCATTTGAGCAAGGGGCTGACCTTCAGCAAGGAGGACCGGGATATCAACATCAAACGGATCGCCTTTGTCTGTCACCTCCTGACCCGCAATGGGGTTCCGAATATCGCGGCGGCTATCTCTCCCTACCGGGAGACTCGGGACTATGCCCGGAACATGATCAAGAATTTTGTCGAGGTCCATGTCGCCGCCCCGCTCGAAGTTTGCGAAGAACGGGATGTGAAGGGGCTCTACCAGAAGGCGCGCACCGGTGAGATAGAGAGTTTCACCGGAGTCTCCGATCCTTACGAGGCCCCTCTCAATCCGGAAGTGGTCTGCCACACGCATGAGGAATCGGTGGAGGAGAGCGCGGAAAAAATTATCGATTACCTCGTACGCGAAGGCTATCTGAAGGCGGCAAATTAATCTTGAACGAAAAACGACAACGCACACCCGAGGACCGCAAACGGTTCGCGGCGCTGATGGTGATCTTTTTCACCGTCTTCATTGACCTAATCGGATTCGGGATCATCATCCCGATTCTTCAGCCCTATGCGATCGGCAAGTTCGGCGCCACGGAATTCCAGGCGGGAATTCTGATGGGCGTCTTCTCGATGGTCCAATTTTTCTTCACGCCCCTTTGGGGCTGGCTGTCGGACCGTTTCGGTCGGAAACCGATCCTCTTGATCACTCTTCTCGGAATCGCCCTCTCCTACGTGGTGCTCGCTGTTGCCAACAGCCTGACCATGTTGTTTGTCGGAAGGATCATGGCGGGGTTCTTCGCGGGGAATATCGCCATCGCTCAATCCTATGTCGCGGATGTCACTCCTCCTGAAAAGCGAGCGCATGGAATGGGTCTCATCGGCGCGGCTTTCGGTTTGGGTTTCACCTTCGGGCCGATGATTGGCGGCCTCCTGGCCCATTGGGGTTACGCCGCTCCCTCCTTCGCGGCCGCCGGGGCTTCGGGTGTCGCATTCCTGTTTGGGTTGATTGTGCTCGAGGAATCGTATCCCAAGGAGAAACGGTCTGAGCCTTCTGAGTTGCGACACCCGATTCTCAATCTAGCCAAAGTTTATTCCGAACATCAGGTCCGCAATGTCGTGTTCGCGAATTTCCTTTGGACGACGACGTTCTCTATGTGGGAGGTGGTCTTGGTGTTGTTCGTCGGGTTCGAGGTCTTCCCCGAAATTCCGGAGGACGATTTACCGATGCGTGTCGGCATGATTTTTGGCGTTATGGGACTTTTGTCCGCCTTCATCCAGGGAGGGATGATCCGTCAGCTGATGAAACATTTCGACGAACGAAAACTGACCCATATCGGAATCGTCTTCTATATCATCGGCAGCCTTGGGTTTGTGGGGTATCTGGCCGGCTCGTTCCAGGGAACCTTCTGGCCGCTTGTCCCGGCGCTCTTGCTGATTGCGATCGGATCGGCGTTCATGAACACTCTACCCTCCGCGATCGTCTCCAGACTGGTAGGCCCGGACCGTCAGGGTGAAGTGATTGGGTCATTCCGAGGCATGGGGAGTTTGGGGCGGGTGGTCGGACCCGTGGTCGGGGCCTATCTCTTCGCACACCTATCCCATGCATCGCCCTACATCGCGGGAGCGGTTTTGATGGGCGTGGCGTTCATGTTGGTGATGAGGCGGTTTGATTTTTTTGAGGCGAGTTAAGCGGGCATCATTCTGACGGCATTGAGTCATTCCTGCGAAGGCAGGAATCCAGAGGGGGTGGCACGGACCCTGGATACCCGCCTTCGCGGGTATGACGCGATTTGACTATCGTTTTCTTTTCCTAATCAGCGGCCACACCGCCAAATGCTCGGAATGACACAGAGTGGAGGCGGGATGGATTTGAATTTGACCAAGCGTTAGACATCTTTATGCCCGAGACGAAGACAACCCTGCTAACCGCGATCCCTCTGGCCAAGTTCGAAGCCAAATCGGGGAGTCATGTTCTCTCGTTCTTTACGCGGGAGCAAGGGCAAATCCGTGCGATCGTTCGAACCGCTCGAGGAAAGAAGAAACCGAGCGTCCCCCTGCTGCCCCTCTTTTCCACTTACGAGATCCTCTTCGTCCAGCCGAGACAGGCCGATGGGCTCTATGAACTCAAGGAACGTGAGACAGTCACCGGACGTCCGAAACTGAATTCCGGGACGCCTCTCGAGCCTTGGGCGGCGGCAAGCGTTCTTTCCGAACTCTTGCTAAGAACCACCGAGAAGGAGGATCCGCATCCCTACCTCTTTTCGATGTTGGACAAGGCTTTGGACTGCATGGAGAGTGGCGATTCCCCCGGCATCCTCTTAACCGCCTTTCTGGTCAAATTCCTGGAGCACATGGGATACCGACCGAGATGGGAGAGCCCAGAGGCGAATCTTTCAGAACGCAAGTACTGGTGGTTCGATCCAGCGTTGGGCGGTCTCTTCACACAAAAGGAAATCGGCCGGGTCGTGGAAGAGGAGGAGCGACCTTCATTACGGAAACCAACGAGGACGTCCTCCGAGGAAATAGCCATCATTCACCGGTTTCGACTTTCGAAGTTCGAGGAGATCGAGGGAAATGAGGTGGAGGTCGCGACGGCTAAAAAGTGGGTTCCATTGTTGGGGGATTATGTAGAATACCATTTGGAGACTCGATTGAAGAGTTTGGATTTCTGGAAGGAGATCCAACCGAAACGGAAATAGAACTGTCATCCCCTCTCTTCCGTCATTCCCGCGAAGGCGGGAATCCAGGGCCCGGACCACGCCTTTGGATCCCCGCCTTCGCGGGGATGACCCGGAGGGTGGCATGGAGAGGATGACAGATGGGAGACCGCATTTGTCCAACAACATCCTTTACGTCATCCCCAATCTGAATATCGGAGGAACCGAAATCCAGTTGGGACTCCTCGCTCGGGGCTTGGCAAAGACCGAATTCCAGCCACATATCCTTTGTGTCCGAGAAGAGGGGGAACTCGCCGATTCTTTGAGGAAGTTTAATATCCCCGTTGAGGGGTTGGGAATCGAGAAACCGATCTCCTATGGAGCCTGTCGGAAGATCAAGAAACAGTGCATCGAGTGGGATATCGACATCATTCACACCTTGCTCTTCGGGATGGATCTGGCCGCAGTCCGTGGGGCGAGGTCCGCAGGTGTTCTGGGAGTGATCACGAGTCGACGACAACTTCCAGATTGGAAAACCTGGAAACACTTGAAGGCTCAAAGAATGGCCAATGATCGAACCGATCTGGTGATCTGCAATTCGAAAGCGGTCCAGGAATACTGCTGCAAGCAAGAGGATCTCGGCATTGGAAAGACCGAGGTCATCCCTAACGGTTTCCCCGAACATAACATTCCGAGCGGGCCGATGCTTCAGGAACCGCCGGTTGAGCGCGAACTGCTCCGGAGTCGGATGATCGAACCTAAGGAGAAAGTGCTGGCCTGTGTCGCCAATTTCTCAGCGGTTAAAAACCATTTCAAAATGATCGACGCGCTCCGAAATATCCTTCTGGATGGGGAGTTGGTTCGGCTGATCCTAATTGGCGACGGTCCCATGAGGGAAGAAGTCCAGTCGTATGTCGAGTCAAAGAGCATGAGGGAAGCGGTCATCTTTCTTGGAAGCCGCCTCGATCGATTGAAGATCCTGCCGGAGTGTCAGGCCCTGATCCTGCCCTCCAAGCATGAGGGCTTCCCGAACGCGGTCCTGGAGGCGATGGCGCTGGGGATTCCGGTGATCGCGAGCAACACCGGCGGCATCCCTGAATTGATCGATCATGGAGAAACCGGCTGGCTCTTCCCGCCCGATGACGAACTCGACATGGCGGCGGCAATGCGAAAGGTCTTATTCGACCACGACGCCGCTCTTCAGTGCGCGACAAGAGCCCAGGCGAAGGTTCGAAAAAACTTCACGGACCGAATTCTGATCAAAAACCACTTGAAGGTTTACCGCGACCTGATGAAACGAAAAGTTCAGAAATAGACGCACGGACAGTACTCCGCATTATTCCACCGGCGGTGTCAGCAATCCATGGAACCGCGCCATCCAATAGGGTAGCAGGTATTGTTCGCCGCTCCCCTCGGTCAACCCATTCCCGCCGGAGTCGGGACGGTAGGGATCTTGATTCCAACGTTCAAAATGATGTTCATCATAGGGTAAGACCTCGATGAGAACCTGGTCGCCGAATCGACCGACACGTGGGTTGAAGACCACATCCGAGCGGTGGCTGTTCCGCATGGCATAGAAACGCCGGTCCTGAGGGTATTCACGGAGGGTGCGGAGGCCTCCCTCCACATCGGCGAACTTGGGATCAATGGTGGCGTAAACGAATTGGAAGAGAGTGTTGCGCTCGGGGACCTCGATGGCCGCGTGACGACGCGCCGCCGCGTGGAGAGCGTCACGGATAAACGGGTTGTGTTCGAGTTGAAGGATCGGGTAGTAGGCGACAGCCGAGAGTTGATCGTCCGAGTGATTCAATTCATCGGGAAAATGTTTTTTCTCGAGCAAGAGGTTGCTCAGGTAGCCCTGTTTCTCGATGAGGTCCCTGTAATGCTCCAAGTATTTTGGGTCGTCGGTGATGTATTGAGCGACCTGGAGGAACGAAAGCATCATCAGAGAATAAAGACCCGACTCGAGATAGTTGTTCGGATTGTCATTGACCCGCTCCGGATCCCACCAACCCCATAGCGTCGGTTCGCCATCCAAATCTAGGATTCGATAGTTGTTTTCCAGGATGTAATCGAGGACCTGGCGAACCTGTTTCTCGATCCGCTCCCGTTCGATGGGATCGAATTGGGCGACATTTTCGAAGTAGGAGTAGAAGGCGAAAAAGTGTCCATCCAACTGGTCGCTGGAAACATCGTCGCGCCAGATGTATCTGGGGTCGAGGGCCTCATGCCAGTTATCCTGTTTAAGCATTCCCTCGGCCGCAGTAGAGCCAACCTCCGCGACAGTGCGCGCGACAAGGCCCTTGATACCGGTCACATCCTGCAGGAAGTACAGCGCCTCCATACTCTTCTTGGCGGACTCCCAGTAACGCTCCTCCCCGGTGAGCGAATAAGCCAGACTCATTGCGGTGACATGGTAGCTCGTCCATAAGCCATCGCTGGGTTGGCTTGTGTGAGTCCATTCTTTTAACGTGTCATCCCTGTAATCGGCCAAGGAGGCCAAGCCAAGCCGGCGATGGCGCTCATTGTAGCGCTTTTCGAGATACTCGGCCTTGGAATAGAGAGTCCGTGTCACTTCCTCGATTCGGCCATAACCTTGGTCGGTTTTCGCCAGCAGGGATCCCCCCTCATCCTCCAATGCGATTTGTTCGACCCGGTCGCCGGGGAGGTATCGTGGTCCGGCGCGGTAAAACCACTGACGCCCCCCCTCGTAGGGGAGATACTGAATCATCCCTCGAGTGCTCCCGAGCCAGATTCGATCCTGTGAGTCTATGGCAATACAAGTCAGTTCCTCCCAGGGAAGACCCTCTCGGCCCCGCATGGTCCGCCATTCGCAACTGGCATTTCGAGAACTCAAACCGGCGGGGGTGGTCACCCAGAGGGTGTTTCTTGAATCGATCGCCAAGCCGGTGATCGTTTCAGCGAGCGGACCGTGAACGCCGTGGTGCTTGAATCGAGTGAAGGAGGAAGCGGAGTCGACTCGGAGATAGAGGCCCTCCGAGGTTCCGACAAACTCTTGCGTCCCTTGCCGAATGATGGCGGTCGTGATCGAAGCGCCCACTCCCGGCGCCTCATCCGGAATAGAGAGATGGGATGCCGCCTCCCAGTCGGCTTGATCGGCCTCGGCTCGAACATGGACGAGGAAAGGGCGATCCTTCACGGGGAGATTGGTGTCATGCGCGGGAACCACCTGATCCTCCCAATCCAAGGGCGGGACCACATTGGCAAGCCGGGGTTGGGTGTGGAGGCGTGTCGGCTCCAGGGCCCAGTCATCCCCCACAATCGTGTGCTGGAGAACATCCCCCTTCAGGTAAAAAATGTGATACCTGCTCTCTTTGTCAACAAACAATCGGGCCTCGGCGCTGGGCGAGCGGTCATCGAGGATCTGCCGATCTGGCCAAGTCTTACCGCCGTCATAAGAGAACCGAATGCTGAGTTCTTCGGTGCGGAGAACATTGTCATTGCCGACCGCCACCATGCGACCATCGGCTAGACTCGTGATATCCGCAGTCCGTTCAGGCGACTCCCCTGTAACAGCGCTGGGGAGATTCAGCCACTCCATGTGGATTCCACCCTCCGAAGCGAGACGGACCCGCCGGTATCGTCGAGGCTGGTCGGCCCGAGTGAAATACATGTCAACCGCACCCTCATCCCTTGCAATGAGGATCGGTGAAGAAGCTCTGTTTTGGCTCGCCTCTGCCTTCTCGTTGCTATCTGTATCGTCGTACTCGATGACTTCGAAACCATCGCTCTCATCGACCAGACCGATATAGGCCCCTCCTGTTGGGCGGGGCATGGTCCAAGCGATAGAATAGGGTTGGTTCTTTTCGGAAAGGGTTTGTGGAGATGACCAACTTTGGCCGTTGTCTCCGCTTTGCCTGAGGTTGAGCAGGCGTGTCCCATCTGTTTCCGGTTCCACAGTGAGCATCCAGATCTCATCGGCCCCTGTCGGTGAAAGGATTTCCAAACTCTCCAGAGGCGGCAAGTTTTGGATGACGGTTCGAGAGTCACCCCATGCTCGCGATTCCAAATCGAGGTCGGAGAGTTGGATGGGTCCACCATCGGGGCCTGAGTCCGGTTGTCCGATGATCCCCATTTTCCCATCACCGAAAGGCACAACGCCAAGATGCCGGGCGCCCTTCAAGGGGTTCATGTCCTCCGCGGTTGCGGGTGATGACAGGATCGGGACAAAGCATAAAAGGAGATAGATGAACGAGACCGGAATTCTATTTGTCATGATGGACGCTTCCAATTCAAATGATGACCGTTGCCGGGATTTCCTGAGGGATCGATGAACTAGGATTGCGGAGTTTTCTACTTCAGCCAGTGGAGGTTGGCAAGGAGCCTACTGAAAGGATCGGTCGGGCGTGTTCTAATCCATGAAGGATCAAGCGAGACTGAACAAGAATCTGGGAGAAGTGTCTGAGGTGATTGCTGATTCAACTGTATCCGTTGCCAAAAGGATTTGAAAACTAGCCTGTTATTCGGGTCTCTCCCCGTTCCTTGACACACCCCCCCTCCCTTAATAGAGTATGCGATCCTTCGATGCGGAAGTTGTTTGAAGCTTCGTCGGAGAATGATTTTTAAATGAAATGATTTCAGCCACTTAGAGGACCTCCGTTCGGAGGGTTCTTGGTTCGATTGAAAAGCGAGGTTTCGGGTGGGTCTTCACGGATGAAATTCAATTACCATTCGCTGAAAAGGTACGTGGATTGGCAAGGTTCGATCGAGGAGTTGTGCGATCTATTGAATCGCATTGGCCTTGAGGTCGAGGAACTATCCGGACCTGGTGAGGGACGTGAGGATCTGGTGGTTGGTGAGGTCCTCGAGGTTGGCCCCCATCCCAACGCTGACCGTCTCACCCTTTGTCAGGTCAGCATCGGAACCGGCCCGCCTAAACAGATCGTTTGCGGCGCCACCAACCACCGTCAGGGTTCCCGAGTCGTGGTGGTTCAACCCGGTCAATCGCTTCCCGGCGATTTCAAGATCGAGGAACGAGAGGTGCGCGGGGTCAAGAGCCAGGGGATGATGTGCTCCGAGAAAGAGCTCGGCCTCGGCGACGATCACGAGGGAATCATTATCCTCCCTCAGGAAGCCACCCCCGGCGAACGAGCGTTAGAGTATCTGACCAACATCGAACTCTCGGTCACCCCCAACCGTCCGGATTGTCTCGGTTGGATTGGATTGGCGAGGGACATCGCCGCCTCCCAGGGCCTGGATTATCGAGTTCCCGAAATTCCCTTCCCCGAGAACGCCAAAGAAGAGATTCCGATTATCCTCGATGATCCCGAGGGTTGCCCAAGGTATCTCGGAAGAATTGTTCGGGGTGTGAAGATTGGCCCCTCTCCCAAATGGCTGCAGGATGAACTCCGTCACATCGGTCTCTCACCAATCAACAACGTGGTCGATGTAACCAACTTTGTCCTGATGGAGTGCGGACAGCCCTTACATGCGTTCGACCTAAAGAAACTTTCCGGCCCAGAGATCCACGCTCGTCGCGCCCACGCCGGCGAGACCTTTGTCGGGTTGAACGATGAAACCTATACCCTGGCGGCGGATCATCTGGTGATCGCCGATGCCGAGAAGCCGGTGGCCTTGGCGGGAGTGATGGGGGGCGCGAACTCGGAGGTGACCGAACAGACCACCGACTTGCTGATCGAATGCGCCTACTTCAACCCTTCCCGGGTCCGTCGCGCCTCCAGCGCCAATAACCTGTCGACCGATTCGAGTTTCCGTTTCGAACGCGGTGTCGACCCGACCAATCTGGAGAGAGTGATCGACCGTTGTGTGGGCTTGATCATCGACTTGGCCGGGGGCGAGGCGACCAGCGGAATCATTGAGGCTAAAAGCGAGAAACATCTTCCCAAACAACCGACTATCACCCTTCGAACGGAAAGGGTTAACACGAGAATCGGGTGCTCGATCCCGAAGGGGACTCAAATCGATTTGCTGAATCGTTTGGGTTGCGAGGTCGAGGAGACGGAAAAGGGGGTCCTATCTGTCAAAGTCCCGGGTTTCCGCCCCGACTTGGAGAGGGAAATCGACTTGGTGGAGGAAGTGGCCCGTCAATATGGTTACGATGCAATCCCTTCCCTCCCCCCTGGTTTCGCCACCGGGGTCGGAGAGACACACGCCACCTGCGCGCTCGAACGCGCGATTCGGAGTTTCTTGATCGACCGGGGTTGGGTCGAAACGAAATCGTTCAGTTTCTCCTCCCCCGACCATGCGGATAAACTCGGACTTTCTGGCGATCACCCTCTACGGCATGGGGTCGCTATACAGAATCCGATCACCGCCGACACGACGATGCTGCGAACCAACTTGACCGCCAATCTTCTTTCGAACCTCTCCCGGAATGTGAATTATGGAGAGAGGGATATCCGGATTTTTGAAACTGGCCGAGTCTACCTGAAAGATTTTGAGAACCTGCTGGACTGCGAGCGGGATGTCATTGGTTTGGCTTGGCTCGGCTCCTCTGAGAAACACTGGTCGGCGCCGGATCGTCCCTACGATTTCTTCGACGCGAAAGGGACCGGCGAGGCAATATTGAAGGAATTGGGAATCGAGAGTTTCCAACTTGCCAAAGAGCCGCGTGAGTTCTTCCACCCGGGGCAGACCGCACAATGGGTCGGCCCCGAGGGTCAGACTCTTGGAATCGTCGGCCGGGTGCATCCCAAGGTGACCGAGGCGTTCGATCTTCCCTCGGACCCGTTGGTGGTGGAGTTCGATGTCGAGGCGATCGCCTCTCTGGTCGAATTCGACTCAATCCAAGTCGAGCCGCCATCTCCCTTCCCCGCGATCCGGCGGGACCTTTCATTGACTGTCCCGGTCGAGACGACCGCCAATAATCTTCTCGACCTGATTCACCAAAGCGAGACGCCGTACCTCGAGGAGGTCACCCTGTTCGATCGATACCTTGGCGAGCAGATTGGCGAGGGAAACCAAAGCCTCGGATTTCGGGTGACATACCGATCGAATGAAAAAACCTTGACCGATGAGGAGATCAAGCCGATTCACCAAGACCTCCTCAAGAGTCTCAACGAACAGCTCGGGGCGACCCAACGCGGCATGTGAATGGAGAACGGGGCATGGTGAACGGCATCTTGAATCTACAAAAAAAGCTGGAGCAGCTGGAGACATTGGTCGACACGCTGATCGAGGAGAAGAAGGGTCTTCTCACCGATCTCGAACAGATCGACAAAGAGTCGGGATCGGAATCGAAAGCCTCGGGACAAAACGACGTGTTGGTCAAGAATCTGGAAGAGGCGCGACGGAGACTCGCCGAGTCGGAAGCCACCAACCAGCGACTGCTCCGGGAGAAGAATTTGGTGCGCGATCGGCTGACAAGTGTGAGAAATCGCCTGGATCAAATTGAGGGCAAACTGCTGGAGAACCGATAGAAATTGGGATTGAATCCCGACTGGTTCAATGGGTGTCATTCCGACGTTCGGAGGAATCTGTCGGAAGGAATAGTCTTAGACGGATGCCACCGTTAAATAAGAGATCGAGTCACCCATGAGAGTTAGTATTTGAAATTCAATTGGCGCCACCAATCAGATTCCTCCTAACGTCGGAATGACACGGAGAGAGTTTGTACGGAGCCGCAGTCCCAGTGTCCATTTCGAGAATCGATACGAGCGCGCAGGGATCAAGGAGAATGAAAATGGCCAAAGAACAGCATGTGACGGTGACAATCATGGGGAGGAATTACACCCTCCGCGCGGAGGAAGACCCCCAATATGTCCGCATGTTGGCCGCCTATGTCGATGACAAACTCCAGGAGATCGCCAAAGTCTCCCCCAGGATGTCGACCACCCGTCTCGCGATCCTCGCCGCGATCAACATCGCCGATGAATACCACAAGGCCGAACAGGGGGCCGGACGAAACCTCGATGAGGAGGCCGACGAGACACTCGACCGGATCCTCCAAAAACTCGAAACTGGAACCAAGTAAGAATCGATCGCGCTCTTCCCGTTGATCACGAATGCCTCCCACAGGGTTTCTCCCTTTTCAACAAGACTCCTGGCGGGGCGAAGTTTCCGAATCCGCTCAACCCCATCTGAATGAAATCCTGGATCTCCTCAATCAACCCGATGATGGACGCATTCTCAAGGCGGGTTCTTCGAGAAAAGTCTGGGTCCGAGAAAGTGAAGTTGGGCCTCTTTGTTTGAAGGAATACCGCGACCCAAAACTCTCCGATCGATTGGCCCGGATGGTGAGAGGATCGAGAGCCAAGCGCGAGTGGAAGCGTCTCAAAAAGTTCCACGACAACTCGGTCCCCATCCCTGAACCGATACTGTGGGCCGAGGGTTCCGACCCGAATCTGGGTCCCAAAAGTCTGGTGCTCACCAAATTCATCGAGAGCTCATACACCCTCGGTGACATCCTTGACGGTAAAAAAGAGGTTCAGGGACGTTGGAAACTGATCCAATCGGGGGGTATCGCACTCGCCAAAATGCATTCGATCGGAGCCCGTCATGACGACCTCCATGCGGGAAACCTTTTGGTGACATACCGGAAAGAAGAACCCGATGTCCTGATCATGGATCTCCATCAGGTCCGGCTTCGGATGGGGCTCACCTGGAACGCAAGGTTGAAGAACCTCGCCACCTTATTTGGCGGGTTAAGGTGGAAGCTGACCGAGCGGGAAAAGCATCATGGGCTGAAGGGATACCTCGAAACCCTGACCGATTGGAGTCCTCCATTCCGCTCGGAACGCGAGGCGCGTTACTCAATGGGGCGCGCCCTGGAGAAATTTGGAAGGACCTACTACCGAAAGAGATGCCGTCAGCGGATCGCAAAATGCCAGGAGAGTGGAAAAAGATTTCAGCGGATTCAACCCGGAGAGTATGTTGGATGGATCCGGGAAGAATGGAATTGTCCCGAGCTGTTGGAGCGGCTCGAAAACCCAAATGGCTGGATCGAATCGGAGGATTGTCGAGTTCTCAAGCACACCCCAACCACGACTGTCGCTCGGGCAAAGTTCGATGCGGAAAAACCGGCGCTCTTCCTGAAACGCTATAACCGAAAGGATTGGTGGGAGAAGACCAAGAACCTCTTTCGCTATTCGAGAGCGATGAAGGTGTGGCGGGCGGGATATGGGCTTGAGGTGATGGAGATCCCGACTCCCAAGGTGGTCGCCGCACTGGAGAAACGGAAGGGTCCCATTCTCTTGGAGAGTTTCATCCTGACCCAATGGACTGAGGACGGGGTTGGCCTGGACGATTTCTGGAACGAGCGTGCGACTGAGGGATCTTCGAACCCTTTCACACCCGAAGAGCGAAAAGTGCTACGAAGAGAGGTGGCTCGACTCTTCGGGAGACTCCATGACATGCGTGTCTCTCATGGAGATTTGAAGGGCCGTAATGTCCTGATCGATCCGAGCGCTCCCTCCCCCTACAACCCCGAGTTTGTGGACCTCGACGCTATCCAACTCAGGCCTTGGCGGTTCAAACGATCGCGAATCAACGATCTCTCGCGCCTCCTGTTCTCGGTCTATCCCAATGCACCACTCCTCACCCAGGTCCGTTTCTTTCGAGACTACTGCGGGCAGGATCGAGCTCTATGGGATCAGCGAAAAGAGTGGTTCGCCCGGATTCAAAAAAGGACACGGAGGAAATTGAGGGAGAAGGGGTTGGTGGGGTGAAGGACAAGCAGGACGGATTAGGCCATCGCTAATCCGCCCTGAATTTCTCGCAAGGTATATTAGGAAAGATAATCCCTCGGGTCCGCGATGTTTCCACTGATTGCGGACGCGGCGACAGTGAGCGGAGAGGCGAGGAAAACGCCCGCTTCCTTCGATCCCATCCGGCCGGGGAAATTGCGATTCGTCGTCGAGATGCACAACTCGGGGCCGTTGATCCGTCCAAAGGTGTCGGCTGGTCCGCCCAGGCAGGCCGCGCAGGAGGCAGGGCCGATCTTGGCGCCCGCCGCCAGGAAGACCTCGCGGAGGGTTTTGCCATTGTGGGTCCGGACATCGAGCGCCGAATCGACCTCGGTTGTGGCGGGGACGATGTAGGTGTCGATCGACACGGACTTCCCATCCAGGATCTTGGCGGCCGCCTCGAAATCCTCGATCTTTCCACCCGTACAAGAACCGATATAGGCGCGGTTCAGTTTGACCTCTTTCAGTTTGTGTGCGAGATCCCGGTTGTCCGGCGAATGCGGCTTGGCCACAGTCGGCTCCAAGGTCTGGAGATCGTACTCATAAATCGAGTGATATTTCGCGTCGGTGTCGCTGCGGTAAACATTGAACGGTTTGTCGGTTTTCGACCGGACAAAATTCTCGGTCAGTTCATCGGCGGGGATGATCCCATTCTTTCCGCCTGCTTCAATGGCCATGTTGCACAGGGTCATCCGTTCTTCGATGGAGAGCGAAAAGACGCCATCGCCATCCCACTCCATCGCCCGGTAGGTGGCCCCATCCACTCCGATGTCGCCGATCGCATGGAGGATGATGTCCTTGGCCATCAGGTACGAAGGCAAGGTTCCCTTGAGGATGAACTTCATAGTCTCCGGAACTCGAAGCCAAGTCTTTCCAGTGCCGAGAACAAATCCCGCGTCGGTGTTGCCGATGCCGGTGGCGAACTCGCCAAAGGCGCCCGCGGTGCAGGTGTGAGAATCAGTGCCCAAAAGGATCTCGCCCGGTCGCGTGTGCCCCTCTTCAGGGAGCGCGACATGGCAAACCCCTTTGTACTGGGTCGCGGTCGGATCCTTATAGGGAGAGGGGAAGCCCTCGGATTCCACGAAGTCGGGATCGTAAAAATACTTCAACCCCTGTTCCTTGACGAAGGTTCGCAAGATATCGATATTCCGATGAGCGTGGAGATCGGCGGTAAAGATGTAGTGGTCGGGGATGATGACCACCTTCTCCGAATCGAAAACTTTGGCGTCGGGGCCGAAATGTTTCCTGAAAACGCCAATCGTTCCGGGGCCGCAAACATCGTGGGTCATGAGAACATCCACATTCACCCAGACATTTTCTCCTGGGGTGACGCTGTCCCGTCCCGAATGGTTGGCAAGTATCTTTTCAGTAAGGGTTTGTCCCATAACTGGCTCCTCAATTTAGTCCAAAGACTGTTCGATTTGGTTGAACCTCTTAGTATAAACGGAAGTTCTTCCCAGTCAATTTACGGCCTAGATCCCTGCTTTCAGGTCAACTATCCTCCTCGAGTCGGCCATGGTATCAACAACGAGTGGAGGCGAGAGCGGGGTACGGACCTCTGAATTGAGCGAGAATCCATGGTTTTTGCTTGATTTCTAGGGGTAAATCGATCTGTAACAAGTTGACGCGCTTTTCGGAGCCTCCCTATACTTTTGCTTGATGTCTCAACAAGATTACGGCCGGTGCGGACATCGTGCATTTTCTTTGCCGATTGGAGAACGCGATTCAATGAATCCACTTAAAAATAGGGTGTTAAGCCCCACGATTCGAGCCCGAATGCGCGGCGAATCCGGCTTCAGCATGCTCGAACTCCTCCTGGTGATGGGCATCTTAATGATCCTCATCGGCATTCTCTCGATTTCCGGCGTGGAAATCATGGAGAAATCGAGGAAAGAGACGGCCCTGAAGGGAATCGCGGCGATGTTTCGCCATGCCAGGCAGGGGGCGCTCACCACCAACCAACCCCGACGAATCGTCCTGGAAATGAGTTATGATAGCCAAGCCTCGACCCCACGCGAGGCATACGAACTGGGTCCTAAACTCGAATATTGGGTGGAGAAGAAAGTAATCCGGAACCAAGGTTGGGAATCCGGTTACGAACAAGTGATTGGACCCAACGAGATGCCACCCGGATCGACTTTGATCGATATCAACGGGAACGCGTTGATCCCTGAAAATCTGACCGATGGCCGGTTAAACAAAAACGGAACTTACTCCTACTTCACCGTGATCGAGTTCAACTCGAAAGGGACGATAGTCGCGGCCTACCAAGAGGACCGGGGACCAAACGGCAACCAGATTTTTACCCCGGAAGATCAACGACAGGTTCTTCGCCCGCTGGCGCTGCATTTTATTTTTACCTCCCCCGACATCGATGTTTCGGAGGCGAATCCACCGGGTGAAATCTACGATTACATTTCGTTCCTGCGATTCGGCACGGGACGAATTTCGGATCCAGCGCCTGTGGCGCAAGAACTTCAGCAAATTGTCACGGAAGCCCGATCGGATCCGACCAACGACCAGGAGTTTGTCGCGAGACTTCAGGTCCATACCCTTTACATCCTTCGGTTGACCGGGCAAACAGCGAGTTACGATTATGGCATCTATGAACCCTGGCCGGTTCAGACCCTTCCGGAAGATCTGGAGGGTCCTGTTTGATGAAACGTTTCCGACCTTTCCTCGCCACCCCCAAGACCGGAAACCGAGGCTTTTCTCTGATCGAGATCCTGGTCGCCTTTGTCATCCTCACATCGGGCCTGCTGGTGTTGCTCCAGATCCTGAACCGGACGCTGCAACAGAGCGAACCGATTGAATTCGAAACCAGGGCCGCATTGATCGCGCAGACCATCCTCGAGAGCATTCGGTCCGATCCGACCGGAATGCCATTCATTCCTGGGTTGAATCCGACAACCTGGCCGGTGGTGCAAGACTCTTCCATTTATGCGACAGAAGAATATTTGTTGGCCGACCAGAACGGCGATCCTTTCGACCTCCGGGTCGATGGAGGGAATGTCCACCGCTGGAACCTCCCGCTGATCTTCAGCGTTCCGGGGAATGGCGTGGATGACGACGCTTACGAGGAGTCGAACCGTGGAAGACTGGGACAAGCCAACGGCCCATGGGTGGACAGCCGTCCGCTTCCGGATGGCGACGGCATCGACGACATCATGTTCGACGCGCTTCGTTCGGCGGGTCGAATCAACACCGCTCCCGGGGTGGTCAGTCGTCGGGATTTCGATGGCTCGATCGAGAGCGACGTCAGCCGTCTTTTCCTCAACCATCCGCAGCCCAGACTGGATAACGATGACACCGACGGCGATGGCCTGATCGACGACACCGGCGATTCGGGATCCACTTTCGCGCGCCTACAAGGGGTGCTCCAAGATCTCGGTCTGCGTCCCGACGGCGATCTAACCTATGACCCCCAAAGGGGCATCGACGAAGAGTTCGCGGATGGCGAAGACAACGACGGCGACGGGCTGACGGACGAGGACCTTTCCCTCCCCTCGCAAGTCTCGCTCGATCATCAAAGCGAGGAAGACATCAACCCGTATCGTTACGCCCCCCTGCTGGCGGGCAACGGGCTGGACGATGACATCGACTCCGCGACCGACGAGGAGATCTTCGACGGTCTCGACAACGATGGCGACGGCCTAATCGACGAGGACTGCCAAGGCGCGGTCTTTCCCTGGCGGCCCGCTCCCCTGCCCTTCCCCAATGACGAATACAATTTCCAGATCAGCGTGCGGAGAGTGCCGGTGGCGGGAGATGGAATCGACAACGACGGCGACGCCAACATTAGGTCGGGAATCCCGGGGTACGAAAACATCACCGGCCTCGCGATCGACGAGGAGTTCTTCAACAACCTGGACGACGACGGCGACGATTTCATCGATGAGGATGTGCGGGCTTACGCCGCCCGTGGGGCGCTTTATGTGACGATCACGATCTTCCAGGGCGACGACCGTCAGGACAATGACGGCGACGGATGGATCGACGAAGAGGCTTACGACGATGTCGACGACGATCTCGACGGGAGCGCGGACGAAGACACTTACAAACGCGCCTTTCGAACGACCGCGCTGGTGCGGCTGCCGGAGGAGAGATAATGAACATCCCCAAGAGAGATAGGCGCGGCTTCACCATGGTCGAGATGATGGTTTCGACCATAACCTTCCTGATCCTGATGGGGCTGGCTTTCCAAACCTTGTTCGCGGCCAACGCGGTTCGTCAGGCGGCGGTGGCTCGGGTCGACATTTACCAAAATGGACGCACCACCCTGGATGTGATCACACGCGAACTTCGCAATGCCACGCTCCGGGATTCGGATATCGAATTCACCCCGACCGAGATTCGCGGCCGTGAGCTCGGGCGAATTCAAAATCCGCGGGGGCGAATGATCCTGAACGATTGGCCCCCCTATGACGCCAACATCGACAACCGCGATCCTCGCATGTATCGCGGAAATTTCATCGATGACGACCGCGACGGGCAGACCGACGAGGAAGCGTTCGACGATGTCGACAACGACGGCGACGGCGAGGCGGATAGCCCCGTTTCCCAGTACTTGGGCCTTCAGGGGCGTCCCATGGCGGACGGGCTCGACAACGACGGCAACGGACTCGTGGATGAAGGGATCGACGAGGACATTTATTACCCTCGCGACATGATCAATTTCCTGACTCTTTCGGACACGGGATCGGGTTCCAATCTGGTCGAAGTCGGTTACGCGATCGATATTCGGACCGGCAGCGATTTATTGAGACGATCCGCCTTCACAGGGGTGACCAACCTGCAATTCAACGCGAGCAATCAAGTCGACGGCATCTACTCGGTCGCGCTTCAATACAGTTTGGGAGACCGTGTTCCCGATCCAATATTCGGAATCGAGGCCCCCTGGTTCAATCCCGAGAACCCGCTCCAGGGCTTGGATGCTGAAGAGACGGGGCTCAATATCGACGGTCCATCGATCGATCAGAGCCAAGTGACCCAAATTGTCGAGCCGATGGCCCTGCATATCGTGGGATTCGATTGCAAAGCTTATTTCTACAATTACTTGATCGGGGAGGCCAAGACCGACCCATCCGGCGCGGTGGCTCGACAGTTCCGCGAGGCCGCCCAATACCACCCCTACTCCTTCCCCGCCTTGAATTGGGACTCCTCCATCGAAAACTCATCGGTCGGCTCGATCGGCATCGAGGTCGCGCCCAACTTTCTCCCCAATGGAGCCGATGACATGGCGGTCGTTCCGGGAAGCGATAAGGCTCTCTCCTTCGAGGGAGAACCCTTCGCCGAACAACGAGCCTTCGAGGCGCTGGCCGACCAGACCGACGGTCTCCCAAGGCTTGTGGAGGTGACATTGTTCGTTCAAGACGAAAACCGATACCGTGACGAACCTGTCGAGATTTCAACTCGAATCTTTCTCCCGTTCGAGACAGGGGACGAATGAGATGAGGAGATCGGAGAAGAGGATGAAGACTCATTTTCAAAATGAACGAGGAATCGCGCTGTTGACCGTGCTGGTCATCCTCACGATTTTCGTCGTGTTCGCGGTCGCGTTCATGCAGACGGTTCGGCTCGAGAAAGAGACCACCGCCAACTACAAGTACGGAATCATGGTCCAAGACACCGCGAAGTCGGGAGTCGAGAGTCTCCGTGAAGAGTTCACGAACCTGATTAACGGCCATGACGGCATCCCATTCACCGGCGACGAAATCCGCCCCTATATCTCGCTGATCGACTCCTGGGCGATCGGCAAGGCGGATGTGATCGATTACACCGATCCGAGAACGGTCTACGACCTTCGACGCTGGAGTTTCAACACAGAGAAATTCGTCGAGAATCCCGACGCGGTTCTGATTCACAATGGATCGATCTGGGAGGTGCGGCCGAGACTGACCGGTCGTGGGTTCGGAGATTTCGACCCCTTCCTGTTCTTCTCGCGGCGCGGGGTCGACGAAGACCCCGAGGGAGCGGTCTCGGATGACGGAGCCCCAGGGCTCGCGGGCGTGGATGACGATCTGGATGGCCTGACCGATCCCCCCGGCCGTCCCCCGACCGAGGGGGGCGAGGAAGACGATGACGAGGATGGGCTTCGCAACGAGGACGGCGTTGAAATCCGCCGCGCTTTCCTCGGGGAGTCGATCGACCAGGGAGGACGCATCGACAGCCTCGGGATGGGTTTCGACAACGATTTCGATTTCAATGGGATCGATCCAGCCGCGGCGCGCATCAATGTGAACATAGCCGGCAACCGGAATCGGGTCGCGTCTCCCCCATCGCCTCCCGGGGGGCACAGCCCGATTCCTCAGACTCAATCCCTGCACACCTACGATTCCGGATTGCACCCGAGCGAGCTCGATCTCGAGGTGTTTCTGACCGCTTTGGTCGGCAGCCGGGCGGGGACGACCCTCGCGCAAAGGATCATTCAATTCCGCGAAGGGTTCACCTCCGGAACCGAAATCGGGCCGGGTATCGGCGGACAGGACGAGAAAACGGAACGGGAGACCGATGGCGCTCTGGTCGGCAACTCGGACGCGGCAATCCTGGGAATCACCTCCAGCCGCCAAAACCTGGTTGAGGGGGACCGGGTCGACAACGATGGCGACGGATTGACCGACGAGGAGGACGAGTACTGGGCTGGCGGGCCGTATCAGGAACTGGGACGGACCCCCACCGACTTGGTCGACAACCGAGGGAACCGAGCGTTTATCATGGCCAACGGCGTCGACGATGGCGGAGTGCCGGATGTCGTGGACGATTACTTCGAGGTGGATGACACGGCGGGTGGCAGCGTGGGAGGCGAATTCAACCCGGGCATCGACGATCTCCGAGAAACTCGACCGAGCGCCCCTTACGGCGACGACGCGCCAGCGAGATCGCGGTTCATGGTGCAGCTCATCGATGGCATGAACGACATCATTTCGGCCCAAGGAGCGACAATCCATCAGTTAATTCAGAGTTTCATCACTGTCGACTCCACCACGCCAAGACTTCGGCAAGAATCGGAAAAGGACATCGCCGGGAATCGTCCTAAGTTGAACCCCAATTTGACCATCACCCAAACGCAGACTTTGAACCGTCAGCCGATCAATACGCTGCTGCCCCTCGCCGCCCTCGACAACGATGGCGATTGGGGGAGCGACACGCGAATCCTGAATAGCGCCGACATCATTCGGGACGATAGTAACGAAAACCACATCCCGGATGGAAACTGGGACACGATCGCGGAGACCACCAGCGGGTTCGATCCGATTACGGGGAACGACAACCGAGATTTCACCGACAACGATTACGACGGACGGGTCGATGACAACGGCGACGCCAATGAGGACGGTCAGCTGTTCTACGATCCGGAACGGCATGTCGACGAGGACCGGCCGACTTACGCCGGAATCATCTACAACGAAGAGGAAGAGGATTCCGACGACCGGATTATCATGCGGCGGCTTATCAACGGCGAGGGTTTCGAAAAGACCGATTTCGGGAATTTCCAAAATCCTCAGGTCTTGCCGCTTTGGGAGGACCGAGTCGATAACAACAGCAATTCGGTGAGGTGGCTCTCGGACGGCATCGACAATGACGGCGACGGTCTGACGGACGAAACGCTGTACGATGAGATACTGAACGACGTCAATCCGCTCCAGGCCCGGGACGAGGGAGTCGACGAGCCGGGCGAGTGGTATCTGTTCAGCTGGGACGACGATGTGACGGAGGCCAATTACGATAACATCGACAACGACAACGACGGGCTGACCGACCTCCGCCAAGGGGATGACAACGAGGATGTGGGTTGGACTCTGGAGCGTCATGGAGAAAGGTTGGTCTTCCGTTGCGATGAGGACCCCATGGATCTCCAATTCGTGGCCAATCTCGCCGACTCGATGGACTACAGCACGGATCTCGACATCGCCGACGGAGCCACCAAGTTCGAGGTGAAAAACGCCTCGCGAGAGTATACGACGGAAGCATTCGGCATGGAGGCGATGCGGATCACCGAGGTGCTCGCCCGTCCGCTCATCCGTTTGCAGGCCGAGGACCAGGATGGCTCGGCTCCGGGCGGGAACTGGCAGACCGCCGCCGACGCCAACCTCAACGACAGGACGGTCGACTTTCACTATGTGAATACGGTGGGAGGGGACACGGGGACCTGGACCTTCGACCAAGAGATCCCCAAAGGAAAGTATTACGTCCTGATTTACAGTTTTAATAACGGCCTAAAGGGAAAAGTCTACCACCTCGAGGGCGTCACGGCGAATATCGATTCGGCCGCGGGAACCTTTTTGGTCGACCAGAACTCTTATGACCATTTCGATTCCGAGACGTTTTCGGAGGAGATCTTCCCCACCACTTCGACCGTGAGAAATGGCATGGTTTCCGGAAGTCGTCCCCATGTCTTGTTCACCGACGAGCCGGTCGATATCGAGGGGAGCCTGACGGTTAATTTGAATTGCCCTTCGGCGGATTCAAACGCGCCCTTCTCATTCGATTACATCGAACTCTACGCCCCCGACGCTCAGTTCATGGAGATGGTGAATTTCGGCGAAACCCCTGTCGACCTGGCGGGTTGGGAGATTCGCCAGGGCTCGGAGACTTTCAAGATAGACGATGAAGACCCACAGATCGTCGCGCCCGGACAGTTTGTGGTCATTTATCCCGAAGACGACGCCAAAGACGAGAATGAAGGACCATCCGGGATTGGCGATCTCCGACCGAAGGGCTATCCCGACGATCCAGGTCCCGAACCATTGATTCTCACCCGGGAAGATCTGTTTGTCCCGGAGGATGAGGATGTGGAAGACATCACCCCGTTCCACCTGACGACAAGTCTCGAGGACATTCTTTTCGCCTCTTCCACCGCGCGCGTTGTCGAACTCTGGGCTCCAAAACTGGACCCCACGGAACTTCAAGACGCCAACGCGGACTTGAACGCGGCTAGCAAAACCTTGGTTGACTCCTTCTATTTCAACGGTTCCAGCGACGATTGCTCGGTCCGTCAGACCTACCACCGTCAGGACAAGATGGTGTTCTTCTCCCAACGGCGAGGCGATCCGACCCTTTCCATGCTTCGTCATGACAAGAGCCTGCTGAACGCCACCGAGACGATTGAGAGGTATGTCCACGGTCCAATCCGCTATTTGGCCGAGGACGCGGTGGTGACCAAGGATCCCTCGGGGACCATCGCGGCGAACGAACCCGGCAATGCGGCCAGTTTCAAACCCGAATTCATCCTGGGACGGTCCACAGTTCCCGGAGCGACCGGAGAGGAAGATCAGATCACTGAATTCGGCGAGACCATTTTCGGTCTGACCGAGCACGAGCAGGAAGAGTTCGAGAGTGGAGATCATCTCTCGGATGACAACACGATCACCTTCCATTGGCCCGGAATCCTGAACCAATTCCGTGAACCGTTTACTCTAGACAACACGGACAATGTCCCCGGGTCGGTCGATGGGCTGCCGGTTCTTTATGTGCGAGGCTATGGAGTCCCTAACGCCCCGATCGGCATGTTCGACATGGACACCTCGGGCGATGACGAGGACGAACAATTGCGTTGGAGCGGAGACCTTCTTTTCGTCTTCGACCCAAGCGAGGATTTGGACAAGTACCAGGATGTGATCAATATCGAAAACGACTCGATTCGGATCACTCTTCGGGTCCCCGAGACGGCGGACATTCCGCTGGCGGCCACCACATATGGCGCTTTGAACATCCCCTCCGCCACCTTCGCTTTTTCCTATATCGAAGTCTCGGCCGGGTTCCCGGAGACGGTGGGATATATGGCTTGCGACCCGGGGCGGGACTCTTACTTCTATCCCGATCGGGATTTAACCACCGATGTCAACGCGCGATTCCTTTACATGCAGCGACGAAGAATCAACGACCCCAACCTCTCTCCCGAGGCCGTTTCGGAGCGCAGCCTCCGGTTCCGCCAAGGACCGCTCGCCAATAGTTCCCCCTACCTGCCGGGGGCGTTCGGAAGGAACATCGAGAAATACTCGATGGGCCGAGGAGTCTTTTGCGGACCGACCGCTGGGGAGATTAGCCAAATCATGACCCGGATGGAGTTCCAGTCCGATCCCGTCATCGATGGGTTGGTGAATATCAATGTCGCGGATCAGAAGGTCCTTTTGGCCCTTCCCTTTTTCCCGCCCGAACTTCGTCCCGAGGTTTTCACCAATGTCCGCAACCGGTTGAGGGTTTCGGGGTTGATGTCGCAAGTGCTCGTGATGGGGAGATCCCAGCGCGGGTTCGATGGCGAGATCGGCGAAATCGGTCGAGATGACGATGGAGACGGGCTGGCCGACCTTCAGGATCTCGGCTACACGACCTCAGGCGGGAGGCCGCTTACCGACCGGTACGCCCCCTCTTGGGATCCGCCGACATTCGGGCCGAACGGGTTTGGAATGTTTGGATTCGACGATAACGGGGACGGGATCATCGACGAGCCGGCGGAATACCGCGCCCCGGGAACCGATGACGGTCCCTACGCCAGCGTGGGACAGGTTTCGACGCCAATGCTGAATCCGCTAACTCTTAAGGAACTCAGACGATTGGACCAACAAATGGGCAACATCCTACGTCCGGACGGTTCGGTGAGCCTTTTGGACGATTCGGATATCCACATGATGTTGGGTCGGATTATGAACCTGATCACAGTGCAAGCCAATGAGTTCATCGTCATTTCCCGAGGCCGCGTTATCGATACTCAGGTGACCGAGCAGGATCCCGAACTGAACAACGTCCTAGCCGAACAGCATCTGGAGGAAGATCTATCCCGGTAAAGCATCGCTTGTGACTTTTCGAGCGCGCAGCGAGGCGGTCGCCGAATAGAAAAAGGAAACAATGGTCAATGCACGTCATACCCGAGAAGGCGGGTATCCAGGGCAGGACCTCCCCTTTGGATTCCTGCCTTCGCAGGAATGGCTCGAATATGACACTGCGGCCATTTCAAATCGTTTCCTTAGGAGTCACGGTCTTTACGAGAGGCGGTGAGTTCTCTATCTTGATTATCAAATTCCGATATCGATTCAAGAACCAGACAGGGCAAGGGACGGACAATGAAAATTCAGGAAATTAAGAATTCGTACTGTTGCCCGAAATGCCATGGGAAGAAGCCGGTTCTGAACGAACATGTGATCCCCAAGGGGGGGAAAGTCCCTCTCCCCATTCTGAATCGATTCCTTTTTGTGAGTTGCGGGCTTTGTGGGTATACGGAGATTTATAACCTGAAAATCGCAGAACCCGTGGAGAGCGAGGAAGAGCAGGTCGCGTCCGAGGAGGTCCGGCGCAACCAGACCTCCTCAACTTGAACGATTCTCGATCAGACCGGTCGCAGACGGCCGTGAAGAAGTTCCCTCACCTTGTCGGTAAAACTAGAAATCTCGAACGGTTTCGCTAACCAATCGTCCGCACCCGCCTCGGTCGCCCTTTCGATGTTTTCCGGGCTTGGATAACCGGTCAAAACCAGGATTCGCGTATTCTTCATAGTCGGATCGGAGCGGACTTTTTCACATACCGTGTAGCCATCCGCTTTCGGCATCATGAGGTCGAGCACCAACAGGTCGGGAATAAAACTTCCCAACTTGATGCAGCCCTCGACTCCATCTGTCGCCTCCTCGATCACGAGGCTGTCGTCAATCTTCTCCAACGCGCGAACCACCAGTTCTCGGATCGTTTGCTCATCATCCACCACCAACACTTTGTGGGCCCTTTCCCCCTCGAGATCGATGGGAATCGGGATTTCATGTTGATTCATGAATTCGATGGCGGCATCCGCCGGAATCCGGAAACGCCCACCCGGGGTGGAATGGGCTCGGAGGGCTCCGTTGTGGATCCAGCGACTGACCGTTTCTGTGCGAACCGAACAGAGTTTCGCGAACTCACCGGTTGTAAGTGCTCTTGCCACGCTATCCCCCTACCTTTCACTTTCGTTTAACCCTTGAAGGGTTTGCTTCGTACTGCCAACTCAAAAAGACCGGAATGTCGACTCGACATTCCTTACCATCACTTGTTACCCTGAAGTATAAATCGCTTTATGCGATTATGTCAAGAACCTCAAGTGGGTTTCTCGATTTCGTTGTCTTGTATGTCCGTTTGGTCAAGAGTTAGGAGGGGCCAGCGAATGGGCGAAACCGACAGAATGTGATTTTTATTTGACTCTTGACACCCTGAGCAAAACAAGAAAGGGGGCCGAACAAGTCCGACCCCCTTTTTTCCTCATACGATCAAAGTTCGCGATTCAAACCACATCGTCTGTTTCGATCAAGCAGCGCCTTTCCAACTATTCCCCAGGAAAGAGGGTGGGAATTTCCCAGCGACTCCCCCATGGAAGTCATCGGGTCCGGCATCGATGACACCCTTGGTTTCATCCCAAGCGACAGATTTCCCCTGGCGGAGCGCGTAAACGCCCAGGGAAATCCCTACCTGTGTGGCATAACCCCGTTTAGAATCGAGGTGCAACCAATCGAGTCCCCGGACAGCGTCGAGGAAGTTCTTACGATGGTCCGGTCGGTCCTCGCCCTGAATGATGATCTCCTCCTGGCCGTCATGTTTGTCCTTGAACTCTTCCATGAAAGGTTTTTCAGCGCGGATTCTGATCTTGTTGTCGCCGATGATGTCCAGATTTGCTTTCTGACCATGGATGCGATCCGGAACACCCATGGAATTGCACATGGAAGAATGAAGGACAATGGAATGACCGCTCGGGTAATCGATCACATTGAAAGAGGTGTCGGGAACCTCGCGGTCATCCTTGAAGATGAACTTTCCTCCACCAGCCGAGGCGCGCATGGGCATTTCATCCTCGAAGACAATCATGAATGGGGCCAGTTTGTGATAGAAGAGATCGGTGGCGATCCCTCCCGAATAATCGTAATACTTCCTGAAACGGAAATAGCGATCCGGATCCCAAGGAATCTTGGGGGCGTAACCCAACCATTTATCCCAATCGAGGTTGACTCCCGGTTTGGCGTCATCGTCAATCGTCCAGTTCCACTCGCCGTTCGGGTTGTTCCGTGAATAACCGGTTTCGGTCCAAACCGGCTTCCCGATAAGACCATCCTGGACTGCTTGCCGAGCGGCATAGTAGCTCCCATCGGCGGTGTGTTGAGATCCCACCTGGAGAGTGAGCCCGGTTTGTTGAACCTTTTTGTGGACCGCGAGAGACTCATAGGGGGTGTGCGAGAAGGGTTTCTCACAATAGACGTTCAAGCCGGAGTCCAGAGCATCCAGACAAATCTTCGCGTGCCAATGGTCTGGAGTCGCCACAATCACGGCGTCGAGGTCGGGGTGTTGAAGGAGGTCCTCATAGTCATGATAGACCTTCGCATTGCCGCCGGCTCGCTCTTTCCCCATCTCTTTTCGTTTGTCATAGACATCGCAAACCGCCACGACCTCGCAGTTCCAGTCGGCGGCGTTGTCGGTGAAGGCGCCTATAAGGCTGCGCCCTTGTCCACCGCACCCGATTCCGCCAATGCGGATCTTGTCGTTGGCTCCTTTTGTCGCCGCGAACGATTTGGCTGTCCGTCCCACCAACGCGATTCCCGCCGCGCCCGCCGCGGTCACCTTGAGGAAATCGCGTCTCTTGACTTCATTCTTATCTTGCATCCCTCCACGCTCCTTTACGAAAAAATGATCGCCGGGTAAAAACTGCATTTCATACCCATTTTGGCGGAATGATCCCACCCCCCTCGGTCTTTGGCAACCAGCAACACTTGGAGAAAGTGCGGAAGAAAGAGCCGAATTGCAGGGGGGTCCGAATGCCGTTAAACTAATCCCGAGAAGGAAAAACTGTCTTTCCGCCTAAAGTCTGGAGGAGTTTTTGTGTCCGAAGTTATTCTGTTTGCG
This sequence comes from Candidatus Omnitrophota bacterium, assembly GCA_020632575.1. Classification (GTDB taxonomy): domain Bacteria; phylum Hinthialibacterota; class Hinthialibacteria; order OLB16; family OLB16; genus JACKFH01. The sequence continues at coordinate 144,151 of JACKFH010000002.1, read as the reverse complement.
GTAGTGGTCATCTTGGGCGTTTATTGTCTTCTACTCGGTCGCCGGACAAAGGGTCAGGCTCAACGAATCGAGCAACTGAGCGACCGGCTCTATAGCTGGGGGGCGGAGACTCGCTCCTACATCGATGAGGTTCGAGGCCAATTAAAGATCATCGAAATGCGTTCGTGTCGCACCGAGGGTGAGAGCGTCGTTTCACCCGAAATGTTGATCTCCGATGTGCTCGCGATCCATCCAAGGATGAAGGATGTTTTGGCGAGCATGCATCTGGGAGGTTGCAACAGTTGCAGTGTCAGTTCCTCGGAGACCTTGGGACAGGGTGCGGCCTCTTATGGTTTGAATATTGACGAAATCATGGCGGAGATCGAAAAGTTTCTATCCAATCCGGATGGCTATGTGGCCGATCCGAAACCTCATGGCGGAGCGCAGGGAATTCAGATTCAAATTCCCCAACGAACAGCGACGGAGAATTGATCATGGAACGAGTGGCTTTGCGCGGGTGTTCGGATTATCAACCGGATTCGGTCCGGCAGAGTCTGATCGATCTCCTCGAACCCTTTGGGGGCGTCGGGGGATTGGTCAAACCGGGTGAAAGCATTCTGCTCAAACCGAATTTTGTCTACCGAGTTCGATTGAGAAGACCCGCGGTGACTCATCCCGAGGTCATCTTGGCGATGGCCCGCTTGGTGCGAGAAGCGGGCGGCAAACCAGTTATTGGAGACAGCCCCTCGATCCACTCCTCGCAGACGGTCGCCGAAGCGAATGGATTAGCGCCTCAAGCGGCGAAAGAGAACATCCCCATCATCACTCTGAAGAAAATGACTCATCGGCGCCTCGAAGTCGCGGGGAGGAAATATCGTCTTCCGGTTTCAGCCGAGGCGATGGAGTTCGATGGCATTATCAATCTTCCCAAGTTCAAGGCGCACCGGCAGGCAACCCTGACCTTTTCAGTTAAGAACCTGTATGGGTGTGTTCCCGGTAAACGTAAGGCGGCGCGTCATTTCACCTCGGGGGGGGACCTCGATTGGTTCTCCAACATGCTGGTGGCCAATGCCACGATCCTAAATCCACGAATCAACATCGTCGATGGGATCATCGCCATGGAGGGGGAGGGCCCGGTTAAAGGGAACCCGAGACCCATGGGAGTCCTCGCAGCCGGAGTCGATCCGACCGCCGTCGATTCGGTCTGTTGCCGGTTGGTGAAATTTCCTCCAACTTCTCTTTGCACCATCCAAGCGGCGCGACGAATGGGAATCGGGGCCTGGGCGGAAAGCGACATCGAACTCATTGGAGATCCGCTCGATGAATTTGTCGTGGAGGATTTCGATTTTCCCGATCTCATGCCCATCTTTTTCAGTTTCCCACGTCTGGTGAGAAGCACGCTCCGGTCCTGGAGGCAGGCGCTCGCTCCCGAGGGATCGGCCGGTTAATCTCTCGCGGTGTCTAACTTCCGTCCGACCACGCTTATAATCGCCGCTGTGGTTTTGATCGCTTTGATCCTATTGGCGATTGGTGTTTCCTCCTATCAAAAGACCTCGTATGAGGTCGATCCCTCCCAAATCTCCTATGTCGGTTCGCAATCCTGCAAGGAATGCCATGAAGAGATCTTCCGTGAGTGGGGCGCCTCGGTGCACGCCCTGGCCGAAAGACCGATCGACGAGGAACGTGAGGCGCCCGCGTTTCTACCCCCGAAGGAAATTCAGGTGGTGGATTCCACGTCGAAAGCGTTTGAAAAGGATGGTGAATTCTTGATTCACACTTTGGGCAAGGATGGGAAGAAGAAAGATTTCGAGCCGGCTCGTATCCTGGGAGACAATCCACTTCGTCAGTTTCTCGTTCCTCAAGACCGGGGGTATGTCCAAGTCACCTCCCTGGCGTTCGATCCGCAAGCCGAGGAATGGTTCGATGTGTTCGGGGATGAGAACCGTCAGCCGCATGAGTGGGGTTTCTGGGCCAATAAGGGGATGACCTGGAACACGATGTGCGCGGAGTGTCACAACACAAGGGTGAATAAGAATTACGACATCCAAAAGGATGTTTACCACACCGATGTGGAAGAGATGGGGGTGGGCTGCGAGGCTTGCCACGGTCCCGGAGAGGCGCATATCGAGTGGCATCGTTCCTTTCATATCCTTGGGGACGACCCTGTGAAACGGCTTGAAGGAAAAGAACTCATCGACTCTTGCGGGAGATGCCACGCTCGGAGAACCGCACTGACCGAGGACTTTTATCCGGGAGATCTGTTTCTCGATCATTATGTCCCGGAGCTACCAAACGACACTGAGGTCTACTACCCCGACGGGCAAGTCCATGATGAGGATTATGTTTACTCCTCCTTTCGGATGAGCCGGATGTATCACGAGGGGGTCACTTGCCTGGATTGTCATCTGCCACACACAGGAAAAACGAAGTTCGAAGGAAACGCTCTCTGTTTGCAGTGCCACGCCGATAAGATCAATCCGACCGAGCATAGCCATCACAAGGTCGACGAGCCTGGGGGCCTCTGTGTGAATTGCCACATGCCAACCACGGTCTATATGCAGCGCCAACCAAGAAGGGATCATGGTTTCACCATTCCCGATCCCAAGTTGACCATCGAGGCGGAAGTCCCCAGAATGGGCGTTGGAAGCGACTGAGAAGTGGTGGGGACCTGTCGATGAAAGGGTCAATGGGAAACGATCCAGAGCGGTCCTCGCGGTCAGGAACAACGCCCCCGACGCCTTGCCGCGTCTACTCGAGGTGGCGAGGAATGATCCGCTCACAACTTGGAAAGCGATTGCTGTCGGGCTGTTGAAAAGTTTTATGGGAAGTCCGCAAGCGGTTCAGGTCGCCACTTCCCTGCTCGACCATCCGGATCCCCTGGTTCGAACCATGGCGGTGGACAGTTTCGAACATCTCGGCGGATCCTATCCGGCCCAACTCCAGGCAAAGCTGACCGATCCAGTCCGGTCGGTTCGCATTCGCGCGGCTTGGTTGTTGCACCAACAACTCGAGGATAGCCACCCAGCGTTCCGGGAGCTGCTCGATTACCTGCGACTCTCCGCGGACCAACCGGTGGGTGCGCTGCAATTGGCCACGGTTTACCGTCAACGGGACCGAGGCAATGAGGCGGTTGAATTGCTGGATCGCGCCTTGGATTGGTCTCCCGATTCGGAAGTCTTGTGGGAAGCGCTGGCCGCGACATACAGCCAGCTGGGAAGAGGGCACGACGCGGTCGCCTTACTTGAGAAGGGGAGGAGAGAACTCCCTAACTCCTCGCAAATCCGCTATTCCCTGGGACTCGCCTATGCCGAGACGGGAAATCTGCCCGCCTCGATCGAAGTTCTAAATGAAGCCTGTTCGATCGATCCCGACTTCACACGCGCCTGGTACAATCTCGGGTTGGCCTATCACCAAACCGGTCAGCAAGAGGCCGCCTTGGACGCTCTCCGCAAAGCGCTGGAATTGGAACCGAGGAATCCGGATTACCCTTACACCCTCGCCACGGTCTGCCGAGACCTCGGTCGGGTGGATGACGCCATTCACTTCCTTCAGGAGACGCTTCAGATTCAGCCGAATCATCCTCAGGCCACGCGGTTGATGGGGATGCTGACGGGGGGAAGTTTACAGTAGATGGTTTGTTTCTGAAAATTAAAAGGGGGACCGCAGAAGGATGTTGCACCCTTCCACGGTCCCCCTTTTTTGTATGTCGCGATTAAGTCGCCTCGTTGAGGGTGGCGAGGAACTCTTGGTTGTCGCGGGTCTTCTTCATGTGCTGGACAATCTTCTCCATGACCTCGGCGGGAGGCATGTCGGCGATCACTTTTCGCAGGAGCCAGACTCTCTCCAACTCTTCCTCGCTCATCAGCAATTCCTCCTTGCGTGTGCTCGAACGGCTGATATCGATGGAAGGATAAATTCTGCGTTCGGCGATCTTCCGGTCGAGGTGGAGTTCCATGTTGCCGGTTCCCTTGAACTCCTCGTAGATGACCTCATCCATGCGACTGCCGGTGTCGATCAGAGCGGTGGCAATAATCGTGAGCGACCCCCCCTCCTCGATGTTTCGAGCCGCGCCAAAGAAACGTTTCGGGCGCATGAGAGCGGCGCTGTCGACACCACCGGTCAGGATCTTCCCGGAGTGGGGGACGACTTGGTTGTGGGCGCGAGCGAGACGGGTGATGGAGTCAAGCATGATGACCACGTCGCGACCCATCTCGACCAGACGCTTGGCTTTCTCGATCACCATGTCGGCCACCTGCACGTGACGGTCCGGCGGCTCATCGAAGGTCGAGCTGATGACTTCTCCCTCGACGCTCCTCTCCATATCGGTCACTTCCTCGGGGCGTTCGTCGATAAGGAGGACAATCAAGTAGACGTTGGGATAATTGGTGGTGAGTGCGGTCGCCAAATCTTTCAGCAACATGGTTTTACCGGCCTTTGGCGGGGAGACGATGATGCCGCGCTGGCCACGGCCGATCGGGGAAACCAGATCGACTAGGCGCGAGGAGAGTTTGTGAGAATCATGCTCCAGTTTGAACCGATTGTCGGGGTGGAGCGGAGTCATGTTCTCGAAGAGGCGACGGGTGTGGGTCACCGCTTCGTGGTTGATCGCTTTGACCTTGAGCAGAGCGAAGTACCGTTCGGACTCTTTGGGGCGACGGATCTCGCCGGTGACCGTATCGCCCTTCCGGAGATCGAATCGTCGGATCTGAGAGGGCGAGACATAAATGTCATCGGGTCCCGGGAGGTAATTGTAGTCGGGGCTGCGAAGGAACCCGAATCCGTCGGGGAGAACCTCCAGGACCCCCTCTCCCATCAGCACGCCGGCGGTTTCCGCCTGGCTCTGCAGGATCTTGTAAATCATCTCCGATTTTCGAAGGCCGGAGAATCGCTCGATCCCCATTTTTTCGCCGAGTTCCATCAGCTCGGTGATATTTTTGTGTTTCAGCTGTTCGATTTCGATGGTTTCGGAGGGCTCCCCATTGGGAGAAAGAATAGCCTCTTCAACGCTCCCCTCTTCCGGCGCTTCGTTTCGACGCTCATCTCGATTCGAATTCCGCGGGGCGCGGGAGCGTGGGGTCCGAGACCTGGACGAGCGACTACCGGCCCGCGTCTCTTCGGACTTTTCGCCATTCGTTGTGGATTCGGTCTCTGAAGTCTTCTTTCGAGTTCTCATTCTCAATTACCCTTTCAGCTTTTTGCTGTTTCCTCTCCGGCGCGAATTGCGCCCTTCTAATTTTCCAATAAAGTTCCGGATCGCGACTCCATCTCGACAGCGCCGTCGAATCGGAACATTTGATGCACCAAACCTCGTCGAACCAATCCTCGATTCCCCACTCGGGAATGAGGGCCGCCTCGACCACTCGAACTCGACCGCCGTCACCCGGTTCATCGAGCCATTTCTTGATCCGTGAGAGAAGCCTCGGTCGGATCAACTTGTCATAGGCCTCTCTCTTTTCGGCGTTGGTGAAAACCAGCTCACCGATCTTGGCCCGATCCAGGGCGCCTTCCGAGGTCAAAACTCCGTCGCCAAGGAGGTCGACCACCTCGCGGATGACTTCCTCATCCTCAAGCAGCCGGTGCCCCTCCAGATCCGCTTTCAGGCCAACCGCTCCCAGGTCTTCAAGCACCGAGAGAGCGTAGGATTTACCGCTTCCGACTGTGCCGGTCAGACCAAGGGTTCTCATCGGCCTCTCTCAGCCGAGCTCCGCCCAGGAACGACCGACCCGGACATCCACCTCGATGGGGACATCGAGTTCAATCGCCCCCGTCATCGTGGGCTCGAGGAAATCCCGGACCTCCTCCAGTTCGTCCTCGGGCGCCTCCAGGATGATTTCGTCATGAACGGTCAGCACCATGGCGGCCTCGAGGTCTCGCTCGGATATCTGTCTTCGGACATCCACCATCGCTTTTTTCAAGATGTCCGACGCCGACCCTTGGATGGGGGCGTTGATCGCGGCGCGCGCCTCGCGTCCGGTTCGGCTGCGCGGGCGGGGCACCTCGACGCGGCGTCCGACAATGGTGGTGACATACCCATCTCTTTCGGCGGCCTCGAGGGTGTCGTCGAAATAGGATTTGATTTTCGGGTACCGTTCGAAATAACGGTCCATGTAATCCCTTGCCTCGCCACGGCTGATGTTCAACCGAGAGGCAAGTCCGAACGAACTCATTCCATAGTTGAGCCCGAAATTGATCTCTTTCGCTTTCCGTCGCATGTCCTTATCGACCTGGTCCGCGGGAACATCGAAGATCTCGGAGGCGGTGAAAGCGTGGATATCGAGACCTTCCTGGAAAGCCTTTTGAAACCCGGGGTCTTTGGAATAGTGAGCCAAGACCCGGAGTTCGATTTGCGAATAATCGGCGGCGATGAACCGGCGCCCCTCAGCGGCAACGAATGCTTCTCGAACCCTTCGACCCAGATCGCTTCGTACGGGGATGTTCTGAAGATTGGGATTGCTGCTGGAGATTCGGCCAGTATTGGCCACTGTTGTATTATACGATGTATGGACGCGTTCGTCACCCTCTTTTATCAAATCGGGGAGAGCGTCCAAGTAGGTGCTTTTGAGTTTGGTCAGTTGACGGTATTCGATCACCTTCTCCGCGAGCGGCTCCCCGGACCGGGCTAGATCCTCGAGAACCTCCTGCTTGGTGGTCCGGTTCCGGGTTTCCGGAACTCCTCGCTCATCGAACAGGAGCGTGGCCAACTGTTTGGGAGAGTTCGGGTTGAACTCCCGTCCCGCTAGTTCGAACAACTCCTTTCGGGCGGCGTCAATCAGACCCTGGACCTCTTTGGATTGCTTCTTCAGGATATTTGGGTCGACCTGGACCCCCTTGTCCTCCATCTCCTCGATCAGGAGGGTGAGAGGCATTTCGATCTCGCGATACCACTTGCCCACCTCTTCGAGATCCTTGAGTTCCGATTCCAGTTTATCGTAGAGAGTCGCGGTCGCTTCGGCGTCCTCCGCCCCGTATTTCATCGCGGTCTCGGGATCGACATGATCGAAGGTGATTTGGTCGGATTTCTTCTCTCCGATCAAATCCTTAATGGGGATCATCTTGCGGCCAAGGTATTTCTTCACCAAGTCATCGAGTTTGAGGGATTCTTCCTGACTGTGAAGCAAATGGGCGAGAACCATCGTGTCCCCCTCCCATCCCCGCACCGGGAGGCCATGCCGTCTCAGGATCCGGTCATCGTATTTGAGGTGGTGGGCCAACTTCCCGACCTTTTCGTTTTCGAGAAGAGGGCCGAGCGTCTTTTGGACTGCACTCAAATCCAGATTGGTCCCGGTCCGATGAGAGACGGGAATGTACCACCCCTTCCCTTCCGAGGTTCCGAGACAGATTCCAACCAGTTTGGCGACAAAGGGGTCCACATCGGTGGTTTCCGTATCGATTCCGAATCGAGGGAGAGAGGACAACTCCTTGACCAAGGCTTTGAGGGCCTTCTCATCGGTCACCAATTGGTAGTCGAATTCCTCGCTCTGAGGTTCCTCTTCGCCCCAATCGAAAGAGGCTTGCCCGTTCAGGTTTTTCTGGGCCTGTTCGCTGGCGGTCCGGAATCCCAGTTTTTTAAAAATCGTGAAGGCTTTACTCCAGTCCGGTTCGACTGGCGCGAGGTCCTTGAGCTCGACATCCAGATCGACAGCCCGGTTGATGGTCGCGAGTTCCTTGGAGAGGCGGGCTTGGTCGGCGAATTCTGTGAGGTTTTGTCGGAGTTTCGGTTTGGAGATTTCGGAGGCGTGGGAGAGGATGCTTTCGAGGTCGCCATATTTTTGAAGGAGTGAGGCGGCCGTTTTCTCTCCGACTCCGGGAACTCCGGGTATCGAGTCAACCTTATCCCCCATCAATCCCAAGAAATCCGGAAATTGCTCTGGGCCGCAGCCATATTTCTCAACTACCGCATCCGGATCGTAGATCTTCGTGTTTTGACCATGCCGTCGAATCACCCGAGTGTTCCCATTCACCATCTGGAGCATGTCCTTGTCCGGCGAAAAGATCAGGGTTTGGACCCCATCAGCGCCGGCGCGTTCGGCCAGCGTTCCCATGATGTCGTCCGCCTCGACCCCCTCGATGGAGAGGACGCTGACCCCCATCAGGGTCGTGATTTCCTCGATGGTCGGGAACTGCTCCAATAGTTCGGTCGGGGTCGGGGGTCGATCGGCCTTATATTCCTTGTACGCCTCGGTCCGCTCGACAGGCTCGCCCCGGTCCAGGACCACGGCCAGGCAGTCCGGTTGGAATTCCTCTCGAAGGGATTGGAGGGTCTGATAGAACCCATAAATGGCGCCGGTCGGTCTCCCCTCGGGGGAGGTCAGATTCTTGATGGCGAAGAAGGCCTGATAGGCGACCGCGGTTCCATCGATCAATAAAAGGGATTTATTCGGCTGGGACATCGAAAAATGGTTGTGAAACTGTTTTTACAAGACAGACTCCATCGAATGGTCAACTGGGTTCACATTTTTTGTCTCTCTAGAGTGGATTACCTGGTTGGGAGATGGACCCAACCCGGAAGAAGGGCCCCAACCCGCTCAATTTGAAACTAATTTTACCCCTAAAAGGATTTCTAAACGGCCGCTACGCTATGAGCCCCTACTAGCGGTCTTTTTTTTAATTACGGTAAACGAAGAGGAATTTCTTCGGTTGATTGCGGAGGGGAGTTCCGGGCGGAAACTCAAAACCCTATCCAATGATCTGGTTAAGATTGTTAACCGAATGGAGGGGCAATGTCAAGCAATTTCCGCCTTGATCTGTGTCGGTCCCACATCTTGCTCCGGCGAGGAACAATGGAGGGAAGGGTTCGCATAGGGTTTGTCACTGAAATGTTACCGATCTGCAACTTTTCTAGTTAACCCCCTCATATTATTTGGCTTGGGGAAATATTTCCCGAAACTTGATTTTTTGACCTGCATTCGCTGATCAATGGTGGTATAGTTTAAACGGAATCGCATCAGGACGAATCGACCTCATCCGAATACACAGCCCGAAGCGCCGCAACTCGATGTAATCGTTTTCCAAGAGACTTTTTTTCTGGAAAAAGTCCAAAAATCTTCTCCAGGGGGCGGAGACCATGCAACCAAAGACACCCATTCTGTTGTGTATCCTGGCAGCCATACTTCTCCTCAACCCGACCCAGGGCGCTATCCTGCGTGTCTCCGACACGGGGGATGGTTCGGACGGTTTGTCATGGCAAACCGCGTTCAGGAAACCCAGCGATGCAATGGCCTCCGCCTCCAATGGGGATGAGATTTGGATCAAGGAGGGAACCTACAACGACCGTAGCGTGGTCACCTCCTCCATCAGCCTCTATGGGGGGTTCGAGGGTGTGGAAAACGAGACGGATTTCGGGTCACGAGATCCCGGTTCGCGCCCGACGATTATTGATGGTTCAGGTTTGGGGGATTCCGTAATGGTCTTCACGGATATTTCGGAGGCGACGGTGGATGGTTTAACGATCACCGGCGGGGAAGCGCTTTTTGGCGGCGGGATTCGAATGAGTGGAACCCGTCTGAAAGTGAATCAATGCATCCTTGAGGGGAACGTGGCGACCACGCTTGGCGGCGGCATCCACGCCACCGCTGACTCTCAACTGCAGGTCTCCAACTGTCTGATTCAGGATAATTCCGCGACCTCAAGTGGCTCCACATGCGGAGGCGGCGGAATCGCAATTGGATCCAATACGGATGCGCTGATCGAGGATTCAGAATTCCTGAGAAACTATGGAATGTGCCGGGGGGGAGGTATCAATGTGGCCTCCTTCGTGAACTCTTCCGCGGAAATCGTCAACAGCCATTTCGAAGGGAACTATTCTGGGGGACCGGGACACGCAAGCGCCGGGGAAATGTTGATTCTTTCCTCCACCTTCGAACGGAACGGTCGCGAATCCGATCCGGATTGGGAAGCGGTGCGAGGCGGTGGATCGAGTAGCCAAATTCAGGATTCGACTATTCGGAACAACTACTGCGGTGGAGTTGCTGATTTTCAGAACGGAGTCGTCAGGTGTTTCATCCTCGATAATTCAGGCGATGGCGTTGCCATATCGGCTCCGATTTCCGACTCCCTGATCGCGGGGAACGAAAGGGGAATCTCCGGTTCCACGATCGTTCGAGACAGTCTGGTGCAAGATAATGACTTCGTGGGGATCCAGGGAAGCGGAGAGATTCTTCGTTGCGTCATATCGGGGAACGGTAATGGTGGCATCGTGACGACGGACACGACGGTGGTCGAGAACTGTCTGGTTTACGGAAACTCCGGGGGCGAAGGGGGAGGCATTTCGGTTGGCGCGGATGGATCGATCATTCGATACTGCACCATCGTCAATAACCAAGCCGATCACAGCGGTGGCGGCATCGGTATCCGGAGCCGCGACCCGTTGGGTTTAAACATTCCTTCGACCGTTCATAGTTGCATCGTGACCTCCAACGAGCTCTTCACTTCCGAACCCTCCAATATCGAACGGTCGACCATGTTTCCCGGCGCGGCTGCCGCCCCACAGGTCGTCTACTCCCTGGTCGGCGGCGGATTCGAGGGCGAGGGGAATATCGACGCCGACCCGATGTTTGTGGATCCGGAAGGGGACGATTACCGGCTGCTTTATGGATCTCCTTGCACCGATTCGGCCTCAACTGAAGGTCCGGGCGCGGATCTGGATGGAAGAATTCGACCCATCGATATCACCGGAATCGGCCGCGAGGGGCTAGGCGCGTTCGACATGGGGGCGTTCGAATTCGATTACTCTCGCGCCGATCTGAACGAGGATGGCAAGGTGGATGAGTTGGATCTGATGATCTTCCAGCAGGATTGGTATCGTCAAATCGAGATTCAATAGCCCCGTTTCATTCTCAAGCATCCCTGTGAAACCTTGGTGGTGGTTTTCCGTTTCCGCCAAAGGTACCCTTCCTCCATCGACAGCCGGGATGGGGATCCAACATGAAAATCATCAGAACTGTGGGGGAAATGCAGGCCTTTTCGGATGAGGCCCGCGCACGAGGGAAGCGGATCGGTTTTACACCGACCATGGGGTATCTCCATGAGGGGCATCTCTCTCTGGTCCGCGCCTCCAAGGCGGACAATGATCTGACGGTCGCCTCCATTTATGTGAACCCGACTCAATTTGGCCCAACCGAGGATCTGGAGAAATACCCTCGCGATTTGGCCCGCGACCAAGAACTTCTGGAGCACGAGGGTTGCGAAGCGCTTTTTTATCCCGACAACGAATCGATGTATCCGCCCGGATTTCAGACCGAGCTCCGGGTGAAGTCGATTACCGATCATCTCTGCGGGGCCAGTCGCCCCTGGCACTTCCCAGGGGTCGCTCTCATTGTCGCGAAACTGTTCAACATGGTAAAACCTCATCGGGCTTATTTTGGGCAGAAGGACTATCAACAAGCGCGGGTGATCCGGCGCATGGTTATCGATCTGAATTTCGACCTGGAGGTGGTGGTATGCCCCATTGTGAGGGAGACCGATGGACTGGCCATGTCCTCCCGAAATGCGTACCTTTCGGATGAGGAGCGGGAGCAGGCGATTGTCCTCTCTCAAGCGCTCGAAGAGGCGAATGAAATGTATCGGGAAGGGGAGCGGGACGCTCTCAAACTGAAAAATCGAATCAGTTTGACCATTCAAAGGGCGCCGCTCGCCAAGATCGACTACTGCGAGGTGGTCGATGGCGAAACGATCCAACCGATCGAACGGGTCGAGGGGACAGGGGTGGCCGCTTTGGCGGTCTTCTTTGGCAAGACCCGGTTGATCGACAACCATATATTGGGTGAACCATGGAACCTCTCCCCCTAGCCCCCTCTCCACCTTGTGGAGAGGGGGAACATTGCCCCCCACCCGGTGGTGCGGGGTGGGGGTTAGGGGGAGAGGTTCAAGAATTATCGAGGTGAACGATGGGAAAACCGAAAGCGCTGATGTTGACCGGGTTTGGAATCAACTGCGATTACGAAACCGGGTTCGCCCTCTCGATGGAGGGGGTGGGCATGGAGGTGGACGCTTGCCACCTGAATGATCTGGTGGAGGAGCCGGCAAGGCTGGATGACGCTCATTTGTTCGTCCTGCCCGGAGGATTCTCCTATGGGGATCACCTTGGCTCGGGACGAGTTCTGGCGAACCGATTGAAGACTCGGGTGGGAGATTCAATTCTCAAGTTCATTGGCGATGGGAAACTCATCCTCGGCATCTGCAACGGGTTCCAGGTGATGGTCAAAATGGGGCTTCTTCCAGGGACCGGGATCGGATCGGACAACCCCTGGAAACAGACCGCCACTCTCTTTCGGAACGATTCCTCGAGGTTCGAGGACCGCTGGGTCCACCTCAAGGTGAATCCGAATCACTCCTGCATTTTCTTAGAGGGCCTCGATCAGCTCTACTTCCCGATTCGTCACGGCGAAGGGAAATTGATTTTCGATGATGGCATTCTCGCGGAGATTGAGGCGAACCATCAGAATGTCTTGGTCTACGCCAACGCGGACGGCGTCCCAACCTCGGAGTATCCATTGAATCCGAACGGCTCGCAGGGGAATGTGGCTGGATTGTCGGATTCCACGGGTCGGATATTCGGCCTCATGCCACACCCCGAGGCGTTTCTATTCCGAACCAATCATCCGACCTGGACACGGGAAAACCTGCCAGAGGAGGGGCAAGGGGTGGCCATTTTCCGCAATGCCGCCAACTTTATCCAAAAAGAATTGAATCAAGCCGCGACGGTTTGATCGACAACGAGATTTTTTGATTGAGGGGAATGCGATGAAGGTCTTGGTTATCGGGAGCGGAGGGCGTGAGCACGCGCTCGTATGGAAGCTGGCGCAGAGCCCAAAAGTCACACAGGTATTCGCGGCGCCGGGCAATCCGGGGACCGCGGAGATCGGAACCAATGTTTCCATCTCCGTGGATGACTTGGAGGGGCTCGCGAAATTTGCCTCCGAGAACGGGATCGACCTGACGGTGGTCGGCCCCGAAGCACCGCTTGTGGCAGGCATTGTCGACCTCTTCAGACAAAAGGGCCTCCCCGTTTTTGGTCCCGAAAAAGCCGCGGCGCAACTCGAGGGATCCAAAGACTTTGCCAAACAGTTCATGCGAGAATTCGACATCCCAACTGCCCGTTCAATGACTTTTGACAATCTGGAGGACGCCAGGTCTTACGTGGAGGCCGAGGGTGTTCCTATTGTCATCAAGGCCGATGGACTCGCGGCCGGCAAGGGAGTGACAGTCGCTCATGACCGAACCACCGCGATGACCGCCCTCGACGATTGTTTTGAAAACCAGATTTTTGGCGAGGCGGGATCGCGAGTGGTGATCGAGGAGTGCATGGTGGGCGAGGAGGCCTCAGTGCTGGCGATCTGCGATGGAAAAACGTTTGTTTCCCTTCCCTCCTCACAGGACCACAAACCCGCCTTCGACAACGATGAGGGGCCCAACACCGGGGGGATGGGCGCCTACTCCCCCGCGCCGGTGATGACTCCCGAGATCACACGGATTGTGGACGAAAAGATTCTGACTCCCGCTATTCGAGGCATGCAAGAGAGAGGGACTCCGTATATCGGGATCTTATACGCTGGGCTGATGATTACCGACGAGGGTCCCAAAGTTGTGGAGTTCAACTGTCGAATGGGGGACCCGGAGACTCAAGCGGTTCTTCCTGTTTTGGAGTCCGACCTCTGTGAACTTCTCCTGCTGGCTTCGGAGGGACGGTTGGATGAACATCCAGGGCTCGAGGTGTCCCCCAATCCTGCGGTCTGCGTGGTGCTCGCCTCGGGCGGATATCCCGGATCCTATGAGAAAGGGAAAGAGATCCATGGATTAGAAAGCCTCCACGGTGCCCCCGACACGACTGCCTTTCATGCCGGGACGAAGGAACAGGAGGGAAAGATAGTCACCGCTGGCGGCCGGGTCTTGGGGATTACCGGTCGTGGGGAAACGGTCGCGGCGGCGATCGAAGGAGCTTATAAAGGTGTGTCGAAAATCTCATTTGAAGGAATGTTCTTTCGGAAAGATATCGGAAAGAAAGCGCTGGATCGCTAACCTTCCCGAGGGGTCTAAATGGGAATCGATATCAATCGACTGAAGCGCAAATGGTGGTTGTTCTTGCCCCTTGTGCCGTTACTCCTTGGCACACTGGGCTATGTTGTCATTGAAGAATGGTCTCTCATCGACAGTTTCTATATGACCGTGATCACGGTTTCCACAGTTGGCTACAGAGAGGTCCATGATCTCAGCCCCTCTGGACAAGTCTTTACATCGTTCTTGATCATGGGCGGCGTGGGAATCTACGCTTTCGTGATCAGCTACGCACTTCAACAAATGATTGAAACCGCTGAGTTTCGCGAACAGCGCGCCAGGAGGAGAGCCAAAAAGATGAACGGTCACTACATTGTCTGCGGCGCGGGCCGGGTCGGTCTAACGGTGGCCCGTCAACTTAGAGCCCGCAAGAAAGAAGTGGTGGTCATCGAGCAGGACCAAGAGATGATTGAAGAGCTTCGTCTCGAGGGGTTCGTCTCTGTCTTGGGAGACGCCACCAATGAGGAGGTGCTGACCGAGGCCGCCATTCAGAAAGCCAAGGGGATCGCCTGTGTGGTGAATAGCGACGCGGAAAATGTGTTCATCAGCCTGATCGCACGGGAACTCAACGCGGAGATTTTCATTGTGGCTCGATCGAACAGCGAAAAGACGAATTCGAAACTCCTCAAGGCGGGGGCGAACAAGGTATTGAATCCATTCTCCTCAACGGCCTCCCGGATGACCAACACCCTGCTCAAACCGACCGTGGTGGATTTTCTCGAGGTCGCCTCCAGCGATCGTCCCTTCGATTTGGCGATCGAGGAGATCCGAATCCCCGAGGGCTCGCCTCTCGACCACTGCCGTCTCTCCGATTCTCAACTCCGTCAGAAGGAGAATGTCATCGCCGCCGCGATCCAAAAGGCGGACAAGCGAATGATTTTCAATCCGGGGCCGGAGGAGATGATCGAATCGGGGGATGTCCTGATCGCGCTAGGAACAAACGAAGGGTTGGAGCAACTTATCCAGCGGGTGGGCGGAAGAGTTAACCGGTGATCCACCGAATTCGGATCAACCGGTTATCGAGTTACAAAACCCGATTATTCATACACCCCGCGTCCGGAGGTGCTGCCCGATCCGGGAGAGGGGGTGTGCGAACGATAGGTGGTCCCACCGTCATAGGAGTACGAACGAGTTGTGCTCGGCGGAGCCGAATCCATCGAGGACCTCGGTCGGGACGGAACAAATGTGGGTGGAGAGTAACTCGTGGGGGGTTCGCCCCAGTAGCGTTGGAGATGCGCCGGAAATTGAGTGGGGTGGGTGATGGTCCGGTAGACGAAGTTGGTTCCTTTCTGAACCTGGTCGCCCACAGTGACACCCAGTTTCCGTACGGGCAGAGCAACGGACCATAAGGTCTTGGGAATAAAATCGACCGCTTCATAAAATCCCGGGGCCGAATCTTTGGCGAGTCCGGTTAGAAGTCGTGGCGGCCAGATAAAAATACCGCCGATCACCGGAGCCCAGACATCGGTGTAGAAATTGGTTCCACTATCGTAAATGCCATTGATTCCAACCATCGCGGTGTCCGGCAAACCGAAGACGAGGTCATGGGTCACTTCCCAGCCGCTGTCGCTTTCATAAAACGTGTCGTAGAAGGTTCGTTTCAAGTTCACACCCATATTGACCGGCGTGTCGTAAACCAAGTGAACCGGATTGTTCCAGAGACTGTGGATGACAGTGGACGGAGAGGGGGCTTGTTTGTCAACTCGGTCCCAGAATTCGTCGGGATCGCTCGGATGATAGGCGGGGGAGAAGTGGTGTTCTCCAAACCCATACCCCTCGATCCAACGGCGATAGACCTCGGTGTTGTTGCGGCTTGGATCCGAAGTGTTTGTGGGAGTCACATCCTGGAATCGGATTGAGGGACTTCCAATCTCATAGAGATCTTCAATTCCATAACCTGGATTTGCGAGGATCGCGACCAGCCCCATTGTCAACAACAAAGAAAATCGTTTCATAATCGCCGATGGTAGCGGAGTCGGATTCGGAAAAGCAAGCCAAACCCACCCTTTCCTTACCAGAGAATTCGCACCCGAGCCTCCCCACCCTGGGGATATTCGGGTGACAGAACAAAGAAACTCCCCTTCCCCACAGTTTTCGGCTTAATTGTGAAATTCCTGAAAGATTTGTATCCTCCCCTCATGAATTTCGCGGGCTGGACAGTCTCTTTGAGCATCCTCTTCCTGGTCTACCTCCCCAACCGTTTCAATGTGGGTTGGAAGTTCGAGGCATTGGGTTGGGAGTGGTATCCCACAGACCTGCTCATTCCGATCCTTTTGGTTTCCGCCTGCTTGTCGAAACCAGGTCACAAGTTGGGGACGGCAATTCGGCGGTCGCCCGGCGTTTTCGGATGGTTCATGGGGTGGGTTTTGGCGGCGTTGTTTTCGACACTGCTTTCGAACGGTGAGCCGGGCCTGAAAGAGAGAGGGTTGGCGGCGCTCACAGCGGACTTTGTCTGGACGCTCCCCATCCTTCTGATTCCAATTCTGGATCTTCGAAAGAAGGACTTATACGGGATCCTCTGGGTTTATCTCCTGCTGGGAGCTTTGGGTGGGATTCTGGCGATGGCGCAGTCCCTGGCCGTGCGGGAGTTCAGTTCCTTGGTCGGCTGGAAATATGTTCATTATGTGACCGACAGCGAACGAAGGGCGGACCTGCCCCTGGGCGTATCGACTGTCATTGGCGCTTTCTTCGCGACCGTTCTGCCAATCGGGTTCGCACTCGCGGTGCGACCGGGAAAGATGTTTTTGAGATGGGTGGGGGCCGCGGCGGTTTTTCTTGTGGGCATGGGGTGCCTGTTCACCTCCTCGAGAGCAACCCTCCTGCTACTCATTCTAGTGAGCGGTCTCTGCGCTTTGTGGCTCGTTTGGCCTAAAGGCTCCAAGCTTCTGCCGACATTGGCTTTGACCGGACTGGCGGTGACAATCGTTGTCGCCTTGAGCCAACTCAATTTTCAGCGATTGACGACTTTTTCGGGCGGTTACGGTTCCTCGGAGTGGCGCATGCGCGGGATCGAGAGCGCCCTCGATATGATCCGGGATTCCCCAATCATCGGGCACGGGACGGAGACCCACTTCGCGCGTCAGCACGGACCGGTTCATGGGTACTTTTCCACTTCCAAGGCGCATGACGCCATTTACTATGACAACCGGATCGCACCCAGCGATCCCCACAATCTCTTTTTGTTGATTGCCTCGGAATGGGGACTTCTGGGGCTGTTCTTTTATTTGGGAATGTTGGCTCAGATCGGTTACTGGTTTTACCGCGCACAGGAAAACGCGATCGATCCGATGGACCGGTTGTTGATGCGGGGGTTCTTGATCGGCCTTCTTGGCGTGATGTTCCACTCCCTCTTTGGATCGGATTTGGTGCGCCAGACTCGGATGGCGCCGTTATTCTGGATCTACTGCGGAATCGGGATTCGGTTCGGAGCGATACTGATCGAGGAGAGGGTGCGAAGTGGGGCCGCGGCAGGCGGTTCTCGATCGCCAGAATCACACACACCCCAAGGATGGGAGTCCGAGGCATTGCGCCTCGACCCAAAGAGTCAAGTCAGCAACGGCTAATCGTTTCGTCGATTCGACAGGATCCCCACTCCGCACAACCCCGAGTTCAACGCCAATCCCCACATCCCAGCGTGGATGTTCCAGGGTTTGGCGGAATCGAGAATTCCCATCCCGGCGCCAACATAGAGCCCAATCGAGAGAGCGGTCCCCGCGAGCATGCCGCTTAGGAGCCAGCCGGAGGTGAGGCGGGTCGAGTAAAGACCAATGGCGAAAGCCGGAAGGACCTGGATAAGCATCTCGAATTTGAGCTCGAGGAGTTTCCAGAGGGTGAAGTCTGGATCCGAGGCGACCCAGACAAGTATGGCCATGGTGATCCAGGAGAAGACTTTGCCCACGCGATAAAGGTGAAGCTGGGTCGGTTCGCTCTTAAGAAGAGGGCGATAGAGATCCTGGGTAAAGATCGAGGAGAAGGAGAGGAGAGCCGAATCGGCTGTCGACATGATGGCGGCGATGGCGGCGACAAAGACCACGATCACTCCGACATGGATGGCGGGATGCACCTCCATCATTCTGGCAAGAAGAAGCGTGGTGACTGTGTCGGATTCGCTTTGGGTCAGTCCCGGGAACTGCGCGATGGCCACCATGCCCAGGAGGAACACGGGGAGGGTCGAAAGAAGGGGCAGAAAGACCATGGTCGCCAGGGACTTTTTGAGTGTGCGAACACTGTTCGCGGCGTACAGACGCTGGATGGCGTGGGGGTACATGGGACCGCCGAGAAAGAGAAGGAAGATCGAGGAAAGCATGTCTCGACATCCCGCGGAGTCCGGTGGATAGAACTTTTCGGGCGCGTGCTCCCGAATGGTCCGCATCGTATCGCCGATGCCGCCAAATTCGGTGACCGAGAGAATCGCCACCGTGGTCAGGCCAAAAAGGAGCAGGATGCCCTGGAGAGCGTCTGTCCAGGCGACCGCTCGCATTCCGCCAAGCGTCTCATACACCACCATCATGAATGCAAGAAAGACAACGGCGATGAGATACCCATTGAGGCCATGCGATACAAACCACGGGCCGAGCATCCCCTCGACCGCCTTGCCGATGGCGATGAGCTGGGCCAGAACATAATTAACCAGTCCCCAGCAGAGGAGAAGGGCCGAAACGACTCGGACGCCGGAGTGGGGGAAGCGATCGGTGATGGCGTCGGTTGGGGTGACATAATCCCGTTTGCGCGAGAGCGGCACGAGCCTCGGAGCGAACATCAGGTAGCCGAGGATAATCGACATCATCATGGCCACGCTGTAGATGTACCCGATTCCGAGGCGGTAGGTTTTTCCGGGGAAAGCCATGAACGTGTTGCCGCTGTATTGGGTGGCGTAGAGAGTGAGGAACAGAACCGCAAACCCGAAAGACCTCCCCGCGAGATAGAAATCGGAGAGGCTTTTCTCTTTTTGCGCCTTCTTCCCAAGGTAACCGATGACGACTAGCCCGATGAGATAAAGTGATAAGCAGAGGATCAACTCGACTCCGGCGGTGGGCTGGTTCTCCATCGATCAATCCTCTTCCGAGGAGGCGATCCAGGTTTTCAGGATCATCCAGCAGACGATGAGAGCGAAGAGAATATCCGCGATCAGGGTGACCCAACACCAGTCCGGAAGGCCGAAAATCATGGTCGGCGCTCGCCCTTCGGGGTAATAGAAAGGCACCGAAAGAAAGAGACAGAAAAGGGCGAACACCCAAAGCAACGGATGCCGACGAGGCTCGTCCCGAACTGGATTCTCGATGTGATTCACAGCGCCACCTCCACGGCACGAAGGGTAGGAGAAACCAGCCCCACGAAAAAGGGCCTCCCGGAATCATCCTCCGGGAGGCCCTTGGCTTCATTTATTGAACACGGTGGGGAACTCAGCGTCTCCCGCCGCGTCCTCCACGGTCTCCGCCTCGACCGCGGTCTCCGCCACGTCCACCGCGACCTCCTCGATCGCCGCCACGTCCGCCTCGGTCGCCGCCGCCATCGCCACGACCACGCTTGGCCTTTTCGGCCAACATCTCAGTGACATCCTCGCCGGCGAGTTCGGCTTCGGCGATACGCTTGCTGAGATTGATACGGCCCATGTCGTCGATCTCGATCACTTTGACCGGGATGGCGTCGCCGATCCCAACTTCGTCCTCGACCTCGTTGACCCGGTGAGCGGCTAGTTCGGAGATGTGAACGAGACCCTCTTTGGAGGGTAGGACCTCGACAAAGGCTCCAAATGTCATGAGACGGACCACCTTGCCTGTGTAAATCTTGCCGATTTCCACATCGCTGGTCAGGTACTCGATCATCTCGCGAGCCTTGCGAAGGGCCTCGCCATCTGGGCTGGCGATCAGAACCTGCCCGGTGTCGTCCACATCGATCTTGGCTCCGGACTCGGCGATGATGTTCCGGATGGTCTTACCGCCGGGGCCGATGATGTCGCGGATCTTGTCGACATCGATCTGCATCATTTCAATACGCGGAGCATGCGGTTTCAGTTCCGATCTTGGAGCGGAGATGGCTTCCTTCATCTTGCCGAGGATATGCAGGCGTCCCTCCTTGGCTTGGCCCAAGGCCTGACCCATGAGTTCCCGCGTGATCCCTCCGATTTTGATGTCCATCTGAAGGGCGGTGATTCCATCGGCGGTTCCTGTCACCTTGAAGTCCATGTCGCCCAAGTGATCCTCGAGCCCGAGAATATCGGAGAGAATGGCGTGCTTTTCCCCCTCTTTGATGAGGCCCATCGCGATGCCCGCGACCGGCTCGGAAATGGGAACACCGGCATCCATCAAAGAGAGGCAGCCGGAGCAAACGCTGGCCATCGAGGAGGAACCGTTGGATTCCAGGATCTCGGACACGATCCGAATGGTGTAGGGAAAGTCCTCACGCTTGGGGAGGACCGGCAGAATAGCCCGTTCAGCCAAGGCGCCGTGACCGATCTCGCGTCTACCCGGCCCTCGGATCGGTTTGGTTTCGCCGGTGCAGAAGGGGGGGAAGTTGTAATGGAGGTAATAGTGACGCCGCGATTCTGGTTGGAGGTTGTCGATGATCAACTCATCGGTGGAGGTCCCCAGTGTGGTTGTTCCCAAGGATTGCGTCTCGCCACGTGTGAAAACCGCGGAACCATGCGCTTTCGGGACGAATCCGACTTCCGAACTGATTGGGCGAATGTCGCTCGGTCCACGACCATCGGCGCGAAGTCCTTCCTCGAGGACCATTCGCCGCATCTCCTCGCCCTCGAGATCATGGAAGATGTTTTTGATTTCCTTGACCGCGGCCTCGTACCCGGGATCGTCCTCGGCAGGAAGAAGATCGGCGGCTGCCTCGTCGCGTAGTGTGGAAAGGGCCTCCGATCGGGCGGACTTCTCTTTCACAAGGATAGCGTCATGCAGTTTCGACTGAACGCGGCTCTTCAGTTTTTCGATCAGTTCGGTGTTGGGCTCCTCCGGAACAACAACCAGTTTTTCCTTCTGGGCCTGGGACCGAAGTTCGTCGATCACTTCCGCGATTTCGCCGATGACCTCATGCCCTTTTTCGAGGGCGGCGATCATCTGATCCTCGGAAATCTTATTGGCTCCGCTTTCCACCATCATGATGGCGTCGCGTGTTCCAGCCATGGTCAAATTCAGATCGGAGAGTTCGAGTTCCGAGTAGGTGGGATTCACGACGAGTTGACCATCAACCAGACCAATGCGCACCGCGCCCATCGATACATCGAAAGGAATGTCGGAGATGGCCAGCGCGGCGAACGCTCCAATCATACTGGGGATATCGGGGTCATTGTGTTCGTCGGCCGAAAAGACGGAAATCATGACCTGGGTTTCGCGTTTGAATTCTTTCGGAAACATAGGACGAATCGGGCGATCGATGATACGGCAAGTGAGAGTTTCCTTGTCCGTCGGCCGTGCTTCTCGCTTGAAGAATCCGCCTGGAATCTTCCCTGAAGCGTAGTATTTTTCGCGGTAATCCACAGTGAGGGGAAAGAAATCCAACCCCTCTTTTTCTTTGGAGTCCATGACCGCGGTGGCCAGAATCAGGCTGTCGCCGTATTGAACGGTGACGGCGCCATTGGCTTGTTTGGCGAGAAGGCCGGTTTGCAGGATCATTTTCCTGCCGGCTATCTCGCGCTCGATAGTTACTTTCATTTAGATAAACCTCTTCTATGTAGAAAACAGTCACAGAAGGGAAGCCGCCACGGAGGCGAACCTTTGACGGAATGGACCGGCGAAAAGGATTTTTATTTCGCCAAGTGGTAAAGGTTTCGGTAGGACACTCACCATTCATCCTCCGAAAAGGAATCGTGTCGACTTCTCGGGAGATGGAAGGTACTTGCCCTACTTTTTTCCTTGGTTTCCCTTCTCTTGGGCCGGGGCCGCCACGCGGTCCCGGAACCATTGCTTCTTTCCTTCCTCTAGTTATCGGCCGGAAGGTCACTCAGCGCAAGGCTTAGTGACGCAATCCGAGCCGCTCGACCAGTTTACGATAACGGTCGATGTGGGTGTTCTTCAGATAGTCCAGCAGACGACGTCTCTGGCCAACCAACATCAACAATCCGCGACGGGAATGGTGATCTTTTTTGTGAACTTTGAAATGATCGGTCAGGTTCTTAATCCGCTCGGTGAGGATAGCCACCTGCACTTCGGGCGATCCGCTGTCGGAATCGTGCACCTGGTATTCCTTGATGAGTTCGTTCTTGCGAACAGTTGTAATGCTCAACCTCGTTACCTCTTTCTAAATAGTATCCGCCCCATAAGTCGGGATCGTTTTCGAATCGACCGGTAATACTCTCACAAACGGGGAGAACGTCAAGTCCGAAAGCGAAATCGGATTCAACGCCTCCACAGAGGATCGAAGGTGACGATCCTATAAGGTCTTCCGCCAATCTGTGGGTGGTGTTCGCGGACGGATTTCTCCCCGGGTCCCGGAAATCAGGCGAGGTGGGGCTCCAATTTGGAGAGGATGTCACGCTTCGGCATGAATCCGACAATGCGTTCGACCTCTTCCCCGGCCTTGAGCAGGACCAAGGTCGGAATGCTGTTAATTCCAAAGGAATCGCGAATATTCGGAGAAGCATCCGTATCGACTTTGCCGACCTTCAACTTGCCCACCGACTCGTCGGCGATTTCGTCGACAATCGGCGCCAGCATCTTGCAGGGTGGGCACCAAGTCGCCCAAAAATCGACGAGGACCGGGACATCCGACCCCTTTACTTCGGTGTCATAGTTATCTTCTGTGAATTCAAGTGTATTAGCTCCTGCCATGGCAGTTCTCCCTTCTTATTAATCTTGATGACCGAGCCATTCGGGAACAGTCTTTGCGATGAAAACGGCAAACGTTCAAAAAAGTCACGCTCCCCACCCCATAAAGGTTCGCAACTCCCCCCGTTGGTTGGAGTTTGGAATGTACAGTCAGGTCGCCATTCTCGCAAGAGGAGAGAAATTGGGCAAATCCGAGACCCAGCCGGTTTAAGTCAAACTATCCGCTCAATCATTGGCCTTGTCTCTCGTGTTGCCAATCCAAGGAAAAATCAAAAACCGTTTCCACCTCGCTGGTTTCCGATTCGATGTTGAAAAGGTGCATGACGAGATCGACCGCATTGACCGTGTTGTCACCATTCAAGTCGTATTCGAGGAGACGTTCCGTCGGGGAGGGGCTTGCGGTTTCGGTGGTGGTCAGGGTCTCTGTTAGGGTCGGACTGCTTGTTTGAGTTGATGTTTCAGTGGCGGTGGCAGTCGGCGTATGGGTGTCGGTGAAGACCATTGTCGAGGTGGGTGTGTCGGTCATTGTCGGCGTTTCGGTCGAAGTGAAGGTCTGGGTCGGAGAAAGCGTGAAAGTCGGAGTATGGGTCCGGGTCGGAGTCGGAGTGAAGGTGTCGGCGCCCGAATCCTGGACATACCAAACGAAGGTCTTCTCGATGACCTCTTGGCGAACATGGGGGCTGGGGTAGGAGACCACGAGTTTGAGTTCTTGAGCATCGGGCGTGACATCGCCCTGGGTGATCTGGAGTTCCGGTTTTACCGCCTCTTCAAGGACCTGTCCACCGAGGGACCATTCGTATTCGAATCCTTCGATCGGCAATGGAACCACGCCGAAGTTCATCCCCGGAGGCTCGATTTTATGGGCCGAGCCCGCTGGCGGAACAACATTGTCAGTGAGTTCCACCGACCTCATGTATTCGAGAATGTGGGCCTCGTTGCAGATCTTGCAAAAGTTTGGATTGGAAACCGTTCTCATCAGACAATCCCGCATGGGGCGGTAGATGCCGTTTTCCAGATACCTCGCCCCCTCGAATGCTCCAACCACTCCATCATTGGCGGGGATGTCGGGTGTTGGCAAGTCGGTGTCTCTCCCGATCCACACGTGCCATTTGATCATCGGCAAGAAGGTGTCGAAATCCACATTCGGCTCCGGGTCTCCTGGCGGATAACCCGGATAGGGACTTGTGTACTCATCCGCCAATCCAACGAACGAGTGGCCCAACTCGTGGATCATGATCGCGGTGGCCGCTCCAGGATTGACCGAAGTCACAACCACATCGCCGCCCGATCCCCCGTATTTATCCGAGTTCACAACCATGACGATTTGATCCCAGACTCCGACACCGACCAGATCGTCCGCCGCCATGATCGCCCGCATTTCTCCGACTGTGTCGGAGTCCAAGAGTCGCTCGAGCCCCTGTGTCCAAAAGCTGGTGTTGAAATAGGTGTCCACCGGGGGCGGACTCGGCTCTCCCGGGCCGCGCTCCTCGTCGGCCCCCTCTTCGTTGCTCTCCACATCGACTCGGTAGAAGTTGGTTCCATCGAAGAAGACACTCCAAGAGTTGTTGGTCTCGAAGGAGTTGAGGAGGTTGGAAATGTCCGTGTCATAATCTCCCGAGGACAAATTGCCGGCCGTGTAACCATCGCCGACAAAGACCAAGACGAATCGATTTCCATCATCGCCCGTGTCGCGGACCTTTGTCGCCGAGATTGGGCCTTCGACCTTGGATGTCTGACCGACCCGTTTCAGGTTTTCGATCAAAAGATCCTGGCTTCCGAGTTCCCGGAAGGCCTTGTGATCTTCTCGGACAATCCCTCCAAACTTTTTGGCCTGGGTGGGAACGAGGCGAATCGATCGCGGAGTGGTTCCATGGGCCGGGCCGGGGATTCGGATGACGATCACTCCCGCTTGAGGCATGAATTCGGTGGAATGGTCACTCGAGGTTTCGGCGACCCTTCTTCCCACGGGAATTTGGGCTTCGGTTGTGGCGAGTAAGTCGCCGGATTCGTCAATCCATTCAGCACGGCATTCAATGACACCCGGCGCGCCCAACAATCCAGGGGTGCGAACCTTCTTCCGCATCGGACCCATTTCGGAGGCTTCCATGAGAGTCAATTCTTCGGAATCGTAAGTCAGGACGATTTGCCAATAGTCTAGATCCTCGGCTCCAACCGATGCGCACACGACAAAGGAAAGGGAAAGGAAGAGAAAGAGGTAGTGTGGGTCATACGCCGCTTTTCTATTTTGCAATTTCAACTCCGCGATATGGGGGATTTTTGTGTAACGACCGAACTGAGTCCGGGAAAAGAGATGTACCCTACAAGCTAAAACCATCGCCCGCAACATTAATCTTTCCCGTTCCGATGGCATCGCTCGTTCGGCCACAGGATGAATCAGGGTGGGACAAGTCTGTCCGATTTTGTCGTGATGATTCCCGCTTCAAGTCTGCTAATGGGATGGGATTTTTGGCGGCAACTCCGAGTAAATAAAACAAACCATGCAAAATAAACCGTTTTTATCGCAAGTCTCTCCTTGTGGCGCCGTTGATGCAGGCTTCAAGGATGGCTTTCTCAGGCAACGCTGGGATTGCAAGAGAGGAAAGAGAGATAGCCCCGCGAAAACCGCGGAAATTTTGTTGCGGTTTCGTCCTTTAATCGAGACGAGATCGATGGCGGCCCATGGTCATGGGCGGCTTGATGGAGAAGAGGCATGACTCGCTTGGAAAATGGCGTGACCACTCGCCCGAATACGGACAGGAAATCTTTATGCAACTTTCAATTTCCACCGCCTAACATCGCCGATCGACTGGAGGGCTACGCCCGGTTTATCTTCAACCGGATCGCTTTCTCGAAACACTCACCCTGCGCGGTGGTGAAGAACGGCAGATTTTTACCTCGCGGTGACATGACCCTGGTGGGATTGCGAGAACATGCCGAAGGAGAATCCGTTCTCAGCGTTTCGCTGGCTGACAAAAAAACCGGCCACACCAAATCGGCCTGTTTCACGCTCGATGAACGCTATTTCGTCCCTGCGGTGGGTCAGGGGTGCCGTCTTTTGTCGACTGTAGAACAGGAAGGTTTGTTCGGCTTGATCGAACTCTGTCCGTACCAAGCGGTCAGAATCTGGATCTTCTTCCCGAAACCGATCCCGGTGGCGGAGGCGTTATCCCAGGTTCGGATGCTGAAGAAGCGGTCGTTCCTCTCCAAACAAGGGAAGATCTTTCCGACCGAAAGCGGCGATGACAGTTTTCTGGTGTTGCCGCCCCATCCCGATCCGGAGACGGGGAAATGGTCCCTCGTGCTGACATTGCCGGAAGCGGAGGCGCTCTTGGATGGAATGCCGTACGATAAGCCCGGACCGATCTGGAAAGATCTGGTTCCTCCACCTGAAATGAACGAAGAAGACGATGTCGATGATACTTTGATGGAGTACCTGAGCGATTCCTGCTCCGATGGCTGGAGCGATCTGCGAAAGAGATCGCCGCACCCGGAACTGCATAAGGAGGAAGGGTCACAAGAAACGATCGCTCAAGGGGCGAGAGAAAGGACAAGCGCCCGATCGAACCTCGACCGATTCGACGACGAGGGTCCGCTGGAAGGGATTCGAAGGACTCAACCGATCCGCCCCATGTCCAATCTGGTTCCGAGTGTGATCGGGCGACTTTTGGATAATTCCCCGATGGCGATCCCCACCCCGAGCGGCGTATTGAACGATGTTCTCAACGGTGGCTGGTCGGTCGGCCAAGTCCATCTTTTAGTCGGCCCTTCTGGAGAGGGCAAGTCGACTTTTTGCGGTTGGACTTCCGATTTCTCGGCGAACAACAACATTCCGGTTCTTTATGTCTCGTTCCAGAACACCTGCCAACAACTCGCGATGTTCGCTCTGGCTCGAACCGCTCAGATTAATTCGGCCCAAATTGTCGGCCGTAAATGGATGGACCCGAATTACGAGGAAGCGGCGGTTCTGAGCAAATCGATCATTGGCGCGGGTCGGAACTATTTCCGAACGGGAGACCACCTGCAAATCCTCGATCCGGAAGGGCCTTTGGAAACGAATCGACTGGAGGACGCCATTCGAGAAACCCGATCTTTGGCCCAGTTGAGCGAGAACGATCCGATCCTGGTGATTATCGATTCCATCCGAGAAGTGATTCCCCAACGGTCGACGAGAAGCCGGAATGAAAGTGGAAAGCAGTCGATCATTCCGCAAGCGATGATGGAACTGAAACAGATCGCCACCCGAAACCAAGCGGCGGTGATCACCACTCTGGATGTGCGCTCGAACAACCTGAACCGCCTCCAATGGACGCATTCCTCGAATGTGGAGAATGAGTCGGATTACCTTTTGGTCACGCCATTCGCCGACGTGGTTCTTTTGTTGGAGAGCCGGGAGACAAGGTTGGTTTCTCAATCCACAAATGACACGCAAGATCGAACCGAGGAGCACCGACTCCTCGATCCACTCGATCATCTTCTCGAGGAGAGCGGTCACCATCCGTTGCTGGCGAAACGGATTCAGGAGATTCGAAAGAGTTATCCGCTTCTTCCCGAGGCCTCGTCAACCTACTGCCGTCTGGCGGTGCTCAAAAACCGAGCGGGACGTACGGAAACCCATCCGGTCTTCCGATACGATCGAGCCTTCCACGATTTCGATTCCATCCCCCTGGACAACCATAAAGTGCTTATGGAGGCGATAAGATCATTGGGGGAGGAGGAGGATAGAGACGATGCCGCCTCGGGCAATTAAATTCCCTGTCTTATAGTCGCCATGGCGAGCGGTAGGGGCGGGAGAGATGCCGGTTGGCGGCCTCGTCATCGATAAAACTCTCGGTCTCCCGGTCCCAATTCATTTTCCGTTTGGTCTTGAGAGCGATGCCAGCCAAAAGCACCGATGTGGTCGAACGGAATCCCTGTTCGATATCGGCGGCGGGAAGTTCTCGAGTGCGGACGGAGTTGAAGAAATTGTGGTGGTGATCCGGGTTGGCCCAACTTCGCTCCGGTTCCCCGATAAACTCCTCGATTCCCAATCCAGCGGGTCGAACCTTAAAAGTTCCCCGGTCGACAAACAGTTCTCCTTCGGTTCCGTTGAAACGGATGCCGTAACCTTTCCCCGCATGTGAATTTGAATGGCGTTGCTCCCAGGTCACGTTGCAGCCGGGGTACTCGAAAATGGCCTCGATGGTTTCGTAATTATCAGCGCCGGGATGGTGACGATAACTCCCGCCGATGGCTTGGATGTTGAGGGGAGCGTCCTGCTGGATTCCCCAATGGACAATGTCCATGAGGTGAACGCCCCAATTGGTGAGTTGGCCTCCCCGGGCATAGTCATGCCAGCCCATGAATCCGTAATGACGCTGAGGGGAGTACGGAACTTTCGGTGCGGGCCCAAGCCAGAGATCCCAGTCGAGACCCTCCGGAGGATCTTGGGGTGTTTCGCCGACACCCCAGTCGTTGGTCCCCACCCAGGCTCCGGCTCCAGTGATCTGGCCGAGGCGGCCGCTGTGAACCACCTCCATCGCTTTTTGGAAGACAGGCATCGAGCGCTGTTGAGTGCCCACTTGGACGATCCGGCCAAATCGTCGGGCGGCCTCAACCATGGCGCGTCCCTCGGCGACTGTCGGGCAGACCGGTTTTTCGACATAGACATCCTTCCCCGCCTCGCAGCCGAGGATGGTGATGAGAGGGTGCCAGTGATCCGGAGTGGGAACAAAGATCGCGTCAATATCTTCTCGATCGAGAAGGTTGCGAAAATCCTGATACCCATCGGGTTTCTTGCCGTTGATTTCCTTCACCTTCCCCTGCCAGTTTTCATACCGAGGTTTGAAAACATCGCAAAGCGCGATCACCTCGCACTGCGGATCGACCGCGAGAGCCTCGATATGACGACCGCCCATGCCGCCGCAACCGATGACGCCGAGTCGGACCTTGTCATGAATGCCGACATGGCTGGCGTAAGCGCTCAGGCTCTTGGGCAGAAGGGTCGCGACGGTGGCGGTTTGAGAAAGATTGAGGATAAATTTACGACGGGAATGGGGCATGGTGGTTCTCCTTATCGGGGAGCATTTTACAGGCCCCCAATCCCCCGCGCAACTCGCCCCACGGATAGCATCAACTCGACGTCAGGAGCCACCACTCAATCCACCCAAAAAAGTGGACACTTCTTGACACCTACTTCCCCAAACACTCCCCGCCAAGGATCCCTTCCACCCTTCTTGTAATTCGCCACGGGCTTTCACCTCCTGACATATCCTCGCATCAAAAGGCAGAACCGGGCGAGGTGGGTCTACCCGACGTTTCCCAAACACCCAAGGTAGAACCCGTATGCTAGAATTCCCCACGTACGGATTTGTGCGCGGGGCGCCGGGCAACCGGCGTTTCTTCCGCGACCCAGAAGGATGGTCCGGCGCTTTCAGATTGTCGTTGGCGGCGATCCTCATTTCCTGCTGGTCTCCCCTTTTCTTCCCCAATTCCATTTTCCATTCAGCCCCGTTTCCCTGAATTGGATAATCTATACTAGAACTCGATCATAGCGGGGTTGGTGACTTATCAACCGGTTGTTAGCGGAAAGCAAATCAGGTCGACGAGCGATAGACCTATTCCCTGTAAGGAATCACCTCTCGAACATGAGACACGTTCCTGCGAGTCCGATAGTGCCGGTGTAAAACAAACGATAGCACAACGACAATTACAGTATAGACCCACACAGTACGAGAATACACAGCCTTAAACGACAACGTCTCTATCGGATTTGGATTATCCACGCTTTCGGTCTGTACGTAGGAGAATGGAAAGCCCGGAGGAACTGACCGCTCTATCGTCCCAATGAACCACGTATAACCTACCACGCACACAATCATCCCGAATAATCCATACAATCCTATTAGAGAAGTTCGCCGATCCTCTATGACTGCCGTGCAAACGATTCTGTCATGAATCGCCGCCCCCCCCTTGAGAAACCAGAGGAAACAAACAATTGGAAATATGATGGCTATAGGTGAATAAACAATAGAAACTCCAACAGACAGCAAATACTGTTCTATATCTTCATCCACTATCAAGTGACCATAACCGAACAACAATACAGGATAAAGCCACGCCATCTTCACCGCCTCTCGCACAACGTTATCACACTTTCCAAACATGCAACCACCTTCTCCCACAATTCTAATACCAGCCAACATCTTACCCGGGCTCTTTAAAGTGAGAAGAAGCAGCATTATGAACCACAAAATGTGATGAATATATGGTATCAATGTAGCAGACCGTAGCAAAGCGTGAATATAACCATATTGAATTACTCTTTCAACCACAATTTTAAGCACTATCCACGATAGCACAAAACAAATCACTATATCAATCGTAAAAGCTGCCAGTCTTAGTCTTCGCACCATATCTCCCACTCACACAATCAAGACAAATCGAATATGATCACGGTTGTCTTAGCAGCACGTTGGAAAAACACCTCGGACGATCCATTTTCGTAGCCCGGCAACTCGTTTGCCGTGTGAATAGACCGATATGTTCCCCCCTTGGGAAAAATTGTCGCGACAGTGGCGGTTTGGGAAAGATTGAGGATAAACTTACGACGGGATTGGGACATGTTGGTCCTCCTTATCGGGGAGCATTTTACATGGGCCTTCAATCAGGTACAACTCGCTTGGTTCAAGTCGATGCTCGGTCTATTTCGAAGTAACCCGCCAGGCATCGGAAGCAAACATCAAATAAACATCAAATTCTTGGAAGAAATTCACTTGGCCAAGTAATAAAGGAGTACCTTATGATTGACTCCAAGCAAAAACCAAGCGGACCGGTTCGATACCCGATATCAGGGCTTCAACCAAAAGCGCTCGCGCTTCCTGATCGGCGAGGTTTCCGGTTAGTTTTACCGTAGTCGTTTGTTCATCCCATTTCGCGCCCAACTTAAGACCTAGTCGGTAGGGCATGACATTCACTGTCGCCCCCGAGTCCACCAAAGCCTGTGCCCGGACGGGCGTTCCTTCGCCCAGGCGAAGTTCCAGCGGCATTAATGGAGCCAAAATGGGTTCAGCGGAGGTGGTTACAACCGGTCGATATGGGAATCGAATGGGCACGAAACCTCAACCCTTGGAATTCTCTTTGAGGTGTCTCGTGAGAGTTTGAGCGGCATCGTACGAATCGAAAGGCGACCAGACCGGAAAATCGCCTCCATCTTCGAATCCCTTCCCTTCCTCACGAGCCAGTTCAGTGGAAAGGAAATGGAAGGCGCGGACCTTTTCGGCTCGAGGCAAGTCGTGGAGTGTATCTAGAATTTCGTCGAGAGTCATTGTTTGATTCTACAGACGCTCGCCGATGATTGGTACTCCCATGGATAACATCCACTCTAGGCCAGGAGCCGCCGCTCCACCCCAATCTAAGGAGTGGCGATTGGGAAAAGCAAATCACCCTGAGAATCAATGCCGTTTGTGGTTGAGTATTGAAAATTTTCGATTTCCTTTTCCACACGGGCTTCGTCGCGCAATGCCATTCCCAAATTTTTTCGCGTCACATCGACCTGTCCATCTCTTCCCACGCTTATGATCGCCACGAGACTTCCTTTGGAAGCCACGAAATAATCACTGTCATCCTCAGAATATCTATCTCGCGGCGATGAGTCTTCATAAGATTCCATGATGGGATGGCTGAACCAATCCTTGTAAACATCGGAGAACTCACCGAACCTAAACTCCTCAGTCTCAAAAGGAGATCTCATCTCGTAACCTTCGCCGTCCTCCGAGTTGGCGCACCGGTGCATCTCGGTGAGAAGCAATCGCAGTTCGTATAAAACGTCCGATTTGACCCAGTATGACCAATTGGATGGTGAAACTCCTTGACCGAATCCTGTCGTGAACACGGAGTTAAAAAACCACGCAAAGACAAGGACGACTGCAATCAAACTTCCTGTGATCAAGAGACGAAGTTTGTCTGACATCTTCCGTTGCCTCAATATGCAGAGGGCCCCATTCATCAGTCCTCTCGGTGGCTTGTCCATAATTGAACTTTATGCATCCCCTCGAGATCGCCAATACCCCGGCTTTCGCTTGTGATGGGCCACCGCCATAACCAGAGTTCGGTCCTTCTCGACTCGATAGATGATGCTGAAGGGAAAATTACGGAGGAGGTAACGTCGTGTACCCGCTTCAAAAGGAGGCCATTGCATGGGGGAATCGAGAACCGCTTGGATTCCACGGTCAATCTCCGAGAGGAAGGATTCCGCCGCGCGCGGGCTTCGTTCGAGATACCATTCGAACGACTCTTGAATTTCGAAATTAGCCTCGGGGAGAAGGTCAATCCTTGGCGCGCTCATTCAACCTCTCGTGGAGACGAGACCGGACCGCCTCCCAAGGAATGCCCTCCACCTCCCCGGCGTCGTAAGCCCGAACCCGCTCGGCGATTTCCTTTCTCCAAGCGGAATCGATTTCGTCCACCCAATCCGGCTCCAGACTGTTCAACAAGGCCCCCGCCAGATCGGCGCGATCCGATTCGGACAAGGTCATCGCTTCATCGAAAAGGTTCTGAACCGTTCTTTCCATAATCCAAGTCTACCAGGATTATTCGGGTAAAACGACCTCGAATCGAGACCCAAGAGGATTACTTCATGAGGGGTAGTGAAACTCCCGTCAAACCTGGTCCCGGAATCACAGTTCGAAGACCAGCACCATGAGGCTGAAGCCTCTACTCCTTGATGACCGTTTCACTCCGCGTCGGCGTCCGGTTTATCCTCGACTTTTTCGATCTCCCATTTGGCTTGGGTCACCTCGAGGTCGACATCAATCGGATTCTGGCCGATTCGGACCATTGGTTCATGGGGACTGATAACGGTCAGATTGCCAGAGACTTTTTCCAGCGAGTTTTGATTGTGTGGGTTCTCAAGATAAACCACCGGACGGAATACTGTGTCGAAGACTTCGCAGTCGATGAAGTTGACTCCCCCAATTCGTTCGGAAAGGTGAGGGCGGCGAACCTCAAACAAAATCGGGACCCGGTAACCGGCATAATCCGGGTGATGCACTAACCACGGATCGCTGAAATTGCAGTTGGTGAAGGTAATCTGAACATTGTCGGGATCCTTATCGAAAATCTTCACGCACTCTTTGCCAGCGCCATCGACGGTGCAGTTGATGAAATCGACGGTTCCCTTGACTCCCTCGGTTTTCATCGCCCCCAAACTGATACCCGCCCAACCGTAACCCTTTGGGTTTGCGACCTCTTCGGGAACAAGCCCCTCTCGCACACCATTCTTCATGAGACAGTTCTCGAAGGTGATCGAAATGGGCTCCGAATCCGGGCCAAGGTTTTTCGGATAGACCAACAATTCGTGACCCTCGTTGTTGAGAAACTCGCAATTCCGAAAAACACAGTTGACCAACCTCTCCTGGGGACCATCCGGTTCGAGATCGACTCCCGCGCCGGGAGCGGTTCCCCAAGTATTTGAGAAAGTGCAGTTCTCGACGAGGAGGTTTTCAGCACCGATGACGCTCATCCCCTGACGGTGATTGTCGTGGCAGACGACATCGCGGATGGTGACATCCTTGCAGTAGTGCATCTGACCGGTCTCACCGATGTAGATGCCATCGCCCCCCGAACTCTCAATGCGAACGCCCTCGATCAAAATATTTTCGGAACCGTTGATCGAGATGCCCATGCGCCATTCGGCTTTCTTATAAGGGGGACTCATGTAGTCGGTCTTCCGCATTTTGATCGTCGCGCCGTAACCGGATATCTTCACATTCTTGATGTTGGTCCCCCGGAAGGAACTGTCCCCGCCGCCGAGGAACTCGCCCTCTTTGGCGAGAGTCATGACTCCAGGTTCAAAATAAATTTCCTGGTCGCTGGCGAGGGTGATCGGTCGAATAATCCAGGGATCGCCGACATAAGGAATCACCACCTTCTTCGCTCCGGAATCGATGGCGGATTGGATCGCCTCAGTGGAATCCTCCTTATCGAACCCCCACCAAGCAGCGTTAACTTCTTTGGCCTCGGATTGGAGGGCTTTCTCGATGGCCTTTGGGTTGGGGGCGTTGGAGTGAAGGGGGTCGACGGTTGAGTAGGCAATCGGTGAAGAAAAAATCAGAATGATTAGAAAAACGAGAAAGCGCAATTTAGAAATCTCCTGTTTGGATTGGAGGAAGTATTAGAAATGGTGTGGTTGTGAGGGTCAAGTGATGAGAAAGGTTCGAGAAAAATGAGTCCGTTTCAGCAGACTCGTTATTGTTTGCGCTCGGAATGTTGCTCCTACTCCTCTTTTGTCTTGTCGGAATCCTCCCGCGAAATAACACGAAATAAGGGGGGTTCTCTTTTTCTCTTCTTCCTTTAACCTTGAAGGCATTCAACCCGGACATCAATCGTCATGACCTAACGCCAATCCCACGAAGATTTTTGGAGGAAAGGAAATTGACCGCTCGCCATCGAATCCCGCCGAAATACGCTTCCATCCTTTTGGGGGCCTTATTTTTTTTCTCATCTTTTGCTCACCCCGCTCTAGCACAACCCGATGCGGATTCCGGCGAACTTTTTCTCTTCGCCCTCTTTTGGCAACAATCCGATATTGGTCCCGATCAGTTCGATTACTTCGCGCCGGATCTTCTCTGTACGCTTGCTGGAATCTGCAATCCAAGCGGTCCCGGTGGATCTGGTGACGCGGGTGTTTTTGGGCGGGTTTTCTCCGACCTCGACCGTAACGGGTTGAACGGCGAGGGGGATGAACCGCTCAATGGGATGCCGGTCGCCCTTTACAACCAGGCGGGTGCGAGGGTTGCGATCACGATGTCGAGGGATGTCGATTTGGACAATAGCGGCGGCATCGATCCGATGACCGAATCGGGCGTTTACTTCTTCCCCAACATCGAAGCGGGAAATTATTTCGTGGCAGAGGCGCCACCCTTGGCCTTTGCGCGGACCACCCAAAACGCATCGATAACCATTGAAGTGGACAAGACGGCGCAAAGCCTAATCGCCAACGATCTCGATGAGGATGGCGACCAGGACTTGGTGGTCAACCGAAGCGGACTCTCGGCTGGAAGTCAAAGAGGTTTGACCGTACTGTTCAATGAAGGAGGCGGCGTTTTCACACCATACAAACCCTCATTCGGGAGCAGCACTGATCGGAGCCAGAGCGATCCGGCGGTGGCGGATTTCGACCTCGACGGTTTGAAAGATCTCGGTGTCGGCGTGGGTTCGACCTACTACACACTGAGTCAAACCGGCGGCGGGTCCTTCATCGGAGGGAGCCAAACCGAGAGTCTGGGGGCGAGCATCTCCCAGATCGAGACCGCCGATGTGAACGGCGACGATTTACCCGATGTGGTGGGTATGCTGGGGGTCGAGGATCAACTCTTCGTCATGCTCAACCTCGGTTTGGATGGAGGAGAAATGTGGCTGGGATTTGACGAACCGACCATCTTCGCGGCCACTGACATCGAGTCCTTTGATGTGGGCGATATCGATGGCAACACCACTCCCGACATCGTGGTCGGAACGGGTCAAATTTTCACCAACGATGGGAGCGGAAACCTCACGGAATCCATCGAACCAGGTCTCGCATCCATCTCCACTTCGGCCAACGACACCGACCTGGTGGACATCGATGGCGATTCGGATCTCGATGTGGTCCTCGTGAACGGCGGATTCAAGGGAGTCGCAAACTTTACGGTCGAAATCGCCGAGAACGATGGCGACGGGAATTTTACGCCGACCCAATCCTTCTTCTCGGTTCGGCCCTTCGACGCCGAACCGATCGACCTGGAGAACGATGGCGACGTCGATCTCGCGATCCGGATCAACGTTGGCGGGGACGATCTCGACGCGGACTATCTCCAATACCTGGTCAATGACGGGGCCGGCGAATTCTCGCTGGTGTCCGGCTTGTTCGTAACCGGCGAAGATACATTCTCCGGCCTCGCAGCCGCCGATTTGGACGGTCAACCGGGGGACGAGTTAGCCTTGACTCAGGGGTTCACCGGTTTCGGGAATCCGGAGTTCGTGAGAATTCTCGACGATCCCATGGGGAAGGTCGGGGTTGAGGCCCTCTCGGGACAGCAGGTGCAAGGGCCAGATTTCGGAAACGCCTTCTCCGCCGCGGCGATCGAGGGGCAGAAATTCGAGGACCTGAATTTCAATGGATCGCGCGATCCGGGAGAGACGGGATTGAATGGCGTCAAGATTGAAGTGTACGCGGAGAGTTCCGGATTGATCTTCCGAGCCTCCACCGAAACAAGCGACATGGACCTCGATGGCAACGGTTCGATCGATCCGGAAACCGAGCGCGGCTGGTACCGCCTCGTCTTCGAACCGGACAGTGGGAGCGAGAATATTTTGAGGGAGGTCATTCCCGAGGGATACAATCAGACACTCCCCAACACCCCCCGGCCTGTCGCGACCCATTCGCAACATACCTCTTTCCTTCCAGATTTCCCGGACACCGAGCAAGAGGGGGATTTTGAAACTCACCAGATCCTCGCGGTGGATCTGAACAAGGATGGCGCCGCCGACTACCTCTATTCGGGGGAGTACGATCCCGACGCTTCCGCGGAACCTACAAGGGAAGTCATTCAGGTTCTCCTGAACGATGGGAATGGTTTGTTCAACGATCCCGATGACCAGTTCCTTTCTTTGGTCGCGTTGGTGAAGCACGAATTTGAGACAACCGATCGAGTCACCGGCCTCGCGGCGGGGGATTTCGACGGGGATACGAATATCGACTTCGCCGCGTTGGAGGCGAACAGCGCCAACCTCCTCCTGTACAAAGGAGACGGGACCGGAACCTTCACCGAGAACGGAACGACCGGACGCGGCCAGCAGGCCGGGCCCGGGGTCTTGTTCAGCGGCGACCTCGATAACGATGGCGACACCGACCTCGTGGCTTTTAACGAGGGAGCGGTGGCGGCGCTGCTCAACGATGGAGCCGGAAACTTCTCGGTCGCCGGGTCGGACTATGGCGTGGGCTCTCTGGGCGCCCCTAGAGACGGCGCATTGACGGACCTCAACGGCGATGGGTTCGCCGACTTGGCCGCTTCGCAATCGCATTTCAGCAACGATGGTTTGTTTGTGACGCTGAACCTCGGGGTGGATGGAGGAAATGTCTGGCAGGGCTTCGCCGAGCCGACCTTTGTCTCCTATGTAATCGACACCAACGACTTCGGTCCGGTGGCGGTGGGGAATTTCGACGCCGACCCGGATGTCGAAATCTTTGGGGGCAAGAGCGATGCCGAAGTGGTCATTATGGACAACGACGGCGCCGGGGTCTTTTCGATCGTGAAGACGGCGACCGCCGGGTTGGACTTCGTATCCGATCTCGATGTCCTCGACGACAACATGGATGGGTTCCTTGACATCGTGGTGGTGGGGGACGAAGACGGTTTCGACACGCTCCATGAGAATGGGAGAATCCTTCGTGGCGACGGGCAAGGGAATTTCACTCTGGCCGACCCGTTCTTCAACTTCCTCTCGAATCGAATCCAGGTGGAGGAATTCAACCGGGATGGGATCCCGGATATCGGGTTCCACTCGGACCGTTCTCAAGCGATCGGGTTCTATGAATTCCTACAGCCCCGTTACACGATCGAAGCGGACATCGGAGATCGGGTGCAGGGTGTGAACTTTGGGAATTTCCCCCTGGGCAACCGGTAGCCTTTAGGTTGGATCGGTCGCAATTTCGGTCAGGGGTTCTTCTCGATCAATAGAATCGCTTCGCCGAGGCTGGCCTTGCCGTCGTTGTCCCCCTCCAGGGATACCGCGACGGTATTCGTCCCCTCGTCCAGGTAGCGATCCGCGCGGAAGCCGAAACGCTGATTCTCTCCTTCCAGGGTTGGGTCATATAAGCCGAGTTCGCGTCCGTTCAAATAGACGTGAGCCTTTCCTCTCGCGGAGGCGAAGTAGAGGTAAACATCCGCCTTGGGGTTTACGGGGCCAATTTCGAATTGGGTCCGAAACCAAGCGGGGGCGGTGACCTCTTTACCGGTCTTCGCGGACCCCCAATCGGTATCGTCGAACCGGGGATTGTCCCACCCGTCCGACGCCCCTTCCTGCTTGGGATCCGCTTTAAGTTTCCAATCGCCGCCAAGATTCTTTAATTCGCTGAAATTGATCGTGAGTCCTTGAAAGGGATTTTCCGGGGCGGGTGGAATCTTGTCCGATAAACTCTGAATCCAAACATTTCGAAATTCGGCCTCCCCGCCGCCGTGTGTCTGCAATCCGACATACCCATAAAGAGGGATATCCTTGAGCGTCGGGTCTTTGCTCTGGTCGAATTCGAGGACCTTATCGCCATTGTGCGTGACTTGGATGACCGGCCCCTCGCAGCGGATTTCGATCGTATGCCATTCGCCAATGGGATTGGGGGAGTACACGGAGGGAGCGACATAACGGTACAGGGAGAAAGGGCCGTGCTCGTTGAGGTTCTCATCGCCATGGATGAGCTGCACTTCATACCCGGTTCGGCTGGGGTTCATGCGACTATAGGGGGTGTAGGGATCGCAGCGGATCGAGATTCCCGTGTTCGAGTTCTCGTCGAGGAGTTTGTACTCGGCATGGAGGAGGAAGTCGCCGTATCTCTTTTTGCTTCGAAGCCAACCATAGATCCCGCCCTTTCCGTGAAGAACGCCATCATGGATCGACCAAATGGAATCGCGAAGTTCGTTATACGGGTCCTCGACCTTCCATTCGGCGACAAGGGAGTCGAGGTTCGAGCCATCGAAAAGGATGTCCTTCTCCGTTTGCGCGGATTGGGCGGAGGCGATAAAGACCCCGGACAACAGCAGCAGACCTATTTGAAAGTTTTTCATCGACCACAAACTCCTTTTAAAATCACATGGATTCATTCGCAGGGAACATCCTAGCACGAAACGGGAAATGGGAAGACCAAGTCGAAAGCGGCTAGTGGAATGTCAAATTTTATTGTGTACTGTGGGATGAATGCTGTGGGCGGGCGCCCTTGCCCCGAAGGGGGACTGGTTTTCGCGGCAAGATGCCGCTCCCACGGCGGGATCGCCGAGCAAAAATTGACAATCCACTAGCGTGTCATCAAGAGATAAATCCCTGCCACTGCGAGACCCCCTCCGAGAACAAACTGGAGGTTGATCGGCTCCCGCAGAAAAAGGATGCCGGCCAGAGCCGCGAGTGTCAGGCCCGTGATCCGGATCGCGGGAGAAGCGATGGAAATGGGAGCGCCCATTCGAAAAGCGGTGTACATGCAGATGGTGACCACGGTGAAAGCGAGGCCGACTCCGAGGGCGGGAATCCATCCGGAGAGGTCGGGGATGCGCAGTTGGCCGTTGGCCTTCTCAATGAGGAGCCAAGTCACCCCGGCAAGGAAGGAACAGCCGCCATAGCAAATCAGCCCGATGCTGGTGGGGACTTTGTCGGAAGCGAGTTTGACACAGAAATCCGCGGTGGCCATTCCGCAGGCGGCGATCATCGCGTAATAGATCCAAGACATGGGATGGGTCCTTTTGATGGGTTTGGTCTGATTATGCTAAACGGTTTTGGGAAGCTTTGATAACCGAGCGAGAGGTCGGCCGTTTCAGAGGCGGGAAAGAATATCCGAAAGACGCTTTCGAAAGTCTTCGCCCGAGACCGGACCCCAGACTTCATCGAAGGACCACTTTTGATGGCGTTGAATCTTTTCGAGGTGACGGCGGTAGGACTTGAGCGTCTTTTGAACGGAGGGAGTGACCTGCCCCTTCCACTTTTTCCCGGGATCGTCGAGGAATGCTTTGAGGAGCTCGGCAGTCACTTCCGAATCCTGCAGGGTCCCGAGATGTTCTTGAAGAGCGACGACCCGATTTGTGAGTTCATCGGCTTCCTCCCCCAGAACCTCGGAAAACATCTCCAGGGCATAGCGAAGATGCTTTGCCTCGATGCGCAAGGCGTGAAAGGTTTCGTTCGGAGCGTCCTTGATGACGGTTTCGAACCCGCGCACCTCCTCGTAGGCCTTCCAAACCATGGATGGAACCACATGCCTGATTCTTTTTTCCGGATGGAATTCCGTCTGAGAGATATCTCCCGATTCTTTAGGAAACGATTTAAAAAAGGCCTGAAACTCCTCCCTCAGTTTTCGAAACTTGGAACCATCCAGATAGTCAGTCAAATCCTTGCGAGTCTTCTCTCGACGTTGGGCCCAGAAACTGGCTAAGACCTCCAGATCCGACTGGGCGTCTTTCTTTTGCTCCTCTCCGTATTGGGCCAGTTTCTCGAGGAGGACATCGAGATCGCGAACCTCTCCGAGTTGCTGCGTGGCGCGCCTCATCACGCGATCGAGGTCTTTGACTCGCGAATCTCTGAGTTGGGGGCGGAAGAGGTAGATGACCGCCCGGATCCTTCGTGAGGCGACCCGCATCCGGTGAAGATCCTCAATATCCTTATCCTTCCGCACCGCCTTTTCGTATTTTAAGAAACGGCGGTAATAAAATCGAAGGATCCGAGAGAATCCCCGGCGAATGGTGTCATCGCCATCGAGACCGAACTTCTTTCGATCCGAGGAAGTCCCTTTTTCTTTTCCGGTTCCTCCCATCAGTAACAAGGCCCTTTCCAATTTCGAATCAGCGACAGGCGTGAGCGCCATTTGATCGAATGAATTCTTGAGAAGCAGGAGGTCCTCTTCCCTGCCCTCCTTGAGCAGTTCGGATTCGATTTCAAAAAAGGTTCTTGTCACGCCGTCTCTGGAAACCTTAACTTCATCGATCGAGAGTTCCACCGATTCCTCATGGTCGCGAGAAAGCATCCTTCGTTGACGGGTCTGGTTGATCTCGCAAATCTCGCAGAGAGATTTGTTTCCGATAAGCGGCCCGATGCGGTCGTGGATCGGGCCATCGACAATATGTGTGGGGTCGGCGCCCTCAGGAAGCGCAATCTCAATTTCCTCCCGGCGATGGAGACCCTGGTCGGCGCCACCCAAGGATTTAACTGTGGCCAGGATCTTTTGGCCGATCTGTCGAATCCGAAGGGCGAGTCCGTTTTGACGGAGATCCTGATCGGACGTGTCGTAGTACCGATCGATCACTTTTTGTTTGGGGAGTTTTCGAAAGTGGAATCCGGCGAGTTCCTCCTTGGACAAGACGAGCTCAAGAGGAGCCACATCCTCGGAGGTGTACTTCAGTTCAATCTCCAGCGGTGTATTCCCCTCAGAATCCATAGCCAAGTCCATTTCAAAATCCAATCAGTGGAGAGGCTATAGTGCCCGGTTTTCACATGGATATCAACAAGGAGTGCGAATTCTGGTGATAAAAAATTGGGCCAGTCCAACTTGGACCAATCCAATTCATAACTCATTGAATCTATTTCCCTTACATTGATATTTGGGGCCTTCCATAGAAGAAGCCAGCCCATTCGGACCGGCTTCTTCCAGGAAAGTGAGAGTTTATTGTTCTTGGCTGTTTTAGAGAATGTTTTTCCTTCTCCGCGAGGCCAGCGCGGCGACACCAGCGCCGACGAGGGCGACTGTTGTCGGCTCCGGAATTTCCGGCTCGACGATATACTCAGCGAGATCGTTTCCGCAAGTCATCGCCCAAGTGATCTGAAGGGAAGCGCCGGTCCCGAGGGTTTGACCATTGCTTTCATCCACGAAAACGGTGTGGTTAAACGCAAAGTAATAGGCGTGAGATCCTCCATGAGGGGTTGGACCCGCTTCATGGTGGTAGGCCCCGAAATTCTCGTTAAGATCATCCCAGCCGTTTACAATTGTCGGGTAATCGTTTTGGCCATCGCCATCGTTCCCGTCGCTGGGTGTTCCGGTTGGGTAACCTTCGAAGAGACCCGTATCGAAGGTCGCACCTTGATAAGCGACACCCGCCTGAGATGGCCCATTATTGAGGCCACCAACAGCATAAACGGTGCCGGTCCCTGGATTCTGGAAGGTTCCATTGACATGCACATAGAGGTCACCCGGGTAGAAATGGACCGTGGGGCCACCTGGTGTGGCTCGACCATCCAAACCGCCTTCTGGAAAATTGGTCTCGACGCAAACATAAGCCCAGTCTCCCACAACGGCCCAACCGATTCCAAAAACCTCGTAGGCCGAGCCACCCGCCTGGTCCCCAAGCGCATCGGGACACCAATGGTAATCCTGATCCCAAAACCCATCGCCTAATGGGTCGGTGGGAAGAAAGCCAGCCTGAGATACGCCGGCAGTGAGGAAGAACCCAACAGCCAACATTAACACAACGAACCTGTTAAACTTCATTTTGAGACTCCTTCTTAAGTGTTGGCCTTGGAAACAACTTTTTCCAAAAGCCGGTTTTACGGAACAATCAAGAGAAACAATCCCCGCTCGGTGCGGGAGCGCAAATAAAAGATAACAGGAGAAAACTTGGTCCCGGCCCGCGGGATCAAGACATGTCGGCTCCTGCTTCTATTAAAAATGAAATCAAAAATACGGGAACAACGAACACTTACAATTCGAGTCTCAATGGAGGCTCTTCAATATCATGAGGGATACTTTAAGCGTATTATGAGCCGGGAGTCAAGAAAAATTTTCGTAAAATTCTCGACAATTCTCGACAAAAATCTCCCCTAAGTCATTCGAAAGCCCGGATGACCTATTCCTTCTCGAGCGTCCAGAAGGTCGCTTTCCGGATTTTCGATTCGGGAGGCTTTGCAAAAAGCAGACTCGCGAATAGCCCCACAAAGAAGGCCACAAAATTGGAGAACACCCCAATCATGAAATTGTGAGTGGGGCTATTCCAGCCCTCGGGCATGATCTGCCGATCGCTCAGCGCGAGATAAATGGTCACAGCGACTGTCGCGACCAAACCGATCGCTATCCCTCGAGCGTTGGCGCGAGTCGAGAAGAAGCCGATGCAGAAGAGCCCGCCGAGTCCCCCGAAAGTCAGGGAGGTGATGAAAAAACTAATCGGGAGAAACGCCTCTTTCAGGTATTTCGAAACAACCAACGCGGTGACGATCATCAGCACCCCGCCCAATGCGGTCATGAATTTCCCGATATTGAGGTAGTAATGATCGTCCCGATTGGGAGCCAAGTAGCGCTTGACAATATCAACGGTTAGGACCGTCGCGCTCGAGTTCATGCTGGAGCTCAGAGTCGACATCGCCGCCGCCATGACCGCGGCGATAACCAAGCCGCTCAATCCGACCGGCATCTGGGTAATGATGAAGTGGGGGAAGACCTCGTCGGGATTCTCGATTCCTGCGACAGTGGGATCGACTTTG
Organism: Candidatus Omnitrophota bacterium; assembly: GCA_020632575.1. GTDB lineage: Bacteria > Hinthialibacterota > Hinthialibacteria > OLB16 > OLB16 > JACKFH01. Next base: position 101,168 of record JACKFH010000002.1, on the reverse strand, counting down.
ACCTTGTAGAAGGCGTAAAGGCAGGTGCCGACAAACATGAAAAGAAACCAGACCGGAATGCAGAGGATGCCGTTGAACATGACCGCGCGTTTGGCGGCGGTCTCATCCTTCACCGAACAATATCGCTGCACTTTGATCTGATCACTGACATGTTCCTGAACGTTCTGGACCAATCCATATAATATCAGCACCCAGATTGTTTTCTCAGTGAACCAGGTAAAATCGGTGTTCGCGGTGATGTTGAATTTGTGATTCTCGATGGCGGTGTCAAAAACAAACCCCGGTCCCACTCCCGGCGTAAAGAACACAATCAGGACCGTGATGAGTCCGCCGGAAAGAAGGACAAAGGTCTGAACCACGTCGGTCCAGATGACCGCCTCCAGTCCTCCAACGAAACAGTAAACGGTGGTGCAGATTCCAACCACCAAAATCACCCAGAAAGGCTCCACTCCGGTCATCAACTTGATCGGAATGGATAGGAGATAAAGGACGCTGCCCAAACGCCAGACCTGTTGGATGAGATAGAGCACCACCGCGTACATGCGAACGCCCGGACTGAATCGTCCTTCCAGATACTCGTACGCACTGGTGAATCGACTGGCTCGGTAAAACGGGGCGAAGACGAATGCGCCGATCAGCGCGGCGAATGGGAGCATCAAACCGGGAACGATCAGGCTCCAATCGCTCGCGTAGGCGATTCCGGGGTAAGCCAGAAAACTGATCGAGCTGATGGCGGTGGCGAGAAGGGACATGCCCGCCGCCCAAAAGGGAATCTTGCCTCCACCCTTGAAATAGTCATCGGTGGATTTGTTCCGTCTCATGAACCAGAACCCGATCCCCATCGTGAAAACGAAATAAACGATGATGGTGATTAGATCGCCTGTGCGTAGAAGCATGATGGACCGCCCAACTCCTCAACTCATAGGAATGAATCTGAATTTTCCGGAAGAAAAAAGAATCCGCATTTCGGGGGATCTTATTGAGATTTTCGAGAATTACTAGCGCATTCCCTGTTCGTTGATTGAAGAGAGACAATCTTTTCATCGAACCCCTTTGGCCCTATTCTCCTGGCCAATGTCGATGAAAGATATTGCAACGAACCCTCGGACAATTCCGAACAGATAAAGAGGACGTGATGAGTTGGAAAAAGTGTCTTCCAATTCTCCTGACCCTGGGGCTAATGGGGTGTGGCGAGAATCCGGACAAGCATTTCGAAACAGGCTTGGAAAATTATAACCGGAAGGATTTTACGATCGCGAAAACCTATCTTCGCAAGGCGCTCGCGATCAAACCGGATTATGTTCCCGCCTATCTCTTGCTAGGGCGAATCGGTGTCGAAAGCGGGGATGAGCAGGCCGCGGAACTGAACTACCGTAACGCCTACAACATCGCGAGGGAGCGCGATTTCCAACTCCATGAGGAGGATCTGCGCGCGCGTGACGATCGGGTCGGCCTGTATTGGCAGGAGGCGGCTTACTACCTCGCGGATCTCGAGTTCCAATCGCAGAACTACAATCGCGCGGTCGCGCTGTACGATGAAATCCTCGACCATGAGAACTCCGGATATTGGTTGAAGAGAGCCTTCGAGGCGAAGGAGGTGACCAGGGACTTCTTCGATTACCGAAAACGCCTCCAACAATTGCGTCAAGAAAAGTACGCGAATCAGAACGATCCTCGAGTGAACGCGGACATGGCACTTTTGATGATGGACATGGCGACCGGGCTGACGCGGATGGGGAAACTAAAATCGGTCTCGGAGCAAGTGGCCGTTTCGAAGGATTTTCGCGAGCAGGCGGAGATGGCGTTGGAGGAGATCTACGCCGCTTCCCCGGATGTTCACCTTCCGAAGACCGAGGCGGTGATCGCCTACACCGAATCCCAAGAACTTTTGATGCGGGGCAAATTCGATGAAGCCCTCAAGGCGGCCAAAGAAGCCAGCGAGAAGGACCCGGAGAACGCCCGCTACCATTTCGCGGTGGCGAATATTCTCCAAGTCATCGACAACCAGTCGGAGAGCGCCTCGCACTTGGATCAAATCATCTCCTACGCCAAACGAGCGGTGGATCTCGAGCCGGAAGTTTGGCGCTATTCCATCTTTTACGCGGGAAGGCTCCGGGAAATCGGCCAACTCGAGGAGTCGAAGGTTTACCTGGAACGGGCTCGCCGAAATTGCAACGAAGATCAGGTGCTGCGCGAGATCGATGAAACCTTGGCGGCGATCGAGGAGGCTTTGGCGGCGCAAGAGACCGGCGAATCCGCGAGCGGGGCCTCCGAATCCGAATGACGATTCGTTCAGGAGACGGGATGCGGCCTTATCCCATCAACATTCCGCCATCCACATGGATCGTCTGTCCGGTGATGTAGCTCGAATCCGGGCCGGCGAGAAAAGAGCAGAGGGCGGCCACTTCCTCGGCTCTTCCGGTTCGACCGAGCGGGACGCTCCTCTCGACGGTCTCTTTGACCTGCTCGCCGAGTTCCGCGGTCATGTCGGTTTCGATAAACCCCGGGGCGATGGAGTTGACCAAGATATTTCTCGATCCGAGTTCCTTCGCCAAGGATTTGGTTAAACCCAGCACTCCCGCCTTGGCGGCGGCGTAATTGACCTGACCGGCGTTTCCTCCGACTCCAACCACCGAGGATAAATTGATGATCCGTCCACCCTCTTCATTCTTCATCATCGGACGAGCCACCGCTTTGCAGCAGAGGTAGACCCCTCGAAGGTTGGTGTTCATCACCTCGTCCCATTGGTCGGGTTTCATTCGAAGGAAGAGTCCATCGCGAGTGATGCCCGCGTTGTTGACCAAGACATCGATCCGCCCCTCCGCCTTGATCGCCTCTTCGAAAAAAGCGTTCACACTCCCCTCGTCGGAGATATCGCAAACGGATCCTTGAGCCGTCACATCGAGTTTCGCATGGGCCCTGTCCACGCTCTCCTGGCTTCGGCCCGTGAACCGGACCTTGTATCCATCGGAGGCTAATCTTTGGACGATGGCGAAACCGATCCCGCGGGTTCCCCCGGTGACAATGGCGACTTTTTGACTCATGGCTGGAAACACCTCATGGTAGAAAATTGGAGCGGGGATTATGGCCGGGATTCGGGGACATTTTCAATCCGAGGGCCCAACTTGGGGTTTCTGGAAAAGACCATTGACCGAAGGTGAAGAGATTCGTAGGATTCCTGAATCTCAAAGGAGGGTGTTGAACGGGCCATGACCGCTCAGAGCGACGAGAGAAGAAGTGGGGCGCAGCATGACATATTGGCGGTGAGCAAGGATGAACCCTGGCTCCATTTCGCCAAGAAGATCCTTCGCAAGTCGGATCATGTTGAGATATTGAAGAATTTAAATGAAATTCCCGCCTTGATCGAGAAAGGGATGCGCTTCGATGTGTTGATGATTTCGAGCGAATTGATTCCATCGAAGATCAAGGAATTGGAGGAGGTTCTCGCTGTCGCCAAAGCGGACAAAGTCTGGGCGTTGGAAGAGCCTCATGACGAGCACCAGCGAATCAACAACAAACACCTGAAAAAAGACCTCGGCGTGGAAGTGACCGACCGTCCTGAAAACAGCAAAGCGATGCGCCGGGTCCTCAAGATGATTTTCAATAGCGAGGAATAGGGAGGGGGGAGAGCCCCCCGCGCGGGGGTTCTCCTTTCCCATCCATTCATGAAGACTCATTTCTATCTGATCCTCTTTTCGAGTAGTCTGCTCATCAGTCTGATCGTTACGGGAAAGTCCATTCGTTGGGCGCACTCCTGGGGGATTCTCGACGAACCGGGAGAGCGGAAAGTCCATACCACCACGAAACCCAGAATCGGGGGGCTGGGAATCGCGGCGGGTTTCTTCCTAACCGTGATCGCAGCGGTTCTGCTGGCGGCTTATTTGCCCCTCGAATTGGTCCCGTCGTTTTTTCGCGAGACGATAGCATCCAATCGATCGGGCATTCGGAGCCAAGCGCTCTCTTTCATCGGTCTGATGGGAGGGGGGCTGATCGTTTTCGCGGGAGGATTCCTGGACGACTGCAAAAACCTTTCGCCCAAAATGAAGTTGACCTGGGAGACGGTGGGGGTTCTCTTCTTGATCGGAACCGGATTCCGTCTCGATTTCCACAAGGTGATTTGGAACGACCCGATGGGAGAATATCTCCTGTCGATTCCGGTGACCGCGTTATGGATCCTGTTCTTGATCAACGCATTCAATCTATTGGACAATATGGATGGGCTGTCCGCGGGGGTCTGCGCGATCACCACCACCTTCTTCGGAATTTACGCGCACTGGATGGGCGAGTATTTCTTGGCCGGGGCAATGGCTTGTTTGGTGGGCGCCCTGTTGGGATTCCTGAGATACAACTGGCATCCCTCCAAGATTTTCATGGGCGATGGCGGCGCCCTTCTGATCGGATTCCTAGTCGCGGCGTTCACCTGCAAGTGCACCTATTTCAAGTCGACGCCGGACTCGGTGTTGGATTGGTTCTTTCCCTCTCGAGGAGCCACCGCGGAACAAGGGTTGCTCACCCTATTGACCCCCTTGGTGATTATGGCGGTGCCGATTTTCGACACCACGTCGGTGATTCTCATCCGCTTGAAGAACCGAAAACCGATCATGGTCGGGGACACCAACCATTTTTCGCATCGATTGGTCGCGCTCGGGATGAGTCAGAAGAGCGCGGTGGAGGTGATCTACTTGGTGACGATATTCACCGGTTTGGGGGCCCTGATTCTACGGACCGCCTCGGTGACCCAAGCCACGCTTATCTTCCTACAAGTGCTCTCCGTTTTCGGAATGATCCTGGTTCTCGAACGTGGACGCAAAAAGACCCTAGCGGAAGAAAACAAGACTTCCGGCGACGCCTAATGGGTGTTTTTTCGGGGCCGTGATGGGGCGGGACTCTAACGGTGACGGTAGGTGATGCGTCCTTTGTTCAGGTCATAGGGCGACATTTCGACGGTCACACGGTCGCCCTGGGTGATTCGAATGTGGAACCGTCGCATCTTTCCGGAAAGGTGGGTGAGCACGTTGTGGCCATTGGTCAATTCCACACGGAACATCCCATTGGGAAGGACCTCGTCCACGACACCCTCCACTTGAATTTGATCTGCTTTCGCCATGCTACTCCTTTCAATTTTGCTTTGCATGAGTAGATACTTGGGCTAAAATTCCACTCAACCCCAAACGTACTAGGTTAAATGGATAGAGAAGGTGAGTCAAGAATGAGGCATTTCTCGGTTGATTCCGCGGATCGTGGGCCTTCTTCGAGCTTAGGTTCTTGGGTCTTTTCGCCGATCCTTGACTGTGAGAAAGTGCGGTCATCGATGGCAAATATTAAGGGTTCCAAGGGAGATCGGATGTTGAATAGAGCGTTTTTGAAACTGGCTCTGTTTGTTTTATTTCTTGGCGCCCCACTCCTTTTGGCGGGCTGCTCGCTTCCTTTGAAGGTTATCGACACCACCGCCAACGCCATCACCAAAACAGCCACCACAACCATCCAAACCACGGGAAACGTCATGAAAGCGGGAATGGGGCTCGCGGGAAACGCCGCCAACCGATTGGGTGGCGCGGCCCCCTTGGCGGCTGCCCTCGCGGCAAGACCGGTCGAACCGACCTTTGTTCCCTGATCCTCGCGGCGGTATACTGCAGAGATGGACCGCCATGACGATCTTTGCGTTTGCTTCCATGTTCCGCTTCAAAAAGTGGAAAAGTTCGTCCGATTGAACGATCCGAAACACGCCTCCCAGATCTCGGAATGCTACGGCGCGGGGACAGGTTGCGGATGGTGCATTCCGTTTCTTGAAAAGGTGTTCGAGGATCACCAGGCGGGGAAACCGACCGACTTGAAAATGAGCCGTGAAGAATACTTGAACCGTCGGAAGACGTACCGGCAGACGGGGGAATCGAAGAACCGTTTCTCCGGGTGAAATCCTCCTAAAACCTCTCACGATGTAACATTTTGGGGTGACACGGTTGTCCCATGTTCGGCACAACTGTCCCGATCTGTATCACTGTTTCCTCTCGTCGACATCCATTTTGCCCACCTCCCGGCTCGGGGCGCGGATTTGCGCGGATTCTTTTCTTCTTTCCTTTCTTTATGGGGTCTCCATTTAGACTTCCCGAGACCCAAATTTATTTCAGACTGGCCCGGATCTTGTTAAGTAGAGGGGTGGTCCAGTGCAACCACTGGCGGAGGTCCAATTATGGATGAGGGAACAAAAATGAAACCGCCCCCGGAATTCTCGATAGAGTCGATGGCCTCAATTCGCGGATTTTCGCTGATCGAAGTCATGATCTCGGTGATCCTGGTGACGATCACCTTCACTGGGATTTTCGCGACTTACACAACCTCGATGGTGATCCAGAACGAAATCGACGAGCGCGCGAAAGCCTTGTTTATGGCGCAAAAACGACTGGAAGAGGTCGCGACCCGCGATTACGAGGAGCTCGAGGTGGGTTACGACTTCGACATCTACGAGGACGAAATGAAGAGCGAGCTGTGGTTGATCACAGCGGTGGAGACGGCGCCAGATGAGGAGATTGAGAACGAGTGGACTCGCTTCCCGAACGCCGAACCCGGAGCCGCATACAAGATCATCACTGTCCAGGCGCTTTGGGGCAATTACGACCAAGAGGGCGGAATGGAGAGTCTGAACCTCTCCTGGATTCGAGTGAAACGCGAAAACACGGTCGAGTTCTACGAACGGGCCTCCAGCCAGATGCCGCAAAACTAGAACGAGCCAAGGAGAGACCGAGATGGAATTACACCATGGAAAACAGACTCCACTTGGAATGAAAGCCTCGCGAGGGTTCACCATTCCGGAGTTCATGATCGCCACTTTCATCGGATTCATCACCATGGCCCTTGTGTGGGTGGCGTTCATGGGATTTCAGTTCCAAACCAGGACCACCTTCGCGCAAACCTTGAACACGCACAACACGCAAAAGACCATGGAAAAAATCGGACGAATCATCATGCAGTCGACCGATTTGGAGATCGAGTCCAACGAGGAGGACTTGGGCATCGTCCACATCTGGCGAGACACTCAAGAGGTCTGGACTCCGAACTCCACCGAGGACGATGTCGAGGGTCTAATGTTCTACGACGAGGAAGAGAAGAAGATCTGGTATCGCCCCGACGTGGATAAAGCGGCCGAAGTCGAACTGGTCGCCGAGCGGATCGAGGGGATCGATTTCGACCTCGTCGGCGACGCGGTCTTTGTGACCATCGAGACCGATTACGATGTGGATCCCAACCACTTGGTTAACTCGGAAGAGACCATACGAAAAACCTACGCCAGCTACGCGGTGAGGAACAATCCACGCATTCGTATCGGCGCGACTTTTTAAAGGGAGGCTGAGACATGACGCCCAAATTAACCGTAAGATCGAACCGGCCTCATGAAAGTGGAATCGCCTTGCCCATGGTGTTGCTATTCACCCTGGTCTCGAGCGTTTTCGCGGCGTCGGTTTTGTACTCGCTATCCGTCCATGGATCGATTGTGCAGGACGATTACAACTACACTCGCGCTCTCTATGTTGCGGAGTCGGGATTGAACCGGACGACAGAAGCGATCTGGGTGGCGTATCTTAACCAAAACCCACTCCCAGAAGTGCGGATGACCTGGCTGGACGATCATTTCGAGGACTACGATGTGGTCGACAAGCCATTCGGCGGAATGACCGGACCCCAGGGGGACACCTACACGGTGACCGCCAAGCGAATCATGCGCACGGGTCTCGACGACGAGCGGTACATCGTGCTGGAGTCGACGGGCAAGGCTCTTGGAACCCACATGGGCGATGATGAGGAGATGACCGAACGCACGATCACCAAGGTGGTCCGATTCGGCCACGATCAAAGTTCGATTTTTGACTATGTTTATTTCATTAACAATTTCGGATGGTTCCATGGCGGAACAAACGGGGATATTCAATCCAACGGGGATGTCCGAGCCAATGGCAACTTTTCGTTGAACTCGACGCCACTGGTCAACGGCGATGTCTACGCCAGCGAGAATCCCGACATCGGAGCCGCGGGCGACATCTTGGGACAAGGCACTTACGACACCCAGACATTGACGGAGTATCGAAACAGCGCGGAGGACACCTGGCGGCCAACCTGGCCTGAATTCGAGTTTGGTTACGATGGAAACACAGAAGCCTACACCCAGAGGGACCTCCTCGAAATGCCCTATCTGGGCGATGTCACACGGTTTGAGGCCTTGGCTGCCCAAAGAAACAGCACGTTAGTCACCGCCGATGTGAATATCTCCCAGTCAACGGACGGTCCCTTGGTGCTTATCGGCACCCAGGCCAATCCGATTCACATCGACGGGCCGGTTGTGGTGCGGGGGGATGTGTTCATCACCGGGTATGTCGAGGGACAGGGGACGATCTACACCGACCGGAACCTGCACATCGTGGGCGACCTCAAGTATGTGAACCCACCGGAATACGACCACGCCGAGGGAGCGGATCCCGCCGCGAGCCAGGCGGTCAATCAAAACGCGGACTTCCTGGGGATCGCGGCCCGAGGCAATGTCATCACCGGCGATTACACCGCTTCCGATTGGGCATGGGTTAAGAACTACATGAAACCCTCCTTCACCAAACCGTATACCGATGAAGATGGAAGCCAACACTCGGGGGATTACACCGCGTATGACGGGGTCAAGACAGACGGCTCCAACCGACGCGACTACGAATCCACTTGGTCCAACGCCGAGTGGGCCGCCTTGGTCCAGATCGCCAACCAGATCGCGGGTCGGTCCGGATCCGGCGCCCATCGTCCGAGACAAATCGATTGCTTGGCATACACCAATCACCTTTACGGCGGAACAGTCGAGAAATGCAAGTTTAACGGCGCCATCATCAGTCGGGACGAAGCGATCGGTTTCTATAACTGGATCGACATGAATTTCGACTATCGAGCCAAGGCGGAAGGGGAGTTCTATATCGACATCGACCTTCCCAAAGCGGCCAATGCCTCCCCGGTGATTTGGCTCGAGGGCGAGTACAGCGATTGGGTGGGCAAAATTGACGCGCTGGATTGGGACCTTCAACACAGCGGGTCTTAAGCAGCGGATTCGATCGAAACAAGGAGATATAGAGATGAGATGGCTTACGCTGGCAATAATCCTCGCCCTGTTCGGGGTTTTCATCCCGAGCGGCGAATGTCTGCGCACCGCGCCGGACGCCAAATCACCCGAGGAAGCAAGTTCCAAGTCGAGTGAGGAAATTAAGGATTTGATTCGCGAACGGGAAATTTCGAAACGGGTGGCCGACAAACGGATTCATGACAAGGAAGTCGAGGCCGCCAAGCGGGCCGAAACGGTTCAAGTTCGTGTCCACGCGGGCGGGGTCGATCCGCTTTCGAAAAATCAGGATGTGATATTGACCACTCAGATGTCGGCAAAGGATTTGAAGGCCGGCAAATTCACTGAAGTGCATCGTCGGGCGACAGAAGGAAAACTGGCTTACATGCGAAGCCAGGGGAACGATGCGACCGGGGAACCGAAAAGGGTCGATTCCACGGTAGCGACCGAATCGAGCGCCCAATCCTCTACCACCACATTTATCTTGCTTGGCGCGCTTGGAGCGGGCGCATTTTGGTATGTGCGGCGGCAAAGCGCGGTCTAGATCGCCGAGACTCGGCGATTTCTTTTCTCTTTAAAGGGCTCCCACCAACCGTATTGGTTGGTGGGAGACTTTGCTTGGAGTGATAGTCGTCAAGAGAGCCGGACTTCCTCGCCGGATTCGTTGGAAATGTAAGCGGCGAGCGCGGCCGCGACCGCCTGTCGCCCATCCCACCCTGTAATGGCCGGGGGGCGTCCCTCAAGAATGCTCGAAATAAAATCGTTGAGATGGAGGGAGTAACTCTCCAATCGAACCGGGTCGAGCGCTCCCTTCCCTTGCCAGTCGATTGGCTCCTGCTCGGCGATCGTCTCCCATTCCCCCCCACCAATTGACGCTCTCGCTTCACCATAGGCGTCGATATCCAGAAGTCCATTTTCGCAAATGGCCTGGAAGGCGTATCCGGATCGTGGAAATCCGGGCTTGGGAAGTTGGAAGGAACAAAGCAGGTAAGCGGTGGCCCCGGTGTCGACCGTCATCAAAACATCGGCGGTCCCCTCGGTTGTGACCGCCGGGTCGGTGCTCCGGCATTTTGCGTAGACCGTCGCGATTTCGCCGCCGGTCAGCCAACGAACGGCGTCGAAGTTGTGGATCGCGTGACCGAAAAGGGTCCCGAGGTTTTCTTTTTCCATCTGCCATTTGGGGAGATTCGGCATCCCGCCCGGCACCGTTTGACAAGTCCGGATGTGGTGGATCTTTCCGAGTTTCCCAGAGTCGAGGAGTTTCTTGGCCGCTCGGTTGCAGACTCGGGTCCGTTGACTGAAGGCGATGGTCGAGTGGACCGAATGTTTGTGGCAAGCCTCAAGGATTCGATCGCAGTCCTCGACCGAGGAGGCCATCGGTTTTTCGATCAGGATGTGCTTGCCCGCTTCGGCGCATGCGATGGCTTGTTCGGCGTGGGCGGAGTGTGGAGTCGCGATAAAAACGGCGTCGATTCCCGGGGAAGCCAGGAGATCCTCCACGCCATCGAAATGAGCGACGCCGTATTCCTCGGCCAGAGCTCCCGAGCGCGATCCGCAGGCCACGCCCATTAGTTCGGCCCGGTTAACCATTTTAGACACGGTTTCGGCATAGGTCTTTCCCATGAAGCCGGCGCCGAGAATGCCAATGCCAACCTTTCGAGTTCGATCGTTCATAGCTCCTCCGCCTGAGTGTTTCTTCGTTGCAGTAGGACGGAGGCCAGACCGACAAGGACCATGATTCCGCCCACCACCATGGTCACCCAACCCAATCCCCAGCCGACGCTGACCCAGGTGGCGGTCAGCGCGATCGCCCCGAGGATGCCAATGGCGTAGCCAACCAGGCTAAGGGGGGTGAAATCGATTGGAGACTCACCCCCGGTCAACGCCTCGGGTTTGCCATAGGCCTCGACATGACTGATGAATTCATCGATCCGCTTCTCCTCCTCTGGGTTGGATTTCAAGAGGAAAGAAGCCGCGTACATCCCGACCAGCGTGGGAACCGAGGTGATCCAAGTCATCCATGCGACCCCGTTGAGCTGACTGAAGAAGACCTCCCTCCCCCACGGCAAGGTGAAACTCCCCGGCAGCGAACTGAGGTAGAAACCGGCAATACCGGAAAGGACACCCAGGGTGAATCCGACCAGGGCCCCTTTGGGGGAAACCTTTCGGCTGATCAGTCCGACCAACATCGGAATCCCGATCGGGGGGATAAGGATGCTCGCCAGATCCGCCATCACCTTGAATAGGTCGTCATCGCCCGCCCAATGTTCGACCAAGAGGCCGATCCCGAGAGCGATCAACCCAATGACGAGAGTTGAGAGCCGTCCGACCCAAACCAGCGTTCGATCCGAGGAGTTCTTCCCCCAAAGTCGCTTGTAAACGTCATTGGTGATGACCGCGGCGGTGGCGTTGTAGTCGCTGGAGAGCATCGACATGGTGGCGGAAAACATGGCCGCGATCATCATCCCCAACATGCCGATGGGAAGCAATGAACGGCAGATCAGGCCGTACACGTTCTTTGTATCCTGAACGGGGAGATCGTAGACTCGCGCCGCCATCGCGGGGAAGAACAGGATCGGGGTGGCGATCAAGGTGATGATGGCGACAAAGTAGCCCACCTTGCGAGCCTCCTTATCGGTTCGAACCGAGTAGTAGCGCTGGACGAGGGACCATCGGGTGGAGTAGGAGAGAAACATGACAATGCTGAATGAGATCAAGAACCACGGTTTGTAAGTTTCTCCCGCGATTGGCTCCATAAAACCGGGCGGCATTCCTTCAAAGAATTCGCTCATTCCGCCGACCCTTTGGAAGGAAAAGGGGACGAGAACCAAGACTGCCGCGAGAAGGACCGCAAACTGCACGAAGTCAGTGATGAGAACTGCCCACAAACCTCCCAGGAAGGTGTAAGCGAGCATGATGGAGCCCGAAAAGATGATGGCTTGACGGAGATCGTAGCCGAGATAGAGGGAGAGGAGATTTCCGATGGCGTAGAGTTTGAGTCCGTCATCGATCACGATGAGGGGAATTCCGAGGAAGGCCAACCCCTGGCGCATGGCGGTGTTATACCGGACCTCGATAAATTCGAGCGGGCTGGTGGCGACGGCTCTGCGCCACCTCGACGCGAAGAGCCAGGCGCTAACCGCGACGCAAACCGCGACAATCCACCAGATGGTGACGGCGACGAAACCGTATTTGAAGGCGATCTCGGAGTAAGCCACAAAGGTGAAGGCGCTGAAGGTGCTCATGTAGAGCGAGGCGCCGGAGAGCCACCAGGGGATGGAGCGGCTTCCGGTGAAGTAATCCTGAAGCGTCTTCATCCGGGAGGAAAAAAAGAAACCGATGCCGAGCATCACCAGAAAAAAACCAGCGATAATCGCTTGGTCCGCAGTGTTCAGGGCCCCTTCCATCTTAACTCCAATTCAAAGTTTCAGTCCTTGGTTTATCGATGACTCGACCGGATCGGGGTTGACTTAAACATTCCCAAACGAAACTGTAAACTCCACTGTCCAATTCAAGTTGAAGAGAGGGTTTACATGAAATCGATCATTGTCGAGCGGTTTGGAGATACGGAGGTTATGAAACTCGAGGAGGTCCAGGACCCGCGGGCGGGAAAAGGGCAGATTCGAGTCGCCATCAAGGCGGCCGGCGTCAACTACGCCGACATCATGCAGAGGATGGGAACCTATCCCGAGGGTCCTCAGCCCCCGTACCCGGCGGGATTCGAATACGCGGGAGAGATCGATCAGATTGGCGAGGGCGTTGAGGGATGGCGGGTCGGAGACCGGGTCATGGGACTCTGCAAAATGGGGGGCTATTCCGAATACACCGTCGTTCCCGCCAGCCAAGCCCTCAGGATTCCCGAGCATCTCGGTTTTAATGAAGCGGCCGCTATCCCCTGTCAGTATTTCACCGCTTACCATGTCTTGATCACATTGGGGCAACTGCAATCCGGGCAGACCGTTCTCATTCAGGCCGCGGCGGGCGGTCTCGGCACGATCCTGGTCCAGATCGCTCATCACCTCGGCGCGCGGGTGATCGGCACGGCGAGCACGGATGAAAAATGCGATCTGATTCGCGGCCTGGGATGCGACCACCCCATCAACTACAAGGAAAAGAAGTTCCGGGATGAGGTCGAGAAGATCACCGAGGGGAAAGGGTGCGAACTGATTGTCGAAACCGTGGGGGGACGAGTTTTCGATTTGAGTTTGAGATGCCTGCGCCCTCTTGGACGACTGATTGTGGTGGGAGTGGCCAGCAATGATCCTCGGCCAGTGTATGGCTCATACCTGCTGCCTCATAATTTGACTGTGTCAGGGTTCCACCTGAATGGGTATCTTGGCAACGCTCAAGCAATGAAAGACGCCATTCAATGTTTGGATGTCTGGTTGGAAAAAGGAGCCCTCAAGTTCTTGGTCAACCACACCTTTCCTCTGGAGGAGGCGGCGGAGGCGCATCGCCAGATTTCGGATCGGAAGACAAGCGGGAAGGTCGTGCTAACGGTTGGGGAGTGAACTCCGACCGTATTCAATGCCAAGCGCGAATTTCGCGTCGCGAAACCGAGAAGGCCTCAACTCGACGGAAAATGTTCAAAGGACCGTGGGAGTTCATCGAGGATTCGATCGCCCTTGCGACATTCGATCCGGCCCGGATTTGAGGTCAGTCGCCCTATTCGAGTCAAGGGGATTTCTCCCACGCGCAGCCGATCGGTTGGTTGAGAATCCCCTTCCTCCACCACGAGCAATTCAAAGTCCTCCCCTCCTAGAAAGGCGGCCTCTGTGGAGTCAATTCCCCGACTCTCGCAAAACTGTCCGATGACGTCCTCAATGGGCAGCTGATCAAACTGGACCTCGGCTCCACAAGATGAATCTCCGAGGATCTTCTTAAGGTCCAGCGCCAGACCATCGGAAAGGTCGGTCATCGCCCGGATTGGAAGATTGGAGCGGAGGTTCTCGAGAATCCCCCATCGCCTAGGCGGAAACCAGAAGCGCTCTCTTATGTTCTCCTCTCGTTCACGCCTGTCTTCATACGCCAGCCACCCGGCGCGAGAGGAGCCCAGCCACCCGGTCACCCAAAGGGCGTCGCCGGGTTCGGCTCCGGTTTGTCGAAGGATTTGGTCGGGATGCGCCTCTCCGATGACCACCACGTCAACTATGATCCGCTCGCTCTTCGCGGTGTCGCCACCATAAGGAACCATGCCGGTCTCGGAGCAGAGTTCGTCGATGGCATCGGCAAAGGATTGAAGATCGGCGACTTGTGTTTCGGGGGGGAGGCCAAGAGACAAAAGAAATCCCTTAGGAGTTCCTCCCATGGCGGCGACATCGCTGGCCGCGGCGAAAATGGATCGATAGGCGAGACCTCGCCAGTTCAACCATTCTTTTTTGAAGTGCGTCCCCTCGATGAGGGCGTCGGAGGTCAGGATTTCGCAACGGTCGCCTAAAGTTCGGACGGTGGCGTCATCGCCGATGGGGACGATCAGATCTTTCCCGTGTTTCCGAAGGGTTTGTTCGAGGAGGGAAAGCCATCCTCTTTCGCCGATTTCGGAGAGCGTTTTGGGATCGGTCATGGAGTTGCTCATCAGTTGCCCCGTTAAGAGTCGACGGGATCAATGGAGTCGGGTCCGCGACGGGTTAAAACCCGTCGCTACGCATACAAAACCCGCACCGCGAGGGTGCGGGTTGGATCTAATCCTCGGTCTCTTCCTCGGTTTCCGCGCCCTTGGCGATTTCGGCTTCCGCCTCCTCGGGGGAGACTGGGATAGAGGCCGACTCTTCGTCATCCTCCTCGCCTTCCGCTTCCGCGAGGGCTTGGGAGATCTCATCGATCTTCGGCAGTTCGCCGAGGTCTCTCAGCCCAAAGTGGTTGAGAAACTGTTTGGTCACTCGGTACATGAAGGGTTGGCCGGGCACATCCTTGCGACCGGAGATCTTGATGAGGCGCCGCTGCAAAAGGGTGTGAACCATGGAATCGACATTGACTCCGCGGATCGCCTCGATCTCGGCGCGGGTGATCGGCTGGCGATAGGCGATGATTGCCAAGGTTTCGAGAGCGGCTTGGGAAAGAGTTCTTTTCTTCCTTCGCTCTAGGAGCTTGTCGACCTGCTCGGCGAGGTCATGCTTGGTCGCCAGAAGCAATCCACCCGCGACCTCCACCACTTGGAGACCGCGAGACTCATCCTCCTCGAGCGACCGGCGCCACTCATCCAGAGCCTCGCCGATTTCATCGGGGGATTTTTCCGGCAGAACCTCCGCGATCCGTTTGACTGTTAGCGGTTCATCGGTGGCGAAAAATAGGGCTTCAAGTATCGGTCCCAAACTCATTCTCTTCCTCGAACATTCCTCAAGATTCTATGCGATCGTCCTCGTCGTCGTCCTCGTCATCCTCATCGAGGTCCTCATCTTCATCATCCCAATCGTCATCGTCATCCCAATCCTCGTCGCCTTCCTCGCGATCGTCCTCATTGGATTCGTCCTCATCGTCGGAACGGACGCCGATGAATCCCTCCTCGTCGGTGGCGACCGCGATCTTGTAGTCGCCATCCTCCTCAATTTCCAAATCACCCAATTTGTAGATCCAAATGTCCCCAAAGGCGGCCTCTTGCTTGGCACGAATTCTCAATAGGCGCATGAGTTCGAGCAACGCGAGGAAAGTGACAATGATCTCGATCCGAGATTCCAGGGTCTGCAGATAGAGGGAGAGGCACATCTCCCCTTTCTCTTGAAGGAGTATCTGGAGTTCCGCCATCTTTTCGTCGATGGTGTATTCCTCGCCTTGAATCGCGGGAGGGGCGGTGTCGCCAATTTCTTTGAGGACTTTCTGGAATGCGGTGGCGAGGTCGAAAATATTCACCTCGTAAAACTCGACCACCTCTCGTTCGCCGACGCCGGGCGGGGTCTTCTCGCGGACATAAAGTTGGCGGCGTTTTTCCTCGGCCTCTCGGAGCATGTTGGCCGCTTCCTTGAATTTCTCGTAATCCTTGAGGCGCTCGAGGAGCAGGGCCTGCTCATCGATTTCGATCTCCTCCTCTTCCAAGGTGTCACTCGGGAGGAGCTGGCGGGACTTGAGGACCATGAGGTTGCTGGCGATGACCAGGTATTCGCCGACTTCTTCGAGATCAGGGGTCTCGAGGCCCTTCACATAATCAAGAAAATCCTCTGCTATGACCGCGAGAGAGACTTGGAATATATCGAGATCGTGCTCACGAACCAAGGAAAGAAGTTTTTCGAGAGGCCCTTGGTAGGCGTCTTGAGAAACCTGGTAGGAGATCCGGCTTTCGACGGTCTCCTCCTCATTCGACTGGATCTCTTCCTTCTCGGGAGAGTTCGATTCTTGTTCTGTCATACCCATCCAGATCCCAGCTGTCACCCTTGAACAGGGTCAAAAAAAAACCGCCTATGGCGGGGCATCGGGCGTGCGGGCCGGTTAGGGGCGCAGTTCACCCGTGGAGACCGACTATAGACGAGGAGTGTATTGGCGACAAGGTTTGATTGGGAGGGCGGATTCTAGTTACTTCTTGTCCCCGCCAAAGATTCCGCGCAAAACTCCCCCGACATCATCCACATCCATCCCGGTCTTTTCACGAATCTCATCGCCGTATTTGTCGCCGAGTTTCTCTTGGAGGACATTGATTCCCGTGTCGACCGCCGTCCCGAAATCGATCCGGGGCACGGGGCGGTTCACCGTTCCGCCAATGGGGATGTCTAAAAACGCGAAATCCGATCCCTTCTGAGCGCGCAACGCCCGTCGAACCAGTGAGGGAACTTCATCGACAGCGGCCTTGGCGACATTGACTCGAGCGGTCGCGGCCAACCGATTGTCGAATCCAACCGTTCCGGTGATCGCCAGCCCCCCCTTGGCGCCCATCAGGATGATTGGATCGAGTTTGTACCCCGATTCGGTTTGGACAATCTTCCCTTTGGCGTCGGTCAAATCGTATCCTCCCTTCAACCAATCCCAACCGACCAGGTCCACAATGGTGGCCGGCACGGGATGGCGGGTGAGCAATCGCCCCTTCTTGATCAGGAAGGTGATCTCGAGGGATTCGGGATGTTCGCCCTGTCCGAAGAATCCTTTGATGCTGGCGTCCAAATTCCCGGTCAGCAAACCCGCCGCCTCCGGTTTATAGAGATTGACCACGGGTTCGATCGCCACACCTAGAATCTTGGCCTGAACCTTCTTGATGTCCGCGTTGTAACCATCGACTCGAACGGAGACCTTGCCCGGGGTTTCCGCGAGTCGGACATCGAGGTCGTCCGCTTGAAGGGTGTCCGCGTCGAATTGCACATTTCCATCCACACGGACCTTCATGGTGGGGTTCTCTTTGGGGACGACACCGACATTCGCGAGAGCGAGACTGCCCTCCAACGAGGGAAAGTTCGAGGAGGAGGGATTTCCCTTGACACTCACATCGATCCCGACTCGACCCGACAAGGCTCCGGTTTCCAAAACCGAGGGTGCGGCCAGAGTCGCCAAACGACCGACATCCAGGTTGCTCCCCTTCACCTTGAGATTCAGATTGGTCTTCTTGTCATCGAGCAAGGTGTCGATCGTTCCGCTGATGGTGAGGGGGATGTCATCGATGGAGAGAGAGAGGCCGGCGAGATCGAGACGGTCGGCGGAGGGGGAGTATTGAGCGTCGAGGTCGACGCCAATCGATTTGAAATCGAACTTGTTTTTTTCGGGGCCGAGGTCCTGCACCGAAAGGTTGGTCAATCCCATCTTGCCTTTCACGCCGAACGGGGATTGTTCGCCATTGCGGGCCACTTGGAAGTTCAGACTGGCTACCCCCGACTGGATTCGCATCCCATTCGAAGCCATCACGAAAGGATTGAGCAAGGGGGCCGAAAGAGAGTCTGCCTGAACCTGAAAGCTGCCTTTGGCGGTGGCGGGGTCGTAATTGCCGCTCCCCTTGATTTCCTGAGCGCCACCCTTCAGCCCCTTGATCGCAAGACTGGAGGGAGCGATTTGGATCGGACCTTTTTCGTCCCCCTGGGGAACCGTGCTGTCGACCTTCCAGTTGATTTCGAAACCACCGCCATCCGAAAGTTCTTTCGGAATCATCGGAGGCGCGGTCGGCATCGTGAACAACCCCGTCGATTGAATGTGGGACATCCGGTTCTCGAGTTTGACGGAAACGTTTCCATTGGTTGTGGGAAGTTGGCCGCCGCCGAGAGGGGCGGAAAAATCCTTGATCCCCAGTTTGACTTCGCCATCGAATGTTTCCGGATCGATCTCGCCTTGAATGGCGATGGTTCCCTCGGACTCGCCGGAGGCCTTCGCTCCCAAATTAAATCGGAATGGCGCCGAGTCGGAGACATTCTCGACCGAGGCGTCCATTTGAGCGAGGAGCACCGGCTCCAACTCGGCGCTGCCTTGGTACTGCAAACGTCCGTTGTTGAGTTCCCCTTTGGCAAGCTGAACTCCAAAGCCTTTTTTCCGATTGACCTCGGCAACAGAGGTTGGAGGTTTGTTGGGAGTCTGTGGGTCGGAACCATCTGAAGAGACGAATCGGGTCGCGATGCCGGGGTATAAGGTGAAAATGGGATTTTGAATGGAGACTCGATCCACCTTTTTTGGATCGGCGAAGAGGGCTCCCCAACTGAATTCGGATTGGATCTTTTCCACCTGAGCCAAGTCGATCGAATTTTTCCGATCGGTCACCTTCAGTCCCTCGATGTCAACCGATCCTCCCCAGGTGAACCCGGCGTCCTGGAAGACAATATCCAGATCCTTTTCCTCTCCCGCCTTGGAGAGTTGGGAGCCGAGAACGAGAGAAAAGAGCGTTCCCGAAAAGAGAATCGCGGCTGCCACAATAACCCCAAGAACTCCCAAAACTACTAGCAAAAGCCGCTTTCTCTTCATGGTCGTCCCCTCCCCATTCGGATATCGTTCGAGGTTTAGCGCAATGGATAATAAAAGTATAGCACAGTTTTTGAGGTCGCTTCAGGCTGAATCCGGAAATACGGAGGGCCCGTTTTCCAGAAAAAAAGCGCCTGGCGAACCAGGCGCTGTATTTTCTTCTCTTCTATCGCCCCGAAGTATCTGGCATGGCGATAGATACAAGCCAGAATTACTTGGAGAGAAGACTCTCAGTTATTTTTTCTTCGCAGTCTTCTTTTTGGCAGTTTTCTTCTTAGCAGTCTTTTTCTTGGCGGCCTTTTTGGCTACTTTTTTCTTGGCGACCTTCTTGGCTGCTTTCTTTTTGGCCACCTTCTTCTTGGCGACCTTCTTGGTTGCTTTCTTCTTGGCGACCTTCTTCTTCGCCGCTTTCTTCACTGCCTTTTTCGGCGCCTTCTTCTTGGCGACCTTCTTGACAGCCTTCTTAGCGGCCTTCTTGGTTGCCTTCTTCTTAGCAACGGCTTTCTTAGCTGCGGCCATTCAGTCTCACCTCCCCCTTTTTGGTTTTGGTCACGGTGGAAAATTTCTTATCCGATCCGTTGATCCCAAATTTATTATCGGCAAACTTTAATCATTCTTTCGCCGATGGGGTCCCCATTACTTCCCAGCAAGAGGAAAAATAAAGTTCTCTCTCATCGAAGTCAAGGATAAACGAAATTTTATCCATTTTTTTTTCGCGCCATTTCTTCATGTCGAATCGGTCGTTGAAATCCTCCGACTTTCATTTTGACACGATGAATAAAGGGCGAAATGAGAATCGCCGCTGAAGCGGTTGGTTCCAGATCCCAAACCGAAGAAGGTGGGACAGAGAAAAAGTTTTCCCCCGAGCTGTATTTTCCGACTTGTCTTCAACCGAAATGACCGCTTAAGATCACGGCGCCTAACGAGTTCATGCGGTTATCGACGGATGGAAAAGGGAGTTGAGATGCGCGGACTATCGCAAGCAAGAATCGATGGAGAAGAACAACCCGGTTGGAAATGGGGACCCTTCACTTTACGGGTCCCCTTCCTTCACACCGGAATCGAATGGCCGGAACTGCTTCAGGGAATGATTGTCGCGGGGGCCACAGGACTGGCGCTGGTTCCACTTCTGATGATCCATTTCGAATTCACATTCGAGCAGAGTTTGGCGATCGTATTCATTCAATCCATGTTGATCTCCAGCGCTCCGATTATCTTCGGCGAACCCTACGCTCCGGGTTGGATCACCCCCGCACTGCCCCTGGTTCTCGCCTACATGGGGAATTCGGAGTTCCCCTACACGACTCCCGAGGAGAAGATCCAGTTCATGACTGCCACCTCGCTCACTTTCGCCCTGCTGGTCTTGGTTTTGGGATTGACCGGACTGGGGGGCAAGTTCCTCGAGTGGCTCCCGGATTCCCTCAAGGGAGGCATCATCATGGGCGCGGCCATCGCGGCCTTATACAAGGTCTTTCTCGATCCCGCGCATGTGGAGGCGCAACCGGTATCCACCATCACCGCGGTGGCGCTCTGTTTGATTCTCACCTTTTCCTTGCCCGTTCAAAAGTTGAAAGCGAAATGGAAATTGCTCGCGGTCTTGGCCGGGTTGGGTCTACTGCCAGGATTTCTAGCGGGAGCGCTTGTCGGCCCATTGGTGGGAGAAGTCCAGTACGATATCGAGTGGGGGCTCGCGATACCTCCCTTTGTCGAGGTGATCGAAAAGGTTTCGCCATTCTCGATCGGTTGGCCGGAGTGGTCGATGTTCGTCAACGGATTTCCATTGGCTTTGATGGGTTATGTCATTCTGTTTGGGGATCTCGTGACCGGGATGGAGGTCTTGAAAGGGGCGGTCGCCAAACGACCCGACGAAAAAATCGTCATCGATGTCAATCGCTCCCACCACTCGATCGCCATCCGGAATGCGCTGATGGCCCTATTCGCCCCCTTCTTCCCCACACAGGGATGCTTATGGACGGGCGTTCATGTGATTATTGTCCAACGCTGGCAGGAGGGACGCAATAAAATGGATTCTCTCTATAGCGGCATCGCCTCCTATTATGTGTTCGGAGTGCCGCTGCTTTATTTGGTTCTTCCATTGGTGACCGGCTTGAAACCATTGATGGGAATCGCGCTATCGCTCACATTGGTTCTTACGGGTTTCGCCTGTTCTTATGTCGCGATGGGAATCCCAAAGACGCAGATCGAACGGGGGGTCGTTATCCTAACCGGGGTGGCCCTCGCGGTCTTTTCGCCTTGGATCGGGATGACGGTTGGAGTCATCGCCACCATTCTACTAGTCGGTCCCACAAACCCCGACACTGAAGGACAGGCGAATTAGAAGGGATTAGTGTTTCTTGTCCTTGTTCTCCTCGAGGTTAACCGAGATGGTGACATCTCCCACCTCGGTGTTCAAAGGAACGACCAAGGCTCGGTGAAGCGGCCAAGAGATTTTAACTCCCTGTCCGGTCAAAACGGTGGGAGGGGAGATGTCCATGGTGACTTTCATCTTTTCGAATCGTCCGGTGGCGTTTCCGGTAATCATGTTCCCGAGTTCGGCGATAGCGCTCATGCCGAGTTCATCGAGTTCCTTGACCTCGACCCCGCCTAACATTCTCCCAACGATGCCATGAGCGGTGTTCAGTTCTATGCCGAAGATCACCTGTCCTTGCATGTCACCGACAATTCCGAGGACAACCGAGAGATCCGGAGCGTTGAACTGACCGGTGTCGAGCGTGGGGGTCCCTCTCTCCACCGACATCCCAGTGGTTTGCCTCAAGATCTCGATTGCTGACTCGATGAAGGGGTTGATGTACTCGACTTTCATGCCCATGCACTTAGGATCCTCCCAAAAAACGCGCTCGCTTTAGCGCTTGGCTCATTGATAAATCGAGTTTACACAAATTAGGAAAAATATAAAAGCCCCTTATCGCACATTTCTGACTTTATCCAAAAATAGCCCCTAATCTCCTGTTTTACTCCGAATCCCATCCCCTCAGGCGGGTCCCCGACAGGGCAAATTCTTTGACATCGTTGGGTGGAAATCGAAACAGACAGTCCAGAATCCCACAGAATGGGACAAATGGGTCCCCGCCTTGGGGATAGGTCGGATGGTCGAATTGAACAAATTGAACCTGGATCCCGGACCGATCCCAATCCTGTCGATTCATGTAGTCCAGACCACCGCCTCCCGCTATGTAAACTTCGCCTCCAAGTTCTCGACACAAGGCGATGAGTCTTCCATCAGGGTCGTTCGGCATGGCCCCCATGTCCGAAGCAAGGGTGGCGGAGGTTGTTATTTCCATGAACTCCAAGAGAGAGCCGAGGAAATTCAGGTTCCAATCGATCAGCAGGTCGGCTGAAAAATCGTAAACGGATTGAAGCCAGGGGAAGACTGTCGAAAAGCATGGCGTCTTCGAGTAGCCCTGTTCAAGGGTCTTGAGATGCTTCCTCCGCCAGGGTCGTCGATTGTCGATGACCACCTCGTTCATCCTCTGTTGGGAGGAATGAATGACCGGGACAGTCAGCCAATGAGGTTGACCGTTTAGGACAACCTTATTGCGATTTTGAAATTCGTTCTTGACGAACTGGACGGTGTCGAGATGGACGATCCGGTCCGCCAAGAGGTATTTGGCGATGACGCCGAGATAGGGATTGAAGTTGGGTTGATGGATGGCGACTCGCAACGGCTCTCGAACTTGCCCCTTCCCTTCCATCATGGTCGTGTTTCAGCAATCAGGTTTCCGGGTTGGAGGCCTTTTTCTTGGACCGTTTCTTTCGTCTCTTGGCGGGTTTTGGTTTGGGCTCCTCGGGGGGGGCGGCGTTTTCCTCCGCCGATTGGGCCTCGACGTCCTCCCCTACCTCCGCTTGTTTGTTTTCCGGGGTCTCGCCCTCAACGACTTCCGTGTCGTCACTCTCCAAGGGTTCGTCCGCCGCCTTTTCCTCTTCGGCGTTCTCCTCAAGTCGGTGCACTGGTTCGGGTTCGGCCGTCTCCCCAGCGTCCGCGCCGGAGGAGGGTTCGATTTCGTCCACCGCGGATTCCGGCTCGTCGAGTTCGGACGGCTTTTGCTCGACCGTTTCCTCCGTCGGAGTCTCTTGCGGTGTCGCCGCTGAGGGCTCGGGAGGAGCCTCGATGGTTTCGACCGTCCGTTCAGGTTGAGAGTTCACAGGCGCGGGTTCGGGTTGTTCCGGAGCGGTTTCCTGGGGCGGTGCGACAGGTTGCGCGGGCGCCTTGGGTTTGTGGAAGTGAGATTTCATCAATTGGGTGACCGAATCATCCAGCATTTCGAAATCGATTTCACCCGCAAGGAAGTCGAGGAGAGCGTGGTAGACCTCTTGCTCCCTCTTCTCCAACCCGAGTCCCAAAAGTTCCTCATCTTCGATCCCGCCACCTTCATCGAGGGGGAGAATCTCGGGATGAGCCTCCACGATCTTCTTGAGATCGTCCATGATCTTGATCAATGAGGAGAGTTTTCCGGTTTTCAGAGCAAGCAAGGTGCGAATCTCGATGAAACCGAGACGGAACCTTGGCTCGTCGAGTTTCGGCAGGATGTAAGTGACGATGCCATCCACCTTGTCATACTGCTCTTGGAGCAAACACTCCTTGGCCCACAACAACTGGATCCGCGGAGAGTGGGGCGCTTTCTTCGCGCCCACTTCGATCGTTTCGAGGGCCTCGATCGGGTTCCCGGAACGTTTCAGGCAATGCCCAAGCCGAGCGTAGATGTCCGGATCGTCCGGGCGCGTTTCCGCGAGTGCGCGAAGTTCCGTCGCGGCCTCGGTGAAACGTTCGGCGTCCTGAAGAATCGATGCTTTGAGCGAACGAGCGCGCATCGATTTGGGATGGGATCGGAGGTGGTTCTCCAACACCTCGAGAGCCTCCCGGAGTCGAGACAGGTCACGATGTGCCAGCGCCTTCTCGAGAACGGCGCGAGGAGAATTCGGGTCGAGCTCGGCCGCGACATTGGCCTCGTCCAGGGCCTTCTCGGGATGGCCGCTCATTCGGAGGGCGACCGCGAGGTCCAAGCGGGTCGAAACATTCTGAGGGTCGTATTCGCGGGCCCGCTCCAGAAAATCTCTCGACTCCTTGTACCGGTGGCCGCTGAGCAGGGCGAGACCGAGCGCATGATTCCCCTCGGCGGACAGCGGATCGAGAGCGACCGACTGCCTGAGTTCCTGGATCGCCGATGAGATCTTGCCGAGCGAGACATACGCCATTCCGAGGTTGTAACGAATCTCGGCCGAGTCGATTCCCTGCTCGAGAATCCTTTCGAGATCGGACACCGCCGCGGCATGTTTCTTTTGATGAATGTTGAGAAGACTCCTCTCGAACAGGAGGCCGGTGTGGTTGGGTTCTCGGATCAAACCATCGGTGACTGTCTTGGCCATCTCGGAGATTTCGCCCTTGCGCCAAAGGAGGTGGGCCATGGACGCAAGAAAATCCGGATCCGAGGGGTGTTGTTCGAGGCCCTGCTTTAAAATCTTTTCAACTCTTTCGAATTGGTCGGAATCGTCCAGCGAGTGGGCCAGAAGC
Source organism: Candidatus Omnitrophota bacterium (assembly GCA_020632575.1). Classification (GTDB taxonomy): domain Bacteria; phylum Hinthialibacterota; class Hinthialibacteria; order OLB16; family OLB16; genus JACKFH01. Next base: position 76,698 of record JACKFH010000002.1, on the reverse strand, counting down.
AAGCGAACCTCTTTATCGGTTGGATCTTCCTCGATCAACTTTTGGAGGATATCGACCGCCTCATCCCTTTTGCCCCCCCGAATGAGAGAGTAAGCGGTCTGAATCTCGTTCTTGAATCGGACCGATTCGATTTTTTTTCCGTAAAATTCCATGGACTCTTCCACTTGATCGTGCTTTTGACGCGTCTCATCGAGTTTATGAGTCAGAATCTCGAGCGAAGACTGGATTTCGGACTCGGAATTAATCCGGATTTCGTGTTCTTCCTTAAAGACCTCTTGCTGTTTGATCACCGCCGCGCGGATCTGCTCGCTCTTCTTCTCGAACGCGGAGGATTCATGGATCATCCTCTCATCCAAAGAATCCAGAAGCGAAGATATCCTTTGCAGACGTTCTTCGTTCTTTTTCCGGTAGAGGAAGACAAAGGCCCCCAGGCAAATCAGGCCTAGGAGAGACAATACGAGCAACAGTGAAACCAGGCTTTCGGGTTCCATTCAGGTTCCTTATTTGATTTATTCTATCCGAAAGAGGGAATCTCCCCAACTTCCTCTAACGGGGGATGTTAACCGCGATGAAAATAAAGACAACGGCGCCGGACAACACCTTGTATGTCGAAGCATGGAGCAGAACCGAGGAAATCGGCTTTCTGAACATGATTCTGGAGGAATACGAAGGGTTGGTGGTGATGCGAACCCTCGACCGGAATTCCGGACATCTGAAATTCTGGGTCCCCGAGAGCCAACTCGACCTTCTCAAACTTGTCCTCGACGATTTCATCCAGCGGGGTTGGATGGACCGGTATGAGGTGAGAGAAAAATGGTGGGAGATCGCCGACACCTACTGAAGCCGCTCCGCCATCCTTTTCGCGAAATAGGTCAGGATCATATCCGCGCCAGCCCTCTTGATGGATGTCAGGGTTTCGGTCATAAGCGCCTCCCCATCCATCCAGCCATTGGCCGTAACCGCCTCAATCATGGCGTACTCGCCGCTGACCTGATACGCGGCCACCGGGACGGTTGATATCTCTCGGACCTTGGCGATCACATCCAGATAAGGCATGCCGGGTTTGACCATCACCATGTCGGCGCCCTCCTCAATGTCGAGGAGGACCTCGCGAACGGCCTCCCGCGAGTTGGCGAAATCCATCTGATAAGTCTTCTTATCCCCATGTCGAGGGGCCGAATCGAGGGCCTCCCGAAAGGGTCCATAGAAGGAGGAGGCGTACTTGGCGGAGTAAGCCAGGATTCCGGTCTCTTCGAAACCCGCCTCATCGAGGGCTTGGCGAATCACCCCGACGCGTCCATCCATCATGTCCGATGGGGCCACCATATCCGCGCCCGCCTCGGCCTGGGAGACCGACATCTTGGCGAGGATCTCGAGAGTGGGATCGTTGAGGATTTTTCCATCCTCAACATACCCATCGTGGCCTTCGCTCGAAAAGGGGTCCATCGCCACATCGGTGATCACCGCCACCTCGGGCACTTTCTCCTTGAGGGTCCGAATGGCCCGCTGCATGAGGCCATCCGGATTATGAGATTCGGTCGCCACCTCATCCTTGAGGCTGTCATCGATCGCGGCGAAGAGAGCCACGGCGGGAACCCCGAGGTCATACGCCTGTTTCACCTCCTCCACCAGCAGATCCAGGCTGAATCTCGACACCCCCGGCATCGAGTTAATGGGTTCGGTCTTCTTTTCTCCCTCGATGACAAACAGAGGATAAATAAAATCGGCCGGTTTCAGGTCGGTCTCACGGACCATGCTCCGGAGGGCCGGGGTTCTGCGATTCCTTCTGGGCCGGTGTTCGATCAGGTATTTGGTTTGAGTGATGTCCACGGGGGGCTTCCTTTCAGGTTATGCTAGTCTCTCAGGATTATAGCCGATACCAAAATCTCGGGTCCACCATAGCCGATGAGTGAAAGAGACTTGACATGGCCGAAATCAGCGAGCGCCGGAAGCGGTTTCAAGTCGTCTTCTCTTGCGCATTTCTCCTATTCCTTCCAATCATCACGTTTGGCGCTCCTCTTTACGTGCCAGTTATTCAGGAGTGGCTAGCACGCATCGATTTCGATTCCGAAGCCTGGAAAGACCCGAAGAATTCGACCTGGAGCAATCCACTGCGAATTCGGATGGTGGACGATCTGTTGTGGGAATACGATCTGGAGGGAATGACCTCCGAGGAGGTGACAGAACTTTTGGGGCCGACCGACAAAACCGACTATTTCAGCAGCTGGGATTTCGTTTATTGGCTTGGCCCGGAACGCGGCTTTCTCAGTATCGATTCCGAATGGCTGGTCCTAAAACTGGACCCTGAGGGAAAAGTGAGGGAGTATAAAATAGAGACGGATTGAAAGGACGGAGCCATGGGAAGCGGAGCCTCATTGATGTGGGGGATGTTGTTCGGGTCGGTTGGCCTTGGGTTCTTTGTCTATGGTAAAAAGCAGCAGCGGATGATCCCTTTGGTAGCTGGGATTGGACTGATGGTTTTCCCTTACTTTGTCACGGATCCCATCCTCATTGTGGTCATCGGCATCGCATTGATGGCTCTTCCATACTTTTACCGCGAATGACGCTCCGCGGACGATCGACTCCCTTGAGAGGTTAAAAAAACGGGTGGTCTACCCTAGAATGAAAGAAGAATTCAATGAACGAGGTTATGTGGTGAACGAGAAAAACGGCCAGACCATCGCCGAACGCGAAAGGGAAATCGTGGACAATTTCGCCATCCTCTCGGATTGGGAGGAGAAGTATCGATTGATTATCGATATGGGTCGCAAGTTGCCGGAATTCCCGGAGGAGCACCGAACCGAGGCCAATAAGGTCAAGGGATGTCAGAGCCAGGTCTGGTTTCATGCTTGGTTGGAGGAGGATCATGTCCGCTTCGTCGCCGACAGCGACGCGGCCATTGTGCGTGGTTTGATCGCCATCCTTCTGAAGACCTTCTCCGATGCGCAACCGCGCGAAATCATGGAAGCATCCACGGATTTCTTGAACGAAATGGGTCTTGGAGAACATCTCTCGCCAACTCGATCGAATGGGTTGGCGGCGATGATCAAGCAGATCAAGTACTACGCCCTCGCATTCAACACGTTGCTTGAGCAAAAGAAATCCGCGATGAACCAATAACTTCGCGAGATTTTCAAACCCGAACCAACCCCGAAACGATCAACCGCTCCACCCACAAGAACCCCAACGGAAGTGAGCCCGACGGATGTTTTCCACTCGGAGTGGAATGTGCATCCGCCGGGCTTTAACCTCTGGGCAAAGAGGTGTGAAGGCGTTTTGGTGGTGAGGCCACTCGGTTCGATGTTTCGAGATCACGCCTTATTGCTCATCGGCGCTTCGATCCCTTGAATCCGTATTGGATCTTTCCGAGGAGACCTCGGGCCTCGGTTGGTCAGTTGAACGATCGACCTGCTTGTTGGTCATCGATTCTCGATTAGTGTTCCGATTCATGGACTGGCGTTTCGATTCCGCTCTCGGATTCTCTTGTTGATATCGCGATTCGTCCGCCGCGATCTGCCGGTCCGAGCGTTGAGCCGAAGCCGGTCCCCGTTCACCGGGCGCACCCCGCTGCATCGCTCTGTCTTCACGCGCTTGCTGCTGTTGTCGAGGATTCTCTTGTTGCATGTTGGTGTGCGGATAGTACTTGCCGGAGGGATAGTACCGGTCGTTGTACCAAATCACCCGTGAACGCGGATAGGGATAGAATTTATCCCAATTATTGGGGTCATAGGTGATGTCTTCATTGGTGATAATCTCGGGCGATTCACCATATCGGCCTTGCGGTTCACGATTCTCCCAATGGCGGCTCTCTTGAGGGGGAGGGTTCCGGTAGTCCCGCCGATTCTCACTCCAACTTCTTCCATGAACCATTTCATGGACTGGATGGGAGTAGCGGGGATTCTGATCCAGCCACTGGCCATAATTGGAATTGGACTGGGGGGCTCGATAGTATCTGGACTGCCCATGATATTGCGAATCGTCGGACCGTTGCTCCTCGATGTTGGGACCGCGGACCAAATCCTTGTCGGCTGACTGACTTTCGCCTTGGTTGTCCTCCCCCTTAAAAGCGGCTTGATAGGCTTCGGACTGCGCGGCCACCGATTGAGACCGTTGACCCGCCTCGGCGGTCTTTTCAGAAACTTGATCCGGATGATCTCCCGCCAAAGCGACAGGCGCCAGCAGTAAGAATCCCGCGAAGATTACCGAGGCCAACCCGATCGCGCCTTCCGTTATGTGTACTCTGTGTCTTTCCAGCATCCTCTTCTCCTTTCCAAACGAGTGATGTGGAAAGATTAGCCCTTGAATGGGCTGTCCATCATTCGGACAACCCCTGATTGGGGGATCGGGAATCTCCCTATGAACGCCGAGGGATTGGATCGCGAATCCATCGGGGAAAGGCGATGTCGAGCCTCCCCTGGGCGAGGAATCGGTTGAAACAAGATCGGGGCGAGAATAAAGTGGCGGCCGAACGATGAATTGGCGACGGCCCCTCCTCTTCCAATTGCTGAATATGAAGGACGCTCTTTACGGTTCCCCCTTCGCGACGTCACGCGCCTATCGCGGGATTCTTAAACTCGCCGGCTCGGATCGGGCGGCGATTCTTAAGGATCAGGAGTCGCGACTGCATTCGCTGGTGGCTCATAGCTATCGGCATTGCTCGTACTACCGGCAAACGCTGGAAGAGTCGGGTGCGGTGAGAGGCGGGCGAGTCCATTTGGAGGATTTTGAAAAGATTCCCTTCCTCACCAAGGAGATCATGAGGGAAAATATCTCAAGGCTCCTGAGCGAGGAGAGGCATTCCAGGAAGGTTTACAAAAACACCTCCGGCGGCTCAACCGGGGAGCCGATTCCTTTTTATCAGGACAATGTCTACAAGGCGATGAACTGGGCGACGGTCCTCTATTACAACCACGCTGTGGGGAAGGAGCTGGGGGACCGTGAGGTCAAACTGTGGGGGTCGGAGCGAGATATTCTGAAGGGAAGCATCGGCGCGACCTCCAAAATCAAGAATTTCTTGTATAACCGCCGTCTCCTCAACGCATTTCGGATGACACCGGAAACGTGCCGAGAGTATGTCAAAACGATCAACCATTTCCGACCAGTCTCAATTTGGAGTTATGTGGACTCCATCTATCAATTGGCGCGATTTGTCGAACGGGAGGGACTGGAGGTCAAACCGGTTCCCGCGACAATCACCACCGCGGGAACTCTGACCGAGGAGATCCGTGAGTTTGTCGAAAGGGTCCTTTCAACCAAGGTTTACAACCAGTACGGTTCGAGAGAGGTCGGGCCGGTGGCGGCCGAAGGACCGGACCAGAAAGGGCTGGCGATCTTTGAATGGTGTCAATACGTGGAGGTCGTGGACTCGGAAGGGAAACGAGTCCCTCCCGGAGCCACCGGCGAAATCGTGATCACACTTCTGTCCAACTACACGATGCCTTTGATCCGCTATCGAATCGGCGATATGGCGACAGCTCCCGCCAACGAGGATCAAACGACTCTGGGGATGCGAAGATTGGGCACGGTGACCGGCCGGGTGACCGATTATTTCGTTCGAAAGGATGGGACCCTGGTTCATGGGGAGTATTTCACACACCTGTTTTATCACCGCAACTGGGTGAGGCGTTTCCAGGTGGTCCAGGAGGATTATGACGCCTTGACGGTCAACCTGGAGTGCAACGAAGTTCCCGCGCCAAGCGAGGAAGAGGAGATTCGAGAGATGATCCTCAAGGTGATGGGGCGGGATTGCCAAGTTCGATTTGAATACCCCGCATCCATTCAACCCTCCTCATCCGGGAAATACTTGTACACCTTCTCAAAGGTGGGATGGAACTAACGCAATGCACACTTCCTCTCGGCCCTCGGTTTGTGTCAGCATCGTTCATTACCTGAACCCCGACCTTCTCAAACTCTGTCTGAAGAGCTTCATGGATCACCCTCCTAACCTCGATTATCGGATTGTGGTCGCCGACAACTCGGCGAACCTCTTGTCGCTATGCGACCGGATCGGGAAACAGCCGAAGGTGGAACTTCGTGAGATGGAATCCAACCTCGGTTTCTCCGCGGCCAACAACCGCGCGGTCGAGGGAGCGACCGAAGATTATTTGTTCTTTCTCAACCCTGACGCGGAAATCCGGAACGGAACGCTGGAAACTTTGGTCGCCTATCTCGAAGAACATCCGGATGTCGGCGCGGTGGGACCGACCAACCTCGGACCGAATGGGGAGATTCAATACAGTTGCCGTAGTTTTCCGGGATATTGGACTGTGTTAGCCAATCGGTATTCGTTCTTGACCCGCTTTTTCCCGAACAACCCGATGTCGAACCGCTATCTGAAAACGGAGATCGATCGGACGGTGACTCAGGAGGTGGATTGGGTCAGCGGAGCGGCGCTGATGATGAGACGCCGGGATTTCGAAGAGTTAGGGGGGTTCGATGAGGATTTCTTTCTTTACGCCGAGGATGTGGATCTCTGCTACCGGATCCATCGTCTTGGGAAGAAGGTGGTTTATCGCCCCGAATCGGCGATTCAACATACGATCGGCGGTTCGAGTCGAAAGAACCGTTTTCGATCCCTTTGGGAACGGCACCGAAGCATGTACACCTTCTACCGAAAGCATTACAGCGCGGACATCCCCCTGATGGACCTGATCACGCTGTTTGGAATCCTTTCCAGGGCGTTGGTCTTTTTGACGCTCGAACTCATGGGGGGCGCCCCTCACCGGAGCGCCGGCTCCAACTAAACCGTAACCGCTCGGAGAGCGTGATTCACGACCTTCCTGAGTTGGTTCATGTCGACCGGTTTTGTGAAGACCTCAATCACGGGGTCTTTCTTCAGAGCCTTCCTCTCATCTCCCGTAACATAGCCGCTGATGATAATGACCTGGGGGTTCTTGCTCGATTGTTCGATTTCCCGAAGAAGCTGCAATCCATCAATCCCCGGCAAATTCATGTCGAGGATCACAATGTCGACATTGGAAAACTGAAGTTCGGTGCGAGCTTCATAGCCATCCGCCGCCATTAGGATGTCGACCTTAAGGGATGAAAGCGCCTTGGCCACCAGGTTTCGCATCTGCGAATCGTCTTCGATCACCAGGATCCTTTGCCTTTTTGAAACCTCCCCTTCACCGTGGCCGACGATGTCGTTGATTCTTCCGACCAATTGAGGAAAATCGACTGGCTTGCGGAAGAAATCGACCACACCGAAAACCCTTGCCTTGGCAACCACTTCCGAGGTGGCGTGAGCGGAGACCATGATTGTCGGCACGCTGACCCCTCGCAATCGGAGATCTTGGAGGACCTCGAGCCCGTTCATGTCCCGCATCTGATAATCCAGCAAAAGCACATCGACTCCGCCGGAAACGACTCGGTTGACCGCCTCGGCGCCGCCGCCTGCCTCGAGAGGGGTGTAACCATTCTTTTTGAGAAAACTTCCCATCATTCTACGGCTCGCGCCAATGTCGTCCGTCACCAGGACATTGGCCAATCCTCGCGATTGAATCCTGGAGAGGAGGTTTTCGCTCACTGCGCCCGGGTCGCAAGCGACCCGGAGGCTTTTCAAAAGCCTATCCTCGTCGATCGGTTTGACCAGGAAATCCGCAATGGAGAGGCAGGCGTATTTTCGGATATTTTCAGGACTACTCTGAGTCGACATGATAATGAACGGGCACTCCACCCCGCATTCCCTAAGCTTCAGGAGGAATCTGGAGATGTCCCACCCCGGAAGGTTGTCCTCGACCAGAAGCAAGTGGGGGGTCATCCCTCTCAGAATCGAAAAGGCCTCCTCCGGCCCCTTGACGGAGACAAGTTCAAATTCCGAATCCTCCAAGGCGCCCTCGATAAAGAGGCGGTACCGGTGGATCGGCTCCACTAACAAGACTGTCTTCAAATCGGCAATGCGCTTCATAAACCCCTCACCTTTCCAGTTCCCCATATTCATCTTTCGAAATCGGCAGACAGACGCTGACACCCGTCCCGAGTCCGAGGACGCTCCGGATGTCGACGAAACCGCCCGCCTTTTTCACCGTTCTGAACACGATCGCGAGCCCGAGTCCATTCCCTCCTTCGCCGCGTTTGGTGGTGAAAAAAGGTTGGTGGACTTTTGCGATTAAGTCCTCGGGAATGCCGGAGCCGTTGTCGATGACCTCGATTCTCAAGTATTCGGTCGGGTCGTAAGAGCAAGAGTTCCGATCGATCTTTCTTTCCAGCGAGATCCGGTCCACGTAGACATGGATCACCCCCCGGTTCGACGAAAGGGCATCCGCGGCGTTCATGACAAGGTTGAAGATGGCGTCGAATAAGGCGTCCTGATCCCCCAGCACAAGCGGGGTCTCCTCGCATCTGGTGATCGCCATTTCGATCTTGTCGCCGAGGCGAACCTGGGACAGCGATTCGAGATCGGAGAGCAGCCGATCGAGGTCGATGGGATCGAACGCCTCTTCCTGCTCGGATTTGGAAAACTCGATAAGTTCCCACGTCAAGCGCGAGGCTTTCGCGATCGCTTTGCGAGATTCCTCGAAGAACTCTTGTGTGGGATGGTTGGAGTGAACCGCCTCTTGAGAAAGGAGGAGGTATCCATCGACCACATTCAACATATTGTTCAGATCGTGCGCGACTCCTCCCGCGATTAACCCCGCCGTCTCGATGGTCAAATCGAGAGAGTCGAGATCTCCCAATCGTCGTTCCTCGGTGATGTCGAGAATGTACTCCTCCACCGCTCCATTGCCTTGTCGATCGTCCGGGAGAGGTTGACGGAACACCAGGGCGTTCAGCGTCTCGCCATTCCTCTTCAGGAACTTCTTTTCGACAATCGAATGGAAAACGCCACGATCGGATTGAGAGGGATGGAAGAGGGGGGTTTCGGAGAGATCCGCCAATTGGACGTTGCGAATTTCATGGGCGGAGAATCCGAGCAACCGCGCGAAACTCTCGGAGATCATGAGGATTCGTCCATCCGGCCCCACCACTCGTTTGTGGAAAGGGAGAGAATCCCCGTGCAACGCAACCGGTCCGGAGGGATTCTTGGGACGGGCATCCCAGCTCTCGGAGATGACGGAATGGACCTCGCGTATCAAGGCGTCGGATTCCAAAGGCTTCATGAGGTAGTTGCTGACATTGATTTCGATCCCGCCCACAGCGGTGTCCAACTCGGGGTATCCTGTCACCAGGATGATGGGGAGGTCGGGAAAACAGTTGCGCCCTCTTCGGACAAACTCCAGGTCGGTGTTTCCCGGCATGTTGATGTCGGCGATCAATAGATTGTAGGGCGAGGTCCGGAGAGCGCGAAACCCCTCCTCGGAATTCGAAACGGTGTCACAAGAGTAACCCTCGTCGCGAAGAAGGTCCGCGGTGGAATGGAGGAAGAGATCCTCATCATCCGCGACAAGGATTCGCCGCCCAATCGATTCATCGGTTGAAACCATTGTATTTTCCTTCTATGCCGTCGCCTTCACACTGTTGGCGGCCAAATAATCGTTCAAGGCGGCATAGAGCTGTTCGGGTTTGACCGGTTTGCTTAGATAACCGTCCATGCCGGCGGCGAGACACTTCTCGCGATCGCCTTTCATCGCGTTCGCGGTCATCGCGAGAATCGGTATGTGGTTCCCAGTTCCCGATTCCATCTCTTTGAGTCGAATGGTTTGAGTCGCTTCGTAGCCATCCATGATTGGCATTTGGCAATCCATCAGGACAAGGTCGTAGCGCATTGCTTCGAGCGCCTGAACCGCCTCCTCGCCGTTGGAGACGAGTTCGACGAGATATCCTCTCTTTTCGAGAATGCGCGAGGCGATTTTTTGGTTAACCGGATTGTCCTCGGCGACCAGGATGCGGTGATTGGGATGCAGACTGGACGCGCGGGGGCTAAACTCGGTCGGATCCTCCCGAGGGGGCGCGGTCTCGGACTGCTTATTCAGCAAGAGACCCAGCGTTTCTTTGAAATCCTTCTCGCGGATGGGTTTCCTGAGGAACCGGACGCCGTTGGAGGATTCTTTTTGACCCACTTCGAATTCGACCCCTCGGGGCGCGACAAAGATCAACGGGGGAACTTCCGAATTCAATCCGTCATAAAGCGCGTGCAAAATCGAAGCGGGCCGTAATCCATCCAACCGCGAGTCGAGAACCACTGCGTCGTACGGCGCTCGTTCTTCTATCGACTTGGAGATCTCGGATAGAACGGTCTCCAAATCCGAGACTTCTCGGGCGTCCGAGTTCGCATTCTGGATTTGATGGCCCAGCACTTCGCTCAGGAGATTGTCGGCGAACCCGAGAAGCACCCGTTTGCCCTCGAGGAGGCGGTTCTCGTCGACTGTCGGACTCTCCGGGGAGTCCTCCACCTGCGCCTTCGCGAGTTTCATGGTGAACCAGAAGACGCTTCCCTCCCCCTCCACGCTCTCGACCCCAACCGCTCCATCCATAAGGCCCGCCAAGTCCTTGCAGATCGCCAAACCCAATCCGGTCCCGCCGTATTTGCGAGTCGTGGAAGCGTCGACTTGGGAGAACGATTGGAAGAGCAGTCCGATCTTGTCCTCTGGAATTCCGATTCCGGTGTCCTCGACCTCGGTTCGAATCCGAACCGAATCCTCGGTTTCGCTTTCGAGTTGGACACGGACTTTGACATGCCCATTCGCGGTGAATTTGAGGGCGTTGTTGAGATAGTTGAGCAAGATTTGGCGAATTCGCGTAAAGTCTCCAACCAACCGACCGGGGATGGCGGGATCGATCAAGCAACCGAGACCGATGTTGTTTTCGTAGGATTGTTTCGCCAGGAGGTCGAGGGTGTCCTCGACCGTTTCGCGCAGGTCGAACTCGATCGCCTCGAGGTCCAGACGCCCCGCCTCGATTTTGGAAAAATCGAGGATGTCATTGATGATGGTTAAGAGACCCTCACCGCAACTGGTGATCGTACGCGCGAAGTCCCTCTGTTCGGGAGTGAGTTCGGTTTCGAGGAGCAATCCCGCCATGCCGATGATGCCGTTCATGGGTGTGCGGATTTCGTGGCTCATCGAGGCCAGGAATTCCGACTTGGCCTGTGTGGCGCAATTCGCCTCTTCAAGGGCCACATCCAGAGCGGTGTTGGTCTCCTCGATTTCCTGAGCGTATTCGAGAAGGCGTCGTTGGGCTTGGTGCCGTTGGGTTTCATCCAAACCGAGGGAGAGGATCGAATAAACTTTTCCTTCCTCATCGCGTAAGGCGGAGTTGTACCAACGGCATGAGACCTCGGTTCCCTCCGAGGTCAGATGTTTCGAAAAGAAGGTCCCCCGTGGCTCCGTGTCTCGATAGAGTCGGTTCATTCGGGATTCGAAGAACTCGAGTTCTCGCCCGTCGAGAATGCCAAGTTCCTCCGGGGTCTTCCCGAGAGCTTTTCCGGCCGAAAGACCAAAGATCTTTTCGGCTCGGCTGGACCACAGTTTGACCCGCATATCCGAATCCCAATGCACGACCGCCAAAGGGGAGTTTTCGACATGGCTTGTAAGAACCTGATTAGCGTGACGGAGTTGCTCGTTGACCTTTTCGCGGTGCGAGATTTCCTCCTCGAGGGCGAAATTAGCTTGTCGGATGTTTTCCTCGGAGATTTTCAAGTTGAGCGTCGAACGTTTCGATGGGATTCCCAGGAGGTATCCGGCGCATCCGGAAACCAGCGCGATTCCGATGATCGGCCAGAAATCGAGGCTCTCGGACCCGCGCCCCTTTCCCTCCCCCCCCGCGAGAGCCATTAAGAGCAATAGACCGACCACTCCCGCCCCACACAAGGCGAGAAGCGGTTTCCTTAGGCGGGGAGCCCAACCTAAGTCTTCAATAACCTGATCTTCGTGGACATCCCCCCAAACTTGGGTTGGAATTCCGCTTTCATTTTCCGCGCAGCCCAAAAGGGTCACCCTCCTCAATCCGGATTCGTGACGCAGGCAGAACCCCCAATTCGGCGGGGTCCGCCCAATGACCATCTCATTCCGTTATATAGCAATAATTGTGCCTTTTACTATATTCTTGACTATCCGAATTTCACGCTCCCCAGAAATCAAGTTAAATCAAATGTTTGTGAGATTTCAAATATCAGGATTGATCAAGGGTTTTCAGAGGAAGAAAGAGGCAGAAGACAAGAAAAAGCGACATATTGTCATGAGCAAAGTCATCTTAGGGCTAATATCGCTTCATTTTGAGCAGAAATCGCAAGGTCCCCCCAGAGGCGACAGTGTCCTATAAAGATGACGCCATAGAAATAAGAAGGTCAAAAATCAAGGAATTCTAAAGTGGTCGCCAGTAAAGTTGTACTTGGACATGATCTTGTGGAGAGACTGACGGCTGATGCCCGCTTCTTTGGCGGCGCTAGTGACATTTCCTCGGTGCCGCTTCAGGAGACCTTCAAGGTATTTCTGGTCGGCAACCTCGAGGAAGTTCTTCCTAGAGGTCGGGCCATTGGAGTCCCGTCCGGCAATGATCCCACGTTCTTGAGGAACTTGCTTAATTCTGGGAGGGAGATCGGAGAGATCGATCTTTTCGAACTGGCAGAAGGTGAGAGCGTGCTCGAGGACATTCCGGAGTTCTCGGATGTTTCCCGGCCAATCGTAGGACTTTAGGAGTTTCATGGCTTGGGAAGTGACCCCGACAACTCGCAACCTCCCTGAAGCGCCTCGAAGGAAATGCTCGGTGAGAAGCGGGATATCCTCGATACGGTCCCGGAGCGGGGGAATGTTGATGGGAACAACCGCCAACCGGTAGTAGAGGTCTTTTCTGAACTGTCCTTCCTCCACGAACTCCTCGAGGTTCCGGTTGGTGGCGGCGATAATCTTGGTGTCGACGGAAACGGGCGACTTTTTGCCAAGCGGGAGGAAGGTCTTCTCTTCAAGGAATCGGAGAAGTTTGGCCTGGAGGTTGAGCGGCATCTCCCCGATCTCGTCGAAGAAAGTCGTTCCCTTTTCGGAAAGGGCCAAAAGGCCGATCTGGTCACGTGTGGCGCTGGTGAATGAACCTTGACTATGACCAAACAGGATCGACTCCATGAGGGATTCGGGAATCGCGGTGCAATCGATCACATTAAAGGCTTGGTCTCTCCGTGAGGTGTTGTGGTGGATGGTTCGGGCCAGAAGCTCCTTTCCGGTCCCCGTTTCTCCGGAAATGAGAACACTCGCGTCGGATTGCGCGACCTGCGCGGCGATCCGGCGGACTTTCTTCATCATTTCGGTCTCGCCCACGATGGCGGTGAATCCCTCCATCTCCTCGATGGGCGTTTCGAGCACAACTTGGCGCGAGAGGGTTCGTTCGATGCTCTGGATCAGGTCGCCGATTTCGAAGGGCTTGAGCAGGTAATCCGAGACGCTGCATCGGAGACCATCGATGGCGGTTTCAAGGGTGGGAAACCCGGTCACGACAATCACCGGGACATCCTGATATCTCCTCCGCCCCGAGTGAATCCATTCCATCGAGAAATTCCCGGGCATGTTCAAGTCGGATATGACAAGGTCGATCGGCTCGGACTCCAGAATCCGCATGGCCGTGTCCCCATCCTTGGCGCAGTAGCAGGAATACCCCTCGCCCCTGAGCAGTTCGGCGGTGGTGTCCAAGAATCCCGGTTCATCGTCCGCGATCAGCAGTCGTGGCGCGTCATACATTTGCCATCTCCTTTTTCCCCATTTCGGTCCGACAGGTGATCGGAAGCGTCAGTGTGAAAGTCGCCCCCCGGTTTTCGGCCGACTCGACCGAGATCGATCCGCCCATAGCTTGTGCCAGGTTTTGAGAGACGGCAAGCCCCAAGCCGAGGCCGCCTTGGGCGCCTGTTTTCTTGGTCGTAAAAAAGGGTTCGAAGATCTTGTTGAGATTCTCGGGAGAAATCCCTCGTCCGCTGTCCGAAACCCGGATTGCCACGGATTGCCCCTTTTTCTCCAGCGAGACTTTGATCTTTTCTCCGGAGTGGGAGGCCTGAATCGCATTCAATATGAGGTTGTAAAGGATTTGATTGAGCTCCCCCTCCGGCTGGAAAAGGGAAACAGTCTCCTCCGGCATCTGGGTATCGATCAATAGGTTGTGTTGCTTGGCTTTGGGAGTGAGGAGTCGACAAACATCCGAGATCGTTGTCGCTAAATTGAAATGATTCGGTCTCCCGGCCTTGGGGCTATAGGTTTTGTACATTTGCTGAATGATCCCAGCAATCCGATCGATCTCCTTTTTAATCAGTTCGACATACGATCCGTACTTGCTATCGGGGGGAATATCCCGTCGGATCAAGGTGAACGCATTCTTAATGCCGGCAAGTGGATTATTGATTTCATGGGCGACACGCGCGGCCATCTGGCCGGTCGCGGCAAGTTTTTCCATGGCCGACTTCTGACGCTGGAGCTCCTCGATCTTTTTGGTCCGTTCCTGGACCAAGCGGCCAAGGTGCTCGGTGTGCTCCCGCAGCGCCTCCTCCATCTTCTTTCGCTCGGTGATGTCGCGGTAGACCATCACGATGCCATTGGGTTTACCCTCTTTGTCATACAGGTGACGCGAGGTCAACTCGGCCTGAAAGGTGGATGAATCCCTCCGACGACACAGGGCTTCCTTGGGTTGGTCGAATTCCTCCCAATCGCCGGTTCGACCCGCGCCCTCTTGCCAATTCGCAAGCAGGAATTTGAAGGAGTGACCGATCGCTTCGGAGGCCCTGTAGCCAAAAGTTCCTTCGGCGCTGCCAGTCCAACGAACGATCCGCCCCTCAAGGTCGGTTAGAATTACGGTGTCGGGCATGTAATTGAGGATCTGATCCGACAGGAGCAATTCCTCCTCGGCCACCCGACGTTCTTGTTCGATCTGCCGGAGGCGCAAAACATGTTCGATGGTGGCGGGGAGTCGCTTGATATGCTCGATCGTCTTGATGACGTAATCCGCGACCCCCTTCTTCATCGCCTCGATGGCGATCTCTTCATTGCCGGTTCCGGTGAGCAGGACAACCGGCACGTCGAGGTCTTTCTCACGAAGGATCTCTAAAACCTCTAGACCGTTGAAACCCCGCAAGAGGTAATCCGAAACGATGAGATCGGGCGGATCCGCGATCTCCACGAGAAATTGAGCCCGAGTTTCGACCTCTCGGATTTCGGGGTCCTCAAACTCCTTTGTTAGAAACCTTTTGACCAACCCTCGATCCGAGCGGTCATCGTCTACAAGCAAGAATCTGAGTCGATTCCTGGAATTAGTCATTGAGTCCTCCCCGAGTGGAAGCGGGTGCGAGAAAGGTGCGATGGACGGATAACATGAGTCCTTTCAATTCCGCGAAGCGTTGAGGTTTGACGAGGAAGCAATTGGCCCCGGCGCGGTAGGCCTCGATAACGTCTTCGGCGTTAGCCGAGGCGGAAAAGAGGATACAGGGGATGTCGCGGGTGTTGGGATCGGATTTAATCCGACCAATCAATTCCAGACCGGAACACCTGGGGAGACGGTGATCGGACAAAATCAATCCCGGCATCCGGAATTCCTCCGCTCTCCCATTCGAGCCGTCGGATCGGAGCATCCCGAGCGCCGATTCCGCGTCGGGAACCACTTCAACGGGATTGGGGAGACCGCTTCGTTCAAATGCCCTTAGAATCAACCGGGCGCTGGAGGGTTCGTCCTCCACAACCAGGATGGAGGGGATAGTCGAACTCGGAAGATCCCGACAAGGTTCGACGGTCATTTCATTTCAGACCGGACACGATCGGCGGTCGAGGAATTCGGATTTCGAAGGTCGTCCCGGATTGCTCGGCGGGGACAATTTGGATCTTTCCCTCATGCAGTTCCACCGCTTTTCTGGCGAGCGCCAGCCCAATTCCAGACCCGGGATACTCGCTGACCACATGCAATCTGCGAAAGAGGCCAAAAACCTCCTCTCGGTAGTTTGGATCGATCCCGATTCCGTTGTCCGAATAGACGAAGAGGTGGTGGGAATCGTGGGTCACCGCCTCGACAGTGATTGTCGGAGCGGTGTCGGACCGGCGAAATTTGAGGGAATTGTCAATAAGCGATTCGAACAAGAGGCAGAGAGATCGACGATGGCCCTCCAATATGGGGAAGTCGCCGATCAATCGGACTTCCGCCTCGCTCTCCTCGATTTTTTCCTGGAGGTTCGCAATCGCTTCGTGAAGGAGGTCTTGAGAGTTAACTGGGTTGAGTGCCAGGATGTCCCTGCCCAACCTCGCGAAAGCGACCAGATCGTCCATCAAGGTTCGCAACCGGCCCACTCCATCCGCGATCTCCCTCAGATGTTCGCGGGCATCCGGGTTAAGGACATCGGCACAATCCTCGAGGAGCGCTTCGGAGAACCCTTCAATAGCCCGGAGAGGCGCCTTGAGATCGTGGGACAGGACATGCGCGATCTCCTCCTTCTCTCTCGCCATTTGTTGGAAACGTCGAAGGGTTCGGTCGAACAGGTTCCGGTCGCCCCCGCAGCCGATAAAGCCGAGGAAAGTCCCTTCCGACGAGTAACGGGGGTACGCCAGTTCAAGGAACGGTCGGTAATCTCCGTAAGAACTTTGCAGCCGAAACTGGGATTGAAACTCGCTTTGGTTCTCCAAAGCCGATTCCTCGGAACAATCGATTTCTTCTCGATCCTCCGGATGGACAGCGTCACGCCACCCCTTGCCGGCCTCCTGATCTAGGGTCCTTCCCGTGTATGACAACCAGGATGCGTTGAAATAGATGCGATTTAACTGAGCGTCTGAAATCCAGACGGGAAATGGCGCTTGATCGGCGAAACAGCGAAAGTCCGCTTCGGTATCCATCCATACTTCTGTCCCAACAATTTCTTGACTCATATCAATCGGCTCCAGATTGGTCTCTTCACACCACTTCTCGGTCGACCAGAACCTTTCGAGATTCCTGTCACGTTTGCGACAAGGAAATGCCAACATTAAGACATATTATATAATTCAGACAAACAGTTCAACTACCAAGTGAACTCATAGGCCACCTTAGATATCTCTAACTAAACCAAGGAGTTCAGAGGAGTTAAGGTGATTCGCCTCTTAGGAATCTTAGAAAATTCTTTTGGTAAGCCGGCAGGGGAGACGATTCAAGTGTCTTCAATTCGAGCCAACGGTGAATCGGAGGCTCTTGAAGTGTCAGAGAAAAATCGCTGGGCATTCGAAGGACAAAGCACAAGGTATTGATATCTCGATATGTCACAGCGTGTCGTGTCTCCCAGACAGGAGCCAAATCAGCATTCGAAACGCCAAACTGTCGACACAATCTCTCCAAACCGATCTTGTCCTTCGAGGCGGGATGGATCCAAACCCAAGGGAATTGCCAAAGGCCGGAATAGATCCCCTCTTCGTTTGAATCGACAACCAGCCATTTCCCATCGGACTCCATGGCCAAGAGCAACTCCTTGACCTTGGACCGTTTTCGCGATCGAGATTTGACCGGGAAATCTCGGGTCCGCCCCTGACGGTGCGCGAGGCAGTCGGAAATCAGCACGCATTCGGAGCAAAGGGGGGTCGACGATTTGCAGATTGTCGCACCCAATTCCATCAAAGCTTGGTTGAAACAACCCGGTCGTTTTTGAGGGACAAGTTCGTCGGCGAGAGACCAGATCTTCTTCTTCCCCTCGGCGCGTCCCAGGTCCTCCTCCACCGCGAACACACGGGTCAGGACTCGCTCGACATTTCCATCCACCAGGGGTTCGGGTTGGTCGAGCGCGATGCTCATGATGGCTCCCGCGGTGTAGGGACCGACACCGGGGAGATCGAGAATCGAATCTTTGTCGGAGGGAAAAACCCCTTGATGTCTCTCCAGAACGGCTCTCGCGCACGCTCTCAGATTCTTCGCCCGCCGGTAGTATCCGAGTCCCGCCCATAAGCCGAGGACCTTTTCCTCCTCAGCGGATGCGAGGGTTTCGAAATCGGGAAACGCTTCCATGAAGCGGAGGTAGTATGGGATCACGGTCTCGACTTGCGTCTGTTGGAGCATGATCTCAGAGACCAGGATGGAGTAGGGGTCCGTGTTTCTTCGCCAGGGAAGGTCTCTTTGACGTTCTACAAACCATCCCAAGAGATTTTTCCTGATTCTATTCCTCTTCGTTGTTTGGATCGGCATTTTCCCGTTATGATGTCGTAGCGGTTTCCGTTCGAGAGAGATTGGGGGAAAGTCCGGAATTGCACGAGGTCCCCCCACCCCTTTAGGAGAAATTTTTCAGATGCGAACCCTCCAAAGTCAAGCGGTCCGAAGAACCCTTTCATTTATCCTTGTTTTTGGAGCGGCCTTTCCCGCCTCGGCGCGAACGGTCGATCACAGCATGTGGGATTCGATTCTTCAAGATTCGGTCGAGGATGGGGTGGTCGACTATGGAAAAATCCAGGAAAGATATGCGGATCTTCAGGGATATCTTCAGACACTCGAAACGGTTCCACTCGATGAGTTGGATCGAAATGAAAAGATGGCGCTATTCATCAACGCCTACAACGCTCAGTGCGTTCGAGGGGTGCTCGACCGAGGCGAAATCGAGTCGGTGCGAAATGTCTTCCTTTTCTTCAAGCGAACGAAGTTTGTCCTGGGCGGCCAGGATTTCAGCCTTGACTCGTTGGAGCATGAGGCGCTTCGACCGATGGGAGATCCGAGGATCCATTTCGCGATTGTCTGTTCGAGCAAGAGCTGCCCCGAACTCGTTAATGAGGCCTACACCTCGGAGAATTTGGACGCCATGCTTGATCGACAAGCCAGAAAATTCCTGGCCGACCCGGAAAAAAATCGATTGGATCGAGAGGAAAAGACCCTTTATTTGAGCAAGATCTTCAAGTGGTTCGAGGAGGATTTCACCAAGGACCAACCGAGCATACTCGCCTATGTCTCACAATACCTCGACGATTCCACCGCCAAGTTTCTCGAGGAGCGGAAAGGGGAAATCCGAGTGGAGTTCCTTCCCTACGATTGGAGTCTCAACGGTCACTATTGAATTGAGGGGGGTGGCCTGAGGTTTGGAACACGGGTCATTCACCCTCGAACCCAGGCAGAGGTCTTCGTGGCAAACCGAAGAAGTGTTGGTAGACCGAATCGATTTGAAATCCATCCACTCCCAATTCGAGCAATCGTTCAGCGTCTCTCGCGGCATCGCGAAGGTTGGTCTCGGGGGGATAGTGAAACGTGTTTAGCGCGGGAATCGCCAATAACTCCCGCGAATGAAGTTCTTCGATTCTTTCCCGATCGAAGGCGGAGGCCCGATCGAAGGCATAGCGCCCCTTGGAGAGAGGATCGTCCCCATCCAAGACTCGAAACCAAATGGGGGACTTTAAGTCGATCATAAAGAATTCACGAATGGCTTTTCGACTGGTAATCGTAATGGTGGATTCGTGGAGGCCAGCGTCGCGAATCGCATCGTGAACGTGACGGTAATAATTCTCGGCTCCTTCCGTTTTGAAATCCAGCATGACCCCCAAACCGATTTCGCGGCAGAGGGACAAGGCCTGCTCCAGGGTTGGGATTTTTTCCTCGGTCCCTAAGAGAGGCCATTGGATCAATTCATCCCGGTCATAGTCCGAGACCCGCCCCTTCTTTCCGGCGTCCTCCTCCAAGTTTCGGTCATGGAATACCACCGCGAGGTTGTCCTTGGTGGCTTGGATATCCAGTTCGACCATATCGTACCCATCTTGCCCCGCGAGGCGAATAGCGGCCAAGGAGCATTCGGGCGCTGTCGCCGTGATCACACCGCCCCGATGAGCGATCAGGATCGGGGTTCGAGAAGCAAGGGATTCGGGGTTCGAAAACGCGATAAGTTCGCCACTTCCCTGCCCAAAAGCGGGAGGGTTCAGCACGGAAATAGGGACGAGCAGGACAAGAAAGCCAATTGAAAACCTCATGGGGAGAATTTACATGGATGGGGGTTGGAGAAGAAGGAGGCTTGAAATTCCGAGCCTAAGCGAAGGTGGCATTCTCTCCGTTCAATCCTTAAAACTCGAACAAAATGAAGGCCGAACACTTATTGACAATCGCCCGCATCGGCAAGAATATGTGAGACAAATAAAGGAATCCACCCAGGTCGTTCGTAAAGTGGTAACTCAGAAGGAGCAGGAATGAAGTCACCGGGTTGCGAAAGAAATCCGTTAGAGCCACCAATAAGCCAGAGCAAATCTCTTGAATCCACAGTCCCATCGAAATTGAAATCGGAACGGGGAATCGATATTTGGTTTATTGAGATCGGAGTCTTTTCCTGCTTGTTTTGCTTCTTTGTTGAATAGGGACGAGTCGATCTTGGTGAATCCTCCACTCTTCTTTGAGAGATCCCTTTCATTTTCTCGGATGGGGCGCCTGGGGTCACGCTCACCTCCCCGGTTTGGACAATCAGGCTAACTCTTTCAGTTCCGACGATAATGGAGCACCCGCTTAATCTCACTGGAGAAATCTCTCCCGGCAGGCGATCGGGGCGAGTCTGGAATCGAATTTCGCTCACCAGAGATGAGGTTCTTGGGATCGATGGGATAGAGGACCCGGTCATCGCAATGTGAATGACTCCCTCCACATCATGACTCAATACCAAGAAATTTGAGAAATCTTCTCCAACCTGACTTCCCAAGTATTTTAATGAAATGGGATCGTACTCAAGGGCAATTTGAACGCCGGATATACCCGTCGGATCGTTCACCCAAATCGGAACTGAAACGGTTTCACCAGGGGCCGCAGTCCCGGAGCCAACAGTCAGGATACGAGGAGATCTCACTGCGGGCCGTGTCGGTTCAGGGATGAGTCGGTTCGGTAGGAATCGGAGTCTGGTTGGAAAGGACAGCATCGTTGGATGACAGGGCGACCGGAGTTGGGGATTCGCTCTCCCCCCTAGAATCCTCGGAAGGTTCGGTTGGAGTCGGGGTGAATGTCGAAGTCGGGAACGGTTCCGTGAGATCCTCCGTGACATAGAGCGTTCCCGAGTTTCCCTTGAGGGGAAGATCTTGGTCTTCATCCGACAGTCTCGCGGATCCGGCAAGTGGAATGGATACAACCGTTCCGGGTGAGATCCTGCGGGATAAGGTCAAGTCCATTTCGAGGACAGGCCTATAATCTCGCGAACTGAAATCGCCATTGAATGAAACCTCATACCTCCGTTTGGAATCCGATCCGGATCGCATGTTTTCCTCAACCCGACCGACCGGGGATTTTCCCTTTCCCACCATGATTTCATGCTCAGGCACCGATACCTCCATAACCGCTTTGGAGAGCGGCCGATCCGAACGCATCGAAACGGTCAATTGAACCCGCTCCCCTGGAACGCCTTTGGCTCTGTCGATTCGTCCAGCAATTCCCAGATGGGTCGGATTTTCATTCACCTCGACATCCGTATCGACGACTACAGATTTTTCCTCGTCCTTGGCCTCTGTCACCAAGACTCGGGAGGGAACGGCTGTCGGGGCGGAAGGGGTGTGACTTTGCGGGGGTGTGTGAATCGAGGGTGGAGGCGTTTGGTTCCCGGACTCTGACGGTGTCCGACCGATTGAACGATCTTGACTCCGCGACATTGTCTGTAGGGTTGTCTCGGGACCGTCTCGGTGAAACCAGACCAGCAGTCCCGTTTGGAACGCGAGCACCCCGCCCAGGACAAAGAGGAGGACTGTAAAGGAGGAAAGGAGTCTCTTTTCACTCACTTCTGTTCCGAATCCTCCTTCCAATGGCTCTGGAATTCGATCAGATCCTTTTCATCAACCACCCCGTCGCCATTCAAATCGGGCGGCGATTGGACAAGCGGCGCGCCATCGTTGTAATAGAAGTATAAGTTGTCTCCGCGCGCGAGGATGTCACCCTGGAGTATGGCGCGAATCACGCTCACCTCGAATCCCTCAAAGGATCCGCCCCAATCCGCGCCGACCCGGAAGGGGATCGAGGCGATCTGGAATCTGTCCGGGGGCGGGGCCGGGTGTTGGCCGAAGAGTCGATCGATAATCACCGAGGGACCGGAGTTTCCCGAACCGGGCCCCACAAACGCGGATGACCATCCGAGTTCTTCGACCAGTTCCCCTCCAATGGCGCCCTCCCGAATCAACGCTCCCTCCGGGTAAGGCGAGAACCACCTGCGCGGAATACAGGTTGGGAGCGTCATGAGAATAGACATTCAAATGAACAAGGTCGCCGGGGAAGGCGTCCCGAGGGACGAATTCGATCTCCAGGTTCCGGCTCGCCTCGGTCACTTCGCCACCACCCACGGTAAACACACCGAGGTCGGCGGCGATTTCGAATGGGAGGAGTGACCGACCCGATCGAGCACGAGAGTCACCGTGGCGCCATCCACCGCGCTCGCGGACACATCGAACTTGAACTTGCCGATCTCCGACACACGTCCCATGGACATGTCGATCCCGCCATCGCCGTCAGCCGCAATGAGAGAAACGGCGCCGGGTTCCAATTCGACTGTCCAATCCTCGAATCCCTCGGTTTCCGATCCGCGTTCAATGGTCGGATTCTCAAGGACTCCCTCGGGATAGATCTGAAGCGACATCTCGAATTCATCCATCTCCTGAACGTTGGAGGCAGTGATTGAGAGTTCGACCCCTTGGGTCCCCGCGAGCGCCCCTCCCGACTCGACATCATAGACCGATTGGATTTGGCCCATCGCCATGTTGGCCGAGACAGCGAGAGCGAAGAATTGGACTCCCAGCCAACCGCCTATGGGAAGGCGGCGGGCCGGGAGTCTGTCTTTGGTTGAAGACTGGAGAATAGGCATCGGACCGGTTTCCAATCTTCCCTTAGTTTTCGCTTCCGGTGGATTTCTTGGTTTCGCCGGTGACCGCCTGATAGATCCACACCGCGTCATCGATGGAGATCGGGTCGACAAACTCGGGGGCGCGAGTTCACCCGGATCGACCACATCCGCGGCCTCGATCCCATCCGGACCCATCTCCTCGATCCGTACGATGTGACGGAGCACGGTGACTACATCGCGCATGTCGAGCACTCCATTCAGGTCGGCGTTGCCGGGGATGGTGTTGGAGAGGAAATCGATCCAACCATCGCGGCTTTGAACACGGAACTCCATCCCGTTGAGCCGCTTGAACAGAAGGTCGGTCAGTTCCACAAAGGTTCCATCCGGGACCGGATTCGGGCCCAACTTGAGCGGTGTGTAATACAACGAGGACGATCTCGAAACTTCCGAGGGTTCGGTGGTGACCAACGAGAAATCGAGGCGTCCCGCCGAGGTCTTCTTCACGTTTGAGGTGAAATGGTCGGAGAAGTCACCCGGCTGGATATGGTTCGCCCCGGCGAAAACATCGGTGTCATAACGGAGAGTCATCATGATCGAGGCCACACCGCTCGCGTCATCGAGCACGATCGGCAATGCGGCGTAGTTGCTTTGAGGAAGCACGCTATCCGGAAGCGAGACCCATAGCCCCTTGGTGTCATCGGGCCCCTGGGAGCCGATGGGTTGACCGTGATCGCCATGGGTTGTTGCCGCCGAGTTTTTTGAGTAATGGAAATCGAGATCCTCGGGGGAGAGAGTCTCATCGACACCGGCGTAAAACGGATCGTCCGATCCGATCGCGGTCCACTCATCCGCGGTCCCGACTAGGGCAGTCCCCAGTTCACGATCGCCCTCGGTCACGAGGAGCGAGTGGGCCACTGAAAGGAGGCTTCCAGTCGAGTCGCCGATCCGGTGGAACGCGATGCCGACATCACCACCGCCCGCGCCGCCCAGGATGGAGTTGCGGACAGTCACTCGAACGGGAGCGATCGGGGCGCCGCTGCCGTTGTCGATCTCACCGGCTTGGATCAGGGCCTGACTCCCCGACCCGATCAGCCAGCCGGCTTCCGATTCACCATGATTGTACAGATCGCATTGGTCGATGGTGGCCTCCGCCGGTATCCCATAAGTCGAAAGAGACGCCACGGTCAGCAGACTCTCGTTTGGATTCTCCAGGTTATAGACAATGTTCTCCGCGAAATTCAGGACGCCATCGCCGGAGACGACATTCGAAACCAACGCCGCGCCGACCCTGGTTCCATACACGCTCAGGTTCGAGGGCGACCCGGTCGCGAAGAGGCGGTAGTATGGAATCGAATTGTCCGCGACCGTTTCGAAGGTGCAGTCGAGAATCTCGCCGGAGATCGCCTCGGAACCCTCTCCATACAGAATCACATCGGCGAAGAGGGACCCCATCGATTCGCATTCGAACAACTGGAGCGAACCCTTTTCGGCTCGGACCCCCACACTGTTTTCCTCCAATTCGCAGCCATCGAGCCGGATCGTGGCCGAGCCGTTGTCCCGACCGGACACCACCGCGGCCCCGCCCGCGAATCCACCCGAGCCGAGCGTGATGAAGGAGCAATCGGTGAGGAGCGTCCCGGCGGCTTCGTTCAGGACTCCGACCGCGCCCACAGTTTCCGACTCGAAGGCGGGATGGTTGCCGGAGGTCTGTTTGGTCTGGCTGGCGACACCCGATCCGAGGAAGGAGAATCCCAGGATCTCGGCGTTGTCCGCGGTCGAGGCGATCTCGAGCAACGGATCATGGGGGGCCAACCCGCCGCCCTGGCGAAGGGTCGATCCGCCCTCGCTCCGCAACACCACATCCGGCGCCGAAAGCGTCAATGTCTCGCCCACCGTCTCATCCCCGGTCACCACCAATTCATCCCCCGCCTGAGTCTCCTCAAGAGCCAAGGCCAGCGACGAGTAAGCAACCGGATCCCCGGCCGCGGGGTAGCGCAAGACCGAGGCGAAAGCGGGTGTGGGAGTGAGAGAAGGTGTCGGCGTCTGAGTCGGAGTAAAAGTCGGGGTCACCACCGGGGTGTTGGTGGGGGTGGGGATGTTCCCATCGGGTTCGAAGAGGGAGTGGTAGACGGCGATGAGACCTGGCTCTGCAGCATCTGGGTTATACCCCGACACAGCGAAATCGACTTTCCCATCTCCGTTGACATCCGGTAGGTTGGTGGCCTTTAGGATCGAGGTCATTGTTGCATTTTCAAAATCGGGCGTTTCGAACTGATAGAGTTTATGTCCTGTTGACCCATCAAACAGGCTGCACTCATAAAAAGGCCCGTATCCAATGTTTCTGCGATTGGTGACCAAAAGTTCTCCCAATCCATCTCCATTTACATCCTCGATTCCATTGACAGCCATACCAAATCCGAATGATTCCCGGTCATAGTTATTCCGGATCCTCGTAAAAAGTTCACCTGCAACCCCGTCGAAAATGTAAACGACTCCTTCCGGTCCGGTGTAGGGGTCAACATAATCACTGATAGCGGCGACAACGATATCTCCGTTCCCATCGCCGGTGACGTCTGGGATGCCGGAAACAGAATGGCCGAAACGGAAAAAATCCGTGTCGTCTGCGCCTGAGAAAAAGACCCCCGAAAAATCAAACGCGCTCGGCGGTCCGTCATAATTGGGGGAATACAATTTGTGAACCACTTTTCCAGACGCTCCATTCAGAACGTAAACATATCCTGCTCCCGCAACAGAGCGGGGGGAATTTAGTGTTGAACCGATCACTATCTCTTCAATGTCATCGCCTGTGAAATCGGGGATCGTGGAAAGGGCTGGGCCAACAAAACTCGAATCGATATCCTCACTGTCCCAAACTTCATAAATGAATTCCCCAGTATGGCCATCGATTGTGTATACATTTGAGGAAGTTGGCGCATTTGCCGAAGACACGGCGTTGGGTTGATAGGCTCCAACAACCAGATCCTTCATCCCATCGCCGTTCAAGTCACTTATAGCACAAACAACGGTTCCGAAACGCTCATCCGCTTTCGGGTACGGAGAATGAAAGGAACGTAGCAATTCACCCGTCGATGAATCAAATACATAGACTTTTCCAGCACTCTCCTTCCCACCGTAATCTTCCATAGGGGAACCCACTACGATTTCTGTAAGTGTAGGGGAGGACGAAGAGACTGTAGATGTCACAGAGGCCCCGAAACTTGATTCGGTAGGTGAGGAAGGATGAAGGATGTGAATGGTTTCCAAGGATTGGCCATCAGCAATGATGACTTGTCCTGGCCCGGACTTCCCAGGAAAACCGGCGACGACCTCTCCGCTCCCATTACCATTGACATCCGGGATGCCCAGAAGGTTGGAATCGAATGTGGCCAATGTTTCTGAATCTGGGATTGGCTTAGCCGCGATTGCTGGGCTTCCCCAAATTCCTTGGCCATTGAGTTGGATCTCAATCGGAAAGAGTTGAGTGTTTGTAAATAGCGAAAGCGTGGCAGATTGAGGGCCGATCGTATCCGGGTTGAATGACACAAGGAACTCCGGCGATTCTCCCGGTTCGGCTAATGCTGAACCTACAATTTCTAGTAACTGAAAACTCGCGGCGCCTTCCCCTGTTATTTCGTAGTAGGGTGGTTTGAAATCAAGGTACCCTGGCCCCAAGTTCTCGATTTCGATTGTCATGGGATCACTTGGTCCGCCATTCACTGACCACTCGCCAAAATCGACAAGATCGGGTGCTTGAATTGAAGGAGGAGCAAACGGGCCCTCAAAAAGCAGGACCCGCCCTGCGATTCGGAACTCTTCTCTTGGATATTGAGGACCCGAGGACCGAAACTCGATCCCCGTTTCTCCGACTAGGACTCTCTGACCTGATGTTGCGATGGCACTTCCAAAGACTGTGGCTTGTTGCTTAAACAGCAATGGGTACAGGGTCTGAATCCAGGTCCCCGATCCGCCGCTAAAAATGTGGACCCGTCCATCCGTCATAAAATCTGAAAAAAATCGCGCATCTGAGACAAGAATGTCTCCCATTCCATCACCATTCGTGTCCTCCATTCCCGCTATACTGGACCCGAAATGACTCCCTGAGTCAGGAGCAAGGGATTCCAAGGAATACAGGAAAGACCCATCCACTCCGCTGTAAACATGGACCCTACCCGCCTCGTTTTCTCCCAGCACTTCTTCATTTGGGGCGGAGACTAATAGATCGCCGAAACCATCCCCATCCACATCGGGAACGCCCGCAACCTCCTCTCCAAACCGACCCGCCATTGCTGGGTTCTGACCAGGAATATCGTATAGAAGACTACCAGTTGTGGGATCGAAAACATAAACATGCCCGATTCCCGCATTGGCGGAGGGGGCGCCAATAAGCGCATCCATTTTCCCATTCCCATTTAGGTCGGGAACGGAAGCAACCGCATCGCCGAACATTTGTTTCGGAAGGTCGGGATCGTCCAGGACCAGGGTTCTCCAAATCGAACCGTCCGAACCGGAAACGACGTAAGCGGTGGCCGATTCGGGCGTGCTTTCGGGTCGTGCGCCCTCAAGGATCTCGGGTATGCCATCCCCGTTGAGGTCATCCAATAGATCAAGGTCCGATCCGAGTTCCTGGTTTGTGGACCCCATGAAGGACCAGAGAACTTGGTTCGTGTCGGAATCGATGGCATGAACTTCTCCGTTTCCGATTGAGTCCAACCCAACAACGATTTCACTAGATCCATTGCCGTTAATATCCGGGATTGCGGTGAAGACGGACCCAAAATTCAAATCTTCAGTGTGAGGTTTTAGTGGATCGATCACACTGAGGATCGAGTCATCCGAACCGTCAAAGACAAAGATTTTCCCCGCTTTCAGATCATCGTCATCGAGAGAGTCGGGCGCCCCAACAGCGATATCTTCGATTCCATCTCCGTTTGTGTCAGGGACGATGGAAATTCTCGATCCAAATCCGAGATACTCTTCGGCGGAGGCGAATGCGTCGATTTCGAATTGTGTGGATGACCTGTCTTCCTCCGGGATTGTAAATCCGCGCGCGGTATTGGGATTGGGAATTCGTACTGGCGGATCTCCAGTTGCGGTTGCGGAAATGATGATCGCATGATTCGAGTGATTAAAATCGTTCGTGATAATAACGAGGTCATGGACGTTCTTCTCACCAAACTTGGGATTATACGAAATCTCTATTTCCCTCGAATCGCCCGGTGGGATCGGCACGTACAGATCGTTCGGCGCCGTGACGACCCGGAGGGAATTGGGCAGGGCGATGGATTCCCTTAATTCCCAGTAGAGATAGAGTATTTTCAGAGGACGACTCCCGATGTTTTCGACGTGGATTAGTTGAGACTCGGGGGTGGAATCACCAACCACTAATTCACCGAAGTGGAGAACAGGAGGAGAGATCCGTGCGGTCGCCCCAGAGAATGGAGACTTTGTTAAATCTAACTGCCCTGAACGGGTGTTGCTTCCATATATGATTTCTGCTTGATTGTCGTCATTTAGGTCGTCAATTCCCACCATCGAGGTGATAAGACTTTCCCTATCGCCGAAAACAGAAACCGGTTCCGTGGTCGATGCGTCAAACACCTCCAGACGAGTAGCGAAAACGGTGGTTCCAATTTCCGGCACTCCGTTGCCGTTCGAGTCTTTCAGGATCTCGAACCGCGCGTCCCAATATGCTGGATGGTTTTCCTGGCTTCTTGGTTGATAGGTTCGGACAATAGCTCCATTCGTGGGGTCGATTGCATAGATTCGACTACCCAGGACTCCGTTCGTTCGGGTCACTTGGCTGGCGATGGTAAGTCCAGGTGCGGAAACGTAAATCTCATCCAAGCCATCCCCGGTAAGATCGGGACCTCGATGGATCTCTCCGCCGAACGTATGGCCCTCGCCCGGCCTAGGGTCGGTGACCGCTCTTAAGACGCTTTGATTCGCTCCGTCAAAGATAAAAACAGATCCTTTTGACTGTAAATCCGGGAGAACTTCGTATCCCCATCCACCGATAGCGAAATCGGGGACCGCGTTCCCGTTCACATCGCCTAGACCCGTCACCGAGGTTCCAAAACCATACCCTGTAAACCCGTACATCGACCCGGCGTCTGAACTAGGGGCATTGATAATCTTAAAAATTGAGAAATCAGCTGGATCAACAATGAACGCAGCCCCTTGGAATGGCCCAGTAGTGTTGTAACCAGGCGCGCCAATAAGGATTTCAGGTTTTCCGTCTCCAGTCATATCATGGATTCCGGCAACGGAAACTCCAAAACTTGGGTATTCGTCATTCGCGTTCATTGTTGCCAACAACTCGAAAGTATCCCCATTAAAGAAATGAACATAAGAATGGGAATTGGGCGATGCATCGTAGTATCTTCCGAAGGACGAAACAAAAAGACAAAAATCTTCAATTCCATCCCCAGTAATGTCGGGCAAGGAGGTCAATACACCTCCAGGAGTCCCAGCGGAGGAGTAGTCGAATTCCGGGGAGGCAACCTTTTGGTGGACTGTTTCACCGGATGCATCCATGACATAAATGCTCCATTGCTTTCCTTCGAGTCCCACCGTCAATATATCCGTCACCCCATCCCCATCCACATCCCGGAAGGCCTCCACATCGGAGCCGAATTGGGTCACGTAATAGGGTTCGGGGTTGTCGACAATAAGGGGGGCGTTGGGGTCAGCCGGGGGGTGGTTCGATAGCCGTTCCTTTCAGCGACACGACTCGTCTGGGTTGCGCCTTGTCATTGGTGAAGATCCAAAGTTCGCCATCCCTCTCAGTCGGAGAGGTTGGATTGTAGGTCACCTCGATTCGAGAAGTCTCTCCTGTTTTCAGTAGCGCTTGGTAATCGGCGAGCGGTGCGACTTTGAAAGGATCGTCCGGTATGAGGGAGACATCTCTGGATAGAGCGCCTGTGAGGAAGAGGTCTTGCACTCCCGTGTTTTCGACTTCGACAGAGAGCGTCTTTGGTTCCGAAACCCCGATGATGAACTCGCCAAAATCGAGAGTCTCCGGAGTTGCGGAGGAGGTGGCTCCGTTAAACGGAGAAAGGAATGCCCGCACCTCCCTTCCCGCCGCCAAACACCGTTTGCGACATCCGTTGCATCCGCAATTTGAGGCCTGCCAAACACGACATCGGATCGGCTATCGCCGTTAACATCCATCAACCCGCTAGCGGGAAGGCCGATTTGATCGAGGGTGGCAATGATTCCAATGGTTTCGGAGGAAGACGAATCGAGGATTTCAACACGACCGTATCCATCGTCAATGGCCATATCGTTCGATCCGTTTCCATTGGAGTCTCCAATGAAGGCGAACTCGCTCCCCCATTCGACAGCCGAGGGGCCATTGCCTCCCTTGGGAAGGTAAGTCCTGACAACTAAACCCGTGGTGAGATCGATTGCGTGGATGCGCCCACTGCTAACATCATCGGGATTGTTCAACCAATCGCCCAGTTCTTTGGAAGAGACATAGATTTCTCCAATTCCATCACCATTCAGGTCTGGCCCCATTGAAGTGTCAATGCCGAAAAAGTATTCCTTCCCTCCCTCCCCATGCCTTTCGTCCTGAAGAGTTCCGATCCGATTAAGCGAGTCGCCGTCATAGATAAAAACTTCCCCGTTGGTCGCGGACCCGGACGGGTGGAAGTTAGGATCGGAAACGGCAATCTCCGGCGTTCCATCGTTGGTGATGTCGGGAAGACTGAGCACCTGATGACCAAAGTTGTGGCTTCCGGATTCGGTCAGAGTTGCGAGAATGGCAAAGGTGGATGCATCGACAATGAATGCCGCCCCAAATCCCCCCGCGGATTCTTCGGAGAGGGATCCCACCAACAGGTCTGGAACTCCGTCATTGGAAAAGTCGTGGATACTTGCCACGGAAAAGCCGAAGAACGGCCGGTTATCGCTATCATTTAGGGTGGCGATTACCCCAAAGGTGGATCCATCATAGACATGCAATCGATGGTATTCGCTCTCTTTCGGGTGATCCTCCCCCTCATAAACCGTAAAGTCGGGAATGCCATCCTGAGTAATGTCGGAAATGACCGTGATTTGCGCCGCTGGGTAAGAAAAGTTATTGATGTTTGTGGGCGCCGCCTGTTCCTGATTGGCAAATGGGACTTCGGGCGTTTCCTCAATTCTTAAAATGGCCCCGTCATTGCCGCTTGAAAGGACAATAACCCAATCCCGTGTTGCTGTGCCGACTCTTTCGGCGAGACTGAGGACATCTTGAAAACCATCGCCATTAACATCCCTGAAGGTAACGAGGCCGGTCCCAAATAATTGGTATTCTTCGGGGTCAGGGTGATCGAAATCCAATACTTCCCCGTTATGCGCCAGGGCAGTTACTGGGAAGAACATCAACAGGGCCAGTCCTGACAGGAGGCCGTGTCTGAGTGGTTTGAAATTTAGGGTCATCGGTTTGCACCTCATTCTTTTGGTTCGTATCGCCCGCCGTGCTGTTTCCGAGTCCTGACAACCCGGAGACAGGTCAGGCCATGGCGGGCGAATTCGGTTTCTATCTCGTTCCACCCCGGCAAGTGAGTTGCCGGGCTACGGCGCCCGAGGCAAGTGTTTTGCCAGGGACAAATTATGTCAGAGCACCCGGATGCGGGCGCTTTGTTTCGCCACATCGAGGACTCGACGGTCACTGTCGATCAGACGGAGGTCGTCCAGTTCGAGGGAGAGTTCCCCCCGGCCGAGGATCCGACCTTGACCGGCAGACGAAGAATGACCCCGTCCTCGGAGGTCCACCCATCCTCGCTGATCGAGGCGACAAACACCTCACCCCCCCGGACTCCGGCGTAAGTGAATCCCGAACTCCGGGTCGACATCGCCTCGAGGCCGTTCTCCACACGGACCCGCGCTTGGAGTCCGCAGAATCCCTTGAGGTTTCTGGCGCGGAGGGTGACATACACCGTCTCACCAGGGGCCGCCTCCACCGATTCGAGTTGGATCGCCGGGCCATCCCGCAGGGGCGCGAACACAGCGACCATGTCGTCCGATCCCGCCTTCTCATTCTTGAACCCACCCACCATCCAGACCGGAAGTGCGACCAGCGCCAAGCAGGCCGCCAGCCCGAGAACGATGTAGGCGGGTCGTCGTCGCCATGTTGGAGGAACTGCGAGAGCGAGCGTTTTCGCCTCATGCGGGTTTCGATGTTCAGCCGTCCAGGCGAGAGTGGACGCGATCAATTCTCCTTCTTTGGCGAGAGCGAGAGCGCGGTTCTGGAGGTCGGGGTTGGCGGCGACTCTTTCGGCCACCGTTCGCGCCTCCTCATGATCGAGAAAACCATCCACCCAGTCCTGAAGGAGTTCGTCGTCGATGCGGTCTTGTGTGTGGTCGTTCATTGGATGCCTCGCAGTTCCAAGATTTTTCTCAGTTTGGTTCGTCCGTGACGCAGCCTGCCCTTGATGGTGCTCCCTGGCAGGCCCGAGATTTCCTCGATCTCCTCAACTGAGAGATCGTCGATGTACTTCAGCACCAGCACCTCGCGTTGTTCCTCCGGCAGCATGTCCATCGCGGCGGCCACTTCCCTGGCCCGCTCGCGTTCATCGAAGACCCGTTTGGGCGTTCCCATTCGGGGCGATTCGGCCATCGCCTCCAGCCCGGATGTTTCCTCCCTCGCCTTTCGAGCGTTCGAGGAACGGAGATGGGACCGGCAGATGTTCAAGGCGATCTTGTAAATCCACGCCTTGAAAGTAGTCCCGCGAAAGGTTTCGGTCTGAGAGACTTTCATCAGTGTCTCCTGGACCGCGTCTTCGGCGTCCTCGTGGCTGATCAGAACCCGACGGCAAAAGGCGTAGAGACGAGGTTCATAGACCTCGATCAACCGCCCCAGCGCCTCCTGGTCGCCCGCCGCGAATCGCTCGATCCATTCCTTCTCGCGCGATCCCGCCTTTCCGTTCGTATCCGCCCGCGATTCCGAAATCTCCACACCCCCGACATTATTAGAGACACTCGTCAGAGTGTATCTTGTCGAGCCTCTACTGGGTAGTACGCGATGACATAGAAGCCCGACACTTTTTTTTCAGGGGGATTTCAAAGAGAGTCGGTGCAGAAGCAAGTTGGTTGTCATGCACGATTCCTATTGCCAACCGCGGCCGAATTCGCGGTCTACTGCAGTTGGATGGTTGACAACAAGGTACAGATGAAGTGTACACACGATTGCGGGACATCCACCAAAGCGCCCGATGGAGAAATCGTGGTGATTCAAATTCCGTGTGTTGTAAAGGGATTTGAGGAAGATTAGGAATTAAAGGCTTTTGAGCCTCGCCTCCACCCTCTCATAATCCCCCAGATGTGCCCGCATCAGGCTCTTCCAGAATTTCCCGTGGTTGGGGACGAAGAAGTGGAGGAGTTCGTGGACGATGACGTAGTCCCAGACTTCCTGGTCCATCGAGAGGAGTTCCATGTTGAAATTCAGGTGGCCGTTGGTGGAGCAGGAAGCCCATTTGCCGGTCATGGGGCGGACTCCGAGCCAGACGATTTGGACATCGAGTTTATCGGCCCATTCACGGACTCGCTCTTTGAACTTGTGTTTTTGAATTTCCTTTTTCTTCATGGCATTCAGTGCCGATTTGGATCTTCGAGTATTTGGAAAAGGTCATCGACCAACTCGGTGACCTGATCAAGGTCTTCGGTCGCGGCACAAATGGCAAATGTCACTTGGTTTCTTAGTTCGCGGAGGGATCTATCGCTCCCTTTCCAGTTGGGATACTCGATAAAGGCCCCTTTGATTTTGAGGGTGACCTCCTCGGGGTTGTCGATATTCGCATCGAGGAGGGTCCGGTAGACGAAGAAAGTGAGGCCATCGAATCCCTTTTCGGCTTGCTCCTTTTTGCGGGCCTCGTTGTTTTCAATCTCCTTGAGTAACGCCTCCACGGCATCTTCCGCCGAACATTGTCGATTCTCGAAACTGGCTTGAACCAATTTCGCTTGATCGGCCATGGCGATTAGGAACGGATCCTCACTGTTCTCCTCGGCGGTCCTCTCGATGCTCTTCACCAGGTTGATAGCCTTCGTCCCATCACCAAAAGCTCGATCGCGGCTTTGTGGTTCAGAATCATTTGGGCATCCCGAGCATCCTTTCCTTCAGCCTCTTCGCCCATTTCCAATAACCTCTCGGTCTCAAGCAACGAGTAGGTGTTCCCTTCCAACCGGCTTGAGTTAAACGACAAGTCGATCAAGAGGCGATTGAAGATCCGCCTGGCGTAGGTTCCCGCCGGACGGTGGCCCTCCTCGGACCTTCCGATCTCCAAGAGATGTCGCCTCGCTTCCTCTGAAAGATAGAATGTCTCGTTGGGGCGATAGTCTTCGAGAAACTCCCGGTTGTACGAGACAGGTTCTCGGTCCTGAACCGGTTTTCGGACAGCCCGTTTGATGGCCTCCCCTTCCGTGGATATGGGGATATAGGATTCATCCTCGATCATGACCTTTTCCACGGGTGGCTCAACGGTCTGCGGGCTGATGGTGGGCTTCTTCGGAGGCAGCCGGTAGATCCGACCCCGCCCCGCGCCCTCCGCGACCAATCGCTCCTTGTCGACTAGGTCTGCCAACCGTCGCTGCAAGGTCCGTTTAGAAGTCTTAAATGACAGGACGGGGAGAATCTCGTCGACTCCCGCGCCCTCTGGAAACCGTTTCACGGCCTCCTCAATCGCGTCAAACTCTCCCTCTGGGATTCTTTTTGGCATGATCTCTTTATTGTGACGTATTTCCTCTAATCGCGCCACTAAAACGTGTTTATATGGCACGATTGGCCTATTCGCGCCACTTAAAGCGGCTTAAGTGGTGCGCTTCCACTAATTGCGCCACTTTATCTGGCGCGATCAATTCCCCGGAAACCGCGCCAGCAACACCCCAACCCCCTCCCCCCACCGAGGATTCAACTCCCCCACCTTCCCCTCCAACACCCCCTCCAAAAACAAAGACCCCTCCCGCCGCGCCTCTGCCTCCTCGCGAGGCACAAAGGTCCATCCGATCTCCTGGGCATAGGCGAGAATGCGGGCTTGGACAATTCTATGTTCGGTGGGAGTTGACATCTTCAAAAGAGCCCATTGGTAGATATGCCTAAGGTGGTATAGAATTCTTCCAGATAACTGGCATCAACTGGACAATGTCGTGGAATATCGGAGGGAGGGCGACCTCGTCATGGTCACCCATAAGAACTACGGTTACCGTCAAGCGTTTATCCGCTACCGGGACCGATGGAAGAGCGGCCTTCAAATCAACCCTGGCGGATTGCGGAGGGTTCTTCGGACGGAGTTCTTCTTTCGGAAGTGGGATTCGGAGGTGCTGGAGGTCTATCGAGGTCACAAGCCTTCAAAGGTGAGTGTGGTGGACTGGCAGCATTACATCGAAGACGATCCCGAGGCCTTGATCGAGATCTTCCGAGAGAACGTAACCAACCCGCTCGATGAGGTGTTAGCGCCCTTTAGGGACCAGTGGAACAGGACCGAGGGGAAGGTGATTTCGCTACCTCTTCGAGCCGTGTAGAGTTTCTTCTGCACGTCTTCTGCACGTTTTAGGGGGGTGAGAGTGATTGACAGGGGGATGAGTGGGGGAGAAAATGCGAAGAAATAAGGAAACTTCCATTTGCGCCAGTAGCTCAGCTGGATAGAGCAACGGCCTTCTAAGCCGTGGGTCCCAGGTTCGAATCCTGGCTGGCGTACCACCGTTTTATCCTATCTTTTCACTTACCGAAAATGAATCCGCGCGGTTTTTGGGGCTGGCTTTGCGTGTGCGTTCTTGAATAATAAGATAACCTTTCAGAACCGCGCGGGGTCGTCATGTGTTGATCCGATGCCTCGGGTTCGAAGAATTCAATGAGCGGGGATATGACTTTCTTAAGGGATTTACCACTGTTTTCCGGCGTCTCGCAAGAGATTCTCGATGAGCTGACTCCTCTCTTGATGGACCTTCGAGTCCAGGCTGGAGCGATACTTTGCGAGCAGGGGATGATTGGGACCCGTATGTTGTTGATCCAAACGGGTCAGGTTCGCATCACGGTCGCTGGGGATGATGGGGAAGAACAGGTGCTCGGATTCTTGGGTCCAGGAGACCCAGTTGGCGAGATGTCGGTTCTCTCCGGCGAACCAATGTCGGCAAATGCCATTGCTACGGTCGAGACCCACCTGAAGACCATCGACGGTGAGACATTTCTCGATTTCTGCGACAAGCACCCAATCCTATACCGTCGAATGCTAAGAATCCTCGCCGAACGAATTCGCATGGGCAATCGCCGTATGTTCACACCACATCGAGGAAGGGTTGGATGGATCTTCTCGGGACTTAATGGAACCTCCACCGTGGTGGATGGTGTGCTCGAGGAAATGGCTCGGCTCTTCGCGGCCGAGTCAAAGACACGTCCCCTGCTCGTTTCAGTTTCGCCGGAAACGGAGAAGGAGGATTCCAAAAGCGTTGGTTTGAGATCTCACGATTCGAACGACTCGACCCTGCCTTGCCGTGACATGCGGGAAATCTTGTCCGCAGAAATTCCGGAATTGAAAACGGGTTTCAAACAAGAGTGGTCAGGTGTGGAGGATGCCTACGAAGTCTTTGTCTTGAGCCACTCGCGGGAGAAGTCTCATGACGAGGTCACCTCCGTTTTGGGGAAATGTGTCGAAAGGCTCCGTCCCGATCATAATTACATCCTTGTCAACCACCCCCAGAGATCGCTTGAAAACCTTCTGTTGGCTAGCCTCCCCGATGACAATGTCGTAGCGCTAGTCGACCTGACACAGGCGGGCTGCCAGGTAAATGCAACCCGTGAGGAGTACGACGCTTTTATTCCTGAACCTCACCGGTATCCCGCGGAAGGCGGTGAAAACCACTGGGTGATCGAACCCAAAATAGTGAAAGCCCTCCAATCCCTTGCCGACTCGGTCAAAACCAAGGGCGCAATTGAGGTCGTTCTGGTTCACTCAACCTCTCGGCCGATTCTGGACTACTCTCGGGTTCGCAAGATTTTTAAAGATCACTCGGTTCACTGTTTCCCGATTGCCGACGATCCAAAGGATGAGGCCGAAGAACGACTCGAAGGGCGGTCTTTTTCCTTGGCCTTAGGCAAGGCTCCAATAATTGCGAAAAGGAGAGCCGTTCGAGAACTCGCCCACGCCCAAGTTGGACTCGCATTAGGCGGCGGGGGAGCCCGAGGGATGGCGCACATCGGAGTGATCAAGACTCTGGAGGAGGAGGGGATACCGATCGACATGGTTGCGGGTTCCAGCATGGGGGGGATTGTGGCGGCAGTGTACGCTCAGGGACGGCCGGGCTCACGTCTCCTCTCGGACACTCGGTTCTACTGGGCGAACCTCGGGAACTTTTTATTCGATCTCCTCGATTACGATTTCCCTCGCACCAATCTCTTGCGAGGTCGCAAGATCAAGCGGATCATCAAATCGGTGATGGAGGGAATCGCTATCGAAGAATGTCAAATCCCCCTCGCCCTCGCATGCACGGACCTCCTGACCGGCAAACAAGTGGTTCTGGAGGAAGGCAATCTTGGAGACGCCATCATCGCGACGGGAGCGCTCCCGGGCATTTTCCGCCCAGTCCGATGGGGGAAGCATCTCTTGGTGGACGGCGCAGTGATCGACAAAGTCCCCGCAAGAGTCCTTCAGAAGAAGGGGGCCAAGTTCATCATTTCAGTCAATGTCACCCCCGAGAACGATCCGCATCTGGACGCGTCAGGCAGGAAAACGCATATCGGACTGCGAAAGGCATTGTATCGCCTTCCACTCTTTCGGAAATGGGCGGAGGAGCCCAATATCCTTCAAGTCATCACCCGTTCCTTGGAGGTTTCCGGCGTTCATCAGTCTCGCTCTCAAATTGACCTTGTGGATGTCGAAATCAAACCCAGGGTGGAGCAATTCGATTTCCTGAGGTTTGACCAATTCGATCAGATTGTCGAAGCCGGGGCGAGCGCCGCGCGGGAAGCGGCTCCGGCGATTCGAGAACTCCTTCAAAATTCTTCTCAGTAATCCGGCTGCTGGGGGGCCGGGTCGATCTCGGGTCATGCAGTCCAGGATGCCCCGAAGGTAACCGACAGCGTGAGCCAGGCCCGCGTGCCAGGGGGCGTCGCATTCTGGGAGAGGGGTGTGGTCGGGGATTACCAAGGAGCCCTCATACGAATTGCGGTGAACGACCTCCAAGGCTTGGGGACATCGATATCCCCATCGTCGATGGTTTCCAGCAGGTCGCTCTCCGTCATCTCCTTCAAGGTTCCGGGACAGAATTCGAGTTTCATCCAGATTGTCTCAAGATCAATGGACGGTAAAGGAATAGACTTTGCCACCGTCGAGGACATCGAATTTTATACGGACCGGGTTTCCGTCGGCGAGTTCGCCCAAGGTCTTGTCTCCGAAGAGAACATGGTGGTGGATCGAGTCGCCATTCACTTGGGCTGACCCAAGCGATTCGCCCGATTCCGAGAGGACCTCGATCCGATTGGATCCGACACTATTGAGCGACAGGTCCTCCCCCTCGAACTTCAACGGTTTCGTCGTCAGACTCCCTCCATCCACGGAAACAAACCCATCCATTCGGAGTCGTCCGCGGAAGATTCCACCGCCACTCAACCGGACATCTTTTCCGTGGTTCTTTCCGTATGAGGAACACCCATAGTAGTAAATCAGTTCGTCCCCGCTGACGATCGGCCCGGTCGAGTGTTCGGTGATATATCCGCCATCGTTGTGTCCATCGTTTCCTCCCTCGGGTCCATTTGGTATGAAAACCTCGGGATACCCCTCCTCGTTCTTGAATGGAACCTTCGACCAATGGAGGCCATCCCGACTGACAGCCAATTTCAGGTAGGCACAACCGGCGGCTGAGTAAGGATAATCGCCTTGCCCATGCCAGACCTTAAGGCCGCCGAGCCAGAGGGATTCGTACCGCCACCCCGTGCTCGCGTAGTATTCATCGTGGGGATGATCGCCTCCCTCCTCTTGAGCGGGGGGAAGAAACTCAATGTGGTCGATGGATTCGATGTCGAACGGTTTCTCGATGGTGTCCATGAACGCATACGCCCTGGAACGAAGTCGATTCCCATTTTCAACGGTGGTCGGGCTGGTGAATTTGAAGATGCCCAACAATCGATCTCGAAGCGGGTCTTTGTAGACAAGGGTGACATCTCCCGCGCCAACAAGCGTTCGCCCATCCTGGTGAATCTCTCGCATGGATGTGTCTCCCTCGCCGCCGCAACCGTCCACAATCAGGGGTCCTCGTTCCCAAAGAATTCCGTCTTTCGATTTCAACAAGTAGGAACCCTCGCCCTTCAATCCCCAATTCGCAAACCAACAGAGTCCTTTATAAGGATAGTCGGTGTCCTTGTCGTCGTAATAGCAAGAAAAGAGATCGATGTTTGTCGCATACTCCCCGGTCTCTCGATTGAGGAAATCCTCGCGACTCCTGGGAAAGACCCATTCGCCATCGCTCCACGAGAGGCCGTCATCGGATGTGAATCGGTACAACCGGACCTTTTCCCAGCGTCGATCGTCACCGAGGGAGGAACAAAAGGCCAGTGCATACATGACCATCTTCTTTAGATTCGGGTCGTACACAATCGAACCGTTGGCTTCGAGCGTCGCGGGGAGTTCGCCAAAAGCATCCTGTGGAAGTGCGATGATCGGGATATTCCCGCCGTGGTCCTTCGTCGGTTGATGGAGAGTCCGTTCAAGGTTCTCCTGGGAATCGATCAGGTAATCGTCGATGAATAACTGCGCAAGTCCCGCTTCGATCTTGACTGGAGCACTGTCATCCGCACCCGCGGATATCGTGGAAAAGAGTGTGGCGAATAAAATCCATCCAAGAAACTTCATTGGCTTGCGCCTCCCGATTCTGTTTTTCTTTGAAAAAATACAACCACTTTGTGCGAGATGGGGAGGGCGTCGCAATCCACGGCGAGCGATTCGAGTTGGGTTTGGTCGGAAGGGATTAAGATCACCTCTGGGAACTCCTTCAAAGGATCGAGCACCTCGGGGAAGAGGTAGTCCTCGGCCAGACATGCGATCCGGAGTGGAGCGATCTCAGTGGACCGCCTCCATTTCAAGGAGTCGCTTTAGAACAAGGATACAGTAGATCAGCGCTCGTGGCAGGTGAAAGGGGTCTTTAACCTATAAAAAGAGGGTGTCCTCGATCACCTTCCCTTCCCGGTCCAGTTTTTGTCACCACTCCCCATCCTCCCTGATGGGAAGTTCTTCGTAGGCCCAAACGTCGACACGATCATGCCATTCCAAAAGCGAGGGATAGACCGAGATGCTCTCCTCGTTCCCGTCGTTCATGTTCTCAAAAAAAAATGTCCACCCCATTACCTCGAGTTCGTAACCTGTTGACGGAACCCCACGAGGTCGAACGCTCCTAAGGAGGAATGAAAAATGAAAAAGAACTCTCACGCCAATTTCGGATTTCATGCCAAGCAACGAGGCATCGCGATCTGGTCTTTCTTGATTCTTCTAATCGCGGTTTCGGTGATGGTCGTTCTTCTAACCACTCAGCTCCATTGGATTTCGCCTGCACAGGGAGAAGGAGACGGAAGAGTGACGGCGGTCGAGGACCATCCATTCGATCTGCAAGTCCAGAGGGACCGCCACTTGGCGAGACATGTCTGCCGAACCTATGGAACCCCAATCCAAGCTCCGCTGTATGGGCTTTCCCCCGCTCAGGTTGCGAGTCTTCCCAGGGACCAGTACGAAGCCTGCCGCCGCATCATGATGAACCTCTCCAATCCAGTCCACCCTTAGATAGCCTCACCCAGCCAACCAAAATTCGTGGTTCGAATTGCGGAGATCGGCGGGGTCCGCCTACCCGCCGGTCAATCGATCGCCATGGAATCAGACTTTCAAAACCGGCCTCCCCCAAAACTTTTGAGGTGGGCGACGGTTGCCATCCGAACCACACATCGATGGGCCGGCATGGGTACTCCTCGAGCCATGACTCCTTTAGAATACGTCCAGATGAACTGGATGAGGAGGTCATTTAAAACTAGTCGATGTGGAAGATAAGACGCCTCCCGCACCCGCTACTCCAATGCACACTTTTTTCGATCGTTGCACTCGGCTTGCAAAATAGTTGGGCGGAGGACAACCTAAAGAATAATAGCGGTTATTCCGGTTCGGTCAGTTGCATCGAATGCCACGACCACTTTTATGAACTCTGGTCAACCTCGCACCATGGCCTCGCGATGCAACCGTATACAAGAGATTTTTCCAAGAAGGAACTCACCCCCCAACAAGACGCGATTCAGATCGGCGATCAGAGTTATTCGGCGAAGATTGGACCCGATGAGGGTTGGGTGGCTGA
The DNA here is from genome assembly GCA_020632575.1 of Candidatus Omnitrophota bacterium. Lineage (GTDB taxonomy): Bacteria > Hinthialibacterota > Hinthialibacteria > OLB16 > OLB16 > JACKFH01. The sequence continues at coordinate 35,780 of JACKFH010000002.1, read as the reverse complement.
ATCGGGGCCCGAGGGGGAAAAGAAGTATCCCATTGAACATGTGATGGGAGGGAAGAATGTCTACTATTTCCTGACCACGCTTGAACGCGGAAGGCTTCAAACCCTTCCCTTAGCCTATGATGTGAATAAAAAGAAATGGTATGACACAGCGGCAAGCGGCGTCCGTCACTTCCCTGGGGTCTTGGACGATGAACCCCTGCATTGGACCGACCGCGCCTACACCTTCAACACCTCTTGTTACAACTGTCATGTCAGTCAGCTCGCAACCAACTATGACTTCAAAAGCGACTCTTACCATACGGTCTGGGCTGAGCCGGGCATCAACTGCGAAACCTGTCACGGCCCGGCCGGAGAGCATGTGAAAGCCTGCAAAGAAGCTCCGGCGGGAGAACCGCCTCAGGATCTAAGGCTCAAAACCGTGACCGTTTCTCGTGGCTACACCACCGAGCAGGTCAACACCGCCTGCGCCCCCTGTCACGCGAAGATGCGACCTCTGACCAACGCGATGGAGCCGGGGATCTCTTTTTCGATCACTACGATCTGGTGGCGCTGGAACATGCGGACTTCTATCCGGATGGGCGGGATTTGGGGGAGAACTACACCTACACTTCTTGGCTGATGAGTCCTTGCGTGAAGTCGGGAGAACTCGATTGCATGCATTGCCACACCTCAAGCGGTCGCTACCGCCACAAGGACGACCCCGATCAGTCCTGTCTCCCGTGTCATCAGGACCGGGTCGAAGAAGCGGTTGAACATCATCACCATCCCGAGGGGAAGGCGGGGAGCCACTGCATCGATTGCCACATGCCGATGACTCGTTTCGCCGCCATGAATCGGACCGATCATTCGATGCTTCCTCCGACACCAGCAGCCACTTTGAAGTTTGAATCGCCGAACGCGTGCAACCTCTGTCACGACGATCATGACGCTGAGTGGGCGGACAAATGGGTCCGCGAATGGCGCGATGAAGATTACCAGGAGCCGATCCTCTACCGAGCCGGGCTCATTGACTCGGCGAGAAAGGGTGAGTGGGACCGGTTGCCAGACATGCTCGATTACCTTACGAGCGAGGACCGCGATGAAGTTTTCAGCGTATCTTTGATCCGGTTGCTCGAAACGTGTCCGAAAGAAGAGAAGTTTGGCGGTCTGCTGAAGGCGATGGAGGATCCCTCTCCATTCGTCCGCTCCGCCGCAGCCGCGGGACTCTCCGGCTATTTCACCCCCGATGCAGTCATGGCTTTGATTGAAGCGTCGACCGACGAATTCCGACTTGTCCGAATCCAAGCCGCGGGCGCCTTGGTGGGTTTCCCAGTCGGCGATCTCCCCAACCGGCAGAGGGACGCGTTGATCAAGGCCACCAAAGAACTGTTCGACTCACTCACAAGCCGCCCCGACGATTGGTCCTCCTACTACAACCTCGGGAACATTTACCTGACTCAGGGGAGAGTCAAAGAATCGGTGGAGGCTTTTGGAGATGCCCACCAACTTCGACCGGATGCGGTTCTCCCACTCGTGAACACTTCCATCGCTTACGCACGACTGGGAGAGGAGGAAAATCGGAGACCGCTCTCCGAAAAGCTCTGAAGATCGCTCCCAAGAACTCCGCTGCCAATTTCAACCTCGGGCTCCTACTCGCGGGTAAGGGGGAAACCGAGGAGGCGGAGTGGTGTTTACGCAATGCCTTGGAGACCGACCCCAAAATGGACCGTGCGGCATACAATCTGGGTCTGTTGCTGGCGGCAGAGAAACCAGCCGAGGCGCTGGATTGGTTGAGAAAGGCCCATGAAATTCGCCCGGAGGTCCCCGAGTATTCCTACACCATGGCCTTCTACCAGATACAAAATGGAGCCCAGGAGAAAGGCGTTCAGACGCTGCTTGCAATGGTTGATGCCAAGATGAATTATCCCGACGCCTATCTCCTGTTGATCGACCTTTTCAAAAAGGAAGGAAAGCAAGATCAAGTCTCGGACATCGTCAAGAAAGCCATGGAGAATCCAAACCTGCCGACTCGGTTTCGTCAACAAATTATGATGATGCATGGAGCGAGCAACTGAAGATGACTTCGGATATCCCTCAAGTAACCTCAAGCGGACGATCAGTCCTTAACGCTTGGAAGACATTTCGGAGCCACGTGGACTTCAGGTATCTCTGGATCATTCCAATCGCTTCCTTATCATTCATCCTGTTATCGTTCGCTCCGATTGATCCACTCGTTCAAAAAGAATACCTCGAAATGATTGCGATTCCTCTTGCAGGTCTCACCTGGGTGGCATGTATGATCCACCTCTCCTATGTCAAGACTCCATTTTTCATCATTTTGAGTTACCTCACCTTCGCATTTTTCATGCGCGAGATTCATTTTCCAGGGGCAAAGGCTTTTTGTTACGTCTCGCTTGTCGCTGTGTTTGTGTGGGCCTGGATTTGGCGAGAGAAGATCCAACCGGAACTCAACGACCGAAAACTGATGACCTGGTTGTTCACCGCTTTTGTCACGTACGGGTGGTCCCAATTTGTGGCGAGAAAAGGTCTTGCATTCATCCCGAACGAGTTGTTTTTCCACGAGGCGCTCGAGGAAGGTTCTGAGAACCTTGGACATATCCTGATGCTGATAACCAGTCTATCTGGGACATGGACCCCCATGGAGGGAGGTGGGGACCCCACCGATTCCTAAGAAATGATCCGTTTGAATTCATTCATCCCCTCCGAATAAATCTCTGGTTTTGTTAGTGAACTTTTTCCAGGCTCCCTCCTCGCCCTCCCCCGGATAGGCGATGTGCTCATCCGTTTTGTTGAATTGGGGGAGGACTGGAACTAGGCCCGTGTCTCCTCGATGAAGGACATGATATTTCTCCCCTTTTCGTCTTTGGATGGTGAGTTGATAGGCATCCAACGAATCGGGTGTCCAACCGAATAGGAAGTTCCCAATTGCTGGAATTTTTTTCATCACTTTTCCGAAGGGTATGTCAAAATAGATGTGACGCGTTTCAATCTTGATTTCACCGGGATCCTGATAATTGTACCAATCGATCTTGACGACATCGTGGTCCACTCCAATGTCCCCCAAACCGGGAACCGCGACATTGAACGGAACCTTTGAGGAGTAACCGCGAATTCTCATCCCGGCCCCCTTGCCCGGTTTGATGAAGAGATAGCCGGTTCCCTTGAGAGGGAATTCGCCCTCGGCTTGCAGACCGGTGAACGAGTTGATGTAGATGATGTTGTCGATCATCACCATGCGGCCCACAAAACTCCGGTAGTCGTCATCCTCAACAAGGACCCGATCCATGGTGACATTTGGAGACCGGCTCCCCGGCAAATCGAAGGCGCGATCGACCACATCGGGCTCAAGGGGAACATGCGGGAAGGGGTGCTCTCTTAACGCCCACCTCTCTTTGTAAATGTATTCGTCCAACCGGACCTGCTCGATCGGAATGACGCCCTCGATGTTTTCAAGATCCATGGGGCGCTTGGGGACTCGGACATCCAAGCCCTCTCCCTTCAAACTTCCCTCGAGAATCCAATTGCCCGACCTTTCAGGTCGGACTGTCGCATTCAAGACTCCGGAACCTTCGACCTCGACTCCCGGGGCCGCGGAAATCGGGGGCGAGTTGTTGACCTGAAACCTCAGATTGAGTTCCGGCAGCCACTCCTCGCCCCGTTTGTCAATCAGTCCGGAGGCGCCGATCACGATATTATTCCGGTCTCCCAGGCTGAATTCGAGTTGATGGATGACATATCTTCCCAAGGAGTCTTTTTCTCCGCGCAGCCTCATCCCCGCCCCGCCCACCGAGGTGAAGGTTAGTTTACCACGCGGGTTAGAGCTCGGAGCGACATACCAGCCAAAGTTCTGGAATCCGAAGTTGGCCGAGACCGATCTCGATCGGTTATCGATGGAAATGGCAAAGGAGCCATCCAGGTCTCGCCAACCCAAGGAGTAGGGACCCTTTTTGCCCGGTGGCGCCGCTTTCCGAAGCCGACCGTCTGAATCGACAATGCCGCCCTTGATGAGGACCTGAAGGGATCGTTCTCCTCCGTTCGCCGATGGAATCGTTCCGCTGGCCTCCGCCTCGATATTCAGCCGCCCGTTGGACTCCAAACGAGTGACGCCCAGGCGGGCGAGAAGCGGTCCCAGATTCAGACTCATCGGCTGGGTGCTCACCCTCCAACGGTTGGTCCGTTTTGAGAATTCCAAATCAAGGCGCCCCCACTGACCTCCCCCTAGATCGACTCGGGTGTTGGGGGCCCGCACGATGAGGTCGGGTTTCAGACCGACCTCGACATCCCCCTGGATTCTCCAGCCTCTCGGCGAAACCCACTTACGCCAACCGCTCGGAACCTTGTCTCCCGGCGCCAATGCCATCAACCCATTCAGGTCTCCGGTGATATCAATCGATTCGACGTCGATCTCTTTCTCCGAGGCTTTGCAATCACGAATAGTCACCTGAAGGTTGGGTCCCCAAGTGGCTCGGGCCTGATTCAGATTGACACTCTTGTCAGCGTTTCGATGGCCCTGAAGTTCGATGTCGATGGGATATCTGGAGAGATCAAACTGCTTGTAACGAAAATTCTTCCCCCGAATGCCGAGGGACAGTTGCGGGGGGGATTTCGATGAGGGGTTACCGAACGCGGTGAACGATCCACTCCAGTTTCCACCGAGGGCCAGGCCAAAATCCGATAGAAGGAAACGGTCGTTCCTCCCTTGAATCCGATATCCATTAGCTGTCGAGTATGAGAAAGCGCCCGAGTACGAACCGCCAGGGGCTTTGTCGATCTGCCAATCACCGGAGAGGTCGGCGGATCGGTTTGCCGCATTGACCGAGAAGCGGATGTCCGGCAAGCGAACTCCCTCAACCTGTTTCCCCAAGGCTTTGACAGTCAGCGACCCGATATCGAGGGCCAGATCTCCATTGAAAATGGGCCATCCTCCCTTTGCATCCAGGGTGACTCGAGCATCCTTGAGAGTTTCATCGATGCGCGGAACTCTCCACTCGTCAATGCGAAATGAAGCGCCCAGCGACAGTTCCCATGACTTCCAGTCCCCCAAAGGACCGGAGGCTTTCAACGATTGGAGTTTGAATCTTCCCGAATCGGCCAGAGAGGCGTATTCCTTGGGAGCGAAATCGAGGATTGGTTTCAGTGGGATCTCGATCTCCGCAAGAGCGAGAGAGAGGTGCATGGGAGTTTGAGTCGGATCGAGGTTCACACTGAATTGGTATTGTTTTCCATTCGAGTCGACGAGTGTGAAATCGATATCCCTGGGTTGATTGAGATCCGGGGGAAAAGCCCCCAGGAATTCGATGGTCCTTAGTCCTGGAAGGAGGGGCAAGATGGTTCCCAATTGTGGGGCCCGCTTCAGGAGCAGCGGGCGTAAGGTGGAATCAAAGTTTTGGACTCCCTCGAAATTCAGTCGTCCAAGAATCTTCTCCTCCTTGGGTCGTCGATCCCAAAAGAATTCGAGAGATAGATTCGAGAGGAAAGGGTCGGAAAGGGCTTTTCCGCTTTCAGGATCGGGCGGAGCCCATTTCAGGAGGCTGGCGGTGGGCTTTTTTTTTCCAGGGATCCGGTCTGGATGCGGATGAGATCAAAAAACTCGGAGGCTTCAAACGAAAATTCCTCTAGGGAGAGACGCGTTCGAGGATGAATCAGTTCAAAGCTGACCTTTTCAACCGCAACCGTTCCAATCGATTTGAGTGGACTCTTCTTTTCAGCAGGCGGATTCTCATCAACGGAGGTCTCCTCGCCTGGCGATTTGAGTTTGTCCTCCACTAGATGGGCGAGTTCAAGCAGCGGCCATTCGTTTTGGGAGGGATTGAGGCGGACGTTGCTGTCCTCCACCCGAATCATCCAGGGAGATTCGACCGTTTCCCTGGCAAGGTCAAGATTTCCGATAGCAACACTCGAATAAGTTTCACCCCCATCGAGGGCGACTCTGAGGTTGGCATCGTTGATCTGGATGTGGGTCAGTGGGACCGGCTTCTTCTCGGAGGTTTCAGGGCTTGCTTCGGGCACGGAAGGGGTGTTGATCTTTTCGAGGATGGGTTGCAGGAACGATTCAAGATTCCATTTCCCGACGTCCCGCCGCAGGGAGATGGTGGGCTTTGTGACGATGAGTTCGACAAACTGACGTTGGTTGAGTTCCTGGAGGCCCGCCGCTCGAGCATCGATGCGCTCGATGGAGATCATCTCCTGATCTTCAACATCAATCCGAATGTCACGGAACACCAAGACAGAATCTGTGAGGCTGAGCGAGGCCCCGCCAACGGAGACAGGTTGGGCGGCTGCTTTTGAGAGACTTTCCTCCGCCGATTGACGGATGGCGGGGGGAGAGAGCCTTGCCTGGATGGTTTTGTACACCCAGTAACCGGCTCCGCCAGCGCAGATCAAGGCGATCATCAAACCGGCCAGAAAACTCCCTATCAACCCCTTTTTAGTCGCCATGATTTGTCAGGCTACTCGCTGACCTCCTGTAAGTTACTGCTAATATTAGGTCTTCGCTTCAAAACTTCAACCGATGTCCAATCGTCTTCAAATCCGTAATCATTCAGCTAGACGCTCCAGGGATTGACGTATGGCCTCTCTGTGTTTCATGAACAGTTCGAAATCCATGTCATAGTCTGCGGCTTCGCGCGGCATGCCGGTGATGCACTCGGAGGAGACATAAGAAACGGCGTCATCGATGGCCTCCAGTGCGGCTGAATCGTTCGCCGCTTCCGCCAAGTCTCTTAAGAAGACAACCGCGTTGAAATCCTCCACCCCATCCCGCATCGCCTCCCATCGGCGGCTCCAGACCAGACTCCGGCCATCCCAATTGACCCCTCCGTAGCTCGGGTCACCGTGGGGGCCGGTTCCAAAGAGGTCATCCTGACGATAGACCCACCATCCGCCACCTTCGATCTTCCAGTTCAGGGCAATCCAGGGTTGAGACCGGAAAAAGCCCAGCGGCAGGAGAGTGCGGCAGTTTCCTGGAGGAGTGTACATCGAAATCAGACGGTCCCCATCCGCTCGCATGATCTCAACCACCTCAGGTCCATGATACTCGATCACCTCCATGCCAGGCTGCCAGACATCGGTGAGCGGCGCCATATCCCGAAGCATCTCCTTGGTGATGGCCCCCCAGGGGTTGGCGTAGACCTGGAGTCGGGGATCGATCTCTTTGAGGTGTTTGGCGGCCTTCATGAAGTTTTCATGGGTTCCGGTCAGTCCTGTCTCATCCTCCACGTAGAAAGCGAAATTCTTGTCATCCAGGCCGTACTTCTTCATGTGATCGAACCAGGCGTTCACATAGTTCCGTTGGGCTTTGAGTTTCAATTCTTCAGAGACTTCAATCCCTTTGGGGAATGTCGGAACGGGGACATGATGGAGACGGATGACTCCGTACTGCTCAATCTGATCGAGGAAAGCGTCCCACAGAGACCAATCCAGTTGACCGACCAACTGGCCATCGGCATTGGCTTCGGCTTTGGGCATCGCCGGCACGCTGTCCCAAAGGGTCTGGAGGTGATCGTTCAGGTCGGGGATCGTGTCATAACCATCCAGATTGGTCCTCGACCAATAGCCGGTGTAGAACCGGCTCTTTTCGGGCAACCGGACTGGTGAAACCTCCAATTGGACAGTCAGGTCGATCGTTCTGGAATCCATATCGAGGGAGCGCAAGGGCCAGACGAATTCATACACGCCCTCGGACAGTTCTCGGGTGGACAGGTTGATCCAGAGTTGGCGCGCCTCTCCTGGAGCCAGATCGAGGAGATATCCCTCATCGAGGCGGGGTAACAAATCTGCAATTTCGAGGTTGTCCGAGGTGGGGAGCCAAAGGACTCGATGAAGAGTCGTGACCTCGGAAACTTTGGGAAGCGGTTCGGGGCCAGTCACTTTTCCCGGTTCGACTCGAAGGGTGAGGGGATCGTTAGAGAGATTGAGAATGTTGAAGCAGACGGACTCTTTCTCGTTCCCGAAAGCCCAAGCTCGAATGACTGGAGGTTCTCCGTGAACTTGAAGGTCGTCGAGTGGATTCCGATTGTCCCAGGGATTCTCATCCTGCCAGCAGACAAACTTAGGCTTGCGCCCCGACTTAATCTCAATCATGACAAGGGAGGCGAAATTGACGCTGCGCGCTAAAAACTGGACATATTCATCGGCATCCTCGGCCACCGCTCTCCGTTGGGAGACATTCATCTCCAATGACTTTTGGATCGCACTGGAGAGTTTTGCAAATCGAGCCTCGATTTCAGAAGCCCGGAGTTGAAGGACGAGGTTGTCTTCCCTGCCCTCTCTCATGGAATCTTCAAAGTGATTCAGCGCCTCTTGGGTGAGGTCCGCGATCGCCCCAACGTCCTTGAGACGTAGGGACAGTTCTTGTGAACCGAGCGTCTTATTCGAATCAAGGTCGAGCAACCTGAGAGTTATCCCATAATCCCCGGGGATAAGGGCTCGCCATGAGGCTTCAACTTGGCCGTCTTCGCCATGGAAGACTTGAATGCTCCGAAACCCATCTGGATCGGTCACAGACAACTCGATAGCCAGGCTCCCTTCCTCGGAGTCAGGTAAATTGATGGTCAGCAGATTGGACCCAAAGCGCGGAAGCGGGATCTCATTAATCAGCTGGATCGGGGGAACAGTTGGTTCAGACGTCTCATGGGAGGCCGCAACCCGAACCGGAAAAGTCCTCTGGCGAACGTGGCCAAACGCGATTGATTCCGGAATGGCCGGACCTCCGAAACTGTAGGCCGTCACAGTTCCCTCTTTGGAGCAGAGGATCACCTCCAAGTCGCCATCCCGGTCGATGTCCAGGACAGCGGGCCCCATGAACCCAAGTTTGGGGTGGTTCCAAGCTCCAAGGATCTCGCCCGTGTCCGCGTTCAAGACATACCAGTTGTACCCTTCCCCATCGGTCGAGGTGTCACGCACAGTGGCCACCACCTCGAGGTTGCCATCCGCATCGATGTCAGCGGTCACCGGCGGATTGTGGACGCCTCGACCACTTAGGCGGTTATGCCATCGCAAGGCGCCATCCGATTGATGGGCGTGGATATTCCCCCCTTTATCGCAGGAAAGAACGCCCAGAGATCCATCAGCGAATCGGGTTAACGCTCGGCCGCTATACGCTTTGCCGATAGTCAACCCATACCAGAGCAAGTCCCCATCCGAGCCATTCAGACAAACCAGTCCCTTACCCGGAGAGAGCATCGAGGACATCCCAAAGACCTCCGCTTGACCGTCCTTGTCGAGGTCCGCGACAAGAGGGACGGTCCTTCCGAGGTGATGCGGAGGTTGGAAGCTGGCCCACTCGAGGTCACCCTGAGCGTTAAGAGCGATCATGTATCGGGTGGCGGTTCCATACACGATCTCGGGTTCGCCATCGGAGTCGATGTCTGCGATGGTGGGGGCGGAAGGTCGGTAGTCCTCCATCTTCGACCCCCACAAGATCGTTCCATCGTCATCGATCGCGTACACCCATCCGTACATGGTAGTCACCACAACCTCGGCGCGGCCATCGCCATCCAAGTCGGCTGAGTCGGCCCACTCGTAGTTGGTCAATCTCTCGGGGAGCTGGCACTCCCAGAGGATGTCGCCGTCATCGGCATTCAGAGCGTAAACAATCCCGTCATTGCGGCCGGCGATGATTTCCTCCGCGCCGTCTCCATTCACATCGGCGATGGAGGGCCAGAACATCATGCCTCGCCCCTCCTCGGGGCCAAGGTCGACCCGGAAGAGAACTTTGCCGGAACCGTCGACACGGGCAACATGGCCACCGGTCGCGAAAATCAAACTGTTTGGAGACTCGGAGGGGTAAGGGACCGGGCATTCGGCGAACTGGGGTCCCAATTCCAGGGTCCAGACTATACTGGGGTCTCCCAATGCCACCGACTCTCTCGGAAGTGTCATCCACAGTGCCGCGAATATCAGAAACCAAAGAAGATTGCTAAATCTCATCCATCCTCTCTCCATCCTTAAGATTCAGGGAATGCCAATGAAAGACTGACTGCTGGAAGGATGATGACGCACACAATTCCAGGCTTCAACCTCGGGCGCCATCAGACGGAAACATTGTGCAAATAGGGAGAATTTAGAAGGATTACGCCCACCCCATGAAACGGGCGGCCTGCGCGATGGCCCCGCAAGTAAGGATGGCAATGGTCAGAGGAATCAGGTTCGAAAGGATTGTCCACTTCAGACTTCGGGTCTCCCTCCAAATGGTGAGTGTGGTGGTGGTGCAGGGATAATGAAGCAGAGAAAATAGAAGAAGGCAGATTGCCGTTAGAAGGGTCCAACCATTGGCTGCGAATAAGGCCGAGGGATCGCTGAGTTCCATCATCTTGTGCCCGTTCATGTAGCCCATGATGATGGTTGGCACGACAATCTCATTGGCGGGGATGGCGAATAAGAACGCGATGAGGATGACCCCATCCAGACCAATCGCATGACCAAACGGGTCCAGCCATCCTCTGAGCCAACTGAAGGCGGAGACATCCCCCACATGGATGGCGCCGAGGAGCCAGATGAGCCCGCCCGCTGGGGCGGAGCAGATCGCCGCTCGCCATAGAACAAAAAGTGTTCGGTCAATGATGGAGGTGTAAATGACACGACCGAAATTGGGCTTGCGATAGGGGGGCATTTCCAAAGTGAAACTTGAAGCGACTCCCTTCAGAAGAGTTCGCGAAAGCAAGAATGAGACGCCCAAGGTGGCGGCCACACCGATCAATGTGACCGCAGTGACCGCCCCGACTGAGACCAGACTCGCGAGACTGGGCGGGAAGGCAGCCGCGACAAATAACGATGAAACCATGATCAACATCGGCCACCGACCGTTACAGGGGACAAAATTATTGGTGAGGATCGCAATCAGCCTTTCGCGCGGCGAATCGATGATCCGGCAGGCCACAACTCCGGCGGCGTTGCACCCAAATCCCATGGCCATCGTCAATGCTTGCTTGCCATGGGCGCCGACTGCGCGGAAAAATTGATCCATGTTGAATGCGATCCGGGGGAGCAACCCCAGATCCTCAAGGATTGTGAACAGCGGAAAGAAGATCGCCATGGGAGGGAGCATGACAGACACGACCCAGGCCAGGGCCAAATAGACCCCATCGACGAGAAACCCGGTCAACCAGGAGGGCGCGTGGATGGCCGCCATGAATCCGCCAAGCAGTTCGTAAAGGCTGACACCGAGGAACCAGGGGACATGGACGGTCCCAAAATGTTCTCTCGCGAATTCGGTTAACCCGCCTTGGGTCATGAGCAAACCAGCCAGGATCTCAGAGGGAACGTTTGCTCCTTGAATCGTGATCCAAAAGACTCCAGCCAGGAGAAGGATCATGAAGGGAATGCCCGTCGCACGTGAGGTTATCAGTCGGTCGAGGATTTCCTCCCATTCAACCCCATGCCTCTCTTCGCAAACAACCGCGCGGCTGGTCACACGTTCAGCCTCGGCATAGGTGGAGGCGGTGATCTGGTCGTGAACCGTTTCACCGATCTCTTGACGGAAGAGATCCGCTCTTGTCAGTAGATCCGAGATTTCGACTTGCTCTTTCATAAAACCAATCAGCTTTCAGAGAGATTATTCGATCCCCACTAGCCATACTGGGGTGACAGGACTCCCCCCAAGGAGGTTTCTCCGATTTGCCCAGTGAGGTTGCCCAAGACTCCACTTTCGATCTCCTCACGAAGTCTCGTGTCACCTCCCTCAATCAGTCGAAGCGCGATCCAACGCGCCTGCGGGATTCCTGGAAACGCGCGGTTCACCAAGGGAATGAGGTCATCGATGGCCGCCTGGAGTTCAGGCTGGTAGGGAACCTGTAGCGGACTGGGGACTATTCTTCCGTCGGCAACCGCCAAAACCTTCTCTTTGAGATGCTCCAGCCCCTCTCCGGTCCTTGCCACAATGCCGACAACAGGTGTCCCTAAATCCTCCTCCAAGGCTTCTAGATCCAAGAAGATCTTGCGTCGACGAGCCTCATCCAGAAGATTGACACAAACAACCACCCGGTTGGTGATTTCAAAAATCTGGAAGACGAGGTTCAGGTTCCGTTCCAGGCAGGTCGCGTCGACAACCACAATGGTGCAATCCGGCGCTCCAAAGAGCAGAAAATCGCGTGCGATTTCTTCATCAGCGCTCGTGGATAGGAGCGAATAGGTCCCGGGCAAGTCCACTAAATTGAATGAAGCTCCATTGTAATTCCAGGACCCCTCCATACGTGCCACCGTCTTTCCCGGCCAATTGCCGACATGCTGGTGCAATCCGGTCAGGGCATTGAAGAGAGTGCTTTTGCCGGTGTTTGGGTTTCCCGCCAGGGCGACAATCCTGGAATCGCTTCGGTTGGGCTCGAAAACCACGTTATGGGCCGCTGAGATGTGACACTGTCGACAGACTTTTGAGTGGGAACAGGAAGTTTTCGCTGGAGAACTCTGGGAGGGTCCCCCCGTCTGGACTTCAATGAGTTTGGCGTCGGATTTTCTTAGGGCGACTTTGGCGCCCCGCACCCGGTAGATCGTCGGGTCTCCACCGGGACTCCGTCGAACAGATTCCACTCTGGTGCTTGGGACAAAACCCAGGTCGAGAAGGCGGCGACGCAATAGGCCATCGGTGTGAATTCGCGAGACAACAGCGGTTTCCCCAACCGGAAGTGAGGACAAATCGCTCACTGATCCTTCGATTGACCCAGTTTCAACGAGTGGAAATGGGAGACTATCGACTTCCATGGTCACTGTTCTTTCCCACGATAGGATGGCGGCCTCCGTGACGGGAGAACCTCCAATCCTAATTTTTGTTTAGTTTACAATAAAAATTAGGACATGGTCAATATATTATTAGGCTAAGCTAATCTACTCGCACAATATGGTTTCTGGGCCGTAATGGGCCCTTACCACCTAGTCGATCAAAAACCTCATTGAATCATTAGGACTGGGGGTGAGTCAGATTCACTTAACTCTGACTAGAACGAGATCCGCGACTCCGGGGCCAATCGCTTGTGGGGGTTGATCCACCTGGGTTCCGACCCGGACATGGACAGGGCCATCAAAAGGCGCTTTTTCAGTAACCGTCACCGTTTCATTGGGTTGGATTCCGAGAGAAGCCAGGTATCGAAGCAGGTCGGGACGATCGTGTTTGACTCTCAAGACCACGGCGCTCTGTCCGGATTCGAGCGCGCTCAATGGGAGGTATTGGATTTCCGGGATTTGGCCATCCTTGGTGGGAATCGGGGCGCCATGGGGGTCGTATTTGGGATAGCCAAGGTGCTTGGCGATCCGATCTTCCAGTTTTTCGGAGATGTAGTGCTCCAACCGTTCGGCCTCCTCATGCACCTCATCCCAAGAGTAATCCAGGACCGTGCAGAGAAAAGTCTCCAGGAGTCTGTGGTGACGGATGATTTCAAGGGCGCGTTCTCGACCGTGTTGGGTCAAGGTGACGCCTTGGTGAGACTCATGATTGACAAGGGGGGGATCCTCCTGACTCAACCGCTTCACCATCGCTGTGACCGAAGGCGCGGAAACAGAGAGAAGCTCCGCCAGGGAGCTGGTGTTGACCCGTCCTGTCTCCTCTTCGATTTCGTAAATGGCTTTGAGGTAGTTCTCAACAGATTCCGAAGGAATGGAATTTTCTCCTATTAAGCGCGGGTGATGTTGAAGCGTATTCCGTTTGGGGCCTGCTCCATTCGGTTGCCCGTTTTATCCAGGACTTTTCGTCATGAGACAAGCCCCATGTCAAATCGCCTGAAACCAGGAGGGCGAATCAGGTGATTCGCCCTCCTGGCCTTTCAGAAACTCGCTTAGTCTTTTTGGAGATCGGCCGCAATCCGATCAAAATTCTTGACGCATTCCGCGATCTCAGGGAGGGAACTTTCCCAGTGGTATTCGTACTCGACTGAGAACACGGGCTCAATTCCCTGCCGCTTCACTTCAGCCAGCCATGCTTTGACATCGCCGGCGCCAGTTCCCCAAGGAACATCGTGAGCCTCTTTATTACCGAATTCGTTGAGGTCCTTGAAATGGAAGGAGATAATCCGTCCCTCCAATTTCTTGAGCGCCTCCAGCGGGTCCACTCCCGAACGCATCCAGTGACCGGTGTCGGCGCAGGCTCCGATACGCTTGCTGTGACCCTCGGTCACTTTCAGCACGGTGTCGGGGTTCCAATAGTGTGAGGGTTTGGGGTGGTTATGGATGGCGACATTGATTTGGTATTCCTCGCAGAGCTTGTCGAGCAGGTCAAAACCGTCCTCGGGAGGTTCGGAGACAATGGTTTGAATCCCCATGTCTTTGGCGAAGTCGAAAACCTTTCGGCATTCAGCCTCATCATTAGGGAGGCCGACAACGCCATAGTTGATGAGGGTCACATCGGCTTCCTTCAATTTGGCTTTGACCGCATCGCGCACCTCTTCCGAGGCGTTATGATCGAAAGGGGTCTCGGGGTCTTCGGGGCTGAGTTTCTGGCCGGGGTAAGCCTCGATCCATTTCAGACCGAGCGAATTGACTTTGTCTACGGCTTCAAAGAAGGTGAATCGATTGAAGGAATAGGCTTGGCATCCTAGTTTCCATCCCAATTTCTCGGCATGCGGGGCTCCATCCGCCATCGGCTTGGCCGCAATCGCCGGGGCGGCGATCACACAACACATCAAACAAACAAGAAATGATTTACCTTTCATGGTCTCTTCCTTTACTCAGAGTTGACTACAATACGTCAGTCATCAAGGTACGACCGCTCCGTATGAAATCAAGATGGGAGCCATCATGAGAATATGTATCGGACTTCTCTTATTTGTGTCCGCCATGGCCGTCGCGAACTCCGATCCTCTGCCCGAGTGGGATTTCGACACATCGGAGCAATTGAAAATCTGGGTTCCGAACAGCCACCTCGGCGATGTTCGAGTTGAGAAGGGAGTGGTTGAGTTCGATGCAACTGGGTCCGATCCGTATCTCCATTGCCGAAATCTTTCGATTCAAGCCTCGCCCACCCAGTTTGTTTTGATCCGTCTACGGGCAAATCGACCCGGGAATGGAGACCTCTTTTGGAGCGGTGAGACAGAGGGGAAGTATGGGGGTCTTAGCGAGGCCAAGAAAACAACCTTCCGAGTGCGCGGGGATGGTTCCTGGGAGGAGATCCCGATCCTTCCCTTTTGGCAGACCGAGGGGACGATTCGCCAACTCCGTCTGGATGTCTACGAAGGCGCCCATTTCGCGATCGATTCGATTGAAATTCGTGATTGGGGCAGGGCGCCCTCCCCTCCGGATTCAACCTGGAATTGGGATTTCGATGGAGACCTCTCCTCCTGGCAGATTCACCCAAATTCCGATTTGTTCATGATTGGGTTCGACAGGGGTTCAACCGACGGCCATGACTGGGCGACCGTTCGTATGCGCTCCGACATTGAGGGAGTCGCCGCAGTGGTTTGGGCCACCGATAACAAATCGGGCATACAGTCCGAAGAGTTTGATGTTCAAGGGGATGGGAAGATTCGATCTTACCCGGTTCGGCTTAATGGCCTTCCAAATTGGAGGGGTTCCATCCTCGCTTTTGGGTTGCGACTACCCAGCGCTTCTCCCGAGAGAGTTTTTGTCGAATCGGTGGAGGTTGGTCCGCGGCCAATTGGACCCTCCGAACTCAAAGTGTCCTACCTGGGTTTCGAGGACTGTCCGAACCGAACCGAGGCTCCCTGCCGTGTCCTGGCGCATCTCACCAATGTGGGAGCAGAGACAGCGACCCTGGAGAATTTGGAATTCAGAGCGCCAGAAGAGGTCCAAGTCCTGTCCCAACCTCGGGTTGAGGAAAACTCACGAGTTGGATTCGAACAGACAATCCCGATTGGTTGGGAGGTCCAGGCAATGAAACCGGGTAAATATCCGGTGAGTTTGATTGTCCAAAGCAATGGTGATCCCATCCGGACAACCGCAACTCTCTCTTTCACCCCCTCGCTCCATCTCCCTCATTCCGAAATGGTTCCCAAACCGCACCCGATAGAAACCTCCCTCGACGTTTGCGCTTACTATTTCCCGGGTTGGAACACCCCGGAGAAATGGGATTGTATCCGGGAGACCTTTCCGATCCGGAAGCCGATGCTCGGATACTACGATGAGGGAGACCCGGAATGCGTTGACTGGCAAATCAAATGGGCCGTGGAGAATGGAATCACCTGTTTCCTGGTGGATTGGTATTGGATCCAGGGAAAGCAGCACCTCACCCATTGGTTCGAGGCGTATAAGAAATCGAAATACCAGGATGACCTGAAGGTGGCCATCATGTGGGCCAACCACAATCCACCCGGAACCCATTCCCGAGAGGACTGGCGGGAGGTGACAAAGCATTGGATCGAGGCGTATCTCCCGCTTCCGACCTACTACCAGGTTAACGGGCGCCCAGCAGTCTTTCTTTGGGACCCGAGGCTGATCCGGGATGACCTTGGAGGAAGCGAAGATGTTCGAGCGGCCTTCGAGGAATCCCAACAGATGGCGAGGGATGCAGGCTTCCCCGGCATCGAGTTCATCGCCATGCACGATCATGATTCACAGTCGCAGGCGGAGAGACTGCTCGCCGAGGGGTACTCCGGCGCCACCAATTACCATGAGTGGGGGGAGGCGCCTGAACTTGCCGAATCGTCCACTCGAATGGAGTACGAGGATGTCGTTAGGACCGCGAGCGGGACTTGGCGAGAGAGAGACCGGGAGTGCGGCGATCTGACCTACTACCCGGTGGTCGACACCGGGTGGGACGCCCGCCCATGGCATGGGAAGAAAGCCCGGGTGATTCGCAACCGCACAGCCGATGGTTTCGAACGACTCCTAGCTCAGGCCAAGTCGTATTCTGAGGAACATGGAAAACCATTTGTCGTGCTGGGACCGGTTAACGAATGGGGCGAGGGGAGTTACATCGAGCCGTGTGTTGAATTCGAATTCGATATGCTTGAACGGATACGAAAGGTGTTCGGAATTCCTGAACCCTCTGGATGGCCGGTCAACATCGGTCCCTCGGACATTGGGTTAGGACCTTACGACTTTACGAAGTAAAGAAGTGCAGGTGATCTCTCCATTCGCCTAATTCGGTGAGATCAGGCTACCTCAGAGGCGCCGGTTCTTTGGCAGTTCATGATGAGGACCTCGCGCTTCCACCTCGATTTCGAAGAGAAGATCGTCCCGGCAAATCGTTTGGCAAGCGGTGATCAGGGGGATTCGATCGAGGTGGTGGTCTTTCAGAATCGCCCAAAAGGCTTCCTCCTCCTCAGTCTCCCGAAGGTAGGCGTAGGCGCGAACGACGTGGGGCCAGTCCATCTCTCTCGACTGAAGAATCTCTTGCACCACCTCCAGGGTGAACTCCATCTGAGCGCGAACATCGCCGACATGACGGGTCAAACCATCCGGGCCGATGCTGGCGGTGCCGGAGACAAGCAAGCGGCGGGAGGTCGGCAAAGTCAACTCGACCGCGCGGCTGAACGAGCTTCCATATTCAAGCGCGGAATTCTGGAGGGGCGATGGGACCACATGCACCAATGCCTTCTCAGTCTTCGGTTGCACAGCAAGCAGACCGCCGGTAAGGGCCGCGTTGAACGGGTTGTTTCCTCCAATACCGGTGCTCGCGGGAACCAGCCCTTCAAAGACTCTTTGATTTCGAAAGAAATCGTTACGAACTTGGTTGAACTCGGAATACCAGGAAAGGATGTCACGGTTAAAAAACCAAGTGCGAACAACATCGTTGAAACCCATATCCCCCTGGCCCAACCCAAGGATCATTTGACGGAACATTTGACGCGACTGGTCAGCAAGGCTCGCTTCCGGGTCTTCGGGAAGGAGTCCTCCCAGTCGAACATAGCGAAATGAATCGTCCTCAAACCGAATGCCCACGACTCGGTTGTCGATACTAATCGGCTGCGCCTCGATTCCGGCAACCGCCCAAACATAACTTTGAGTCAGCGAGGGTTTGGAGGGTTGATCCTCAATGACCCAAGTGAGGGGCCACTCCGTTCGTTTCTCCAAATCGGGGTCGAAATCCTCCAGGCTGGAAATAAACACGTCTTGCGAAACGATCGAAGCGCCTTCCTCCGCGACCATTGATTCAATGGTCTGCTGCATCTCAACCGCGCCTTCCTCACCCTCCGCCCGAACCGTGACAAAGTATTCGCAGTGGTCCGAATAGGGGATGGAGATCATGGAGAAGTTGTCAGTTTGTGTGTCGCGTCCTTCTCTGACAGAGGTCTTATTCATTTCGCACATTCTCTTTCCATGGAGGATCTACAATGACAGGACATACTCGACCAAGTCATCGATCTCCTTGTCCGTGAGTTGTTCCGTTCCTTGATGCCACTTGAAAACATCTTTCATCGTGGCGGCGCGACCATCATAGAGATACGGCGCGGTCCGCCAGGATTCGATCAGGGTGGGAGTGTCGAATTCCGTTCCCGCCTCATTTCCCTCGCCGGTTCCGACATCGTATCTCTGAAGGTCGGTGTACAAAGGCTCCGGATGGCAGTGGTGGCAATTGGCCTTC
The DNA here is from genome assembly GCA_020632575.1 of Candidatus Omnitrophota bacterium. Taxonomy (GTDB): domain Bacteria; phylum Hinthialibacterota; class Hinthialibacteria; order OLB16; family OLB16; genus JACKFH01. Next base: position 17,314 of record JACKFH010000002.1, on the reverse strand, counting down.
TTGAACACCACTTCGCCACGCTTGGCCGCTTCGCTCAACTCTCCATCCACAAGATACGGGCTGGGAACCGGGGTTAGGGATTTCAGGTATTCATCCACTGTTCGAATCTCCTCCTCCGGCAGGACGGTGAATTCGATATACCGGAACCCGGCTCTCACCGAGATCTCCGCATTGTCGCGGACCCCGGTCATCGAAGTGGGGGGAGTTTGATGAGCGAGGAGCATGTTCTTGGTGTTCTTTGGCGATCCGAGACCATCGTTGAGGAGATCCCAGTTCAGCGCATCGGTTCGAGCATCGGGATGGCAGGTCGCACAACTCTGCCAATGCTGGAAACAAACCGAGGCGTCATGAAAGAGGAGTTCTCCTTTGCGGACGTCCGTCATTGGAACAGGATCTTGAAGCGGGATCGATCTCGCTCGGAGGCTCTCTTTGCGTTCGAGATCGACAACTGCAAGAGAATCCGAAAAATATTCCGCGACGTAGGCTTGATCTCCCACCACCGCCAGACCGCGAGGTCCCTTCCCTTCCAGGGGGATTCTTTGACGAATCCCAACCAGAAAAGCGAGATCGTTGGGGATCTGATCGGGTTCCTCAGCGGCGGAAAGTTTCTCATGCAGCCTCTCGCGATCGATCAGGCTGAGTTCATGGGTCCCGGAGTGACTGACCACGAGGCGCTTTCCATCAGGCGTGCAGGAGACTCCCCAGGGATTGGCGGATCCCTGATCGATGTTGTCGAGGAGCAAAGTGTTTAGGAGTCTTTTCTCTTGGATATCGATGACACTGACCGCGTTTGTGTTCATCCAGCCCCGGTCGAGCTGGGTTGTCGGAAGGAGGTACCGTCCCAGGATATGTGTCACGTAGGCGTAGCGGCCATCGGGGGAAATACAGACTCCTCGGAGCGAGGTGCTGCCGTTGGGAAGCGGGATGGTCGCCAAGATCCTTCTCGATTCGGTGTCGAATACCTGGATCTTGGCTGAAATCATACCCGTGTTCGCAGGTCCATCGGGAAGATGGTTCGCCACAATCAGCGTGTTTCCATCGGGTGTCAGCGCAGCTGCAATGGGTTCGCGCGCGGCTGGAATGGTGGCGATCACACGTTCAGTTTCAAGATCGATGAAAGAGACGCTGTTATCGAATCGATTGCAGACAGTCAGTTTTTTCCCATCGGGGGAGATCGTTGGTGCAACAGGAGTGTGACCCACTGAGATGTGGGATATGAGATTGGCCGAGGCGGTATCGAAGACCCAGACCTTCCCATCGGGCGATTCATCGGTGACATAAATTCGCCCGCCATCAGGAGAGACGGCCACGCCTGTCGGTGCGTTCCCGAGTTCAAAGGTTTGGGTGGTGGTTTCGGACTTGATATCGAAGCGAGCGATTTGGTTGCCGGTTGAACAAACAATGTAAAGGAACTCTCCACTCGGATCGGGTGTCACCCCGACGGGAGAAAGATAATCCTCGGCTTGCACTCCAAACGGGATTGCTAGGGTGAAGAAGGCGAGAATGGTGATTGCCCCGCGGGCGGAGATTCGGGTTATCATTCGTGTAATTCCAATTCTTCCTCTCTCAATTCTGTGCGGGTTGATGCCAAAGGGATTTCCAATAGGCGCGGTCAGCGGCGTAAGGGTCGACAGAACCCTCCGTACCCAAATCCTGGGGGAGGATTCCGAAACGTTTCATCTCTCGGATATAGGCGGGACGGGGTTGGAATCCGGCCATGTCGAAACGCTTGATTTCATTGAGTCGGTCCTGCGTCTCTAGGATCGCGGCAAGAAGCGTTTGGTAATCGGGATCCGATGTGTCCTTGAAAACTGGAAGATTGTTCGGGTCAATATCGGATCCACCCGAAGCCGAACAGATCTCATAGCCACCCGCATTCTTCGCCAATGGAGCGAGCAATTGCAGAGAGAATTCCGGCCGGGTCAGGTTATATAAGATGTGTCGAGAAAACCGGAGGCGAGGATCTTCGTATTTGATTTCCCATGGCGGCATCTTCATGTTGTCCGAAGGAGAAGTGGGCAGAGCGAGCCCACCGGTATGGCAGGAACCGCACCGTTTTTGGAGAACTTCCATGGCGGCCTTCATGCTCGGCCACTCCGTGTCCGACCGGTCGATCCGATTTTCCTCGTAACCTCCGATCATCCCCGAACCTAGACCCGCATAAGTTCCGGGGTACGACGCTCCAGTCTCAATCCAAAGACGAATTCGATCCCGCTCGTTTTTGGTCACCTCGACTCCGTAGTGGCTTCCATCGATCTTTTTCATCAAAGGGCTTGCTGAGGAGCCGATGGTCCTTGGGGGATAATTGCTTTGCGGACGGTTTCTCCCATCCGCCACCTGTTGGCGGGCAGTCAGCATGAAGTAACTGTGAGAGAACAGGGGCCCTCGGTCGCCGGTCAGGATCACGCCACCTGCTCTCGGCCCCTCCTCGCGGTTGGTTTCGTAGCCATGACAATCCACGCAGTGTCGATCGAGGATGGGTTGAATGTCCCGTGGGTAGTCGAACACATCGGGAATATTTTCGATGGGTTTGATCTGGCTGGGTGGATGGGACATGGCCATCAGGTTTCCATCGGGGATAAAGGTTTGGGTTCGTTGCTCATGGCAGCCCACACAGCCGACCACCTCGCCTGGCTGGAGGGTCAGGAAACTCTGCATCCGCTTCACTGAAAGGTCCTGATCGTCCAGCGCCACGAAGAAAAAGCTCCTCATGGCGGGTAGTTCGAGGTAAGCGGAACCATCGGGCTCGACCGGCACAGTTCCCATGATTCGTTCGAGAGTGAATGTGCCGCCATAACTGAGAGGCTCCATCCCGCCGGTGTAGTTGATCGGTTTGGGAAGGGACTCAATCACCAGAAGTTTTTTGATTTCGCCGGGTTGGACTCCCTCCATGCTACGGCCCTTGTTGACATCGGCCAGGAAAACAAACCCTGTGTCTTTGTCCGGGTTCCTGCGATCGGGGATCATGCGCTCACGAGGTCGGGTCTGAACGGGCCGCGGTTCATGGCATTCGAAACCGGCTTCTCGATCCTCATCGGAAAGTGCGAAGAGAAGCTGAGTTTCGCCCGTACGGTTCATCAGCAGAATCTCTGAATCGCTGACAACCAGGAAACAATCCTCCGAGAGAGGATAAGGGTCTCGGAAGTTGTTGGAGGGGTTCACCGTCTCGGCCGATCCCTGGTCATCCGGCCCCCCTTTCGGATCGACCACGGTTATCACCCCATCGTGATCTTTTCGGCCGTGACCCGGAGAAAAAACGGAAACCACTTCGTCGGTTCCAGGTATTGGCTTGGCATCGATCATGACGATTCCCGGGTGCATGTTGCCGAAGAAGGCGCGCTGATTGGTGCCGTCCGGGTTCATGGTCCAGAGGTGGTGGTAATGAACCTGGCTCCGGTCGATGTACTCCCATCGCTGATAGAGGATGCGGCCATCCGGTAGCGGCCAAGGCGTGTTCTCATGTTCGCCGTTACTGGAGAGTTGTTCGATGTTGCCGCCATCCGGGTCGCAACGGTGGAGGACCGCGACCTGAGTGAGCCAGCAATTCACCCACCGCTTACACCGAGATGAGCAGAAGACGATCCGATCATCCGGGAGGTAGGTCGGCTCGATGTCATCCCAGGGACCTTCCGTGATTTGGGTCAGGCCGCTTCCATCCAAATCGGTTTCATAGAGGTTGAAATAAGACTCTCCACCTTTCCGGTAGGAGAAGAGGATTTTCTCGCCGTCGTAATGGATTTGAGGGTCGCGGAGGCTGCCCTTTGGGTCTTCAATTAAGGGCGTAAGCTTTTTGGTTCTGAGGTTGAGTTTGTAGAGACCGCTTCCCTCTTCGTAAGTGAGGCGATTCGTATCCGTGGCGTAGTGCCCGAAGTTGGCGTACCAGTGACCATCCTTACCTGGCTTGCGAACGGTGAAGACGATTTCATCGATGTCTGAAACTGTGTCGGCCCATTCTCCGCCTTGGGATAGGTCCCAGATGTAGGGGGAGAGGTTTGTGGGGGGGCCTTCGGCGCGTGTGGGAGCACTGGAGAGAAGAGTTAAAAGTATTAACAAGATGTTCGCGGTCAAAAGAGTCCGTTTTAACGGACGGCTCTTTGTGTAGCCACGAAATTGATTTCGTGGCGATCCTCGACGGGCGCCGCAATCTGTATTGGTCTTATTCAAGGCAGTCGAACGCGACCCCGCCCGCGAGGGAATCAATTCCCTCGCTACACAAAGAGCCGTCTGTTGAAACAGACTCCGACCGATTGAAGTGTGCGGAAATTGATTCAATTTGTTTCTCCAATCAGATTCCTCCCTATCGGTCGGAATGACACGGAGGGGGGTCGGAATAACACTGGGGGACGTCGGAATGACACTGGGGGATTTTGGAATGATGGCGGTGAGGGTCGGAATGACACCTACCTGAATTCTTGGCGGTTTTCTTTCTTCACTCATCGGTTATTCCAAGATCGGCGCGACCGCGACGCCTTGCGCTTGTTTTTCGGTTTGGTGGTAGGAGCCATAGAAGGTCGAGTTGCAGTCCATCCAGAGGGTGAGACGGTAGAGATCCTCTTTGGAAAGTTGAACGTCGTAGTGTCCCTCCTCGAGAAGATGGAAGAGATGGGAGGCGCGGGCTCCGACTTGTCCCGGGATCGATCGGCTGCTCCCATTGCGTTCGAGACCGGTTCCATTGCCACCGTAGCGGGTCCACACAAAGGGGGCCAGGGATTCGTAGGATTGTGTCCAGCCATATTTGCCGACAACCTGGGTTCCCAGATCGATCGCTCCCTCGGTCTCATGACAAGAGACACAGTTGCGATCGAGGACACCCTGAACGAGTTGCGGGTACAAGAGCGGATTGGATCCCTCGACATCGGGTTGAATCCTCGAGGGAGATCTTTCTAGAGCAAGAGGGCTCCTTACGACTTCGGTTTGGAATCGGTGTTTGTCTTCATGACACCCCTGGCAGGTGAGAGTTTCCCCGGGATGGACGTAGGTGTCGGATCGCATCGACTGCACTGCCATCCCGCGTTCATCGAGCGCCTGAAAATAGAAGGGGACTCCGGCGGGGGCGACAAAATAAGCGCTCCCATCCTCCTCGACCGGAACCGTTCCCAGAACACCTCGAGCGAGCGATTGGTCCCCCACTCCGATATTTGGCTCCGCGGCGGCGGGGGTGGTCTTGGGAAAGATCTGAACGATCCGAAGCCCCTTGATTTCGGTCCCTTCCGGCCATTTGAGAAGGCTGTCATAGACATTCATCACCGCGATCGTTCCGGTTGTCTCCATGACTTTCCCGCGATCGCTGGCCGCCTGCCGGGTCATGGTTGGGAGGACAGGCGGTTTGGGACGAGGTTTCAGGGGAATCGGGTCGAGACAGGGGATATTAGGATCCCGATAAAGAAGTTCACGGTTCCCAAAGGTGTCGACCAGATAGATCCCATAGTTTTTCGCGTCCGCGTCGTAGACGCAGAGATAAAAATCCTCGCTGAGAGGCCAAGGGTTCGCATAGACCTCGGCGGCTTGAGTGAAATCGCTCCTGCGAACCCCCTCGACAGCCGGAATCCCTGGGCTGATTTCCGATTCGGGGAAATGCGTTTCGGGGGTGATCCGTTTCAGTTGAGACAGCGATCGGTCATCCTCGATTTGTTGGTCGATCATCACCAAGGTCCCATAGGCCTGACCATGGTGCGGGGTGGAGACAGCGACATATTTGTGAGAATTGGGAATGGCCCGAATCGACATCTCCATCCAGGGTCGACTCTCCCGGACGATGGGGTAATTCCCGTGGAAGGTGCGCGGATCACGGCCATCGGGGTAGGTTGTCCAGATATGGTGAGCGATGTCCGAATCGCGGTCGACGTAATCCCAGCGGGTGTAGACGATCATGCCGTTGTTGTCGACGCTGGGATGCCACTCATGGGTTTCGTGGAAGCTGAGCCGGATGATGTCGGTCCCATTCGGTTCCATGCTGTGGAGTGTGTAGGTCGGATTGAGCCGCTTGCCGCAGCGGAGGAAACCGCCTCGCCGTTCGGAAATGAAGGCGATGCGTCCTCCTGGGAGAAAACAGGGATCGAATTCATTCCAGATCCCGTCGGTCAACTGAGTCAGATTCGAACCATCCACACCCACTTTGAAGATGTGATAGGTGCTTCTCGGAGTCCACTCATACAGAGACTGCTCCGCCTCGGTCCAAGCGAAGAGTAATGTCTTGCCGTCGTAACTCAGTTCGAGAGAGATGAAAGAGCCATCCTCCAGTTTCTGGCCTTTCAATCGACCGTTCTCCACAGCGGAGCCTGCGAGGACATCCCTCAATTTCGGGGCGTCTCCGAAAGGGTCTTCAAGGACAAAAAGTCCTCCGCCGGGATCGGCGCAGAATCCGTAGTACTGGTCGCACATGTGACTGACCGGACCCACTTCCTCGTTGCCGAGCGCTTTGCGGTGTTTGAGGAACACGATCTTATTGAAGTCGAGTAGTGGATTGGCGAAGGCGATTCTTCGGCGGAGTGTTCTGACCTCCTCAAGGATCTCGGCGCGCTTCTTCGGGTGAGTCATGAGGGTGGAGGTATTTTGCTCTTCGAGTTCCGCCAACATCCGAGCCTCCTCCGAAAGATCTCGGGTCTCAGGATTCGATTGGAGATTATTCAGAAGGGCGCGCGTGCGACGGATCACCACATCCAGGGGATCGCGGTCGGTTTCGAGGATGAGCGATTCCTGACGGAAGACCTGATCCTTCAGATGGGGCGCCGCTAGGAACTTGCCCCGAAGGTCGAGGAAATCCGACTGACTCATGCTATCGAGGTCTTCCTTCGGCTCGGCGCAAGGGGAGGGTCCAGAGATCAGAAATCCCAGGAGACAGAGGATCAGGAGGGAAATCGAACCGGCCGATCCCCGCATTCCAGAACACACCTCGACTCTAGGAGTTGGGAGATTCGCTCGCGGGCTTTTTCTTGTCGGATTGACTCCATCCATTTGGGAATCACTCCTCTCGGGAGAGTGGGTCGACCCAATTCGGCCAAATGACGAGTTTACGATACCACAAAATCAAGTAAAAACATACCAGAATTATTCTTAGAGGAGAGTGACCCAATTGGGAGGGGGAGAGGTTTATGGGGTTGCTCAAGGCTCCGGGTTCACAATGTGAAACCGGATATCCCGGAGAGTGGGGCCATCCGAGGCTTGGGTGATTTCGAGTCGGATTCGCTGGGCGGTGACTGGGTCGAATTTCGCGGCCCAGTTTCGGCCAATGGTGGTCCCTTCATAGAAAGTCTCCCAATTCCCCTTCCTCGCGAACTGGAGCCGAAAGGATTCGACTCGAGGACCAAACGCCTCATCGATCAGGATCGCGTCGAAAGTGATGGAGTGGGGGAGTTCGATCTCCAGCCAAGCCTCGGTGACTCCATCATCAGTCGCCCAGCGGCTGAGCGGATCGTCATCGACCGCTTTGGTGGGAGCGTAGTGTTCCTCACCGCGCCGGATGTTGGAGCCTTGAGCCCGAGCGCCAGCTGGGATGCCGACGTTTGAACCCTTGTAAGGAATGTCCGAGGCGGGTCCATCGAGTGTCAGCTTCAAAAGAGTCAATGGTTTCTCAGGGTCCACAGGTGAAGCCTTGATGCGCAACACCTCGGAAGATTGGACAACCTCAGCGGTCCCACCGGTGAGGTTCTGATAGGAAAGAATGTGGCGTTCGATCGGAGGCAATTCGAGGTCGGTCTCCCAACCCTTGAGAATGTGAAGGTACAGGGAATTATCTCGGTGGGTGCTGGCGCCCCAATAACTCGGCTCAAAAGGCCCGGCGGAAGTCGAATAGATCGATTCGCCATACCGTTCGAGCCAGTCGCCAATTCTTTCGAGACATTCCACCTGGCGGGGTTCGATCGCTCCGGAGGGCATCGGACCGATATTGAAGAGAAGGTTCCCTCCCCCGCCCACCACAAGCGCGAGAAGTCGGACACACTCTTGCCAGGACTTGAGTTGTTCATTCGGTTTCCAAGACCACTGATGGCCGATGGTGATACACGACTCCCAGGGTCGATCCGGTTCAAATCGGCCGATCACCTGCTCGGGGGTGTGGAAATCGGTCTCCCCCCAGACACGATCGTTGATCAGGATTTTCGGTTGAAGATTGCGAATCATTCGTATCAGATTGTCGGAATCCCAGGTTTCGGGAGTCCCTTGCCGTTTGCCATCGAACCACAGGATGTCGACCGGCCCATAGTTCTCGCAGAGTTCGCGAACCTGGCCGCGCAAGTATTCGATGTATCCCTCGTGGTGGTCGGTTTTGTAGTCGGGGTGGCGCCAGTCGGGGAGCGAATAATAAAAACCGAGACCGAAACGGGCCTCATGACAGGCCTCGGCGATTTCGGCGACGATGTCTCTTTGGAATGGCGATTGGGTGATGTCATAATCGGTGAGTTTGGAGTCGAACATGCAAAACCCATCGTGATGTTTAGTGGTGAACACGATGTATTTCATGCCCGCCTGTTGGGCGATGTCGATCCACTCTCGCGCGTTGAACTCAGTCGGATTGAATTTCTTGTAGAGGTTATCGTATTCCTCGACCGGGATGGTCCCGGGAAGAAGATCTTCGAGTCCGGGCCGCTCTCCCGCACGTGCCCAACTGATCTCCTCCCCTGTGAGACTGGAGGGACCCCAATGGATGAAAAGTCCGAACTTCGCGTCTCTCCACCACTTCAATGTCTCAGCGTTGGTCGCATTCGATTCTACCTGATCCGCCTGTTTGGGTTTGAGGGCCCGATCGAAAAAGTCGACGATTTGGTTGAGAACCGGCTGCTCGCGGGCAATGCCCATCCCATGGTTGCCCCCCTCGACCCAAATCGTCTCATACGGCGCCCCAACCTGCTCCAGGGCTTTCACCATGTTTTTGGATTGACTGATGTCGACACGGCGATCGGCGGTCCCATGGATGAACAGCATGGGTGGGAGATCCTTTCGGACATAGGCGATGGGAGAAGCGCGCCGGGCCTCCTCCGACTTGTCAGCCAAGGAGCCGCCCAGGAATCGAACCACCACCGGATCATCCCCCTCGAACATCTCCGGGGCCAAAGGGGCTCTCAGATCGAGGGGCGCGCAAACCGGCGCGGCGGCTTGTATGGCGCTGGACACGCCTGTTCCATCCCCATCGAAACCCGCCTCCTGCCCGGCGACTGCGAGCATGGCGGAGAGATGGCCGCCCGCGGAGGCGCCGATGGCTCCGATCCGATCGGGATCGACTCCATACTCCTTGCTGTGCGATCGCAACCAGCGGACCGCTTCTTTGCAGTCTTCGATTGCAGCGGGAAACGGAGCCTCATCGGAAAGGCGATATTCGATGGAGAGGCCAACGTACCCAGCCTTTGCAAAGGTGGAGAGGAAATTGAATGTCCGATCCCCACCCTTCCCTCCGGCGTACCAGCCGCCTCCATGGATGTGGATGATCGCGGGAAGTTGGAGGGCTGTGTCCTTGGGATAGAGGATATCGAGTCGCTGCCTTTCGGAGATATTGGCGTAGGGGATGTTCTCTTCGAACACAAACCCCTCGGGGATTTCTCTGGCATGAGTCCATCCGGATAAAAGGGTCAACAGGAGGATAACCAGAGAAACTCGAACTCGTTTCCTTCTGTGATCTTGGGGCGGGATTGAATAAAAAGTCATGGGCAATTCCTTGGGCGTCTTCTCAGTCCATCGAATCTTCGACAATCCGCATGGCGGTTTCGGTCAGAAGCCGGCCCGCGTTCGAGTCGACTCGGGTCACCGACTGCTCATAGCCGCCGGTGTAAATCGCGCGCGGGGTGACAATGTAGCCGATGTAATCATTGGCGAAACCGACCAGCATCATGGGTTGATCCCTCAATTCCCGCACCCTCTGTTTCATTTCGAGGGCGTACTCGACAAACAGTTCTCCGGGAATTCCCACCAGGATCAGCGGGCCGACTTGCATGACATGAACGGAGGCTTGCGAGGCTTTTTCCTGGGCGCCGGGTTTGTCGCTCAGAAATTGAACGAGGTGGAGGGTCATTTCATCCGAGTCCCGTTGCCTCTCCAATCGGTTCAATTCCTTTTCGGGGGAATGAGATTCTTTCGCATTCTTGAAAGCTTCGTCGGAGGTATCGAAGAGTCGTTGAGCCTCCTCCCCAGAGGGCAGATGACGAAGGCCGACTCGAACCTCCTCGAATTTCGAAAACAGTCGATTGTCGGGGACGGCTTGAGTCATCTCGGAGGTTTTGATCACCTCGGACCCGAGGATTCGACCAAGCCTTTGAATCTCCTCCATGGGAGGTCCCTGCCGGTGGACCGTCACATCCCCGCAGGCGCCCTGGGTGAACATTGCCACGCCTCCGAGGACTTCCTCGACCATCCTCTCCGCATGACCCGGGTATTCGCTGGATAGATACAGGTTCGTTTCGCCCAGTACCACAGGATGGCCGGTGAAATTGAACAAGGTGGCAATCGTCTCCCGCGAGTCCGCTTCCTGAATCTTCAAGACGCCGACCTCAGGGTCGACCACACGATCATTCCCTTGCTGACGATTCCTCGAGAAGCCGACAAGTTCCCCCGAACCGAAACCGACACGCGCCGGTTTCACCTTTTCGTTCGCCTCTAAGACACTCTGGGAGATTTCAGTGAGGAGAAAATCATAGAGGAGCGGATCGTAAGGGGCGCCGAACATGAAACGCGGTTGATAGCCCGCCACGGCGGAATGGTTATGCGAGGCGGAGACCAGAATGTTCTCACGAGGAATGCCAGTTTTCCCCTCGACAGTTGCGCGAACCTCCTCGACGAGCTCTCGCGGAACTCCGATCAGATCGCTGGCGACAATCGCCAGTCGGGTTTCGCCGTTATCGCACACCAATGAACGAGCACAGATCGGGCTTTCCACGCCGATGAATGTGTCGGTCCTGTCGAAGTACCCCGGCATGCGTGTGAGGAATGGTGGAACCAGTTCGCGTCGCGCGGCTCCCGCCTGCAATTTCTCGGCTCCGACTTGAGCGGAGGCGGGGGGCAGACCAGCCAGGAGGGACCAAATACAGAGAAGTCCGAATCGAATTGAAGCGTTGAAGTTGTTCACGCAGGCAATCCTCCCTGGAGACCGAAACAAGGCCAATCCCGCCTTCCCGACGAAGTGTCGATAGAGAGGCGTTAAATGTCCAGTGTGAAATATCCATGACTCCAAATCTCGAATCGAGATTCTCGCCACCCTTGGTTGGGAGGCATGTCGCAATGGGATCGTTCGATCAGGGGTGTTTTTGGTTGGGCTCTAATAGAAAAGGGGGTCAACAAGCGCTTCCAGCCGGGAACGAGTTCCCACGCTCGCTAACCCCCCTCGGTTACAGGGGAAAGAGAAATCTTGTTAAGGGCAAGCCTTAAGATTTCCCGCTTCTAACTGAAAAGGATCGGTTCGATCCCCTTCAATATTTACTATCAAGTCTTGTGCCAGACTTAAAAATGATGAAAAGATCGAGAAATTTCCAATTTAATCAGGCAATTCAGACTTTTCGCGCACCTTTTTAGGTGGCTGGCCCCATCCCCCACTGGCGCCTTTTTGCCGCGGGGGAACAATTTTCACTCATTGCGCGCCACTTTGATGCGGCTTATTTTGACTTATGCATCCGATTCTATCGAAGGGAAGTGGGAATGATTGGGAATAATTTAAGACAAGAGATTAAAGGGAATAGCCCACTCCCCTCCGATATCCAAAGTATATATCAAAAAGCAAACGACTTCATCCAATTCTTTCGGTCTCCAAACTCCACCGAAGAAAGGAGTCGATAAAGGGATCGAGATTCCCATCCATGACCGACTGAACGTTGCCGGTCTCATGGGAGGTGCGGTGGTCCTTAACCATGTTGTAGGGATGAAAGACATAGGACCGGATCTGGTTTCCCCAGCCGATTTCCTTCTTGACCCCCGAGGCGGCGGCGAGTCTTTCCTCCTGCTCCTTCTGCTGTCTCTCGTAGAGACGCGACCGGAGGACCTTCATCGCGGTCGCGCGGTTTTTGTGCTGAGAACGCTCATTCTGACAGGAGACGACAATGCCGGTCGGGAGGTGAGTGATCCGGACCGCCGAATCGGTCTTGTTGACATGCTGGCCACCCGCGCCGCTGGAACGGTAGGTGTCGACACGCAGGTCCTTGTCATCGATCTCGACCTCGACCTCATCCTCGATTTCCGGCACCACGGTCACCGAGGTGAACGAAGTGTGGCGGCGACTCTGGGAATCGAAGGGGGAGATGCGGACAAGGCGGTGGATTCCATGTTCGGCCTTGAGTCGACCATAAGCGTAATCGCCCTTTACCCAGAGGGTCGAGTTTTTAATGCCCGCCTCATCTCCGGGTTGATAGTCGATCACCTCGACATCGTATCCCTTGAGTTCGAAGTGACGGTTGTACATCCGAAGGAGCATGTCCGCCCAATCGCAGCTCTCGGTCCCTCCGGCCCCGGGATGGATGGTGAAATAGCAATTGCCGGAATCGTGTTCGCCGGAAAGAGTCAATTGGAGTTCGTAGGCGTCGATTTCGTCTTGGAGCGAGTCGAGTTCGGATTGAATCTCCCCGGCTTCGGACTCGGCGTCCTCTTCCTCGGCCATCTCGATCAGAGTCACAAGATCTTGGGCCCGATTGGAAAGATCCTCATGGAGTTCAATCTGATCGTCCAGGCGTTTCACCTGTCGGTTGAGGTCTTGGGCGCGTTGTTGATCGTCCCAGATGTTTGGGTCTTCGAGTTGGGTTCTCAGCTCGGCGAGTTCATCCCGTTTGCCAGGGATGTCAAAGCCGGCCTCCGATTTCGGTCACCCGGTTTATGATCTTTTTGACGGCTTGGTTCTGTTCTTCAAACATGACTGGATTCCCTTCCAGGTATTCTCTTTAATTATTCACGCAAAGAGCGGGGAATATAAGGACTTTCCAAACGAGATGGAAGGGACCGGGCCATTTCCCTTCCCTAGCGAGTCGATATCAATTGCACTAAGCTCTTATCTTTGGTTCGAACACCCAATCGAAAAGGAGTTTCATCTTGTCGCAACAACCCCCACAGCCTCAAGTTCAAGGAGAGGCCGGATTGAATTTCGACCACATCAAACGCTCCATCGCTGTCGCCTCCGGCAAGGGCGGAGTCGGAAAATCGACCTGCTCGGTCAACCTTAGCGTTGCGCTCGCCGAGATGGGGGCCAAGGTGGGCCTGATGGATGGCGACATTTACGGTCCCAATGTCCCTATGATGATGGGAGTTCGGGCGGCTCCCGAGGTCGTGGAAGGGAAACTCAAGCCGGTCGAAAAGTATGGGGTCAAAATGATTTCGATGGCGTTCTTTCTCGAGGAAGACCAACCGGTTGTTTGGCGCGGGCCGATGATCCATGGCGCCATCCGACAATTCCTCGCCGATGTGGATTGGGGCGAACTCGATTACTTGTTGGTTGACTTGCCGCCAGGAACCGGGGATGCGCAACTCTCCCTGTCGCAGACCATTCCGCTGACTGGCGCCGTGGTGGTGACAACGCCTCAAGGGGTCTCGTTGGCTGACGCGAAAAAGGCCAAGGTCATGTTCGATAAGGTGAGTGTTCCCGTTTTGGGGGTCATCGAGAACATGTCCTACTTTTCGATTCCGGGTACCGGTGAGCGTCATGAGATCTTTTCATCGGGAGGCGGGAAGAAATTCGCCGAGGAGTATGGCGTCGGATTCCTAGGAGACATTCCGTTGTACATCGGGGTCCGCGAGGGAGGCGATGAGGGAAACCCGATCGTCTTGCGCGAACCCGATTCGGAACCGGCACAGGCCTTCAAGGCGGCGGCTAAAAGCCTAATGGAAATCTGCGATTCGCTCGGCGGCGACGGCCCCAAGAAAGAAACGGTTTATTTTTAAATCCGCTTCCATTGGGGATTCGTTAACGAGCCACATCGGTCATCCAGTAGAGCGAATAATCAAACAGCACCGTCTCGTCCGAGGCGCCCCCTACCATGCCATCGAGAAGCAGCAACAGGTCCTTCACATCGACCCGCCCGTCGCCCTCGGGCGGGGGAGCAATGTCATAATTTCGTTTCAGAGTCGGAGTGGGTGAAGGCGACGAGGTCGGAGTCGAGCTCTGTGTTTCAGTTTCCGTGGGCGTGGAAGTCACAGTGGGCGTCTGGGTCGGCGTGGGAGTGATCGTCGCGGTCAGAGTGAAGGTCGGCGTTCGTGTGGGTCCGGGATCCGTGCCGTTTTTGCGTCCGGGGCTGGCAAAGGAAGTCAGGAACTCATTGTTCTCGTTGAGACCAGTCTGGAACCCAAGAGGCGAGGTGGAGGCTTTGAAGTTGTAGGAAACCGCCAAGTCGCTGGCCCAGGGAAATTCCTCATCCTGTTTCTCGATCGACTGCCCGTCCGTGGAGAGATCGGGATAATCCCCGGAAAGAGATCCATCGATTAGAACTCCGCCGGGGAGAGCGTCGAACAAAGCCAAGTTGTCCCCTCCATTCGAGAGAGAGCCGACCGTTTGCGGAACAGCGTGGATCACTCGGATGTCGGGCTCCATTTGCCAAAGCGAAAAATTTGGATCACCCCAAAGGTCGACCACCGCGTATTCGCCCGGTTCAAGAAGAGTCCCGTCCGGCAGAATCACACTCCCTTCTCCAAGCGCGGGATAGACATCGTCATCGGTAAAATTCCAGCCCGACAAATCCATCGTCGTATCGGTCGGATTATGAATCTCAACCCATTCGATGTCGTTGCCCCGATTGTCATACATCACCTCGGTGATGGAGACCGGCGGCAGCGAATAAGAGAGGGTCCGAGTCGCCGCGGGAGAGATCGGGTTCGCCGACAGGTCCATCACATCCTCCACTTCGATCGTGTAGGTCACATCCGGGAGCAGGTCGTAGTAGAAAGTCAGCACCACGGTCAGTGGGTCCTCAAGAGTGGCAATATGCGGCAGTCCGGGTCCGTTGGTGACTCGGTAGTTGAAAAGGTCGGTCGCGGAGGTCGCCTCCAGGGGCTCGTCAAAAGACAGAACCATCAGATTGCGTCGGCCGAATTCGGCCCCCACCAACTGGGGGGGAGTCGCATCTGGCGTGCAGACCTGAACGTCGAGGTTATCCACACCCGGAGTTCCAAAATCACCGTTGGTTCCATAGGACGCGGTTTGCAAAGTCCACAGCTGGCTCGGCCCCTCACAGTAATCGGTCGCCATTCCGAACGCGTGACCCTGAGTCGGCGATTCCGCGATGGTTGAGACAACAGGATCCTCGCCGGGGGTGAAGTCGCCATAGACGACCGAGTGAATCACCACACCCTGGTTGAGCAGGTAAATCTCATCGCCGCTGTTGCCGAGAGTGATGTCATTGTCGAACGAATACTGAACGGGGGCGCCTCCATTGACTGCAGTGTCGGTCGATTCGCCAATCACGAAATACCCTTTCGAGGGAACGATCACCGGGGTCGATGCCTGGATGACGTGGGAGTCCGACTCATTATCCCGAATCTGGAGGCCGCGAATGTCGAGATCGGCTCCGGTCGTGTTATAGAGTTCGATCCACTCCTTGAAATTGTCGTTTCCGTTCGCGTTAGCGAGGAACTCCGAGACGATGATATCGCCCGGGGAGATCGTGGCGACTTGAGCCACAGTGAACTCGACGGGATCCGACCAGTGTCCCCAACGACCGGTTTCATCCTTCATGCGGCTGCGGACTCGGTAGGAATGACCAGGCTCCACCGCGCTCGAGGGGATCTGGATTTGGTAGTCCTCGGTCACGATTTCCCCACTACTCCAGATCTCGGTCCACTCGAGAATCGGATCGGCTTCCGGGTCATAGGCTGGCGCGTCCGGGTCGGTGATTTCGGCTAATCGCCATTTCAACGCCGCAAAGGTCCCATCGCCCTGCGGATCGGAAAAGGGCGAGGTCTCGAATCGGAGGTCATAAGCCGGGAACGAGGCATCGCCAATGGATGCGACAGCCGGTTTGTCGGGTATCGAAACATCGTCTCCCCCATAGTTGGAACGTTCGTCAAGTTCGACCGCACGACCTCCGGGCGCCACCATGGAGGTGTTGGGCCGATCCAGGGTGGGCCAATGAGTCCCGCCGACAAAAGCGAACACATTCATGTCGGCGATTTTGTCCTCGAGCGGGCCGAAGTCGGTCAGAGTTCCCTGGCTCAATGGGTTGTCCTTCCAACGGTCCCTATCGGCGGGGACGAAGTCAGTAATGACCGAAGCAAAGCGGTCGATGAGAGGAGGAAGAGTCTCCTGGTTCCAAACCAAGTCCCGAAATTCCCGGAGGACATTACGGTATTCGATATAGACGGATTCCTTCTGACGAGGTCCGCCGGTGTAATCGACTTTGGCGCGACCGTCGGTGATTTGCGGATCGATCACCGCATAAAGCGGCATGTCCCATCCCTGATGAGCGCCACTCTCCCCCCAGGATTGTTCATGATCCCAGGGTAGGGGCATGAGTTTCCCATACTCACTACTGGGGTCGGGTCGGAAAAACCACGCCATGTTCTTGAGAGCTGGGGTGTCCACCGGAGCGGAGATGTTCTCACGATCGGGGTAGACACCGAGGTCGTAGTGACGGATGGCCTGTTGAACGGTTTCATATCGGGACCAATGATCGACATCCACAAAGGTTCGGATGAAGTTCTCATCGGCCGCTGGGTGGAGGCTGAAGCGGATGTTGTTGTAGTCGCCTCCATTCGACACCGAGTCCTTCGCCTGATAGCGCAGCTGCAAAAGGCCAGCAGTGACACCATCGGTCAACTTGTAGAGGTTTCCTTTGGGGAGATCGTGAGCATCCAGGAAACGGGAATCGTAGTCCTCCATCGCCAGGAACATGCCCCAAAAATCTCCGGTGTATTGACCGCCCGGGCTGAGGGGAGACTCCTCCGCTTCATCCACGACGCGCAAATGGATCCAATGGGTGTAGGGAGCGGGGACTCCCAGAAGGTTGAAGAGGAAATTGTTCAGGGATTCGGTGACTCCAAAATTCCCCACCTCTCGCGGGCCAAAACCTTTGGCGAACAGCAGAGTCCGCCATTTGGTCGGGTACTCCCTTCCCTTCTGATCAAGCGCTTGGAAGTAATGGCCACGATTAAACCGTAGCCGCATATTCCGCTTTTGCTGGAGTTGGTAGCGTTGGTTATAACCTCGGAGCCGGTAGCGCATGTGGTCGTAAACGATCCCGTTGTAAACAAAGGCCCCCTCCCAATTGAAAGTTCTTCGGGCGGAATAATTCTCTTTGGGGATCTGCTGCGATGTGTTGTAGGCCATGCACTGAAGGATGTCTTGGGGACGGGTGATTAATTGATAGACCGGTAGCGAGGTCAGAGTGTCCGGATCGTACGCGTGGCCGAGGCCATCGGGGTGAAC
>JACKFH010000019.1 GCA_020632575.1 Candidatus Omnitrophota bacterium | reverse complement strand
CGCTCTCCACAATCATTTTGGACGCTACGCCAGCTGCAACGCTCAAGATCCGAGAGCGGCCCAGCACGATGGCAAGGCGTTCCCCCTTAACGATATCTATTACATGGGATTGGATTTCACCAACCCTGATGGCGTGATCGACGCGAATGGAATCCAGCTGTCCCAACTCGGTTTTGGAAACACCAACGCGGCGCTGTTAAAGCAACCAAGAACCTCCTATCCCCAGGGGCGACTCTATTTCGGCGCGGACGATGTGCAGATCGTGGACAATCAGATTGTGCAGGAGGAAGTTCCCATCGACCGATTCGAACTCCGAATGCGACGTCGATGTCCGGATGACAACTGCGGGGATATGGCCGCGGGAAGAACTTACGTCGCGAATATCGTCGGCGGGAGTTGCTACCGGACCGAGGACGGCGCGCTTTCCGCTCCATTCGAGATGCTCGGACAAGCGACGGATTGGGGGAAATTCGAAGGCGTAAACGCCACCTACCGTCGCGACGATTCCACCCTCTCCGGGGTCTTCTGTCTTCCGGGTTATCATTGTCCGGGAACGGACGACGAGACGAGCCGGACAGTCAGTCAGGTATTGCTTGGTTCCCGCCTCTACGACGGGCCAGGGAATACCCCGAACACGCTGTCGCCCTTGCGAGAGGGAGGTCCCTCCGCCGATTCGAATCGGGGCAACGGTTTTTACGCGGGCCTGACGATGGGACCGGAGGAACTCGCCCCGCTCAGTGTCGGACAGGGAAATCTGTTGGTCGACGATCAGGATATTCGGTTCAACGGAAACGCGAACTACGACGCCTTCGAGATCACTTCTTACACAAAATACAATATCAAACCTTGCGGAGTGACCGGAGTGTTCAACACGACCTTCATGGGGACATTGAACATCTACGGTTACGATATCGATTTCCGAAGGTTCGCTTTCCGTCAGGTCTGCAACAAACTGGACGGTAAAACATTTCTCGATGGCACGATTGACATCCCCAGACCCTGCGACATCACCGTTTCATTCCTGGATCTCGATCTAACTTGCAGCGGGGACCTCGGTTCCGGCCAAGTCGACTCCGAACCCGAGGACGATTGGCGGTATCCGGATGGAGAAGACAACGACGGCGATGGACTGACGGACGAGGGGAACGGGGTGCTGGCCTTTTGGGACACTCCGATCGCCATCAATGGAATGGCCTTTGTTCCGACTGGAAACGACCCCGACCCCTGCGTAAACAACGAGAATAAAGAACTTCAATTGATCACGCTGGATGATGTCAATGGCATCGACAACACGCTGACCATGAAGGCGATCTATCCGGTCAACGGACATCTCAAGAACCAGACCATGACCGCCGAGGTCGAGACGGTTTACGACAAGCCGATGATGAGCGACGAGCCGGGGTTCGATCTGCGGATGCAGGCGGCGTACTTGAATCAGAGGAACTCCTACCCCGGAACCAACGACGGTTTCATCAACGGAACGGGACTGACCGACGTCCCCCTGTTCAATGACATGAATGTCCATCTCCAATTGGAGAACCCCAATGTAAGCGGGCTCAGTCTCCCCAACGAGAATTTTGAAATCTATGTCGGAAAGAACGACACGGCCAACGATTCCGATTTCAACGGTCTTCCCGATTCTTTTGGAACCAATGTGGCGGCCTATCGGGACCTGCTGGAGGACGAGGAAGACAAACCGGAATCCGGAGATCCGCGTGCGCGAGCGAAATACTCCTGGCCCTCCGCCGGCATCTTCGATTTAAACTACGCGACGACTTACAACCGCTCGAACGGAACGGAGAAGCCTCAGTTCCTCGGAGTTGAACAGAGCCGCGCCCTGTTCAACGACTCCTTGCCCATCCTCGCGGTGTCGACGGTTCCGGATTACATCAATCCCGAGAAGACGAAATTCTCGTTCGGGGCGAGCGCCGATGTCGCGCGCGCGCTGAACTTTGTGGTCAATCTGATTTCGCTGGAGGGGATCGACAACTTCCTTCAAAACGTGTTGGGCGTCGACATCGGCTTTAGTCTCGAAAATGTTCTCGGAAGCCTGATCAATACAGAGGACTTCGTGAAGAACGTGACGGGCGGAGATCTGTCCAAGTTAATCGGAGCGGTGCTGGATCAGGTCTTAAACAATGGAGCGATCGACAACGCCTTCGGCGATTTCTCCGAAGCGGTGAATGTGGTTCAGAGAATTCCGCAGGAACTTTCGATCCGCACGTCGGGAGTGCTCGACACTTTCAAAGACGATCTCCTTGATCAGGCTCTGGGCGGGGCGAACCCGCTGGCGGGAGCCGGAGGCGAACTCGAATCGATCTTCAACGACTATTCGGCGTTCCTGGTGGTCCCTGCGAATGTGCTGGAGGACGGGGCGAATGGAATCGGCATCGCGGCTGGCATCCCCTACACCATCCCTCAACAGCAACAAGTCTACCAGCAATTGGAAGACTTGCGATCGAGGCTGGGGCAGGTGGAATCGGTCTTGATGACCCTCTCCAATGAAATCTCCTCGGCCCAGAACCAAGTGGATACCCTCACGGATGAACTCACCGATGGACTGGCCGATGTGACTAGTCTCTTGAACTCCATCAACAACACGATCCTCGACCCCGGGGGAGTCCTCGGCCAACTGACCAACCTCGGCAATAACCCGATCATCCAAGAAGTCGACAGCGCCAAAGACAAAGTTCAGGATATTTTGGACATTGTCGACGCGGTGGATTTGGGCCTAATCGCGAACGCAATCGAGGCGGCGGCGAGCGCGGCCGGGGCGGATATCGACACCTCTTTTGTCACCGATGCCGAAAAATCGGTGGACGATCTGGTGGCCAGCCTTCACGAGATTGTCCAGGTTGCCGAATCGCTGCTCGAAGCGGCCTACACGGATATGCCGGACATCTTCGACGAGGCGAAGATGCTGCTTCAGCTCGTGGTTGACACCTCCAACGCGATCAACATGCAAATCAATTCGATCACCGCCTTCATCGATTCAAGCCTGTCGGAGGTCAACGACCAAGTCGGTTTGGTCAAACAGCAGGTGACCGCCCTTCGCGAGTTGTTGGATGTGAACAACATTCCGGTCCCGGACGCCTTCTTCGAATCCGAGTATCCGACCTATAACGATTTGCTCAATCTGGGTCAGGACAACCTGGATGTGCTCGCCGAATCAGTGGCGGAGACTCTCGAGGGGGCGGCAGTCGGAAGCGAGTTGGCGAGTTTTATTGGGTCGGTCCCGAACGACTACGAGAACATCATTGTCAACGGTTTGGACGATCTTCTGAGCGTTCCAGTCCAAGAAGCCTCCGATTTCATCGCGGGCGAACTCACCATGATCCTCGAAACCGCGCTCGAGACCATTCCCGCGCCGACTGTCCAGGACATCAAGAACATCATCAAGGGCGCTATTCTGAATAGTCCGCCGGTCGAGGCGCTCAACGAGAATTTCTACGACCTGATCGCCCCGATCAGTCAGTTTGTGGACGATATCGTCCTGCAGTTGACGATGTCCATCAATCAGCTCATTCAAGAAGGCATCGCGGCGCTGGCCGAGGGGATCAACAACCTGCTCGATTCGATCACCAGCGCCATCGGGACCGATTTCGATGTCTTCTCAGCGCGGATCGACGGTTACGCAATTGTGAACACGGACGAGCTGGAGCGATTGCATATCGAGGCGGAGTTCACCTATGGCAACGTGCCCGACCCGACCAGCTACAACGCGGCGCTCGATGTGACCGCCTGGAACGCGGAGAACGGGAAGGGCGCCTGTGTGGATGACGGCGAAGGAAAGCTCGACGTCCTCATCTCCTCCCACGATGTTCCGATCAGCATCTCCGGAGGTTCGACCAAGTTGAAGGAAGTGGCGCTTGGATTCACTTTGGATAACGCCATCCCAATCGGGTTCTTCGGAAGAGCCTATCTTGGCGGGGAAGTAAATTTTGAGGCGGTGGTGATTAAGAACCTCGGCCTCGAGGTTGGAGTCGGAGCGATTGAAAACTACTTGGGAGCCACCGCTTCGGGTAGGTTCGAAAGCTACACCCTGAACATCATCGCATTCCTGATAGGCAAGACCTGCGACTTCAAGGTTTTGGAACGCCTCGATCCTCAAGTTGGCGAATTCATTGGCGAAAAAGTCCCCTTAATTGGAGCTTATGTCCGAGGTGCTGCATCGATCCCCATCTATAACATCGGATGCTTCTTCAAACTGGGCGCCGGCGCCGATATCGGAGCCTGGTATTTCCATCCGGACTACGGCGGTTTGGTGGGCGGTTCGATTTACGGAAAACTGGCGTGCCTCGCCTCACTGAGGGGGGGAGTTATCACCATCGGAGCCAAAGTGGGAGACGAGTTCTTCTTCTCGGGCACGGGATGGGGAGGGGCCGGTATCGGATTCTGCAGTCCCGAGGACTGGTTGAGCGTGTCCGATGTGCGTAACGACGATTGGTGCCTGACCGGCGACGCGACATTCGGGGCCGAATACACGGGAAGTTGGGACATCATCGGCCCGGATGTGAATTGTTGCGATTAACCCCCCCCCGCCGTGGGAGCGGCTTCCGGCCGCGATTGGCGGGTGCGGGTCGTTGCTGGAACGTTGCTCCGCATCGTTCCTTGCCCATGTCGGATTCCGATCCGATGTGGGTTTTCGAGAGCGATCGAGTCCGCCACGGAATCAATTCCGTGGCTACGCAAAACGAAGTCCGTTGAAACGGTCTCGGTGAGTTCGAAATTGAGAGTTGTTAAAGAATTGATATGACATTTAGTCGAACGAAAAAAGTCCTTTTTGGATTGGTGGCGATTCCGCTAATCGGGATGACCTCCCACGCGGCCGGAGACCGGATGTATTTCACCGGTCTGGTCGAGGAGAACTCGACCACTATGCAGAACCAAGTCCTTTTGGCTTGGGGTCCCATGGAGCGTGCAATTCCACCGGAGATCACCGGATTCCGGATTTACCGCCGTCAGGCGCCGGCCGACTTCGCGCTGCTCGCGGAGACCTCTCGTGCGTTGGCTGACATCCCTGCCATGACCGGGTTCTACATGGAGCCCGGGGAACAGAAACGCTTCGCGGAAATGGTCGAGTGGGCTTATAACGATTCCAATGGCGAGGCGACTGGAGTGATGGCGATCGATTATCTCCATGGGAAACTCTCCCTTATGCCTGGAGACACGATGTACAATCCGCTGGAGCAATTGCTGCTCGCGCGGTTCAACTTCGATGTCGCCCGTTCCATCGGACAGGGTTACATCGATCGAAACCTTCCGGGTCCGGGAGTATTCGAATACATGATCACCGGGCTCGAAGGGACCGCCGAAACGCTCCCGCTCGGGAAGACTTCCATCGACATCGGCGTGGAAACGATCCTCCCGGCGCCTCCTAATTTCGAGCAGGTGTTTGTCGCGGATTGTTCGGCGATCAGTCGAGGGGTCGATGATCGTAGGATTCATCATCGCTGGGACATCCCCGACGACCCGGCCGCTCTTCCGCTCAGGATTCTCACTTACGGTTACGATATCTATCGGTCGGACATGGACCTGGGTGTCCTCGATCTCAGGAACCTGGTCGAGAACAACGCTCTCCCCGCGGAACTGAGTCGGGTGGGGAACGAGCCGATCGTGGTCGCGGGAAATCCCCCGGAGGAGGGCCGCAACAGTTTCATGGCGATCGACGAAGGAGATCCCTTCAACCACCAATTCCTCCAGAGAGGCAAAACCTATTTCTATTACCTCGTCGGTAAGGATCTGTCGGGCAAATACTCGGAGACAAGCGGGCCGCTTTTGGCGATGGTTCCCGACACGATGGGTCCGCCTCAGCCCTGGGGGGTGCGTTCCGAGGAGGTCTGGGACGCGACCATGACGGAAGTCAAACGGGTGCAAATTGTCTGGGACGAGATCAACGCCACCAACTATTGGAGAGAGTTTGGGTCGGATTACGATTTGGTCACCCCGCCCTCCTACGCGAACCCAACGGAACTCTACTTCGTTCCAAAGGGGGCCGATCAGCTCCGTCGTAATTTCCGCGAGGTCGATCTCGATACGGTCAAGTATGTCCTGTTCAGGTTTTTCACTCGGGAAGAAGCCCAAGAATGGGGAGTCGATTCGGATGGCGACTACTGGCCGGACAACATCGAGGACGCTTCCGGCACGGATCCTTGCGATCCGGCGAGCAGTCCGGGCGCCACGCCGCCCAATCTGGTGGCTGAAATCGACGCCTTCGACAACTCCACTCTGAGAACCCTCGATACGGGTGTGCAACAACGAGTCGTGGTCGATTCCATTCCCCAGTCGGACAACCATGTCTGGTGGTACAAGCTGATCGCCTTCGACCAGTTCGATAACCAGAGCCCTCCCTCTCCCTCTGTGCGGGCCATGTTGCCGGACCGTATCCAGCCCGATGCGAACGGCGGCATCGTCATCAACGATTGCGATTACCGGGTCGATGTTCGCCTCGAGTGCGAGTTGACCCCCGGACAAGGGCCGCGCTTTCAGGCTTTCGACAAGACTAACCAGGGAGAGGAATTCGGCATCGCCGAAATGGGAACGGCCAAGATCTATCAGATCTGTCCCCGGGACAATAATGGGCGTCAACGTGTGCTGTTTGTAGGGGAACGGCCGATTCGTAATCGTGAAGCCACTTTCTTTCCCTTCCATTTCGATCAGTTGAACTGCGTGTTCCCTTGCGGAAGGACCGAGACGGGCGACTTGGTTGTGAAGTTTTACGATAAGGAAGGGAACCTGATCGCCACATCTGAAGTCTTCAATGTTCCCCTGTGTTCGGCGGACCGTGTGGATTGTTTCGACCTCATCGAGGATTGCCGCGAACGCGAGCCCGGACCGGGTGAGGTGATCCCCCCTGGATCTCCTCCAACCGTCTGTGTCGACCTCGACCCGGGGCAGAGAGCCCGCGTCTATCACCTGATCGGCGGAGAGATGTCGCCTTTCCTCACCATCTCGGCGACTCAGGAGACCGGCACGGTCAAGTATTGCGAGGAGATCGACATCGCGGGCATTGTCCCAACCAACACCTGCCTCGGCGTTCGTGTCTTCAATTCGAACAATGTCGGGTCCTCGATGAAGTTCTTGAACTGCATCGGGTTGGGACCCTTCAATCAAATGCCGCCCGAGGCGCCGCTGCTGCATAGCGTCGATCCGACCGGCACGGAGGGTTCCCCGACCTTTACGGTCCGATGGGCCGCCCAGGGACGGTCTGGTTTGGCGGCCTTTGTGCTCGCCTGGAAAGCGGGATCGAACATTCGATACAACACATTCTGGATTGGCGCTTCGAATCTGGAGTATGACAATGGTTTATATGAAGTCGCGCTTCCGCTCGACCCGGTGATGGATGTCAATGTGGAGTGGTGTTTCGAGGTGCGCGCGATCGACAAAGTTCTTCAATCCAGCCCTTGGTCTCCGCAGCTGTGCAACACCTGGGAGTTGGGCGATCCGGAACAACTCCCCTGGCCGCCGGTTCCCGATATCGGCGGGGGCGAGGATGTCATCGCGTATTTCCTCAACCACCCGATGAATCGACAACCGGTTCTGGTTCTTTCCGGAGATTTGCAAAGTCTGTTCGATGACACCGATTGCGTGTTCACCGACCTCGATGACTGCGGGAACCGTCAGGAACCCTGCCTCGTTCCGGTCCAGCTCGGGTGTTATGGATTCTGCGACAAACTGAAAGCGGAGAATCGCTATGGGGACTTCATTGTCTACCGTCAGGAACAGGGCAAGGACTTTGTCCAGGTCGGGCCGTTGGTGAACACTTTCTTCTGTTACCGGCTGCCTCCGATCAATTTAGGCAATCAAACCCTAAGGACGGACGCGTTGGACGACCCGTATATTTTCGTGGCGGATCCAAATCCGATGTGGGTCTACCCCAGCGAACTTCAGGACGATGTCGATGGACCTCGGTTGCTTTACGCCGACCCCTACCCTTGCAAGGCGGGAACGTTGGTCCGTTATCAATTGGTTCAAGTTGATCCCATCAGCGGAGAGGGCGTCTCCGTTCATTACAGCAATTGGTTGGAGATCCCTTAAGTCATGATTCGATCGATCCTCCACCCCCTTCTTGCTCTATTTGCCCTCCTCCTCTCGAGCGTTACATCCGTCCATGCCCAGTCGACCAACGAGAATGTCCTCGTGTTTTCGGACGAGGGGGCCTTCCTCGGTTCTTATCACGAAGGGGATTACACCACCTCGGTCGACGCGACCAATATCAACTACGAGGAATACTCGCCCGGTTCGCCCCCGACTGTCTCCGGCGGCGGAATGCAGGCCTACACTTACTCCGCGGGAGAGAATTGGATTCCCAACGAACTCCAGGGGATCTACCCAGCGCCCGCTCCCGGTCTGCCTCGGGTTTCGCTCTACAGTTTCGATGAAGCAGTATTCAGTTTCGACAATCCGGGACAACCGGGTGTCACAGTCTCGCCCGCCTCGGGGACCTACAACCATACGGTGGAAGTGGTCATCCAGGCTTACCCTATGTCAGCGGTGGTAGAGGTCTTCAATAACGACACCACGACATGGGAAACTTTCGGGAATTCCCACAATGTGGTCATCGCGCAAACACGGACCCTGATGGTCCGGAGCGACGACGGTGGAGTGAAATCGCCCGAGAAGACGGTCACTTACACCATCAATCAGCCCCCCGATGTCGACACGGATGGCGACACGATCCCGGATGTAATCGAGGTCTTGCTAGTCCGGTTCAATCCGCTGGTCGCGGATGCTGGAAAAGACTCCGACGATAGCGGGTGGACCGATCTCGACGAGATCTTGCGTGGTTCCGATCCGGACGATGCGGACCGTGATGGCGATGGTTGGAGCGACAACGACGAGGATTTGATGGGGACGGACCGTCTCGATCCTTCCGATTCGCCGGTCGGTCCGCCTCCCCCTTACGATCCGCCCCTCGAGCCGGTCGATACCGATATGGATCTCTGGTCGGACATCGATGAGGGGTGGCGGATGACGAGCGAGAACGACGCCGGCGCCTATCCGACAGCCCGACGTCTCTACGAAGTCGAGACGTTGGCGGATGGGCAGTTCACGGGCGTTCCGACTGTCCCGTCTGGAGCATCATGGCGTTTCAAGATCACCGAGAACGACAATCCAAAACACATCGACATAAATCTGGGTTCAAACAGTTTCATGGATGCTCGCTGGCCAAGAGGCAAGTTGTCGTTGATCCGTCTGGCGATTCAAACCGCGGAGTTTGTCGATAACGCGACGAAGGTGAACAACACTTGGACATCGAGAAAGATGATGCCGCCGATCCCCGACCCCTCTCCCGCCGATATCCCCTCGGCGAGTTGGTATTCCATGGGATCGACCACTCTGGTGGCCGACTGGTTCGCGGCCTGGGCCGACCTGCTCTCGAAGACGCTTCTCCTCCAGGATGACAATCTGGAGGTGAATCCAGAGGACACGACGACGGTCGCGCTGTTCGAGACGATGTACTCGTATGTCGGCGGAGTTCCTCCCACGACTTCATATATCTTGGGCAGGGATGGCAATAATCCAAGCGGAGTGGTCCTACAGGATGTTCGGGACCGTCTGGCGAACCCCAAACAGGTTCCGCCTCCAGCTCCCATGCCTCCGCCCCCGCCGCAGAACACCGCCGAGTTGTTCGACACCATGGAACAGATCCAGACTCAGATCGGAGCGGCCGCCGCTGTGATGGGATGTTACGCCGACTACATGGAGGGCGAAGATCTCGAACTCAAGATTGCGGGCGCCATCCAACCGGTGACCTACACCTACCCCGCCGTTTTGGCCCTTAGCCTGACTTATGACGAGATGTCGACCTCGGGATTTCCTTTGGGAGACCTTCTCGATCCGTTGTCCGATCTGGAGCCGGACGGACTTCCCAATTATGTCGAAGCACTTGGTGTCATGAACGGCTGGGAGACCAACATCTTCAAGGACGACACCGATGACGACGGAGTGGGCGACGCAACCGACAACTGCGCGACCCTCGAAAATCCCGATCAGTTGGACAGCGACTCGGATGGATTCGGAGACGCCTGCGATTCCGATGACGACAACAACGGAATCGACGATGTTCTCGAAGAGTTCATGATGAACAACGCCCAGGGTCTAATCAGTCTGCTCATGATGGGACCGACCCCGCAGGAGTTGTTCGAGTTCGCCGAGATGTGGATGTCGCCCTGACAGCGCCAATCTCGCTTTCTTGAAGACTTGGCCCCCATCGGATTCCGCATTCCCTAGCAGCCAGTTATTCGCCAACGCCTTCCTTTGGCGATCCATCACCAAGTCTTTCTTCTCGTCCTGGAGATCGCCAAGAAGAAGAAACTGCTGAAGTGAAAAAAAGTGGCGGTCGGACTCATCTGGCCTACAGGGCGGAACATACGGTGGATTTGGAGACGGATTTGGTGTTGTCGGCGGAGGTCCATCGAGCGGACCGGGGACGAGCGGGTACCGTTGGAGGAAGATCGCCGTTTGTACACGCCGATGGCTCGCGGGACCTATGCCTGGCAGCGGGAGTACAAGAAACGAACCTCGGTGGAGCGGGTCAACAGCCGCCTGGACGTCTCCTTCGGTTTCGAGCGCCACTTCATCCGGCGCAAGAAAAAGATCAAGGCGCGGATGGGGCTGGCCCTGGTGGTGATGCTGGCCATGGCCGTGGGCTGGATTGAGTCCGGAGAGCCGGAAAAGATGCGCTCACTGGTTCAGCCCCGAGCGGCCTGACAACACCGCAATCCCAATCGCATCCCGAAATCGAACCGCGTCACTCCCTTCGATGGGAAAGGTCTGTCCAAAAAC
Organism: Candidatus Omnitrophota bacterium; assembly: GCA_020632575.1. Classification (GTDB taxonomy): domain Bacteria; phylum Hinthialibacterota; class Hinthialibacteria; order OLB16; family OLB16; genus JACKFH01. The sequence continues at coordinate 60,601 of JACKFH010000019.1, read as the reverse complement.
AGCCGTCTTGCTCCTCTCACACCCCCAATCAGAGAAAAATCATGACCAATACACCTTCATCCCGACATTTTCAGTGCGAGGCTAATCGACCCGTCGTGAAAGGGGGACGACCGAATGGGAATTTCGCAACACCCTTCTTGCGGTTTGATCTTGACAGAATGCATTATCATTGCATAATATCTGCAATGTGGATTAAAAGATTGATTTCGGACGTAATCCGGAAGGCAGTCGCGCAATTCCCGGTTGTGGTGGTGACGGGAGCGCGCCAAGCCGGCAAAACCTCTCTGGTAAGACATCTCTTTCCGGACGCGCAATATGTAACTTTTGACATTCCACAAACGGCGGAGTCAGCACGGTTGGATTTCGGGGCCTTCCTCCGGAGGCATCCGGATCCGTTGATCATTGATGAGGTCCAATATGTTCCGGAAGTGTTGCGCCATCTGAAATCGGCTGTCGACAAGGACCGGCGACCAGGGCGTTTCATCCTGACGGGATCGCAAGATTTCATGTTAATGGAGGGAGTCACCGAGTCCCTGGCCGGTCGGTGCGCTGTCCTTTCCTTGCCGACTCTTTCATTGGCGGAGGTGGATGCAGGGGCGACAACGGAGAAGATGGACCTGTTCTGCTGGCGGGGCGGGTTTCCCGAGCTATGGCAACGGCCGGAGCTGGATCGCGAGATGTGGCTCGGTTCTTATCTCTCCACTTATCTCGAACGTGACGTCCGCAATATCCTGAACATAGGGAGCCTTCGCGATTTCGATCGCTTCCTGCGGGCGGCCGCTCTTCGCGTTGGCCAATTGCTCTCCCTATCGGAACTGGCGCGCGACGTCGGAATCGCGCCCAATACCGCCAAGAGCTGGATCTCGATACTCGAAACCAGCCGGCAGGTCTTCCTGCTCCAGCCCTATCATAGCAGTGCGGGAAAGAGACTGATTAAGACGCCAAAGCTCTATTTCTCCGACCCCGGCATGTTGACCTATCTCCTTGGTTTCGCGGATTGGGAATCGGTCATCCGGAACGCCGCGTGGGGTGCGGTTTGGGAGAACTTCGTCATCGGCGAGGTGCACAAGCATTTCTTCAATATGGGGAAGAGACCTCCGTGCTGGTTCTGGCGAACCGTTCAAGGCGAGGAAGTCGACCTGCTCATCGAGGTCGGTCCTCGACAGTTCCTCGCTATCGAGTGTAAGACCTCCGCTCGGGTTGAATCGAGCGCCTTGAAGGGGTTGGCGGAGATCGAGAGGTGCTATGGCGCGAAGACGCTGAAAAAAGCCGCTGTTGTTTGCCGAACGGAGAGTCCCTATCCACTGGCGCCCAAAAGTCGAATCGTCGCCCTGCCCCTGGCCGGAGATGGCGGGCTCGTTGAGTGGCTCTCGTAATCCGAATAGATGGCGAGAGTTAACCGTTCATCGAATACCCCATCGAGCGGTAACCCTTCAGTCTCTTCTCGTACATCCGCGCCAGGATCGGCACGTGTTGGTCCACGTAATCGAATACTTTGACTTCCTTTTTGTTCGCATGGGTCCGGTGAAGTCTTCCCACATACTGTTGGAGGGTCCCTCGCCACGAGATTGGGAAGGCCATGAAGAGCGTGTCCAAGCGTGGCTCGGGGTGGAGAACCGCCAAAAATAGCCCGCCATCCAGCCTCAGCCGTTGAGCACCCATCCCTCACGGTATTCTCTACTGAGTAGATCGTTGCCTTCCGTGCTGTTAGTGACTTGACCCTTGGCGCCATCGTAATCGAGTTTCTTGCCAACTCGATAAGCGGCCAGACCCAGGACCATCATTTCGTTCAGGTCACAGGCGTATTTGAAATCGCAGGAGGTCTTGAGATCCCCTTTGCAGGCATCGATCCACTCTTGCTGAAACCCGCCCATCGCGGGGATCAGTTTGTCCTTGGGACGAGGTTGGTAGTAGGTCATGTCCGCGTCCGACCCGGTGGGGATGAGGACACGAGTGTCAAAATGACTGACCAGGATCCCCTTGTCGCCGACGAACATGGCGCCATGCCCCACGTCATTCAGGTTGACATACGGAAGCGGTGATTCCGGCATCATGCCCCCTTGCCACCAGTGGACCTTGATAGCGGGCCGCCAGTCGTTGGCGGGAAAATCGAACTTGGTCGCCAATTCGACCGGGGTGACCTCCGGGTTGAAGGCCTCACCCTCTCCTTCCGCGGAAGTGGGTAGCTCGGCATCGATCGCATTCCAGGCGATGTCCATGGTGTGACTTCCCATGTCTCCTATCTGACCCGTACCGAAATCCCAATACATGTTCCATTGAAGGCAGTTGGCCCCCGGGTCTCCGGAAAAGTAATCCGGGTTGTAGGGATGGTAGGGCGAGGGACCCAGCCAGAGATCGTAATGAAGGGTCTTTGGCGGCTCTCCCTGAGCCGGAAGGTAACCGGGGCGACGTAGTTGACGAGTGCCCCAGGCATGAGCTTCCTGGAGTTCGCCGACCGCGCCATCACGAATCAGCTCCCGGACTCGGTTGAAGTTCTCTTTTTCGTGACGTTGCGTTCCCACCTGAGTCGCGATCTTGTCTTTGTGCTTCAGGTAAGTGGCGCGAACCATTCGCGCCTCTTCGACTGTGTTGGCCAAGGGTTTTTCGCAGTAGACATGGAGGCCTCGGTTCATGGCCCAAGTCGCGACGAAGGCGTGAGTGTGATCGGTCGTGCAACAGACAACCGCATCCAGGTCTTTTTGCTCGAGACATTTTCGCCAATCCACATAGTGTTTCGCTTTGGGGAATCGTTCGGCGGCGATGGCGAGGTGCTCTTCGTCGATATCACAAAGGGCTACGACGTTCTCGGTGGAGATGGCATCATAGTGCGCTTTTCCACGACCATATGCGCCGATCAGGGCGATGTTGAGTTTGTTGTTCGGTGAGTTGGCGCCCGCCAGGGTTCCGCTTGGCAGAAGCAGGATTCCAGTTCCCGCGGCCGCGGTCGTCTGTATGAATTGGCGCCTCGTGCCGACCGGGTTGATGATTGTTTGATGATCCGATGGTTTCGTTCCTTTCAACATCGTTGATCTATCCTTTCTTATCGGTCTCTCAATTCAGGTTGACGCTTGAATTTGCGCGCGATTATATCGCAATCTTCGAGCGAGCGCCCCTCCATGCCCCTTTGCTTCCATCGGTTTACTCTTTTCCGGAATCCGCATCGGTCTCCAAGTCGGATGCAGTTATGAGCGAAAGACCACTGAGCAGTTTCTTGAGGTGGGCATTCTCCCGGCGGAGGCGCTCGCATTCGGCAATGGTCTGCAGCAACCGCTCTGCTAGGGGTTCAGTGTTCTCAGCATTAGGCATCGAGTCCGAATTTAATGCCTCCGGAACTTCCGTTGAAGACTGGAGGAATTGACGGTCCGTTCGTCCAGGAACCGTCCGACCGCGCGATAATGCGCGCCGATGCGGGCTGACCGGAAATCCTTCCCGATCGGTGTGAATCGCGGGGGTGGATGCCGGGGGTCAGACCGCCACGATTCGTAGTTCTTGTCCGCCAACTTTCGGATTGATGAAAGAATCGTCTTGGTGGTGTGGGACGCCTCGCTTTGAAAAGTGACCAAGATTCACATGATTCTCCTCGGGATTGTCTAATTCGAGACGAGAACCAAGTCGAAATGCTTCTCGAAGGCCTGGAATTCCCGATCCGACGTGAGGAGCGGTACGCCCTTATCGATGCAAAACACAGCGATAAAAGTATCGACCGTTACGCGGTGACAAGTCGCGGTGGACCGTCATCCTCAACGATCCAAACAGTCAGGATGTGTCCCGGTCGGTGGTTTGGGCGACCAATCGACCCGGATCCTCTATATTTTACACCGAATAACGTGGTTTCGGTATCAAATACGTCACAATCGCGTGCACCGCTTTGCTGTCCTATTCCAATGCCCGACGGCTTGGTGGACATCCTGAATTGTGTACGAGCCGCATAGGAAAACTTTGGCGATCCTTGCGGTCAACAGATTTCTTGGAGGACATACGGACTTCACGATGACGAAAAAGGACTTGTAGAAGCAGTCTTCAATCAATGGTGTCCAAAGACCAGCCATTTGAGTTACTGGCATCTTCATTGATGTTCCATCAGAGAGGGTTTACGAGGCGGGTCTTTAAGCGGGATGATTCGGCTTTGCACGACGGAAGAACGAAAATTCAATGATTGTTTATCACCTTACTGAAGACTCCAAAGTGAGAGGTTGCCTGAACGAAGGTTTGATCCGCTCGCAAGCCCGGGCATATGTCTTTCCTGATTGGGAAGACGTTCAGATCTGCATTGATGCATCTGCCATCGAGAATGATTCCCAGGGCGTATTAGAAAACTGGCGTATTCTGGTCCTAAAGGTCGATTCCGACCAGATCGTTCAAGCGCCGATCCCTCGTTCCGGACTTCCATCGCTTCTCGGGCAGCAGACGATAGAAGATCTTCAGGCGAAATCATTCTATATCGAAACCGATCTTTCAGGGGAACGAATTATCGCCATCAAGAACGCTTTCGGGGATGATGTTACCGACCATTACCAAGGGGAGAGCGCCAAAAGTAGAAATTTGTTCCGTTTCCTCAGTTATGCCAAACCTTACTGGCACCTAGTGGCGGGCGCCACAGCCATGGGGATTCTGAAATTCTTGATCCCTTTAGCCTTCCCTTGGATGTTGCGGATTGTGCTGGACGACTATCTGTTGCGGGAAGGTGTAGCAATTTCTGAGCAGAAAGCAAAGATCCTGCATCTGGTCCTGCTCATGATCGGGCTTCATCTGATCTGGTTGGTGGCGACCTTTTTCAGAAGTCTTTTTACTGCAATGTCAGGTCATCGAATGATCCGTGATCTTCGAACTGCTCTTTACAATCACGTTCAGCGACTTTCCCACCAGTTTTTCACCACGCACCAAAGCGGCGCTATTGTCGCCCGCCTTGTCCATGACATCTCCCAAGCTCAGAACTTCGTGGGCAGCGCCTTGACCAACCTTTGGATGGATCTGATTCTCATGATTGTCCTGCTTGCGATTCTTTTTCCGATGAACTGGGAGTTGACGTTGGTGGCTCTGGCGCTCATGCCTGTCTTTCTCTTTTCAATCCGCTACATCGGTCGGCGGATTCGCCTCTCGACACGAGAAGTTCAGCAGCGGATGGAAGTACTGGCCGGAGGTCTCCAGGAAAAAGTCACGGGCACAACGATTGTGAAGGGTTTCACACGCGAGGACCAAGAGTCGGAGTTGTTCAAGGCCCAAGCGGACAAACTGTACAGCAAGGTATTGAGATCCGTTCGCTACGCGGTCATCAATGAGATGACGGTCGGTTTTGTCGTTCTCACTTCCCCGGTGCTTGTGGTCTGGTACGGTTCTCACCTGATTCTTAACGAGGAACTGACCGTCGGCCAACTCACCCAGTTCCTCCTTTATCTCGGCATGTTCTATGCCCCTCTGCAACGTCTCTCCGATTTAGGGGCGGTCCTTGCCGCTTCATTGGCCTCCATTGACCGTGTATTTGACTATTTCGACACCAGAGCTCAGATAGCGGATAAGCCCGACGCAAAGGAACTGCCGAAGCTCGATGGACAAATTATTTTCCAAGATGTCGATTTCGGCTATGACCCCGAGAAATCTGTCCTCAAGGGGGTTTCCCTCCAGATAGAACCCGGTCAAACGGTCGCCTTTGTCGGTCCGAGTGGATCTGGAAAATCCACGCTGGCCAACTTGGTGCCAAGATTCTACGACCCCACCGGAGGACGGATCCTCCTCGACGGGGAAGACCTCAGGGATCTCAAACTCCAAGACTTGAGGCGGAATATCGGGATTGTTAACCAAGATACCATCCTCTTCTCCGGCACCATTCGCGAAAACCTCCTCCTGGCAAACCCCCTCGCCTCGGGTCAAGACATCATAGAGGCGCTGAAAGCCGCCAATGCGCTCGAATTCATCGATGAACTCAAGGAGGGCCTTTGGACAGAAGTTGGCGAACGAGGAATCAACCTCTCCGGCGGCCAAAAACAACGGATAGCCATCGCAAGAGCATTCTTGAAAAACCCTAAAATCCTCATTCTCGACGAGGCGACTTCAGCATTGGATTCGCGGTCGGAACGTCTCATTCAGGAAGCACTTGATCATTTGCTGCAAGACCGAACTGCCATCGTGATTGCCCACCGTTTGTCGACCATCCTAACCTCGGACATCATCATCACCCTTGACCGGGGCCATGTGGTTGAGATCGGTTCTCATCATTCCCTACTTGAGCAAGGAGGTCTTTACGCCCAATTGTTTGAAGAGCAATTTGGTGTCGCCAACCGAGACTGAACGCCAAACCTGGAACTGAACCGGGCATTCAGAGGATCGACCAGAGAGGAAAAATGGAGATTCAGGACCCTACGATTCGTCCGGAGACGATCTGCGCTCACGTTAGCAGATCATGAAAGTTGTGGCGAAAATGCCTGTCGGGGAATGTTGATGGAGAAGCATTTCCAATCCCCCGAGAAGTTTATCAGTTTGGTCCTTCCTTCATGCGGTATTTCTCAAAACCTCGGCGCTTCGCCGCGATCCGGTAGGAGAACTCAGCGTTGGAACTTCCGTTTCTCAGTTCGACCACGGCGAAGCTGGACACAGTTTTCTCCTTCACCGCTACTCCCTCGCACCGGTTGTCATTGAGTTGCACGAACACATGGTAAGGCTCTTCGAGGTTGACAGTTTCGGCGAAGAGAGGGTCGATCGCGATGACCACGCGACCATTTTCGAGCTGACCGAAACCGTAGTCGGTGAACCAGACCTCGACTGTTTCCTCACTGGCGGCTGACTTGGGGCCCCCGATCGGAACCCAAGCGCTCGTTCCCGCGGGCAACATCATCCCCTGGGTCGGAACACCGTTTCCATCAATCGCGGTGATCAACCAGAAACCTCCGGTGGCGCGGGCGACAAACTCATTGGGCAACCAAGAGTTGATGTCGGCCTCTCTTTTATCCCCCCAAACGAAGGAGCCGTTGCCGAATGCTTTGGCTCTATGGCCCGCCGCAAAGCTGTTGACGCCTAAAGCATCGTTTACGGATCCACCCGGAACCGAGGAATTATCCCCTCTGGCCTTGTTTTCATACCCTCCGGCAACAACCGCAAAGCTCGCGCTGGCATCATTGTCATACCCGCCTCCAACAAAGGAATGAGAGCCACTTGCTTTGTTCATGTTCCCGCCGACCACGTCAGCGTGTTCTCCATCGGCCCTATTGTCGATTCCCCCGCCGACAAAAGAATAGAAGTTGCTCGCCACGTTTTCGTGTCCACCGGCAACGACCGCCCAGTCGCCACTGGCTCTGTTCCCCACTCCTCCGCCAACGAAGGACTGCTTTCCCCACGCATTATTGTGGTCTCCACCAGCCACGGTGGCCCAGGTTCCCGTGGCCGCGTTGGTGTCGCCACCACCGACACATGAGGAAAAGCTTGCATCATTGTGATATCCACCAGCTACAGTCGAGAAAGCATGGCCTTTGTTGCCGTTTCCTCCGCCGATGGAAGAATAGACGCCATACGCCTCGTTCTGATTCCCGCCTGCGATAGTGGCATAGTCCGCGCTCGCGGTATTGGCGCGACCCCCTCCGATAAAGGAGCCGGGGGAATTGGCGATAGTCGTATTATCGTAGCCTCCGGCGATCGTGGAGTATGAACTCTGAACCTGATTGATGTACCCTCCGCCGACACTGGAATAGTCTCCGGTGGCGGAATTGTTGGAGCCTCCGGAAATTGTGTTCCAGCCTGCCCGCGCTGTGTTTCCCGCGCCCCCTCCGATGGTAGCGTAATCGCCGCGAGAACTGTTCGTATCGCCTCCGCCAACATTGGAATGCTCACCCTCGGCACGGTTCTCCGATCCCCCTCCAACTGCCGTGTAGGCGCCGATCGAGGAATTCGAACCACCTCCCGATACGCTCGAGTACTCTCCGTACGCTTTGTTGTTTCCCCCTCCCGCGATCGTCCCGTAGCTATTGGAGACTTGGTTGCCTGACGATGCGTTAGAAAGGTTCGAAAGTCCCCCTCCCCCAACAGTCGCGAAAAGAGCCGAGGCATAGTTGCCCCCCCCGCCGCCGACGGTCGCTCCACCACCGCTCGCCAGATTTCCTTGGCCCCCGCTGACAGTGTCCGCGTCAAAGGTGGCGACATTGGAATCGCCTCCACCAACCGTCGCGATACTCCCCAGCGCTTCGTTGCTCTGACCGCCCGAGACAGTCGAGGCGTTGCCATGCGCTCGGTTATACTTGCCGCCTCCCACGGTCCCATAACTCCCCACGACTTCATTGGGAGCCGAGGCGTTGCCGCCTCCTCCGATCGTTCCTCCCTCCGCTGCTACGGCCACCGTGTTGGAACCATGTCCGCCGATGAGGTTGGGGCTGCCGCTATGCGGGATCAGGACCAGAGCTCGCAAGTCGTTTGCTCTCAACTCGACCGGTTCGTTGTTGGTGGTTCCCAGAAACTTTCCCGGGGAGGGAGCGTTCCCCTCCAGACTCCAGGCGCTCGATCCCACCGACTGGGTCGTCAGGAAGGCGGAGGCGGGTTGCCCCTTGAGCCGTTCGCTGTCAGCCGCCATCCGGGCGAAGGGGACGCTGTGAAAACGGACACGTTGGGGAAAGAACTCTTCCTCCTCGACGCCGTCGCCATCGACATCCACAGCCAAGTCGTACCAGGCCTGCGCGGGAGCAACAAATACATCTTCCAACAGGAGTTCGATCGTGAACCGACCTGAATCCGATAGGGTGATTGGATTGAACGAATTGGCCAGCAGATTACCGCTTATGGAGGCGTCCCAGACGCGAACCGCGCTCAAATAGTTCCCGGTCAAGGGACCTTCTCCCGGCGCTTCCAGAATCCCCTGGATCGTGATGGTTTCAGGGACTGTGGCGGCGACAATGGGAACGAACAAAAACACCGTGACGAGGAAAACGAAAATGACTCTGGCATACAACGGGAGTTTCGACATGGCACACGCCCTCCTTGCAGTGGACGCGAATGGATGGGTGGTGAGAAACCCCAGACGAGGTTCCTCATGCTAAGAGGGGCGGGTTGATTTGCCACGGAATTGCGGGTCAAGCCTCATTAGACAACGAAGAGTATACTGCAAGCGAAAGGTCGATTCCATCGCCAAGTATCAATGAATACCTCATCGGGATGAATCGAAAACTTTAGTTCTCCGCAGCTTTCCCCATGGTGAGATTTTCCAAGGAAGCCATTCGCGTTTCCAGAATCTCCACCTTCGTTTTCAACTCCGCATTTTCTCTCTGCAATGTCTCAAGCGCCGCGGCCGCCTCCTCACTGACGGCTGACTTGGGGCCTCCGATCGGGACCCAAGCACTCGTTCCCTCGGGCAGCATCATCCCCTGGGTCGGAACGCCGTTCCCATCGATGGCGGTGATCAGCCAAAAGCCCCCCGTAGCGCGGGCGACGAATTGGTTGTCCCCATGGGCGTAGATACCTTTGTCGTGGCCATCACCCCAGACAAAAGACCCGTCACCGTTGGCCCTGGCGAAATACCCCGCTGCGAAGCTGAACCTACCCGAAGCTTCATTCGACAACCCACCTGGAACGGTAGAACCGTAACCTCCCGCGTGGTTTCCAACGCCTCCCGCGATCACAGAATGATGACCACTTGTTTCGTTTCCGCTTCCTCCGCCGATAGCAGAATCATCGCCATCGGCTCGATTCTCTTGTCCCCCGGCGATTGTGGTATTGGAGCCGATGGCCTTATTGAGAAAGCCGCCTCCAACGGTCGCTTTGTCAGCGGCCTCATTGAGGGAACCCCCTCCTATGGTCGCACCGGAAGAAACCGCTACATTGTTCTGTCCGCCAGCGATTACAGCGTGACGACCCTGAGCCTTGTTTTCTCTGCCGCCGCCGACAGTGGCGTATGTCGCTTCGTTACCATCTCCCGAATCGTCCCCCGCCTGGTTTCCTCCCCCGCCGCCGATCGTCCCATAGTTTCCGGTCACCCGGTTTCCGGTATTCGGATCTTCTAAATCGGTCCTTCCGCCGCCGGCGATTGTGGAATACCGCCCGTGCGCCGAATTTCCCAACCCTCCTCCGATGGTGGCCGCATAATCTGTCGCCTGGTTGTAGCCGCCTCCAGCAATCGTCGTGGCCAAACCTCCCGCTACATTTACATTTCCCCCACCGATGGTGGCGAATCCACCCGAACACCTATTATCAGCGCCGCCTCCGATCGTGGCGTCCCCACCCTCTGCAATGTTGGCGAATCCTCCGCCGATGGCGCTGTAAGCCCCCGGAATCTGATTGGCGAATCCTCCGCCGATAGAGGCGTAATCGGTTGCGGCATGATTCGAGTGGCCGCCAGCAATGGTTGAATAGATACCCTCCACCTTGTTGTCGCCACCCCCACTGATTGTCCCATAACTCGCTGTAATCCTGTTTCCCGACATCGGATCGGAGAAGTCCGAAAGACCCCCGCCTCCAACCGTCGAAAACAGAGCGGTAGCCTGGTTACCGCCACCGCCGCCGATGGTCGCCCCGCCTCCACTCGCTACATTCCCCTGACCACCGCTAACCGTGTCCGCATCGTTTGTGGCGACATTGGAATCTCCCCCACCGACAGTCGCGATACTCCCAAGGGCTTTGTTGCTTTGCCCCCCGGAAACCGTCGAATCCTGACTCTGCACGGTGTTGTTCCTGCCACCGCCGATCGTTCCATAACTTCCCGCGACTTCGTTCGGAGCCGAGGCGTTTCCGCCTCCTCCAATCGTTCCTCCTTCCACAGAAGAAGTGATCGCATTAGAAGAGTGTCCTCCCACCAGGTTGGGACTGCCGATGTGCGGGATCAAGACGAGGGCACGCAGGTTGTTTGCTCTCAACTCGACTGGTTTGTTATTGGTGGTTCCCAAGAAGTTGCCGGTTGCGGGGGCGTTTCCATCCAGACTCCAGGCGCTCGATCCCAGCGACTGGGTGGTTAGAAAAGCCGAGGCCGGTTGCCCCTCGAGCCGTTCGCTGTCGGCCGCCACACGGGCGAAGGGGACGCTGTGGAATCGGACACGTTGTAGGAAAAATTCCTCCTCCTCGATGCCGTTACCATCGAAATCCACCGCCAGGTCATACCAAGCCTGCGCCGGAGGAACAAAGACATCCTCCAACAGGAGTTCGAGGGTGAACCGGCCGGAGTCCGAAAGCGTGATCGGGTTGAATGAATTTGCCAGCAGGTTCCCTCCCACCGAAGCGTCCCAGATACGCACGGCAGAGATGTAACTTCCGGTCAGGGGACCTCCGCCAGGGGCCTCCAGTGTCCCTTGGATCGTGATGGTTTCGGGCACCACCGCCCAGCCACTGTGAGCCGCTATGAACAAGACAACTGACGTGAAGACCCGTATTGCGATTTGAGTGAACGAAGTTTGAGGTTGCAACATGGCGCACACCCTCCTCATACAACTGAAATGGGAATCGCTATCGGCTCTTGCTTGCGGGCATGGCCGCAAAATGACGCGACTCCTTGTGGTGGAGAAACTGTTTGTTTATGGGCGGGCACTCTTCGTATTCAAACAGCATCCTCTCGTAGTTCATCTTGAATGAACTTCCTTGGACTGCCATCTTGTTTTTCTCGTCTCCAGTCAGGCTTGTGGGCGACACTCCTACCTGGACCGAGCGCACTTCTATCGCAGATAATCCTCGAGTCGTTTGACCAGAAGTTGGTCGCAGCCTTCCCTTGATGTCGGCTTGATGCTCTGGTAATCGGGTTGATGCGAGTTCTGCATGTCCACGATCACCCACTCGCCCGTCCGGTCGCAGACCACGAAATGCACCATTCCCCACTCCCAGTTGTCGGGAGTGAAGACATAGTCCGCGTAAAGAACATAATCCGCATCCGACGGATTCTGTTTTACATAATCCCTGAACTCACGCGCCAAGTCCCACAATTTCTTCATCTCATTCGGGTCTTCCAAAGGCGCCTTGAGCAATACGGTTTGCTCGGCGGATACGGCCCTGCATAGCCCTGCAGCGTTGATTATCTTCACGAGGTTGCCGGCGCTGGCCGTGTCCACCGTTGTCCCACCTATCCGAGATGCGAAGATCATCAGGGTGGCCTTCTGTCCCATTTCCTTCATTATCTTTTGGCGTTCAGGCAGAGCTGCTGTTTCCTCTTCGGGAGGTATGCCGCTTCGCTCATCCATGATTCGCGCCATCTTGCCGGGCTTGGCGGCCTTGGCGGTTTCCTCGTTGAGGCCGAACTGGGGTGCTAAGCTTTGAACCAATATTTCGACGCAGACCATCAAGTCTTGGCTGCCTCCCCTCTTCTTCCACACCTTATCCTTCGGAGTCAGACGGACGTTCCAGACCAAATCGCCGCTCGCATCGACAATTATCGCCCGCATCCTATTGGGATACAAATCTTCGTAGAGTGCGTACTCAGTTGTGATTGGGTTCTGGTTGACAAATTCACCGAGAGCCGCGCTCATCTGCTCCACCCATTTGTTGTTTCCAGGGTCGAAGGGGGTTTTCCCAAGTTCGATGTTTTTTAGTCCTTGCTGCTCGAGTAGCAAACCAATTGCTTCTGTGACGCGATCGAATGGATTCCCGGCAACTCGTGCCGGGAGAATAGTGAGTGACGCGTTCGGGCCACTGGCTTTCATCCGATCCAACCGCACTCGCTGCTCAGCTGAGACACCGAGTGTCGGCAGGTCTTGTTGTTCACACCCTAGGCAAAACACAGTGACGAGAGAAACGAGAATGACTTTGGGGGACAGCGGGAGTTTCGACATGGCACACGCCCTCCTTGCAGTGGACGCGATTGGATGGATAGCGAGAAACCCCAGACGAGATCTCTCTTGCTAAGGAGGGCGGACCAACTTGCCGCGGGATCGCGGATCAAGCCCCATTAGATAAGATAAAGTATACTGGAAGCGAATAGGCGAATCCATCGCCGCCTGTCCATGAACGCCCCCTCGGAATGTGAAAGACGTTACTGCTCCATGGCTTTCCCTGCGGTGAGACTTTCCAAGGAGGCCATTCGTGTCTCCAGACTCTCCACCCGCGCCTTCAACTCCACATTCTCATTCCGCAACAACTCAATCGTGCTGGCTGAATCTTCTCTGGCGGCCGCTTTGGGCGATCCGATCGGGATCCAAGCGCTCGTTCCCGCGGGCAACCGCATCCCCTCGGTGGGCACACCGTTTTCGTTGATGGCGGTGATGAACCAGAAGCCGCCTGTGGCCCTTACAACGAATTCGTCATCATTCCAGGCATAGATGTCTTTATTGTTGCTGTCTCCCCAGACAAAAGAACCATCGCCAATCGCCTTCGCCCTACGACCTGCCGCCAAGCTGGTTTCGCCGCTGGCTTCGTTGGTAAGACCGCCTGGAATGGCCGAGCAATGACCAAGTGCGTAATTACTGTCACCACCGGCGATGGCCGAGGCCGCACCAAGCGCCTGGTTATTAAGTCCCCCAGCTACCGTGGCAAAAAACTCATCCGCATGGTTGCGATATCCCCCGGTTACCGTGGCGTGAGAACCCTGTGCGACGTTTTGATCTCCCCCACCAATAGTTGCCATCCTGCCTTCAACAAGATTGTGATCACCTCCGGCAATTGTGCTTGACATCCCTTCGGCCTGGTTATGGTCGCCCCCACCGACTGTTGCCCAAAGATTTGTAGCGGCATTCTGGCTACCGCCGCCGACCGTACTCCATGAGGCACTCGCAACATTGCCGGCGTTTCCCCAAGCGTATACTCCGCCCCCTCCGGAAACCACAGAGGCGTATCCGTTCGCGGTGTTAAAATTGCCACCTCCAACTGTTGCGTACGTTTCGGTAGCCGAATTGTTGGAGCCTCCGGATACGGTCGTTGAAATGGCGCTGGAAACGTTTCCATGACCTCCTCCAATGACACTCCAGGAGCCGCTGGCTGTGTTACCCGAGGCGCCAGATTCAAAAAGGCCTCCACCCCCAGCGATGACTGAGGCATAACCGTTAGCAGTGTTATACGACCCGCCGCCGACTGTCGCATCCGCACTGTTCGCATCGTTCCTGCTCCCGCCCGCTACTGTGGTCGCCCACGACCTGGATTGGTTAAAATCCCCTCCACCTACCGTCGCAAAAGATTCCGTGGCCACATTAGAGATACCGCCGCCGACTGTCGTGTACTCACCACTCGCACAGTTGCTCTTGCCACCGCTCACGGTGCCATAGTTCCCGGCGACCTCATTGGGAGCCACCGATGTTCCTCCCCCGCCGATGGTTCCTCCCTCAACTGTGGTTCCAACCGTATTGGCCGCATGTCCCCCCACCAGATTGGGGCTGTTCGCGTGTGGAATCAGCGTAAAACCACGCAGATTGTTGACCCTCAACTCCAAGGGCTGCGCGTTTGTGGTTCCGAGGAAATTGCCAGCGCCCGTTGTATTACCGGTGAGACTCCAAACCTCTACTGAGAGCGACCCGCTTTGAACGAAACCGCTTGCGGATTGCCCGCCTAATTGTTCTGCATTGGCCGCGATTCGGGCAAAGGGAACGCTGTGGAAGCGGACGCGGTCGGGGAAGAATTCCTCTTCCTCGATCCCGTCGTTGTCGGTATCCACCGCCAAGTCATACCAGGCTTGCGCCGGGGGAACAAACACGTCCTCCATATCCAATTCCAAGGAGAATCTCCCGGATTCGGAGGGTGTCATTAGACCTTCTGAGATCCTCAACAAGCTCCCCCCAACCGAGGCGTCCCAGATGCGAACCGCATAGTGATAGGTTCCGGTCATGGGGCCTCCACTAGGATCTTCGAGAGTCCCCTGGATGGTGATAGTTTCCGGAACAGCGGCATCGGCAAAGGGAAGGAATACAGGAACAGCGACAAGGAAAACGAGAATGAATTTGGGGGACAGCGGGAGTTTCGACATGGTACACGCCCTCCTTGCAGTGGACGCGATTGGATGGATGGCGAGAAACCCCAGACGAGGCCTCTCTTGCTAAGGAGGGCGGACCAGCTTGCCGCGGGATCGCGGATCAAGCCTCATTAGATTAGGAAAAGTATACTGCAAGCGAACAGGCGAATCCATCATTTCGTATCCTGTAATGCACTCAAGAATCCAGTTCGTTATTGAAATCTCATTGCCTGGATTACAGCAAGAGCGTCATCGCAGTCCACATCACCATCCATGTCAAAATCACCCTGAACGACAGGCGGCGGTTTCTTCCAGTTCAACGCCAGGCAAAAGAGCGGGACCTCGTCGCAAGGGCCCGAGGATACCGCAAATGCACCGTTAACATGGATTGAAAAAGTATTCCTCGCTGAGCCTGAAGGAACATGACCATCTTGGACAAGAACCTCAAAAGAGTAGTCTCCGGGGATTTGAGGGATTCCACCCATGACGCCATATTTAAGGAGGTCGAGACCCGGCGGCGGTTCTCCGATCCTGATGAGCCACTCGTATGGCTCGACCGTCCCCGTCGCTTCCAAGGTCCCCTCGTATTCGAGTCCTACCCAGCCATCCGGAAGCGACTCGGTCAGGATCACGGGGGACTGTTCGGGTTCAATTCTCAAAGAAAATTTTTTGCCGGCCGATTCGTTCTCTCCATCAAACACAGCGGCCACGAAGCGGAAGGTCGCCGAGACCGTGGGCGTCCCGACCAGATGGCCTTCGGGAGTTAACTCGATCCCTGGGGGAAGGACGCCCCCGCAAATTCTCCAATTGAACGGGGCTACACCATTTTCTCTTTCAAGCGAGAGGCTGTAGTTTTCTCCCACCCGGCCGGGGGGCGCAGAGGAAGTTGTGACTTGAAGAGCGTCTGTGGGCGCCGCGAATTTCAGACCGACTCCGAAATCGCCCAACGCCCAGGCGTTCACACCATCGGGGGAGTCCACCATTCGGATGTTATGGTTGACGAGTCCAATCGGAACGGGGTCCGCCTCCTCGTAACTCGCTGTTTTAGTCTCGAGGAAAACAGGATTCCCGATCGCATTGTTTTCGGGGTCCGGGTTGTCCTCTCCCGCAAACCAACCTTTCTGGCAGGTGTTGAAATACACTCCGCTGTAATAATGACTGGGAGAACTCTCAGCCGCGTTCCAATGTGTTCCCCCGTCGGTGGTGCTTAACATGGCTCCGTAGTCGCCCACCGCCCAGCCGGAAAACTCGTCGACAAAATAAATCGACCTCAACCTCATCACCCCATCCAGGTTACTCCGTTGAAGCGTCCAGGTCTCACCCGAATCGGTTGTCGATTCAATGAAGCCATAGTCGTTCACCATCCAACCGCGCTCCCGATCGAGGAAATAAAGCGAGTGATAGCCGCCGCGTTGAATCTTGTTGATGACCTCCCATTTGTTCCCACCATCCGTTGTTCTTAAGAGAGTCCTGTCTCCGATGTTGAGGTCGTAATGCCCATTCTGAACAATCCAGCCGTATTGATCGTCGGCGAAAACGATGTCACCCCAGCCTCCAGGAGAAACTTGACGGATGTCCTGTCGGCCGAACCAGGTCTTGCCACCGTCACGCGTCTCAAAGGGGGGAACACCAGCGTCCTGGTGTAACGCGAATCCGCGGAGTTCGTTGGTGAACTGAAGGCTATGTACGCCGAACTCCAGCTCGCTCAGGACCCGCCAGTCGGCCCCGCCGCTATCGGTGAAGTACACCCGCGCGGGAAGCATGGGACCCGAGTAAGTGTGGCGACCGAGAGCCCAACCATGCGCGGCGTCGGGAAAGGATACGTCAAGAAACTGGGGCCCAGGTGACTTGTAGGCGCCATCGACTGGCCAACCGTATTGAAATTGAAAGCTCTTTCCCCCATCGACCGATTTCGCGATGGAGCCCTCCATGTCGACGATTGTGTTTCCTTCGTAACGTCCCACAACATTCGGCAGCGCCCAGCCGACGTCTTGGTCAAGAAACTGGAGGTCCAAAATGTGCGTGCTTGGTCCCAATGAAATACTTTCCCACTTTCCTCCACCATCGTAAGTCCGGTAGAAGTCACCCGAAAAAAGTCCCCCCGTCCAACCCCGAAGACCATCCGCAAGAAACTGGAACAAATCGATCCGTCCCTGTCCCCCGATGCTCCGCCTCGTCCAACTGGCGCCTCCGTTGTCTGTGTAAAAGAGGACCGTGTCCAAGCGGTCAGCGACATTCGTCCCGATCCAGCCTTCCTGGTCGTTCAAGAAATAGATGACACCGATTTCCGGCCGGGGGGCCTCTTTGTCAATGCCGTTTTCCGGGAATCTCCCAAACGATTTGCCTTGATCTCGGGTCTCGATGACGCGACCCTTCGCCGGCCAAGGGAGAGACGCGGAATTCCAGGTGTGTCCACCGTCTACCGAACGAACGAAGACTTTGTCGACGCCTCCGGCAAAGCCGTTCAAATCATCGGCGAACTCAACCGTTTCGTAGAATTGTCCGGTCGGCGTATCCGCTCTGTGCCAGGTCTGTCCCCCATCCTCCGTGTAGGCGATACCCGATCCGCAGATCCAGCCGTGCATCGAGTCTCGAAAATCGATTTCATGAGTGTAGGTAAGAGGCGCAGGTTGGTTTTCCCAGTCCACCCCCCGGTTGGTCGTGTGACCCACCCCCGCGCTCGAGACCATCCAACCCTCGTCTCCGATCCAGTCAAAAAATCCCATCGTCCAGCCCCGTTCGCGATGGCTCCAGGTTTTGCCACCGTCGTTGGTCTCGTACTGAACCCCGCTCCAGCCGACGGCTATCCCGTTGTCCTCGTCGAAGAAATGGATGTTCATGATGCGGTTATTGGCGTGTTGAATCTCCCAGCCGCCTTCGATGAGAGGATTCACCTCCAGATGAAAATCGGCGGATGCTCTTTGAGGCAAACAACCGCTGTCGGTTACCTCGAGGGTGAAATCGAAAGAGCCGGTCTTTAACGGTGTGCCGACCAACACCTGCTGAAAATCAACGCTCATGGCCCCCGGGAGGTCCTCCCCACGGAAAGCCCAATGATAAGGCTGGTGTCCTCCACTCATGGAGAGCGGAAAGCGATATGTCTTACGATGCGTCGCGGAGGGAAGCGAGCTGGACTGAAATGACAGAGGATCGCCTGAGACATTCAATCTGAAATCGCGCTCGTCGGTTTGGCCCAGCGAATCGGTCAAGTGGAGAGTAAAAGTAAATTCGGTCGCCTCCCTTGGGATTCCTCTCAAATGTCCGGTGGAAGCGTCTAACGTGAGACCGGGCGGTCCTTCGCTGGCAAGGGTCCATGTGTAGGGAGGTGACCCGTCCCGGGCCGTAAAGGTGAAATCGTAGGTGAGGCCAACCGTTCCTCCCGGCAGACTGGAAACGAGGATCACCGGGTATTCGCCGCTTTGGACGCGCCGATGGAACACGAGCCCGTAAAAGGGTTCCGCCCCCCAGCGCGATCTCCCCCCGACCCATAGATCCTCTCCAATTCGCGCCAAAGAGGCATAACGGCCCCGGGTTGGAAGGTTCTCCCGACGCCAGGCCACCCCTCCGTTGCGGGTGACAAGGACGACCCCCTCTTCTTCACTTAAATCATATCCAACACAGACCGCCGCCTCCAGATTGAAGGTGGCAAGATCATAAAGGCCAGCGAGGACCCCGCTCTTCTGCTCATACCATCTACGACCGCCGTCCTGGGAATACAGGATCGTTCCCTCCGCTCCTACCGCCCAGCCGTGCTCAGCGTCCACGAACCGAACTCGATACAAGGTCTTAGAGGTTTGAGTGAAACTTCGCACCCAGGTGCGCCCCCCATCAGTCGTCCAAAAAACAAGACCCCATTCGCCCACGACCCATCCCCTTTGTTCATCCAGGAAAAAGAGGTCGTAAGCCTCGAACTGGAAAGGAGTGGACCGGACGACCCAACTACCACCGCCATCGGTGGTTTCGGCGATCATTCCCGCCACCTTGTCACTCCTCCCCGCGATCCAACCGTGCTGCGGATTGGTGAACCAGAGAGCGTTGACTTCTTTCGGATACGAGAGAAAAGGTTGATCCGCTTCCTGCCAAGAAACTCCCGCGTCTGTCGAATGGAGGAGAAAGTTATTGTTAGCGGCGATTTGATTCGGGGCGAGCCATCCCTCGGTAGGGCTGACGAATTGGAGGCGCAGGATAGGATAGTTGTCCGTATAGATGGTTGGGTTCACCGGTATCTCGTCCCAGGTTACCCCGCCATTGGTTGTATGCGCTAATCGGATTCGTCCCGCGGAAAGCGTCGCCCAACCTTCGGTGGGACTAATGAAACTGAGACCCGAAACTGTTTCGTGGAACCAGCCGGCTTCGGCGACGGGGTATTCCTCCCAGGCGGCATGAGTGGGGCGATCACCCAGGAAAAGGTGGGCAAGAAGCACCGCGAGAAACGTCCGCAACCATAGGCGCCCGCCGCACACGGCCAGTTCTCCAAAGCAATAAATTCTACTCCTGGCTGTTCCCGAATGGAAGAATTCTTAGGTTCTTCTTCTGAACTCCCTGATTGACTCATATTAAGAAACACCGAACGGGATGAAAGCGCTCTTCGGAAGATACGGTCAATTTCCGAATGGCGCCCTTTTTTGACTATCAGGGTGGTCTGAGGGTGGGTTGAACGGCCAGGGAGCCGTAGATTATTGATTATGTGCAAGTAAATCTTGCCTCTCGCCGCTAAACTGCTGATTTCTGGGAAGCGGGCGCCCTTTTTTTTGCGGTACGGTCCTACTCCCCTGCGGGGAGTAGGACTCCTTCGCCCTCGCTTGACCAGTCTTCCCCAGATTTCTCGGACCTAGGATGAGATGCCCGACGACTTTCCCCGCTGCAGGGCATTGACTCAAAATTCCTGGATCGGGAAGGGAACCGTCCCTCCAAATGATACGAATACAATAATGGCCATTACCAGCAGTAGGTCCTAGAGACTAGTAATAATTATCACATCGATATATTCGTCGCCCATATTAGAGAAAAGCGGGAATAAACGGCAGCAATTAATCTAGTGATATGAACGTGTTAAGGGGTGCGCCGATCCAGAATAATGAATTGTAAATACCGTAAAATGAATTGATCATCTCCATGAAAAATGATTGACTTTTGGGACGGCAAGAATAACATCGGCTTCACACATTCGGGCGTTTTTTCGTAGCCGTCCAACGAATCGTACGGTGTCCGAGTTCAGACCTAGTCCGATCGGGATGTGGTAGAGTGAGGTTTCTCCGCGCGCATTTTTGTGGGGTTGCTTGGTCTGCCGGTTCTGTCGGAGGGTCTGTGGATCCCGTACACTCGGTTCCTCTCCCTCTATCCGTGCAATCCTCTCCCGATTGAAAAAGCATGTTCCTAAAACGCGTGACCTGAATCCTCCTCTGTCTGACTCCATTGGCCTTTAAGGGACTGATTCAAATGTTCCTTGGATTTATAAAAGGTGGAGGTTTCATACTTTGACTCGCCCAAATTTTGCTCTTTCCAAAATCTGGATTGCTCTCACACTTCTCGCCTGGCCTATTTCATCGAGTTTCTCTGGAGACGCCGAAGGACTGCTCAGAATCTTCGCGGGGTTTAAGGGCCAGCAGGGTCTTGACTACAACACCGATGGGAATATCGATCACCTGGACATCTTCGCTTTCTCACTAGACTGGAAGTCCGATTTCACTTTCCTGACCGAAGCAAGCCCCAAAAACGGCGAGGCTGGAGTGGCCATCACTCGTGAGACTATCCTCCGGTTCAGCGGTCCTCTCAATGAAAATACGGTGACTACCCAATCGGTCTTTGCAACCTTCGCGGGAGCGCGAATTCCAGGTCATGTTCACCTCTCGCCCGATAAACAGACGGTCACTCTCTTTTACAACGATCCCCTTCCACCAAGTGCGAGGATTCGTGTAACTGTTGATGGTAATCGTCTGAAAGATGCAACCGGATCTCCAGTCGACCCCGACCACAATGGAAAAGCGGGTGGAAGGAAGAATATCGATTTCGACACGCTTTCCCTGACAACTCTTCCGGGGACCTCCGTTTTCGGCCGGGTATTCGCCTCCGAACAGGCGCCCGCCAAAGGGGGCGTCCAAAGTGTCGATGTTCCGTTGGAGGGTGTTCGCATCACGGTCGATGGAGCTGAGAATACGCTGTTCACGTTGACGGATTCCTTGGGAAACTTCCGGCTTGAGCCGGCCCCAGTTGGTCGGTTCTTCGTTCATATCGACGGCCGAACGGTAACCAGTGGTCAGGTGGGGGGAGTCACTGTCGAGACCTCTTTCCCCGATGGCTATTACTATCCTTTTGTCGGCAAGGCCTGGGAATCACATGCCGGTCGGGAGACGGATATCGGCAACATCTATCTTCCACTGGTTACGCCCGGTTCGCTTGTTCCAGTGAGCGAATCCGAAGACACGGTGATCGGTTTTTCACAAGAAGTCCTTGCCCAGTTTCCCGAGTTCGCTGATGTAAAAATCACTGTCCCTGCTGACTCTCTCTACTCGGATGACGGGACCCGTGGAGGCATGGTGGGGATCGCATCAGTTCCACCCGATCGGATTCCCGGAAAGCTGCCCGAGGATCTCAAGTTTCCCCTTGTGATTACGGTGCAAACCAACGGACCGACTAATTTCGATGTCCCTGTCCCGGTCTGTTTCCCCAACATGCCCGACCCCGAAACTCATCAACCGCTTCCCCCCGGTGCGAAAAGCGCTCTCTGGAGTTTCAACCACGACACCGGCGATTTTGAAATCCAAGGTTCGATGACGGTGAGTGATGACGGCACACTCATCTGCACAGACCCCGGTGTCGGAGTGACCGCACCCGGATGGCATGGCACCCAGCCGGGAAGCGAGGGGGATGGCGGAGATGCCGACGAGCAATGCGAGGAGGGGTCCAAAATCGAAGGTGGAGCCATTCCCAAGGCTTCCAGTTTTGGACCCATCAGCGTCATGGCTGTGGGACGCGGACGATATCGATTCTCGGTTCCTCCGCCTTCCGATCCCGGATCGATTCAATGGACCTTTCCGAATCAACCCGTCCGCATTGTGAACGACACCGGCATCACGGCGGATGTCGCGTACTGTGCCGCTGGGCACAAAGATGTCTTGGCGACATTCACTCCGGATTGCGGCGAGGTCACCACCATCACGGAATCGGTGCAAGTGACCGAACAGGAACTGGGCGATCGTGAAATCAACCTGACCCTCACCGGATCGAAGAAAGCGGGAACGGTGGTCAAATTCGACGCCGGAGTCTCCGGTGTGCTTGGTACGTTCAGATGGGAGTTTCCGCAGGCGAGGAATGTGGTTGAATTCCCCGGCACTGGAAGAGCGGAAGTCGTCTACTGTGACCCGGGAACATACGAAGTTTTCGCTTTTCTCGACGATGTATGCGGCAATCGGGTCGACCAGGCCGCCGAGCAATTCACCATCACCGACTCGGGGAATATTTGCTCTCTCCAAAACTCGAATTACAGCGTCGTCGAACCTCCCGAAGCTCGAATCATTTTCGCGCCCATCCATATTCGAGATCTTTCCCCACTGAACGAACTCGCATTGGCGGATGTCTTCATCATCGCTCCCGGGGCAAATCCGCCCGATATGCACATCGGCAGTCCGCTGAGCGATCCGTTCTTGACTCGGATCAACCCCTTTCAGCTCGTTTACGATAGCGTGGGCTTGAAAACGGTGACGATTCGAATGGATCCAATCTGTGGTGAATTGGGGAATATCTGTGTCAAGATGATTCAATTCGAAATCCTGGACATTCCTATAGAACCCATTACCCCCCCGAAGGCCGATTTATCCCCTCCGGATTTCGAGACCGAAGCGCAATCGATGGATGACAACGAGCCGGCCATTGTCGATGAGATCGCCGAGGAGACCACAGCGGACGAGTGGGAGGACGACGCGCGATGGGGTCCCAAGGAAAATGTCCCCCGACGATCGGTTCAGGGTCCGCTCTATTTCGCGGCGGAGAACCTGAACAATAGCTTCGTGACGCGTGGCCAGGGAGGAAGCGAAGGGGTGGTGCATATCCGTTCGCTTCGACTTCCGGCCGATACCAACTACCGCGAAACCGTCCTTCATGGCCCTTCCCTCCAGGTGGCGGTTGTCGATTACACGACACCAGGGAACGGGAGTTCCTTCACCTTCCCGGCCTTCCATCTCGAACCGGACACCTCCCCTGACACAGACGATGACGGACTTCACGATCTCGGTGAGTTCGTCATGGGAACCGAGTTCGACAACCCAGACTCGGATGGCGATGGCATCTCGGACGGAGCTGAAGTCCAGCAAGGACTCGATCC
This sequence comes from Candidatus Omnitrophota bacterium, assembly GCA_020632575.1. Taxonomy (GTDB): domain Bacteria; phylum Hinthialibacterota; class Hinthialibacteria; order OLB16; family OLB16; genus JACKFH01. Next base: position 37,457 of record JACKFH010000019.1, on the reverse strand, counting down.
GAACGATAGTCTCCCAGTGGCAACCGGCATAATCGCGACCGCCGACACACCCGGGGACGCACTCGATATCTGCGCGGTCGACAACCTCGCGATCGTTGCGGACGGCCAGGCAGGGATTACGGTCTTCAATGTCTTCAACGGGATGAACCCAGTTCGAATCGCCCAAGTGGATACACCTGGAAACGCAATGGCGGTTGCCTGTGAAGGGCGTCTCGCTGCGGTGGCCGATGGTCCTCAAGGTCTCGCGGTCATCGATCTCAGCGATCCCCCAGCGGCCCAAATCATTCACCAAATACCCTTCGGTTCGGATGCCATCGCGGTCGCCGCAACACTTGGCAATGCCTATGTGGCGCTCCGGGACAGAACAATCGTTAGGGTGCAGATGGAAACGGGACTTGAACTCGGGCGGCTCAATCTCGCCACTCGCGCCGATGACTTGGTCTTGGCGGGAAATTTTCTCTATGCCCACGAGGCGGATTTCGGTGGTCGGGTTTCAGCCATCCCCCTCAATGGTCCCTTCGCTGTCGCGGGGTCGGGTGACCCAGCCTCATTTACCAGTGGCAACAACCAGCGTCAAAGGGTTTTCGCAGGAGGGGAGTCGATTTATTCCGTTCATCAGGGAGGGTACTCCACTTTTGATATCACGGATCCCGCAAACCCTGTCGCCATCGCCACTGGAAATGCGGGGCAATTCGGATGGAGACAGATTGTCTTGAACGGCTCGGGGTTGGGCGTTGCCGCTGTCGGTTTAGCCGCGGATGATGAACCGGCAAACAATCATATCCACCTCTACGACACCTCCGATCCAACTCAAACCACGAATTTTCTCGGTCAGGTCGACACGCCGGGGACCGCCAACGCGGTTTCAATCTTCAATGGTCTTGCCTATGTCGCTGATGGCGCCGCAGGCATGCAGGCGGTCAATTATCTGTCCTTCGATACGATGAAAGAGGCTCCAACGGTCCAACTCGTCACCAATTTCTCCCTCGGGTTCGCCGAAGAGGGACAGATAGTCACAGTCTCCGCCCTTGTCGATGACGATGTGCAGGTGCGGAACGTGGAGTTTTATCTGAATGGGGAACTCGCCAGCACCGATGGCAATTTTCCCTTCGAGTTCCGATTCCTGGCGCCCCTCAGGAGCGAACAGGCCAGTGTCACGGTGCAGGCACGAGCAACCGACACCGGCGGTAACGTGACGACAACGAATCAGATGCTCACGCTAACCGATGACGCCACTCCGCCGCAGGTCATTGCGGTCGCTCCGAGTCAAGGAAGCTCCTCGAAGCCCGGCTCACTGACGTCGATCTCAGTGTTTTTCGACGAACCGATCCTGGTTTCAACTTTGGGATCGAACTCATTCCAATTGATGAGTGCGGGCCCGGATCGATCACTTGACACGCCTGATGACATCGCGGTCAGAGGAGGCTCCATCCTTTTCGATAGCCTCAGCCGGACCGCGCGCATGGTGTTCAGCACACCTCCTTCATCCGGGCTCTATCGCGCCCAAGTGACCAATGCCGTAACAGACCTTAAAGGAAATCCGCTGGCGTCGACTTTCAATTGGACCTTCATGATCGAAAGCCCACAAGTAACGGGAACCACACCCGCCGATGGAGCCATAGCGCGTGCGGGGAGTGTGTCAACCATCCTCGGGATCTTTGATGTCGATATGGACCGAAGCACGATCAGTGGGACATCCTTCCGCCTTTTTACCCCAGGCAATGATGGCGATCTCGGAACAGAAGATGATACGGAGGTCCCAGGTGGCGCTGTGGACTACCAGGATGAGACTCGCACAGCTCGAATCGTGTTTCCAAGCGCGCTCGCCCCTGGCGATTATCGCGCCGTGCTCGCGGGGAGTATTCAGGATCTCTTCGGTGATTCTCTGAGCGAGGATTTCGAATGGACCTTTACAGTGGAAGCCCCGCGTGTCCTCGCGGTTTCCCCTCCTAACGGTTCATTGAGAGGGGAGAGTCGAATCTTCCAGATCCAAGCCACTTTCAGTGCGGAGCTGGACGCGAATACGCTGACGCCCTCGACTTTCAGGATCTTTGCTCCCGGCTTGGATGAGCAACTAAACACGGGAGATGATTTCCTGATTGAGGCGACCAGTGTTTATTTCAATCCCGAACTCCGACGTGCTTACCTCACTCTCCCGGGAACACTGCCAATCAGTGAGTATCGCGGTGAAATCACGTCCGCTGTTGCGGACACACAGGGCAACCATCTCAGTTCGGACTTCAACTGGACTTTTTCAGTCATCGAGGCCCCGTACGAACAACTCTTATTCGATCGGCCTTCGCTTCAAGCGGGCGCCTCGGCTGGCGATACGCTCATCGCCGATTTTAACCTCGATGGAATCGCGGACCTTGCTGTCGCCTCGGCTCAAGAGAACTCACTTCGGGTATATTTTGGAGTGGGTGGAGGGGCGTTCCGAAAATCGACAGTCGATTTCGATATGGGAATTCCCGCGGGTCGCCTTGTGGTGGCGGACTTCAACCTGGATGGTTTCCCCGATATCGCGGGAGCGCAGAACGCCTTCTTCCTAAGTGGGATAGAAACAATCTCGGTCATCCTGAATCAAGGCGATGAAACATTCGCGAGTCCCTCACTCTATGAATCCGGTATGGGGCCCTTTGGAATCGCGGCCGGTGACTTGGATGGCGACGGCGACCCTGATTTAGCGGTTACTAATACGGTGGATTTTCTCAGCTCCGAATCGCCCGGAGACGTTCGTCTCCTCATCAATCGGGGGGATGGCGTCTTTGATCCTGGAACTCGGATCCCTGTCGGTTACCGACCCACAGGAATTCTGATCCAGGATTTTGACCGGGATGGTGACAACGACCTAGCCCTCACCAACGGAGGTGACTTGTCGGTAACCCTCTCAGGATTGCCACTCGCGCCCGGGATGTTATTTCTTTTCCGAAATAACGGGAGTGCCACATTTACAGGACCTGAGAGTTATCCTGTGGGAGTCAACCCCTTGGATGTTGCCTCTGGAGATCTCAATGGTGATGGGAGACTTGATCTAGTGGTGGCAAACGACGGCTACTACCAAGGCGGTCCTGCTGTTCCAAGTTCATACTCCATCTTGCTCGCTACGGATGGTGGATTATTCGCCTCACCTACATCGATCGATTCCGCCACCCGACCCCAGCGGGTGGGCCTCGCCGACATCAACTCAGACGCCAAACTTGACCTTCTGGCATCCGCCCGGGAGGCCAACAACAACGCCAGCTTCTTCTCAGTCAGATTGGGTAATGGAGATGGAACCTTCCAGCCGGAAACTCTGTTGCGAACATCCCTCGACGCGGATTCGATAGCTGTTGGCGATCTGAATCAAGACGGTAACCAGGATCTCGCCCTGACTACCTTTGGTCAAACCGATTCAATCTGGATGGAGTTTGGCAAGGGCGATGGAACATTCCTTCCTCTTCCCCCTTCCTTCGAAGCGGGCAAGGTAGGAGCGGCTCTGGCGGTCAGCGGGAACTTCGATGACGACAACCACCTAGACGTCCTGCTGATGAACCGTTTTGGAAATAAAGATTTCCCAGTCCTGGCGTTCCTTCCCGGTCCGGGGACTGGGACCTTCGGCGCGCCGGTCGAGTTCAACGCGCACACCGATTTCTCCACCCCGCGCGATATGGCCGTCGCCGATTTCAACGGCGACGAGACTTTAGACGCCGCAGTTATCGGGGATTTCTACCTCGGAACCAGCCCTCCCTCTCCTTTGGGGGTGTTCACTAATGACGGTCACGGAGTTTTTACGCCGTTGGCTCCGCAGCCCTTCTTCGATAACCAGCCGCAATCAGTTGTGGCGGCGCGTATCGACGCCGACGCTGATACCGACCTGGTCGTCGGCCAAAATTTATCTATTCGTGTTCTCTTGAATAATGGCGACGCAACTTTCACGGCGGGGCCCGAAACCACTTTCACTTCGGTAAGCCCTCACGCACTCGCCGCCGCCGACCTCAACATGGATGGGAAGACGGATGTTGTTGTGGGGTATAATCGATTCACAGACACTCTGGTCTTGGTTCTTCTGGGTAAAGGCGATGGAACCTTTGAAACTCCAATCGGACTTTCGGTCCCTAGGGGAGATGTCAAATTAGCGATTGCCGATTTCACCGGGGACGGCCCCCTGGATATTCTGGTCACCAGCGCACAATTTCCTTCGGTGACGGCGACCGTCTTAAGAGGAACGGGCGATGGAAACTTTGAAACGCTTGTGACTCTTCCCAATGTTGCCCAATCCGCCGAACGGTTGGTTGTTGGTGATGTGGACGGGGATAACCGTCCCGACGTCGCAATCGTCGCTAGAGAGAGTGACGGCATCGCCATTCTATTGGGACGAGGGGATCTGGACGGTCTGAACACAGGGGATTTCGCCCGACAGCCGCTTTATCTCACGAGCGGGTTGAGACCCCAGACAGTCACACTAGGGGATTTTGATGGAGACGGCGACCTCGACGTGGCGTCGACCCATGAAGGTTTTGACGGGAACTTACTGTCTACCGAATTGAGTACACTGGAAAACAGGCGGATTCCTTGACTTGGCTTATCCTGGTTGAGGAAGGAACAGTGAAAGTTGTCTGAATCTGGTGACAGTCCAAATTCCCCTCGGCTGTTCACCGCTAAATGTAGTGTTTGAGTTCAGGCCACAATGTAACCAGAGGTTTCTGTGGGTTACGAACGACGAAGACGCGGAGGCCATCGAGAGTTGGCTGGACACTTTTATCCCAAAAGCGAATCCGCTCGGTCACATCTCCAAAGTGCTTCTCAAGCATTTCGGCGTCCTCGCCTAGCACGATCATCACCTCCCCGGGGTAACCCTGTGCGCCCCAGAGCCAGTAGTTGTGGTGGCCGGAAATTGCGTGAGGCAGACGAAACGTCTGACCGAAAAAATCTATGGCGCGGGCTTGCATGTAATTGTTCGTGTAGATTCCACATTTAACCTGCTCTTCCGGAGGAAGAGTTTTGTAGACATCGGCGACCAGCAAAGTGAGTTCTTTCCAGCCGAACATGTTCGCGAAAAAGTCCGGGTGTTTTACCACCAGCAAGGACGAACTGTGCCAACAAAATAAGGTAACACCAACCGAGCGACCGATAGATGACAATTCTTGGCAGGAAGAGAAGAGCGAAAAGTCCTGTCCCCCATACTGGAAATGTTATCGGATTCATGTACTTCAGTTGTTCAACCAGGAAGGCGGGGAGTGAGAAAGCGACGTTCTTCATCGAGCGAGCATTGCCATCCATTCCAAGGTTGGCCAACCGCATGAAGCCTGCCAAAGGACGTTGGGCAGAATGAGGAGACTTACGAGGCCAACCCCGCCCACAGCCACGGTCTATGAAGAGAACGCCGCTCTTTTGTCAACATGAGTCCGACAGACAACCCGACGCAGAGGAAGAGAATGCTTAGTTTATTCCAGAGTCCAAGTCCCACGACCAACCCGAGCCAGACCCAAAGGAACGGTTGGCCGCCATCGATGATCCGGACCACCAAGTGGAGGGCAATCAGCCAAAAGAGTATGTCGAAGGCGTTCATCGAGAAGTGGTGATTCAAAGAAAGGTAAACCCCAGCGACGAGGACACAGATTTCAGTCAGATACTGGCCGAAAACTCGGGCTCCCATTCGGCGGGCTAATAGCCCGGCGAGAAGGACGGTCAATGATCCTGCCAGAGCGGGTAGGATACGCAGGGCCAGCAGTGAATCTCCGAAAACGGCACGCTGTAAGCGAAGGAGCAGAATCGAGAATGGAGGTTGGTCGATGTAGCCCCAATCCAGACGATCGCCGCAGCCGATGTAGTAGAGCTCATCCCCATGGATCCCATATCCTCTGGCCGAGAGCAGGTGCAAGACGAGTTTCGCCACTGCGGGGATCAAGAGAGCAAGGCAGGCAGTCCATGACCAATTGCTTTGAAGGGCCGGATACTTCGCCCCGAGGAAAGGGAGGATTCAATCCTTGCCTGAATGATCATGCGCCGCGCCGCTGGGAGACTTCCCAGCAGGGAAAATTAGCGAAGAAAAACACACCATCCTGATATCCATTCACGATCCGCCGACCAACATTCTTCTCAAACGTCCACGGGGTCGTCAAACCGGGAAGGATACTATTCCGCTTCTGTAACCGCTAGGTCGAGAAGCCCCATGAGTCATCCGTCCAAGATGGTGAACCGTCGAAGAGGGGAAAATTGGCCCCAAGACCCACAGCGCTCAATCCCGACGCCGATTTGAATGGAAATAACTTTATCGGTGCCATCGATCTGCTCGAAGTCATGCGGAAATGGTATCACGTGATCCTATAATGATGGGGCTGTAGTGAGAGGAACAAAGGAACCGAAAAACCTGTTTGCCGAAATTTGCCCAACGCACACTTCAAAGGGCAAGGTCGAAGAAAAAGGTTGGACAAATGTACGTGGTCCAAGGTGCCCGTTAGGGGTGCAACCGGTTTTGCGACCGGTTTCCCTGTTCCGCATCCCGTTCGACCCAACATCCCTAACCTGTTGAAACAACAACACTTACGGATTCGCCTCAGCGATTGGAAAATCCTTCCCTTCGCCTAAGGGGCCCTTTTGCACCATTGATTGGACCCTATTCTTGTCCGGGTCTAGCTGGACCACATTCGATATCGAGTTGGTTCACCGATTTGGATACGGTGCCAACACCTGATCGATCTTCTCCACGACCTCCTCCCGAAACGTTTCTTGCTGAGAATCGGGATCGAAGATGATGTAGTGGTTCCAATCGACTGCGCTGGTATTTGGTGGCTTGTGACCTCGATACACTGCAAGTGAATCGGCGTGCCAACGTTTTTTGAACCACTCCGACCGCAAGACCCGCCGCAGACCATTGGGTTCCAGATTTAATCCGGGTTTCCACTTGTCTCGGTATCGAGTGAAGGCTTTCCAATACGATGCCCGATTGTTCGTGATTACCACCGGATCTGTCGGCCCCGGCCGTTGACGTCGCTTTGCTTCACAGAGAATGTCTTGGACCAATTCCGGGATCGGGATGGTTCTATCCGAATGGACAGTCTTCACATCACGGCCTGTAACCCGAACAAGTCCCTGTGCGAGGTCGACATCCGCTCAACGAAGTTTGCGAACCTCCGACAACCTGATGCTGCATAGGGCGCAGAGCGCAACCCCGGGAAGGATGTTCCACCCATAGGCTCGATTACGGAGGAAAATGAGAAACTCCGCTGCCTCTTCAAGAGAAAGTGAATCTCTCCGAAGGCGACGGTTTCCTTCTCGTCCCTTTGGCAATCGGAAACCTTGAGTGAAGTCATGACACTCCCCCGGCCAGTTTAACGCAGCCCATCTTGCAGCCATCGAAACGACACGCGTTTTCAAGTTTATCGTAGACCGTAAGTTCCCCGATTCCGCCGCCTCATTCGCATACTGCTGGAGATGCTGAAGCCGGAGCTCACTCCAATAGGCAAGGCGAGGTGAATCCGCCCATCGAACGAACTGGCGCACCCGAGGCCAGTAATCCGTCTTGATGGTGGCTTCTCTACAGGACAACTGTTTCCGCCATTCGAGAAAACAATCCGAGATCGTAATCTGCGATGCGGGATTCAGGTCTTCGTTACCGAAGAAATTTTCGGCTGCCTTCTCAACCGCCTCGACCAAAGTTCCGGCTTTGAACTTCTTGCGATGCCTTCCGGTCGAGTCGTTCAAGTTGGCTCTCCACCGACCGGACTCTATTTCCCAAAGCGAAAACTTGTGGCCAATGGTTTCGGGAGTCGCTCCCCGGATAGTAGAGTTGCGTTTCCGCTGAGTGACCCAATAATCGCCGACTCTGATTCCTTCCCTTTTTGTCAAATATCTTGCCATGAGATACCTCCTGATTTTCGGAGGCTCCCTGGCCACGTTCGACCGGGAGAATACCACAGGCCCGGTCCAGCGCCACTATCACGGCGTTGGACCAGTACCCCTCAGAAAGTCCTCTCAGCTCATATTCACGAACCAGTCTTTCAAGTTTGATTCTCCATTTTAGGAGTTCTTTCAATTCCTCAGTCGTGAGAAATGTATCCTGCAGTATGGTCTTCATGATTGGACCCCTTCCGATGTTTTGGAAGAGGTTTCGGCGTGTAATTCAATCCACGTGAGAAGGATCTCCTCCTGGGAATTCTCAGGAGAGAGGTTTGAGATTCACTCCGATCTCGGAATTCTGCGTGTGGCCAGCGCTTGGCGTAGGATGACAGGGGTGAGGCATTCCCACACTTTGATCGGTCCGAGATATTTCATTTCACAGTTGGATTTAATGGAGGCAGCGGGGCGCATGATTCGCGCGCCCTCATTAGAAGTTTCAGTTCTCTCCGCGTCCCCTCGAACGCTTTCTCAAACACGGCGCCGTTCCATGTCGTCGCACTCGTTTCGGAACGATAGAGCCGGCGGGATAGCTCGAGGTCGGCGCGTTCGAGATCTTTCCATGCGGAGGTTTGTTCAAGGTTCGCAATTTGTTCTCGGCTCAGGCCGGCAAGGCCAACCAGTTTCCATTTCAGATACTCTTGATAGGCCTTCGTCGCATCTCCTTCACGGCACGCCGCCTTCAACCGTTTCGCCGCAACTGTCTCTGGGTCGCGCTGTTTCTCGGTAAGGCGGTGAATCTCTTTAGCCACCCAGCCACGCGCAAACCAAAGCGCTACAACTCCGACCGCGATCAACCCGATAAGGATTCCGATCCCTTTCCTGCTCTCTTCGGTGGATGCAATGGAAGCGACAGGCGCCGGTTTGACCGAAAATGTACTCCCCACAAGAGTCTTGTTATCGATTTCCTGTTTGTCGGGATTCCACCAGGAGATCGTCACCTCGGGCAACTCATAAGTTCCGGGATTTTGGAAGAGATACTTGAGGGTCTCGGTTCGCTCCGCAGTCTGGTCTCCACGTTCGGACTTGTCCTGAACGGTGGGATCGCCAGTATAAATGCGAACGCCCTCGATGGTCGCCGATTCGACGGGCGCGAACATCATCGCAGTTGTCCCACTCGCTTTTCGGGAGATGGTTCGAGAGACCACGTCTCCGGCCTCTAGGGAGGCGCCCGAGGTTTGGCTCCAGGTTTGGTCGACCTCCATGTCCGTGGCGACGACGACCATGGCCATTCCCTCGGTTCCCGGGGGGCGTTTCGATTGGAACCTGAGTTCGGGGGTCATCCCCTCCATGTCCTCCACAGGGGAGGTGAAGTCCTTCTTGCCGGAAAACCGAACCTTGAAAGGCGGGATGACGACCTCTCCCTCGGCTTGGGTGTAAAGGGTGATATCATACAGCTGCGTCATCACCGTATCGTCGCCTACAGTTTCGCTTCCAACTGTCGGACTTCCCTGCGTCATGAAGGCGGTCATTGGGAGTTTAGGGAAATCGAAATTGGCGGAGCCGCTGAAGGGGCCAGGAGATCGGAGCGTGATGCTAAGCGGGATGGCTTCCCCGGTCCACGCGGTCTCCTTGTCGAGTTTCGCGTCTACAGGCGAGACCTGCGCGAAGCACGGGGCCCCCAAGATCAAGAAAAGGATGAGGGAGATCCGCCGCCTCATTTCCGAGTTTCCTCACTCTCGGGGTTCGCTTCCTGATAGGCGAATTTCGCTCTCAGAAAATCCTCGGGTTTAGTCTGAACCTTCCTCAACCACATGGCTTGCATAGCTGCGGCCGACATCAATTGATTCTTCTGAATCTCGGTCTTTTGCCCGCCGGATTTCTTGTCCTTGTCAAAAACGATCTTGTCAGCTCCGAGTCGCTGATCGCCCGCGTCTCCGCCCTTTTTGTTAATTAACTTCGAGCGGGCGACCGCAATCGCTCGATTTTTCTTCGCGTCCTCGAACTCGGGTTTCAACTTCAGCGCCCGATCGTAGCGCTCGACCGCCTGGTCGTATTTGCCGCGCATGACCAGGCAATTTCCTCGGTTGTATTCAGCCTGGGGTGTCGCGATCCTCGCGAAGTCCTGTTCCGCTTTCTCGAACTCGCCGGCTCGAAACCAGGCGACACCCCGACGGTAGGGATCGCGGAAGATCTCAGCGGCTTTCTTGAACTCGCCGCGGTTCATCAACACCTGTCCCTTCTGGTCGGGTGTCATCCAAAAATGAGAGCACGACTGGAAGGGAAACGCGGCGATCAGGAGAATGGCAACCCGAATGACCGAACTCATGATGCGGGTCCCTCCTGAATCTCCGAGCGCGTCTTTCGAAAAGAAACCAAAACCAGCAGGGCTAGGACTGGTGTCAGATTCCAACCCGCCTCCGCCCAGCGAACCTTTCCGTCCTTAGCCGCAACCATCCTCGGAACTCCAGCGACCTTGCGGGCAAGGCTCTCCACATCGGAGGTGTCCGCAGTCATTGGGACCAGACTTCCCCCAAGGGCCCGCGAGGCCTCTTTGAGCGCGTCCATTTCTGGGGTGTCGGGACGCGCAATTCCCAGAATATGGACGGGCAGCCGGTGTTTGCTTCGAAAGTCTTTCAACGCGGTCATGGCGGAAGAATCGACTGTGTCCGCGATCACGATCACCCCGCCTCCGGTTTTGGCCAATGTGTTCACCGCCAGGTCCAGCGCTTTCGATGGGTCATCGCCCTCCTTCGGCATGATCTCCGGGTTGATGTGACTCGCCATTTCCGCCACGGCGCCTGTATCGCGAGTCGGAGGAAGGACCAAGTGCGCCGACCCCGAGTAAGCAATTAAACCCATCGGCTCGCCGGGGCGAGCCTTCGCGAAGTCGGTCACTTTCAATCGGGCGCGTTCCATCCGGCTGGGTGAGAGATCGGAGAGGTCCATCGTCTTATCGGCTTTGAGCAGCACCATCGCTGGCGCGGGATCGTCGGCGAAAGGCGAGGGTTCCGGACGCCAGGTGGGTCCGGCCACCGCGACGATTCCAATCAGGATGGCAACGAGCGGACCGAGGCCTCTCCACTTCGACCTCGCATCCGCTCCCAGCGTCATCGCGGTCAGCAGTTCCGGGTCCACGACCTTCCGCCAGGCCCTTAACGGGTCATCGATGGATCTGCGCGTCCACCAAATCCCAAGCGCCACGGGAATAAGCAGCAACCAGGCTGGACGTATGAAATGGAAGTCTTGCAAGAAACTCATTTCGGGCTCGTCTCCAATTCGAACGTCCGAGGGTTCACCCGCAATCGAGCGCCCTCAGTCGAAACGGGGGCGTGAAGCCTGGCGCCAAAGGTTTTCCACGTGAGAGCCATCATCCAAAGAATAAGCGCTACCGCTAGTGGCCAATAAAAAAGATCCCGTCGAGGACGGTGGCTGACCGTTTGAATCTTGCGAGTTTCAATCTTGTCGAGCTGCTCATAAATTCCTTCCAGTTCCTTTCGGTTCAGGGCCAGGAAGTATTCGCCGCCTGCCTCCTGGGCGACATCTTTGAGAGTCTCCTGATCGAGTTTCTGTTCACCAACTTTGGTTGGGTCGCCCATTGCCACGGTATGGATGACGATCTTTCGATTGGCGGCGACTTGAGCGGCTTCGGCTGGAGGAACCGAACTGTCCGTATCGTTACCATCAGTGAGCGCAATCATCGTTTTCGCGGGGGCGTCGCTGTCTTCAAAAAGTTTGATCCCAAGTCCGATCGCGTCGCCGAAGGCGGTTCGGGGCCCGGCCATCCCAACCGCAGTTTGGTCGAGGAGTTCTCGACAGAGACCCAGATCGGTGGAAAACGGAATCTGCAGGAAGGGCGCGTTGCCAAAAACCACCAGGCCGACGCGATCTCCTTTGCGTTTGGAAACAAATTCCCCGACCACCTCTTTGACCTCATCGAGGCGACTGATCGGCGCGCCCTGGGCATTCTTAAAATCTTTCGTATCCATCGATGCGGAGAGGTCCACCAACAAGAGGAGATCGCGTGTCGGTATCGTTCGCTCGATCGGAGGTTCGAGCCACTGCGGACGGGCCAGCGCAGTCAAAACGAGCGCCCAGATGACCCATCTGAGGATAAGCGGCAATCCATCCTCACTCGAAACGGATCTCGAAACGGCCCCCGCGTTTTTCGCTCGTACGAGGAAGGGAACGAACACGGCGGGATGAGGTTTGTCCCGAGGGGGCGCCCATCGTCTTATGATGTAAGCGAGCGGCAGAAGCGCAAAGACCCAGAGGTGTGCGAAGGTCAGCATGATCCGGTCGCCTCCGCCTTCAATTCCGACTTTTGGATGTCGTGACGACGTATCCATCGACGCGCGAACCCAGCGGACTCATCGAGATGTTCGTTATACGCGGGATCGCAGACTCCTCGGTTGAATGCCTCGGCCACCGCATCGGGAACCGTCTCTCCTCCGCTCTTCGACAACCAGTCGATCCACCCTTGACCCGATAGCGAAGCGACCTCTATGCGTGGAAAGGCGACTAAGGCGGCTCGTTTGAGGATTTCCGAGATTGCCTCGACACTCGAAGCCGACTCGATTTCCAAGAGCGCTTCGCGCCGATAGGCGTTCGACTTCCACCGTCTCCACATCCGTTTCGCGAGAACGGCCCCGGCGATCAGAACCGCCGCCGCGACAAACCACCATCCGGGAGCAGGCGGCCACCAGGGAACCGGGGGAGGAACCACAATATCCTGGAGATTGGAGAGACTCGCGGCGTCCGGTTCCATCAGCGTCCTCCCAGCGCCGCGCGCACCTGGTCAGTGACCGGTTCATGGGTGCATATCGGAAGGATGGGAATCCGAATCCCGCGCAGCCTCTCTCGTATCTGTTCGGTGCGCTTCTGAAACTCCGCCTCGAAACGATCGGTGTAACCCGCGCGAGCCGGTACGCGGATTCGTTCGACACCATCGGAGATGTCGATCTCTGTCCCTTTCGGCATACGAATCCCAAACGGATCGTAGACCAGGACCGCGATCACATCGTTGTGGGCGGCGAGGGTGGTCACGAGTTCCTGAGTGGTTTCGTTATCGCCCGTGTAGTCGGTGATCAGCACGACCAGATAATCGTGGACCGCGACTTCCACCGCCCGTCGAAGGGCGTCGTTGAGCGCCTCGATCCGGAGGTCGGCTCCAGTCGCCTTCAAGCCTTGGTTCATCCGGACCAGCTCATGACACATACGCAGAACGGTTTCGCGACTGCGTTGGGGACGAATCTGTAGGCACTCCTCATCGTTGAAGAGGATGGCGCCGATCCGGTCCCCGCCATCCAATGCGCGCCAAGCTCCAAGGGCTGCGCATTCCGCGGCCGCTGTCGCCTTGGTCGTTCTCGCGCTTCCGAAAAACATGCTCTTGCGTTGGTCGACAAGGAAAAGGACGGGGCGATCGCGTTCCTCGTTGTACACGCGAACGTAGGGTTTTCTTAGTCGTGCCGTCGCACGCCAATCGATCGTTCGGATATCGTCGCCCGGTCGATAATCCCGCAATTCCTCGAACGACAACCCCCGTCCTCTCAAGCGGGAACCGTGGCGTCCGCTCAACAGACTACTAATCGGTTGGCGTGGGAGCAACGAGAAGTTTCGAGCCTGGTATTGAAGGCTTACCAAGTCATCGAGTGTGGGATGGATACGTGCGGTCATGGTCGACCCCTCGTCTTAACCCGCGACCGCCACCCTCTCCAGGATGGCGTCGACAATGTCTTCCGATGTCTTTCCAGCGGCTTCGGCCTCGTAGGTCAGATGAATGCGATGCGAGAGGCAGGCCGGAGCAACCGCTTGGATATCCTCCGGCGTCACGAAGTCGGAACCCCGCAGCCAAGCGCGCGCTCGGGAGGCGCAATCCAACGCGATCGTTGCGCGAGGACTTGCGCCGATGCGAATCCACTTCGCGAGTTCGTCCCCATACTGGGCGGGTTCCCTGGATGCGATCACCAGATCGACCAAATACTTTTCGGCCGCCTCCGCGACCTGGATGGCGTCGACCTCTTTCCTCGCAGCGAATATGGTTTCCTGACTGACCGGCTCGGGTTTCTTTTCGTCCGCGCCGGTGATTTCCGATCGAACCAGGCGCAGGATCGACAATTCGTTTTCCCCCTTTGGATAAGGGACTTTCACATAGACCAGGAACCGGTCCATCTGCGCCTCGGGGAGCGGATAAGTCCCCTCCTGTTCGATTGGGTTTTGGGTTGCCATCACGAGAAAGAGATCCGGGAGTTTGTGGGTCTTGTTGGCCACGGTCACCTGCCGTTCCTCCATCGCTTCGAGTAGGGCCGCCTGAACCTTGGCGGGGGCGCGGTTGATTTCGTCGGCGAGAATCAGATTCCCGAAAAGAGGTCCCGGTTGAAACTCGAATGTCGCAGTCTGTTCCCGATAGATTTCCGAACCCGTTACATCGGACGGGAGGAGATCGGGGGTGAACTGAACCCGGCTGAATTTGCTTTCGATCAAGGTCGAAAGCGTTTTGATCGATCGCGTCTTCGCGGTGCCGGGGAGTCCCTCCATCAAGACGTTGCCGTTGGCGAGGAGTGCGATGATTAACCGCTCCACAACCGTCTCCTGGCCAATGATTGCGGCGTTCATTTCCTTGGAGATTTTGAGAATAGATTCTCTGATTTCGGACATCGAAGAAGTGCCCCCTTTGAGGAAGATCATTCCAGAGTCTTTCCCGGCATCAAAGCCAGAGAAGTGATCAAAGTTGCTGTGGAGGCGGAGCGAAATTATACCATTCTCTTCACTCTTTGTCTTGGAGAATGGGTTGGGACTACCGTTGAATGATGGCTCTTTTTAGGTTTAGGCCTTCACCAGGGCGACTCCCGCCTCCGTGAAAAAGATCATTGGGTCCTATCTCCAAGAAACCAGCGGTAATAAGGGTTTTCGGGGTCCCTTGAAACAACCCGGCTTACCAACTTCTTCCACAATTCGCGATCGCCCGCGTCAGCAGCCAATATCACGCGGTAAAAATCAGAAAGTTCCTGCTGTTCGGCCTGGATTTCTTCTCTGAGATCCTGAGTGGCATTCTTCACATGTGGGGTCTCGGCCAGTTCCAGCAATCGGGGGAGGACGCGCTGAATCACCTCGGGCCGAATCCATGGCGCATACTCGATACTCGGGTGGTTGTCTGTTACAGGTCGGGCATTCGCAACAAAGGTTTCCAGCCCTTCTCTACCCATCACATACGTGGCCAACAGCTCGGACGAATTGGAAATGCCAACCTCTGTCAGCACCTCTTTGACATCGGGAACCTCGAATCGCCTTTCAATCCGTTCTATATCCAATTCAATGGGTTGCATGGAGCCGACAACCATCATCTCGTAGATGTCCGTGGTCCATACCGACACATAAGGAAACACATCCAGGATGCTCCGCATCATGGCTTGGGAATCCTCGACATTCTGGGTGGTGATCGGCCACCACTGGGCGAGCAATCCGTCAGGTGTTAGCCGCGTACGGGCCAATTCATAAAAATCCGTGGAATAGAGGTTGACCACACCTCTGGCCGAGGGCGGGGGTGGCTCCAGAGTGATCAGGTCAAACTGCTTTTCTGTTGCCAGCAAATAGTGACGGCCATCGCCAACATGGATGGCGAGCCGGGAATCGGATGGTGCACCCCGGTTTCCATCAAACAATGAAGCCGCCTCGATAGCCGCCGGCAGGAGTTCCACACATTCGCGATGCTCGAGGGGATAAGTCAGAAGGGACCCTGCGGTGATGCCGGTACCCAATCCGATCACCAGAGCGGACTCAGGCGTGGAGCTTTGGATGATGAGAGGAAGCAGACCCTGCAGCCGCATGTATCGTCGGGACGGAAGGGTGTCACCCGTGTTGGATACCCCCTGGATATAGAGGCGGTGAAAGGTTTGGTTGGCCGTGCTTTGTTCGAGAACCGCAACAGTTCCTTCGGCGGATTCGTCATAATAAATCAACTTTCCACCCCGGTCCTCCGCCAGCATCCGGCCGAGCTTGTTGGGTGGGGTTAAAACTGCCAGAAGGATCACAACAGCAACTAAACCGCCAGCCACAGCATAGGATCTAGTAGTAGAATTACGATCCATGATCGCCGCCGAACCAATCAGGACCGAGGCCAGTGCAAGAAGCCATAGAGTTCGGATCAGCCCCAGTGTCGGAACAAGGATAAAGCCTGTGATCAATGTCCCCCCGACCCCGCCCGCGATGTTCCAGGCGGCCACCATTCCGAAATCGGCGCCGATCTTTTGGGATCTCGCGATGAGTCGGACGGCCGCCGGAAATGCAGCGCCCAAAAAGAGGGTCGGGAGGAATATCAGGACCAGTGAGGCGACCGCGAAACGGGCGCACATCATCGCGAGCCGATTGTCTGTCATCTTGTACACCACTTCTGTGGCCGCATACTGCCAACCGTCGATCCAGCCGCCGAGAACCGTAAAGAGCAGCAGGCTGCTTATCCCGGCGGCGGCGATCAAAAGGCCGAAACCCAGCCTCGGATTCTCAATCCAGTCGGCGATTCGAGCGTACAATGCGGCGCCAAGACAGAGGCCAAGAAGATAGGTGGCCAAAACAATCGCGAAGGCGTAAGTGCGGGTGGAAAGAAATTGGACAATCGCTTGGGACCAGACGACTTCGTACCCGAGCGCCACCCCTCCCGCCAGACCGTAAAGGATGACAGCCTTGCGGGCCGTCGATGAGAGCGGCTCTCGTTGAGGCTTCACTTGCTGAGGAGATGTTTTGATGTCTCTACACCAGAACATCGCGAGAGAAACCACAAAAAAGTTGAGAAGCGCCGCGCCAAGCCCGGCTCCGATCACACCGAAGGTGGGAATAAAAAGAAAGACAGCCGCGAGCACTCCCCCGATCGCCCCCGCGGTGTTGGCGGCATAGAGGCTGCCGGAAGTCTTCCCGATTCTCGTCTCTTCCGGAGCCGCCGCCCGAACAAGGGCGGGGAGCGTGCCTCCCATCAATACCGCCGGAACACCAACAAGCAGAAAAGGCAACACCCAGGCCAATATACC
Organism: Candidatus Omnitrophota bacterium; assembly: GCA_020632575.1. Taxonomy (GTDB): domain Bacteria; phylum Hinthialibacterota; class Hinthialibacteria; order OLB16; family OLB16; genus JACKFH01. Next base: position 20,622 of record JACKFH010000019.1, on the reverse strand, counting down.
CGCAGTTCCCTGTAGCCGGACAAAAAGCCACGCACTATGAGCAAGAAAGAGGGTGGAGATCGGCCCCAAAAGGGCGATTCCGCCCTCGAGTCCGGCAAAGAGGAGCGCTGGTTTGCTCACTCGGTCACTGATGCGACCAAACCAGAAGTTGCCGAGGGCGAGTCCGACGAAGAAAGCCGCCACACCTGTGGTGACCGCGTAGACATCCACCCCGACTACCAGGGACAACTGTTTGACCCACAGGGTTTGGTAGATCAGCGCTGCTACACCTGAAAAGAAGGCCAGGATTCCCCAGCGCATGTTTACGAGAAAGGTCAACTGATTAACCCAATCAAGAGTTTTTCCATCAAAGTGTGCAGGTATTCTTCACCTACCAAAAGGGGCAGGAAAATCGGTGTTTCCACCATTCTCCTGCCCCTTGTCGTGATTCATTCGATCCCTCTTTGTAGCCCCTAAACTAGGACTGCTTCCAGGGGGAAGATCACTTCAGATTATTTTCCGCCACCAGCTTTTTCCAGGTTCTCCAGTGTCTGTTTTACACCGCTGATGGTGAAACTGCCGGGTAATTGCGCCGGTGGATACTCCTCGAAGGTTTTCAGGAATGCGCCGAGTTCGTCCGCCAGTGGGTACACCAGCCAAACGTGATCGATCATCCAGTCCCAGTAGGTGTTGGAGGTGATGGTCGCCCTCTCGTAGGGATCCGTCCTCAGGTTGAAAATGAGCGGCATCCGCAGGTTGCGGAATTCACGTTGCCAGACGTCTATGGTCCCGGGGGAATCCTGGACCATGAAGTGAAGCTTCCAGTTGTTGTAGCGTACGGCCAGCAGGTCGATTTCGTCGGAGAAATACCAAATCTCTTTGCGTGGACCCGTCTTCTCCTTGCCGGTCAAGAAGGGAAGCTGGTTGTAGCCGTCCAGGTGATTCTTGAACGTCTTCCCCATGGCGCTATAGCCTTTTAACAGCTTATCCTTGATATCGGGCTCGCCGGCAGCTGCGACCAAAGTGGGGAACCAGTCCAGTCCCGACATGATCTCGTTGGAGACTTGGCCTGGTTTAATTTTGCCGGGCCATCTCACCATGCACGGAACACGGAAGGCGCCCTCCCATCCCGTATCTTTTTCATTGCGGAAGGGGGTCATGGCTCCGTCGGGCCAGGTGTTCATGTGCGGGCCATTGTCCGTGCCATAGACGACGATGGTGTTATCAGCAATACCCAGCTTGTCGAGGGTGTCCAGGATGGCTCCCACGTTCTTGTCGTGGTCGATCATGACGTCATGATAAATCCCCTGGGCCGGACCCGCTTGGCCAATGCTTTCCGGCTTGGCATGGGTGCGCAAGTGCATATGGGTGAAACATGTCCACAGGAAGAACGGCTTCTTTGCCTTGACCTGACGCTCGATGAAGTCCTGCGAACGGGCCTGGATATCGTCGTCAATGGTCTCCATCCGCTTCTTGGTCAGCGGGCCTGTGTCTTCGATTTTGCCGTCGGCTTTGCAGTCGAGCACGCCGCGAGGACCATATTTTTTCTTGAACTCAGGGTCCTTGGGATAATCGGGTAGTTCAGGTTCTTCCTCGGCGTTTAGGTGATAAAGGTTGCCGTAAAACTCGTCAAAACCATGGTTGGTTGGCAGGTACTCGTCCCGGTCACCCAAATGGTTCTTGCCAAACTGACCGGTGGCATAACCGAGTTCCTTAAAAACCTGTGCCATGCAGACGGTCTGTTCCTGCAAGCCCTGCTTGGCGCCCGGCATGCCGACCTTGGAAAGTCCGGTGCGGGCAACGCACTGGCCGGTGATGAAGGTCGAACGCCCAGCGGTGCAACTCTGCTCGGCATAATAATCGGTGAACATCATCCCTTCCTTTGCAATCCTGTCGATGTTGGGCGTCTTGAAACCCATCATGCCGAAGGAATAGGCGCTGACATCGGTGATGCCGATGTCATCGCCCCAGATGACCACGATGTTCGGCTTCTGATCCTGCGCCTGCGTTGGGACGACCGCGCCCAACATCAAGACAATCACCAGGAAAAGAAGACTGCAGAAGCGTAAACGATTGACAGTCTGTACCATGTTGTCCTCCTCTATTTGTGACAAAATTATATTCATCCAATCGGGCGAAGCTAAAAACAAATCACAGACGGGCAAAAAAACGGTGAGACGAAGTTCTCTGATCAAGATACTCTGTCCGACAGGTTCTCCTCTAACCTAAGAGTTCTCGACCCCATTAGATCGGGACGATCAGATCGCAAGAATGGGATCAGTCTGACAAGCCAAAATCAGGTAGGTATAATACGCTTTGCTGGGATGAAGGTCAACCTTGTCGGAGGCAAAATTTGGGAAAACCGAACTTAGAAAAAATTGGGATTCTGTAGGTAAATTCTCAACGGTTTCAACTGGGAAAAAAGGTGTGGATTCAGATTGACGCCGCATCTTATTCACTCCCATTTTGTCGTGCGACAGAGTGACGAAATGGTCAGGCAAGGCGTCTTTCTCTACCAATCTCCGATCACGCAGGTCTATTGAATGATGAAAGGTATGGGAATCTCGGATTTCAAAGAATTTGAAGACTTCTAGTTGAATTGAGGAACTTCAGATATTGGAGACCCATTCCTATCCTGGAGCGCCCTTTTCGGGGCCCTTTTTTGACGATGAGGGTGTATTGAAGGTGGGTTGAACGTACCAGGGAGCCGAGAATTTTGATTCGAAAGCCAGTAAATCGGGCTTATTACCGCCAAACCAACAGTTTTCGGAAGGGGTACGACCGTTTTCGCGAACCCAGCGCCCTCTCTCAGCACCATTGATCTGTCTTTTCATTCCAAGAATCGGCACCCGCTGACAAAATTGTAAGGTTGGAGGCATACCTTGCTCTGACCGATTTATCTCTATCAAAGTGGATCACTTTTCGATGGTGGAACAACCCATTAAGATACTCCTGTGCAAAGCCAAATAAGGAGATATACCAAAGATGAAATGGGTCGTGAGATTCATCGAAGGATCAATGGTCGGAATCCTATTGATGGTGGGGCTGAACCGCTCTTTCGCTGGCGATATTCCATGGATCAGCCCATCCGAACTTGAGTTCGAGATTGAGCAAAGCCTTAAACACCCGCTACCAAGCCTTGAAGAGATCCTTCCTGGATACACTCTTCCAATAGCCGATTATCCTTCGCTGTTGATCGGAGGTTTTCTAGGCGAAACGGAATCGGACCAGGAGTGGGGGGAGCTCCTGGGTTCGGTCCTCCGTTGGAAACTTGCATTTGCTCCAAATTCTCATTTCCAACTTGCGCCGGTGGGTTGGGAAACGCTCCAAAGAGATTTGTGGAAGCCGGGCATTCCGAGAGAGGAAGCAGCGAGAAGCCTTGAGAGTCTTTCGCTGGCTTTTAACAGATACGGTGTTCGAAACGTTCTCGTGAGCGAATTCTCCAAATCGGAAACGAAATTTGAAATCGAGTGCCGCTTGTATCGCCTCCCCAATCAAGAGGTCCTTTGGGAAAAATCGTTTTCGGGAACCCCCGATGAGATTCCAAACACTTTAAATCAGATGGCTCTATCGGTCTTCCAACAATTGATCCCCGATCTGGATTCACAAGCGCTGGATTATCTCATGAAGATGACTCCCCAGTTTGACACCCTGGAGGAATATCTCGATTACCTCAGAGAAAGCTCGGATTTGACCGATGAGGAGAATCTTGCGAGATTGGAAGTCCTATGGAAAAAGGATCACAGACTTCCGTTACTCTCGGAAGATTATTTTTCCGTGCTCGCGCGGGTGCGGAAGAAGAACAAGGAAGACTACAACGATTATCTTTGGGAACAAGCGGAGTCGCGCTTCCCCGATCATACAGCGGTTCTTTTCAGCGCCTGTTGGAATACGGACTGGGATGAGAATCCCGGCGCCCGTGAGAAGGTTTTTAACGCCTATCGGAGGATCATCGCGGAAAGCCCGGGATACGAACCGGCTCTTCTCACGTTCACCGAGAAAATGGCTCAAACGAAAGAGTCGCCGGAAGAGGCTCTCGCGCTAGCGTTGCAATGTGTCAAGAGTTTTCCGCGGAGTTTTCGATCATGGTGGGGCCTCTCCTTTTCCACGCGCCAGATCTTGGATGGTTTCAAATATGAAATCAGGCAAGAAAGTCTCGATGAGGGGATGCTGCCGTTTTTTCAACTTCTCTCGAGAATGGATTTTCTCGGAATGGAAAAGACCATAGCCCTTAATCCCACTTCACCCGACGTTTGGCAGGCGAAGATGTACCAGGCGTTCAGCATGTTCGGAGCCGGGGACGAATACATGGAGGCATTCCGGAGGGCGGTTGAATATGGCCGCGAAGATGTTGGCCCGTATCAGGTTCTCAACTATCATTTAAGAGGGATGTGGGAACACCCCCCTTATCAACTCGAGGGTCTCCGAACCGCTCTCGAAAAAATCCCCGAGAAGTACACCGCGTATCAAGGACTGTTCGAAAAACTCGCTTTCAGTTTCCATTCCGATGGGGGTCCAATCGATCTCCCCGAGGGGGCGATCGCCGTTCTCGACGCGGCCGCCGAAAAGATTATCAATGAAAAAGGTGTCGACAAATTCATCCCAAAAGCGCTCGAGATCTACATTCTCTCCGGCAACCGCGAGGCAGGGGTGGAACTGTTACAAAGATGGATCGATCGGGCGCGGAACGGAAAGGCGGAGCACCCTGTTCAATGGAGTTTTGTCGAACAGGCCCTCTTTTTCAACGCTCCCGACTTGGCGATGGAGCTGCTCGATTTGTACGGGGACCCGAAACGGCTAGTGAATCTGAACCCGGAGGATGCGTTCGAATCGAGTCGGGCCTTGGTCATCGGGAAAATGGGTCGGTCGGGAGAGGCTAAGTCGATTCTGGAGCAACGCGTATTGGACGCGGAGGACAATCTCTTTTCGATGCTGAGATACTTGGAGTTAGGATTGGAAACAGATCTCGATCCGAAGATCAAGGATATCTGTGTGGAGTATTTGATCGATTACGCCCCGCCAGCATACGAGTACGGACAAGCTTCCGTGACCGACATCCTTGGCGCACCCGACTCGATGACTCCCTCCTACTACCAGGATTTCCTGCGCGCCATGGCGGAGGGTCATCTCGCCAGCGCCGAGGGGGACCATGAGAAGGCGGTCGAATCCTACACGCACGCCTCTCAAGCGGCGCAGTATTTGCGGCTCAAGGAACAGGCTTCAATGCCGGAAGTTCTACCTCATTTGGTTCGAGAACGATCTCAAATGTGATGCTGACCCTCAAACGATCTTCCCGTCTCCGTCATCTTTTCTTCTTCTTGATGCTCTCGATGTGGGCCAAGACCTCTTCGCAGGATGGTAAATTCTTTTGAGCGCCGTCCAATTTGAGATCGTGGACGTTTCCCAAAGAAAGAATCGGGGAAAGATCCTCGACCGGATTCTCGATGATCCAAAGTGCCCAAAGACGTTGAAGGCCACTTAGGGGGGTGAGGTCCCTGATTCTGTTGCCGTTCATGATGAGGGTTTTGAGCGAGGTCAATGAGGCTATGGGAGAAAGATCCTCCACTCGATTGTTTTCGAACGAGAGTCTTTCCAATCTGACTAGAGTCTCCAGGGGAGAGAGATCGACAACTTGGTTGTCGTCGAAGTCCAGACTCTTGAGTCCGGTCAATGTGGTCGCGAAGGACAGATCGTGAATTCCACAATCTGAAAGATAAAGATCATTCAGCTGGCGCATTCCCTCAAGGGTGTTTAGATCGAGGTTCGGACAATGACCGAATTGGATATACGAAAGCGTGGGAATTTCGGTCAGGGGTGAAAGATCGTTCGCGGGAAATTTAAATAACCGAACCCACCTCAGCTCCTTACAATGTTGAATGCCCTCGAAGGTTTCGATCGCGAAGTAATGGTCCGTATCCAGCTTCTGGACACTCAGCAAATCATCCTTGGTCAGTTCTCCCTCCTCCTTCTTGATCCTCATGCGAATCAATTCTTCAAGGAGCGGGTCCTGAATCAGGGAGTCTGGCGTGGCGGAGGAGGGCGATGTCGCGGAGCCAACCGACGGGAGGTCGACCTCGATACCCTGTTCCGCCAACTTCATCAACGTCGAATCGCCGGCGGGGTTCCCCTTCAAACCGAGGAAAGAAAGCTCCTTGAGCTCGGCGAGTGGGGTGACCTCTTGGATCGAGTTGTTGGCCAAGTGGAGCCACTTCAAATGTTGCAAGTTCTTAAGCGGCGAAAGATCCGAAATCCGATTTCCGGAGAGGTCGAGAAGGAGAAGACCTTTCATCGCTCGTATCGGGGTCAGATCGACAATCTCGTTGTTAGACACATTTAAATTCACCAACTGGGCGTGATTCAGGAGCGGAGCGAGGTCGGAGATACGATTGGTCTCCAGGGAAAGACTCTCCAATGATGTCGATTTGGCCAATGGAGTTAGGTCTTCCACCCGGTTCCTGTCCAAGGAAAGGAAAGCGATTTTTTTGAGATTGGCCAGAGGAGAAATGTCCTTAATGAGGTTCTTTGAAAGATCCAATTTTCCGAGATTCTCCAGGCGATCGATCCCGGTCAGATTCTCGATGTAATACCCGGCCGCATCAAACTCCGCGATCGATTGCAGATCCTCTTCCTTCAACTCCTCCGTTGCCTTCCCGATCTGTGCTCGTAGCGCTTTTTCGAGGCCGATGTCGGGAAAGGGGGTGTCCTCTTTCGCGATCCCTGGCGAGATTGCCGTGAGGGACAACACGAAAAAAATCGAGAATTTAAGATTCGACATGGATCAATCATTCCTCCCAAACATTCCGTTTATTCCTGTTGTTCCAGATCGAATATCCGGAGACCTTTCCACCATGTGGGAGCGAAGAGGAGGTCCCCAAAAATCGCCGATTGAGAATTCAATCCATCCTCAAAGACGGCCACCTTCTTTGGGTTAAGGGGGTCGACGAAATCGTATACTTGTCCACCTTGGTTACCGGTTAAAACGATATGGTCCTTCCAGGAAAGGGACGACGTTGGAGTTTCTTCGAGTTCCCCCAGTTTTTTTGGGTAAATGGGATCGGAAAAATCGAACCATGCGGCGGGGCTCTGCTGCGCGGTCAAAACGGCCGTCTTGCCCAGCAAGGTGATGTGGGAGACTCCTTTCTCCAATCCGATCAGGTTTTTGAAAACCGGGGAAAAAGGGTAAGTAACATCGACTAACTGGAGACCACTCCTGCCGCCAGCAACGATCATATACTCGTCCAACCATTCCGCGTTATATGGAGAGCCGCTTCCCGAATCGTAAGATGTCACCCAGTTGGGATGCGAGGGATCGGCGATATCGAAGATCTGAACCTCGCCGTTCCATTCGGCCGCCGCCGCGAGATTGCCTCCAAACGAAATAGCGTGAACCTTTTGGAATCGTCCGTCATGATGAATTTTCTCGGGCTTCAAAGGTTCCGTTAAGTCATACACCTCCAGTCCAAACTCATTACCGGCGACATAAAGATATTTCCCGATTCCCGTAAGACACCGGGGCGTCCCCTTTAATTGAACAAATCCCTTAACACGGGGATCTTTGGGTTCGCTGCAATCGACCAGTGCGATTTCCGATGCATCTCCGCCGACATAAGCGATGTTGGAACGATAATAAACGAACTTGGGAAGATGTGGATGAGAGTATTTCCCGAGAAAATGGGGGTCCGATGGGGTGCTGAAATCGTAAACCTTGAGACCCTCCGAAGGGAGAAAGATCCTTCCGTCGGTCAAGAGCACTTCCAAAGTCCCAGCTGGCGAGTCGATCTCCGCGACCTTGGTCGGGTGATGGGCGTCGGAAACGTCGTAAATGGTCAAATCGGGCTTGGTTCCCGGAAGGCAAAGATAATTCTGAAAGAGTTGGACGGTCTCCATCACATTCCGATCCTCAATATAGGAGACCTTTTGGGGGTTCGCGGGATTGGAAAGGTCCACCACGTGGATACCCATCTGAGATTCGACGATATACGCGGTCGAATCTTTCATGACCAATCCGCCGGGATACCGGTCGAGAGGATACCTTCCGACCTCTTCCGGTCCTCCAGGAGCCGAAAGATCGTAAATGCGTATGCCCTCCCGGTCCCTCCCCGTGAATCCCAAAGTCCCTCCGGTTTGAATCAAATTGGGCCAGTGGTCCAGCTGGAATTCCTGGATGGGCTTTGGATCTCTCGGCTCCGAAAAATCGAAAACCTTGACTTTACTCCCATCCAGAATCAACCCTTGATCTCCCATAAAGCAAATGGGTTTGGGCGGGCGCTCTAATGAAATCTCTTTGAGGATCTTTGGGTCTAACGGATCTTCGATATCGATCGTCCAGAATTTGTTTTCCTTGCCAAGGGCGTGAAGAACATTCCCATTCTTGACTGTTTGATTCAGCCCGCCCTCGAGGTGAAGCTTCGATTCGATGTAAATGTTTGAAGGATCGGTCACGTTGAAAAGGACAAGGTCCTCGCCCACTGCGGCCCACAGACGATCGTGGTCTTCCGAACAGAGTGCGCCAACTCCTCCTCCGATCGTTGCGATCGGTTTCCGAACCGGGAGTTCTCCGGATGACGCGATTGTGGACAGAACCAGAAGCGGACACACAATCAAGAAGATAGCCGACCGGAACAGGCAAGTTCGTTTCATGGGCGATCGTCCTTCAAATTGAATTGAACCTGATAGAGATTCCTGTCGATCTGATAGACCACCCCAAATCGATTGGAGAGAAAGACATTTCTCACACCGGAAATATTGGGCGAGGAAGGTATTTGACCATTGAGTCTTTTGGGCTCTTCACCCTTCGCCTGATCCCCCATCAACCAGACCGCCTCCCACCCGAAAGCGTACCTGCGACCGTCGATTTCTTTCTGGAGTTGAAATTCCCTACGCTTTTGGAAGAGACGCTCCCTGACTTCTTGCTCCTTTTTAAAATCGCGGCTAGCCCGGGCCCTTCGATATTCTTCCGATTCAAAGATTTCACCCAGGCCAAGCGCGGAAGGCGACGATTCAGATTCGGGCGCTGGAACTTTCTCCAGAGTGGCCTCGCCAGTGGACAGGTTGAACACAAAGGCAAGGGGAGAGGATCGTTCCGTGTTGTCTCCAGGAGAGCGGGATAGGGCGCGATGGATCGCGATGAGTTCTTCACCCGGTCGGTCCTCGGATTCAAATCTCCAGATGTTTCCTGGACGGAACGCGGTTTCGACTTCATCGGGCGGTCCATGTGTGTTTCGGGCTTCGTGGAGCAATTCGAAATGCTTTTCGCCCTGTTCCGTCACATTGAGTTTCCCAATCCAAGTTCGATCGAAATACCCGACAGCGAGAACCTCTCCCCTCGATAAGGCGAAGAGGGAAACGGTTTCGGTTGTTGGGGGCAACCCCTCCTCGGAGTCGAAGACGATAAACTTCATTGTTTTTGGATTAAGAGCCAAGACGCGTGGTTTCGAGCTGATCACTCCGATCCAAATGTAATCATTGGTAATCAAGAAGGTGCGGAATCTCTCAGTTGAGGATAGTCGGTAAATTTCATCGAGGTCGCCATTTTGGTCCAACGCGTAAAGCGCATGCCATGTGGAAACCAAATCCATTCCGTTGTCCAACTTGACCCATTGAGAAATTCCGTATTTCCATTCGTCGAAATTGTTTCCCCAAAATGGATTCGGACCCAAGTCACGAATGGGTTTAAAAGTCACTTCCGGAGTTTCCTTGTGGAAAGTGAATATTGAGGCGAGACGCATGCCCCTCTCATTTCTTTCAACAACGACTTCCGGAGTGGGTTCCGGTTTCAGATTCGTCGTTTGGGAGGAAGTTTCGAGGCTTTCAACCTTGGCGATTTTCCGGTCAAGTTCTTGCGGAATATTCGGGGTCCCTCCGGGGATTGAATTGATTCGTTCTCTGAGGTTCTTGAGTTCCTCCAAGAGACCCTGTCGGTCGTCGGGAGCATCCAAAGAGTCGACCAAATCCCATGCAAACCGGATATTCTCGTATGGGCTCGCCTCGATCTCCGAAAGAAACTTTTCTTCCTCGGGGGTTCTATCGTTCTTTTGGCGAACTCCCCGGATTGCCCTCACTACCCGGAATAACTCGCTTGGGTGATCGGCGGCCACGGCCAAAAGTCGGAGTTGGTAATCATAGTATTTGGGGTTTCCGTTGGGTGAGTGGACAAAACCCGAAAAAGAATTGAGATCGCTCAGCAGCGAACTTGCGATGTCAGGCAACATCCATCCCCGCGAATGGACCTCTTCGACGAAAGAAACAAAGATTTCTTGTTTCCGCTCAACATAATCGTTGACCATTTCTTGAACTTCCAAGGGTGGATCGGCGAAGTCGTATGAACCCTGAAATCTTTGCACGGGATTATCCATTTCGTTGGATATCTCAGTGAAGATCCGCTGAACATTTCCTGGATAGATCGAACGCATGTATTGTTCCAGGTGATCGAACATCCGCATGGCGTATCCGATCCCGATTTGTCCGGACGCGATGGAATCCTTTGTGCGCTTGGAACCCTCCAAATACTCATGGACCAAAACCTTGCAAAGGCCCATCGCTTCTCGATGATAGACCTTGAGTTCGGGCTTAACCAAAAGCGCCGACTCGTAAAACGAAAGGGCTTTTTCATACTCCCCCATCCTCCTGAAAGATTCCCCCCGAGCCGCCATTTCAAAAGCTTCCCTGAGGGGATCGAATTCAAGACTCCCGGTTTCCGAGATTTTTCTCGAGATCTCTCGAGCCGCCTCCTCCAGGTATTGTGGAATTTCATCGGGGGGCAGCGATTCGGCGGATGAGGAGTAAAGTGTCTTACCGCCCAAAGCGAGTTCCATCGTCAGATTGAGACGTCGATCCTCTCCCTTGCCCTCGTTTCGATAGGTTCCCCGAACGAAGTAGGGCAACGAGGTCCGCGCGATCGACTCCCCGCCGGAGATCGAAAGCTCTTCCGAAAGGTTTTGCGCTTCTTCAATCTCGACAGGGAGGATTTTTGGATGACTGCTGAGAATGTTTTCGACCAGTGAGGCGTAAGTCGATTGCAGTTGGTCGTAAGTGTGCAAAAGATCCTGACTTTGAAAGGGGGAGACCGCGACCACGGCGACATCCTCTTGACTGCCTTTTTCGATCGCGTCTCCAATCGCCGCCACGAGATTGTCCACAAGCGATTCCGGATTCGAATCGTCCCAGGCGTGGCTAGAATCCGATAATCGAATCCCATCGCGAGTTCGGAAGATGACAACTCTTAATTGTCGTTCGTCCTGAGCCTCGCTCGGTTCCAAAAGGACTAGAATATCGGCTTTAAGCAGGCTCCCGATCCCCCTGCGTTCCTTCCCCGCCCCCGCGCCGAGAGCGAGTTGGAGGGTTTGTTCCTCGAGAATGGCCTCGACCCTGGCGCGTTCCACGAGTTCGACGCCAGGATCATTGGTCAGTTCGACTTCAAGCAGGTTCAGGACGGAGGAATTTGGGAATCCCAATTTGTCGGCTGGAATCAATCCGACCGTGTTCTCCGCATGGACCGCTGGCGCGGTCAGTGCGAAAATGACGATTCCCACCCATGACTTTTTCAGGAATTGATTCAACCTCATGACTTATATCAAAGTCCTAGAGACCTTTGGCGTTCCATTTTTCGACCACATCGGCCAAGGTCCTGTGGGCGAGAATCGCCGCCGCTTTCTGTAGCGCGGACTTGGCCGCGATGTGGCTGGAAAGATCGACCGAAGTCACAGTCTCTCGGTCGGCCAAAACCACCTTCCCAGTCTTAACGTCGAGGACCTCCATTTCGACTCGAGATCGGAAGGAGACCAGATCCGCGTTGCGCGTGGCGAACTCGCTGATCCCCTCTCCGTGAATGACGAGGTCGACATTGGAAACCTGGGGTGGGGCAGAATTTCCATCCCCCCTCCGGTATTCGGAGATCCACTTTTGAAGGTCGCCAGCGCTGTCTTTCACCACATGGAAACCACACTGGCGCAGTATGTATTCAAACTCGGTTTGAATGGCGGGATCGATAACCGGCGTCCCAACCGTCTGTTCATTGAAAGATACAAAGACAACCGGGAGTTCCCGATCCGCTAGTTTTTCTTTCAGCTCGTTTAGTTGGCCCCCCGTAATCGCGACCGGCGATCGGAATTCGGTCTTGTTTTGAGCAACAATCTCCCCGATCTGGTCACCCAAACTTTCCGCGATCGTGTCGACCTCACCCGCCGCTCCCTTGGCCTTGACTGCGAATGATCGTCCGGTTTCGGTGCTGAAGATCTTTGCGGTCGCGTATGTGGTGTCATGGACCTTGAACACGGACCCGGTGACCATCGCGCCCGCGCCGAGGAGTTTTCCTACAGCGGGGATCGCGGTTTCGCTGATACCGGAGAGACCTCTTTTCTGTTCCTCCAGAATTTTGTCGAGGTCGTCCCTGGCCACCGTCACGAATTCACCATTCCCGCTAAGATGAACTTCGACGAGCTGACGGACCAAGTCGGCGGTGTCGGTCAAACTTTTTTCCCGGCAATCGAAATTCAAAACCGCCAGAGTGAAGGGCTCCTCCTCCGCCATCGCGGGTCCGATAAGCCCGGTCAAGGGGATCGCCATAACAAGAAGAAGCGTCGATTTTTTTAACATCGCGAAATCCTCCATTCTTCGTTCGTCTACCTCAAAAACCATGAGGGCGAGCCGATCGGATTGAAGATTCGCTCCCACGGAATTTAGAAATTCTATCACGACACATGGTGAATGGCTAGATAAAAATAGACACGACAGGGCGATCGAAGTAAACGATGGCGGGGTCTGTTCGCCCCCACTCGGGGATCCATCGCTTTTCAAAGTTCACTCTTTATCATGAGACACAATGCGTTAATCTACCCCCATCGAAAGCGGGACTAATCAACCATGCAATCATCGAGGCTAAACTGGATCTACCTTATCTCGGGCCTTTTCGTATCGTTGGCGGCTCCATCAATGGCCAACGACTCAGCATTGGAAATGACCGGCCCGGAGGTGACCAAAGAGATTGAAAAGCGATTGAATCGTCCCCTTCCTTCGATTGAAGAGATTCTTCCGGCATACAGATCTCCCGAGGCAAATCCTCCCTCAATTGTTGTGGGGCGATTCATCGACAAGAACTCGGATGGCCTTAAATGGGGATTTCAGCTTTCCTCGATTATTAAATGGAGGTTGGCTTCCATCCCGGGCGCCGCCATCACGATGCCGCCCATCAAGTGGCGAAAGATGATCGAAGATTTATCGAGTCCCGAGTTGCCCAAAAACTCCGTCGGTGTGAGCCTAAGAAGCCTGCGATTGGCCTATGATCGTTTCGGAGTCGACCACGCTCTAACGGGTAGTGTGGATGTATCGGGGGATGTTTTTGACATTCATATCCAGGTCCATCGCCTGCCCGAGATGACATCCCTGTTGGACCGTAGATACCCCGGCAATCGCGGGGAATTGATCCACACGCTCCCGAAAATCTGCATGGATGTTCTAGGGGCTATGGGTGTGGAACTCAACGATGCTCAAGTCAAGTCTATTTCCACACCGGTTGCGTCAAGTGACGAATTCATTCAGCGCATGGTCGAGTTGGAGGCGGAGTTCGACAATCTGAAACCAGAGGAACAATTCGATTGGATTCGTCTCCTCTGGGAAGACGACCACGACTGTCCGTTTGTGGTTGAGACTTACTTCTACTGCTTGTGGTCCCGGAGGGAAAACCTCGACAAACCTATTGAACAGTATTTGGTGAACGCTGCTCTCCGCTTTCCCGGCAACGAAGAAGTTGTGAAAGTGGTCGAGGAATACCTGGGTTATCTCGGAGTTGAAATCGACGTTGAAAAGGCGAGCGCCCTCTACGCTTCAATTATCGGTAAGGAGATTCTTAACCCTCAATCGTTGCTCTTATTGTCCATCTACTATCTTGATTACGAGGACAATCCCCTCGCGGCGCTGCGTTTGTCCCTCCAAGCCGCCACTGATTATCCGCGCTATTTTCCAGCTTGGTCAGTCCTGTCGCATGTGGCGCGAACGTGCGTTTCTAGGATTGACTACGAAATCGTTGTCCCGGCAACAACCTCCGAAACGGAGGATCTCTTCGATTACCTAGATCGTCTCAGTTTTGAGTCCCTCGATCGAGCGATAAACATCTTTCCAACTTCACCCTCTTTGTGGGTCATGAAGATGTACCTAAACTATCGCCATTATGGACCCTCGACCGAACAACTGAACGCCTTCAAGAAAGCGGTCGAGTGTGGGCCGGATACGGATTTTGTCTATGAAAAACTGTTTAATCAGCTGAAGAAATTGCCGGAAGGATATTTGACAAATGCAATCGAGGGACTCCAGGCCGCCGCGAGGAATATACCAAAAAGAAACCGTGTGTATCGAGACTTTTTCAAACTGGTCGGAAACGACTTATTGGAAAACTGGAACGGGACCCGGGAAGAATTCGAGGCGCTCGAGGAATTGAACGAGGTCGCGGAGGAGCTGGTTATTCAGAATCAACGATTGGACTTGGCGGATTTGGGCTTATGGATGTTCCTGTGCTCCAACGACAAGAAATCCGGCGGAACAGTTCTCAAGGACACCCTCGAGGCGTATAAGAGAATAGGAAAGGCCCCGGGTTACACCGTGTGGACATGCGCGGAGATGGCGGTCGCATTCGGCTATCCCGACATCGCCGAGGACTACCTGGATTTTTTTCAAGACACCTCGCGAATGGGAACACTGAATCGAGAGGATCACATCGCCGCGTTCGACGCACTGGTGGAGGCGGAGATGGGCCACTTAGAGAGCGCCAAATCGCTCTTGGAGGAGCGGATGCGGAGGTCCGAGGACAATGTCTTTTCCATGCTCCGCTATCTCGAGTTGGGCATTCGGTTCGAGACCGACTCCGAACCAAAGCAACAAGCGATTCGCTATCTGATTGACTATGCGCCCAATCCAATCGAATACCCCGATATGGATGAGATTTCAAAAGAGCCAATCGATCGGGATCTCTATCCTTACTTTTACCAGGATCTCTTGCGTTCCCTGGCAATGGGGCATTTGGCCTCGGCGGAGGGAAGACACGAAGACGCGATACGTGAATACGAACAGGCAAATCTCGCGTATGGCTACCTCCAGAAACAATCCAGACATTGTCTACCCGAGGCGCTGCCTCATCTGGTCAGGGAGTCTCGAAGGTTTGCTGGACTGGAGTAGGACAAAACTGGATTTCGAAAAAGGAGGTCCAAGACTCTGAATCGTTAATGGTCGTCCTTGGGATTCAACGCGACCTGAAAGAGCAGGTTCCCCGTCCTGTAGACAAGGCCGTAGTAATTGGAATGATAGATCTTCCCATACATGTCGAACTTTTTCGGAAGCGGGATGTCTCCTTCTAGTTTGATCGCGAAAACGTTGTCACCCTCAGGCTTTAGCCACCACACCCCATCCGACCCAAAAGCGAAAATCCGACCTTCATAGTTTGTCTGCACGGAAAAGTTTTGATGTCTTCGTTTAAGCTCGGACAACGATTCCCTGGTCGACCCTATGGTGCGCCCGTCGCTTTCGGGAGAATCCTCGAATTCCCCATGAATGGAACCGACGCTTCGCGGATTCGGCGGCTGTCCAAGTTTGACCTCTTTACTGTCTGTATTCACGAGCAGGCAATCGGGAGAGGATTTGAAAATTCCAACTCCCTGAGCTTCCGGAATTGACCTCCGGATGGCGATCCAGCCATCGCCGTCCTCTTCGCGCATTTCAAGTTTTCGAATGCTCACTGGCTTGAAAGCGGTGTTCGGATCGGAGTAGGGGCCTTGAACATTCTTTGCTTCGTACAACATTTCAACCTTGTTTTCTCCCGTGGAACTGACTGTCAGTTTGGCGACCCAAGTTCTGCCGAAGTATCCCGAGACGATGATTCCATCCTCTCCCAAAGCACACCCCATCAAATCCGAGGCGACCGCGGGCAAACCGTCCTCCTCGTCGAAGAGATCCATTTCATACGTTGTCGGATCGAAAACTAGGACACGCGAAACTTTGCTTTTGATGAGGATCCAAACTTTATTGCCCGCCTCAATGAGCTGCTGATAGGTCTCCCCCTTTTCCAGACGGTCAATCTCGAAGAGCTCCCCCTCCTGGTCGAGGATATAGAGAAAATGGGGAGAAGCGATCAAATCGTGTCCGGCATCGACTTGGACCCAGTCCACTATCAAGTCTTCCATATAATCGAATTCAGCAATGTCGGAAGGGAGTGGGATCGCTCGAAGGATGGGTGTAAAGGTTGCCTCTGGTGGTTCCTTTTTGAAATGGAAAATCTTCGCGGAAAAATTGGTGGGACCATCTTCGTTTGGTGTCGGCTGGGACTTCCCGGAAGTATCCTGACTTCCGGACTGCTCCTCAACAGCCTTCCGAATACTTTGAATCTTACGATCAAGAACCCTCGTAAAGGGATCGGACCATTTCGATCCACTTTTCGCTCCAATCATTTCCAAGTATTCCGTTCGTAAATTCTCCACCTCATCGATGAGACCTTCTTTCAAGGGGGAAGTGCGCGCGGCTCGAACTGCCCTCCAAACGAATTGAATCGCCTCGGAGGATGAGGATCGCACCGTCCCCAAGAATTCATGGTCATAAATCGTTTTCTTC
This sequence comes from Candidatus Omnitrophota bacterium, assembly GCA_020632575.1. Taxonomy (GTDB): domain Bacteria; phylum Hinthialibacterota; class Hinthialibacteria; order OLB16; family OLB16; genus JACKFH01. The sequence goes on along the minus strand of JACKFH010000019.1, from coordinate 4,053 downwards.
TCTTTGGCGTCCACCCAAATAATGGCTCGATAAAGCGGGTAAATTGCGGAGGGGTAATGTCCCATTACCTCGAGGGCGCGCAATCGACATTGTTGCCAACCAGTTTCCTCGGGGGGCATACGGATTCGAGTCTCCTCGAACTCGTACAGATTATCCAAAAGGAGCTGTTCGGCGAGTTTCGTCATCTTTCCGTCTCGGTGTGTTTTTTCAAGATAGGTAACAAAGATCTCCTGACGACGCGAAACATAATCAGTGAGGAGCTCATGCATTTCGCGAGGAGGAGCGCCGGGTCGATACGACAAGGTGAAACGCCACAGAACATTCTCCATGTCATTGCCGAGTTCCACGAAGATTTCGTTCGCGTCTTCGGGGGTCACCACCTCGAGATATTGCTCGAGATGATCGAGAGATCTTAAAGCGTAGCCCAATCCGATTGATGGTCTCGTTGGATCTGCTTCTCTTGAAAGGTCTTCGAGATAGCGTTTCACCAATCTTCGGCAGCAATCATAGGCGGGTTTGCGATACTTGATGAGTTCCGGTTTTACAAGCAGACCCGCCTCGTAGTGAGAAAGCGCCGTTTCCCAATCGCCGAGTCGGCGGAAATTGTCACCCGATTCAAACAATTCCTGTGCATCCCGTGTCGCGTCAAATATCGTGTCTCCTGACTCCGATATGATTTGACAGAATCGCGTGGCGACCTTTTCGAGAAATGACGTCACCGATTCCGAAGGCAACCCTTGTGCCGAAGCGGAGTCAATGGTTTTCTCTCCCAGCGATAGGCTGACGTCGATCGTAACATCCCGACTATCGCCTCTTCCATTATTGGAAAAGGACCCACGAACAAAGTAAGGAAGGGGACGATTCTCGATCGATCGTTCCCCGGTTAGACTTAGTTCGTCCGCGAGTGACTGCGCTTCCTCGATTTCCACAATCAGTATGTCTTTTTGATTATCAAGAATCTTGGCGAACACACCCGCGTAAACTTCCTGAAGGAAGTTGTAGGTGAAAAGAAGGTCATTGCATTGAAAAGGGGAGACAGCCACGAGCCGAGACTCTTCCTTCACCCCTCTATCGATGGCTTCTTCGGCAAACGGAACGAGTTTGGCGGCACAGGTCTCGACATCGTCTTTTTCGCAAAGGATCGATTTTTCGCCGATTCGAATGCCATCTGACGTTCGAATGGCAACCGCGTGAAAGATTTCGCCTTCATCGTGATTGTTGGAATCGATGAGGATCAGGAGATCGGCCTTGAGGAGAGCGCCCAAACTCCGCCAACTCTCGCCCGATCTCATGCCCATCCCAATCTGAATGGATTGTTCCTCGAGAATGGATTTCACTTCTCCGCGTTCAAGCAGATCGACTTCCGAATGGGAGGAGAGTTCGACCTCAAGTAGACTGAGAACCGAAAGGCCTGAGGGATTGAGTTCCTCCGCGGGAATAACACCTACCCGAGTTTCTCCCCAACACGATGGCATCGGAAGCATGCCAATAAAAATGTGTATGAATATGACTTTTCTTGAACGCACGATATCCGAAAATAATGAGATGACATCTCCGCAAGTTTCAGTATCTTCTTGCATTCAGAGAAATGAATCAAGAAAGAAACTCTCATGGGCGGAACACCCTGTGTCTGTGACCTTCTTCTGGGCGCCGCTATCTTCTTGGTGTCAATTACATTTTTCTCCACCACGTTTCATCGGTCATGAAAGGGCTTATGCTCTCATCGGGATGAGTGGTATCTTGAAACCGAGAATTGAATTCGGGTAGTCCATAGGTCGCTCATCCTGATATTTTAACAACGACTTGCCCCTTTGTTCTCTTCAACCCTGCTTCAACCTATCGGAGGGTTGCCTTGAATGTGACCAGAGCCCCCTATTCTGAGAATTTGGTGTTTTGCTAAAAAATCCAGGAAACCTAATGAGGGTGAAGACCGGGCGGTTTGGGGTTCGAATCCCTACAGGCGTACCACTTTCATCCCCTCGGATTCATTTCACTGACTGAAGTTTCCGCACGGAACCAAAACGCTTCGAATGCTAGAGCGGAAGACTCGCTCCCACTCATCGTTTCAGCGACTCAGAAAGGACTTGGGCGTAATGGCTCGGATGGGAATCCTGAATGTGGTGTTCGATTTGGTGTCGGCAGGAAAACCCCTCGGTGACCACTCGGGCGTTCGAGCCAGCCTCCCTGATTGCGGGAAATAGTCGTTCCTCGCCCACCGCCTTGGCGACATCGTAATGCGATTTCTCGTGACCGAAGGACCCCGCCATTCCGCAGCAGCCAGCGTCGATAGCAGTTGCTTCCACATTGGGAATCAGGTTGAGAAGGCGAACCACAGCGGCTGTGTCCGCCAAAGCCTTTGCATGACAGTGGCCGTGGAAAATAAGTCGAGTGGGGCCATCGATTGGGCCGAGTGGCAGTGACATTCTCCCCTCGCGAATCTCACGGTCCAGGTATTCCGCAAGAGTGAACGAAGATTGGGATAGGCGTCTCGAGATTTCGGTCTTGAACAGGTTGGGGGCTTCATCGCGGAAAGTCAGGATGGAACTCGGCTCGACACCGACCACCGGCCAATTCTCTTGAATCGCCTTCTCGAGAATCTCCAGGTTCCTCCCAACGAGTTCCCGAGCCTCTCGTAAAAAACCTTTTGAAAACCGGGTCCGTCCTTCATCCACATTGTCAGGGATGATCGGATGCCGTCCTCCCGCCATGAGGAGTCGGATGGCCGCGATCCCCACCGCCGGTTGATTGATATTGGTGAAGGTGTCCACAAAAAAGACAACCCGGCTGCGAGTTTTGTCCGCTTCCGAAGTCCTATACTCCTCGCTCGATTGAAACTCACGAAACCATTTGCGGAGGGTCTTCCGATAAAACCGAGGCGGGGGAACCCGCCGGTCCAACCCGAAGGCTTTCTCCATGACCCATCGCACCGGGGGACTTTGCGCCACCCAGTTGCTGATGGGCGCCATCGAGGCCGCCAAATCGGCCTGGTCCGGATAATGGGCGATCAGCTTCGCGGAGAGGGATCGGCCATGGACCGCCGCGTGAGCCTCCAGCACCTCCGCCTTCCAGCGCGCCATATCGACACCAGTGGGACATTCAGTTTTGCAGGCCTTACAGGAGAGACAGAGGTCCAAGGCTTCAAGCACCTCGGGAGAGACCCAATCGCTCTCTCCATTTTTGTGCCTAGTGGAGATTCGCCCGTTCAAGGCGTCCCGGAGGGCGTTCGCCCTTGCGCGCGTCGTGTGAAACTCGTTCCGTGTCGCCATGTAGGACGGGCACATCACCCCAACAAATCGATTGCGGCATTGCCCGACCCCGGAACAGAGATCCACCGCGTTCGAAAAGGAGCCGTCCTCTTGGTAATCGAAGATGGTTTCGACTTCTTTCCCTTCATACCCACCTCCGTATCGGAGGTTTCGATCCATTGGATACGGATCGACAATCTTTCCAGGGTTCATCAAACCGTCGGGATCGAAAAGTCGCTTGACCTCTCGAAAAGCCTCGATCACCTGTTCACCGTGTGTGACCTTCAAGAACTCGCTCCGCGCAAATCCATCGCCATGCTCGCCGCTAAAGGCGCCTCCGTATTTGAGAGAGAGCTCGACCGATTTCTCTGCAACTTCTCTTAATTGACGCACTCCGGTGCCTTCATAGAGGTTGAGAATCGGTCGAATATGAAGCAGTCCCACCGAAGCGTGCGCGTAAGCGCCCGCGCGAAGCCCACGTTCCGCGAGGAAAGCGAAAAGATCCTCGACATAGTGCGGTAAATGATCGATGGGAATTGCGGCGTCCTCGATGAACGCGCACGGTTTCTCGCGCCCCTTCATCCGCATCATCATTCCGAGTCCCGCTTTACGTATGTTCCAGACACGCTTTTGGTCCGCCCGGTCCAGCAGGATGGACAACTTGGCTTCTGGTAGGTCTCGAGTGAGCGCGTTGAACGCGGATTCCACTTTCTTGGTCAACTCATCTGCTTCGGAACTCTGGAATTCAACCACAAGGACCGCATTTGGACGGCCAGTCAGGATGGATACATCATCCCTGAGTCCCGGT
>JACKFH010000018.1 GCA_020632575.1 Candidatus Omnitrophota bacterium | reverse complement strand
GGCGCGCAATTTAGCCTCCGCCAAGTCGGCCTCGATACGAGCGGCAGAGGTTTCCAGATCGAGGAGTTCCTTATCAAATTCAACTTTCTTCGCTTCGAGTTCCGATTCGGAGGATTTGAAATTCAGGTTGGCCTCCTCCACCGCCAGTTCGAGTTCGGGATTGCTCAACTCGAGAAGGATCGTGTCCGGATCCACAGTTGCGCCGGGTTCCAGAAGAGTGCGCTCCACGCGTCCATTCGTCGCGGGGGTGACCCACCGGATGTCGATGGGAACCAATCGACCCGAACCCCGCACCTTTCTCACCATATCCCCGCGAACAACCGTATCGATAAAGACCGAGGATTTTTCGATTGTGGGCGCCGCCGGCTCCAACCGGTTGTAGGCAATTCCGGCAGCAACCACCACGGTCAAGACGACAACCGCTATCAGGAGTCGGATGATAAAATTTTTCCCTCGGGAGGGTTCTTTGGGGATGTCGACCATGGTTCCTCTATCGGTTTCTTTCTTGTTTCAATCCTATTTGAAGAGGCGATTATAGGGGAATTACCCACACCCGAGGAGGATTTGAACCAGAATTGAAAATAAATTGACTTTGCGGTTGAAGACCGGGGAGGTTTTCCAGACAATTTCCGTCCGATGAGTCGAGGAGAATGGAATGGATGAGGGTAAGAAGCATGAAGGTGGAAACAGTTGGATTACAGTTTGGGGTAATCGGACAATCGTGGCCGGGCTTCTTTTGATTTTGGGATTCTTAGCACTCCTCCAAAGCCCGGGAAACACGGTGGAGCATCCAGGGCTTGTCTTCTCCCAATCCGACCTACCCCAACTCCAAGATCGGATCAAAATCGATGAACATGCGGAGTTGTGGGCCGAAATCCTCCAAGAGGCCGAGGGGTATTGCACCCCGGGGACGGATCGTTACGCAAACCCCTCCGATGTGGATGGAGGCCCCACTCGATTCGGGAAGACCATCGGGCATTCCTTCGGCAGAAGACTGACTCGTTGGATGGAGACCCTCGGTTTTGCCTATTGGATGACCGGCGAGGAGCGTTTTGGAGACCACGGCGCCCAATTGCTGGTCGCCTCCGCGCGAGCTCTCCCCGCCACCGATGAGCGCATGGCCCAGAGCTACGCGGGGGGTCGAGGGGATTTCATGCGGGGGCTGGCCCTTGGTTACGATTGGCTGGAGGGTCGGTTGGGACCAGTCGAAAAAAAAATTGTCGAGGAGACTAGCGCGGGGTATATCCAGAACATTCTTGATGATGCTCACCAGGAAAATATGTGGTGGGTTCCCTACCACAATTATTCGGGGGTCGCATTCGGAGCGGCGGGACTGCTTTCACTCAATCTCCAAGAGGCTTATCCAGAAAAATCCAAGGTCTGGTTGGAGGACTGCATTGGACTGATCAATCGATGGCTCGATGGAGCGTTCGATGAGAATGGCGCGAACTGCGAGGGAACCGCATACGCGGTCTACGCTCTCTCCAACTCCACCCTATTCATAGACGCCCTCAAGCGGAATGGCGGACCCAACCTATTCGACCACCCCCACCTCCGACGTGTCCCGCATTTTTACGCGATGTCGTTGTTGCCTGGGGAGTCTGTTTTCGACGCACGCAATGACGCGGACTATGCCGGATTTTGGGATCCATTCATGTTGAGATTGGCCAAGGAGTACAACGACGGCTTGGCGAAGTGGCTGTTCAACCGATGCTTTACGGACCGCTCATTCCTTGAAATTGTTTGGGAGAACTCTGTGGCGCCGAGATCTCCACAGGAGGTTGGCGAACCACTGGGAGAACGTTTTCCAGGACGTGGTCTGTGCATATTCAGGACGGGTTGGGAGGAAGACGATGTCCAATTCTCCATCGAATCCGGCCCCTTCTTTCGAAAGACCCACAACCAAGCGGACAAAGGGCATTTCACCCTCTATGGTCTGGGACATCGCTGGGCAATCGACTCGGGGTATGGAAACAGCCAGGATCCGAATGGCAAAGCGCAGACAGTGGCGCACAACTCGGTGTTGATCGATGGAAGCGGCCAGGCGCTCTCGGGCGCGGGGTTGGGAACCAGCGGTCAAATCCTCGATTACCAGACCCATGACGAATACGGATATGTCTTGGCCGACTGCGGCGATGCTTACAATCATAACAGCGACGGTCACCCGGGCATCGGAGTCAAGAAGGCGTTGCGGCACGCCTTTTTTGTTCGGCCGACAGATGGACTTCCCGCCTATGCAGTCATCCTGGACGATATCCAGAAAGACGATTCCCCTCACCAGTACACCTGGTTGCTTCACACCGATTCGGAGATGGCGGTCGAAGTCGGGGAGGCGACCGCGGAAGTGACTCCGACCAGCGCCACCGGCGAAATTCAGGAGTCGCCTCGTCTCTTGGTTTACCTCCACGCTGTCTCCGATCCGACTTTGGAGGTGGACCAATACCTCGACCATCCCCGATTGAAGGGTTCGACTGAGGGTGTGAATCCAAGGTTCGCCGCGCTCCTGCTCCCCCTACCCGCCGAGTATGAGTACCCTGAAGTCGATTTTCAGGAAAGGGATGGAGCGCTGCATATCGAGGTTCGATGGAAGGAAAGAAAGGATTCGATTGTCTGGCCAGAGACCGGCGAGACAAATCCCAAGGTTTATTTGGAGAAGTCGAGCGGGTAGATGATTGAATTCAATCCAAAACGGACGATGGGATGGGTGACAAACAAGAGCGCCATCTTCCTCCCGCACCTCCTCTTCCTCATCGGACCGGCGGTTGCGCTCAACCCCTACGATCGAGCCAAGGAACACCCCATTGTTTTTGACCGACCGGCGGTCGATTTCTTCGAGGGGGCCCTCCTGGGGAATGGCGGACTGGGGGTGGTGGTCAACACCAGACCGGATGCCATTCAGTTTCGCTTTGGGCATAACAATGTGTGGGACATCCGGTTGGATGAGCGACACAAGGATGGGGTCGGCTCCTTTCAGGAACTCAATGACCATATTCTGGCCATGCCTGAGTCTCTCGATGCCGTGGATGAGGACGACTGGTACTCCGATTACCGCCACCGGATGCGCGCGAGTTACCGGAATGAATATCCGCGTCCTTTTCCCTGCGGGACCATTTTGTTCGCCTTCGACCGTCGCGATGTCGAATTGATTGGCCACCAGACCTCGATCCAAAATGGCTTGTGCACGGTGAATCTCCTGGTGCAAGGAAAACCGATCCGTCTAGAGGCGTTCGTCGACATGGATTTCGACCGGGTGTGGATCCGGTTGGTCGATGAACATGGGGATCTTGCCCCGTCTTGTTTCACTCGAGTCGCACTGGTTCCGGACCCCAAAACTCCCGAGGAGAATTTTCCTCAACCCATCGTTTGTGCCATGTCCTCGGAGAATGGACTTGGGTTTCGACAAATCCTTCCTTTTCAAATTCCCGAGGATTACGAACCGGGAAACACTCATCCCAAAAACCGCGCATTTCGAACGGGGGTGCGGACCTCGTTGTCGCTAGGGAAACCGATCGATGAAATGAACTATTCGATCGAACAGGGTCCGAGTTTCTTGGCCTGCCTCGCACTGGAGGAAGGGCTCGCATCCGACCTTCCAATGACTGGCTTCGAAATCCCGACACCGACCCCAGAGGCTTTTCGGGAAGCTTGGTCTCGTTCCGAAAAGAATTGGAAGGCTTACTGGAACCGGTCGGGCGTCGCTCTCGAAGATGAATTTCTCGAACGGATCTGGTATTGGAATCACTTCTTTTATCACTGCGCGGTGAAACCCGGGGTGAATTGTCCGGGACTGTTCGCCAATTGGATGTATGGGGATGTGGGAACCGCCTGGCATGGGGATTACCACCTGGACTACAACGTTCAACAACCCTTCTGGCTCGCCTTCTCGAGCAACCATGTCGATAAACATCTGGCCTATGTCGACACCCTCGAGAAACAATGGCTGCCGATCGGTCAAACTTGGGCGCGTGATTTTTACGGCATGAGGGGAGCGATGTTTCCCGTCACTCTTTACCCACTTCAAATGACCACCTCGCCTTACCCAGTCCCTCCGTGGGGGACCATGGTCAATTGCACCCCCTGGGCGGTTCAAAGCCTGTGGTGGCATTACGATTACACCCGAGATGAAAATTTTTTGCGCGATCGCGCTTTACCCATGATTCGCCAGGCGGTGTTATTCCTTGTCGACTACATGAGCCGACCCGAGGCGACAGGCGAGAGATTTGGGGATGCAGATTATCATATCTTCCCTTCCCTGGTTCCAGAGGTTTATGGATTCACGCCGGGATTCCGTCAATTCAACACCGACTCGCAAGCGGACCTGGCTCTCACCAAGTTTGTATTCAAAAAATATCTCGAGGCGATCGAGATCCTCGGTTTGGAAGAGACAGAAAAGGAACTAGCCGATTCCGTGAGAAAGATTCTCGCCCATTTTCCGGAATACCCCACCGCCATCTCCGAGCGCGAAGGCAAGGTGTTCATCGCTGTTGCGGGAGAAAATCCGGAGGAGGTTCACAATGTTCCGGCCAGCCTCTTCAATGTCTTCCCTTGCGAGGAGATTGGCCTGGGTTCCGATCCGAGAGAACTTTCCCTGGCCGCCGCCACGTACCGAAATGCCCGGGTCGAGGGGGGCAATGAGATTGTCTTTTTCAACCTGATCGGCGCACGCCTCGGTCTGCTCGACCTGGATCAGTTCAAACGTCAGGTTCGTTATGCCTTGTTGCCGAATGGCGCGTGTTACGACGCAGTCCTCGAGACAGGGGGACGGTACAACGATGAAACAGAATTCGATTATATGAAACGGATGGGCATTTGGTTCGAAAACCTCGCACTGCCGGCGGTGGTCAACGAATGTCTGGTGCAGAGTTACGATGGAACCCTGCGTCTTTTTCCTAACTGGCCTCTCGATCAGAACGCCGAATTCCAAACGCTACGAGCGGTAGGCGCTTTTCTTGTCAGCGCGTCAATTCATGATGGGAAAATTCAGCATGTTCAGATTTTGAGCGAGAAAGGAACCGAACTCCGGCTGCAATCACCCTGGCCGAAAGGGACACGGATCGATGAATCGGGAAGCGAAATGCTCGTCGAAGATGAAATCCTTCGGTTTGACACCCAACCCGGCCAGGTTCTCGAATTTCGAATGATCGAAAAAGCCATCCCTGAAAAATGAATCGATGAATCGGGGATCTATTCCTCAACGACCGGTTCAATCAGCATCGTGATCTCGGTCGACTTCACCGGCTGGATGACATTGAGCCCGATTCGATCGGGGAGTCGGTCCGCTCGGACATCCTCCTCGAGAGTTTCCGGTTTGACCGACCACTGGTCGGGACATTCGACGGTGACTCGAACGGCATTCGTTCCCTGACGGATCAGGAATTCGTCCTGTCCGGATTGATTCCATTCGGACATGGTGATGAGGGCGGTCCCGAATTTGGTCGGCTCTTTGAATCGAACTTCATCACGAACCGTGAAAGATCCTTTACCTGATCGATCGTAGATGAATGTGCGAGTGAGTTTTTCGAGGGAGGGAACGTCGTAGGCCGAGGTGATGTCCAAAACAAGTGTGTCCTTCTCTGCTGTGAAATCAGTCGAGAGGACCTCGCCCCGCGCCTTGCGTCCACGTTGCTGAAGCTGACCGGCGACTAATGGAACGGGGTGACCGTAAGAGTTCAAGACCAGACTCTCGTACCTTCGACTACTGAAGGTCCGGGCGGTGTACACCTCGCTACCGGGGTCCACCAAGAAGTTGTGGTTGTCAAACACAATTTGATAAGAACCGACATCGTTGTGGTTGTGCTGCTCATCATTGTGGCCCCCTTTCATCGCGACTGACATCACGCCCTCGCCCGATCGACTCTCATCGTGACGGCAGATCAATACTCCGGCGTCATTGAACCAAGTCCGGTAGGACTGCTTCGGCGACTGTTGGGAGTCGCATTCGGTTTTCGAGGCGGAGTTGGGAGCCCCGAACATGAGGTTCTCCGGAAGGTTTCTTCCACCGGCTTCGGGCGATAGCGTCTGGTAATCCGACCACCCAAAACAGAATCGATGTTTCACGAACCACATGTACCGCTCAACCGGCTTCGAGTTCAGCGGGCAGTCGGAGAATGTGGGATAGACTTGATCGGTGATGGCGGCTTTCCAACCGAATGCCGCGGGCTCGCGGACCCCCTTCCGATCAAACAGATCAACTGCCCCGTTCGTGCTCTGCCACACCAGTTCGGCCAGGGAAAGGTAGTGCCCGAAACCGTAGTTCCAGTAAGACATCCCCTCCGAACAATACCCATCCGGCGTGAAACCATCGAGAAAGTTTTGGGAGAGTTTTTCCGCCGCCGCGATATAGAAGGCTCGGTCCTCGGGGTCTTCGACAATGGCGAGGGCCGCGCCGGTCACCCCAGCGAGACAGACCGAATTCCAGTTGTTGGTTCGATCGAACCAGGAGTCACGCTCAGCCTTCTTTTCCAGTTTCAGGCGGAAAGCGTCGACCACCCGGCGGCGAATTTCGCGGATCGCCAGGTCGCGTGTCTCTGGGTCGAGTTTCCCATCGAGCAGGGCAACTGCAGTCGCCAGTTCCCAGGCCACTCGTGAAGATCCTAAATCGATGGTGACAGCCTCGCCCCGAAAATTCTGTTCGTTTTTGTCATGCGCGGGATAAACCCAGGTTGGCTCCTCGGCCAAGCCCTCGACCACCTCACGGAACGCGGGAAGGAATCGTCCCTTGTTTTCCAGGCATTCAGCGATCGCTAGGGTGTCGACACGCCCCCGTCGTTGTCCCGCAACTCGTTGCCAGCGGGTGCGGTTTCCGGTTCGGCTGAAGTCCAAGAAGAGTTCATCGGTGGTGGGAGGCAGGGGTTGGTCGAGGAGCGATTCGGCGGATTGAATCAGCTCCTGACGAATCTCAGCGGTCAGGAAATTCTCCCAAAACTCCCGGTTCTCGATCGGTTGTCCGAAGGTGCGGAAATCGGGATCCACAACCCGAGCGATTTCCTGGACTCGAGCCACCGGGATCTCCGGCTCCGAGGTGGCTGAGTCGATTTCACTCCAGGCGGTGGATACGGAAAGAGCCGATGCCGAGAAGAGAAGTGCGAAAAAGAACAAGGGAAAGAATTTCATAAGACCATCCATCCGATACGGAATTTTGCGCCACTGGATTCTCATCGAGATAAAAATCATTGTACACCCGCGCAACGACAGACCCTCCATGCCTTCCATCCCCTCCACGGAATTCCATGATTCAAAAAAAACCTTGACACCCCTGCTTAAAAGTCTTAGTGTACTACTGCACTCATACACTAGAGGCCAACACGGTGTTTATCGAAATCGATCTCAACAAACCGGTCCCCATCTTCAACCAGATCATGGATGGGGTGCGTCTCGCGGTCGCCACCGGACGGATCGTTCCCGGCGACCGCATCCCCAGCATCCGCGACCTCGCGGTCGAACTCCGGGTCAACCCCAACACAGTCGCCAAAGCCTATCAGGAACTCGAACGCTCCGGTCTCGTTTCGGTCAAGCGTGGGATGGGTTACTTCGTCTCCGAAAGCGACAACGGCCAAGTCTCCCAACGAGAGCGGCACGCATTGTTTACGAATCTTGTCGATGACCTCCTCGCGTCGGGGATCGCGTTGGGGTTGGACGCGGGGGAATTGCGAAGATTGATCGAAAAAAGATTGGAACGATTGGAGGAGGGGAGATGAGACCCACCCGATGGAGTAGAGGCTTTAGCCTCGTTGTGGGTAATCCCTCACGACCAGGTTTTCGGACAACGCAAACCCCGCCACGGTCTGAAGACACGAGGCTACGCAAATCGAAGTCCTCTGAAGAGGACTGCTCCAATTGGGGTGGGAACATAACCATGAATTTTTTCGCACCCATCTTGATTGGAGAGGAGTCCGTTTCAACGGACTTCGATGTGTGTAGCGACACGGTTTTAACCTGTCGCGGTGTTGAAGAAGAATTTGAAACCCCACCCCCTAGCCCCCTTCCCGTTTTACGGAGAGGGGGAACGGTTCCCCTTCTCCACAATGTGGAGAGGGGGTTAGGGGGAGAGGTTAAAAAGGATTGAAACCATGCCCAACCACGCCATCGAAATCGAAAACCTCACCCTCCGCTTCGGACGCCTGACCGCGGTGGAACACCTCAACCTCGAAGTCGAGGAGGGAACCATCTTCGGCTTTCTCGGCGAGAACGGCGCGGGGAAGACGACGACCATTCGAGTTCTGATGGGCCTGCTCCGTCCGACCGAGGGAAACGTGAAAGTGCTCGGTGAGAATCCACTCGGAGGAAACCCAAAGCTTCTCCAACGGGTGGGCTATGTCTCCGACGATCGTTCGATGTACCGATGGATGAAGGTCCGCGAGGCGCTCCGGTTCAACGCCGGCCTGTTCGAGAAATGGGATAACGCCTACGCCGAGCAATTGCTGGTCGACCTCGAACTCGATCCCAACCAAAAGATCAAAGAACTCTCGCGCGGGCAGGTCGCCAAACTCGCGCTCCTCTGCGCCCTCGCCCCGCGCCCGGAATTGCTGATCCTGGACGAGGCCTCCAGCGGTCTCGACCCGATGGTCCGACGCGCCATCCTCGAAAAACTGATCGATGTCTCCTCCAGCCAGGGGACCACGATCTTTCTTTCCTCGCACCTTCTCGAGGAGGTTGACCGAGTCGCCGAAAAGATCGCCATCCTCGCCCGGGGAAGACTGGTCACGGTCGGCGAGAAGGACGAAGTCCGCAACTCCCTGAAACGAGTTGTCTTCAACATCGGCCAAGAGGTTTCCGAAAACGGCATCGCCAAAGACTGGGTCCTCGCGAACCGCACCGTCGGCCAAGAAAAACAACTCATCGTCCGCGATCTCGATGAAGAACGCCTCGCTTTCCTCAAAGAAGCCCTTGGTCACACGCCGCAAGTTCATGAGATGACACTCGAGGATGTCTTCGCCGAATACACGATGTGGGGGAAGACGCAATGACAACGACCACATTTACCGCGCCGCTGACTCTCTGTTGGGCTCAGATCAAGATCTTGCGTTGGATCTTGGTGATTCTCGCGCTTACGCTTCTGGTAAGTTTCTTTGGAGAGACTCAGGGGAACTACCTCACTCTCGTCTACAAATTTTACACCGGGACCTTCTTGACCATCCTGGCCTTCTTTGTCGGCCCGGTCCTCTTCGGCAGCGAATACCTTCCGGGAGCCGTGGACTATTTGAAAACCCGACCGGTTTCTCCGAGACTGGTGTTTTCGATCAAAGTATCCTTCCTCATTCTCCTTTCGCTTGTTTGCGTTCTGGGCTGGAATCTCGGAATCGAGTCGATGGACCGCCATGAAACGTTTTTCTTCGTCGCGCTTTTCCTAAACATAGGTTTCTGGACCGCCTCGGTGACAATTCTCTGCAAAGACTTGGTGCGGGGTTTTCTATTCGGAGCAGTCCCTTTCATTGGCGGAGTCAGTTTTTTGTTTTATTCGCTCGAAAATCTCTCCTTTCATTTCTCTTCCGATAGAGTGGAGGGGATCGAAATTAATGGCGCCTTCTGGACTCTCTTCATCCTCTTTCTGACGCCTTTCCTCTTCTTTGGTCTGCTCTCCACCTGTTATCGATCGAGTCTCCGGCATTCACTCACCGTGAGCCCCGGGGGAGCGATGGCCTTCCTGATATTTTTTCTCGGATGTTTGACGCCGTCCTTCGCCGATTATCGGGAGGGTCACTCGAATATCGAGTTTCTCGGAGGTCAACGCGGGGACATCATTATCGCCTCCCACCGGGATGGAGATCGACTCCTCACGGTTGAGGCGGAGAATAAGGGGTCTAAACGATCCCTTCATCTGAGGAGCCGTAAATTTAATGGCCGGACTCTGGAAACGATATCTTCCGTCAACTTATTCGGCGACATTAAGACGGGTTTCTGTCAGGCGTTCCTCACAGAGGATCGATTGCTGATCAACGAGGGACAGAAAAGATTAACGCTTTTTGAGATCAATGATCCCGAAAAACCCAGAATTGTCAGGAAGCTCGACGAATCAGACCTCCGGTTTTCCGTACAGCGGTTTAAGCAAGGTTTTGTCCTGGTGAATCTTTTCGATCGGGACAGGATTCAAAACAACGAAAATTCACCGCCAAGATACAAACTCGATCTATCGACGGGGACTCTAACTGATGTCGAGGCATCCGAACTGCGCTGGGTCGGCCAGGACTTCAGGTCGGAAAGGCTTTTTGGGAAAGGTTCACCATTCGAGCTGGACCACCGTTGGGGCGAGTCGGTTGGAATTGTCCGCGTTGACGAATCGGGCAGGACGCCGGGACCTCGGTTCGATGATCTCGAAATCGAAGCGGTCCGACCGGGACTCATTGTCGGCTTCAACAGAATTCCGGTGGTCGGCGGGAAACCGATCGAGGACAATACTCGACTCGTCCTGATGGACATGTCCGATCCGATGGAACCGAAAAAAACGGTGATCGATTTGCCGTTAAGGTTGCGGATTCCTCTCTACCAGAACTTCATCGACTTGTCCAAACCCGCAATAGATGCAAAAAAAAGACCCATCGCACTTCAAGTCGCTCTCGGGGAGAAATATCTCCTCGTTTATAGCCAAGAGATGACCCTGGGGGCTTGGGATGTCGGCGACCCCGCCGAACCGGTATTCCTCGGCCTCGCCGACATCGACGCGACCCCCATCCCCGATGCGGTTAACAGCGTCTTCGGGGACTCGCGACTGAATTCTTACGCACCGTTTAGACGCGACGACGGCGCCCTGGGCTATCTTACCTCAAGCGCCCGAATCCTCTGGCTCGAATTCCCCGCGCTGATGAAGGAGGCCAACGCATCATGACCACTGCCGTCTCTGTTCCGCTCACACTACTCTGGTCGCAAGCCAAATATCTCAAGTGGCTTTTGATTACTCTGTTAGCCGGGCTGATCCTCGCGGCTTCGCTTCATCATTGGGACCTCTATTACGACCTCTACGGTTTCGGTGGGATCACACCGTTTCTCTTCTTCGGGTTTATCAGCCTCTTCTCCGGGGTGCTTGTCTTCGGGATGGAATACGCCGACGGAGCGGAGAGTTATCTCGAATCTCGACCAGTCTCCCCAAGACTCGTTTTTACACAAAAGGTTCTGTTGATTGGTCTCATCTGTTTCCTCTCCGGAGTCGCGATGCAGATCATCCTCGGGCCGAGCGCTCGACCCCTTTATTCTGTGGTTGGCGCCTTTTATTTCTCTCTCGCCCTTTGGTGCGCGATGTTCTCCGTTCTTTGCCGAGACACCATCCGTGGCGTTCTTTATGGCGGGACCTCCTTTGTGGTTTTGACATCGATGATTTATTTCAGTTGGGATCCGCTGACTCGCGATACTTTTCATGTAACCCCGGGCGGTCCTTTCGAAAGTTACAACTTTAATGCGCACACTTATCCTTATGCCTCGCTCGGAATCCTGGTTTCACCCTTTGTGGTGATGGGAATTTTTTCAGTGGTCTACCGTTGGCGCAGATTTGGGAACCTGAGGATGACGATGGCGGCGACTATGGGCGCGATCCTTTTCGCGGGATATGTTGGTTTCACCTCCTGGGCCCTCCACACCGACGGTCAAACCTACTTCGATGCGGGCAATCGACGAAATCAATCCGTTCTTTCATATTTCGTCAATGATGAATCGGTTGTCTATGCCGAAATCAGTCACTTGATAGCGCCGAATAAGCAGGTGCTTCGGATCATGAAAATCGATCTTAAAGATCCCGAAGGATCGAGCGAGGAGGTGTCGAAAACAATCATTACGCACGAACCGGTCTACACGAACCAGCAACCTTTCCTTCATGAAGGCTACCTGAGTTCAGAACGACTCGTTCTATTTGGAAACGACGTCACTCCAGTAAGGCTCTTTGAAATGGATGAGGATTATGAACTCGAGTTGATAAAGGAGTACGATATAGTAAAGGGAGTCCACAATCAATTTCTTATCGACGACCACACAATCTTTGTCGTGGCCGCCAACGGGTACCATTCCTCCGTGGATGGAGTTAGCGATTTGTATCTGCTTCACTTGGGTACGGGAGATCTGGAAAAGACCGAAAGGCGTCCTCAAAGGCCGGAACCGTACGTCCTCCCTCTCGAAAAGAATTTAGAATATTGGGTCAAGACACACCACCGGATCGATCCGGACCACCCCTGGAAGATCGTCCACAACCTTCCGAACGGGGCCACCGAGGTTGTTCAAGAGTTGGGGCCCTTGCACTCCTACGTTTTCGTGGAGGACAAGATCGTTGGATTCCAGCCCGATATGACCTGGCAAACCCATCGAGCCGCCGGTGACAGTCGCCGCCGGTTGTTCCTCTACGACCTGACGGATCCAACCGAGCCCTCGATCATAGAGATCGAGATCCCGATCCGTTTCAAAGAGGCGTACACACGCCTTTACTCGTTCTTGTCGCGCGGAGCCTCCTTCCCGAAACCCTCGGCCGATTCTCCGCTCCCACATTTGAGTGTCACCTTCGATGGTGAGACTCTCGCCCTATGGGCGACGGAACTCTGCCGAGTAGCGATCTGGGAATTTCGTGAACCCGCGGCCCCGCAATTTCTGGGCCTCGCTCCCACCCCGGCCCACTGGCAGCCGCGCGCCCCTGAGGGTATCCAACTTTGGGGAACAGCATGGTCGCAGTTTTACGGAACCCCTCCATCCTACCGCCGATCCGATGGCGCCATCGGCTACATGGGCCCCATCTGGCTCGAATTCCCCGCGCTGATGAAGGAGGCCGATCCGTCATGACCGAATTCGAATGGACTCAGTTGAGGACTCTCCTCTGGAAGGAATGGCGGCAGGTGCGGGGGTTGTTCTTCATGGTGCTCGCGATTCTGGCGGGGGGGCCGCTTTATTTGGCTTGGGTGGAGGGGATCACTCAGGACACGGATTCGTTTTTGGTGGGGTTGTTTCAGATCGCGGCGTTTCTGGGGGCGCTTGGGTTTGGGGTGCTCTCGTATGGCCTGGAGTTCAATGACCACACCGATCAGTATCTCGCCACTCGTCCCCTCGCTCATCCGCGGACGTTCCTGGTCAAGACCGGGCTGGGGTTGGCGCTCTCCGCGGCGGTCGGGTTGGTCGCCAGTATCGCGACTCTACTGGTCGCGCGGATGATGAACCAAGAGTGGACTTACATCGCGGGGGAGATCGCGCCCTATTGGTGGATCCTCGGCCCCTGCATTTACCTCGCGGTGATGACCGCCATCCTCGCCATCCCACCCATCATCCCCTCCCTCATCGCCGCCTGTTTGATCGCGCTGGGAATGGTCGCCATGTCGATGAAAATTTGGGCGCTGCCGGTTCTGCTCGCTCCAGTTTTTCTTTTTCTATCGTATCAGTTGGCTTATCGGAGAGTTTATTTGGCGCCCGCGCGGTGAGGCAGACCTGAACCGGCGCATATGAGCCCAGCCATTCACTCCACAACGATTTGGACCGAATCCCCCATCCCTTTAGAACCGGAGACACTGAGGGTGTGGACTCCTCGTTCGAGTCTCCATGCGGTCTGGTAGGGCGGTCCTGTCTGAGCGAATTCGACACCATCCATGAACCAGGTGAGGCTGGCTTCGGGTTGGGCGCTCTCCGCCTTGAGGGCGATCCTCCGATCGACACCTCTCCCCTCCATCACAAACCGATCCCGGTCGAGGGGATACATGATTTGGATGTTCTCTTTTAGGGCGTTTCGGGGAAAGGCCCTCTCGAATGCGTTCGAACCGATGCGCACCGGCCCTGCGGGTGGTGCATTCGAAACCATGGCTCCCTCCAAGTCGCTATCGGGGTCCTGTATTGCGAGGGCGACCGCGTAGGGGGAATCGATCCCCTTTCTCTCGAGATCGTGAATCCATCCAGCGTATTGGGATGGGATACTGACTCGCTCGGCCTCGTCCAAATGGAAGTTGCAAGTCTCTTTGGGTTCGGTCCCCTTGATGAACCATTCACGAACGATGGATCGGCAGTGGGGTGAGGGTTTCATCCCGGAGTGAGAGCAGACTTTGACCCCGATGACTCCCTCGGGTTGTTCGAAAAATCCAGGGTTGGATTGTCGGTAGAGGCTCTTAATGATGTCGGCGAATATGCCGCCGGCCCCCTCGGAGCCGCTCAGGCTGTAGGTGGCGTCCCCGCGAAAATTGCCGGCCCAAACGCCGACTGTGTATTCCGGTGTGTAACCGACGATCCAGGAATCGCGGTAGCCATTACTCGTTCCGGTTTTCCAGGCAACCCGATAGGGAAAATCCAAATGCGCGACTGAGGCGAAGGTGAGCGACTTGGCGGCGGTGTCCGACAAGATGTCCGTGATGAGCCAGGCCGCTTGCGGGGAGAGAAGACGCTGGGTTTCCGACAGTGAATCCGACCGGAGATATCGAAGGGGGCGGTAGACGCCACCATTAGCAAGCATGGCATAATTGGCGACCAACTGCTCCAAGGTCACCTCCGGATTGCCAATGGCGAGTCCCAAGCCATAAAAGTCCGGGCCTTTTGAAGGATCGTTGATCAAACCTGCGCGGTCGAGCCAATCGTAAAACGGGCGGTATCCCAGTTCGTCGATCATCCGGATGGCCGAGAGATTCAAGGAATTACCCAGTGCCGAGCGGATGTTGACCGGACCGTATTCCCGGTGATCGTAATTGCGCGGAATGTAATCTCCCTTTGGCGACCGATACCTCCGTTCGGTGTCCTCTAGGAGAGAGGCCGGGGTGTATCCCCGCTCCATCGCCAGTCCATACAAGAAAGGTTTCAGGGTGGAGCCGGGAGATCGGAGCGCGGTGCACCCATTGTTGTACCCGCCATCCCTCCGACCGTATTGAATGGACCCAACAAGACCCAACACTTCCATGGTCCGATTGTCGACAATCATCGCGGCCGCCTGCGGGGCGCCCCGAGACTTGAGTCGCTCCCGATGTGAAAGAACCATCTTTTCGAGGCGATGCTGGAGATCGAGATCAAGGGGCGTGCGAAGGGCTCCAGCGCCTATGGTTTCCCGTGCTCGGTCCCCGGTCACTCCCCGGGCGAGGAGGAGATCGACAAAGTGCGGCGCCTCCATGGGGAAATCTTTTGGGATCACTAGGATCGGTTGCTTGATCCCCTGGGCGGCTTGTTCCTTCGTGATGAATCCCAACTCCTCCATACGCCGAAGAATCCAGTTTTTTCTGTCGAGCAACCTCGACCGGTCATTGTAATAAGGGTTCATCGTGCCGGGGGCTTTGGGCAAAGCGGCGAGGAGGGCGCATTCCGAAAGGGATAGATTATCCAGTGATTTTCCGAAATAGACCTTCGCCCCCAATCTCACGCCAACCAGGTTATTTCCAAGGGGGGCGCGATTCAGATATTGCTCCAGGATCTCATCCTTGCTGAAGCAGCGTTCGGCCTTGAGGGCGCGCACCGCCTCGGTGAGTTTCGCTGCATAGGTTCGCTTTCGGGGATAAACGGATCGGACGACCTGTTGAGTCAGGGTCGAGGCGCCCGAGACAATGCGCTGTTCCCTCATGTTTGAGAACAAGGCGCGGGAGATGGCGACAGGATCGAATCCAGGGTGGCTGTAAAATCGCTCATCCTCCGCCGCGATGAAGGCCTTTTGCAGGACCTCGGGAATTTCCTCCAAAGGAACCCAAATGTGTCGCTCACCGTTTTTGTCTGGAAGAAACCGCAAGACATCTCCCCGACGATCCTGGAAAACAACATTATCCGGATACTCCAATTTCTCGGGGTCGAATTCGATGATGGTATACAGTCCGACTCCAAGCAGCGCGGGGGCGAGGAACACCGCCGCGCCGCTTATGAGCCAGGTTCGTAGCCGTTTGGATAAGGGTCGGATCCTCATTCGCCTCTCCCCTTCTCCTTACTGGTCCACAATCTCGACCCGGGTCTCCGGGGTGTAAGCACAGACTTCCGGCGTGTACATCAACTGGACCTTGGTCGGCGGAACACGGAACTCACCCGCACAAACCGCGCGAGCGTAGTAACTGTACTGATAGGGGCCTCCCCAGATTTCGTCTCTGAAAGCGACGACCCTGGTATCGCGCATTTCGAAATGGTTGGGGATGAAGCGGTAGTAGCCATCGCTCCAGTATCTCGACCGAACGTCATCCGCGTCCGACTCGCCAACCGGCTCTTCAGTCGCCAGAGCGCTGTTGATGGCCACCAGTCCAGCGGGCAAGGGATCGTCGAGGACCACATGATGATTCCGGTTGTTATCATCGGCCTCGAATTGAACCGTAACCTTAACCACATCGCCGACATGAATAGTCTCTGAGTTCGCGGTGTTCTCGATCGTTTTGCTGATCTTGAACCCGTTGGAATAACCCTTCTCCGCGAAGTCGAGACGGGGGTAGGTCAACTCCATCTGATAGGAGAGCGGGAAGTCCGCGTTTGAAACGATCTCCACATGCGGATTGGCCAGCAACCTCATCGGATCGATTTCAAAAGTCTCATAAGCGGAGGGTTCGAACCGGAAGGACTGGTCCCCCTCTCCCGCCACCGTGACACGCCCCGTGACTTCGTTGGCCGGCGCGGTCAGATCGCTGAAATATTGGCCGAGAGCCAGCAGCGACCAGCCGGTGTCGCTGGTCGAGGTCCATCGCCCGCTTGGGTTCATCGCCGCGAGGAGTCGGTTCGCGAGTCCCTGTTGGACCGAGTTCTCGGCTTGCAGCATGTGACCCGCCATCAGGGCGACCGCTCTCTCACGATAAACCGCGTTGAACACATGGTTGGTCCGCAGCGCCTCCTTCTGAGAGAGGAGATCGCTCAGGCTCTGCTGGAGATTGGTAAGCGGTAACAGGTCGAGAATCTTGGCGGTCATCAGAGTCAACAATCGGCTCTCACGGTCCAATCCATCCTTGGCATCCTCATAAGCGGAGGCCTGTTGATCCTGGAGGCGTTGCGCCTTGGCAAGCACATACCGAGCCATGGTTCCGTAATCCGTGTGACGCCAATGCCCTCCTCCTTGGCTCGAGCCTGATTGCTCCTCCAGATACGCGAGGGCGTGGGACATCGCATCCTCCGGCAACTCCACCCCCGCCTCCTTGGCGAAGGTCAGCGCGGTCACCGCGTAGAGAGTTCCCCAGGAGTCTGGTGTCCTCAGACCCGGCCAGTACGCGAATCCGCCGGAGTCGGTCTGCATGCTGAAGATGCGTTCCACTCCCTTTTCTAAATAAGGATCGACCTCCTCCACGGTGAACCCAGGGACCAAGCCTTTCTCGATGACGGACCGCAAACCAGCCAAAGGAAGCACCCGCGAACTGGTCTGCTCGATGCATCCATACGGGTACTGCAAGAGGTACCGAAGGCTGGGTTCGAGTCTTAAGAAAGGCGAGCCCGAAAGAGTCAATTTTGTGGAGAAATCCTCGGACCCGATCTCCTCCCAGGGGATGTCTTTTGTTTCTTCCGGGAAGTTGTAATCGATCGAAGCGAGGTGGGTCGCGGTCCCGTATTGGATGTCTTTGTGAATGACCAATCCCGATTCCACGGGGATGTCGATGCGGACTCCATCCTCCTCCTCACCGAAACGGCCGGTCACCGTGAGCTGGGCGATTCCCGATCGGAGGGCTTTCCCTTTGACAGGGACTTGGACCTGATCGTTGGCGTTGAGAAACGGGGTGGGCGTGAGGAGTTCCAGATCCAGGTTCTCGGAGGAATCGACCGCGACCTCGACCGGTCCCTCCTGGTCCGTGTGGTTGAAGAGGGAGACCTTGAACTGAAACTCATCGCCGCGGGTGAAGAACCGAGGCGCGCCTGGCTCCAGATAAAAATTCTTGACCACCAGCGCCGGTCTCTGGACGCTTCCAAACTTTCCGCCTCGATCGCAGGCAACCGCGAAGACCCGATAGGTGGTCATCGTGTCGGGAAACTCGAAAGAGAATTTCGCGTGTCCGCTGGCATCGGTCACCAGCGCAGGATTGAAATAGGCCACCGGATTGAAATCCTGGCGGAGTTGGATGCCGACTCCGTATCCCAGCAACGCGCCGCCACCACCGGTGATCGGTTGGTTCAGGATTGGCTCGTAGGGAGTCTGGTTCTGAAGCGCCTGACGGGTCTCTCCCGTGAAGACGGAAAGAGGTAATTTGAAATCGAGGAGCCCATTCAGATTTGGGGTCGCATAGCCGGTCAGAGCCAGGACCTGCTCGTCGACAACCGCCACCGCCACCTCGGCAACTGTGGGGGACCCGGTTTCGTCTTGGACGATAAGATCGAGGTCCATCTGGTCACCCGGTTGGGCTTGGAGTTTTTTCTCGTCGGGGGCAATCGCGATGTCGAGATGCCCGACTTCGTTGCGGACTTTGACCCCCACCGCGCCATAAACAAACACCGGCGCCTCGGAATCGTACTCCTCTTCATAAGTGGGGAAATCGCCTCGCGGTACAATCCCCAGAAAGGAAATGTAGACGTTCGGACGAAGATCGTCCGTCACGGGAATCACAATCTCGCCGTTCTCGAGTGTGACCAAACGATGTTCGAGGACACGGTCTCGCTCGATGGCGAGCAGGCATTGCGAGGGTTGATTGGCGCTCTTTACCAGCAATCGGATGTTCTCTCCGACCCCGTATTCGGTCTTGTCGGGTAGGATCTGGACGGGCTGGAAGTCGACCGTCTTCTCCTGGTCGCCCCAATACCATGGGCCCTGGACGTCATAGCGGGCGCCCGATGTGTATTCGTTTCCTTCGGTGTCTTTGTAGGTGCATTCAACCAGGTAGTCGCCGCTTTGGTTGAAGACGAAATCGAAGACGCCCTCTCCCTCCTCAATTGGGATCGTCGTTCGATACTGGTCACGCCAGACCGAATCCCAGGAGAGATAAGAGTTCCCTTCCCGATTCCGCTTGCGGGTGTAGAGGTAACTCCGTTCCAGGACTCGGACTTTCAGTTCACCCGATTGAACCATCTCCCGGGATGAATCCAAGACGATGGCACGGAGGACCTGGGGATCGCCAAACTCGATCTTCTCTGGGGGATTGCTGAGGCCAACGAGACAGTCGGGTTTCACCGAATAGTCCGCGCTCTTGGTAGCGGTTCGGCCATCGAAGTCCACCACAGTGGCAGTGAACGAGAGACCGTGTTTGCTGGTCAGAAGCGATTTTCCAAGCGGGATCCTGATTTCGGCTTGGCCCGAGTCATCGAGCATGCTCTCGCTGGTTTCGATGAACTCCCCCTCTTCATTGGTGGGGTAGCCGAAATGAAAGTTGGGATAATCCTCCTGAGGAAACTCGGAGGGAGTGGAAAAGACTCGCCAACGGACCTTCGCGTTCTTCAGGGGTCCTCCGGCAAAGTAACGTCCGGAGATGGTGGCCACGAGAATGTGATCGATGTGCTCGCGGTTGATGTAATCCTCGGAGACTTTGGTCTCTCGTTTAAACTGGATCTCCACATAATGCCTGGGCGGACGATACTCCTGGACCTGAAAAGTTCGTTGCGCGATCTCCTCCTCGCCGCTGCCCGGGCGTAGGGACATGGTGTAGGTCCCGAGCGGGGCAAAGGATTCGAGATCGAGATGGTCCGAAAAAGTTCCGAACTCGGAGAGTCTGAGATCCTGTTTATAGGCGACCTTTTGTTTCGAGTCCTTAATCTCCACTTCATAGGTCGCGGCTTCCGGTGGGGTGATCGAACCCTCGGCATAACTCCGCACCGTTCCCTTCCAGTTCATCGTTTCGCCGGGACGGTAAACCCCACGGTCGGTGAAGAGATGACCCCGATCGGTGTCGATGATCGCGGTTCGACTGGCGGCTTGGTCGATGCCGGCGACCTTGACCCCCTCTTTGACTTCGAAATCGATGAAGTTGACATCATCCTCAGTCGCGACAACCAGGGTGGTGAGTTCCTGGTAGGGAAGGACCTCTTCTTCTTGGACGATTCCATCCGCCTTACGGGCGATGGATTTGAACTTTTGATCCGCACCCTCGGCGATGAGGATGCCGTCTTCGGATGTCTTGCCCAGCAGGTAGGCTTTCATCTCCTTGTCGAATGCCAGCAGTGAGACGCCAGCCGCAGGTTGTCCCTTCTCCAACGATGTCGCCCAAACAAGGAGTTGGTCATCGGACAGTTTGTACGTCAGCCCCAGGTCGGTGATTCGATAGACCCTGGCCTCGGTCATGCCCGATCCATCGCTTATATTGTTCTTGAAACGCAGGAGTTCGAGGGTTCCTTTCTCCGGGTTCTTTCGAAAACTGAGGGGAACCGAGAATGGTTTCTTGATATTCTTCTCCGTCGGGCTGAAAAACAGGTTCTTGTCAGCGACAGGATCTCTCAGGAACGGTTTGAATTCTTCAGAACCTGAAAGGGCCTCGGCAAATTGGGTGTATTCCTCCTCGAGATCCTTGGTCAGCGACTCGAGGGATTGTGGTGTTGAGTCCTTCACCATGGACCGGGCCAGGGGAAGCGCCATGGGTGGAACCTGGATTCCCTCGAATTGGATTTCATCGATGTTGACCACATCGAGGTGGATCATCTGACGGCTGTTCCGCTCGATCAAAGTTTTCTTTTCAGTGAACTCCAACGCCTGAGGACGGTCCGGCATGTGAAATTTGACCAGGGAAGGACGATAAGTCTTGCCATTGCGGCTGGTCACTTTTTCGGGGAATGTAATTTCGTATTCGTTTCCGTATTCGAACCCACCTTTAAGTCGAAAAACCTTTCCCTGGACCGAACTGCTCCACCAGTCCAAATAGGCGTAGGGCTGGACCTCGCCTCGGTTCCGTAGTTCCTCCATGTCGACTTCCTCCGAGAAGGTGAGCAGGACCGTCTTCTCCTCGGGAAGCGGTTCGAACTTTTCGATGGTGAAGGTCTTTGGCGGGAGGGGTGTCGGCGTTGGAGAGTCAATCACCTCGGCGTCGGAAACCAGAGCCTGAGCCAACCGAATGGGTTGAGAGGTGGGAACCGGTCTCCAAGGGAGTTCTCCATCGGAATCATCGATATTCCGCGAGACAATTTCCGATTGGGATGGGAGTTGAGCGCTTATTCCATTCTCAAATGAGTGAATTCCAAAACTCAATCCCAAGCCCACTGTCAGCACCAATAGAATTGCGAGTTTGTATTTCATCGGTTTACTCTTCCCTCCTCATTTTTACAAAGAACCAAATCAACCCATCGGATTTCCTTGGCTTGATAGACAGAATGCTTACTTGAACATGGGCGGATCGCCTTGGAGCCAGTCTGTTTGCATCAACCTGTTTCGCACTCGCGCACCCCTGGAGGGCTACCGCTCCGATCACCGGAGAACGGGCCAAGTCGATTCGGGAAGACCTCCCCATCCATACGGGGATTATACTCCCAAATTCTTCCCCCAACCCAATCAACGAATTTTTCTTTACTTTTTGCGGGAGTAGCCGCCCTTCCTTAACTTATGCCTCATACAAAATAAGAAATGATATGATCTGTTTCGCTACCGTCGAAGGTCGAACGCTTTTTGAAATCAAATCTCCGCTC
This sequence comes from Candidatus Omnitrophota bacterium, assembly GCA_020632575.1. Taxonomy (GTDB): domain Bacteria; phylum Hinthialibacterota; class Hinthialibacteria; order OLB16; family OLB16; genus JACKFH01. Next base: position 51,334 of record JACKFH010000018.1, on the reverse strand, counting down.
GCCGTTGGCAACCCTGACGCCGGCAAATTCCATTGTCGGTTCAATGGATTCGGTGATCGGTGGAAGAGCGAGATCTTGAGAACTTGTATGAGCCGGGCAACTGTGCGGTTGTCAACATAGAGGACGCACGATCTCCTCAAGGGTTCGACTCGGTTTTGTCCGCGGCGCTATGAGAAGCAACGAACATCAGATTGAGGCTGGCTTGATTCCCTTGACAAGGGTGGCGCCTCTGACAACGATTGTTCTTGAAAAGCAAGATTAAGATGCAGAATTTTCAGATCGGTTGTGTTCCTCCCTGTTTCTATCCTTGGCATCAATCCAATGCTTGGGAGGTCTGCCGCCGATCGCGAGGATGTGGGATTGGCCAACGACCGAAATTGAAAATGGGAACCCACAACTCTTCCCCTCTTTTTCTCATCCCGGAATCGAAAAAAATTCGCATCAGCAGGAAATTAAAGTTTGGAGAATTCAGTCATGATTGATCTTAACGCACGCGGGAGCGCCAACCGTTTCCTGCTTATCCTGATCTCGGCGATCGCAATGCTCGGAGTCCTGGGGTTTGTCCTGTTCAATCTCGGAAAGCAATCCATGCCAGTGACCCAAGGCGCCAAGGACGAAAACTCGAAGCAGTCCTTGTTTTTGTATTGCGCCGCCGGAATCCGCCCGCCGGTGGAGGAAGTGGCGGCGCAATATGAAAAAGAATATGGAACCCCAATCCAAATCCAATATGGAGGATCGAACACGCTCCTGAGTCAGATCGACGTGGGCAAGACGGGCGATTTGTATATCGCCGCCGACGACAACTACATCAATCTGGCGCGTGAAAAAGGTTTGGTGAAAGAAGCGATTCCGCTCGCGCTCATGCGGCCGGTCCTGGCTGTGAAAAAAGGGAATCCGAAAAACATCCATGCTATCGAAGACCTCTTGCGCGACGATGTCAAAACAGCCTTGGGGAACCCGGACCAAGCCGCGATCGGAAAGGCCACCCGTAAACTGCTGGAGGACGCCGGCTACTGGGACCGTGTGCAAGAGCATGTGACCAAAACCGGCGTCTTCAAACCGACCGTTCCGGAAGTCGCCAACGATGTCAAAATCGGCAGTGTCGATGTGGGAGTTGTCTGGGATTCGACACTTCCCCTATACCCAAATCTTGAGGCAGTCCGAACGCCGACGCTCGATGCTGGAACTGGGAGCGTTATGATTGGTGTCCTCACCTCCTCGCAAACTCCCACCGAGGCCCTTCGTTTCGCGCGATACCTCTCTTCTCGTGACAAGGGTCTAGAAGCGTTCAAAAAGGATGGCTTCGAAACGGTCGAGGGAGACAAATGGGAGGAGGTCCCGCAAATCACCTTTTACTGCGGATCGGTGAACCGTCGCGCGGTGGAGTCGTTGATTAAAGAATTCGAGAAAAGAGAAGGGGTTGTGGTCAACACGGTTTACAACGGGTGCGGAATACTCACCTCCCAAATGCGCACGATTCGGGACCAACAACAGGGGGGCGGGTTTCCAGACACCTATATGGCCTGCGATCGATATTACCTGGAATCCGTGAAGGATTGGTTTCAGGAAGATGTGGATATTTCGGATACGCGGGTGGTGATCGCGGTGCCGAAAGGCAATTCGAAAAACATCCAATCGCTCAAGGATCTAACCAAACCCGGAATGAGGGTCGCGGTGGGCCAGCCGGACCAATGCACGATCGGCGTTTTGACCCGTCAGACACTCGAAGCGGAGGGGGTGTATGACGACGTCATGAAGAACGTGGTGACACAAACCGCCACCTCGGCCATGCTCGTGCCAACTGTCGCGACCGGTTCGGTCGACGCGGCCCTCGCCTACGCCACCGACACAAAAGCCGAATCGGATAAAGTGGATACGATATCGATCGACTCTCCCGCCGCCCAGGCCGTTCAACCCTTCGCGATTGCCAAGTCCAGCAACCACAAAAACTTGGACAGGCGGTTCTATCGGACCATCGCGCGGGCGCGTCAACAATTCGAGGATGCCGGATTTCACTTCCGTTTGGAGGATTCGGTTATCAAGACTCTGGAAAACGCAAAACAATGAACGATATCGAGACTGAGGGACGGGGACCAAGATCGCTATCCCAGCGCGAACACACCCCGCCCTCCGACCTCCCTTTTTATGCTTGCCTCCTGGTGATCGGTGGATTTTACATTGTAATGCTGGGGGGGATGCTTGTCGGCGATGTCGCTTATCTCGTCACCTCCGATTCCGCGAGCCAGGTGGCGCTTCCATCCTCCCTGGAATGGGCCCGTCCGGTGTTGCGGGCCTTTCTTCCGATCTACTCGGCTCTGTGCAAACCGGAAATTCGCTACTCCATTCAGCTCACATTGGCCTCCTGTTTCTTTACCGCCATCCTGTCTGTAATCGTGGCGGTTCCCTTGGGGTATTCCTTGTCCAGGTTCCGGTTTCCCGGGCGCAATTTACTGGACTCGATGCTGGACATCCCTATCGTGTTGCCGCCCTTGGTGGTGGGACTGAGTCTCCTCATCCTGTTCCAATTCCAGCCCTTCAATTCGATCAGCCAATGGGTGGTTTATCAAATACCCGCAGTGGTGCTCGCGCAGTTCATGGTAGCCGCGGCCTTCGCGATTCGGACCATGCGGGCCACTTTCGATCAGATCGATTACCGTCAGGAGCAAGTGGCCCTGACTCTCGGTTGCAGTCAGTCACAGGCTTTTACTAAGGTCGTCTTTCCATTGGCTCGACAGGGAATGCTGACCGCGGCGACTCTCGCTTGGGCGCGAGCGCTGGGAGAGTTCGGTCCGCTGTTGATTTTCGCGGGGGCGACACGAAACAAGACCGAGGTTCTCTCCACTACGGTTTTTCTCGAATTCAGCATTGGAGATTTGGAGGCGGCGGTGGCGGTTTCTTTGATCATGGTGATCGCCGCGGTCGTCGTCTTGGTCATCGCGCGAGTTTGGGGGACCCGCAGCCTTTCTCTGTAATAGCGCGAAATCGGAAAGAATTCGCTTCTTCACTCACATTTGGTCGCCCAAATCGGTCAGTTTTCAGAATATGTTGAATTAAAGGGATCCAGTGCGCAAATCCGAGGGCTCCAATTCGTTCTTGACATTAATTGGAGCGAGACAGACACTCTGTTCGGTGGGTCGCGTCGATTTCGGATAATCGCAATCGGCACGGCGATGCTGCAAGATTCGGATCCGAACATTTGTCTGTCATTGTCCTGTTTGCGGGTAGATTCTCAAAAGGAGAAAATCTTTCTTGAACCGCTCAAATAGTTCTCCTGCCCAAACCCGCCAGTGGCGATTGTGGGGCTATGTCTCCCGAATCTTTCTGATCGGAAGTCTGTTCGTCATCTTGGGACTGAATCTGTCTTTGGCCCAGGTTGCCCCCCCCACCCTCACCACCCCCGACAACGGTCCGAATATTCCCAAGACCTCGGTCAAACAAATCGCTGACACCGAGATCCAGGAAATCGCCGATTTGGAAATGGGGTGGAACCTCATTTCTCTCCAGGTTCTACCGAACGATCCCTCACCATCCGCTGTCTTGGCGGGACTCACCCAGTTTGGAAGCCAAGTCGACCTGAACAGCGCGGTGGATTCTCTGTGGTGTTATGACGCCCAATTGGAAAGATGGTTGACATGGTCTCCAGGTGGAGAACTCAACAATATCCCCGGCGCCGGCATTCAAGACATGAAAATCTATCAGGGATATTGGCTCAAACTGAAATTCGCGGGACTCAAACTGCATGTCGAAGGATCGTTGCCGGAAAACGGAGCGGTCACCCTCTATCCGGGGTGGAACCTGATCGGTCTCGACGGGGGTTCGAACCAAGACAATTTCCTGGCGGATATCGAATCGGTTTTTGGGGACAATGTGGACCTTGTCGAACCCTCGAATTCACGCATCGCTTCGGTTTACCAGCTCTCAGGAGATCTTTCCAACAATCTGGTTTGGGACGCTTTCAACGACCGACCGATCGGCGATTCGACCGCCGGGCTTCCACCTGGGAACGAACCGGGGACCCCGAATCAGGACACGCTCCAATCCTTCATCCGAGGCAACGGGTATTGGGTGTTTGTCACCGACGGTCCCTCCATCGTTCTGCAACCGAGATTGCGCACCATTTTACCCGCCGACTCGGATATTCAACCGACCGGAAATTTTCCCGGCGCGGAGGACCGCGACATCGACAGCGACGGAGTCCAAGACAGTTCGACTTGGACCTCGCCCGATCCCGAAACGGATGATGTGCAACAGAGTCTCTTCTACCCGGAGGAAGCGGGCCGTCGCGAGATCATTTTGAGAAATCCGGGAGATGGCATCCTCTCCTGGAGGGTCGAGGTGGACCCGGGAAGCGCCAACTGGCTTTCGGTGTCGCCCACCGAGGGGAAACTGATTCGAGGCACAGCCCAAGTCGCGGTCACAGTGACACGCGGGGCCTTGGCGGGGCCCTCGGAACTGAATGGAAACCTGACCATCCGATCGACCGGGGGTTCGAGAACGATCCCTGTCCGAGCCTTGGTCCCGGACATTCAGGGGGATTACACCGGACGAGCTCGAATGACCCGAGTCGACGGCAAAGAGATGCAGCTCCCTTCCCTCGATTTTCAAATCACCCTCGACCGCGCGGGAGATGGAACGATCCGAGGGATTGTCAACTCGGAGGATTCCCTTTCCATCCCCATGGATGTCCCAATGGCCGGAGACAACTATCGATCGAATTCCTCCGATTTCACGATCACGGGCGGGTACTTCATGCCGGGTTCCGGACGGGAGAATTTCGACATCAACGATTTCAATCCTTTGCCCGGCGACCTCCGTCGGGAGATCCGGCTCAATGGTCTTCGGACCAGCGAAAACATTTTGTCGGGAAAAGTCCAAGACACTCTCCATGGAATCCTCGATCAGCCGGTCATTGTCGAAGGGGATTTCGTCCTGGAGCGAACTTCGCTGGAACCGATGGGGCGACAAGGCTCGACTGTCGACTGGGACCCGGTGGGAGGAACTTTCGGAACGGAAACGAAGCGTTTTCCGGTGACCATTCCGACACGCACATTGGTCGAGGACGTTCGAGTGAGCCTCGATTTGACTCATCCTCGAACCAGCGATATCGAGATCTGGCTGGAGGGTCCGACACCCGCGAAGGGCGGCGCTCCCATTCGGGTGCAACTTTTCAATGGCGCCCCCGGTGTCGATCTGGAAACTGTTTTCCCCGACGAGACATTCCCATCCAGCGGGGCGAACGCCCTCGACGCCTTTGACGGCATCATTGGTCAAGGCGAATGGTTTCTCGAGATCACCGACCATGTCGACGGTCCTGGTGGTTCTCAGCGTTTGCTATCTTTCCAACTCGAGGTGCTTGGTCCAACGGTCTATTCGGTTCAGGGAGTCGTTCAGGACGATCAAGGGTTTCCAGTCGATGGCGCGGTTGTCAGTCTTACCGGCGGCGTTCTCCTTCCCTACACCGAAACCGGGCCGGATGGCGTCTTCTTCTTCGACTCCCTGACACCCAATCTCTATCGCGCGACAGCCTCAAAGTTTGGATACGAATCGTTCAATGGCGAGGGGCAATCGGCCTTTTATTTGGATGACGTGGTCGCCGGATTGACCCTGAGAATCAAAAGAAGAATGCCACTGGAGCCTCAACTGCTCTTCCACCCGAAGGAGGCGGTTGGGCCGGCGGATCTCCATCTCACTTATGTCACGGGATCCGGGACTCCGCCCACCACGTTCTCGTTTCAGATTCTCCGTCGAGATCTCCAAACTGGAGACCCGATTGGAGGGATCCAGACCATGCAGAGCCCCTCGCCGGACGCGACATTCGCGAGCCTGCTACCCGGCGCTTACGATATCGCGGTCTTCACCGAATCGACTCCGCCCATCAGTTTTTCCCAGGGGGTGGTGATCAAACCGACAGCGGCTCTCGAGTCACCCTCCGGGGCGCCTCCCTTCCGAATGGCGGGAAGTTTTGGAGTCGGCGGCGGAGTCGTCCCCGGCGTTTATACTCCGACCAACGCTAATGCATCATTCCCACAGGTTTCCAATGTGGTCCTGAACGAAAACATGGTCGACGCCACCACATTCGACAATGACCGTCTTCCCGGCGATGGAACTTTTCCCGTGGATTCCAATTCCACCGATCCCCTGGTTCAGGTCGACACGGACACGCGTTTGGTGGGAGCGATCCCGCCAACTCATCTGAGCGTCCAGGGAGTGGGACGCATATCCTACTCACTCTTCCAGGGCGAGCGCGGCGGCGACCTGGTTTTCGACACCTGTTCCGAAGAGGAGGGGCAGACCTGGAAGTGTTATCGAATGGTGACTTCATTGGGAGCGACCATCTCCGGATATTCCACGAGCAGCGACCTTTCCCTGGTCGGAGGGGGAAGACCCTTCCCATCGGATTGGACTCCGGAAGGAGGGACGCCATGAGGCATCGGAGATCGGGAACTCTTGTCCTGCTTGCTTTGGTCGGAATCGCGACCGCCTCCTCCCCCGTGCGGTCGGGAGTCCCCAACAAAGACGCTGCACTTGAACGCCTCAAGCAGGCCCGCTTTTACCGCGCCTCTTTCGCGAATGGCGAGAGCCGCGATTTCGGGGCGCTGGTCAGCGGATGGCAATCCTCGAACCACGACGCAAGGACGAACATCTGGCAAACTCTGGATGAACTCTGCGAACTTCGCGAACTCGGGATGGGCGACAACGATGTCCTGCTCGGAATCGCAAATTCGGTCAATGAAGTCTTTCAGGGTCAAATCGTCGAAGGTAACCAATATCTGCTCGACGCCCTTCGAATGCGTTATCCGAGAATCGATAACTTCGACCCCGAGAACCCTCCTGAAAGACTTCCGCCGCCCCAGGGGAGCGTGCGTCAGGAGACTGAGGAACTCGACCGGGCGATCGAGGCGTTCGGCATCGGGTATCGGACCGCGCTGGGTGTGCTCACCAAACCGGATGGAGAAATCTTCTTGCGAACAGATGATGTGTTTTACGAGGGGTTCCCGCAATTCACTGGGGTGTTCCGTCCATTCGAGGGTTCCGCCAACCAGCAGGACATCTATCCCATTCAAGTCGAGATGTCGCATTTCGCGCGCTGCGCCGATCGGGCAGCACAAGCGAGCGTCGAAAAGGCCAAGAAATTGTTTAACCTCTCCAGCCGCCCCACCGATCCGAACGCCAAAGAGGACGCAATCGCCGAATTGAAACGGGGCGCTCACCATTCCTACATCCTGGCCGCGGCAATGGGCGCCATTCAGACCGAGGAGCAGTACCAACAGAATGGATCGGATAAGCAGATCGCCCACACAGGCTTGGCTCGACAACTCTACACGCGGATCAAATCGGGACTGACTCCATTCGGCAACTCGGACAATTTTATCCCCAACGGTTCCATTTCCAACTTCATCAATCGGGCAAAATCCGATATCACCGAGGCTCGGGACGCCGAAATCCTGGCGCGGCAGGAACAGCGCAATTTCGATCTGGATTCGCTCACCCAGAGGAGCGAACTCCTCTCGCAACGAGACGCTTTCCTTTCGCCGCTCACTCTCCTCACCAACCTCGACCCACGCTCCGACCTCGATCTGGATAACGATGGCTCGACCGGCGAGCGGGAGCCAGTGGGGATGGATATCGATGGGGATGGCAATCTTGGAGAATACGAGTCGTTCGACCAACTCGGCTCGGTGCGCGGGCGCGAACTGTATCGCCGAATCGTTCAGGACCGTGTCGACGCGCTCCTGGACACGGATTATGTCCCGGGGCAGACCACGAGCAATGTGGGTCAGTTAGGCACAAGGGTGCTTGCCGCGAAGGACGCTCAGTTCGCCGGGCTGCAGGCCTTCAACAATCTAAAGAACATTCCGGAACGAATCGCCATCGAACAAGAACGGGTCGGGCAGGTCATCAACATCACAATCCAAGGGGCCGCCACCATTGGGGCATTACAGGTGGCGGAATCCATCGCGTCCTCTTATCAGGTTCAAACGGGAGCGGAGGGTGGGTTGCCCACTTTTACGACATCCTTCAACCCATTGGCGGGGGTCGCCGGCGCGCTTCGCGCGGCCCAGACCATGATCTCCGCGGTTCAAGACGCCAATATCAATCTCACCAACAGCGCCGCCACGGTCAAAAATATTTTGCTCGAACAGGCCAATGCCCGAATCGAACTCGAACGCGCTCAACTCCGATTCGATCAGGAGATCACAGCCCTCGAACTCGACTTCCAGAGACTCGATCAGCTGGTGGCGGACTATGCCGAGACAGTCCAGACCGCCGAGGACCTTTGGTTCAACGATCCGACTTACCGGATCATCCTAAGCAACAAACTTTCCCGCGCGAATGACACGCTGGAGAAAACGATCGGGAGTTTGTACGACCTCACGCGCGCCTTGGGGTACGAATGGAACGAGGACTATCGGAATCCCATTATTGTCCCACCAGATGTTCAGGGAGTGGCCGGAACGCTTGGGAGCAGCCTGTACGATCCGTACACCCAACCGGAGGATCTATTCGGCATCCAAACAGCCGACGAGGCGAACGATTTCTACAATGCCCTGGAGGCCTGGGACACAAAACTGCGATCTGTCGGGACGAATGGCATCTCGGTTCGCGGTCCTAACCGAAACCCATTGGCCTTTGTCAATCGTCCAATCTCCATGCGCGACGATATCCTTGGCTTGGTGGGAGACAACAACAACCCGAGAAATCTGAACGACCGGATTGAGTTGTTCAGGGAGTTTCTTCAATCAAACCTAATCCAAGTCCCCCAACAGGCGCCGACTCCGGGGTTCGAGTTGACCTTCGGATTGAATCTGGAAATCCCCAACGAACCGGTGCAACCGCTGCTTCCTTTCAGCAACCGTTGGAATCTCCGGGTCGCGGCGGTCACCATCGACACCGAGGCGGACCAGGGGTATGTCACTGGACCCGACTGCACTTATTTCCTGACTCAGGCGGGAATTGTCAGCAACCAGACCTTCTTCGACTCGACTCGCAATCTCGAGGAGAGAATGATCACCAAACTGTCGGTCCCGGCCGCCGACCGACCGGAACGTTCGGTCTTCCGCGCGGAAATCCCCTCGCGTGTGAACGGCCGCGAGCAGCAGGGAGAGACCTACGAACGCGGGCAGGAACTCGCAGGCGGAGTTCAAAACACCTCGGCCCGACCTTTGGCCGCAACCCAATGGCAGATCGAACTCGACCCGACCCAGCCGAAGAATTTTGGAGCCAATATCACCAAACTCCGAGACATCAAGATCACGTTCAAATACTTCCACGGAAATCCACCGGAGTTCGGGTGGCAGTAAAAGCGACCCATTGTCAATCCGAAACGAGAATCGGTTGTTGGAAATAGCGGTTTTTCTCTTTCGCCACCGCGAGATCAACGGACCATCGATCAAGTTCCCTTCGAAATGAGATATCGAAGGACATCGCGAATCCAATCCAGCTCCTCAGCCGCGAGACCCTGGCCGAATGTCACCTGCCCCTCATCCGAAACCACGCGAATGAAACGCTTGAAGGGAAGTTTCTTCCCGAAGTTGGATTCCTCATCCGACTGATTGACTGAAACGTCCTCGATTTGAGACATCCTCATCTTTCTTTGGCGTCCGATGAAATACTTCCGGGTGACGATCTTCAATTGGGATGGGTCGGCTTCGAGTTCGCAGGATTGAGTCAGGTCTCGGAAAATGGAGGAGAAGACCCCGAGGCCGGGCAGGATGAAGAAGATGGAGCCAAAGGCGTAGAAAAAGAGGGCGACCGACATGGGAGCATCATCCAACCCCTCGAAGAAGTGGCGAAAGAAGAAGAACCACATGAACACATACAGGACAAGGAGTCCAAAGACCTGGATCGCGTGGAGTGGCGACAGGCCCGGAGGCGGGATTTTGAATTGGACTCCCTCCCCTTTCATATCCACCTTGGTTCGATAGTTGGCCGGCGGCGCCGGAAGGTCGAGTTCGATTCCCGATTCTTGGAGCTTTTGGTTCAGCGGTTTGTCCAAATCCTCCGGCTGGGTGATGGTTTCCCCGCCTTGGGACCGATCGACCAATGGTTTGTAAAGGAGTTTGGCGACCTGTTCGGCCCGCTGCCTCGATTTGAACCAATCGGTGTTTTCCTCGACATCGATGGTTTCAAAATCGCCCTCCAGTTTCACCTCGTAGGACCAATAACTGGAGTCATCGCTCTTCTTTCGGACTTTGATGAGCGAGACGACCGTATCCGGCGTGAGAGAATGGGACTTGTATTTAAACGGGAGCAGGAACCCCCACCAGGTGGTGACCAGGTTCCGTCGCGCGTCAATTTCCACCCCGGCTCGTCCGAACATGATGGCGCCCCCCACCACGGCGAAGATGGAACCGAAGGGAATAATAAAGTAGAGGGGAGGCGGCTTACCCCCTTCCCAATTAATCCCAGGAATGAAAGGGGAAACCATGGCGAAGACCCCCGCCGCGAAAAAGGGGAGGCCAAAGAGGGTCAGACAGAATCCGCCGCCATGCTTTATTTTCAATATATTCGGATCGTCCACTCCAAGCCTCCGATCAGTCGGTGTCTATCCCATATTTTTCGGAGAATTCCTCCAATGACTTAGGCCAATCTTTCTTAAGGAGCCTCGACATTGCCCGATCGGCTAACAGCTTCCCCTCGGTCTGGCAGGTTGGGCAGTAATTTGTCTCATTGTCGGCGTAACGGATTCTTTGAACGGGAGTCCCGCAAACCGGGCAGGGGTGTTCGAATTTGCCATGGACCGCGAATTCTGGCCGGAAGGCGGTCACTTCTCCCGGACCGGGGAATTTCTTCTTGTACCGCTCGGTGAGGGTCTCAGACCAGGAGTGGAGGATCTCGTGAGAGGAATTAAAGAGCCGCTCAATTTCGTCCTCGGTCAGTTTCTGGCTCAGTTTGACCGGGGAGAGGCGAGCGTGATGGAGGATTTCATCGGAAAAGGCGTTGCCGATTCCGCTGAACAGTTTGGGATCGGTTAAGGTCCGTTTCAGAGTGTGGTTCGCTTTCCGAATCTGAGCGGTGAAATCCTCCAGGTCCGACTCTAAAACCTCGAGCCCTCCCGGTTGGTGGCCAGCAAGCGCCTCCTCCCCTTTGACCAAATACAGGGAGGCGCGTTTCTTGGTCCCCGCTTCAGTCAAAATAAGGAACCCGGATGGAAAGACAAAATGAGCGAGCCCCAACTTGCCGGGTGGATTGGCGGCCCCCTCCTTCCATTGAAATCGACCGGCGATCATCAAATGGATGACAATGAATAAATCGTCTTCGAGATCCCACACAATGCGCTTTCCCAATCGTCTGAGCCCAATCACTTTTTTCCCTACAGCGGATTGGATAGGAGGATCGAAGGATCGGACAAGGAATGGTTTTAGGATGTGAATCTTTTCGAGAGTGTGTCCCTCGATGCGGGTCCTGAGGGCTTCGATATAGCCGACCACATCCGGAAGTTCGGGCATAGTGAATGAAGTTTAGGGTAGAACGAACCTTCAGGGAATTGCGGGAACGGACTTTTGACGATGGGACTGGTTCGGAATGGAAAGGGGATTAAACTCGGATCACCATGAACCAACATCTCCCAAAATTCGTCAACCGGAAACAGGCGACTTTCCTCCTCCCCGAGGATTGCGACGACTACGCGGTCATTCAGAACCCAAGTTATGTCCATCCGCCGTTTGAACTCTGCCCTTTGGCGCCCAAAAAGATGACCTTGGAGAAAGGTCCCCGAGCCATGGTGATGGACATGGATGGAACGACCACCACCACGGAGGCGCTCTGTCTTCATTCGCTCGAAACCATGGTCCGAAGGATCACCGGCCGTCTCTCCGAGGAGGAGTGGGAGGGTCTTAACTCCGAGACGGACTATCCTCATATCATTGGCAACAGCACGACCAAGCATGTGGAATATTTGGTGCGCACCTATCAGGGCGCCATCGACCCTGTCTCGATGCGGACTTGGGCGGTCCGTCAGTCGGCTTGGACATTGGTTAACGGGCAGGACGAAAACCGAACCAATGAAGTGATGGGAAACCTGCGAGCCTTGGGAGCAGGAGGGTTGTTGGAGGACGCTGGGTTTCGGGATTCCATTCTTGGCGCCGAGGACTTGGAGGATCTCCCCTCAAAGTTTTTTTCGGATTTAGGTGAGCGATATTTGATCGGTTGTGATCTCAACGATTTTACCAATCAGGTTCGCCTCTCGGTCGACATCTATTATCACCGTTACCACGAAATCCTCAGGGAACTTCAACTCGGCGAGGGCGCTTTACTTTCACGAGAGATCCTTGGTTCGTCCGATCATCGACTGATTGAGCCGATGCCTGGAGTGGGAGTTTTCCTGGCGCTGATCAAAGGCTGGCTTGGCAAAGAGGCGGCGGACCTAGCCGATTTGGTCCAGGGCCATTTGGCTTCGGAGGTTTCGGAAGGAAAGGAAAGACTGATCGAGTTGGGAAGACGTTTTGAGAAGACCCCGGCGAAGGTGGCGGTGGTGACCTCCTCGATCCGCTACGAGGCCGATATCGTTTTGAACGAGGTCTTCGGGGTCCTCCGAAAAGAGATCCATGGTTGGTCCATCTCCGAGGAACGAAAGGAAAAGATCCTTCTCCATTTCTCTTCCCCCGAGCAGTATTACGACGCCATCATCACCGCGAGCGATTCGAGCGAAATTCGGTTAAAACCTCACCGAGATTTGTATTCACTGGCGCTGCACCGGCTGGGGGTTCCAGTGGAGCAATTTGACCAGGTGATCGGTTTCGAGGACAGCGAGTCGGGCGTGATCGCAATTCGAGCGGCGGGCATTCCCCTCTGCGTGGCGGTGCCATTTGCCGAGACGGGGGGGCATTCCTTCGACGCCGCCTCTCATGTTTGCCAGGGCGGATTGCCGGAGGTGCTCTTGGAGCACGGTCTGTTTCTCGATCGGGAAGTGAACCCATGAGGAGGGAAACGTTCTTATTCCTCCTCCGATTCGGAGTTTTCCGACTGAATCACCGTTCCCATGGCGGCGGCGGTTCGGACAAAGAGATCCCATTCCACGCGAATCTGCTCGATCGAGCGGGCCCAGACCGTGGATTCCAGATCGTGCTTTTCGAAACTCTCTCCGATTAGAGTCCGGTAAATCTCCAGCTGTTTTTTCGCGGTGGATTCGAGCGAATAGGGCTGGACGGTTTTGAGAGACGCCTCTCCTAGATCCTTTTTTTCTCCGTCATTCATCGAACCAATTCTCTTTAAAGCCTCAACAATCAAACTCGGACGATCTTCCTTGACGAGAATTCCATTCACTCCATCCTCGACCACCTCCCTGGCGCCGGGAGCGTCGACCGCAATCAGCGGAACGCCGCATGCCAGGGACTCCGCGAGAACCATTCCCTGAGTTTCAGTGTGAGAAGCGAAGACGAAAACATCCATCGCATGGTAGCAGTCCGTTTTGCGCTGTTCCTTCACCACACCCGCCAGATGGAGTCGCTCGGACAACCCCTCCGAATAGAATATGTCGCGTATCGTCTCCTCTGACTCCCCTTTGCCGGCCACGAGGAAGTGAGCGTTCGGCTGGTCCAGCATGTATTCGGAGACCGCCTCGGCGAGGAACTCGAGGTTTTTCTCGGGAGCCAGACGCCCCAGATGGCCGATCACAAAGGCCCTATCAGGAATGCCGAGATCCTTCCGGAAAGCCTCCCCCGAGCCCTTGGAAAAATCCGCTAATCGGATGCCGGTCGGGACAGCGGAAATGGGCGATTCCACCCCCCTGGCGCGCAATATCTCGCCAATGCTCTCGCTAGGGGCAATCACATGGTCGCAGAGATTGGCGAAACCTGTGGCCATTTCAATCACGAATCTTTTCAATTTCGCCGAATCGCCGGGAGGGAAATAGTGAAGGTAGTCCTCATACATGGTGTGGTGGGTGAACACGAGGGGGAGCCCCCGGGATGCGGCCATGCGCGCGGCGGTGTCTCCCATCAGGAAGGGATGGTGTGTGTGGATAATCTCGGGCTGGTATTCGTCTAACGTGTCATGCAGATAAAGCGGGATCGGAAGCCGGACCGAGAAATCGCTGCCATTGAAGTTTTGGATCGCGGGGACCCGAACCACCCCCTCCTCCTTGTCCGGCGCCCCTTCGAACTCGGGGCAAATGACAAGGACCTCCTCCCCCTGACGGCGGTACTCCTCCGTAAATGTCTTGACCGATTCCGCCACTCCTCCCACATTGGGGAGGTAGGTGTTGGTCACCATCGCGATCCGCATGTAAAACCCTCCAAACGACCTGTTTCCATTGGAACGGGGGAAAGCCTCGCCCCTTCCCTTCCGATTGGGCCGACTGCAATATTCTAGAGAAACTCTCAATCGAATCCAAACACGATTTAGCGACGTTGAAAGAGGTTAGAATGAACGAGGTATCCGAGAAAGCAAACAATTCCGAAAAGGGGACGGGTAAAGAGCCCCCGAAAAACTTTATTCGGGAGATCATCGAAAAGGATTTGGCCGAAGGCAAACACGATGGCCGAGTTCAAACCCGGTTCCCCCCTGAACCGAATGGATACCTCCATATCGGTCACGCGAAATCGATTTGCCTGAACTTCGGGGTGGCGAACCAGTACGGCGGAAAATGCAATCTGCGGTTCGATGACACCAATCCCTCCAAGGAGGAGGAGGAATATGTCGAGTCGATCAAGGAGGACATTCGCTGGCTCGGTTTCGATTGGGAGGATCGGGAATATTACGCCTCGGATTATTTCGACCAACTCTACGAATGGGCGGTCCAGCTCATCAAGGAGGGGAAAGCCTATATCTGCGACCTTTCAGGAGATGAAATTCGAGAATACCGAGGGACGCTGAAGGAGCCGGGAAAGAACAGCCCGTATCGCGAAAGGTCGGTCGAGGAGAATCTCGATCTGTTCGAACGGATGAAGAATGGCGAGTTTGAGAACGGCGCGAGAGTCTTGAGAGCCAAAATCGATATGGCCTCCCCCAATCTCAACATGCGTGATCCGGTAATGTATCGCATCCTAAAGGCCCATCACCACCGGACCGGCGACAAGTGGCAAATCTATCCGACCTACGATTTCACCCACGGGCAGTCCGACTCGATCGAGAAAATCACCCATTCCATCTGCACCTTGGAATTCGCGGATCACCGTCCATTGTACGATTGGTACATCGAACAACTCGGCATTTTCCCCTCGAAGCAGTACGAGTTCGCGCGTTTGAATCTGACTTACATGCTCATGTCCAAACGTAAACTGCTGGCGCTGGTCCAAGGGGGGTATGTCGACGGATGGAACGATCCGAGGATGCCCACCCTGTCGGGAATGCGCAGGCGAGGTTACACGCCTGAGGCAATCCGAGCCTTTTGCGAGAAGGTGGGAGTCGCAAAGACCAACAGCGTTGTCGAATTCCAGTTGCTCGAGCATTTCCTTCGCGAGGACCTGAACAAACGGGCGCTGCGAGCGATGGCGGTCCTCGACCCGCTGAAGGTGGTGATCACCAATTATCCGGAGGACCAGGTCGAGGAGTTGGAGGCGGTCAACAATCCCGAAGACGAATCGGCGGGGACCCGGAAAGTTCCTTTCTCGAGGGTGATCTATATCGAGCGTGACGATTTCATGGAGGATCCGCCGAAGAAATTCTTTCGCCTCGCCCCGGGGCAAGAGGTGCGTCTGCGTTACGCTTACTTCCTCACCTGTAATGAAGTGATCAAGAACGAGGCCACGGGAGAAGTCGAGGAACTTCGCTGCACGATCGACCCGGCCAGCCGTGGCGGAAACTCTCCGGATGGTCGTAAGGTGAAAGGAACGATCCACTGGGTGGCCGCCGGTCAAGCGATCGAGGCGGAGGTGCGGCTCTATGATCACCTGTTCACCAAACCGAACCCCAGCGAAGTCGATGAGAGCGGCGAGTTTCTGGCGAATTTGAACCCGGATTCCTTGAAGAAAGTGACCGCGATGCTCGAACCAAGTCTATTGGAGGCTAAGCCGGGGGTCCCTTACCAGTTCGAACGGAACGCCTATTTCTGTGTGGATTCAATCGATTCGACACCGGAGCATTTGGTGTTCAACCGAACGGTCAACCTGCGTGACAGTTGGGCCAAAATCGCGAGCAAAGGATAAAAGGAGATCGGGAAATGAAAGCGATCGGTTTTGAGGAGCACGGCGGTGTCGACAAATTCAAGGAGATGGATCTCCCCATTCCTGAGTTGGGTGAACACGACATTCTGGTCAGGGTTCACGCCTCGGCGGTTAATCCGGTCGACACGAAGATCCGGAGCATGAGTTATATGCCACGCTCCTTTCCTATGGTGCTCGGCTTCGATGTCAGCGGAGTGGTGGAGGCCCTTGGAAGCGCGGTCACACAGTTCAAAAAAGGGGATGAGGTTTTCGCCTCGCCCAACCTCTACAAGAACGGTTCGAACGCCGAGTATGTGGCGGTCGATGCTCGCAGCGCGGCGTTTAAGCCGAAGACCCTGAGTCACCTCGAGTCCGCGGCCCTCCCTCTGGTGACGCTGACAGCCTACGAGGCGCTCCACCACCACTGCGGCATCCGACCCAACCAGACAGTTCTGATTCATGCCGGGGCTGGAGGAGTCGGGCATGTGGCGATTCAATTCGCGAAACTGGTGGGTTGCCGGGTGATCACCACGGCCGGGAGAAAAGAGTCGATTGAATTCTGTCGCGACGGACTCAAAGTGGATGAAGTGATCGATTACAAATCCACGAACTTCATTGAGGAGGTGGACCGCCTGACCGACGGCAAGAAGTGCGACATCGTGTTCGACACGGTTGGGGGCGACAATTTTGTTCAGTCCTTAGACGCCATCGCGGTCAATGGGAAAATTGTCACGATCCTTCCAGTCGACAGTTCCAAAGCGACCGAGAAACTTTTCCGGATTAACGCCACCCTCCATTACGAATTCATGGGAGTCCCGACCGCACTCGGGGTGAACCCGGAAGTCCAAAACGAAACATTGACCACGGTCGCCAACCTCGCCGATTCAGGATGCCTGAAACCGCATGTCAGGAACACGTTTCCGTTGGATGAGTTGGCCAAAGCCCATGAGCAGCAGGAGACGGGGCACACCGTTGGGAAGATTGGGATTGAAGTCTTGTAAATTCGATGTTCTCTCCTGTGCGCCCCTCTTTTTCTGTGGCGTTACTAACACCGGTGCTATTCGGACTCGCCGGATGTAATGAGAATTCCACTGTTGATCCACTTCAACTGATAAAGACTGGCGAAGTCGAAGCCCTCCGAGAACAATTGACAAAGAACCCCAGTTTGGTTCACTCCAAACCTGAGGGAATGGGACTCCTGCATTCGGCGGTGTATCTTAATCAGGCTGAGATGGTGGAGTTGATCCTGGAAGCAGGCGCGGATCCAAACCTGAGACAGGATCACCTTCAATTGACGCCGCTCATCATCGCAGTCCAGGAAGAACGGCCCTCCATCGTGGCGGTTCTGTTGGAGTATGGGGCGGATCCCAACCTTCGGTGCGCGGAGGATTCCACGGCCTTACACCGCGCCGCCTTTCTCAACGATGCACTGTCGGCCAGGATGTTACTTGAGGCTGGAGCGGACCCGAAAGCGAAAGACGCCGCGGGGCTGACGCCCCTTGAATGGGCAATCCATGAGGAAAGGCAGACAAGCCTTGGCAAAATTGGAGGGCGAAACAACGAGGAGGTCGCAGGGGTGATCAAGGAGTATATCCAAGGAGATTAGTTCCTTCCGATTGACCCTGAGACTCCTTCGGGTCTTCTCAAACCTTGGCCGCGATCAACACGTCCAACTCCTCGCGCAACTTCGAAATGATCTCGTTGTAAGGATACGAACCGATCGACTCCTCGCCTTTTTTGAGGTTGACATGGGTCGGCCCACACCATAGCCCGAGGTCGGCGTCGTCGGTTTCGCCGGGACCATTCACTCGGCAGCCCATGACCGCGATGGTCAGGTTGTGTTCCTTGGCGTAGGCGGTCATCTCTCGGACATCCTCGGCCAAATCGATAAACGCCTCGTTCTCAACGCGGGAGCAGGAGGGGCAAGAGATGATGTTGAGGCCCTTGCCAAAGAACTCCGGGACCGAACGGAATCTACCGGCCTCGATGTCCTCCACGATTTGACGGGCGGCCTCAATCTCCTCGTGCTTACGGTTATTCGGGACTGTCAATGAAACACGGAGAGTGTCGCCGATTCCTTTCGTCAGCAGTTGCTCGTAAGCGATCCTGGTTTTGATGACGCCCTCGGGCGGCATTCCCGCCTCAGTCACTCCGAGATGGAGGGGGACATCGGGGCGCTCCTCGGCGAAACGTTTGTTTGCCTCGATCACTTTCTGAGGGTCGGAGTCTTTCAATGAGACGACATAACGTGTGAACCCGAGGCCATCCAGGATCTCACAGTGCCAAACGGCGCTGGCGACCAGGGCCTCCATCGAATCGTCGGGATATTTCTCCAGGAAGTCGGGAGCCACCGACCCGCAGTTAACGCCGACACGGAGAGCGAGGTCATTCTTCTCGGCGACCCCGACAATCCAGCGAACCTTTTCCTCGATCGGTTTCTCTTTCTCAAGATGGTGGAGGTGGCCCGGGTTGTAGCGGATTTTGTCGACATAGGGGGCGACCTCCTCGGCAAGAGGGTAATTCTCCTGAAGGTCGACCACGAGCCGCGCCTCGGTTTGGGCGCGAACCTCTTTCAGGGCGTCAAGGTCCTTCTTGTTGTCGATCGCAATGCGGACCAAATCGGCCCCCGCCTCATGGAGGGCGTTGGTCTGATCGACCGTGGCCTGAATATCCTGGGTCCGGGTGGCGCACATCGACTGATAACTGATGCGCGCGCCGCCGCCAATTTGAAGATCGCGAACCATGACCGCCCGCGTGGGATTTCTTTCAACCATTCCTTGAAAAACCGCCTCGTGTCTGAGATTTGTCAGGTCGATCAGATTACGCGTTCCGACCCATCAGCCCTCCCTTAATCTAACGGAGAAATGGGGTGGAAACCAGTCAATGCACCCGCTAACGAGTGCGGGACGTGCGATCTCGACGTCCCGCTTATCGTATCCAGCGGACAAAAGGATGAACCCTTTTCAGAATCATATAGGGGGTTTTTACCGCGCCATACGATTCCTTGTATTTCTCGATGCTTCGGTTGCCGAGGCTTGTCCCGTAATTCACCGTTTGAACACCCTCCTCGCAAGCCTCCCGGAAGAGGGTTGAGGAAAGGAGATTGCTGGTCCCCGGTGGAAATTCGATGGAAGCCTTGGCGGATTGCCAAAGGAAAAGCTCCCCTCCATAAACGAACGACAAGAGCGAGAGGACGGGCCGCTCCTCGACACGGGCGATATATAGACTGGCCTGGGGCAGATTCACCAAGTCCTTAATAAACTCCCTCGTGATCGGCGGATTGGGCCGCCATTTTTCGAATTCGCCGGTGATCAAACTCCAATGGGCTTCGACTCCCTCGGGGTTCTCCTCTCTCTGAACCTCCACCCCAAGTCTTCCGGCCCTTCGGATGGCCTCCTTGCAGGATTTCTTGAATCCGGAATAAACGGAATCCCAGCCGGGGCGAAGATCGATCAAGTGGGTGGACTCCTCCAAGGATTGAAATCCATCCGGGGGAGTGACCGGACCAGTCGCCGTGGGGAGAGAGAGAACTGTCGTTCCGACTTGTTTGCGGGCGAGGATCGCCAGCGTGCGTCGCCAACCCTCCTCCCGATCTCCATCGGCCGCCAGGAGGCCACCTGTGCTCATCAGGGGCATGCCATAGAGCGAATCGGAGATCCATCCCCACCTTTTGTGCCGGATGAGCGGGAGGAAGTAATTTTCGCTGTGAATCGGTTCGGGATGGTAAAAGGGGTAATGCCGGATAAGCGTCTCTGCCCATTCGGCCGATTGGAAGAAGGAAGTGGCGTAACGCTCAGCCCAGTTTCGCCACTGATTCCACATCTTCGGAGTTTTCCTGGGGGACCTCGAGATTGGGTAGGATGGGCAGTTCGGTCATTTCGACAGTGAGAGATTCCGGAATCACGACGCCGCCGCTGATGATGAGTTTCATCGACTCCTCGACTGTCATTGGACAAGGAGCGCATTGGCTCGCAGGCACAAACAGGAGGAAGCCCGAGGTCGGATTCGGGGTGGTGGGAATGAAAACGGAGCGAATCACTTCCCCTCCCTCTAGCTGGAGACCTGGCACTGTCCGATTCGTGACAAACCCGATGGAATAGATTCCCTTGCGCGGGTACTCGACAAAAACGACGTCGGTGAAGACGCTTTTCTTGCGATTGAGAAAAGCGTGGCTGACTTGGTGAGAGGCATTGAAAATCCAGCTGACCCCCGGCACCTTGCGAATCAGGTTCTCGATCATCGCGAAGAACCGTCGGCCGAGGAAATTGCTGGCGACCATGCCGACAAAACAGATTCCCACGATGACGATCAGGAGACCAAAACCTAAGGGGATAACATAACTCTCCCCCCACCCAAATTGGTTGAGGAATGAATTGAGGAAATGGCGGGTCTTTCCATCGATGAGATTGACCAGCCACGCCACGATCCAGATGGTCACCCCAATGGGGACAACCACTAATAGACCCGCGAAAAAGTGGCGCCGAAGACGAGCGCTATAACGGACCGAGCGGCGTCGCCTGAGCGCCTCGATCTTGAGGTCGCGGGCAATTTCATCGGGAGTCCTTCTGTCCTCGTGATACTCGTTATTCTGGTTCATAGCAGCTGATCGTACACTCTATCCAATACTCTCTAACCTATTCTATCGAACGTTTGAACCGCCTTCCAGTGACGCCGATCAAGGCAGGGGTTCGTTCCGAGCCTCATACCAGCGTCGGTGAATCATCTTTTTGAAACTCTCCCTCTCCTCAACTCGGGGATCTCTAACCAAATGCTCGAATATCGCGACCGCGTCGTTTTCGCGGTCGATACGGAACGAGAGTTCTCCCAGGAGAAAAAGGATCTCGAGTTCGCTCGGCTTGGAGTGGGTCAGATCCTCGAAATGGAAGGCGGTTTTGTAGAAATCCAGCGCTTCGCCGAGGAGTTTCGATTCATCCTCTTTATTGTCCGCGATTCGATGGAGCCACGCAATGCGATGGGCCAGACGAGCTCGGCGAAGGGGGGAGGCGCCAAGTCGGTCGTATACCTGTCTTGCGAGAAGGTGGTTGGCCAGGGCCGACTCGAGTGTCATGAGTTCCGTTTCGCCGCGTCGCTTTCTCGATTCCGTCAAGAGGGTTTTCCTCGAATCGATGGTTTCGGGAATTTCATGGAGCGGAATCTCGACGGTTTTCTCTTCCATCCAGGCCTCCCAACTCGGAGCCAGGTGCTCCGAAAGTTCCTCTGGAACAATTGTCTGAGAGGGGTGTAAAAAATTCTCGCCCGGTTCGATGGAACGGTACTGCCAGCGGAACACCGGGGGCTCCAAGTGACGCACCGACTTGAGGTCCATCTCGAGAACCGAAAACCCACAGTGAGGACATGCGACTGCGCCATACAGAAGGGGGTCGAGATCCTCGAAGACCATCCGAAAGTCCGAATCGCGCGCGATCGGAGTGAGCCGTCGGACCGCCACCTTGGGGTATGAAAAGTGCCGGCCACAAGAGTGGCATCGAACGGTTTTCAGGAAAACCAAGTCCTTATCCGAGGAAAGTTTCGGTTTTTCAGGAATATCCTCGGTCAGGTTTCGCTCCGCGGTGGAGAATAGCGTCAGTCGGTCGCGCCCCTCATCGGGGTAGTTGGCGCCGCCGACGAGCATGGCCCAGCGTTCCTGACGCGGGAGCGGCGGGAACGGGGATTCGGATTGAAAGACCGCGTGGAGTTTCCGGACCACTGTCTGTGTTCCGGCGGGGAGGGTGTCCGGAAGGATGACCGCGAATTCGGCCATGCCGAAAGGGACGATGAGATCGTATTCCCGAAGCCTTCTCCGAACCGACTCGATAAAAGATTCGGTCAGTGCCCTCGGCGGCGTGTTCTCGGAAGAGGGTTGTCTCCAAAGGGAAGCGATCTCATCCGGTTGGAGAGAATCCGAGGCCTGGTTTAGTTTCCGAACGGCTCCAAGCAAGAGACCGAGGGGCTCTTCGCTGCGCTCGGCGCGCTTCAGTTCCCGAACCAGGAACTCCTGGAAATTCCAACTGACTTGGGCTTGTCCACTCTTTTGAAGAATTCCGCTCGGATCATGGACCAACTTGTCGATCCGGCGCATGACCTCGGGTAGATCAAGCGGTTTGACAAAATAATCGTTTGCCCCCGCCTTGATGCATCGCAGCACGACATCGACCTCGCCATGCGCGCTGAGCATGGCGATCGCGAGGTGGCGAAGAGCGGGGGTGTTTTTGATGAGTTCGATGGTTTCGATGCCGGAGATTCCGGGCAAATTGACATCGAGCAGCAGCAGAGTGGCTTCGGAAAGAGGGGGCTCGGCGCCCGTTTTCTCGGCGGTTTCCCAGCCGAGGGCGTCCTCGGTGGTCTCGAACTCGAGGACGGAGAACCCTCTCAGTTCGAGGGAGTGGCGCAAGAGCAGCCTGAGATCCTCATCGTCATCGATGATCGCGACACAGTTGCTGGGACCGGACTCGGGCTTGGCTGGTGTCAAGGCGATGTTTGGCTAAGGCTCTTCCTGGCTTTTTCCGCGGCCTTGGTGTTGGGATAGTTTTCCACAACCTGTTCCCAGCGAACCTTCGCGGCTTCGAAATTCCCCTGTTTGTCGTAGATGCTTCCGAGATAGTAGTGAGCGTCGGCCCGAAGCTCGGGGTTGGCCGAGTTGAGCAGGGTGGTGAATTCCTTGGAGGCCTCGCCGTAGCGTCGGTCCTGCATGAGAGCGTAACCCAACCAAGCCCGAACAGCGTCCTCCTCCTCCGTGTATGCCGAAAGATAGTCGCGGAACGCGGTGACCGCCGCGTCAAAATCATGCGCGTGGTAAGCGTCGATGCCACGCTGTTTCAAGGTTTTCGGATCGGGAAGATCGGCGGAAGGCTGGGTGGCGGTGGCGCCGGCTCGCATGGAGGATTTAGGAGATCCCACCTCCTCGACTTCGGTGTCGACTCCGCCAACCGAGTCGGGCGGTGGGACGCTCTCGATCGATATATTGCGGTTTTGAGGGATTCGATTGGCGGTTGCCACACGAGAGTCCAGGGATTCATCCAAATTCGAATTCGGTCTCGGCGTGACAGTCGCGGTGGAGGCGATCGCCTGGGCCGCGCGGGACCCATCGAACGACTGAGAAGCTCCCTGCTCGATCTCGGAGCGGGTCGAATTGAACTGGGAATCGACCGAATTGGAAATATCGTCGACCGACTGGTCGAAAGAGCTTCTCGCTTCTTGCTTGAATTGGTCGGTGGAAAACGAGTCAGCCTGCTTTCGATAGGGGGAGACCATGTCCTCATAATCCGACTTCGTGTCCGCTAGCTTCCGAGCGGGGTCCGGAAAACTCATTCCCGATTTTGAGGACCTCATCGAGGGATTATCGAAATCGACCGAGAAATCGAGGTCGCTTGACGGGGATTCGGAAAGTGACGAATCGACCGGAGAAGCGGTGGCCTTCGATTGCGACTGAGGAGCGGTTTTCTCCCTAGCCGGCGGGACCACGCCTCCGCCTATCGGGGCCCCGGCGATGGGAACCTCCGAGGTATCGGATGCGAGCCCCTGGTCATCGGCTCCAAATCGGAAGGGTTCCGGCTCGGAAGCATCCACTGGCTCCTCGGAGGGCGAATCCCAGGAGGAGGAAGTCGCCGGGGATTCCCAGATGGATGGGCCGCCTTGACCCGCCGCCGGGGAAAGCGAGGCCGTATCGTCCGCGCGAGACCGGCCTGTGTTTGCTTTGGCGATCAGGTCCCCTTGGTCTTGATTGTCGAATGACAGTTCATCCTCGCCATTATCCATCTCGACATAATCGATCTTGGACTCATCGGCGTAGTCGAGCCCCTGCGCGAATTCATCCGGAAATTTCTCCTCTTCATCTTTTCGGAGGTAGCAACCGCTTAAAAGCAGAGCCGAACAGAGAAGTGGAACCGCCATTTTAAATGAGGGCATTAAACGTGAACCCCTGATTCAATCTCGATATTCATTGCTCGTAGAGCGTTCTTGAGGCGATCCAATCCCGCATTGGTCATCGGACACATCGGCAAACGAAACTCACCGGCGTCCGGCCAAACGCCGCCACCCGGGGCGGCTGAGCCAGTCATCAAATTCACGGCGGTCTTCACCGGAATTGGGTTCGTTTCACAAAACAGAGTTTCGGTCAGTGAGAAGAGATCCTGATGAATCTTTCGTCCGCCCACAAAATCGCCATCCAAGCAGAGGTGAACCATATCTCTCACTTTTTCCGGCACAATATTCGCGGTCACCGAAATGACCCCGGTCGCTCCCAGGGCCATCATTGGGAAAGTCAGGTTATCCTCCCCGCTCACCACTGAGAAACCTTTGGGGGCCCGACGGATGATTTCGCTGACCTGGCAGAGGTCCCCAGAGGCTTCCTTGGTCCCCACAATGTTCGAAACCTCGGCCAGTTCCAAAGTCGTTTCCACCGTCATATTCAGCCCTGTCCGACCCGGCACATTGTAGAGAATCACGGGGATTTCACCAGCCGCGGCGGCGATCTCGCGGAAATGAATGATTTGACCTTTGGGAGTCGGTTTGTTGTAGTAAGGAGAAATCACCAGAACTCCGGAAACCGCCTTTTCCGCGGCGTATTCGGTTAATGCGACGGCTTCATGGGTCGAGTTGCTCCCTGTTCCAACGATCAGATGGGGAGCATCCGGACCTAGGCCGGTGGAGAAGAATTCCGAGGCGTGTTCGATGACGTCCTGGTGCTCGCCATGGGTCATTGTGGCGGATTCACCAGTAGTCCCACAGATTACCACCCCGTCGGTTTTGGCCGCGGCCTGAATCTGGTAAAGCCGCTCCAATGCTCCATAATCAACTTTCCCGCTTTTCATCGGGGTGACCAAGGCCACCATCGAGCCCCTCAACAGGTTTGTCACTAGACAGACTCCTCCTTGCGGTCAAAATGGGAGACCTCAGTGTAACGGAGGGCGGAATCTTGAGCAACCGATAGCAAAGGGGCGAAATGGACCGGGGGTTGCGAGGGGCCGCAAACCGGGTGAAAATGGCAGTTCCAGTTGACCGTCAGGGCAAAATGGAGTACCAAGCAGGCGTTTGGAAACGCAACGGAGGTCATAGAATGGCCGCCTCATCAATAAGAAACGAATTAGAAGAGAGGGGGATTTTCCCATGTCGAGTGAAAAATCGTTAACCAAGACTCAGTTGTTGAACCTTCTTGCCGAGAAATCCGGACTAAAAAAACAGCAGGTCGCGACTGTGCTTGATGAACTCGCCGAAGTCGCGTACTCCGAGGCGAAAACCAAAGAGAAGGGATTCACTCTCCCGGGCTTCGGAAAATTGGTCCTCGTGGATCGCCCGGAACGGATGGGCCGTAATCCGCAAACCGGCGAACAAATCACCATTCCGGCCAAGAAGGTGGTCAAGTTCCGAATCGCCAAAGTGGCCAAAGATTCCATTCTCGGATGAACTGACCCCACCCACACAAGTGCCTGTTAAAGGGAGCCAATCGACCGAAGTTTTAACGATTGGCTCCCTTTTGTTTTACTCGGTTATCCTTTTGGCGTTTTTCGTTCTCGGGTGTTCGGAACCTCCATCGCCTTCCTCTCCGCCTCACGACGACGTGATATCCATTCGGGGAAGAGACAACCCGCCGACCCTCGATCCCGCCTACGCCACGCGCACCTTCGATGGCCATCTCGCCTGTCTCGTTCACGGGGGGCTGCTTCGATGCAATCCGGATGGGGAGATCGTTCCGGAATTGGCCCGATCCTGGAAAACCTCCGAAGGCGGGAAGAAATATGCCTTCGAAATCCAGCCCGGTCTCAGATTTCCCAGCGGCAATCCTCTCGACGCCACCGCTGTGGTTGAGTCTTGGAGCCGGATTTGTCGTCCGGAGACCGGATCTTCGGTCTCGTGGGTGTTCGAGGACATCGTTGGTTACGATCGCGTCATTTCGGGGGAATTGAGGAACTTGCCGGGGTTGCTGATTCGATCGGCAACCGAACTCGAGGCGGTCCTACGGGCGCCATCCGCAACATTTCCGGCTCGGATGAGCATGCCGGCCGCGAGGATCGTCGACCCAATGGCGATCGAGCAGGCTGGGGAGGACTATGGAAGACATCCAAGAGCCCTTGGGGCCTGGGAACTAGTCGAATGGGAGGACGATTCCCATCTGCTATTTCGACCGAATCCCCTCTACCCCGAGAGGAATGACTCGATCAAAGGGCTTCGGTTCGACTTAATCGCAAAGGATTTCAGCGCGAGCGCAAGATTCGAGACGGGAAACGTTCATATACTCAATCCCCTTCCCTCCTCTCAAAGCGATTATTGGAAAGAATTCCCGACTTGGAGAAAACAAATCCATCCCGCGCCTCAGCTGAACCTTTATTACCTTGGTTTCGGCTGCCACCGAAAACCCTTCGACAATCCGAAAGTCCGCTTGGCTTTGGCCAAGGCGCTTGATTCCGAGAGCGTCCGCGAAACGCTCTATGGAGAGCGCGCCATTCCAGCGTGGGGGCCGATCCCGCCAAAACTTGTGGGATCGGAAGAGACGATTCCCGAGTCATCCCCACTTTCCGCTTCGGAGGAGGAGATCCTCCAGGGGCTCACTTTCGAGATGTGGTTCCCCGATGTGGACCCGACCTCGGCGCTGGTGATGGAGGGGTTTCAGGCCAACCTTTTGAAACATGGAGTTCGGGTTCGTCTCCGGAGAGTGGATCGGACCGCATATTCGGCGTGGAGACGGGAAGGAAGATTCGACGCTTTCCTCGGGAACTGGTGGGCGGATTTCCCCGACCCGGACAATTTCATCACTCCATTGTTCGTGTCCGATTCCGATTCGAATATGACGCGATTCAAGGACCCGCAAGTGGACAATTGGGCGGAAGAGGCGAGGGGTCTGGTCAACCCGGAGGAACGCGGGGCGCTCTATCGGAAAATCGGACGCCGTCTTCGGGAGCAAACTCCCATGGTTTTTCTTTGGCATCTCAATGAGGAGGTTCTGACTCAGCCTTGGGTGATAGGGTATGAACCTCCGACCTTGTATCAGGGAACGCTCTACCTTCGACTGGGGATTTCCAAATAATAGGGAGAGGTTATCAGCAATGACTCCGAGGGATGGGGCCTTGGAAAACTCCGAGTAATGTTGAAGGTCTTGTACAAAAGGGCTATATTTTGAGGAAATTGGGGGAGGGATGGAATGTTTTCGATCGATCGCATCGGGCGAGGGTTCGCCTGTCTTATTTTTATTGTTGTTTCTTCAGGATCCGTTCGGTGCGAACTTGCCGCGCCGGTTCTGCAATTCCCAGCGGATGGCGAGAGCATCCAATTGGCCAATCAGGGGGCGGATCTTCAGCTACGGTGGACACGAATCGCCGACGCCACGGGGTATCTGCTCGATGTTTCCGGGCCCGCCGGATTTGGATCTTTCGACAACGCGTTTGTCGATCAAGAATCGGCCAATCCCATTGTGACTTACCCTCTGAATCAGCTCGTGGCGGGGGATTATGTGTGGAGTGTCAGCGCGGTCAACGCCACCATGGTGGGATCCAGCACGACCTCCTCGTTCCACATCCAGTCGGGCACTGTGGGAGGCGGCGATTTGATCCCGCCGATTCTCCAGTTCCCTCCGGATCTCTCCTTCTCGAAAGTCGCTTCCACCCGGGTCACTTTCAAATGGGCGCCGGTGGCTGGCGCCGATCATTATCTCCTTCAGCTGCCGGGCGTCTTCCCCGGCCCGCTTTCCGTGCTGGATGGCGCGACCGATTACACGGTTCAGCTCCTTCCCCAAAACTCTCGAATCTACACATGGAATGTGACCGCTGTCGGGGAGGATGGAGTCGAGGGCGAAGTGAGTCCTTCTAGGCGGATGCTTTTGACCCGACACGATTGGGATCCCGAGGAGACTTTCTTCCGACTTGCCGCGGACTGGTTCAAGCTCAACTCAATATTGAATGTGGTTCCGGATCCTCCCGCGCCCCAGGGATCTCCGATTACCAATCACTTTGAGGCCATCGCTCTCACGCCATTTCAAAGGGACGCCAAGCCGAGCGCGGTGGTCGGGGTTTCCGGCCCGATTCCAGTCGCTCCCGCGGCCGGGGCCGAGGTGCCGCTGGTGGACTCGAACAACGACCTCCTGATCGATACGAAATTCGAGTGGCAATATCCCAGTCCCGATGGATATGAATTTCAGTTGCTGGACGAAAACCAAAATCTGATTGTGACCTACTTGTTCCCTAATCCCGGTGGAGGCGGCAACCCCTTCACTCGAATTTCGAGAACCACGGGAGAAGGGGATTTTTTCTGGCGAGTTCGCGCATTGAAGAACAACGCCACCGAGGCCTCTCCCTACTCCGCCATGCGGGCCTTCACCATCGTAAATCCTCTCTCCAACTAGTCGTCGATCCTAAGGACGACACGGTGCACTTGTCGCGCGAACCAAAGGCTGGCGGCCAGACACCCCAAACCCGAGAGCGCGAGGGTGTTGACCACGCCGATATGTTCGGCGAGGACTCCGGCAAGCAAGACCCCGATCGGTCCGACCCCCAAGAGCGCGACGGTGTATACCGAGGTGATCCGTCCACGAAGCTCATCCGGCGCCAGCAACTGAACCAGCGTGTTCACCCCGACATTCTGAGTCGAAAGCGCGAGGCCGACGAAGAAAAGGATCGACACTGCGGGGACCAGGCCCTGGACACGCGAGAACAGGATCAATCCGACCGAGAAACAGACCGACGCATAGGCCACCCGGGGGCCCGTCTGGTGAGGTCGGGTCGATCTGGCAAGGAGGTACGCGCCGAGGAACGAGCCCATCCCAGTGGCGCCATAGAGATATCCCAAGGCTCTCGGTCCCCCCTCGACCACGTCCTTCGCGAAGGCCGGCAAAAAGGAAGGAAACCAGATCCCCAGAAAACTGAGCGCGGCGAGCATTTGAAGCAAAGCCCGCAACTCCTCGGAGGATCGGACATACCGCAGTCCCGAGAAAAGATCTTTCCAAATATTCTCCGATTCTTTCCGGTTGTTTGAGGGGGCGTCGAGGGTCAGGAAAAACAAAGAGGCGAGAATTGGAATCCGAAGCATTCCATTGAGCGCGAAACACAAGGATTCATCGTGGAGATCGATCAAGAACCCGGCCGCCACGGGTCCGATCAAGCGAGCAAGATTAAAAACCGAAGAATTGAGGGCGACCGCGCTCTGAAGATGAGATTGGGAAACCAAGTCGAGCACGAAGGCCTGACGGGTGGGGATCTCGACAGCGTTGAGCAATCCCAAAAAGAGACAAAAGAATGCGATTCGTGTTGGGTCAATTTCCCCCGTGAATGTTAGGTAAGCGAACGAGAGCGAGAGAAAAAGGGATCCCAGATTGGTGAGCCATAGAATATTCTTGCGCGGGTATCGATCGCCAAGGACCCCGGCCCACAGGCTGAAAATGAAGATTGGGAAAAGACTGAGGAAAGTGACCCCACCGAGCCAAGCCGGAGAATCGGTAAGCCGGTAGACCAACCACCCGATAGCGGTGTGCTGCATCCAGTTCCCGCAGATGGAGAGGGACTGTGGCCAAAACAAGACCCGGTAGTTCGGACTCTCGAAAGCCCGGAAAGCGTGTTGGATATCCTGACGGAACGATCTTCGTTGTCGCATCGAAATGAGCGGAGAACTTAGCAGAGATTGACCTCGGAGTGGATCGGTCCCTAGTCCTCCCTGAGACCTTGATCTCTATAGCCATAGACCTCACTTACTAAATGTCGTATCTTAAATTTTGTAAAAAATTGGGTGGTCATTTCATGGGTTTCGAGTTAGAATTCTCGATAGAGAAGTGATAATCGGGTGGCTAGAGGAAACTTGTGCTTTGGGATTTTCTTTCTTTCCTTTTTGTCAGTTCGGCCCACACCAAGGTGGGAGTGCGGCTGCTGGTGGCGAGCCTGGAATTGGTGGCATTGGCCTCCCTACTAGGGCTATTCTTCCATTTCTTCCGGATTCGTTCGGCTCGGTTCAAAGCGATGCTTTGGATTTTTGTGCTTATCAAGCCGATTTTGACTCTAGCGGCGGGATCTCCAATCGTGTTGGCCCGTGTGGAGATCGATCCCCTATCCACCTCTCAGATAACGGAATTGAGGAGGAATTCCGATGCGCTTCCAGTCAAACCGGAGAATTTCAACGATGATCTTGTGGTCACCAACGGAGTCGACACGACGGACAGTCCCACCTTATATGGCACCACCGCGTTTTGGTCCTTCCCATTAACCAGCCGTACCTTGCTAACCTGTCTGGCTCTCGCCTGGATTATTGGGATTTGTGTCGGCGGGGTCCATTGGGCGATCGCCGGGAGACGACTCGGGAAGATTCTCCATCGCGGAATCCTGCCGACCGAAAGGATTTTGAATCTCTACCGAGAGTTGATCGAGGAGAAACAGATCGAGAAACCGCCGCTTCTTCTTCTAAGCGCGGAGTTGGAGTCCCCGGTTATCTTCGGAGCGATTAAACCGATTATCATGTTTCCGGTCTGGCTGGCGGACACCGACAACGAGACGATCCGTCACCTCCTCGCCCATGAATTGGGTCATCATCAACATCGAGACCCGCTGGCGTTGGCTTTCGCAAAATTGAGTCTGGTGCTTTTCTTCTTCAATCCGGTGGCTCATTGGGCATTTCGACAATGGATGGGCTGTGCGGAGATAGCATGCGACCGGTCAGTGATTGATTCGCGTGAGGAGGCTAGGGAGTACGCGGGCGAACTGCTTTCCGTACTAGAAGGGATGCAGTCGCGTCAGGCGGCATTATCTGGCCTTTACGCGACTCGGCATCAGATCGGAACCCGGATGGACGCCCTGCTCGATGATCCGATGGCCTCTCAACCCGAACTCGGTCGGTTGGGGGCGGTGGGAGTTTTCGTGTTCGCTGTTTCTTTGGCTTTCTTCGGGTTTGGGGCAGAGACTGTCAAACCGATTCAGGGCGGTGACGACGGTCTATTCATCGGGCGATTCGACGAATCCGCGCCCGTCTCGAATCAAAGCGCTTCCACGAATTCCGCGAAGTAGTGCAACATAAGAAGGTGCGCCTCTTGGATGCGCCCGGTGTCCTCTCCCGGGACAATCAGGGCGTAATCGCAAAGTTCCTTTGCAGTCCCTCCATCCCGTCCCAACCAGCCGATTGTGGTGACCCCCATCTCTTTCGCACGCTTCAATGCGGCCACGATATTTTTGCTGGTTCCACTTGTGGTTAACCCGATAAAGATATCCCCCGGACGACCAAGTCCCTCGACTTGGCGAGCAAAATATTCATCCGGACCGAAATCGTTGAGAATGCAGGAGGAGGCGGCTGGGTCGGTTCCCAAGCAGATGCAGGGGTAAGGGTTTCGGTTGTCTCGGAACCTCCCAATGATTTCCCCCGCGAAGTGCATGGCTTGCGAACAGCTGCCGCCATTACCCGCGATCAGGATTTTCGATCCATTCTTCAGGGCTTGGGCGGTCTTTTTCGCCGCCTCGGTGACCTGCGGTTCGATGGCGATGAGCGACTCGACGCTCTTCTTTGAGCGTTCAATAAGGTCTTGGAGATCTGGAACTTGAGACATGGGAAAAATCCTTCAATTCAATGGGATTCAGAGGGGAAGATTATGAGGAGAATAGTCAGGAATTGAATCCCCTTCCGATCCCCAAAAAAAATGTGGCTCCTCGAATTCCCTGGTTTCGAGGAGCCTTTTGAGGGGTTGGGTCAATATGTGGGTCTGAAGGAGTCGTGTTCTAATTCTTATAAACGACCGCGCCGTGCGGGGACCCTGAAGCCAAGGGTATCAGGGCATTTGGGTTAGGGTTGGAGTAGGGTTGGAAATGGATCCAGGGCCTCTCCGCACAGCAGCTTGTCGGTTATTCTTTTTCGCGTCTGTCAAAGTACGAAGCAGCGTGCGTGCCAATTTTCAACCTGCCTTTTTCTCACAAATTTCTGGGCGTAATATTAGTTTCACGGGAAAGTCCATATCGAATTCATCGGATCCGATATCTTCTGGATATGATTTCTTTTCGAGCTGCCAGCAGGGAACCGCTGATTAGCAAAAGGAAAGGATGGTCAAAGTACGTCATACCCGCGAAGGCGGGTATCCAGAACCTCGGCCTCACCCATGGATTCCTGCCTTCGCAGGAATGACACAATCCAGGTTATTAATCGTTTCCTTGGGAGATTAGGGCTGTTTTCGTAAGTGGGTGAAGAGCAACAAAAGCCCCAAAGGAGTCAGGATGAGGGCTGACAGGAGGTCTCCGAAGCGGGCGTAGAGGCTTCCACCCTCCCGGGGATGGATCCGCCCGCGGAGGATGCCCCGCGATAGGGGGGGCGTTTGATTGTCAGGTTCGATGATTCCCCGAGCGTCAATCAGAGCCGATATTCCCGAATTGGTGACACGGACGAGGGGTAAGCGATTCTCGACGGCTCGGAAAACCGCGAACGCCAGGTGCTGTCGGGGTTGTTGTTTGGGGCCGTACCAACGGTCGTTGGTTTGGTTGACCATGTAGTTCCCGCCCAGGTTGCAAAATCGGCGCACATAATTTGGAAAGAGAACCTCATAACAGATGAGAGGAACGATTTCGCCGCCGGGTCCCTTCAGGAGGCGAGGACCAGGACCCGCCTGGATCGACCGCGTCTCCGGAAAGATTTTTTTTAGGAAGGGGAGTTGCTTCGCGCCGGGGAGGTATTCGCCGAAAGGGAGAAGGAGATTCTTGGCGTAGGAATCCACGATCTCTCCACTCCCATCGATCAGTGTGGCGTTGCTGGTGTACCCGATGCGATCCAGGCCCGGAATTCTTCGAAACTCAATGTCTTGAACAAGAATGGGCACTGGGTTTTCGGCTTGGAAGGGTTTGAGCGCGGCGAGGTATTCCGGATTGAATTTCGGAGAACGATACGCGAAGGGGGCGGCGCCCTCGGGCCAGACGAGAAGGTCAGGCGGGGACGATGCCTGCTCGATCACTTCTTTCGATAGTTCCACCAGATTCTTGGCTGCTTCTTCTTTGATTTCCGTGTCCGAGTTTCGAACCTTCAAAGGAGACATGGGTTGGATCATGGCGATATCGAGAGATGGAGCATCCGGATCCGGCGTGTATTTTTTCAAGCAATAGAATCCATACGCCACTTGACCAGCAAGGATCAAGACAAGGACTCCGGCGGAGACCGCGGCCTGTTTCAATGTTCCACGACGGAGGTTCATAACGATCTCGTAAAGCGCGCCGCTAACCACTGCGATCAGGAAACTGGTTCCGACCATGCCGACCAAATCGGTGACCTGGATAAGAAGGGGGGTCCAACTGAAGGCGAGGGCCAGATTGAGAGGGAGTGGGAATGGCGCCCAATATTCGGTCAGTGTGTAGGCCAACGCCCCTGCAAAACCAAGAGGGAGAGGCGAACGGCGGTGGAGCAATTTGGTCAGGAAAAAGAACAGGGTGTATTGAAACCCGATGATCAGACCAATCCCAAGAGCAATCAGAAATGCGAAGGGGGCGGAGATTCCGGCAAAGGTTTCGATCGCCTCTCCAAGCCAGGAAAAGACGCCGAGAGCGAGAAGGGTCCCGACCCATTGCCCCCAACCGAAAACCTCTTTCCAAGATTCGATGCGTCTAATGAGAACGAAACAGGGAATTAAGGAGAACCAGACGCAGAAAAACATGCCTGAGGCGGGGTCGGCGAAAAGGTTTAGGGTGACCGAAAGCAAGCCGATGGCGAGCAGCGGACTCGCTTTTCCCGATTTCACAAGCAGCCCAAGAATTATGCAGAAGATGGCGTCCCAATAACGGACCGCCATGAGGGAGTCCCCCAAACTCGCGAAAAGGAGTTGGAGCAGAATGATTCCAAGCGCCTGGCCGAATGTATGGCTGAATCCTTTTTTCAGATGGGAAAGATTCATGGATCCTTAGGTCAGCGTCACTTCGACCAGATGGGGGAAGTATTCCTCGAACTCGATATAGGTGAGGTACAGGACCTTCCCTCCCTCCCCGGCGATTTCCGGGTGTTCTTTTCCGGCATAGATAAGCGGCGGGTAGGGGGGAGGATTCTGGTATTCTGGTCGGACCGTCCACAAAACCACCGGATCGCTCCAGGGTCCCCAAGGGTTGGGAGCGGTTCGGCCGACAATGTCACCGGAGAGGTCATTGCTGTGGACCGCCAGGAAACATCCGAGATAGGAGTTGAATGAGACCGACATCTCATTGGGGGGACCGGTAAGAACCGGGCTTGCATCCTGGACATGACGGCTCCATTTCGGTTCCTCCGTGGCGAGGTACTCGTACGCCTCAAAATCGTGGAGGCGATCCTTGGGAACCCGAGCGACATGGGCGCACTGGACTCCGCGTGCATCGTGTTTGACGCCATAGACATAAACCATCCCCTCATGGAGCAGGACCGCCGTGCCGAATTTCGGATCCTCCTCTCCCCACAGGATCGATTCGCCTTGGTGTCGGACTCTCTCGAATTTCCAATCCTCCTCGGACGCAATGGCGAGCCCGGATCCATTGACCGCGAAATTGACCGGCATCGGACCCTCGGCCAGCATGGTCACTTTGATCCAGTAGAAATAGAGTTTCCCTTCGATCTTGATCCCATGCAGACACCAGATCCGAATTTCATCGGGGTCCTCATCCTCAAGACGAGGGAGGATTTGCCGGACCTCGCCATTCTCATTGAGGAGGTAATGAAAATCAGTCAGCCCATCTCTTCCTGTTTTGTCTTTTAGGATGAGGCCGCAGTTGGTGACCATTCGATCGATGCCGTGCTTGCCCCCCATGTCCTCGGGTCCGATCCGCTCCCCGCCCGGATACCAAAGGCTTTCTCCGGGGGTTCTTTCGCCAAAGAGCGTGTCGCCAAAGAACCAGAAGGATTCCTGAGGGCTGAGAGGAATCGAGTAGGCGCCATCCTGGCCAACCATTCGGTGGGGGTTGTCGGTAAATTGGGGACCCAGGTCCCGAGAGGATTCAACCTTGAGCGGTCTTGAGGTCATTCGATCTTCCGTTCCTTTTCAAATTGGAGAAGGGCTAATCTCATTTCAATTTCACTCGGACGAACCTTGGATAGTAGATCTCCGTGTCCTGGAACATCGACCAGAAATCCGAGGTGTTGACCACATAAGTGACCACTAGTTCATCGGAGGCGGAGTCGAGTTCCGGATGCGCTTTCATCGCATAAGCGTGGCGTTCCTTCTTGGCGAGCATTTCAGGGATTTGGTAAACCTTGTTGGGCTCACTCCAGGGACCGGTGATCTTCGGCGCCGAGGTCAACAGCATCCAAGGATCGAAAGCGTGGTGGGTGATCGCGATATATCGATTGAACTTTTGATTGTAGTGAATGGACGACTCAGTCACTCCCGGCTGGAAGAGCGGTTCGAGATCCTTCGGTTCCCTGCTCCATTCGCATCCGCCATTCCCCTTCACCCAAAACTCGAAACCCTTCTCCGGTTCCTTCGATTTGAGATCCTCGATTCGGACACGAGAGAGGACCATCGACCGTTCCTTGGCTAAGTTGTCGTCGTATCCGAGCAAGTAGACATAAGGAGGCTCGACTTGAATGGCCGAGGCGAAGCCCTGATGAGGCCCCACCCACCCCAGGTTTCGAGTGGTCCAGGTCCACTCGCGCGGAGAGTCCTGAGGGTTGGGAATCCGGAAAAGTGTCAGATCATCGAGTTCGAATGAGAATGCATTATCGCCCTCCCCCGACACGATCTTATACATGAATAAAAATAGATCGCCATCAATCAACTCACCCACTCCGGGCCAATACCAGTAGCCGGCATCCCACGGATCGGGCGGGAAGAAGTCTCCGATGATGTTGTCGCTGAGGTCCCAGAAAAATTCGACCTCGCCTGGGGGTCCTTCCGAAAGGTCCTGAATGGCAATGGTGTTCCGTGGCATCATCCCCTGACGGCCCTTTTGCTTCGAGAGGGTCCCGACCATGGTGTCGCCAAAAATCCAGAGGACTCGGGTGGGGGACAAAGGAATGGAGACCGCCCCATCGGCCCCGAGCCAGCCGCGGTCTTGGGGGAGAAACAGGTTGTCATAGAGGGAATCGACTGTGGCGGACTCGATTTGAACGGGAGCGGGATCCGCCCCAACCGATCGAAGGGGAGGACCTGCTGTAAGGACTAGTATCCACGAAAAAGCAAGCAACCGATTCATTGAATCAACTCGAAAAAAAATCAGGATTTGGTGAAAGCCTCCAGCTTCGCAAAACGATATTTCAAGAGGGTTCTTATCGCAATCCCGAAATCAGGCCATCCGATCTTCTTTCCCTCCCACACTGTTCTCGCGCGAAATCGGACCGAGACTTCTTGGATGGAATATCCGAGTCTTAGCACTTTCGCGGTCACCTCGGGGCAGAACTCGAATCCTTCGCATTCCAGGTCGATCTTTTTCAGAACCTCGTGGCGAAAAGCCTTGTAGGCGGTGGCCTCATCCGTGATCTTCACCCAAAAAAGCCAGGATGCGGATTTGGCCAGCATCCAATTAGCAACCCGATTCGGAATCGCCATCCGCTCGAGTTCCCCTAAAAAGCGCGAGCCATAGCAGACCTCGGTTTGGCCAGAGACTATCGGCTCGACCACTGAAGGGATATCCTCCGGATCGTACTCAAGGTCCGCGTCTTGAATGATGACAATGTCCCCATCGGCCGATTTGAGCCCGGTTCGAATGGCAAATCCCTTTCCTCGATTCTCCTCGTGGAAAACCACTCGAGTGTCAGGACGATATTTGTATCGTTCGAGAATATTGCGAGTCCCGTCGTGCGAGAAATCATCGACCAGGATGAGTTCCTTCGGTGCGTAATCGATCCTGTAAACCCGTTCGAGGACCTCCTCGAGTTGGGGCTCCTCGTTGTAGATCGGGATAATAATGGAAAGGAGCGGCTTTTCTTTGGTCATGAAAAAATGGAGGCGAATCGCGCTGGAGGGAACAGCCCTTGCCAACGCTGAACTAATTGGCCTCCTTCCTTAAGAGACTTTCGAGAATTCGTGAGGTGATTTCCGAGTGGACCAGCCAGCCGGGGGGTGTGAGGGCGACTCGGTCCTCATCGGATTGAGTATAACCGTGATTTTTCATTTCAAGCAGGAGGCGACGAAAATCGATCCCAACATTCCTTCCGAGAAGGTCCTCGAGTTCCGCGATCATAAACCCTTCCGAGGTTCTCAAACGCAACATCACGAAATCGAGGAGTTGGGCCTCCCATGAGGCCTGCTTGACTTTGAAGGGCAGATCGGATGGAACGCCTTCCCATGCGTTCAAGTAGATCGGCCAGACCTTGGGATTGTGAAAATAACTCTGCCAGAAATAAGAACTTCCCGACATCCCAAGACCCAGCCACTCCCCTCCCCGCCAATAGAGAAGGTTGTGCCTGCAGGCTCGTCCAGGATGTGCGGCGTTGCTCAGTTCGTAAACATCGTAGCCATTCGATTGGAGCGTCTCGCACGCCAGCAGGAACATCTCGCTTTGAATGTCTTCCGAATCGGGAGTCATGGCAGCCTCCGCTTTTTCGGTAGTCGGATGTCCGGGGTGGAGGATGAGGTTGTAAAAAGAGAGATGGGACGGTTCGAGCGACAGCGCGGTTTTCAGATCCGTCTTCCATTCATCCAGTGTCTGGCCGGGAAGACCATAGATCAAATCGAGGGACCAGTTGTCAAACCCGGCCTCGCGGATTCTCTCGACAGCCGCGAAAGCCCCCTCCGGATCATGCCGTCGATCAAGGTTGCTCAGGTGTTCAGGGTGGAAGGTTTGAACGCCAAGGCTGATTCGATTGACCCCGGAATCCTTCCAAAGAGACAAGATTTCGGCGGAGGCGCTTTCAGGATTGGCTTCGCAGGAAATCTCCATTTCAGGAGTCAATCCGAAGAGGTCGGCGAATTTTTCGATGAGCCGAGTCCAAAATTCCGGTCTTAATCGTGAAGGGGTTCCTCCGCCGAAATAGAGGCTGATCGGGGCGTAGATCACCCTTTCCCTCCAAAACTCAAGTTCGTTCTCAAGGGCGGAAACATAGGCCGATTGGGAATCGTCCTTGTCGGTGACCACCGAGAAGTCGCAGTACCCACACCTGGAGAGGCAGAAGGGGAGGTGAATGTAAACGCCAAAATCGGACATCGATATCGGTTACCGGGGGGGAGGGAGAGCGGATCCCGTGGGAGCGTAACGCTCGAAAAGCTCGCTGATCGGCATTCCGATGGACAACTCGAACGCGGATTGGGCGATGAGGTAGTTGATCTCGGCTCGGACCTTGTCCGCCGCGGCCGAGGTCCAATCGTCCTGTGCACGGGCCACATCGAATGGGTCCACCGTGGAGAGTTCGGATTCGAAGAGGAGTTTCTTGTAAGTGTCCTCCGCGAGAATTTCATTCTGACGGCTCACCTGGATTTGCTCCTCGAGAGTGACCAAGGCCCGGTAAGAGTTGTTGACCTGATTGGCAATCACACGTTCGAGTTGCTCGCGACTCTTGAGGCTCTGACGGAGCCTGACCTGAGACCGCTCATAATTGGCTCGGTCGGAAGGGAGATTGAGTGGGAGCGAAAGGGTCAAATCGGCGCCAGCATCTTCATAAGAGAACAGTTCCCATGATTCCAGGAAATCGTCATCCTGATGGCGGAACCCCATTCTGGCGCTCAAATCCAGGTTCGGCAGGAGCGCATTCTGGGCGAACTCCTGATTGATTTGAGCCTGTTGAACTTGGATCCGCGAGATCTTGTAGTCGGGCCTCATCTGAAGACTGTAACCGGTCGCCTCGGGTAGATCGAATTGGCGAGGCGCAATTTCAGGAACATCTGTTCCGGCAAGGACAATTGAAACAGAGGGCTCCACTCCCAGAGTCAAACGCAGATTGATCAATGAAGTTTGGTAATTGTTTTTGACATCGACCAATCTGGAAAAGTTGGAGGCGATCTGTTGTTTGGCGCGGACCAGCGAAAGGAGTCTTGGGAATTCCGGGTGATCCCCCTCGATTTTTTCTTTTGTTCTGTTGAACTGATCGAGGGCTCTCCGGTAGGATTGGATTCCGACCTCAACCAGGGAGATCTGAAGTTGCACCTCCAGATAGTCCCGAACCACTTGGCTGACCAGCGACTGGATTTCTCGCTCCAGATTGAGATCCTGCGCGGCCTCCTCCAGTTCCTGGATGCGCAATCCCGTGGTGGCCACCTTGCCGGCTCCCTCAAGCAAGGGTTGAGTCACCACCACATTGGCCTCGGAAAACCATCGGACATCGCGGAGGAACTGTTCGGTCATCAGATCGCCGTTGTCATCGACAAAGGGGCGGATCCGTGTGGCGGTCTGGGAGTTGTAGATGGATTGAGCTCCCAGTTGCAGAGATCCACCGTTGCGGAATTGGCGAGACAAAAAGGTCCCGCTTCCATCCAGGCCTCCGAAGTTGAAGGAATATCGGTCGCGGTCGACTCCAGCATCGGAGGGAGCGATCGGCGCGGGAACGCCCCTTTGTTCATCGTAGTGAGCGCCCGCGCCCAGGTAATAGATGTTGTCGAACTCGTTGCGCCGTTCATTGAGAGTGATTCCGGAAATCCGGAGATCGTCACGAACAATTTGAAGGGGGCGGTTGTTTTCCAGGGCGATGACGATGCAGTCCCAGAGGGTGAGCCCGGTCGCGGCCGAAATGTCGGGGGACCACGGCTCCTCGATCAGGACATTATCCAGTTTGCTTAGCTCTTCTTGGGACAAGGTCACAAGACTCGGATCGGCCTCTAAAGGAGGGAGGTCGGCTTCCAAGTCGGGGATCTCAATACTGGAATCTTGTAGAGGGAGACCCTCCTGAGCGACACAAACCGACGGGTTCAGGCACACAACGACGAGCGCGCCGAGGATTGATAGAAAATTGAGGAGTTGAATCGACCGAGTCATCGGATATCTATAACACGGAGTCGCCTCCCTGTTTGTTAAAATCCTGTCGACCTTTCTTGGAGGAGGTCCCGGAATGTGACGCGGCAGGGGTTGGTCAGACTCGAATTCAGTTTTTGGAACGATGGGGGATTATGTCGAATGCCCTCCCGCTTGCCAAGCGGTTGACGCGCGGCAGGGTCTGACACCGTGGGAGCGGCTTCCAGCCGCGATTGGGGGAGTGCACCTTGTCAATCTCGTCGAGTATTCGCGGCTGGAAGCCGCTCCCACGGCAATAGACTCCCACGGCAATAGACTCCCACAGCGATAGACTCTCCCACGGCAATTGACTTCCACAGCGATAGACGCCCACTGTGGGAAAAGTTAAGTTGAGCGAAGGCCTTTTTGAATTACCAGATCCTAGACCCTACGGTACTTCCCAGCCGCCGGGCCCCATTCGTCGTCGCCGGTTTGGAGGGCCTTCATTCGTTCTCGAGCAATCGACGACTGCTCCTCGATCCCGCCCTTGACTGTATCGTAAAGTTTCCTGACAGCCTCTTTCTTGTCGGAAATCTGCTTGACCTCGACATGAAGCCGGTTCTCCTCGATCCAGCGGTCGATATCCTCGAGGTAGATGTTGAGCGCGTCCGAAACTTGCTCAAGGGTCGAGCCTGGGTTGTCGCCCATATACTGCTGGACCTGGAAGATCTCCTTTTCTTCCTCGATCTCGCATTTGGGACAGACCAACGATTTCACCCTCTGATAGAAGCCTTTGCATCGAATGCATTTTGAAAGTTCCATGATCCCTTCCTCCTTGAAACGCCTTGGATCCCGTCCAATCGGTAAGGGCATGCGCGGGTGAACGGTCACGCCAGAACCAATCGTAACAAATTTTCTTGATCTTTATTGTATTTACCATAAATAATCGAGTCAAGGTTTTCGGATCAAGAAAACTTCCTTCAGAAGGTCACCGTGAACGGAGTGGATCGTTTCGAG
Source organism: Candidatus Omnitrophota bacterium (assembly GCA_020632575.1). Taxonomy (GTDB): domain Bacteria; phylum Hinthialibacterota; class Hinthialibacteria; order OLB16; family OLB16; genus JACKFH01. Next base: position 10,485 of record JACKFH010000018.1, on the reverse strand, counting down.
TTGGAGGGCTGGTCACATCCTTCAGATGGTCCGATGGGTCCGATATACTGGCCAGACACCTAAAAATCCACTATCGAGGTTCCCTTTCAGCATGCCAAACAATCAACCTACCGCCCCCCCGGATCCAAGGACTTTGGGAGAGTTGAGGGCGAACGGATACCGCCATCGCACAGTCAAAGAAGAGGCTCGGGAGAACCTGATACGCAAGATGCGGGCGGGCGAGACGATTTTTCCGGGGATTATCGGTTATGACCGGACCGTCATTCCCCAGGTCCAGCGAGCGGTTCTCGCCCAGCACGATTTCATTCTGCTGGGACTTCGGGGACAAGCGAAGACCCGTTTGATTCGGTCTCTCACCGGTCTCTTGGACCCTTATATCCCAATCGTGGATAGCATCGATATTCCCGACGATCCGATGGAACCCGCCTTCGGGGTGACTCGACGGGTGATCGGGGAAAAGGGAGACGACACCCCCATCCGTTGGATTTCACGGGAGGAGCGATTCCAGGAGAAGCTGGCGACCCCCGATGTCAGTGTGGCGGATCTGATCGGCGACATCGATCCGGTCAAGGTGATGTCGCGGCGATTGGAACTCTCCGATGAATCGGCGATCCACTATGGAATCATCCCCCGGTCAAACCGAGGAATTTTCGCATTCAACGAATTACCCGATCTTCAGCCCCGGATTCAGGTCAGTCTCCTGAACATCCTGGAGGAGAACGACATCCAGATCCGAGGGTTCCCGGTTCGCATTCCCCTCGACCTGATGATCGTGTTCACCGCCAACCCGGAGGATTACACGAACCGGGGATCCATCATCACGCCTCTGAAAGATCGCATCGACGCTCAGATCCTGACTCACTACCCAAGGACGCTGGAAGAGGCGATGGAGATCACTGTGCAGGAATCGAGGATCCCCAATTTCGAGGAGGGTGGCGCCATTGTCCCCGACTACATGAGGGAGATTGCCGAGCAGATCGCGTTCGAGGCTCGGGAAAGCGAGTATGTCGACCAGGGGAGCGGGGTGTCCCAAAGGCTTGCGATCTCGCTTTACGAGACTTTGCACAGCGCGGTCGAACACCGGATGGTGCTGCAGGGATCGAACAAAGAGATCGCCCGGATGTGCGACCTGTTTCATTGTGTCCCGGCGATGACCGGCAAGATGGAGTTGGTCTTCAAAGGAGAGCAGGAGGGCTTGGTCACCGTCTCCCACCGCATCATCGGACAGGCGATCCGAAGGGTGTTCGACAAGCATTATACGCCCAAGCGCGGTCTCGGACCGGCGAAGAAGATCGATTCGGAACCCTTTCGAGAGGTGGTGATTTGGTTCGAGAAAGGGAACCAGGTCGATCTATCGGACGAACTACCCTTCAATGAGTACTTCTCAAGACTAAGGAAGGTCGAGGGCCTGGAAAAGGTCACTCGGGATGTCCTGAAACCCGAGGACGATCTGCATCTCGCCGCAGCCATGGAATTCACTTTAGAGGGGTTGGTTCAGCATTACCTGGTCAGTAAGAAATACGACCTCGATACTGTTCAATATGTGGACACGGTGAGCGACATGATGCGGCAGTTATGAGAACCCTTCCAAATGAGCTGATAAGGAAAAGGGGGATCGGATCCGATCCCCCTTTTTTGTTTTCTCGTCCTTGGTCAGAGATCAGAACCAGGTCGCTTTGGCGGCCTTCTCGCGGATGATCACTCGGTTGAGGAAGTTGATCGCCTTTTCGAGTCCCTCTTTGGCGGACATCATGCTGTCCTCGTGCTCGATGGAGAGAACGCCATCGAATCCGCACATCTTGAGTGTTGAGACAAAATCGCACCACCAGCGTTCGTCATGGCCATAACCGCAAGCGCGGAATACCCACGAACGTTCCAGTTCTTTGCCGTAGCTCTTGGTGTCGAGAGTTCCATTGACCGCGGTGTTGAGCGGATCGACACGCGTGTCCTTGGCGTGGCAATAGTGGATCGCCCCCTTGAGAGCGCGGACCGCGGCGAGGGGATCGATTCCCTGCCAGAAGAAGTGGGAGGGGTCGAAGTTCGCGCCGACTGTGTTACCGCAGGCCTTGCGGAGTTTGAGCAGAGTCTCGGGATTGTAGACGATGAATCCGGGATGGGCCTCGAAAGCGAGTTTAACTCCATGGTCGCGGGCGAATTTCGCCTCTTTGGTCCAGAACGGGATAGCGACATCGTTCCATTGGTACTCGAGAATGTCGAGGTAATCGGGCGGCCAGGGGCAAGTGACCCAGTTCGGTGTGGTGTCGTTCTTGCTTCCGCCGGGGCAACCGGAGAAGAGAACCACAGTCTTCACGCCAATCTTTTCGGCGAGTTGGATGGTCTTGCGCTGAACATCCAAGTTGGCGGCGGCGAAATCTTTGTTGGGGTGAATCGGGTTTCCGTGACATGAGAGTCCGGAAATGCGCATCTTACGCCGCTTAAATTCATCCTCCCAATCGCTGAGGGCGGTCTTGCTTTTGAGAAGTTCATCCACTGGGCAGTGTCCGTTACCGGGGTAGTTCCCAGTGCCCAGTTCAACCCACCGAATTCCCTGCCCCGACAGGTAATCAAGCGTGTCGGGAAGGGGGACGCCATTGCCATCGAGGATGGCGGTCAAGACTCCTAAATCCATTATGAAACCTCCAAGAAGAGAGTATTAGAGAAATCGCTTACGAACCCGAGGATTAGACCACGCTGGCGAGGGGACTTCAACTCCGGAGGGGCGGGATGTGAGTCGCACCAGGGTGAACCCTGGCACCGCGAGAGCGAAGCCTCTTTCGGAGGCGATTGATGCTGGATCGTGGCTCTGGCTCAATCCGGAGCGTGTCGGACTCCTGTCCGATGGGGGCGGCAGGCTTGGGGCAGAGGGAGCGTACGGGAACTCACCGGACTGAAACCACACCCCTTTGGTGCGGACTGGGGGACTCCCTCACACTTGCTCGAGGAGTCGAACTCCGCGCGAGCGCCAGTTTGGATTCCTGCCTTCGCAGGAATGACGTTGAGTGCCTGGCATTCCAGACGACCTCAGGCTTTCTCCAATATCCCTCCCCGATTACGCGGAGATCGATCCCGCTTACAATGTCACAATGAGTGAACCTTCTATTCACAGGATCAACCTCCCCTCCGTTGAGGCGTTTCGAGAGCAGTTGTCTCCACTGGTCCTCGCCCACCTCGAATGGCTCGAGGAGGAATCCAGGCGGCACAATCTCACCCGGGTTCCTAGGGAGGATTGGCTGGTCCGGCATGTGATGGATTCTCTCGCGCCAGCGCTAGGTGGGTGGGAGATAGGGGACACCTTTGTCGATATCGGGACCGGGCCGGGATTTCCTGGAATGCCGCTCGGGTTGCAGAATGAAAGGGCTCTCTTCGCTCTGATCGAATCCAAGAAGAAGGTCGCCAACATCCTCCAAGACTTCCTGATTCAAAATGAAATTCACCCCAGAGGGGTCGCGCTCGGAGAGCGGATCGAGGATCTGGCCCGCGATCCCAACCATCGGGAAAAACACGACCGAGTGGTAACCCGCGCCCTCTCCGCCCTTCCCGTGTTAGTGGAACTCGGGATGCCTTACTTGAAGAAAAAAGGGGAGTTATGGTGCTGGAAATCCTCAATTTCAGAACTGAACGATGTGGGCAAAGCTCTGCAAGAATTGAACGGCTGTGTCTCAAGAGTTCTGGAGTATCAACTGCCTGGCGAGGACGCTCCACGTTTCATAATAGCACTCCAGAAGATGGGAGAGACTCCAGAGAAATACCCTCGAAGGGTGGGGATTCCGCAGAAAAAACCTCTCATTTAGCGTGATTTAGGTCCTAAAGTCTCCCTGCTGTTCGACGCTCCTGATCCTCTCCCCTTCCCTCTCCTCTAAGTTGCGTCTTCTCAAATACTTAGAAGGACATACCCGGCCTCGTTTTAGTGATCTAAGTGATTTTTATGACGAAGAAAACGAGCCTTGCTATTCTGTCATCGGGCTATCGGGTATGGAATCTGCATTGCGGAACCCCATTCACGGCGGAATGGTATCGAGTTTCAACTTGGAACTCCGAGAAATGACAGCGTCGTCCACTCAAGGAAGAAGAAAATTGGAGGATCTTTTTGGATGAACTCGCTTCCCAAAATGGTATTGGTCGCTATGGCATTACTGTTGATTTCAGGATCCGCTCAAGCGCGCGAGGGCCGCGAACTCATCCTCCCGAACGCGATGCATGTGCCGGGACCGCCGCCGATGGATTCGGAACTGGTGGGTTGTATCACCTGCCACATGGAGCCGGACGGAGGCGGGGAGGACAACCCGATGTTGAATCCATTTGGGGAGCGGGTGAAGGAAATCATCCGTGACAGTAGCCGCGCATCCACGCCATTCTGGGGGAGCGAGCTCGCGGCGGAAGACTCGGATGGAGACGGTTTCTCCAACGGCGTCGAGTTGGGCGATCCCGACGGGGTTCTTCTTCACATGGCTTTCGATCAACCGACCGACCAATTGTTCATGAGAACCTTCGACATCCAGAACGCCGCCGACGTGGCGATCACGGACAACCCGGCATCGATCAGCAACCCAGGCGACGCAAACAGCGTTCCGCCCGGAGGTGGGGGGGAGACACCAACCGCCACGGCAACACCCTCCCCAACAAACACCGAACAGCCGACAGAGACGAACACTCCAACCAACACGATGGAAGCGCCGACGGAGACGCCGACGAACACCTCGGAGGAACCGACCGCGACTCCCACCAACACCATGGAGGAGCCGACCGCCACTCCAACAAACACCGAGTCCGGACCAACGCCAACCGAGGCGCCCACCGCGGACTTGGATATCGTGAAAGACAGTAAGATCGATCAGCAGGATTACCTGATGCATTTGAAGAACGCCAAGATGGATCCCGAAAACGCGCTCAAGGCGAGCGACTGGTTCATGATGGCGTCCTTTTGGCAGAACAATTTTCAGTAGAGAGACCGTCGGAGGGTTCCACCCTTTTGGCGAAATAGAGTCCGGCTCCCTCCGGGACGTGGGAGCCGGACTCTCTAAAAAAACTCAGTAGCGCCTCGCCTCACAAACGTCCCAATCATGAAACGCGGAAATCGTATCGGAAAACACTCGGGCCCACCGAGCGAGTGAGGAGAGGATCATCGTGTCCAGTCGCACCCCCCAACCTCTTGGATTTAAACGGAGAATTCATCTCCCGATCTGGATGGCTATTGTCGCCTGCCTCGTCTTTCAGCCGGTTAATGCCGAACCCCCGCTTTCGGACACCGGCAAGTATGAACTCCTTCCGGACACCCAGTACGCGGTTCGCCTGGCGGTCGATTTGCTGGGGGCCCACCCGACAGTCGGAGATTTGGAGGCGATCGCGGGCGGGACTCTCACCACCGACGAACTCATCGAGAGATACCTCGACGACGAACGCTTCTATCACCGGCTGTTGTGGATCGCGAACGATTTCTTTCTAACCGAGAGGACCGACATCCCATTCTTCCAAGAGACCTTCGACGACGAAATGGAGGAGGAACTCGCGGCCAGTGTCGGCGAGGAGCCGCTTCGGTTGTTTCAATATCTGGTCTCCCACGACCTCCCCATGACTGAACTCGCGACGGCGCCCTACACGGTGGCCGACTCGACCCTGGCGAAATTCTGGGGCATCGATTATCCCGGACCCGAGGGAGGTTCGGAGTGGATGAAGTGCCACTACATGGATGGGCGTCCGCATTCCGGGGTCCTCTCCATGCAGTCCTTCTATTTCCGCTACGACAGCACCGCGGCCAACAAGCAACGCGGCCGCGCCAATCACATCACGCGTATTTTCCTCGATGACAATCACTTTCAACGAAACGTTTCCCTCGAGTTTCGACTGGCGAACAACCGGGAATCCGATATCGACAACGCGGTCCGCTACAACCCGGGTTGCCTCGCCTGTCACGCCTCGCTGGAGGGAATTGTGGGGCACCTCCAAGCGGTTCAACTCGGCCCGGTGGGGGAATCCACCCAGGAGTTCGACGACTTCAATGTCTACAGCCATCAGGGAATCGAAAGGTGGCAGCTGATTTCGGAACGGGTCCCGTCCTACTACGGCCGACCCAGCGATGGGAAGTTGACCACGCTTGGAAAATATTTGGCGAACGATCCGAGATTCTCTTACACCATGGCCAAACGAATGCTCGCGGCGATGGTGCAAGGGCTGGTCGATCATCGGGAGAGGGAGTTGATTGTCGAGCTCGACCAGATCTTTCGGGATTCCGAGTTCCGGTTGAAGGACCTGATCCGAGCAATTGTGAAAACGGATCTCTACCGCGCGATCGGGGTGACCGAGGAAGCCTCCGAGGACGAGGCGCGTCTGGTCCAACCCTTCCGAGTCATCACCCCGGAACAGATGGCGACACTGGGTTACGACCTAACCGGGCAGACCTGGGGAAGCAAGGCACGCCCGAGCCTCGAATACGACCCCTCCTACAAGATTCCCGCGGGCGGCTATGACGGCATCATCATCGACAAACGCAGCCATGCCATCACCCCAATGCTTCTTCTGACTTATCAACGTCACGCCGAGGCGATCGCGGACGATGTCTACGATTTCGAACTCAGGGGCGACCCGCCCTCGAGTGAAAAGACGGTGTTCACCCTGGCCTCCGGAAAAGAGGACCCGGTCCAGTACCAGACCCTGGTGAAGACCCAAATCTCCCAGATGTGCAAACGGTTCTACGGTCAAATGGTGGGACCCTCCAGTGTGGAGGTGGGTGAATTGTACGACCTGCTCCTGGATTTCAAGAACGACGACAACGGGAGTGTGACGCGGGCGTGGAGAGATCTCCTCTCCCTGATGCTTCGAGACCCCCGGATCTATTTTTATTGATTCGGTTGCGTGAAGAGACGAACCAAAAAGAAAGGCTATACGAAAAATGGATCGCAGACACTTTCTCAAACATCTCTCCGCCGCGGCGGCGGGCGGACTCTGCACACCGAGTTTCCATCGCATGTTCGCGTGGGCGCAACAGGGCCAGGACAACCCCCATTTCTTCATGTTCGTCTTCGCGCAGGGGGGGTGGGACATCACTCAAGTTTTCGAGTCCGATAAAGAGGGCCTTCAGACCGTGGATGTCCCCACGGGTCAGCGCACGCAATTTGGCTCGAATGTCACCGACACGTTTTGGAACGATCCGATGGGTCGTCCCGCGGTGACCCAGTTCTTTCAAAATTTTGGCGACCGCACCGCCATCCTGAACGGGGTCTTCGTACGCACTCTCAGCCACGATCTCGGGCGCGAGACGGTGATGACCGGATCGACGGGGATGAACAAAGCGGATTGGCCGACCCAGATCGCCGCGCGTAAAGCCTCCGACCGTTTGCTCCCCAACCTCTCGCTTTCCGGTCCAAATTTCCCGGGCAACCTCGGCGGAGTGACCACCTCCGGAAACACCTTCAACCGTCTCCTCTTCCCAAGCGGATACTCTCCCGACACGGAAGTCGAGAACCGCATGGAATCGTATCTCAACGAGAAACTCAACGGTCTTCTCGGCGAGGCCATGGAGATGGGGCACGAGGGCGGACGAGTCGAGGAACTCGACCGGGGATATCTCCGATTCAACGAAATCAAAGAGGCCCGCAACACCCTCAATCTGGGAGGCGGCGGAGGTTTCACCAACCAAGGACTTTCCGCGGTGGGGGCGTTCCAGAATGGGATCAGCGTCACCGCCACTCTGCGCGCGCCCGGCGGGTATGACACCCATGGGGACAACGACGCACAGCAAGGGAACAACTTTCAGAACACGTTTATGGGACTCAACCAGATTGTCACCGAACTCGCGAACCGACCGGGAACAACCGGGACCGGCTCGCTCTTAGACCAAACCACAGTCTGTTTGATGTCGGAATTTGGACGGACGCCTCGACTCAATGGAGGCAACGGCAAGGACCACTGGCCGGTGACCAGCATGATGTTTGTCGGCGCCGGGATCAATGGCGGAAAGGTCTTTGGCGGCACCGACGAACGACAGAACTACCGGAATGTGGATTATTCGACCGGACTGCCGGACGATTCCAGCAGCATTGAACTCGCGACCCCGAACGTCGGGGCGGCTCTATTGACCCTCGCCGGATTGGACGCCAACGAAATTCTTCCGGGTGAGCCGGTGTTTTCGCCTCTCCTGGACATGGGAGCCTGATACGATGCGAATGTTAAGACTTGGACTCTTTCTGGCGGGCGCGCTTCTCGCATCTCAAGCCAGGGGCGAGGAACTGACCTACGAGAATTTCGGCGAACGGTTCATCGTTCAATACTGCGCTTCGTGCCACCATTCATCTCGTCCGGAGGATGACCGTCACGGCGCCCCCTTGGATGTCAATTTCGACAACCTCGAAATGATCCGGAATTGGATCTTCGAGATCTACGACGTGGCCACTGGCGATGAGCCCACCATGCCTCCCTCGAATGGAATTTGGGACTGGGACCGTGAACTTCTCGAGGAATGGATTCTCTCTGAAATGGCGGGACAAGGAATCGAAAATCTTCCGCCTCAGGAGGGGCTCCGAGATCCCATGCGTGGGAGTCAGTGGTACGAGCGGATGAACATGATCGTTTCCAAGCCTCGGGACTTCGAAGATAACGAAAGAAACATCCACATCCTCGGTTTGGCCAAGTTCACCGGGAAGCAGAATGTCCTTGAGGAGGAGGTCAACATTCGAAGGGAGACCGATGGCACGGTCTACATGACCAGCCACAAACAACGCAAAGACGGAGTTCGGGCCAATCCATTCGTCGAACTAGTGTTCGATCCGGAGATTCCTTTGATCGACCCCGACCGTGAGGCCGGCGAGGTTTGGGAACAGCCGGTGATGGTGACCCCTCATGTCGAAGGCGGCGGTCAAGGAACCCCGTATCAGGTGACCTATACGGTTTCTTACGATGGATTCGAAATGGTGGATACGGGGGTTGGCGCTCCCGACAACGCTTTCAAGGTGCGAGTCCATTCTTACAACCCACTCGCCCGGACCCCTGATCGCGAGGATTGTTGGTGGTTTCAGATCGGGACGGGTCCTGTGAAATTCGCGCACGATGTGAACCCGCTTCTTCTCCCCCCCGGAGAGGATGTCGACAAAGGTTGGGACAACGGGTTTCTCGCCTCCGCGCCGGAGATCCGCGACGACACCACCACCCTTTTCCCCTTTGAGGGCCGGACCAAGGAGTATAAATTCGAGCACCAGCGGAAGATTTACTTCGATGGGGAGGTGGAAGCGACCCCCGAGCCGACATCAACCTTGGGCCCCGATTACACTCGGACTCCCACCAACACGCCGACAATCACCCCAACGCCAACGATCACGCCCACCCCCTCGAACACGGCGACGCCTTCGAACACGCCCACCGAGGCGGCGCCGACCTCGACTGCCACTCCCAGCGACACACCCTCGGCCACGCCGACTCCGACCTTCACTGAGGAGCCGACTCAGTCTGGCGGGGACGCGAATCTTGACGGCAACAATGTGGTCGATCAACGCGACCTGCTGCTTTTCCTGGCGGAGTTTGGAAAGAGTGTCGAAACCGAGGGGAAGGCGACGGGAGACAGTCTCACCGACAAGTCCGATATGGATGGTGACAACATCGTATCGTCGAGTGACTTACTCATGTTCATCCTTCATTGGCAGGAGCGGATGGAGTAGCGACGGCTGCCGATATTGGCCAAAACTCGATCGAATCATGGGTTGGACTTGAGACGGGGCAAATCATCGAGAGCTTGAGAGGGGGAAATATCCGGGACAAATCGGAGATTTTCCCCTTTCCATTTGTCCGCCGGCGAAATTGAACCATCGCCATTTCTGGGCGTGGCGATCAGGAGGGGACGCGGAGAAATCCCACGCGCGATTTGAGACAGATCTCCAACCTCAAGGATGCCAGGAACGAAGTGGACGAGACCCCAGCGATCATCGAATCGGTCGGGCCAGACATAACTGGAAAGCATCTCGGAGGTCGCGACTCCAGCGATTTCCTCATCCAATACTCCCGCAAAGAGAGCGGCCAACCCCATCACCCCTTCGCCATAAACAAAGGTCTCGGAGTTTGGAAATTCCTTTCGAAGCGCGGCGACCGCGGCGAGAGCGTCCCAAGTCCATTGGCCGAGCATGGGGCGACCGAGGATGTTGGACCCTTGGGCGAGGAGGTAATCCTCGCAGTCGACTGTATTAGCCGAGGGCCATCGAGTCGGGCCAGTCCCTCGGGGCGAAAGGGTGGCGAACTCGCAACCCGTATTGTTATCAGGCGCGAATCCTTCTGGGTAATCGCCCAAGACCAAGACAATCCGGTCTGATTTGGGTGAATCTTTGGGAGGAATGGTCATCGGCAACCGGACCCCGGGCTCGGATTCCAGGAACGCTTCCCCGCCCTTTTCTTTGATGGTCGCCTGAGGTTTCTCACCCGAGACGATGTCGACTGGGAATCCACCAAAAACCCTTTCGATCATTTCCTTCTTAAGCGCAGGGCGATCATTGGGGTTCGCCCAGTCTT
>JACKFH010000017.1 GCA_020632575.1 Candidatus Omnitrophota bacterium | reverse complement strand
TTGGGCCAGGAAAGCGGTCCAACACCAAACCGCGAATCCCCCTATCCATAGTAGAGTCCGCCAGTTCACACCGCGCGAGAGATAGAGGACCCCACCCAACCCGCAAAGAAAATAAAAGGGATGCCAAAACAAGAGTCCGTACCGGTCGTCGAACGCGAGAGAAAAGAATTTGGGGGTTGACCAAGAAAATTCCTCCGGTCCCCCATGCTGCAGAGAGAGCCACGAGGGTCCTCTCAATCGGAAGATCAAAAGCTGGGGAAGGCAAAACACGAAGCAGAGCGCGCCAAGTCCGAGAATCCGAGTAATCTTTTGGGAAAGTCCGCGCAAGGGATCGGCCCCATGGGGGAAGAGGCTTAGCCAATACACAACCGGAGCCAGTGCAAAGAGCGAGTTTTGCCAACGCACCAGAGCGGAAATCGAAAGGGGGACCGATAGCAGAAAAATCTGCTTCCAATCTATCCTGTCCGGGTCGCGCAGCCAAACCCACAAGAAACAGGCGATCGATGCCATAGACGCAGCATGCGGGAAACCCATATCGCGAAAACAATAGAAGGCGCCGGGAGTGGCGAGCAGAGTTCCGATGATCGCCCGTTTCGAGATCTGGTGGTCGAATCGCAGACGAAGCAGGAAATGTCCGAATATCGCGAACCCAGCCCCAATCGTGGCTGTCCCAATGGAGAGCCAGTCCAGATACGGTTTGGAATAACCATTTAGGGTGAGAGTCGGATCGAAAAGGCTCTTGATCGTCGCTTGGATATGTCCCATTCCAATGAATGGAATCCAGAGCAGACTCACTCCGATGGGAAATGGGTGGTAGGGGAATCCATGGGCGCTCCCCTCCGCCGCTCTCTCCACCATCCAGCTGTTCGAAAACCGGGCCCCCTCTTCCATCGTGTTGAGGTCTCGATTCCAAAGCATGGTCCGGGTGATTCCGTAATAGAAATCGCCGTCGCTCGACAGCACTGGAATGGAGAGGAAGACGGCGAGCAGGAGATATTGGAGGAGACAGATTCCTGCCCCACGCTTCGGATTCGGGTTCGATTCCGAAACCGACCCCATCCACCCAAACATTCCAAGGCCGACAACCCCCCACGCGATTTGGTGGAGATAGCGGGAGCTATGTGCGAAGTCTCCCCTCAGCGCCAGGCAGGAGATCAGGAAGACCCCGGCGCCGATCAAGGTGGCGTAAGCCCTAGGATGGAAAAGACTTCCAAACGAGATTCGACCGCTTGCACTTTTCATTGGGAGACCTGCATCCTACCCCAGGTGGAAATCGAATCGAATCTGGAAGAGACTCCCCTGTCATACTCAGGAAAGCGAGAAGGAAGTTGCCTCACACCCCACGTGTCGCCGAGATTATTCAAAACCGATTCAACCGTCTCTCGGCCCCGATCGTGGTTGCGGTGGGCGGACCGGGTGGGACAGGGAAGTCTTTCTTTTCTCGAAACCTTTCGGGGTTGCTCTCGAACTCCGCCGTGCTCACATTAGACGATTACAAGGAGGCCCGGGCAGTCCGAGCGGAGAAAGGGGTGTATGGCCCTCACCCGAGCGCCAACAAGATGGACCTTATCCTCGACCACTTGGTCCATATCAAACAAGGGAAATCCTTCGACCAGCCGGTCTACTGCTCGAAGGCGGGCGACGCCGCCACGACCAAAAGGTTCCAGCCCGCTAAATTCAATCTCCTTGATGGGGAGGTTTCAACCTACCGCGACTTCCGCGAATGGGTCGATTTCGCCATCTATATCGAATCGGACTGGAAGACTCAACTCATGAGCCGTGTCGTTCGGGACGTGGAGGAGCGAGGCCACACGCCCGAGAAGGTGCTCACAACTTTTCTTAATAGCAATCTTCGAGAGTTTCCAAAGTATGGAGAACCGACACGCTCACAGGCGAATCTCATCCTCCACTGCGACTCGGATTATCAGGTGACGATTCGGGAATGTCGTGACGTTTGATCAGGCGTAATCTCAAGACTAAGCGTCATCCCAAGTCTTGCCCTCATTCCAAGATTTGGCCTCATCCGAAACCAACTGAGGACTCGCGACAACGGGGGCCGGGGCGACCTCCTCGAGATCCACCTTGATCATCTGCTGCCAATCGGTGTAAGCGGTCATCTCCACCGCCTGCGCATCCTGAAGTTTGGTGATCACCTTCTGAATTCGGACGGACATATTTCGAATCACTTCCACCGAGGTCCGATCGGCGGGGATCAAACGTCCATCCATCAGCAACATCTCGGCCTCTCCCAATAGCGCGGTGAGCGGATTGTTGATTTCGTGCGCGAGCGTAATCACCATGGCGTGGATGGTTTCCAACTTCTCCGCTTCGATCGCGTGTTTTTGGGCGATCTGGAGTTCTCTCTGGGCCACCTGAAGGCGCCGCATGAGGCGATTGAAGTTGATCGCGAGTTGCCCGATCTCGTCCTTGCGATCCTCCGGCGCACGGTGGCTATAGGTCGAGGGACCGCTAACCGAGCGCATCGTTTCGATCAGCTTGGCCAATGGCTTGAGAACCACCGCCGCCGACCCCGCCGTCCCGATCACCGCGGCCAGATAGGCGCCCAGCAGGAACAGGACAAAGAACCAGATCTGGTTGCTCTCAATTTCGTCGTATCGCCCTCTGGGGTGGTATAGAGTGAGCAAGAACTGGTTCTCTTTCCCCAGATTTTTCTGAGGTTTACGCACACCGACTTCGATGTCGTTTTCGATGAAAGTCACCGGGTCAATGCTCTCATCCGAGGTTTCTGCCTTCGGATCCACCGTCAACATCGCGTCCCCGACACTGGTTCCAAAGAGTTGGGCCACTCTTTCCTCGCCATCGAGGTCCATTCCCAACACCAAATAAGAGGTTTTGGAATCTTCTTTTTCGGATCTTCCTCGGACCTTGGAAATCGCCATCAAGTACTTTCTTCCTTCGACCCCACTAAAACCGGAGGTCACCGACGAGCGCACTGATTCGGATTCAAGCCACTCTTCAATCGGTTTTCCGAAAGATTGTGGATTGACATAACTGGGGGGAGCGGAGATGAATTGCACCGTCCCATCTGAGAAATACAGGTACGCCAGATCGATCCCCTGGAAACGTTCCCCTTTTTTGGCTCCGGTCCGGTCGGTGGACTTTACGGGGTTGAACAAGGTTTCGCTATTTTCCTGGATGAACTGCTGGAGATCCGGGTGTTTGGCGATCAGATTGGCGGTGTCCTCAAGCATCTGCCGACGTTGGCGGACCATCGATTCCGCCGCCGTCATTTTCGAGAGAAGGAAATCGTCCTGAAGGGATTTCAAGGACTCAAACGAGGACTTCAGCGGAATGGCTGCATAAAAGAGCAGTGGCAGACCCGCGGCGAGCGCGGTGATTGCCATGAACTTCTGCCTTAAGCGCCAATCCCGAAATTTTGTCATGCTTCGTCCTTCTCCCCGCGAATCACCCAAACACCCTATTTGTATTTTAGCCAGATTAAATCATAAACGTCAACTCCATTGGGTTCGTTTCATGATTTTTAAGAGGATAAGTGCGATTAATTAGAATTGGTATTAGGAGAAATCTCATAGACTATGGCAGGTGGGAGGTTTAGGAAAATCCTTTCACAATCGACTCTGGCCTTTTCCGATAGGGATTGGACCAATCGATGGATTGCTTCCATTCTCTCGCGGTTTTTCCGGGACCCCAATCTCCTTCTGAGATTCCGAACCGCCTGGTATTCGAAGAAAGTGTGAACGCCTCTTGTCGATAACGATTCGACAAACCCTCCAAGTAACTCTTCAACAAAGGATGGGGTGAAGTTATTTAGTGGCAAACCCGATACAACCAAGTCGAAAGAGCCTGCCGCAAATAGATCTCTAACATCCCCGCATTCGATTCGAATTCGGTCCGCCTTCTCATTCCAGGCTGGATCCGAATTCAACCTCGATCGCAGCAGCTCCGCGAACTTTGGATTGATTTCACAAAGAATGAATTCATCTTCCGGCCCAAGACGCGACACCACCTCCGAGGAAAAGACTCCGGTTCCCGGTCCAGCCTCCAGAATCCGACGGGGTCCGGAGAGGCGATCCAACGGAGCGACCATGCGCCGGGCCAGAGCCCTCCCGCTCGGTGCAATGGCCCCCGTAGTGTGAAAGGATTGAATGAATTCCTGGAGAAAGACCCAATTGGGGTTTGTCATCGTTTTGTTCGGCCAACGTTATACCGGCCCTCAGTTGAAAAGAAGGCTACCTGCTTGGATCGAGGTGCGAGGGGTTCTCCGGCCCATGATGTTCGGCTTTGTGCGTCTCCAACGGTTCAAGGTGAGTGGTGACAATCACTTGGCCGGGCAGGGCGGCGTTGATCTTTTCCTCAATTTCGGTCGCGCCTCGATGAGCGTTCTTGAGGGAGCTTCCTTCTGGAAACAAGAGGTGGACCTCCACCCAGGCGGTGCGCCCCGTGTTTCTGTGACGGAGTTCGTGGAATTTGCAGACCCCTTCCGATTCCGCTTTCTCGAGGATTTCGCGAATGACCGCGTCTTGCTTTGGGTTCACCCGATCCATCAACCCAAACGTCGCTCGCTGGATCAAATGATATCCGGAGAAGACAATATTGAGCGCCACGAGGATGGCCATGATGGGATCCAGGATGGTCCAGCCGGTGGCGAGCACTAATAGAAGTCCCACGACAACCCCAACGCTGGTCCAAGTATCGGTTAAGACATGTCTCCCATTGGCCTCGAGGATCAGCGAGTCTTGTTTCTTGCCAAGATGAACCAGGTACCACCCCAATATCGCGTTGATGCCTCCCGCCAAAGCCACCAGTCCGGTTCCCCAGTCCAGCGATTCGATTTCCGGCTTGCCCCAAAGTTCCGGAATCGATTCCTTCATAATGAAAAGGGCGGCCGCGATGATCAGTCCCCCCTCGACACCCGCCGAAAAATAAGAGATCCGCTCATGGCCATACAGGTGATCTTCGTCCGGAGGCGTCTGGCTCAGCCAGAGACTGTATGTGGCGAATCCAACAGCGCCGACATGGACCACCGATTCGGCGGCGTCCGAAAGAATGGCCGCCGATCCAGTCAGGACATAGGCTCCGACCTTGATGATCAGCATCGAAAATCCGACCAAGAGGGAGACCCACATGGCAAACCGTTGCGCCTCGACATCTTGACTCGGTAGAACTTCGATCGGCTCTGACATAATTCCGGTATTCTACGGCAGACGCGGTTAGATGTCTTCCAGAGTCCCATGAACCAAGGTTTTGGGAAACGTGATTGAACCCAGCTGCGATCCCATGTATAACCCTCCCCCGGCCATCGAGGGAGAATGCCGGGAGCGTTTCGGGGGGAGTTGCTTTTTCTATGAAATTAACGGGGCTCAATGAGGAACAGAGGTTGGCGGTCGAGCATCGTGGCTCACCGCTTTTGGTCCTCGCCGGGGCGGGATCCGGCAAAACTCGAGTCATTACCACCCGAATCGCTCATCTCCTTCACACCAAGGACGCCAAGCCATCCGACATTCTGGCGGTCACCTTCACCAACCGGGCAGCCAAGGAGATGAAAGAACGAGTCGGTTCCCTTGTCGGAGAAAAGAGGGGCCAGGAACTGTCGGTCTCCACCTTCCATTCCTTCTGCGCCACCCTCCTCCGCAAAGAGATCGAACCCCTTGGGTTCACCAAGAGATTCACCATCTATGACGCGTCCGATCAGAGAACCCTGATGGGGAGAGTTTTCCATGATTTCTCGCATGGCGCGGACAAATTCGATATCGGCGCATTTTGCTACCGCATCAGTCTGGCGAAGAACCGTGGGGAAACTCCGGAAACCTATCAGGCTGAACGTCATGACAAATACGATGAACGGGTCCCGGCGATCTGGGAGGCCTACCAAGAGGCCCTCGCCGCCCGTGACGCTCTCGATTTCGACGACCTCTTGATGAAGACCTTGGAATTGCTCGATAACCACCCGGAAGTTCTGGGAAAACTTCGGAAGAAATACCGACACATCCTGATCGATGAATACCAGGACACCAACTTGATCCAATTTCGGATCGCGAAGTCCCTTGCCGAGGAGCACCGCAACCTGTGTGTCGTCGGGGACGATGACCAGAGCATCTATGCCTGGCGCGGCGCCGATGTGGCGAACATCCTCGAATTTCAACGCCATTTTCCCGATGCTCGTGTCATCACTCTCGATCGAAACTATCGCTCGACCGGCACAATCATCAAGGCCTCCAATGAGGTGATATCGCGGAACACCAAGCGGATGGTGAAAGTTCTTCGATCCCAGGGCGGGGAGGGGCAGCCGATCGATCTGGTGGGAACCCAGGACGAGGTCGACGAGGCGAATTATGTGGCCGATCAGATCAAGGAACTTCGTGTCCACTACAACCTGGAGTGGTCGGACTTCGGGGTCCTCTATCGCTCCAATGTCCAGTCACGCACCTTTGAGATGATCTTTCGCCAACGGCAAATTCCTTATGTGGTGGTTGGCGGTATGGATTATTTCGCGCGCAAAGAGATCAAGGACATCGCCTCTTACCTCCGCGTTCTCAATAACTCGAAGGACGAAGTCAGTCTTCGGCGCGTCATCAACGTTCCCAAGCGAGGGATCGGCGACAACAGCCTCATGAAATTGAACGAGTCCGCGCGGATATCCGGCCTCCCTCTCTATCAGATGCTCAACCCGAAGACCCGACCGACCCTTCCGGACGCCGCCCATAAAGGCATCGAGGAGTTTCTCGAGTTGTTGAGAAAGACCCGCGCTCGGATCCGAGAGCAGGGAATCGCCCCCGCGGTTCTCGGGTTGATTGAGGAAAGCGGTTATCTGGAGGAACTGGAAAAAACCTCCGCCAGTCCAAAAGCCTTCGAGATCAAAAAGGAGATGGTGCTCGACCTCGCCAACGCGGCCGCGGCTTATGAGCGAACCGAGTCCTCCCCATCCCTTCTCGGCTTCCTCCAAAACGCCTCCCTCGATACCGACTATCAGTCCGGCAAGGACGAAAAGCGCTACAGCGACAACTGTGTCCGTTTGATGACGCTTCACAGCGCGAAGGGGCTGGAATTCCCAGTGGTCTTCCTCGCTGGAGTGGAGGAGGGGATTCTACCCCATGCTCGCGCGGCGGTCCTCGACAACGAGGTCCATGAGGAACGTCGACTCATGTATGTGGGAATGACTCGCGCCAAGAAGCACTTGATCATCACCACCGCCGCGATCCGCACACAACGGGGACGGTCGAAAGCGACACGTGAATCGAGATTTCTCGATGAGATCCCCGAGGAATTTCTGAGGTTGCTGACCAGCGAACAACCGGTCTCGACTCTATTCGCGGCGGAGACGATTTAGGGGAAAGGGTTATGACCTCGGGCTGGCCTTCTTTCAGGAGAGTCGCTCGAGATTATTAGTCGGTCCCTCGTTGAGAAGGTCTCAAAGCCATTTTTCCAGAAAATCAAACGCGTCCGCCTGCATCTCAAGGTTGAATTGATGAGGCGTGTCATAAGACCTCGGCGAAAAGCGGTCGCCATAGCCCGCTTTCTCATATGCTTTCGCAATTTTTTCAAATGCATGCCTGACCCCGTCCCTGGGAAAGAGACCGTCCTGGCGTCCCTCAATGATCATCAGGGGGCGTGGAATGGCAAGTGCCATCATGTCGGGAAGATCCATCAGCTTATGGATTCCGGGGATCAGCTTCATCCATCCGACTGTGTTGTAAACGTTCTGGGGAATGCAATCCCGATAGGCGGTCATCCAACAAACCGGAATCGAAACCTTGATCCTGGGATCGAGGGCGACAAGATAATCGCTCCGAAAACCGCCAACCGAAAGTCCCATGCAGGCGATACGGTCCGGATCGACCTCCGGTCGAGTGGCCAAATAATCCACCGTGCGAATATCGTCCCAAAACATAATCCCGGGCCAAGTGTTCCCGGTTAACTGAATCGCACGGGCCAACGCTTCGATATGCTGAGCGGCGAGTCGGTTGTGATCCCGGACATCCTCGGGGGATCCTGGCTCATGCTCCAGTTTTCCTCGCAGGTAGTCCACCAAACGAAAGTCGGTCCGTCGCTCGCCCCAATAAAACATATCGATGGCGATCACCACATAACCCCGGCGAACCAGATCCGTCGTGAAACTATTTCCGCCGTAACAGGTCTCCTTGAACTCCTTGAGCACGGGATGCTGATCGGCTTCGGTCGCGACAATTTTTTCCTTCCCCCAATAGTACATCGCTCCGTGATCGTGAAGCGCGACAATTCCCGGAGCCGGAAATGTTGCCTTCTTCGGGATGAGGACATAGGCCGGGACACGGATATCCGGAGTCGTGTTGAAATAGATCTTCTCACGGGTGTAGTCCCCCATGTCGACCGACTCCTGAACGCCCGGATCGGGATCGACCGGCGCGGGAGTGTAATGGAGGTATTCGAAGATCGTCTTCCTGGCTTTTTCCGACCAGGCGTCGAAATCCTGAAACTCCTCATTCAGCCAGGAGAGCGAGAATTTTGAGTGACTCTCGAGGCGTTTGAGGAAAGGCGTTTGGTTTCCGAAGGGGTTAGGCTCGATCTCGGTCATATTGATGGGATTGGAACCGATATTTTCGAGGATGAGAAGAGGCGTCGGACTCATTCTTCAATAGGAACCTGTCGACAAATGCCGGTCGGTTCGTAACCCGGCCACTCACTTGCCGGGTTCCACGCCATCTTGCCCTGGGATGGTTATCCCGCGCCGAAACCTCAGACCCCCGTTCGCGGCAGGATGCCGCTCCCACGGCGGGAAAACGTAAACGAAGGGGAAGTGCGGTTGAGCGATTCTAGAAGATCTGCCACCCTATATCCGAAAATCCCAACGGTCATTCGGTGCGATTGGATGGACTGTATTCCCTTGCGGTCATTGAAAGGATGGATGGAAATGAAAAAGACATTGTATTACGTCGTTTTGATCGTGGCGATCGCCGGAACCCAGGCGGCCCACTCCGCGAGCCTCACTCTTCGTTCGAGCGGCGCGATTGGCGATGGAAAGACCGATGACCGTGCCGCTATTGAAAAGGCGCTCAATGAGGCCGGTGGCGAGACAGTTGATGGGGAAGGACTGACCTACGCGGTCCATGGCAATATTGAAGTGACTTCGGATGTGGACTTCCGCAACGCGACGCTCGTTCAAACGATGGAAGCGCCCAGCGCCGCGAAATACATCCCCTCGGCTCATAGCGGCGGCGAACTGACTGTCGATCCGCCGGAGGGCCTGCGCGCGACTGTGAAGGGATTGCCCCTCATGCACGCTGAGAGTGTCGGGACCTACAAGGAAGATCCCGTGCTTAGTCCACAGGATCTGCAATCCCTGATGCCAAGCATCGCGGTGCGAACGCTTACCCTTAGAGGATCGGAAGAGAACCCCGTAAAGGTCCGCTTGGAGAACATCAAGGTCGACCGTGGCCGACATCCCTCCAGCGGCGGACGCAATGACTCCATGGGCATCCTCATTCGAGACGCCGCCCCAGTTGAGGCGACCGATGTCGAGGTCACCGGCGATGGCAAGGGAGTTGGCCTATCGATTCATGATTGTAAGAACGTCCGTCTGACGAAAATCAACATCCACGATATGAATTGGGCCCCTTACGAAGGGGACAACATTTTCGAGATCCTCACTGCCAAAGACGTAAGGGATGATTTTCACTGGAACCATTTTCCGATCTACGAGTTTCGGGATTCTATGAAACGTTTTGTCCGTGTCCGCATCCAGGAGCAACTGGTGGGCCTATGGATCAGCCAATCGGAGAATGTCGAGGTGCTCGACTCGACGATTGACCGTTTGCAGGTCGCGATCGGAGGCGATCTCTATCCTCTCCAGACCGATGCCATGACAGTCAATCGGGTGAAGAACATTGTCGCCCGCAATTCGCACTTTTCAAAAACCTGGGAAGGAATCGATTTCACTGGCGACGCCGGCCAGGGTTTTGAATGGAGGGATTGCGTGGCCGAGGACACTCTCGGTTTCAGTTTCAAAGTCGCCCATCCGAAGCAAAACGGCAAAATGATCAATTGTCGCGCCGAACGTTCCGCGCTAGGCGGTTTCACCATCGGCGCGGAATCGGAGAATATTCAATTGATCGACTGCATCGCTTTGGAAACCGGGGCCGGCAATCTCTGGAGGGAAACCGATGGCTCGCCATTCATCGAAGTGATCGGTATCCGTGTCGATGGTCAATCTGGTTTGGAGACGCCGAAGAATATCCTCATCGAACGCTGCTCGGCGATCAACAAAACCTGGGCGGGCGCGATGGACTACGGCATTCGAAACGAGCACCTCAACAAAGATCCCGGCCACAACATAAAGTTGGTGGACTGCAACGCCGAGGGGGCCAAGATCGAAAACATCAAGGGTTTTGGCGAGGACTGATGAAAGATCACGATGCGGCCCGTGGGTTCTGTTGAAGATATCGGACCAACACCACCACGAGGGTGATGACCGTGATCGGCATAACGAACCATGCCATCGTCATGCTGAAGATTGGGAGCGCATCATGTTCCGTAGCAGCAAGGAATAGATAGACCACGTACGCCACGTAATACCCAAGGAAGATAAACCCCTCCCAGCGGGCGATCACATGGCCCGTAAAAAAGATTGGGAGGCATGAAACCGCAACCGCGAGTGCGACTGGAAAATCGAATCCGAGAGCGGCCGACGGGACAGATATCCCGTTTGGGGCGACAATCCCCGTGAGTCCCAAAACACAAAGAATGTTGAAGATGTTACTCCCCACCACATTGCCGACCGCGATGTCTCGCTCGCCTCGGATGCTTGCCATGATCGAGGTTGCCACCTCGGGAAGCGAAGTTCCCAACGCTACAATCGTCAGGCCGATCACCAACTCGCTGACACCGATCAGGCGGGCGATCTCGATCGCCCCCTCAATGAACCAATTCGAGCCCGCCACCAAAAGAACCAGCCCGATCGCGATGAGACCGAAATCTCCTGCCATGGTTGACTTCCCGCTAACCTCGGATTCCGTTTCCAAACTCACTTCGCTGGTTTCGCTGGCGTTTCGGTTTTCTCGACGGCTCTTGCGAACGATGAAAACGGTGTAGACGATGCTTCCGGTGAAGAGTAGAAGTCCATCCCCGAATCCAAGAGTTCCATCCGCACAGAGGAGGTACGCGAGGATGGTGATCCCGATCATGACCGGAACATCCAGACGGATCAGCTGCTCGGAAACGATGAGGGGAGCGATCAACGCGGAAGCTCCCAGAACAAGCAACACATTGCACACATTGCTTCCCAAAACATTCGCCAGCGCCAGCTCCGAACTCCCTTTATACGCGGAGACGACGCTGACCGCTGTCTCGGGCATGCTGGTTCCATAGGCGACCACGGTCAAACCAATCACCAATGGCGACAATCCCGCCGACACGGCGAGCTTTGACGCCCCGCGAACCAAGAATTCGGCCCCGCCCATGAGCAGTACGCCACCCAACACTAAGAGGAGAATTGCCATCGAAAGAGTATCGCTCCCCGCGAATGCAAACGTTTACAGAAGGAATTTGAATAAAAAGGGGAAAGCCCATGCTTCCCCCTTCGATCATCCCAACAGTATCCACCCTCGCGCACCAATTGTCCATCCGGAGACATGCGAGCCGGGACGAGTTCCCCTTGCCCAACCCGGGCTCCTTCCCGACAATGAGCGAACCCTGAATCTCCGAGGTCGAATCGCAATCCAATGGGATCGTTTGCCTTCAAAGCCACCAAATGGACGCTGGATCTCGCAACCAAGATCATCAAGGCCGATGTTCGGATGCACAACCACGAGGCGATTCAGGACGACATGGCGATCGTCTTTGTGGTCAACCACTTCACTCGAATCGAAACACTTCTGCTCCCCTACGAAATCCATCGCCACACTGGTAAAGAGGTCTGGTCCCTCGCCCATGCGAGCCTCTTTATGGGGAGAATCGGCGACTACCTCCGAAGCGTCGGAAATATTTCTACCGCCGACCCCGATCGCGATAAAATCATGGTCAGTTCTCTTTTGTCCGGTAGGAACCCATGGATCATCTTTCCGGAAGGGGCCATGATCAAGGACAAGAAAGTAATCGGCCCGAAGGGCGAATACGAGGTTTTCCACGATGGCCAGCGCCGTCCTCCCCATACGGGCGCCGCGGTCTTGGCGCTGCGCGCCGAATTCTATCGACACAAACTCCGGTGCTTGTCGGCGAACCCAACCCAAAAGGGTCTTCAAGAGGTCCTCAACAAATTCCAGCTTCAATCGCTCGAGGAGGCGCTCGACAAACGGACCGTCATCATCCCGATCAATATCACCTACTATCCCCTCCGCTCACGCGAAAACTTCTTGGTGCGGGCGGCACGGGGTTTGTTCGAGGGGATCAGCGAACGCATGATCGAGGAGCTGTCGGTGGAGGGGACCATCCTCTCCTCGGAGAGCGACATCGACATCACTCTCGGAAACCCGATCGACATCCGCGAATACCTTGAGACAGAGAAATTCGCCCCACTCCTCGCCTGCGGAGAAGGGGATTTGGAAGCCCTCGAACTGGACACACGATCCCTCTTCAACGACACCGCTCGAGACCTGACGCGAGACTACATGAAGAAGATCTACTCGATGACCACGGTCAACTACGACCACATCTTTTCGACCATCATTCGCTTCCAGAAGCATCGAAAATTCAAGGAGCGGGCCTATCGCAATCGCATTTTCCTTTGCATCTACCTCCTGCGGAAGATGAAGAATTTTCGATTGCATCAACTCCTCGAAACCACTTATCGCGACATCATCTACGAGGACTACAGCCCGAAATTCCACAGTTTCATGGACCTCTGCATTCGCGAGAAATGGGTCAGAAAGGAAGGGGACGCCTACTACAAAAACTTCGAACTCAAGCGGGGACGATTTCAGTTCCACTCCATCCGAATGGAGGAGATCACGTATGTCATCGCCAACGAGGTCGAACCCCTTCCCGATCTCCTCATCCTCATCAAGAGCATCGCCCAAGCTCCGCGACATCGCCTTTCGGAGGAAATCCGAAAGGTCTTCCTCAAAGAGGACAGGCAGATCTACACAGAGGACCACGAAAAGTTTTTTATCAAGACGAGTCCCGTTGAGAAGGATGGAGCCCCCTTCCTCTTGGAACCGAAAACCACGGCGAAGGGAGGGGTGGTTCTTGTCCATGGCTATCTCTCCTGCCCCGGTGAGATTCGACCACTCGCCTCGTATCTGCGATCGAGAGGATATTATGTGTATGGGGTTCGACTGCGCGGGCATGGCACCTCGCCGAGGGACTTGGCGGAGCGCACTTGGGAGGATTGGTACGAATCCCTCAATCGAGGATACACCGTGATTAAGAGCCTAACGGATCGCATTATCGTCGGGGGTTTCTCGACCGGCGGCGCCCTCTCGCTACTCGCCGCCGGACGCAAAGGCGACAAGATCCAATCGGTCTTTGCAATCAACGCTCCCCTCCAGCTGCGGCGAGTCTCGGCGCGACTGGCTCCTTCAATCGTTTCGATGAACACGCTGATCAAGAGAGTGAAGAAGCAGGGCGTGGTCGAATTCGTTCCCAACCGCCCGGAAAACACACACCTGAACTACCTCAGCAATCCAGTTAGCGGAGTCCGAGAGTTGGGTCGCGCCATGGTGGCCATGGAAAAGGAACTCCCGAAGATTGAGGTTCCCACTCTTCTGCTTCAGGGATCGAGAGATCCCATTGTCGATCCGGCCAGCGGTCAGCTCATTTTCGACAAAGTCGGGACTCACCATAAGGAACTGACCCTGCTTGCCAGAGACCGTCACGGCATTATCAATGGGGAGGGATCGCGAGATGTCTTCGAACGGATTTACCAGTTCATCCACCGAAGCGAACCAAAGAAGAGAAAGAGTGTGGCCAAATGATCAGCTTCGACCTGGAGGGCGGACGGTTCAACTATCGAATTGTCGGCGTCGCCCTGTCCAAGAATCGCGTCCTCATCCACCAAGAACTCGGCGAAGAATTTTGGACCCTCCCGGGTGGTCGATGCGAGATCCTCGAAAACGCCAGGGAAACGTTGGCTCGGGAGACAGTGGAGGAACTCGGCGTGGAAAGCGAAGTTGGAGACCTCCTATGGATTGTCGAAAATTATTTCAAACGGGAAGGGAAGCGCTGGCATGAACTCGCCCTATATTTCTCAATCTCGTTCCCAGAAGGTCACGAAATCCATGATCGCAGCGGACCTTTCAAGGGAGTCGAGGAAGGAACCGATCTCACCTTTCAATGGGTTCCCCGCGAAGAACTTTCCGAATGGAATCTCGTCCCCGAATTTCTGAAGGACCGACTAACGAATCTCCCCACCGTCACTGAGCATTTGGTCTGGACCGATTCGAAGGAAAGGGTCATCCGGAGAGACGTTTAGGATTCTGGAATGATTCTTTTCAAGTAATGCCAAAACAGGCAGGTCGCAACCAATTCCCACCCGTCTCGGCCATATTCGTTGAGGATGCGGGCCGTCCGCTCCCCGGCTCCGATGATGCTCACGCATTTGTATTCAAACTTGGTCATGAGAACCCTCCTTCCGCGCCTTTTCGAAGGATCGAGAGGCGAAGATTTTCGGGCGGGATGCCTGTCTTCAACACCATGCAGAATTTCGGAGCTTAGTTCAATCGATTCCCCGCGCATTGGTTGAGAAAGTAAATTCCACTGACCAAGGAAACGCAGTCTGCCCACCGAGAGTTGAAACGGAAGCCCCTCCGTCATTCTTTAGGCGGTTATCCGAAATGAAACCATGACGCTGACAATGGAGCTGACCGGATTGCCAGACTCTCAGTTCCTCGAATGAGGCGGCTGCTCCAACATGCCGTCCAGGTACTGGACCACCGCCAATATCCGGTGACGCGTCTCCTTGAATGACCCCGACAGCGACCTGAGAAGTTCGTTTATCTCGATCATTCGGGGGTCTTGAGGACGTTCCATAATGGCCGCCGATTTACCGCCCGCCGCGGTCGCTTTGGATTGTCCCTTTTTCTCCATCCGGTCGGCGTATCGGACATCGGGAGGATTCAGGTGAACAACCCGATGACCTCCGCTTGTATACCCCGGGGTGATCGACTCCTTATGTGTCGGTACTCGTTTCGCCGCTCTGAGCAGTGAAAGCACATGCGGATCGTTCTGGAATCCGGTCGAGTTAAGGTGATGTAAATCCGCGACCACTTCCGCCGGATTGAATGGCTTAGGGATGAAGAAATCGGCGCAGACCTCGGGACCGCGTAAAAAGACTTTGTTCTCGGGTTGGGAGGTCAAAAGGATGAATTTGGTGGAGTGGCGGGTGGTGGGCTCTCCCTTGATCTTCCCGCACAATTCATATCCCGTCATGCCGCCAACGGAGACCTCCGAAAGCACCACTCTCGGGCGCGCCGAAAAACATTTGTGCAACCCCTCCTCCCCGCCTTTGGCGGTGAGCACTTCGAAACCCGCGCGCCCTAATGTGTACTCGAGTGTCATACGAACGTCCGGATCGGGGTCGATGACAAGGATCTTGATGGTCGAATTCATGGTTGACTCCTTGACTAGAAAAATAGTTTTAAGGAGATTCTGTTACAATCATTATAAACGTGTCCGGGTTGCGTGTCAGTGAAATTCTGAAATTAGTTTGTGATTTTTTTGTAAGCAAAAAAACGCCCCGGATTCCGAAGAAGCCCAGGGCCTTTGGACAGATCTTTATAATGTTGACGCTTATCGTCGTTGAACTCTCTCAATATACTCGATGACCGCGTTTAACCTTGTCAAGGTCTGTTCAAAAGAACCTGACAAGGAGGCAAGCAGCTGATTGACCTCCGCCAACCCGGTCTTGGGCGCCTCCATGACCACCGCTTGACCCGAGGCGGTCGCCACAGCCGCTTGGGGGGAACGGTTAGAGCCAAATCCCCCATCCGAGGCGCTGACAGCAGGAGGGTTCAAGTGAACGGCGGTCCGGTTGTCATCGGAATAACCCACGTACCGCGATTCACGCGAGCTTGGGATCGGCTTGGTGACTCGCAAACGGCACCTCTGGTCCGGGGCCAAATCCATCTCGCACTCGAATAAGAGGTAAAGGTCGGCGGCCACATCATTGACATCCGCGGGCTTGGCCACATAAAAATCGGCGCAAACCTGAGGGCCTTTTAAGAGAACCTCGGATTCGGCCCTCGCGGTGAAGATGAAGAATTTGGTCGCGTATTGGGTGACCGGATCGCCCTTGAGCCTCTTACACAAGTCATAGCCGTTCATTCCCGGAAGCATGATTTCCGAGAGAACGACACGCGGTCTCTCTTCGAGACATATTTTCAATGCCTCCTCGCCGTCCTTAGCCGAGTAGACATCGAAACCGATCTTACCCAGGACATACTCATAGGTCATACGGATATCGGGATCGCTATCAAGGATCAGGAGAGAACGTGAGGCGAGCATGCAATTTCTCCTTCAGTGAAGCCTTACGATGTGTCGCATCTGTTACAATGATATATACCGCGTGACAGAGGGAAATTATACAGAAAAATGGAATATTTTTTCGATAAAAGGCTTAAGGTCAAAGAATTGAAGGAGTTAGGCCATCGAAGTCAAAGGCTTTGAGCCCCAATCCGATGCAAGCAATCTAGGGTCGGCTATTCCTCGATCACCTCGATATACTGGAGAATCGCATCCAAACGCTGCCCCGTGTCCTTGAGGGAATCTCGCAATGAAACCAGCAATTGGTGAACTTCCGAGAGGTTCATATTGGACATCGCCTCGGGACTGAGGTTCTCCGAATGAGGACCATCCGCTCCGGGCGCTCTAGGCGCTCCGACCGGAGTCGATTGCGGCGGCGCTCCACCGAGATCGTCCTCGAATTCATCCTCGAACCCCTCCCCTGTGGAAAATCCTCCCATAACATCGGTGTGAGGCATTTCGTGTTGAACCGGGCTGGCGGATTTTGCGGGGATGCGCTTGGTCACGCGCAGTTTACGGGCATTCTCGGGGGTCAAATGGAAATCCTGGTCGAACAAGAAATAAAGGTCCGCGCCGACATCGCTTGGATCCACCGGTTTCGAAATATAGAAATCCGCGCCGACCTCCGCACCTTTTCGCTCGATCTCGGCGCCGTCCCTGGCGCTGATGAAAATCACCGCGGTCCCCTCGGTGGAAGGATCCTCTTTGATCGTGCGGCAGGCTTCATAGCCATCCATCCCCGGCAGCATGATGTCGCAGATGACCGCGCGTGGATGCTGCTCGCGCAGAATCTTCAACCCGCTCTCGCAGTTCTTCGCCGCCAAGACCTGGTAGCCGATTTTCCCTAGAAAGTATTCGAGGGTCATCCTCAGATCGGGATCGTCCTCGATGATGAGCAGGTTTTTGGATTTATCCATTTTTCTCTCCCATTCGCACGCATTCGACCGCCAAGTTGGGAAGTTTAACAGAAACCAAATCGATCTGGCAACTTTACCCGTCAGAATTCCCTTCAGAATTCCAATTCGAAAATAACCGCTTTCACCTGGCCCGTATCCCCACAAACGGCTCTCGAACCTCGGGTTTTCGATCAATCCTGAGAATGGCCCCTTTGACTCCCGGTCCGGCCCCGGGGGCGGCGGAAAGATAAATCGAGCCATCCGGCCCCTCGGTCATGTCGATAAATCCCATGTTCTTAATGGGTTTGGTGGTGAAAACATCGGGATCCCCCAAAAGGTAATAATCGCCAACCGGTTGAAATTCTCCGGCGGCGGCCCCCACGCCTTCGAGGACTCGAATCTCCCCCTGTCCCCACTCGCAAAAGAGCAGGCGGTTCCGGTATTGGCTCGGGAGTCGATCTCCACGATAAAACAGAATCCCCGTCGGCGCGGTCACCCACAGCATGTCGAGAATCGGATCGACAAAACGAGGGTCGGTCGGCTTCCCCACAACCACCGGCCACCCGTAATTCCCCCCCGCTTCGATCCGGTTAATCTCATCATGTGCATTGAAACCGTTTTCGGTCATGTACACCGTGCCATCGGAGTCAAAACAGAAGTCGTACGAATTCCTAAGACCCACACAGATATTGTGCGATTGGGCTGTCGCCGGATCAGGCGGATGGTTGGGATCCATCCAGAACAGTCCCCCGCACCAAGTGTCTGGAGTTTGCGCGGTGTCGCCGATTCCCTCTTCTCCAATCGCTTTGATTCCGCCCCCATCCCCAAAAGAGATATACAAGAGTTCCTCGGGGGAAGTGGATGCAATGTTCGGACCGAAATGGATGCTGTCGATATTGTGCCAGCGCGACTCTTCTCGGGGGGCTACGAGGCAATCGGTGAAGTCCATGACACGCTCGAGATTGTGACCGTGACCCTCGCCATCCTCTAAAAACCGGGAGATGCTCCAGATGTGCTCGGCGGTGACATGAGAAACATAAAAGACTGTTTCCGTGCCCGCCGGCATTCCCGCGATAGCCAAACCCATCGCTCCCGCCTCATGCCGGTGATAGGCGATCGGAACTGTCATGACCGGATCCTCGAGTAGGTTCCAATCATTGTCGAAAACTCGAACGTTTCCTGTTTCTCTTTCCAAAAAAAAGAGACGGCCATCGGGGGAGAAAGCCAAGGCGGTTGGAATCGGGATGTCCTCCGCGATCAACTCGATGACCACTCGAGGATCGTTGGTGTCGAAGGTCTCGAGAGCGGATTGCGAGACCGACTCACCCGCCCAGATGACGACAAGAAAAACGAACCCATGACCCAATGAGAATTGGCGCGACAAAAACTTCAAAACCCCGATCCCCTCGTTGAACCCTGAAAATTACGAACCGAAACTAACCCAGGGTGGATGAGTTGAAAAGAGAGTTTGCGACTCAATTGGAATCGCTTGACTTGGAGGCGCCGATGAACTCGATTCCGCGGGTCAGATCGGCGAATGTCTTCAGAACGACATTGAGGCTGGTGGCCTCGATGATGCGGTCCACTTCCGGTTGAAGGCGGACATTGACCAGATGTTTGCCTCTCGACTCCGCCTCGCGAGTCGCCGCCACAAGCAGCCCCAAGAGGCAACTATCGATCCGGTCCAGAAATTTGAGGTCGAGCACCACCCCCCGGCTATCCTCTTTGAGCAGATACAGGATGGACTCCAATACGATTGTGGGATCTTTATCGACGAGAATCGGATCGAGTTCCAAAACGTCCACTTGGCCGGTCTTCCACTGAGTCAAACCATGCGGATTCGTATTTTGGTGATCCTTCTTTTCGTAAACGAATCGAATGAGGTTCCCATACTCGTTGAATAGAGTCTTGGACATGAACTGACGAATAAGGAATATTCCACGCCCGCTTGTCTCTTTCAGACGTTCGTCGCTACGGGGATCCATGAGTTGGGATTGGTCGAATCCGGCCCCCTCGTCCTCGATCTCAATATCGATTTTCTTTTCGTCGATCTCGTATCGGATTCGAAGAGACTTGTTGGGGTTTTCGGCGTTCCCGTGCTTGTAGGCGTTGACTAGAGCCTCATCGAGGGCCAAACGGATGGCGAAGCTGGAATTCTCCTCGTATCCCGCCTCCTCCACTTGGCGCAGGATCTCATGTTCCAGAGAGTAGATCTCCTCCAAATTGTTTTTGATGGTGATCTCCATTTCCGTTAACCGGGCCGCATTCAATCTCCAAAAAGAATCGGTGGACGCCGCCGTATCCCTTCAACGACCATTTTAGACCGCCTCCACGCTTTCCTCCCTGATTCGGAAAACGGGGACCAAGGCGATTCGGACTCCATCCGAGAATCGATCAAAAACTTCCTGGAGGAGGGGGCAATTTGGTTGGGTCGATATAAGGCGGCGTCGGCTCGACGAACAGCCAAATCAACCCATAGAGCAGCAAGGTGACAACGAGCGCGATACCGAAGGGCCAACGATGAAAGTTCCAACCGTAGGCCTCGTCTTCGATCCCTTCGATTTCCTCGACTGGTTGTTCGTTCCTCGGTTCACCCTGTTCCATGCCAATCCCTCCTGGATTCCGCCAGTATAACCCCGGCGATTCCCTTTGAACAAGCGGGAAAGAAGAATTTTCAATCCGACAAAACCTCGTGGGGTTTGGCGGGCCGTGTCGAGCCACTGGTCGGATTCCTTGGACACCGCTAGTGTTCCTTCCAGACACGCGTGAAGAGTGGTCGATTCTTCGCGCGCCGGAGGATCGATGGGGATAAGGATCCTGTGAAACTCAAACAAATTCTAGGAATCTTCCTCGTTCTCTTTTCTTTTTTCGGAACCGCCGCGGGAGTTTGCCAAACCGAGGGGTTTCCGGGGCGCGTGATTGACATCCGCTCGGAAAGAGGCCAAGCGACGCTTCGTTTTCCTCCTGGTTCGTCACTGGAGGCCGGCGCGACTGGACTGATCCAATCGAATCGGGGCCCGGTCGATTTCCGGGTTGTGAACCTCCCCAACGAATCCGAGGCCACGGTTCGAGAGGAGCGCCGAGGATCGTTCACCGACGTTCGAATTGGCGATCGCGCCCTCCTCTACCCCACACGAAAAACCATCCTGGAAAAGACAAGCGAAAGCCTGGACCGAATCGACGCCCTGATTGAGGAGCGGGCATCGGCGGACACAAACGTCCCTTCCTCAGCCCCCGATCTCCTTGCCGAGGTCACCGATGAAGTCCTTTTGGATTACGAGGCTTGGCTCATGCTTCTGGAGTCGGAGACCGTGGTTCCGGATCTTCCGATTGAACTCGAGGAGATCGACGAAACGAAACCTTCAATTTACCCCGATCTCGAGGTCCGCCAGACCCTGAGAACCGGAGTCGACTACGACCAGTTTGTGTTCCACGCCACCGGCGAGGAGCACGCTCCACGCGAGACGCGTCGTCAGATTGGCCGATACCTCCGATGGAATTATGTCGAACTCGGCGATCTCGATCCCCAGCGAAACCTCTTCTTTGAGAATGAACTCGAGGCCAACCAGGATTTCCTCTACGAGGAGATGGATTTTACTGTCAAAAAAGACCTCCCCAATGGGGACAGGATGTGGTGGGACAATCGTTCGATATGGAAAGCCTTCAACAACAATCAGGGGGATTCATTTATCCAGAACGATCTCGAGGTCCGGCACGTTCGCAAACTCTCAAAAGAGTGGGAGTGGCAACGCGGGTTCGAACTCGACTTTCGCCATGAGTACGAGGCGGAGCAGGACGATGGATACCTCAGAGGAACCTTCATCTCCGAGTGGAATTACCGTGAGGGCTTCGATAAATGGGTGGACATCGCTTACGAATTCACTCGAGAGGTGCGTAACGATCCGGAGAATCGGAGCCAGGAATACTGGGAGCATCGGTTGCTGACTCATGTCTTCTCGTTGCGCGATGAGGTCAGTTTCGATTTCGATGGGGACTTCTATTACCGCGACTATAATCAACCCGGCAGCGACGAGGACGAATTTATCTCGGTTTGGACTGCGACCTGCCGAAAGTCTGTCTCCGATGAGTTCTCAAAGGGATGGCGTTTGACCATGGAACCGCACCTCTACCCCACCACGGAGGATTTGAATTCAAACGCATTGAGCGCGGAGTTGGCCCGACTCTATGAGTACACGAGTGGAACGGAACTCTATGTAACTGTCGAACCCCGCTTCGGGCAGGTCTTCCATTTTGGGGAGGTTCCAGCCGACATTCCCCTCGATCCTCGCCTTCCCAGAGACAAATCCGATGGCGATTACCGTGAGGCGGGAATGAACCTTTCGGTCAGTTGGTTCCCCAATGAGCAATGGCGGATCAACCTCTTCGAGGATGTTTATCATCGCTGGTTTCCGGCGGGCGAGACAGGAGTCACGGCATTCTATCTATTCGATTTTCCCCGGATCGCCGATTTTACCGGGACCTATTCCTCTCTTTCCATCGACTACATTCCGGAAGAGGACCTGGAATTCTCCCTCAATGTCTCCCACTCGAAACAGTTCTACGACACCTTCAAAGAGAATGATTCCTCCAGTTTCAACATAGGCTTGGAGGCGACTTATCGATTCTAGTGACGCCGGAGGTTCCTCGATTCGGCAACCGCTGTCTGGTATCATCCCGCCACTGATCGATCGGAACTTTCCCATTTCATCATTCCGCCCTGTCGACCTCGCATCGACGTCAATTTTGGAGTTAAGGAGCGGAAACATGATGCGTAAAGGTGGTTTAATTTTTTTGGTGGCGGTCTTTGCGGTCGGGTTCTCACTGATGAACTCGACTTTGAGTTCGGAGGCCGGGAATGAGGCCAAGGAGGGTGTTTTCATTCACATCAAGAGTGGTCCCGATGAGGGACACTCAGTGCTCATGGCCCTTCAAATGGCCAAGATCATGTGCGAGTCGAAGGATGTGTTGGTCTACGTGGATGTGGATGGCGTTTCTGTTCTGGCCAAGGATGGCCCCGACCTCAAAATGGAACCCTTCGGATCTTCCCGTGCGGCGATCGGCGAACTGATCTCCAAGGGGGTGACCGTCATGGCCTGCCCAGGCTGCATGAAGGCCAAAGGAGTGGACAAGGAGGATTTGATGGAGGGGGTCCAGGTTGCTCAAAAAGACGCCTTCTTCGAATTCACCTCCGGACGGATTCTAAGCCTGACCTACTAATTCCCTCCGGATTCTCTCGAGACGAGGGGTTGGCCGCCGGACCCCTCCCTCGCCGCCACCCTTAAAATGCGCCCGGGTTTCGTGCACTATCCTGGCTCCATATAAATTCTTAACCCGGAGAAGTCTCTTTCGATGACCACTCACTTAACCCTGGGTCATAGCCCCGACCCGGATGACGCTTTTATGTTTTACGCTCTCGCGAAGGATTTGATTGACCAACGCGGCTATTCCTTCGAGCACATCCTTCAGGATATCGAGACCCTGAACCGGCGGGCGATGAAAGGCGAACTCGACATCACCGCTATCAGCGTCCATGCCTACGCCAGCGTGTTGGACAAATACGCCCTACTCCCCAGCGGTTCCAGCATGGGAGACGGTTACGGGCCCATGGTGGTCACTAACCGAGACATTTCCCTCGATGACTTGGCCAACTACAAGATTTCCGTCCCCGGGACGATGACCACAGCCTTCCTCGCGCTTTCCCTTTGCATCGGCAAATTCGAGTATGAGGTGGTCCCCTTCGACCAGATCTTTGAGCATGTCGAAAGTGGAAAATCCGACGCTGGCCTGATCATTCACGAGGGGCAGCTGACCTGGAGTCAGCGCGGATTGAATTTGGTCGTCGACCTTGGGGTTTGGTGGCAAGAGGAGACCGGTCTTCCGCTCCCGCTAGGAGCGAACACAATCCGAAAGGATTTTGGGAAGAAGACGATGGAGGAGGTTTCGGACCTCCTGACCGAGTCGATTCAATACTCCCTCGACCACCGTGAGGAAGCGGTCCAATACGCGCTCTCCTGGGCGCGCGACATGGAGGTCGATCTCGCCGACAAGTTTGTCGGGATGTATGTCAACCATTGGACCCTCGACTATGGCGAGAGAGGCCGAGAGGCGATTCGGACCCTCCTTCGCAAAGGGTATGAAAAAGGTTTGATCCCCAACCCTGTCGAACTCGAATTCGTGGGAGGTTAATGGACGAGATGAGTTCCAAAACTCGCCAAGACGGACGGGCGGTCGATCAACTACGGCCCATCAACATCCAACGCTCCTTTCTCGAAACCGCCGAGGGCTCCTGCTGGATCGAATTCGGCAAGACCAAGGTCCTGTGCACCGCAAGTTTTTCCGAGAACACCCCGAACTGGCTTCCCGAGGGTCAGGGTTGGGTGACCGCCGAGTATGGGATGCTCCCCAAATCCTCAAAGACCCGGATTGTTCGCGAGGGCGCCAAGCCGAAAGGACGGACCGCCGAGATCCAAAGACTGATCGGGCGAGCCCTCCGGGCGGTGACCGATTCCTCCGCGCTAGGACAAAGACTCGTCAACATCGACTGCGATGTCATCCAAGCCGATGGCGGAACTCGCACAGCCTCCGTCACCGGCGCCCTGGTCGCCTTTTGGGAGGCCTGTCACCTCATGTATTCCGCCGGCGCCCTGGAAAGATGGCCGATCCGAGAGAAGGTGGCGGCGGTGAGTGTCGGCATCGTGGAGGGATTCCCCCTCCTCGACCTCTGCTATTCCGAGGACAGCCTCGCCTCGGTCGATATGAATGTGATCATGACCGAAGGGGGCGAATTCGCCGAAATCCAGGGGACCGGAGAAGAATCCACCTTTAAAAGAAGCGAACTCGAGGAACTCTTAGTTCTCGGGGAAAAAGGCGTCCGGGAACTCATCCAATGGCAAACCCAGGCATTAGACGGTCTATCGGTCGCCTAGGTCCCATCGTGAGCGAGGAAGCGATCTTATCAATTATTTTTGAGTAGATTGACTTATATGATTAATTTGTGGTAATCTCACTGCGGTATTCCAGCAATTGATCCGCAGGGGGAAACCATGAGCCCAGAAGTTGTCGCTGAGGACAACGTCTTTCTGAGGATTGTCAACGAGCGACGGCTTCTTGAGCCGACTGAAGTCGAGCGCTTGCTCAAATCCGAGTCGAACAATGGCAATTCCTTCGATGCCACCCTCCTGGAGGAGGGGATCTACACGCGTGATGAAATCCTCAAGACTCTCGAAAATTATTTCTTTTACCCTTCCCTTGATCTCAACAAAATCAAACCCGATCCCTCAGCCCTTCTGTTAGTCCCCGACCGGATGGCGCGCCGTTATCAGGCCTTTCCCATCAAGAAAGAGAACGGCGTCCTGGAAATCGCCATGGCCTCGCCCGATAACAATCGGGCGATCGAGGATCTGAAACTTGCATCCGAGTGCCGATTGAATATTCATGTGGCGCCCCAATCGGATGTCGTTGATTCGATCGAGAGCTGGTATGGGACTCTCGCCAAAGAACTCAAACCGAAAACCAAGGATCAACAAAAGAAGTCGCTCTTCGGGGATGTCTTCATCAGCGGCGCCAAGCCGCTGCTTCCCGAACTCATGGAGGAGGAACACGGAGCGACCGAACTCTCCGCCAAGATTTTTCAAAAAGCCGCGGACCTGAATGTCACCGACATTCACATCGAACCCGGCCGGGGGCGGTTGACCGTTCGGTATCGCATCGACGGCATTCTTCAGGTCGCTTGTGTTTTTCCCGAATCTATGACTCCCACCTTGATCAGCCGAATCAAGATCGTTTCCGGCATGGACATCGCGGAAAGGAGAGTTCCTCAGGATGGGAGAACCTCCATCGAGCATCCGATCAAAGGGCTGGTCGATTGCCGGGTTTCCTCTCTCCCTTCGACCTGGGGCGAAAAAATCGTGGTCCGGCTTCTCACCAAGGATGATTCCCTCCTCAACCTCAACAATCTGCACATGCCCGCTGAGCTTCACGAGAAATGGCGACAGGTCGTTGGTCTCCCCCTCGGCATGATACTGGTCACCGGTCCGACCGGCAGTGGAAAAACAACCACCCTTTACGCCTCGATCGCCGAACTTGACCGTGGATCCACCAACATCATCACCCTCGAGGATCCAGTCGAGTATGAAATGGACGGGATCACCCAAGTTCAGATTCACTCCAAGGCGGGCCTGACCTTTCAATCCGGCCTGCGCTCGATTCTGCGACAAGACCCGGACACTGTCTTGGTGGGAGAAATCCGCGATCATGAAACCGCCGAGATCGCCTGCCGCGCCGCCCTGACGGGGCACAAGATGTTCAGCACCCTCCACACCAATGACGCCGCCTCGGCGGTGACCCGCTTGGTCGACATGGGCGTTGAGCCCTACCTTCTCACCGCCGCTCTGAAGGCGGTCCTCGCCCAAAGATTGATTCGGGTTTTGTGTCCCCACTGCAAGCAAACCAAGCCGACAACGAAGACCGATCAAGCGCGGCTCGAGGCTCCCGATTTGAAAGAGTTTCAAGTGGCGAACGGTTGCAGAAAATGTAGTGGAACTGGCTTTCACGGAAGGCAAGCGGTGTATGAACTCCTGTTAGTGGAGGAATCCGTCCACGATCTCATTATCAATCGCGGCTCTAGTCGGGAAATCACCCGGATTGGGATGAAGGAGGGAATGACCTGCCTGAGAGAGTCGGCCAAAAAGCTGGTTCTCGAAGGAGTCACCAGCTTGTCTGAAGTCGAAAGAGTCGGCTTGCTCAAGCGCGAGTGATAAAAGCCAATGCTAGCGTACTACACAGAGGAGATGGATCGATGATGGAGACTGAAGTGAAAAGATCCAGACGAAAGAGCCGGGAGGAAATCCTGAAAGAAAAGATGCCAACAGGTGTCAAGGGACTCGACCATCTCCTGTCCGGCGGAGTCAATCGGAACAACTCTCTTCTGATCGAGGGGCCTCCGGGATCCGGAAAGAGCACTTTCGCCATCCAGATGCTTTATCAGGGGGCGAAACTCTTCAAGGAACCGGGGATATTGGTCGCATTTGAGGAATTCCCCAACCAGATCTACCAAGAGTACGCCGATTATGGGTTCGATCTCGCCCAAATGGAGAAAGAGAACTTGCTCCGAGTCATCTGGACCGAGCCTCGAAAGGTCTTGGACGGTTCGACCGGCAAAGAGGACCTCATTGGCCGAATCATCAGAGACATGGGGGCCAAACGGCTCGTGATCGATAGCATCAGCCACTTCAAACGGGTGACCAACAAGGAATCCGAACTTCGCGAGATCCTCCATCGAATCCTGAACAATTTCAAAATGCAGAGTGTGAACGCGATCCTGGTCAAAGAAATTGACCCGGGTCCGGGGGATTCCATTTCTTTCGAGGAATACGCGGTCGACGCTTCCATTCGGTTGATCAACTGCCCATCGGGTTCAACAGGGGAGAACCAGCGCGCCATCCAAATACGCAAGACCAGAGGACAAAAGCACATTTCGGGAACACACCCCTTCGAATTTCAACGGGATGGCATCCAGGTCTTCCCACACCTCAGGCCGGTGGACATCGAGAGTCTGATTCCTCCCAAACAGACAAGCGCCCGGAAGATTCCTACCGGCGTTCCTGGTTTGGACTCCTTGATCGGCGGGGGTTTCGAGGAAGCTTCGGTGAATCTGGTTGTGGGATACTCGGGGACCGGAAAAACCACCCTTGCTCGTCGATTCCTGCATTCTCATCTTGCACAAGGATTGAAAGCTCTCCACCTCTCCTTTCAGGAAATAGAGGAAAGATTTCTTAGGGCTGCGGAGTCTTTCGGGCTCGACTTGAAACCGTACCGGGAGAACGGTCAATTCGACTTCATGCACCTCTCCCCGGTTGGATTAACCCCTGAAAAACTCCTCCAGGATCTCACCCTGAGAATCCTGAAGAACAAGTACGATTGCATGGTGATCGATTCGATCAGCGACCTAAAAACCAGCATTTCCAACCAGGAAACGCTCCGAGAGATGACCCATCTACTGGTGATGCTTTTCCGCCGAGCCGGAATCACCACCTTGGCATTGAATGAGTCCACCGAAATCAGCGGAAATATTTCGCTCTCAGGATTGGACTTTGCTTACCTTGCTGATTCGGTGATCCAACTCTCTCTCGCTGAAATCGATGGAAAGGTTCACCGGTTCCTCGCCATCATGAAAATGGCCAACACCGACCATTCGAAAGACCTCCACGAGTTCCTGATCACCTCACAAGGCATGGAACTGCGCGCGAAAGCGACCGGATTGTCCGGGATTCTAAGTGGACACACCGCTGGCAGATTCGAGGCTGTCGCGGACCAGGTCCTGGAGCCCCTCGATCAGTCCACTCGTGCATTGGCCGAGGTTCTCGCCTCCAACCAACTGTCCGAGCAGGACCGCAAGAAGGTGATTTCCGCGCGAGAAAAACTTGGAATCGCGGATATCGTGCTAAAAGAACACTTCGGGCTCACCGACCTATCGGCAATTGTGGAGGAAATGGAAAGGGATAATTAGACATAGTCGGTCAGGGAAGGTTCAAAAGATTTCGATTTTCGATACCCTCCCTCTCTATGGCCTATCGAATTCTCTTAATCCTATCCCTCCTTTTAATTGAAGCGCACCCAGCGTCCTCGGAGCCAGTTGACCCGGTTTCCCCTCCCGATTCCTTGAAACTTTTCCAACTGAACCCCGAGGTTGAAGCCTCCCTGGTTTCGAACGAACCCACAATCATGGACCCTGTCGCCCTCGCTTTTGATGAGTGGGGCCGTCTCTACGTGGTCGAAAACATCGGTTACCCTTCCGGCCCGCCAGAAGGGGACCCCCCTGCGGGTCGGATCGCCCGACTCGAGGACAAAGATGGCGATGGTTACTACGAGTCCCGTGTCACCTTCGCCGATGGGTTCACTTTCCCGAACGGCATCCTGCCATGGGAGGGCGGCGTCATTGTCACCTGCGCTCCCGAGGTCCTCTATCTGAAAGACACCGATGGCGATGGGCGGGCCGACATTCGCCAGATCTGGCTCACCGGTTTTTCCAAAGGGGGGTCGACCCAACTTCGAGTGAGTCACCCAACGCTTGGCCTGGATGGCTGGATCTACCTCACCAATGGCCTCAGCGGCGGGGAGGTGACTTCCCCCAAACACCCGGACCGCAAGCCGGTGGAGACCAAACGGAACGATTTCCGGTTCAATCCCGAGACACTCGAGGTTGAAATCATCCCCGGCCAAGCCCAATTCGGCCAAACCTTTGATGACTATGGTCGACGATTCGTCTGCTCCAATCGGAAGCCCGCCGAGCACGTAGTCCTCGATTTCGAATCGCTCTCGCGCAACCCCTATTTTCCGGTGACCCAGGCGGTCCAAAATCTCTATGGAACCGGCGATCCCGTGCGCCTCTTCCCGATTAGCGACAACATCACCACCGCCATCTCCCATGCCCAAACCTTCACCGCCGCCTGTGGTCTTCAGATCTACCGAGGCGCGGCCCTCCCTCCGGATTTCTATGGGAATCAGTTTGTCTGCGACCCCACCGGGAATTTGGTCCATCGAGCCTTTCGAGAGCCCGATGGGGCCTCCTTTTCCGCCGAGCGGCCGAGAGAAAAAGTCGAGTTCCTAGCCTCCACCGACAATTGGTTCCGCCCGGTCAATCTCGCGAATGGACCCGATGGAGCACTCTACCTCTGCGATATGTACCGCAAGACCATCGAGCATCCGACCTATCTCCCCGAGGCGATTCGAGCCATCACCGATTTCGAAACTGGAAAAGACATGGGACGGATCTATCGGTTCAAAGGAAAGTCGACCGAAATCGACGCTCACATCCCACCCCAATTTCCAGCGGATATGAAAACCGCCGATCTGGTTGAACTCCTCGACAACCCCAACAGTTGGTGGAGAGAGGCCGCGCAACGTCTCCTGATCGAAAGAAAAGCGGAGGCGCCCCTGGAACTTCTTCGAAAGAAAGCGACACATGGCGCCACCCCACAGGGACGAGTCCTCGCCCTTTGGTTGCTCGAAGGATTCGATTCCTTATCCGAAAAAGAAATCTTGGCGGGACTCTCCGACTCGGAGCCAGGCGTTCGGGAGAACTCGGTGAAGTTGGCCGGACGGCATCTCCAAGAGGGCTCGGATAACCTGAAGCGATCCGTTCTTGCCCACTCCGAGGATCCCGATCTCCGAGTGAGATTTCAAACAGCCCTGACCCTGGGTGAATTCGACTCGCCGGGTAAGTTCGACGCTTTGTCGCAAATCGCCGAAAAAGGGATTGACGATTCCTGGACACGCACCGCCGTCCTCTGCTCGGTTGGCGATAATGCGGGTGAGCTTCTTGCAGAGGCGCTGGAGTGGCGGGACCGCACCGGCGAGGGATATCGAGATTTTCTCAAATCGATCTGCATTATCCTCGCGAACCAGGAGAGCCTAGAAAGTATCCGGGATCGAGTCTCCGTTCTGACTGAAACCGCCGCTCCGGAAGACGCCGAATGGGAAGAGGCTGCCTTGGTCGGCCTGATCGAATCCCTCCAAAAGAAATCCGAAGCGCGGGGCCAAAAAGATCTCCTTGTCTTTCTCGCCGGCGAAAACGAGAAGGTCGCCAATCGGATTTCCTCATTGGTCGAATCAGCAATGAACCTCGCCACCCATGCCGACGCACCTATCGATGACCGTCTCGCCGCTGTGGATTTCCTGCAGTATTCCACTTACATCAAGGTCGGTGAGACGCTCGAGGAATTGGTAAATCCCTACGCGCCCCAAGATCTCCAGATTGCCGCCGCCAAGGCGCTTGCCCAAATGCCCGAACCCGAGGCGGGCGAATTCCTTTCCGAAAAGGATCGTTGGAGGAGTCTGACTCCACCGGTCCGTGCAGCCATCATCTCGAACGTGCTCACTCGCGGTCACCATATCTCCACTTTCCTCACCGCTTTGGAGAAAGGGGACATTCAGTCCTCCTCGATCGAACCGAGTCAACGGAAGCGCCTTCTCAACAGTTCGAACGAAGAAGTCCAGGCCAGAGCGAAAAAGATTTTCGAAGGGATCAAGGATGTCGACCGGAAGAAAGTGTTCGAGGACTACAAGTCGGTGCTGGATCTCGAAACCCATCCCGACCATGGTTTCGAAATGTTCAAGGTCCATTGCGCTCAGTGTCATTTCCTGGACGGCGCCGGAACCGAGGTTGGACCCGACCTCACCGGCATCCGAACTCAGCCGCGGGAATCCCTCCTGTTGCACATTCTGATCCCGAACCACGAGACCGTGCCCAGTTTCGTCAACTATGTCGTCGAGACCGTCGATGGCGATGTCCTCACCGGATTGATCGCCGGCGAAACTCCCACCAGCATCACCCTCCGACGCGCCAAGGGCGAGGAGGAGACCATCCTACGATCGGACATCGAGGACATCTACTCCACCAATCTCTCCCTCATGCCCCAGGAACTCGAAAAGAACATGTCCCGACAGGACCTCGCCGATCTGATCGGGTATTTGAAAGGAGATGGCGTCAAATGAGATCCACGATTTCGATCCTCGTTCTTGTCATGGTCTGCCTGACCATGACACCCGCGCAAGCCGAGCACGATTCCTCCAGGTGGGAAGATGAGATTCAATTCTTCGAACAGACCGACAAAGAAAACCCACCGCCGCAAAATGGCATCTTGTTCATCGGAAGTTCCAGCATTCGGTTTTGGGATGTGGACGCCTTCTTTCCCAATCTGCCGGTGATCAATCGCGGATTCGGCGGATCGCAGATTGCCGATTCCATCCACTTCGCCGATCGCATCTTGATTCCCTATCACCCGAAGACCGTTGTGTTCTATGCGGGCGACAACGATATCGCCGCCGGGAAATCGGCTGAACAAGTTCTCGAGGATTACAAAACCTTCGCGGGTATTGTGAGGAAGAACCTGCCGGAGACCCGACTGATCTATATCGCCATCAAACCGAGCCTCTCCCGCTGGAATCTGGTCGATGAGATGCGGAAGGCCAACGACCTGATCGAGAAGGAAGCCTCTCAGGATAACCACCAGATCTTCATCGATATCGACGCTCCCATGATCGGCGAGGATGGAAAACCGAAAAAGGAACTTTTCCTCGAGGATGGTCTCCACCTCAACAACAAGGGGTACGAAATCTGGTCCGACCTGGTTCGAGAGCATCTCTCCGAATGAGTCTCCTTGTGTTGGTCCGCCATGGACAGGCCTCCTTTCTCACAGACAATTACGACCGTCTGTCCGAACTCGGTCAAAAACAGGCAAGACTCCTCGGCGAGTTCTGGTGCGACCAGAGCCTCAAACTCGACGCCATTTATGCCGGCGAATTGAAACGTCAGATCGACTCCGCGGAGATCGTTCGAGAGGTCTATGCTGAGCGAGGCCTTCCTTGCCCGCCTCTTCAACGGCTTCCCGAACTGAATGAGTACCAGGCCGAGGAGTTCCTATACAATCACCTTCACGAACTCCGTGAAATCGATCCCGCCCTCGACCTGGAATACCAAGCCTTCAAGGAGGCGACCGAGAAACAGGATCGCTACCGCACCTACCAAAGAATGTTCGAGACCGCGATGAGGCATTGGCTCGGCGGCGCCATTCAGATGGAGCGTGTGGAGTCCTGGAAGGATTTCGTTGCCCGTGTGGAATCGGCCATCGGTCAAATGACCAATCCGGCCGGCAGCGGCAGCCACATCGCCGCCTTCACCTCGGGCGGCCCCATCGGAGTGGGAATGCAATACGCTCTCAACACCACCGCCGAGACCACCCTCCAACTCTCCTGGATGGTCCGCAACGCCTCCCTCACCACCTTCCTCTTCACCCAAGGAAAATTCACCCTCAGCTCCTTCAACGAGATCCCCCACCTTCAGGACCGCGCCTTGTGGAGTTACCGGTAGGCTCCGATCGGTGCTCGCGCCGGAGTTATGACTCCGGTGCGGACTTCGACGGGAGTTGTACTCCCCCAAGCAAACCCCATCGTTACATCTCCACCCAATCCACGGTCACCGGTCCTTCCTCGCCCGTCTCATAGAATCGCGCACTCGAATAAATCCAATGCGAGGCTTCCGAAACAAGCCCTTTTCTCACTGGGTTCGAGTGGATGTACTCCAACTTCTGACCGAACACATCGGGCGTGAACAACCCTTTCGGATGAAAGGATTCCTCCCAAACCTTGTGCTTGCGACCGTCCGGCAACCCGCGCGCCGCCCTCTCGAATGCGCGTAGTGGAAGCTGCCATTCGGAATTCTCGAAATACTCCACCAAGGCTTGGCTGGTATGTCTTTTCAGGTCGCGTAGAACCGAGCTGAGGTCAGTGCTGTCCTCGGTGGAGAGAATGGCATGGAAGTGGGTAGGCATAATCACATAACCGTGCACCCGAAGGTCTTTCTTCTCTCGGCAGAAGTTGAGGCTGTCGCAGAGGATGTCGCATGTCTTTGAGGAGATGAAAACCGGAGTCCACCAAACAAGAGTGCTGGTGGTGAAATAGATGTTTGTGTCGGCGGAGATTCGATATCGATTCGCCATTTTCGGATTGTGCCAACCTGGATGGGGGAGTACAACTCCCGTCGAAAAACGTTCGGGAATCACAGTTCCCGAACGAGCCCCGCGAATTGGAGTTATCGGTAAGCCCCCATTGGTGCTCGTCCTGGAGTTATAACTCCAGGACGCATTTCGACGGGAGTTGTACTCCCCCGCCGGAGCCTTGCCCATCGAAACTGATCGTGCTCCTCGGTGCTCGCGCCGGAGTTATCACTCCGGCGCGGACTTCGCCAGGAGTTGGACTCCTGCTTCCCGCCTCACTCCCTCTCCCGCATCCACTCCTCTTGAAAGATCAGCAGGTCCTCGCCGTTCACCATTCCATCCGAGTTCATGTCCGCCGGCTTGATCTGGTATTCGTAACAGCCCATGTCGAAAGCTCCGGGGCCGTCCCGGCCAACGCCGACGACATCAACCGCCCTTGGGTTCCGGTCGAGGTCTTGGTTCAAGACGGTCACGGTCCCGGAATCGATGCAGGGTGAGTATGACTTGAGTCGAAACTTGCCCATTTCAGGATCGACAAACTGTGGATCGAGATCGAAAGAGCCCGTATGCTTGATGGTGTCATTCTGTACGTCAAATAACCCAAGAACGTCGCTGTTAATGAAGACAAATTCCACCGAGAACTTATTTTTAGGCCCCCACCTATCCCACACAATACAATTTGTACATTTAGCCGAGGTGTGCGGATCAAGGCCGCCAGGCTGTCCTTGATAAATCGCTTGCCCGATGACCTGACTAAGCTGAGCATCCCACAAGTGTGACGTGTTTCCATCAAAAGTGCATCCAATTAACTCAACTACGGATTCGAATGCAAC
Organism: Candidatus Omnitrophota bacterium; assembly: GCA_020632575.1. Classification (GTDB taxonomy): domain Bacteria; phylum Hinthialibacterota; class Hinthialibacteria; order OLB16; family OLB16; genus JACKFH01. The sequence continues at coordinate 40,425 of JACKFH010000017.1, read as the reverse complement.
CGCGAGGCCTCCACCGTAGTCCGCTTGGCGAAGCAACCCCTGTTCTGTAAAAAGGTGAAGTCAGCATTGGGCGGGGTCAGCCGATCTCCTTCATGTTGAGATAGATTTTTCCGGTTTCCCATTCGTCGGAGATTTCCGAGAGAATGGCGGAGACGAGTCGTAGCAACGAGTCTTCGTTGGGGAAGAGTGTGGCGACTCGAGTTCTTTTCTTGATTTCCTTGTTCAATCGTTCGAGCGGGTTGGACGTTCTCATTCTTTTTCGATGTGGTTCCGGCAATGAGTAGATGGCGAAACCTTCGGGGATGTTCTCCTCCATCCAGACGGCGAGTCTTGCGGCGGTGGATCGGTATTTTTCCACGGCGATTCCAAGGCGTCTTTCGGCCTCCTCCTGGTCCGGAGCGTTGAAGATGTCGCGGATGTCGGAGGCGACTTGCGACTTCATGTCGGTCTTGGGGATGTAGGCGAAGGCGTTCCTTTGGAGATGAGTCTGGCAACGCTGCCAAGCCGCTCCTTGAAAGGCGGACTGGATGGCTTTTTGAAGTCCTTCATGATCGTCGCTGGTGATGAAGGTGACGCCGTGAAGCCCTCGTTCCTTGAGGCTTCCGAGGAATTCCCTCCAGTGGATTTCGGCCTCGCTCATGGAGACGCTGACGCCCAGGACGGATCGAGTCCCGTCCTCTCGAACGCCGGTGGCCACGAGGACGGCGCAGGAACGCACGGCGCCGTCGACCCGGACCTTTTCGTAACGGGCGTCGAGCATGAGGTAGGGGGTTTTTCCCAAGGGCCGATTGCGCCAGGCTTCGAGTTCATCGTCGAGAGCCTTGGCCGCGCGGCTGACCTGAGTGCTGGTGATCTGTGTGCCGCACAGTTTCTCAAGAACCTGGGTGACTTTGCGGGTGGAGATGCCTTGGACATACATCTCGGCGATGGAGACGACCAGAGCGCGCTCACTGCGCACCCCTTTCTCCAAGGCGGAGGGATAGTACTCGACGTCGCCTCGGACCTGTGGAATGTCGAGGCGCAGGGAGCCGAGACGAGATTCGACGGTTTTGGGTTTGAAACCGTTGGCGTGGCCTTTTCGGTCGGGACTCCGCTCGTAGGGCTGGGCGGAAAGGGCCTGAGAGCGCTCGATTTTCATGGCTTCGTTGAGGAGGACGCGGAGGACTTCGGCGGCCCCCTCGGAGCCTTCCTGGATGAGGAGTTGCATGACTTGCTCGTAAAGGTCAGAATCGAATTTGGGTTGGGTCATTTTGAAGCTCCTTTTCATGTTTGATCACACAAAAAAGAGATTCGACTTGGCCCGCCCATTTCTGAAGACTTCGGTGAGAGTCCGTGTCCCGGCTCCGGTCGCTTCGTCAGCGCCGTTCGCTTCGCTCACAGCGCTTCCTCCGCTCCCTGCGCCGGGACACGGACTCTCAATTTACAGAAGGAATGTTGCACCAACGTCCGCTTCGTTATTGGTCAGGAGACAATTCACCATTTTGACCTTTGAGTAAAATGTCCCTAGTCCTCCCCCGCCACTGCTGGATACGTTCCCTGAGAATACACACCTATCAAAACTAACCGAACTCGATTCGATATATGCCCCGGCGCCGCCAAGGGATTCATTGTCCAGGAACTGACAATTCGTGAGTTCCACTGTGGAATTTCTGATGCCAATCCCTCCTGCCGAATTTTGGGTGATCACACAATTTGCGATTGTCATATAACATTCATCAACAGAAACACCTCCTGTGTTGTTATATGAAGTAATAGTGAATCCGTCTAAAATGGTATTCGTGAACCCACGAAACACCGGTTTAGATCGCTTAGTTGACACGATGGTGGAGTGATTCTTCAATGGATCACGAAGAGAAGCTTCATCTGTCGCTTCCGTTCCCGCAAAACCTCCATAAAGTGCGACACCTTCAACGAGCGGTACATGCTCATTGTAAGTCCCCGATGCGACCCAAATCTGATCGCCGCTGGCGGAGGCCGTCAGGGCTTGATTGATGGTGTTGAAGGCGTTAGCCCAGTCCGCACCCGTCGAGCCGTCTCCCGCCTTGGAAACATAGAGGGTCTTCGCGGTGGCAATCTCGGTTGTGAAAAGGAAAACCGCGGTGAGGAGAAACAGAAAACGGAGCATGGCTCGGCGCCTCCGGTGGGGCGGCGGATAGTGAATAGAGAATTCTAACACAGGTAGGGTTCTATAGATAGAGAAAGTTTAAGGCGGGGAGTATAACTCCCGTCGAAAAGCGTTCGGGAATCACAGTTCCCGAACGAGCACAGCGGAATCACAGTTCCGGGACCAGCACCGCGATTGGCCCATATGATGAGATCAATCCGCCCCGCCTCCCTCCCTTAAAATCCGATCCACTCCCTCCCTCGCCATCTCCACCGTGATTCCCTTCATACAGGGATACCCGATCGGACACTCCCGAAGGAAGCAAGGGTTGCAGGGTGCATTCGATTGAAGGACTTGATGGTGATCTCGTCGCGGGCCGGTCCAGGAGGAGTCGGTCGAGCCGAAGATGGCCACGGTGGGCGTCCCGAGAGCGTCGGCGATGTGCATCGGGCCGCTGTCGTTGGTGACTACCAATCGGCAATGAACAAGGGCCGCCATCATCTCGCGGATGGTGGTCTTCCCGGCTAAATTTACCGACAAGGATTCAGGCAATCCGTCGAGAATGTATTCTCCCGCCTCGACTTCATCGGGGCCACCCAGAATGGCGATGCTAATCGCCTCATCGACTAGGCTGCGAGCAAGCGCCTGAAAATTTTCGATGAACCATTGTTTGGCTGGTCCGAATGCCGCTCCGGGTGCCATGCCGACCAGGGTGGTTTCGCCAATGGCAATAGTCCCAAGTTTCTCTTGGATCGATGTCTTCTCCTCCTCCGAAACCGCGAGGTTGGGAATGGGGCCTTCCGCGAGTTCCCGAACCGCTTCCGGAAGAAGGTGCAGGTAGTACTCCGCCATCCGAAGGTTCCGGATTCGAGATCCGCACCAGACCCCGTGAGTGAGGAGCGATCCCCGCCACTGCGTCCGGTAGCCGATTCGCTCCGGAATCTCAAGCGACTTCGCCTCTTTCGCCGAGGAGTAAGAGTTAGGAAGCAGATATATGCGTTCGAAAGCCTCACCGCGTATCTCTTCGAGACGGTCCGGTTCCTGTTTCGAATCGATCTCGAGGACTCGGTCGATGTCTGGAAAATGGTGGAACAGTGTGGCGACCTTGGGGGGACCCCAAACCGCACAGGAGGACGTGGAGGGATCTCGAATCACGGCCCGAATCATCGGGGTTGCCATTACGGCGTCGCCGATCCAGTTGGGAAGTCGGATGAGAGTCTTCATGCGAACGGACGATTCTTCTCGGCTTGCTGTCGGTCTTCCTCGGTGGGAATCGGGAGATGCACCTCCATGATGGCCCCGAGCTCCCCCTCACGGTTGGCTGGAGTCAGGTTCCCGGGGTGTATCTCCTCGATAATGCTTTTCACCCAGGCGAGGCCCAAACCGCCCTGTTTGCCCTTAGTCGAAAAATCGAAGTGGAAAATGTGATCGAGGGCGACCCCCTCCAAACGGTGCCCCTCGGTGTCGCGAAATCCCGTGCCGTTATCCATCACCCGGAAAATCGCGCGACCATTTCGATAGAGACAATCGACCTCGACTTTCCCGGGTGGCTCCTTCGATTCGCGTTGACGAGCAGTGATCGCTTGGGTGGCGTTGGCCAGAAGATTGAAGAGCACCAGCTTTACAAGCCGCGGATCGGCGAAAGCCTCCACCTTCTGCTCGCCGCTGACATTCTCATAGGTGACCGGACGCGAGGTCGAATGACGGTAGAGTTCCATCACCTCGCCAATGGTCTCGGAAAGTTCCATCACCTCGAAACGGGGTTCGCGTGTGAAACTGAAGGCTCGATAGACATTGACCACTTCCTGCAGGAGCACCGTGGTGTTTCGCAGACCCTCCACCGCGGCCTCCACCATCGGCCTTTTCTCGTCGGGGACCTGGACAATGCCTCGTTTGAACGCGGTCTTGAGCGTCTCCAGCTCGAGTTTGCCGGTGGCGAGGATATTGGTGAGATCGTGCCCCATGGAGGCCGAGAGATCGATGCTCACCTCAAACCGTTCACGGTCGAGTTGTTCCGAACGCTCGAGCGATCGTGTCAGAATCTGACTGAGGTATTGGGCGAGGGTTTCGAAATAGGGGAGTTCAAGACGACAGGAATCGCGCGAACCTTTTGGGGTCGCCACCAGAAACCCCGAAAGTTTCTCTTTCTGAAATATCTTTGAGATGAACCAGGGTCGGGTTTCGACCGACGCGCCTTCCTCCACAAGCTCATCCCGCTCGGGATCGAACCACATCAAGCTGGGAGACTTTCCTCTTCGACAATACGCCAGAAAAACCTCGCGATCGAAGAGGCGGATGTCTCGATCATCGCGTACCCCCACCGTTTCCCATTCCTCCGATTCGAGACAGACCGCCGGGATCCAGTAAACGGAACGGTAGGACATCCCGGTCCGAATGGTCTCCAGCACCGGCTTCCAAAAGATTTCACGGTCTTCGACCGAGGAGAGCAACTTGCCCTCATCGAGGTTCTCCCAATGATCGGTCATCGAGGAATGAGTTCGAACCAAACGAGTGTTACGAGCCAGGACATTGTAAGCGCGTTCTGCCTCGTGCCTGGGTGAGGTGATGATCGGCGGCGTCTCCTCGGGCGGGTGAGAGAGCGCGCCGGCGATTTGTCCCAATGGGCGCAGTCCGCCACGATAGATCAGGAAAACCACCAGGAAATTGACAAAAGTGATCACGGCGCAATAGAGCCGGTATTGAGTGGCCAACCCCCGGGTCTCATCCAACACTTTCGGCGAATTCACAAAGAAGAGAACCAAGTCGGGCGCGCGAGTCGAGGTGGCGGGAAATTCGAAACCCCGAGTGAAGAGGGAGTTCTCCCAGGTGTTCAAGCGGTTCCTTTTCTCCTCCGCGTTTGGAGCTTCCCAGGTGAAGACCGACTCTCCCTTGTAGTTGCGAATCTCCAAGCGAATCAGGGGATTGTCCATTCGGGTGATGGCTTGAAATAGATCGTCTCCATACATGACCCGAACATGGATCTCCATTTCCCCATCGGATATCGAGGTCGGATCCGCTTTGCGTCGCCCGATTTCAGGCGAAGCGATCTCGGGGCGAATGGGGGGAATGGAGGCGATGGGGTTGGCTTGGTTGATGTTGATCTCTTTTTTCGCGTACCAGAAGTTTCGGTCGAGAAGAATCATCAGCAGGATTTCGATCAGGATCGCCCCCCCGAAAAGGGACAGGGTCAGGACATAGAACCCCCAACGGCCGGATCGTCCGGGCCTTGATGGGGATTCGCTGCTTCTCGGTTTCCTCATGGTCACTTTCCGGAATCCGAAATCTCCGTTCGGTAAGAATCCAGAATGTCCTCCACCATTTTTTCGAGCCCAAAGTCTTTCTCGACCCGTTTCCTCGCCGCGATTCCCAGCTCCCGTAGATGAACCGAGTCGGTGATCGCTTTGTTCAACGCTTCAGCCAGCGCCCGCGGATCTTGGGGTTTGGCGACATACCCGGTGAACCCATCTTGATTGACATAAGAGGTGCCGGTCCCAAGTTCGGTCGTCACAGCGGGAAGTCCTGTCCGAAAAGCTTCTAATAGGACATACCCGAAAGCCTCCGCCCGGTGTGTCGAGGGCAGACAAAACAGATCTCCCGCCGCAAAGACCGGTTCGAGTCGCGAAACGGTTCCAAGGAACTGGATCCTGTCGGGGTGTTTCAATCCCGCCGCGATCTTGCGCGTCTCCTTGACCTGCGAGGTGGTTCCCGAACCCACCACCAAGAGGGTGGCGTCCACCTCATCCATGGCATGGAGCAAGACGTTCAGCCCCTTGTACCAACGAAAACGTCCAACGAAAAGGATGATCGGACGATTCGGATATTGAGATCGAATTCGATCGCCTTCCTCCTGATCCTCCCTTGAGAGGCGATCCACCGAAATCCCGAGCGGAACTACCCGGCAGCGATCCTGGACTTTCTGAAGGACCGGCGAGGTCTCGAGCAGCGGCGGCGAGGAGACAAAAATGCGAGCGCACTGCGAGAGGAAGCGGAGCTGAAGCGGAGCGTAAAGAGCGCCGGTGAGTTTCTGACGGACAATGTCGCTTTGGTAAGAGGCGAACCAGGGAACATTTCGCCGTCCCGCGGCCAGAGTCGACAGCACCACAGTGGGGCAGGGCATGTGGAGATGGAGCGCATCGTATTTCTCCCGACGCAGCACTTTCAGGAAACCAAAGGAGATTGGGTTGGAGAGAGTTCGAGTCCATTCACCCACCGGGATGACCTCGACTCCGGTCTTCTCGGACCATTCCCGATCGACCGGCCCTGATACCGCGACCGCCACCTCCCAGCCCTTCTCCACCTGGTGCGAGGCAAGTTTTCCCATGACCACTTCGATCCCGCCATATACGGGGGGGAAGATGTCTTTATAAAGGTGAAGAACTCTGGGCATTTCGCGAGTCTAGCAACAATTGCAATGGGAAGGTAACCGGAATGGATTCAACCCTTTATCGTATTCTGTCTAGCCAGGATAACCGATTCGACAAAGCACCGCGCGTATTCGCGTGGATGGTGTTTCTGGATGCGCTCCCGAGCGGTTCTTCCGATCTCCGCCCACCGTTCGGGATGATCCGCGACCGATTTGAGCAGAGTGGAGAGCGCCATCTCATCCCCGGCCTCGAAGGAATAACCCGTAACTCCATCCTCGACAAGATCCGTGGTCGAACCCGAGCAGGTGGTCGCAATCACCGGGAGCCCCGCCGCCATCGCCTCATTCACCACCAACCCCCAAATCTCCAACCGCGAGGGCATGACCAGGACATCGGCGGCGGCGAGGAAGGGTCCCAGATCTCGGGTCTGTTTGTAACCCTCCCAATAAAGGCCCTCCACCCCCTCGAACTCCTGACGGTAGCGTTCCATTTCGGGGCCTTCTCCGATCAGGACCAAACCCATGTCCCGGTTCTTGATGGACCGAAATGCCCGTAGGAGATCGCGAACACCTTTTCGTTCAATCATCTGGCCGATAAAAAGGATGAGATGTTTCGGATATCTCTCCCTCCATTCCCCGAAGTCGGGGCGACTTCTTGCCTCTTCGGCCATTCTCCCGAACTCCTCGATGTCGACCGTGTTGCATCCGGTTACCACCCTTTCCGGATCCGCTCCCAATGCCACGAGTTGCTTGGTGGCGTCCGTCCCGTAGCTCAAATAGGCGTCGCAATTTCGGACGAATCTCTTCTTCATCCACTTAAGAGGTCCTTTGCCGATACGGGAGGTGGCCGCGGTGCTCCCGCTCCACAGAACATAGCCCGCCCCGTTCTTCTTGGCCCACTTCTGCCCAGTAAGATAGGCCGGGGAAACATACCCTGTTCCAGCCACCACGTCGGGTCGGAGATCTTCTAAGGCGCTCTTAACCCCCCAATTGAAATGAAGCCCCCAATCGAGCGATCGAACATAAAAATCCTTGGAGGGGACAGTGCAATGCTTGAATTCGCATCTCTCCATTTCGATTTCCCACTGACGGTTCGCTTCACGGACCGATAGGAGCAGCACCTCCAATTCGATGCGCTCGTCCCGCGCGATCCAATTGAAAACCGGGATACGGTAGGGCTGAAGCATCTCGGAGAGCAGGACACAACGAATCTTTTCCGTCATCTCGATCCGCCCTCGAGATTCTTCTCAACCTCGTCGGCCTTTTGAATCCAGTAATAATCATCCCTTCCCAGAAGGGCGCGACCCTTCTCGATGAAACCCTTGGAGGCGCTTGGATCTTTTTCGGCCAAGATCTCGCCCAAACGAATCAGAGATCGTGACCGATTCGGATCCGCCTCGAGCGCGTTTCGGAAAGGTTCCACCGCATCCTCGAATCGTCCCGCCTGATAGTAGGCCTCGCCGATGATTTCCCAGAGATACCCGGCTTTCGGTTCCGGCTCCTCGAGCCCCTTCCGATAGCTTGCGATTTCATTTTCTAGATCCCCCAAGTCGGAATACCGTTTTCCGATTTCGACCCAGAGCCACCAACGCTCACCTTCTGGTGCGAGGGGAAGCGCCTCTTTGAATCCCTCGATGGACTCTTTATTGAGGCCAAGCTTGTACAAAACTTCCGCTTTCTTTTTCACCGCCCGGTAGTCCTCGGGCGACTCGGAGGCGGCTTGCACAAGAGCGGCGAGCGCGCTGGGGAGATCCCCCTCTGCCTCCAAGATCAGGCCGTACTTGTAGAGATCGAGAGGCAGGAGTTGTTGGTAGACTTTCTTATAGAACCCGGGCTGATCCTGCGCCTCTGGATTCCATTGGAGATTGACCCCATGGAGGTACTTTCTCTGATAATCCTTTTTGGCGCCCAAGGGTTTTCCCGAAGCGATATAGAGGATCCCATCCTCATCGGCCAGCTGCTTCTGTTTCTCCTTGTCGAAAAAGATATCGAAGCCGACCTCCTGATCGAGCACCTCTTCGGCGTAGTATTTCAACTTCAGCGACAGGAAATGATCGGGCTGGACATAGTAGCGGTCCTGCGGTCGGAGGCGGTAGGTCAAAAACTCTCCGGCTTCACGATAGTTCGGCCACACGCGGTTGGCCTCGTATTTGAGGACTGGGATGCTCGCGTACAAGATTCCTCCGAGGATTCCCACCCCGACTATCCCCCCGATCAAGGTTCGACCCGTACTCCCTTTTGGAAACAGGTTTGCCGGGAGTGAAGCAACCCAAACAATCCCGGCGCTGGCGAAAAGGAGCAGGGCGGGGAGGTGCGAGGTCAAATAGTGGTAGTCGAAGAAGTGGGATTGCACCCACCAGAAAGCGAACCAGATGGCAAATGTTCCCGAGGCCCATCCGAGGATTGCCAACCCGAGGACCCAACTCCGATAGAACAGAATGGGAATCCCGATAATGACCCATGGGAGGATCGCCCAAGCGGCCCAAGAACATTCCGGGTTGAATTTTCCGAAGAGACGGAAAATCTCCTGGAAATAATCCGAGAACCCCAAGACTTCCTTTGCGCTCTCCACATACTGACGACTCCCCCGAAAATTGTCATAGGCTTGGGGAAGGATGAGGAGGCCATAGAGAGCGAACGCCGAAGCCCATTTAACCAGAGAGAAATTCATTCTTGGTAGGGCAATTCCCTTGTCTTTGTTCGGAAGGCCCACCCACCAGACGATCGGGGTCATGAGGAGTAAACCAATCGGAGTGGGGGAGGCGAGCGGGTGGAGGTAGTGACTCCACGCGGCGAGGAAAGCGAGGAGCAACCAATAGAGCCATCGATCCCTCAGGAGCGCGTAAAGCCAAACCAAAAAGATCCCAAGGATGACCGCGTTCTGAAGCCCATAAGGCGCCACCTCTCGCGAGAATCGGATTGCTCCCGGAGCGATGGCGAGGAGAAACGCCGCGGAGAGGCCCAACCCCCGGTTCCCGATGAGGGTTCCAATCCAGTAAAGGAGGCCGACTCCCAAGACCCCCGCAGCCGCTGAGGGGAGACGGATCATCGATTCGGCCCGATCGATCCGTTGCCAGAAATGGAGGAAGGCGGGATACCCGACCGAATGGGGACGACGAACCGCTTTCCACACCTCGGCGAGGTTCGGCTCCGAACTTACCTGCATCATGTTGATCTCGTCCCCCCAAAGGGAGTTCTTCCCGAGATCCTGCAAACGCAGACAAGCCGCAAGCAGCAAAATCCCCCCGAGCAAAATGCCCGTCAGGATCTTCCGCCACCGATCCGACCGATGGTTGTCCATCTCTTGATTTTCCGAATTCATCTCAATGGAAGATTATCGGCGATCATCCCGAGATGGTAGACGCTAAATGGTTGGGGCATTCCACCAACAAGCCATTCACTCTCCGGGGATGTGTGAGTTAGGCCCCATTCGATTTCTTCCTTGGGCTGGAATTCCGGTTATTCCTTGGCCTCCCATTCCAAGACCTGTCCATCGGCAAGGAGACGTTCCCGCAGTTTCGAATAGTCCACATCTTGCACTGGGATGTCCTTCTCGATCGCCATCGAGGCCGCGGTGGCGGCGCTTTGACCGAGAATCATGAAGACCGGCTCCATGCGGATCGAACCGTAGGCGATGTGAGAGGACGAAAGACAGACCGGAACGAGCAGGTTCTTGCATTCCCGCTTCTTGGGCACAATCGCCTCGTAGGAGATCGGGTATGGACCACCGGGATTCTCCTGAATGTCTCCCTCGTTTTTCGCGACATGCCGACCCTGTTCGTCGATCGCCACATAACGTTGAACGTTGTGCGAGTCCATATTGTAAGACCCCATCCCGATCGGTTTCGGAGTCGGCTTGACCCCGGTCAGGTGGGGTTCGGTCATCACGAAATCGGAGACCATCCGCCTCGCCTCGCGGACATAGATCTGGTGCGGCCAGTGATCGTTGTCGAGGAACTCATCCTTGGAGAGACCGTATTCCTTCATCTCGCTCTGGATCGCCTCCGGGACACGGGGATCGTTAGCCAGGAAGTACATGAGGCCCTTCTGATAGAGCTCGTGCTCGGCGATAATCTCGGCCCGTCGCTCGTAGCTCCCTTCGGGGTAATCGTAATTCATGCCGATGTTGTCGGTGGAGAACCCGCCCCGGTTATTGGTGTCGGTCTTGTCGTTGGGGACGGGATCATATTTTTTGAAGAAATCCTCGGGTTCGCTGAACTCGCTTCCCGTGGCGAAATAGCGCGCGAGGAGTTCATACTGCATCGGGTCATACCCCTCCGGCTCTTCGAAAGGAACTCGGTTTTCCGGTACCTGGGTCAAAGACATCCGGAAACAATAAGCCTGCACCCGATGATCCCCCTCGCCCTCCTCGCCAGGGCCGCCATCATGAATTCGGGGGAGGAGTCCGCTGCTCGAATCGCCCGGAACCACATACGGGTCGACCGGCGTTTTGAATTGATGCTTGGTCGCGTTTTCGGTCTGAACGCCATTCAGGGTTTCGCCGTACATGCTGTTCGACTCGCGTCCCACCGTGAAACTGACACCTGCTTCGGCCATGAGATCGCCCTCATAGGTGGCGTCAATGAAAATCTTTCCCTCATAAACATCGCCATTGAGCATCCGAATGCTTTGAATGGCTCCATCCCTGACCACGACTCCATCCTTCCGGTCGAGCCATCTCTCGCGGTGAACCGGGATATCGTTTTCGGCGATCAGTTTCTCGTACTCCCGTTCGGCCACATGCGGTTCGAAGACCCACATGGCGTCATCCTCCGGACGGTACCGCTCGTACTCCTCCGGTTTCTGGAATTTCCAGGCTTCGGGTTGATCGTAGTAATCCTTCAATCGTCGGTAGAATTCCCGAGCGAACCCGCCCACCACCTCCTTGCGACCGCTATCGGTCCAAACCAAGCCTCCCGCGGTGAGTCCGCCCAGATGTTTGTCCGGGCCAACCAAGATGACCGTGTTTCCCATCCGGATGGCCTGGACAGCGGCGGCCACTCCCGCCGAATTCGGGCCATAAACGATCACATCGGCCTCATACGTTTCGCCCATGCCTTTCATGGGGGTGACAGCGAGCATCAGGGCGATGAACGCCCCTGAGAAACAGGTCTTGAATTTCATTGAATGTGTCTCCATTTATCGATTCCTTCCCAAGAAAGCCTCCATGGAAAATATAGGGGCCGAGAATGTAACACAATGACGGTTTTTGTTTCACCGCTGACCTTTTGTGTGTTATAATCGAAGTCGAAATCGGAGCGCTACACCCGGATTCCAGGTGAGATGCGTTCAATGGATGGTGTTAAAAAACCGGATGGAAGGAAGAAAACAATGATTGATATCGGGGCCATCAATGATCATTTGAGACCAGGCGACGCCAAGAATTTGATTGACGACATCCAAGTTCTTGGGAAGAAACTCACCCACCGGATTCAGGGAATGTTCACCCTGGTGGGCCACAAGGCGATCGACCTCCAGGCGGAGAACGGCAATCACTATCACGCGCTGAGCCACAACGAGGCCGATGACGAAACCGAATACGTGGTGGTTCACATGGTTGGCGACGCCAAACACCTCTTCGATTCCATGACGCTTCAAGAACTGGTCATCACGAATTACCTGGATCGAGACCATTACGACACCATCCTCGAGACGGTCACGCGCGACATTCTCGCCGCCACCAACGAGGCCTTCATCAAATTCGTGGAGAAGAACCATGGGTTCACTCCGGAACCCCTCAAGGAAGAGGATCTGGACATGGACACCTACGCCAAGGAACTGGCCGGCAGAGACCTCTCCTTCTCCCATGAAGGCAACATGAGGTTGGCGTTCTAAGAAACCCTCAGCGCGGGAATGGGTGGGATCAACCCAGGAAAAAGGTCTTCACATAGCGGACAATCTTCTCGGGTTCGTCCTCGGAGGCGAAATGTCCGCATTTCGGGATCTGGATGAATTGGGCGCCCGGGATTTCCGCCGCGAGACGTTTGCTGTAGTTGATCGATTGGAAGGGATCGAACAACCCCGCGACCACGAGAGTGGGAACCTTGAGGCTTCGGACTCGAGGCATGATCTCCATCATGTCTTTCGCCTTCAGGTCAGTGGCGGCTCGAATCAGGTTGCGCCGTCCCGCCTCGCTGTTCCATGGGGCGTAGTAACTGTCGACCACGCCATCCGAAAGAAGTTTTTGGTGATAAACTCCTTGGCTGAGGTTGTGATGAAATCCCCCGCGTCGCGCGGCCCCGGAACCGACAAAGGGCCCCCACCCCGGCTCGGCAAGTAGCTTCGCATAGTTGCTCGGGTAGGAGTCGTAACAGGCAGGATTGATCAGGATCAGGCCCGCCACTTTATCCGGATGTCTGATAGCGATTTGCAGGGCCACGCCGCCACCGATTCCTTGTCCCACAAGAATAGTCCCCGAAAGTCCCAATGAATCCATCCACTCGTCGATGTAAAAGGACTGAGCGGAAATTCCCCGGTCGGCTTGCGGACCGAGATCGGATTTTCCGTACCCCGGCAAGTCGGGTGCGTAGACCTCATAGTCGTTCGAAAGCCTGGGAATGACATGACGCCAAGTGTAGGAGCTGGTGGGAAAACCATGCAGGAGTACGACCGGACGGCCATGTCCTTGCTTCAGGTAATGAAGCTGCTGGCCATCCACACTCTCATAAGCCTCGTCCGTCCCGATGTCGAGCGACTCATACCGGTTCATTTCGCGGAGTTCCTCGCGAGTCAGAGGCGCGGAACATCCGGCAAGTAGAACCAAGAACACCAGGAATAGAGAATTTACGCGGGACAATTTCATGGCTTTTTTGGCGCCTTGCAGTCGATTTTCCCTTCTCACTATCTTCGGGGAAACCCCCTCAAATTACCACCATCGGCAAATTTGGGATTGAACCTGAGACGTTTCAGGAGCCGTCTGGCCCAAAACCCGCAAATACCCGATAATTGACAGGGAATTCTAGCCAACAATAAACTCCAGGTTAAGTCGCCTGAGGAATTGGACGCTCCCCGGCTGCGAGGCGGGTTGACGTCGTTCGGCTTGTGGGAAGCAATAATGCTGGATTCCGCCGCCATGACCAGCGTTGCGCCCATGAAGACTACGAGGAGAGGACCTTGAATTTTCCTTTTATTGTTGTCGGAATCATCAACTTGGTTCTGATCACGGTCCTCGGGATCTTGGTGGTCCAAATTCGGATATTCGTTCGAGAAGCCGAAGACGAGGTGGTGAACAAACAGGAGAAAATCCTGCACCCGCTCCTGGATTTCGATCAAATTCGTTCGATTCCAAACCTGAGAGATATTGAAATCCTCCTTCTGGCCATCATTTGGCTGCTGATTCTTTACACAACTTCTCTGCTCCATTTGGATGGAGAACCCCTGGCGGTCGGTTATCCCCATTGGTGGATCGCCTTCGAGGTGGCGGGTTTTTCGGTCTTTTGTCACAGCCTTCTCAGGTACACCCGCCACATGGTGGATCGGGATCGGACCGACTGGCACCGGACTTACGACCTGACTCGCGATTTCCTCTGGTATCGGATCGGTGCGTTCGCGGTGGTGGGGGGAACCTGCGTTTGGATGTTCTTTAGCACCCCGGCGTTCGAATTCCCCGACAATCACCAAATCGATAGCCAACCCGACATCCTAAACGCTTATCAATTCCCCGTCGTCATTCTCCGTTTATGGCTGCTGTTCGCCTTTTTGAACCTACTGAATTGGGTGTTGCGAACCCGCGGGGAGTTGGTGAGCATTCTAAAGACGATCAGCATCCTCTTGGGTCTGGCGGGGGTGATCGGCGTTTGGGGAGCCTCTTTCTTGTTCGACCGGATCGTGGAGGCGGGGGAGATTGTCATCCCTTGGGCGTTCTCCCCCTGGGTGCATGTCTGCTACACACTCGTCTTTCTGGCGCTGATCCTCTTGCTCTTCAAAGACAACATGATCCTCCTTGGGGCGACCCACCGCGCCGCTCAGATCATCGCCGAGGAGAAAAAGGTGATGGTCGATTTTCTGGTTCGAGTGGCTGAGGATCCCCATCTCCACATCGAGGAGGAGACCACCACCAAAAGGCTCCGTCAGGATTTGGATCATATCCTGAGACTGACCCTCGAATTCTCCATGAGACAAAGCGACGCGAACGCGGGAGCCATCTTTTTGGCGGATTCGATCCTCGATAGCGGAGTGAGCGAGAGAAAGACCATTCAGCATTTGGTGCCTCGAGTGGTGGAGGGGCTTTATCCCCCTCTCCAAAGCCTGACCATCGATTACTTGGCGACTCGAATCAAATACATCAACGACCTTCTCTTGAGCGAAACGATCGATCTGGATAATTCTCCCTTTTACCGCCGTATGGTGGAGGAGGGGAGGCTTGTTTACCTACCCGAAACCGAAGGGGTTGAGGACCTCCCTCAGCAACCCAAGGATTTCCTCAGGATTCACACCCTGATTGCCGTGCCGCTTCGGGTGCAGGACCAGGTTTTGGGTCTTCTGGTGGTCATCAACAAAACCTCAGAGAAGGATCGAGGGTGGGACCCCTTCACTCCTCAGGACGCCTCACTCCTGAACGCGGTCGGCGATCAGGCGGCGATCGCGATCACGAACGCGCGAATGCATGAGGTGATCAGCGAGCAGGAACGACTCGAGCGGCAGATCGAAATCGCTCGAAAAGTTCAGGAATCGCTCCTTCCGGATCGCTGCCCCGACCTCGAGGGAATCGAATTTCAGGCGGTGAGCAAGGCCGCGCAGCAGATCGGCGGGGATTATTACGATTTTGTCTGGATCGACGATCATCGGCTGGCTATCGTCGTGGCCGATGTCGCTGGAAAAGGAATTCCGGGAGCCCTGACCATGGCCAGCCTCAGGACCGCCTTGCGATCTCTCGCTCCAAAAGCCAAGGGGGCCAAGGAATTGGCCATTTCCCTGAATGAATTTATCTTCGAGGACCTCAAAAGGGATGTCTTCATCTCCTGTCTCCTCGGAGTTCTCGATCTGAGGGAGCGTCGGATCACCATGGTTCGGGCCGGCCACGAGCCGGTGCTCCTACGCCGGAAATCGGAGGAGAAGGTTGAAATGATCAGTCCCGACGGGATGGCGCTGGGACTCGACTCTGGCGCCCTCTTCCGGAATCATTTGGAGGAGACCGTGTACACCCTCGAACCGGGTGACCTGTTTGTTTTCTACACGGATGGGGTCACCGAGGCCATGAATGAGAAACACGAGGAATTCACCCTCGAAAGGCTGGTGCTGACTCTGGAAGAGGCTGACGATAAGGCTTTAGATCATTTTGTCGATCATATTCAGGGAGTGATTGCCGATTTCTCGGGGGGATTGCCTCCGCATGACGATGTCACGATGATCACCCTTCGGGTTCCGCCTGGGTCGGGCGACTTTCGCGACTAGGGTGGACTAATTGTATCGATTCTGTGTTATTGTTGGCCAACCGGCGGCTCCAGAATAGTGAGGATGGACCGATGTGGAAAAAATTCGAATTAGATACAACCTCCATAAAGGCGGGTGAAACGCCGATCCAGAAGGTTCGCATTAGCGGATACCTGGATTCGAGCACCTTTCCGCAACTTCAGGAACATTTGAATAACCTGATGAAACAGGGGAATCTTCACTATCTGCTTGACCTGGAGGACCTCGACTACATCAGCAGCGCGGGCCTCGGAGTCTTAATGGGCATTCTTCGAGAAGTGCGCGAGAAAGATGGAGACCTGAAGATTGTCAACATGTCCGAGAAGATCGAGCGGGTTTTCTACCTACTCGGTTTCTCCAGACTGATGAAAGTTTACGCGAGCGAGGAAGAGGCTCTCGAATCTTTCCAGAATCCAGAGAAGAGCGAGGAGGAGCAACCGGAAGACCGTTTCTAACTTGTCGCGGCCGCCGAAGAGAGCTCTTTACGATACTCGCGGATCAAAACTCGCAGGACACAGTAAACCGGGATGGCCAAGACCATTCCGGTCACACCGGCAATTGCTCCGCCGAGCATCAAAGAGCCCATCACGACCAACGGAGAAACATCCACACTCTCCGCCATCACCTTGGGGCTGATCAAGAATCCCTCCGCCATCTGAATCAGGACAAAAACCCCCACGACAAGTAAGAGGTCAATCGCCAGGGATGACCCCTGATTTGACGGATCCATCGACTCCAGGATGGTCAATACGACCGCGGGGGTGAGCCCCATAACCGGCCCAAGGTAGGGTATAAACCCGAACAGTGCGGTTCCGAGTCCGATGAGAATGGCGAAAGGGACCCCCAACAAAGCCATCGAAATCCCGACCAAAGTTCCGACAATCGCACAGACCGTCGCTTGCCCGCGGATGAAGCCGCCGACCGATCGGTCGATTTCTCCCATGAATCTCTTGAACCTCGGGCGATAATCCTCCGGGACCAGGCCGTAACAACTCTTCTTGAAGGAACTGAAATCGAGGAGCATGTAAAACATGATCACCGCAACCAATGAGAAATAGACTCCGGCGGAAAAAACGCCTCCCAGCGTTCTGGACATCCATCCCCATACCCCGCCCGCGCCCTCCGCCACCATGCCGGCCCCTCGAAATCCATAGGTCAACACCTTCGAGAAATTCTCGAAGGTCAACATCTCCTTGTTCTTTTCATAGAGATCCGCCCAGAATGCCGCATCCGCGTAAGGAATGGTGTAAGGAAGCCACTCATCTTTCTTGTTTTTTAATCTCTCCTGGAGCATCGGAAGGATTTCATTTCGCATCTTCTGCGCGAAATCGACACTCTCCTGGGCGATTTTTGGAACCAGAATCCCCAGGACAATCGTGATGACGATCAGGATTGATAGAAAGAGGATCCCTAGAGCAAACCCCCGATGCATACGAAACCGGGTCCGATTTTCTCCTGAAAGAAAATCGATGATTGGGTTGAGAAGGTAGGCGAAGACAAACGCGAGAGCGAATGGGGAGAGGGTCTGAAGAATGGGCCCCCACCAAAGAAAGAGTGCGACCGCAAGAAAGACAAGCGGCAAAAAATAAAGGAACCAACGATAGGGAAAACTCTTGTCGCCACCGGAACCGAAATCGATTTCAATCTTCATTTGACAGGAAAACCCCTCGAATTTGGCTTTCGACTATACCCCGGATCTCTCAAAGTGGCGAGGTCCGACTTGTCTTCTGGGCCGAGAATGGGAAACTGGTCGAATAAAACGGGAACCATCTTGGCCGATACGAAGGGAAAACCATTGAAGAAGAAAGTTTTATTTGTTTGCATGGGAAACATCTGCCGTTCGCCGGCGGGCGAATGCATCTTCCGAAGTTACCTGACGGACATGGGGATCGAGGACGACTTCTTGATCGATTCCGCGGGGACCACCGCCTATCACATCGGCGAGAGCCCCGACCCGCGCATGCGGCGCGCGGGGAGTGAGCGAGGAGTGGAGATCGTGGGAAGGGGCCGTCAATTCGAGACCGACGACTTCGACAGATTCGATCTGATTGTGGCGATGGATCGCGAGAATCTTCGCGATATTCTAAGGCTCGATCCTCGGAGTCGGCATCGAGACAAAGTCCACCTGCTCTGTCAATTCATTCCGGACTCGCCCTCACAGGATGTTCCGGACCCCTACTACGGAGGCAGCGGAGGGTTTGACCATGTGATGGACTTGATCGAGGAGGCCTGCCCGGGGATTCTGGAGAAACTTCAAAACGGGTGCGAAGCGCAAAGGTGAGTTGGTATGGACAGTAAACTGGCGAGCCAGGTCGAAAGACTTATTGAGGAGAAGACAGGCCAACCCGCCCAAATCCGTGACGGGTCCCGCTCTGGAGGTGGGTGCATCAATGACGCTCAGCGCATTGTCCTGGAGGATGGCAGAGATTTCTTCTTAAAATCGAATCCTCGTCCGTTGCCGGGGATGTTCCCTCGGGAGGCCGAGGCGCTCGAGAAAATGGCGGAGGTGAACGCCATCCGTGTCCCCCATCCGGTGGGCACAGGAGGTGAAGACAGGGGAGAGACACCCTTTATCCTGATGGAATACATCCCGACCGGTTCCGCCAAGTCGGGGTTTCATGAATCCTTCGGAAGGCAATTCGCGCAGTTCCACATTCAGTCCAAATCGGATCGTTTCGGTTTCGACCACGACAATTACCTCGGGAGCACGCCACAGCCGAATGGTTGGGAGGACGACTGGGTGGAGTTCTGGAGAAAGCATCGTCTCGGTTTCCAACTCGATCTGGCCCGTAGGAACGGACTCTCCGATCCAACCATGGATCGTCTTGGCGAGAAACTCATGGACCGTCTGCCCGAGTTGATCGCCGAACCAGCCGAACCCTCCTGCCTGCTCCATGGCGATCTGTGGGGGGGGAATTATTTAAGCGACGACAAAGGGGAGCCGGTGCTGATCGATCCGGCCGCGTATTATGGGCGACGGGAAGCCGATCTCGCGATGACGATGCTTTTTGGAGGTTTCAATTCGACCTTTTACTCCGCCTATGAAGAGGTTTGGCCGCTCGAGGATGGCTCACGAGACAGGCTCGAAATCTACAAGTTGCACCACCTCCTGAACCATCTCAACCTATTCGGCGGCGGTTACTATTCGGGCTGCGTCTCCATCTTGCGGCGCTACGCCGGTTAAAGCGGGGTGGGCCCGATCTTTTTCCAGGGCTCCGGCCTCGGTTAAGAATCTCACGATCTCCTCAGCGGCGGTCCGATGACCCCGAGAGTTGAAATGACCGTCGATACGATAGTAGTCCTCCATGGATAGGTGATCAGTCAGGTCTAAATGGGGAATCTCCAGCTGCCTCATCACGATCTCGAAAGTCTTCGAAAACTGGTTTTTAGAATGGTCAAGTTCGCCATAACCAGGAATATAGACGGTGTAGAGCGGCAGATTCCAATCCTCCAAGACAGATTTCAAGTATCGCATCGCATATTCGAACGCTTCCAATTCATTTAATTCGAAGCCGAACCGATCATAGGTGATCTCGATCGGCGCTTCATCGTTGGACACCAGATCGGAGGTGGCGCCACCCACCAGACTGCAAACCAAATAAGCCGCCATCGAGTATTGGGAGAGTGTTTTCGCCAAGGAGGGCGCGTGGACCTTTTGGGCGCGCCGATAGCAGGCCTCAAAAGGATCCGTGATTACGAGTCGAGCGCCTTTCTTCCGGACCTTTGGAAAGGGGCTAAAAACGGGCCCCACGTTATCATAGAAGTCGTTGTTGTAGACAAGTAGAATGACTTTCTGGCGCTGTGCGTGGAGCGATTCAATCTCTTGTCCAAGTAACAAAGTTTCCTGGATATTCCCATAACCCGGCTCACCCATGTTGAGCGCTTTGGCGCCTGTCGCATCCTCAAATAGCGACACCACACATTCGTTCTCCTCCACCCCCCACCCGAAGGTGAAGGAGTCGCCAAGGAAAAGAAATTCGGGTTTATCCAAGGAATCCTCATCATCTCGAAAACCCTTGGAATTCGTTTTCACATTAACCGAAAAAGCGAGGTTTTCGAACTGGTAGTCGAGGTGGGGGCGCATCCGAAAGCCAAGGGCGGGGTCGAAGACAGCCGTTGCCGGGTCACAGAAAAGAAGGTTGCCACACTGATAGTAACGTCGGTTCTTGAAGAGATCCGTGGAGAGGAATCGGACCAAGATTTCGCCCAGGCAGATTGCCAGGCAAACGGAAACGAACAGGAGCAGCAAGTTTTTGCTTCGCTCGGTCATCCGCGCCTCCGGGACGCCGGCTTGGTCTCCTCCGGCGATAGGGGTGTGGTCAGTTCTTAGCCAACAGCATTATCTCCTCATGAAAATCATATCTGTCCACGATATAGAACCTCATGCAATCTATAGTATCTACAATTAGAGAGAATATCAAGTGGGAGAAAAATTGGGAAGACGTTGAAAATGCGGATGGGGCGCCAAGCGTTTTGGCCCCGATTGACTTCGCCTGGGGTAGCGAATCATTGGAAGCAAAAGGCGTCCGAAAGGATCTCAGTTCGTTTCCGGCCGAAGCAACCCCTGATTTCCGAGGAAATCGAAGATGGCGTCGGCGGCTTTGGCTTGGCCGGAGGGCCTCCAATGACAGTCGATGAAGTAATAATCCTCGACTGTCAGAAACGGAGTCAGATCGAGGTGAGGGATTCCGAGTTTATCCATCGTTTCATTAAATGTGTCCGCGAAAGGACGCCGCTCCCCCGCCAGACCTCCTACCGGCGGGATATAAACGGCATACAGCGGCAGATCGTGTTTTTCGAGTTCGGATTGAAGGAGGCGCAGAGCCGGTTCGAAACTTTCTGTCAGGGTGAACGCCACCCCATCGGTTTCGGGATCGTAGTCGATGGGGGATTCGCCATCCGGGAGAATCGCCGGCTCTCCAGGATCCAGGTGAAGCATCGCCAAGTCGGCTAAGAGCGACCATCGACGGAGGTTCCGTTTGAACGATGGGATGTGTTGGACTTGTGCGATTCGAAAGCATTCCTCGACCGGGTCTCTTTGGATGATTTCATCCCCTTTTTTGCGAATGGTCGGGAATGGGCTGTACAGTGGGTAAGAGTTCTCATAGACGTCGTTGTCGTAGAGAACCAACACCACAACCTGGTCCTCGCCCTGAATCCTCGGGTAGGTCATATCTAAGAGACGGGTTTCTTGGATGATGTTGTAGCCCGGAACTCCCATGTTGAGGGATTTTTCTCCGCTCCGTTTCTCGAAGAGCGAGACGAAACCTTCCTCTTCTTCCACACCCCATCCAAACGTGAAGGAATCTCCGAGAAAAAGGAAACGCGGGGAATCGAGAGACTCCTCATCATCCCGGAAACCCATGGAATTGGTGCGGACATGGGTGTCATAATCCGGATTCACGAATTCGTAATCGAGGTTTGGTCGGATTTTGAACCCCAGTTTTTCATCGAATTCCGAGGTCTCGGGGATCAAATTCAGGACAGTCGCGAATCGATAATACCGGATCCGGAGAAACTCATGGGAAACAAGATCCCGCGCCATCAGTTCGGCAAGCAACAAGGCGAATAGGGTCGAACCGAGGAGCAATCCGAAATTCCAGACCCAGGGTCGATTTTTCTTTTTCGGCATCACCAAATCAATTTCGTCGAGTCCCGATTAGTAACCCGGCCTATCATAGAATGACCTGACCCTTCCACGAAAACTCACGGTTGGCAATCACCTCTTGGTCCGCACCGTGTAGGTCACCGTCTTGACCGTATCGGCCGGGACATCCACCTCGAAATAAAGGGTGTTGGCGTCCTCGGTTTGAGGCTTTTCGCTTGACTGGATGACTTCCCAATCTCCCCAAACCGGCTCCTCGACCCGGATGGTGACCGCCTCGTCCTTCTTTCGGTTGCGCAATTCGATTTCATAGGAATCTTCGTTGATACGGTTTTGAACAATCGTCTTGTGGTCAGTCTGCTTTCTCTCGCCGACAATGTCGAAGGCGTTCCCGAGTTTCAATTCGACCTCCTCCTGTCTTGGAGTGTGATCGATGCGATCCTCGCCGACAAACTCGAGGGAGCCATCGCTGTCCATCTTGAACGCGCGTACCTTGCCGCCGGGCAAGGGCATTCCCATGTTATTCTCCTCGGAATTCTTGAACTTCATCTTCACCTCGACTTTTTCGCCGTTGCGGGAGCCATTGTAGGTGTAAGTCTTTTCCCCCTTTACATCATCCGCGGAGAGGAGCTGGACCTGTTTCGTCTGCGCCTGCTTGATCGTGGTCGGGCGTTGGAGGGTGTAGAGGTGATATTCGAAAAAACTCTTCTCCTCGAACTGGGGAGGCGCGGCCGCCACTGAGTCCTCCATTGCGAAGGCTCGCATTTTTTGGACGCCCCGCTCCTGAACTCTTTGGACATCTCCAGCGATCAGTTTGAGTTTTGCTTGCTCGTAAGTGGCTCCCGACTGATTGTCCAGAGTGACCCAACCGGTCAGATCGAGACCGGTGTCATCTTCATTGACCACCGCCAGATAATCGGCCGACCATCCAATTCCATTGGTCATGTAAGAGACCTGACAGAGTTGCTCGCCCCCCTTCTCGGAGCGAGTCTCCCAAACCAGGGTGGGGCGGGTGATGAGTCCTTCGGGGAGGCTCATGAGTTCGACCCGGTAGATGTTTTCCCCACCGGTGACAATCTTGATTTGACCATCCTCCTCCTCCTGTAGGACAATTTGACCCTCGGCTTGGGAAAGCAGTTTGCCCTCATGGAGCTCGCCATCCTTGGTGAAGAGACGGACCTGTTCATCAATGTACTTTTCCAACAACTTGGAGGGACCGACGAGATCGTACTCGTAATTCTGTTCGAGGACCGAGGTGTTCGGGTCGGTCAGGCTTTCGAAGCGCACTGAAGTGGCGTCGATTCGAGTGGCCACATCCGTGAACTCCACCTTTCCAACCCCCTCGGGAATCTCCATCTTGCGGCGATCCTTCACCACCGCGAGGTCGTTGTTGTAGACGGTGATCTGGACGCCCTCGTCTTTTTCTTCTTGGGAGAAGGCAGGGACTGAAAGAACAACGAGGAGAGTGAAAACGAATGTGAAGCGAGTCATGAGGGGGCTCCTTGAATAAGAACTGGTTAATCAGGCAATCTGGTTTTCTTCCGACGCAAAATTTCTTCAACAAATCAAGCCCGCGACGGAATCAATTCCGTCGCTACGCAGATCGAAGTCCGTTAAAACGGACTGAGTCCGGTCTTGGCCCAATGGGGTCCGCATCCCTCCAACTATACCTCAGAATAGGGGTTCATGTCACAATGGGCTTATCCACCATGTCAACGGATCAACCGCCGGTTTCTTACTCGGAGCAACGAAATTCCCTCAGGACTTTTGCGGGTATCGGAATTCTTGTCCTCGTCCTGCTGTCAGGGTTTTGGGTTTACAGGCAAAGTCGTTGGCCGGAGTTGCCGAGGGAGTATGAGATACTCGATCTATCCAATGGCGAGGGGATGAGAATCGCCGAACCTCGGGATTTGAGCGAACGGGGGGATGTCGTGGGATCCGGCTGGATCCAATCGGGAACCGGGGAGGCGCGCGCGGGTTTGGCGTATGTCGGCGACAATGCATACCTTGCGGTTCCGGGAATTTGGTATCCAACCCATATCGATGAAGACCGATTGATCGATGGGTACACCGGCGCCACTCCTTATGTTGCTATTCGCGCAAAGATCGTTGGAGAAAAAGTCTTACGAGCAACTGGCGAATGGCTCGACCTACCTGGTTCGAAGCTCTTCTTCGCGGGAAACGGACATGGAGATTCCGTGCTACGGGCCTCGGAGGAGTTCTATTTGGTGGATGCGAACGGTCATTACCAAGAGATGCTTCTTCCGGAGACTGATTCCTCCAAAAATGGATCAAACAGGCTAATTTATTTCAGCGATATCAATGAGAAGCAAATTGTCGTTGGCGGAGAATTCGGACCGGATACCCGCTCGAACGAAGGCCTGATCTGGTCCGTGACCGGCGGACTCAGAGTTCCCGAAATCTATGACGCGTCCCGACAGTGCAACTTAATGTCCATCAATGATTCGAATGTATGTGTTGGATTGTTCAAAGCAGATCATGGCGAGGGAATTTTTTTTTGGAACGAGAGCGAAAAACTAATCGATGAATATTTGGATCACTATCTGAACCTTCGCCCCATAAAGATCAACAATCGAAACCAAGTGGTCGGACTGTTCTGTGAAAGCAACCTTGGGAGGGAAGGAGTGCCGATCCAGATGCTCCGCCTCAACCTGCTTGAACGCCTGTGGAGAAAGTTTCTATCGCTTTTCCCAAGCACATGGGTCAGTCGTTTTTACCCTGAAAGCACTCCGGAATTTGTCGCCAACGCCTTCCTCTATGAGAACGGAATCTTGTATGACCTCAACGCCGCAATTCCCTGGGGGAGCGAGTGGGACCGACTCCTCTACGCGATAGATATTAATGACCGGGGACAGATCATCGGGGTCGGGCTGATCGATGGACATGAGCGGGGGTTCTTGATGACGCCGGTGGAGGGGGGTCTGTGACCATGCAACGGCGGCCCAAATGGATTCTTTGGCTGGGAATCCTCCTGGTTGTATCCGGAACTGTCATCTGGGTGCTGAGGGCGAAAGCGCTTTCGAGGTCGCCTCGGAGGTATTCGATTCAGTCGTTGGAGAAAGAGGGGGTCTACCAAATGAACGATCCCCGGCAAATCAACAACTTGGGAGATGTGGTCGGGTTCGGCAAATTTTGGAAGGACGACAATGAGACCTATTATTCGCTGGTCGTGACCAACACGGGGGAGGCTCACCTGCTCCCAATGGGAGGCTCGGGAAATGTTTTTATGAATGATCACCGCGAAATCGATGGATATAGCGGAGGTTCTCCATCGGCGGCGAGCGGTTATCGCTACCTCTTTTCCTGGCCGGAGGGATGTCGCAAGGAACGCATGCACTGGGTTCGTGGCTTTGTCCAAAACGTCCCCATTGCAAACAACAATCGTGGCGACACCTTAATCCGTGGAACCATCTCTCATTTTCCCAAAGAGGAAGCCCATGGGTTCATCGATACGAACGGCAACTTTACTTTCCTTATGCCGGATGGGATTGAACCCTCACTCAAGGATCGGACCTACCAATTCGAGGACATGAACGATCATAGGGTCGTGGTCGGAACCGCTTGGATTCCCGGGCAGATAAACAGCCATGCGGTAATCTGGAGCGCCTCAGCCAAGGAACGGCTGGTCGATCCAAATTTGAGCCAAACTTCTGCTACTTTCAAATCGATCAATGACAAGGGGATATGTGTCGGAGATTATCTAACGAAGGGTGGCGGCGGCCTGTTTCTATGGTCTAACGATCGGCGGGTGATCGACCAATATGGTGGCGCCGGAGTCACTTTAAACAGTCGAAAGATCAACAACCGGAATCAGGTTGTCGGGATCTTTTGGAATAATTTTAACGGGCACTTCTGGATCGACACCAGGAAAACCGAGCAGTATTCAAGATCTGGAGAGATCTGGCTCCAGATTCTGGGTTACCTCCCCGAGGAATGGATTCCTCAAAAACTCCTCCCTAAAAAGAAACTCGATTACCGTTGCGACGCCTTCCTTTACGAAAAGGGGAGATTCTATGACCTCAACGATGCATTGCCGAGGAACAGCCATTGGGAACGCCTTCTTTACGCAAGTGACATAAACGACCAGGGACAAATCATCGGGGTCGGGGTCATTGATGGAGAAAAGCGAGGGTTTTTGATGACGCCGGTGGAGGAAGGCTTGTAGGACAACGCTAGTCGGAAAGACTCGGGCGATATCTCTTGATCAAGTCGAGCATCGTGGGGTCTTCTATCTTTTGGGCGAGGTCGAGGGCCGAGGATTGCAGTCGATGCTTGCGTGTTGGATCTGCGCCCCGTTGAAGGAGTAGTTCAGCCGTCTCGGTCTCGTTGTGGATGACAGCAACCGCCAACAGGGTGGGACTGTTCCTTCCCGCTGTATCGGGTGGTAAACCAAGATCGAGCAGGTATTCGATCATATCGACACGCCCCCTGCTCACCGCAATGGAAACCGGAATATCAAAACTCCATATCGTCTCCTGGAGCAATGGTTCAAGTTTGTCGCCATTGTTCACATTTTCCAGATTGTGGTTGAGCAGGAGTTCGAGAATTTCGATGTCTCCTTTCCCCGCCGCCGCATGGAATGGCGTCCAGTCGAAAGCGTCGGGGTATTGTGACCACGGGGCCAAGCCTCCCTTGGAAAGAAGGAGTTTGACGGCATCGATCCACCCCAACCGGATTGCCGATCCCAGTGGATACCTCCAATCTTTCTTGCTGTCGAGACGTTCCGGCTCTTTCTCCAGGATGTCCTCCAGCAATTTCAAATTCATATCCAGAAGGGCATTCCTGATGGTCGGTCGATAGGTGCCGCCTTGGCTCCTAATAAAATCGGCGAGGTCAGGATGTCCCCAGGCTAAGGCCAATGAAAGCGGCGTTTCTCCCCACCCCAAAGACTGGCCTTCCACCTGGTTTATGTCCGCGCCAAATTCCATCAAGATCTGCAGACCTTCCTTGAACCCTGTCAGGGCGCAAAGGTGGGTGGGATATCTACTGGGATGCCCGTTATAGTCTTCCTCAAACGAACTCTCTATTCGGGCCGACGCCAAGTCGGGGTCTTCTTTTAGGATCTTTCGCATCAAATCGGAACGACGTTCCAGGATGGCGTTGAGGAGATTCTCCGCGTAGACCCCGCCGTGCTTCTTGAGAATTTCAATTGATTGGCTTATTCCGCTCACAGGGTCTTCGTCCACATTCCTCCCTCTCAAATCGGACCCCTGTTCCAGGATGGCGCGGAGAAGGATCCTTGTGCGGTGGTATTCGTGTTCATCAAGAGCATCTGATCCATTTGGGCCGTTCATCAACGCGCGAAGGTATAATGCGTACTCGAGAGGAGTCTCCCCTCTTTTATTTTTTCCGTTGATATCCGTGCCGGATTCGATCAGGATTTGGACCAAATCCGGCTTCCCAATGGCCTCGTGCAGGGGCGTATTGCCAAGCTTATCCTTCAAGTTCACATCCGCTCCTTGTTGTATGAGAAACCGGAGCATTTCTGAATCTTGCGTGAAAAGGGCACAGGTAAGCGGTGTCCACAGGCCCTCGCTTTTCTTTCCATTGACGTCTGTTGCTGCGGAAAGGAGCGTGGACGCTGTCTCGATCGATCCAGAACGCACCGCTAATAGAAGCGCGGAATCCCCAAAAGGCCCCTTGCTTAATCCTATGCTGGCTCCCTCAGAAATGAGGAACTCGACCATCGTGGCGTCCCCTGCTCTCGCGGCTGTTGCAAGTGGGGTCTGGTATTGGCTTACTGCGTCAATGGGAATACCCGCGTCAAGGAGTTCCTTGACTACCTGAGGATTTCCGCCATGAATCGCTTCTTCCATGACCAACGCAGGCCAATCAGAATATCCTTTACCACCTTTGCGATAATACCCCTTACCTCCTTTATCAAGGATGTGGGTATCGGCAAGGAGATCCTTCACTCGGTTCGCGTCGCCCCTTCGAGCGGCGGCCTGAAGATCGTACTCGGCGCCCAGGGAGAGGAGGAGGTCGGCCATTTCGTCCCTTTTGTTGAGAAGGGCCCAAGAGAGAGGGGTGTCTCCAAACCACTGCTCGTTTATATCCGCCCCCCTCTCCACCGAGAGTTTTACGAACGGGAGATCGTCTCCTTCTACCGCAAGGCGAAGGGCGGATTCACCGATCTCGTTCCGAGCGCGAATAAGAGTCGGGTCTTCCTCGAGAAGTCGACGCGCTTCTTCGAGTTCACCGAAATAAGCCTGTTCGATCAGCCGTTGATCGACTGTCCAATGGACCCCGATCGTCCCGAAATAGAGACCGAATCCGAAATACCGATGGATTCGATTCTCTTCTCTGACATCTTCCCCACAAAGCCCCCAGCGTTCTGGCCATCGCGATTCATCATACGGGTGATAATAGAGAGCAATGGATCGAAAGGTGCTGTGGGGAACGCTGTTGAAAACGATCGTCCCGATGCAGAGGACCAGCGCAAGCAACGGGGCCACTCCGAAGTAGAGAATCTTTCGGAAACGGGATATGCGCTTTTTCGGGGCTGGCATGCCCCACCCCCATTCTATTCATCCAAGGTCAATGCAACTCGGCGCTTGTTGACTCCCCAACAGGTGCGGGGTTATCGCTTACCGATTTCCATTCATTTATTTTATCGTTGGAGTGGTGATTTCGTCTCGGTTTTGTTCCCACATGGTTCCCGCGAGAGCCGAGTTCTATAAGAATTGGCAAAACGAAATGATTAAAGAGGAGGCCGAATCGAGCACAAGGGTTCACCCTTGTGCGATCGCGGGCGGGGGAAATTCAATAATCCACGGGAGGATGAGGCGGATCAGGCGGCACAGCCGCAACTGAAACACGATAGGCGTTCATCCGCTCGGTTCCAAGAATCGCGCGGAAACGAATCTCCAGGACACTGCTCTCAACCAATTCCTTCGGCACTTTGAAATAGAGATCGGCGAATTGCATGGGAGGGCCGGTTACAATTTTCTCCATATCACGGCCCACCGATATCCATCGTCCATGATTTTTCACCTGGCATTCCACGATGTAGTCGGCGCCATGCGAATTGACCGTGAGGCGGAGAATATGCGCCTTGCCCGCCAAGGTGGGAACAGTCGCTTCAATCGCTCCCTCTTTGGCCTCGAACCCCACACCCATCAGGCGGATCTTGGGAACATCGCCGCGTTGGTTTTCCGGAACCAATTCCTGGAGTTTTCTCGCCCACTCCGGATGGCCGGGCGGGTCGGATTTGCGTGCGATCCGGTAAAGAATCGGACGGAACACCGGGAGTTCGACAGTGGCTCGTCCCGCTGATTCCGGGATATGGAGGGCGAATCGGGAGGGGGGAGGTTCAACCCCCGGTTCGAATGAGGCGAGAGGGAATGCGTCCTCCCACCCCTGGCTGGTCCCTGATTGGTTTTGTTCGAGCCAGAGGATCGGTCGCGTTTCGAGTTTTTCGAAATCGACATAGGGCCAGTAACAACCCCAGGATGTGAAAGGGTCTTCATCGAAACAGAGGATGGGACGATCCTCATCCAGCCAACGATCGAAATCCTCGGTCTTTACTGATCGCACGTGCTTGAAAACAGGGTTGGTGAATAGCGGCTTCCAGGGTTCCTGGAGGAGTATTTCGCCATCGTTGAAGAGGGGGGTGCGATGGGAATAAAGGGTGCTCGCAAGGCCCGTTGGGTCCCAGTCCACTGGCTGGATCAGAAGCGTGTCCTCGGGCGAGTGTTCCTCTACAAATCGGGAGAGCGCCATGGTGGCGCTGTTGGGTTGGATCCAAGGGAGAAGATTTCGCACCTCGGCGGTCCTTTGAAAATCCTTGAGAGTGAAACTCGCTCCGAGGCCAATCGCGATCAGCGGGATGAGGAGGATCAAACCCCATCCCTTCCGGTTAAATGCCAGAAATCTCCAAAACAAATATCCCACCCCGACCGACACAGTAGGCGCGACGAAGATTAAGAAAATACCGGGATCGAGGGCGTATCCCATGGCAACTTCATAGAGCAAGTAAGGTAGCGTGAGGAGCAGCCAAGGAAGGCTCCTTGATATCGGAACCAGCGCGAAACTGAGAACGCCGCCGGCAAGAAGAGCTGGTCCGATTACCTCCAAATTCGACAGATCATTCCAGGTTCGGAAGATCTGCTCCTCGAGATAATCCCCCGCTTGAGGCCCGAATAAGAGACCTAAATTCGGAGAGGGTGCGGCCCCGCGAATGAACACGGGGAGCAAAGAGAGGGGCTGGTTGCTCTTTGTCACCCAGATGGAGGTCAGCCACCCGAAAGCGAGAACCACCGGAGCAAGGAACCCCAGGCTGAACTTCACGTATCCGAGCAATGTCTTTCGCGAAAGGAGACGGTCCTCCACACATTGATAAATCAAAACCGCGGTCGCGGGCCCAGCGAACACGGTCCCAGTATGGGTGGAAAAAGCCGCTCCCAAGGCGACCCCGGACCAGAAGAAAGACCGCTTACGAAGGAGCAGATACCAGCACAGGGCGATCCAAAAGAACTGGAAAGCATAGACCTCCTGGAAACCGGCGAAACGAATGGAGACTGGGGTTACAGTCAGAACGAGCGCCGCGAACCAGCCGGACCAGAACGAGCCGGTCAGGGCGCGAACCACCCCTCCGAACAGGAGAATCGAAAGGAGGTTGGAGACCATCGACAGCGCCGAGTATCCCCAATCCAGCCGGATGATCGGATCCAGAAGAAATCCCGCCCACATGTGGAGGATGTAGGGAGAATGGGGGAAAACCCCCTCCTGCACACAATAAACATACTCACTGCCATCCGATCCGATGAGGGCGAGCGGGGTGAAATGCGGCAAGCGGAGCAGAAAAGCGAACAGGATCAGGAGAGCATAGGCCAGCCATTCTCTCCATTGCGGTTTCATCGGTCGAGTTCTCTCCTCGGTGGTTACACATTCCAGAAGGATTTGGCAAAGTCGTCAGGTTAGCGGAATTCAGAGCGGGGTTGAATGGAGAGATCGACTCCATCGTCATTCCCGCGAAGGCGGGAAACTAAGTGAGGGTCGTGCGAATGGGTTCCCGCCTTCGCGGGAATGACCGTGAAAACGGTCGGTATCGAAATCGGTTGGAGGCAACTGTGGAAAAGAGTTTCTTATGGATTACGTTGATCTGCCTCATTCCCTGGACCACTCCTCAGGGGCTCGGGGCGGATGTGGCCACATGGGATTGCGAGGTCTTCCCCTCCGAACGTGAGGTGACTTTCGATGAGGAATCCGGGGCCAAGGTGACCTTCATCACCGGCAATTCCGGGGACGATGCCAACCTCTATTTTCATCAACGCTCCTGGTTGCCGGATGGTTCGCTCCTCTTCTTTTTCAGGCAGGAGGAGGATGGACCGAGGACTTTCTCGGGTTACCTGGAAGAAACGGGGGAAATTGTCCGCATTCAAAAACCCGACCAATCCTTGTTCGGGCTCCCGACTGCGGCCCGATATGCGAATGAGGTTTATGTCGCCCATGACCAAGCCCTTTGGGCTTGGGAAATCGAGACGGTATTTGAACCAAAAACTCGGGTGACCGTCACCGAGAAAAAGATTTGCGATATCCCGGAGGAGATGGGCTCACTAAGTGGGTTGAACGAAAACAGCGACGGAACGCGTCTAGTCTTCGGCGGCCCGGTTAAGGACTCCACTGGCTCTCTGATAGTCGCGGCCGACAAGGAGACGGGCGAAATCCAAGAGGTCGCGAGAACTCCTTTCCCCGCAGGACACATCCAGTGCAGCTGGGACAATCCCGACCTGGTCATGTTCAACCACCAGAGAAGTTGGAAATGGGGGGACCACAACCGTTTCGGCGGACCCTACGACCACCGCATGTGGCTGGCCGATCTTTCGGACCGTGCCCCCTGGAAACTCTACCCGACTCCAGCGACCGGAGAACTGACCACGCATGAATGCTGGTGGGTCGATAACCAAGTGGTCTTTTGCAGCGGAACCCACTGGAACCAAGAGACTGGAGCGGAGGAGTCCCATGTGAAGGTGATCGATGTCGACACAGGAGTCGCTCGGATCATCGGAGCCGGGTCCTGGGTGGAGGGAGTATCGCCACGGGATCTCGCCAAACGTAACTGGTGGCACTCCTCGGGCGACCCCACGGGGCGGTTTGTCGCGGGAGACAACTGGCACGGCGACATCGCGATCTTCAGCGCCCAATCCGCGCGTGAACGATTGCTGGTCCAAAACCATCGCACCTACGGCGGCGGCGCCCACCCCCACATGGGATGGAGCCCGGATGGAAAGAAACTGGTCTTCGCCTCGAACCGTCGCGGGAATGTCGATGTTTGCATTGCGGAGATACCGGTGGACTGGTTCGCGGATTGGTGAGGATTTTGCCGACAAGCCCATCCGCGACCTTTCAAAAGCGCTCCCGCCTCGGCATGATAGTCTCCGATCATGTCCTCGGAGCGGAAAAAGGTTCTCTTCCTCACATACAACTTCCCTCCCAAACTGGGCGGACAGGAACAGGTGATCTGGGAGGTTTGGAAAGAAATCTCCATGCGAACCGAGGCGGTCGCTCTGGTCCAGCACGACGCCGAAGTCGAGCCCGAATCGTTGTCAGTCTTCCCGGCCCCTCACGAGGGTCTCCTCTCCTTCTTCCGTCATCTACTGTCGAAGGGAAAGGAACTCATCCGGGCCGATCGTTTCGATGTCATTGTCGCCGCCAATGGCCTCACCGCCTGGCCCGCTCAACATCTGGCGGGCAAAGCGAATTGCGAGTGCGCGGCCATCCTCTACGGCCTCGATGCGATCCACTCCTCATTCCTCTACCAAACCATGCTTTGTCGTGCGCTTCCCCGTTTGGACCGCATCGTTTCGATCAGCCTCGCCACTGCGGTCGAGGCCAAAAAACGAGGGGCACGCAGAGAGAAACTGAGGGTCATCCCCCCCGGCTGCCATGCGAACCCTTTCCTTGAGTTCAGGGATACGGGGGAATTGAAACGCACTTGGGGATTGGATGATTCCCCAGTCATCCTCCATGCCGGCCGGCTCGTCCCTCGGAAGGGGATCGACTGCTTTATCCGCAAGTGTTTCCCAAAGATTCTTGCAAAGGTTCCAAATGCCAAACTCCTGCTCGCGGGCGGAAACCCCGAGGGAGCCCTCCTGCACCGAGGTGACATGGCGGAAAAGGTTCGGAGAACCATCGAAGAAATGGGTTTTGTCGAAAAAGTGAGGGTCACTGGACGGTTGACCGATGATGAGAGGGTGGATGCTTTCGCTCTCTCCGATCTCTTGGTCCTTCCTGTGGTCCGGACCCCCGGCGACATGGAGGGTTTTGGCATCGTTCTTCTCGAAGCCGCGGCGGCGGGCAAACCGACTGTCGCCACACGAATGGGCGGCATCCCCGACGCGGTGGAGGAGGGTGTCACCGGCTATCTGGTCGATCCCGAGAACTATGACGCCATGGCCAAACGCATCATCGAGTTGATCTTAGATCCCGAGAGGGCGCGGACCATGGGCGAGGCGGGAAGGGAGCGAGTGATCCAAGACTTCCAATGGAAAGATGTGGCGGAAACCTATGTCGATTGCCTTCTCGGCGAACGCGAGGCGGGGACCCCGGTGTTATGAATGGCGAACGTTTGAGCGATCGGGATCTCCGAGAACTTTACCGTGAGGGTTATGTCTCAAAATACCCTTCCGAGGATAACGGGCGTCTCTCTCAACAACTCCGATTTGTAAACTTCAACCCCGAGGATCGCGTCGTCGATTTCGCTTGCGGCAATGGCCTGCTCCTCGATCTCATCCACGGCCGAGTGAAAGCGTATGTTGGCGTCGATTTTTCCTCCGAGTTCATTGCTGAGGCCGAGGCGCGACAGAAAGCCAAGGGGATTTCAAACGGAACCTTTCATTGCGAGGACATCATCCGCTTTTGCGAGACTCATCCCGGAGAGTTCGACCTCGCGTTCGCCTCCGATTTTTCCGAGCACATCTATGACGAGGATTTCATCCGAATATTCTCGATGATGAGGATCGCACTCAAACCGAAGGGCCGCCTGTATGTTCACACCCCCAATGGCGCTTTCTTCCTCGAACGACTGAAGAATTCCGGAGTGCTCAAACAATTGGAAGAACATGTCGCGGTCCGTGACGAACACGAGATGCGTCGACTCCTTCAGGAATCTGGATACCGAATCCTCAACTGCCACCACCTCCCGCACTACCGCTGGATCCTCGCCGCACTCCATCCCCTCTCTTGGATCCCGGGCCTGAAAGGACTTTTTTCAGCGCGTCTCCTTTTCGAATGCGAAGCGGAGGTGCGTCCATGAAACCTCGCGATGGTGGACAGATCCAGGCGACAACCGAGTCCGAGATTTGGGAGGAGGCCTACCAAAATGTCCGGCGCTCAATGGGGCGGCGAAAACAACTTCTCGGTTTCTTCGATTGGATCGGCGAGGAGAAGACGGTGCTTGATCTGGGCACGGGCGATGGTCTCGACATCCAAGCGTTGGAGGAGATGGGTCACAAGCGGTTTATCGGATTCGATATCTCTCACAACCTGCTCCAAGACTCGCCTCACAAAGGCGTAGTCGGTGACGCTCACAAGATCCCTTTTCGAGACGGTTCAATCGATATCGTTCTTGCCAACTCGGTCATCCATCATTTTGACTTTCCCAGAATGGCTTCAGAGATCGTGCGTGTCCTCAAACCCGGCGGCCTCTTCTGCTACCTCGAACAAAGACCCACCCTCGCCCGTTCGATCCTCGATTGGTTCACCATGCAAAAATGGGTGGGAACAATCATTCCCTATCTCAAACACCGCCGTATCGCCCTTTCCGAGGAGATTGAGGATTACACAGGTGGCCTCGAGAATTACCCGAGAATCGCGCGAAAACTTCTAGAATTGGGCATGGACCTCGAGCGGGAGAAGAAAACGCTCTTGGGAGTTCTTGCACAGTGGAGAAAAAAGCCAAAAGTCCCTGGTGGTTTCTCTCAATTCAATCCCGACTAACCCTCTACAAAAGAAAACGGTGGTTTCCTTTCCTTTTTTCCTGAATAATCATCGTGTGTTCAAATTTCAATTCCAGGCTTTTTCCCAAGGAGAAACTTATGCACTTCCGCAAAACCGTCCTCGCTATCGCCGCGTTCGTTTTGACCGCGCAAATCGCGTTCGCCCAAACCACGGACTTGAACTTTACCTTGCTGACCGACTCCTCGCTTCTCAACCACTATCCCGGTGAGGACAACATTATCGGGACCACCGATGACGTTGTCAGCGATCAACAGGTTCCAGAGATTGGCGGTTCCGCTCCGAACAGTCCCTCCTCGTTCTCTTATTTCACGGTGACTTTCCCCGGTTCGACTTTTGAGCAGCCGGAATATGAGGGGGATGTCATCCGCTTTGTCACCGGAACGATCGACATTTCAGCGGTCGGCGCGAAGGGGAATGTGTTCGCGGTCACCATCACGGGTGGAACAATTTACGGGACCGCCGCCAACCCCTTCATCGGGCCCTCGATCACCACCCTAGGGGAACAATCCGGAGACCCCGATGGTCTCACCTCGGATTTCGGAACCAACCAAATGAGCGGGACCTTCGATCACATGACGGAGACTCCCGAAACGATGGGGACAGAACACACCTTCACTTTTCCCGACCAACAAGTGATGAACGCGACGGTCATCGTGGTCAAGAAAGAGGGTTTCGGCGCCTCGGGCAATGCGTATTTGGATAATGTGGTCACTCCGCTGATCAACGATGCAAGCGTTTCGGGAATCCTCCTGTTCGAATTTCAATTCACGGAAGTTCAAAACCCCGATATGGGCTTGGACGGCGCACTGGTGAAAGGAATGTTTGTCGCCACGACCACTGGAGTTATCCCGCAGCTCACCCCCGGCGGCGAAACCCCCACTTCCACTTTCACCTTCACGATGACCCCCACCCCGACCGAGACGCCCACCGACACGATGATGATGGCGACCAACACCTTTACATTGACTCCGACCTTCACGGATACGATGACTCCCACCGACACATCAACGCCAACCTTGACCGAGACATCGACTCTGACTCAGACCCAAACGCCCACCTTTACGGAGACAGTGACCGCCATGCTGACCTGTTCCGCCGACTTGGATATGGATAAGGATATCGACTTTCAGGATCTCATCATCTTCTTGGAACAGATGCGCGCCTTCATGGAACAAAACCAGCAATCGCCCCCACGACCCCAACCTCGGCAGTAAGGCCAACACGATTCTTTAGGTGCACGCGCCGGATTTCCGAATCCGGCGCGTGGCTTCCTTTAAAGTTGCACTCTGGCACGAAGTATCACCTGGTTCGAGAATCCTTTCTCGAACCCCCTCTCGCACGAATCCTTTCGTGCCATCGATCGCCGGAGGAGTTAAACAGAAACGTGAGATGTTTGCGATCGATAAGCAGGAAAGGATTCCTGCCCAAGTTGCGCCGAGAAGGGATTCTCGGCGCAGGTCCTCGCACGAGTCAATCGCTCCGTTCCAGAAAATTGAGGAGGTCACGCCCGTCCACCTCCCCGTTCCCGTCCATATCCGTCGCCATCCCCGAAGGCGTAAAAATGTCAGGCGGAGTGGTCGATTTCCAAACGGTCTGGTCGACCGACAGATCCGTGACTTCCACTAGCCTCTTGGAAGATTCCGGTCCGGAGACCGCCAACCAATCCTGTTGGAAGATAAACAGATCCATTTCGTCGACAATCTGGTCGTAGTTGACATCCGGCCCCGGATAAAACTCGTAAGCCCCCATGTCATACCCCGAACCATCGCCCCCGTACTGAGTGCTCCAAACGAAAGGCCTCGAGTTTCCGTCGTAGTCGTCAGTCACCGAGGCGATCAGGAC
Source organism: Candidatus Omnitrophota bacterium (assembly GCA_020632575.1). Lineage (GTDB taxonomy): Bacteria > Hinthialibacterota > Hinthialibacteria > OLB16 > OLB16 > JACKFH01. Next base: position 4,119 of record JACKFH010000017.1, on the reverse strand, counting down.
TCCGGAGTCGATGCAGGGAGAATCGTGACGGAGATGGAAGTCTCCGTTCTCCGGATCGACGAATCGGGGGTCGAGATTGATGTTTCCGATGCCGTCGCCAGTCCAATCCTGGATGAGGCAATGATCGGGCAAGGAACCGTTTTGGATCTGCGCTCCCTCGTCGGCTGTGTTCAGCCAAAAGATGTTGTTCCGAACGGCGCCCGGGCAATCGTCCAGTGCGCCGCCCCTTTCCACCCCCCGGTTTTCGACGAAAGTGTTGTGAACGATCTCGCCTTCGAATCCGCAGATCGCTCCACCCCTCGATATCCCGGGGTTGGGATCGGGAGACCCGCAGTCGCCGGTGACACACTCGTTTTGGATGAACAGATTGTTTCGAAGCGTTCCCGTTCCGCCACTGATGGCCCCGCCGTAGGCCCCCGCGACCTCGCAACTCCCCAGACCCCCCCGGTAGGTCCCCCCGACAGCGCGGTTCTCAATAAAAAGGTTCCTCTCGATCAATCCCACGCAACCCTCTAACGCCCCACCTCGGGCGTATGAGACATTCGCTGCTCCGAGCGCGCCAATCGTCACACTGAGAAAACATTCATTCCCAAAGAAGTGGTTCCCGGAAATAAGACCTGAGCAGTTGTGCAGAGCGCCGCCGGAATTGGCGATATTCCCGATGAACTCGTTATCGACGATCGGACCCTGAGAATTGGAGACTGCTCCCCCTTCTCTTTCGAGTGCTTGGTTGTTCTCGAATCGATTGCCAATGATCGCCCCGTGGCAGGCCAATAATGCTCCACCGCTAGGAGCGGTGTTGGACTCGAATCGGTTTCCCTCGATCCACCCGTCGCATCCGTACATCGCGCCCCCACCCCCAATAGGATTCCCCGATCTTAAGCACTCATTGGATACGAAATCGTTATCAATAATTCGTCCGTCGCAGTTGTAGAGCGCCCCTCCTTTCCCCTCATAGTAGACTTTGTATCCCCCCACTCCCGTCGCCATGTTCTGCTCGAAATGATTTCCACGAATGGTTCCATCGCAGTGAGAGACCGCGCCTCCATCCTCGGAGAAATTTTCGAAAAAGAAATTGTCTTCAATCAGCCCGTCCAGGTCGTTAATGGCGCCTCCACTTGGGTAGTCCGACTTGCGCCCTTTGCCGGAGAGAGAGACCAATCGGCAGTTCCTGACCGTCGCGTGAGCTCCCCCTCCATCGATGCCGCCTCCAGTTGAGGATCTAGCGCCGGTGAGAGTGAACCCCTCGACGACGCATTTCTCGGTCTCAGTTCCAGAGAATTTCACACAGGAACGCTCCGGCGAGAGAATTAGAGGCCCATCGTACCGACCGTCAATGATGGTGTACCTGACTGTCCTTTCCGAAAGAGGGGCGGTTGATCGAAGATGAAGCTTCTTACCCCGCATGAACAGCGTTTCGAAATACGTCCCCGTCGCCACCACGATCTCGTCTCCGTGCGTCGCCGAATCGATGGCCGCTTGGATCGTGGTGAAATCGGCGGGGACTTCATACTTGGCTGCTTGGATTGAGCAGGGGATTCCGATCAATGAAACGAGGCTGAGGCCAACGAGACGATAGAATACGCTCCGCATTTCACTGCTCCTTCGGAGTGCGCCTTAATTTCTATCGTGATTGTAGCATGATTTATCTGTAGAAGTACAGGGGAAATTCAACCCGTCTCGGTCACAACTCCATCGCGAAGAGACGCAAGTAGTAGGCGTTGGCGAAACCACTGATGCTATATACCTGAATCTTGTAATTGTGCGTCCCCGCGGGCGGGAAATCCACCGTCTGAATCATTCCTGGCGGGAGAGAATATTCGGTCGCCTCTCCCACATTCCAGCCGTCGATCTTATATCTCGCCTGATAAACCGGTTGACCGTTCCGGAGAATTCGATAGTACGAAAAATAGCGGGAGGTGCTATTCGTTTGCCTCTGGTCAATCGAACTCTCCTTGGGGTTGTTGGTAAGGGGGTCCCCCGTTGGGTATGTGGCCGATCCAATCAGTGAAAGATACACCGGCCTACCCGTCGTGGCGATCGTGACGCTCAAGACATTGCTCGCGACATCCTGGTCGAGAATATCTTCCCACTGGCCCCCCTGCACCGAACGAAAACTGTCGACCTGGGGACTGACTTGATAATTCAAATTCGAAAACGCCTGGATGTCCTCGGCGAGTTTCTCCTGAGTGATCCCGCCGTCTTTTACTTGCAGCAGCCCGCCGGGATTCTCGATCGATTGGTTGTCCACATTCACCGGTGGGATGTTCACACGATCCCCCCTGATCAGCGCCGAGGTTGGGTCATTGCTCCCACCGACCAGGATGTCGCTCCAATCATGCCCCTTGAGTTTGTCCGCGTTCCTTGCCAGAGCGTTGTCCGGATTCTCCGCCGGATCGCCTCCACCTTGGGAGATAAAAAAATCTTTCCATTCGGAACCCTGAAGGTTCTGCGCGGTTATCGCCGAGACCGCCGGGAGATAAACCTGACGGGGGACCATCTCGAGATCCGCGGTGTTCGGGTTCCCGTCCGCGTCGATTGTGATCCCCACATACAGCGCCTTACTGAAGAGGGTCCGGTCCGCCTCGAGCGCCTGATCGAACCCGATCACCGACCCCAGGATCGCGTTGACCAAGCCATTGACCACCACCAAATCCTCATGGCGTTCCGGCCCCCAAGCCAAAGACTCGCCCCCAACCGGAGAGGTGTAGATGGCGAAGAGAATGTCGTACTGGCCATCGGGAACCGCCTCGTACTCGCCAGGGCTTCCGGCTTTGGGTTGGGTGAGGTGACCCTGAAAGGGGATGAGGTAGTCCTGGGCCCAAGCCTGGAAAGAAATCGAAAGAGCCAGGAGGAGAATCGAGAAAATTTTTCCAGGGGCCATGGGCGGGTGCTCCATTCGTTGGTTTCTGTTTCGAATTTTTCCCGTATGGCGATTTGTCCTTCTCACCCCAACGGGAATACGGAGGAAGGTGTCGGCGGCGACATTCGACGAAAGACTACTTGAAAACGCACCCCGCGAATATGGGGGATGTGGCAACGAGAATGCATTGGAATTAGCGACCCAGGGAGGGAGGCGCTGCCATCCAACTCTGTTTTTCTCCCACCAACAACCCCCCTGATCGAAAGCGGCATCGTCTTCAATCTATTACTGACTCTTCTCCCGATTCGCGTGGTCTCGTATCGCAGCGGCAATATAGCGCTCCTGTTCGTCCAGCCACTCATTTCTTTCTTTCTTAATCTTTTCGATATAGAGCCCCAAGAACATTGCATCAAACCCAAAGGATGCGGACCAGACGAAAGCACCCAGGGCAACGAATGTGATAGTGGAGTCCATATCTAGTGCGAAAACACGGACAAGCAAAATCGCTAGTCCGCAGAAGAAAAGGAACGCCAACAAATCCAAGAAACCCAACCACATGCCTGTGACGAATGGATTCGTGAAATTGGATAGGTGGAGCTCGTCCTCAATCGAGGCGAAAGATTCGGACAAGCAAGCCTCGAAGACCTCGAAGGCGCCGCAGCGGAAGCCGACCCAGAGAATCAGAACAAAAATCCCTCCTTCCCAATAGGACAACCAATCGGTTCGAGAACCCGAATAATATTCATAGGCGCAGAATCCAGCGATGCCGACCACGGCGGTAAGAATACACCCGATAAAGAAACCAAAATAAAGGTAAAACTTCACAATGAGCCGTCTCTCATCATCACCACCTCCTTCTCACTTTCTCTCTCTGGGAGCTGGTCGGACTCCGAGGTCAAGACAACTTTTCCTCGGCAGGTGGCATCCATCGTAGCACCAAATCGTCCCGTGTGGCGAAAGCCTCTTTCAACAGAGAAACGAATTCCTCGGAGGGTTTAGGATCTGGGAACATTTCCAGCGATTCCACTAGAACGTAGACATCGTTGGGGGCCTCGCCCGTTCCTTCCGCCCATTCCTCAACAAAACCCCGGATGTCAGACTTGGCAACCGTTCCGAGGAATGTGCACGTGTCTGCGTCATAAAGATCGACCCGATCTCCAGGGACAGCGTCGAGATCGGTCGGCGGTGGCCCCTCGAAAATCCCAGGGTGATTGAGCGAATTCTTCGCTCGAATTTCCTCTGCCTGACGCCGGAAT
>JACKFH010000016.1 GCA_020632575.1 Candidatus Omnitrophota bacterium | reverse complement strand
GCGAAAAAGGAACTCGCAACGCCTCTTGCTTTCAGAAACTTTTCGGTCAACTCCCTTGAGTGAACATCGTAGCAGCCGATCTGCAAGGCGTTGCAAGCATCCTGTTTCCACTGCCCGGTGAGTCGGTGGTAAACCCATTCACCAATTCCCACATAAAGATTTTGTTCATGAATCAATTCGGGCGACTGGTCCCTCAACCACTCGATCCGAGCGAGTCCCATTCCTGGTTCATCGCGGAGGGAGAATCTTCGCCAATAAGCCGGTGGCTTGCTTTCGACGATTCGATGGAACTGTGGGAAAGCGCGCGCATCGTTCCAGAGCGCCATCGGAGTTTTCGGATCTCCTGTATCCCGGTCCACAATGATCGTGCTGCCACCTTGGGTGGCGAGTCCAATCCCCTCGATCTTCTTCCAGTCTTTTCCGAGAGTGGATTCCATTTCCCGAAGGATTTTTTTCAGGGCGCGGGAAACGGTAGCCGGATCTTGCTCCCGTTTTCCGTCATTTCCCACGCTTACCTTGAGGCGTTCTCCGGCGGAAGCGAGGATCTTCCCCGTTTTACGATTGAAAGTCGCCGCTTTGAGCACCGTGGTGCCGATATCGATGCCGAGGAGGATCATGACCGGCACCCCAACCTTCGGGTCATAACGCCACCACTTTCTTTTCGTGGTGCGATTCCAGAGCGGCGGTAAAGAGGGAGTGCTGCAAACGAGATTCCTCCGGAGTCGCGCATCCGAAGGGAAGTTCCGCCTTGGGTCCCCGATTTATCTGGTCGCAGAATGCGGCGATCATCTGGAGGATAGAGTCGGAGAATCCGAACTCGAAAATCCCTCCGGTGATCGACCGGTACACCGAGGTGGATCCGAGATCCTCGCTTCGCCAGGTCTGAGCCTCGCCGGAAACATACGGCATGGTCTCGAGGGTCCTTGGATGTTTCGTGCTGAACCGAGCCGAAAGTTGGGTCCCTTTCACCGAGAGATACCAAGAGTTCATTTCACCGGGGGCGATCCGTTGGATTCGGACAGTCATCGGGAAACTGGAGGAATCGGAGGCCGTTTCGCAGAGGAGGGTCGCATTGTCCCAGGTTTCGCAAGGGACGGATTCGCCCTCCGCGTTGGGACGGCTCGGCACGATGTTCGACAGAATGGCGCGGACATTGTGGGGAAACCAGCCGAGTCGAAAGGGGACGTGCAGAACATGCAACCCGAGGTCCCCCATGCAGCCATACTCGCCATTGGTCGCGATCACCCGTTTCCAGTTGATTGGTTTGTCCGGGTTCAAATCGGAGGAATGCAGAAACCCGACCTCGACCTCGATCAAGTCCCCGAACTTTTTCATTCTTCCAAAGTCGACAATCCTTTGAGCACCCGGGTAAAAAGGAAACTGGGAAGTGCATCGGACCACCAGTTCAGGGCGCTGTTCGACGGCCTCGAGAATGGCCTCATTGGCTTTCTGGTCGATGCCAAAAGGTTTTTCTCCGAGGAGGTGTTTCCCTGATTCGATCGTGTCGACATACATCCGTTCATGAAGATGGTGGGGGACCGCGCAATAGATCGCCTCGATGGAATCGTTGGCCAAGAGTTCGCGGTAATCGGTGCTTGTCTGTTCGATCGTGGAGAGGTTCTTTTGGAACCATTCGAAGGAACTCTCATGCCCGCTACACAGCGCCACGATTTCGGGTTCGACCTCGAGGTCCAGCAGATGACACCAGCGAGCGGCCGCCGAAGCAAACTCACGGCCCATCAATCCGCAACCGATAATTCCGAACCGAATCTTTCTTCGAGTCATTTCAGGATTTTGCCTCCACTCTATTTCGCCAGAGTTCCAATCGCAGCCTCCATTCGATCGAGAATGAAATCGACCACTCTCTCATCGGCGATCAGTGGGATTTTCGTCAGCACCACCGGCGGAGCATCCGCTTTATAGGTCTGCACACTCATGTCCAATCCCGCTTCGGTCAGCTGGGCCACAAACGCCTTCGCGGCGCCCAGCTCATTAAACCGGAGCGCCGACATGTGCCGCCATCCCTCGGCACCGGTGATCAACCCGCTGTGTTCTTCGGCGAACTTTTCGAATCGGTCCTGATAATACTGCCCTACTCGGCTTGTGATTTCCGCATTCGCCTTGGCCCAGGTCATGGTGATGAGATAGGAGATGGAAGCGAGTTCCTCTTGCCCGTTGGTCACCAGAGCCCCGAACTGAGGAAGGTTGTCGAAGGCGGAGCTGAACAGGATGCGCGAAGCCGGGTACTCCCCACCGGAAAACCCCTTCCCCAAAGCCAGAAACGAAGGCTTGAGTCCATATTCCTTGAAAAGGAAAAATCCTGGAGCCCACATACAGGATTGGATCTCATCCACCACAGTGGGGACATCATGCTCACGGCAGAGATCGTAGGCTTTGTGGAGGAACTCCTTGGTCAACAGGCGCGCCCCAAAATTCATCATGATAATCTCATGGAAGAACCCGGCGATCTTGAAATCTCCCTTATCGAATTCCTGAAAGGCCGCGTCCAAATCCGCTGAGTTGTTGGGCCGTATCGGATGAACCTTCAGAAGGTTCCCCAGTTCCATCCGGCTTTCAAACTCGGGCCACATCCCCCGCATGGTTTGAGTGAGAAAGGTGGTGCCATGATAGTTCGCGTGGGGTCCCCCCTCGTCGTTCCCCACCACGAGCAGGACCGGAATCTTGCCCTCGAATTTGGGAGTCTCCGATCCTTCCTGCGGGCGGTAGAATCGCGCCAGGATCATTTTCAGCGCCGCCTCGGCGGCCAAGCTACCAGTTTCCAGATTCAGAACCCGGTTCAAGACATTCGGGTCTTCGGAACCAAGAACTCTCTCAAGACCCGCCTTGTCCTCCCAATCGAGTCCGTTGGCTTCACACACCAACCGTTCTTCCAGGAGGCGTGTGATCCAACCCCGGGTGTTGTTATGAGTGGCGTTGGTGATCCCCAAACCCCGCGCGCGTTCGATCAAGGCATATCCGGGAAATGAATGTCCGAGGGGAGCATGGTAATGTTCGCTCTTGGTGATCAGGTACAGGCGTCCATCCTCGCCGATTCGAAAGAGACCTGCACCCGAAAGGGGGGACATCTTGATCTTCGTGGCGGCGTTGAAACTCTTTGAACTCGCCCCATTGGTTTGTTCAGCAAGGACAGGATCGATTACCACTGTGCCCACTTTCGAGAGGAGATCCCATTGGCGTTTCTGGAAATCTTCTGGATAGAAATCGACTGGCTCAGCAGCCCGGTTCTGTAATTCCGAGGGATCCCCACCGGATAGGGCGGCACGTGCCTCGCATGCCTTTTCGATTTGGGCCGCGAGCGTGATGTCCGAAAGGGACTTGCATACTTTTTCAAACCCTACCGAAGTTTGGGTCATTTCTAGATCTCCTGATTCGCGTCGGGTAAGGGGACATCCTGCCACCCTTCGGTCCCGAAGCGAATATCCCTCTCCACAAACTCCCAGATCACCACTTTCTTCCCGGCCAGCATCTCAGGTTTGCGATAGAGTTCCTGTCGGACCAAGGTCGACGCCCCTCCATCGTTTATGATGGAAGTTAGCGGCTTCCCGAGATCGCGGGCGAGGTGCGCCACAAAACCGCCGGACCCGGGTTCGTCATGTTCATAGATACGCAAAAAACTGTCCCCCAACACAAGGATTTCCGAATGGGGATCATCGGCATAAATCTCGCCGCTTTCCTTCCGCACCACCTGAGAGGCTTGAATGGTCTCGGGTTCGTACCAATCATCGATACCCGGAATCTGTGTCATGCGGATAACATCGCCATGTCTCGAAAGTGGAACCTCCTTCAGGCCGTAATCAGTATTCCCTTTTTCGACCCATCCCAATTCCTGCAAACGATTCGCCACTTTCTCCGCCGCCATTTCCATTCCTTTGGGCGACCAATGGGTGTCCTGGATCAGATAAAGATTGTTAGGACCGGAAATGGAATCCTTGTTTTTCTCAGATTGATAGAGGTCGAACAGATTCACCAACTCGATGGCCTCGTTCTCCAACTGTTCGAGAAGTTGAAGTGTGCGGACATTGACCGGATGGTCCAAATTCAATGCGCGGGCGGTCAGCATCTCGGGATAGACACTCGCCTTTCCAGGCGCGGGAACCACGAGGAGGTGAATCCCTCTTTCGGCAAGCCGGTCCCGGAAAGAGACAATGGCTTCGACCACTTCATCAGGTGTGGACTCTCCTGGCCTTACCGGTTGAGATCTTTCGGTCAAATACTGAATCCCCAGATCGTAAAAAAGCCATCCCTCTCTACCGGCTACCGCCTTCTTTCCCAAATCTCCAAGGACAGCAAACCGCAGGACCTGCATAACCGGCCTTAGGTTTTGAACCAACCAGGAGCCCTCCTCAAGGTTCTCCTCATAATTTCGGAGATTTTCCTGAGAGGGAACTTGGAGGAAGAGATCCGCTGCCACCGGTCGCTGGTTCTTCATGAGATCCATGGTGGTGTGAGTGACTCCCTCCGCCAATAGGATTGCGAGGAAAATTCCGATCAGAAAGAGTTGTTTCCGTTTTTCCGGTTTCAAAGCGTCATCCTTTTAGAACTGGAAGTACAAAAACGGGTTAAAGGCTTGTACAAACATCATCATGATCGCGACCAAAAACAAGAGGATGAGAATGACCATCTTCTTCCAGGTGATTGTAGGCGCCCAATCGAAGGCTTGTAAGGGCTGGAAAGCAAAAGCCGCGCAGATGGCCATCAGCACGAGATGACCCCGCGTATAGAGTTCCGCCGCGAGAAGGATCGATCCTCCTTCCGGTTTCAAAACCCCAAACATCGCTCCAAAGAAATCAAAGGCCTGTTGAATATCCGGAGACCGGAACAGAACCCAGGAGAAGAGGACCAGAACAAAAGTGATCGCGACGCGGACCGGCCTTGGAAGGCTGTTATAGAGACTCTCTTTTCCCCTCCAACGTTCAAAGCAAAGCAACGCTCCGTGATAGGCTCCCCAAATCACAAAGACCCAACTCGCTCCATGCCAGAGCCCGCCGAGAAGCATGACAATCGCCAGATTCAGGTAAGTGCGACGCGTTCCCTTTCGATTTCCGCCCAGAGGGATGTAGAGATAATCTCGGAGGAAGGTCGACAGCGAAATGTGCCAGCGTCGCCAGAAATCGGTGATGCTGTCCGCCAGATAGGGGGCGTTGAAATTCCGAAGGAACTCGAACCCGAACATCCGCCCCAGACCGATCGCCATGTCCGAATACCCGGAGAAATCGAAATAGATTTGGAAGGCATAAGCGGTCACCCCAAACCAAGCGTCAATTGTAGCCGGAGAATTGGCGGCAAAGACCGAGTCGGCAATCTCTCCCATTGGATTGGCCAGTAGGATTTTCTTCGCGAAACCGAGGATAAAGAGGGCTGTCCCCGAGGAGAATTTTTGGACCGTGTGGTCTCTCTCCACGAGCTGGTCGGCGATCGTGTTGTAGCGGACAATCGGCCCGGCAATCAGCTGGGGGAACAGGGCGACATAGCAGGCGAAATCGAAGAAGGACCGAACCGGCGGTGATTCTCCACGGTAGACATCGACCGAATAACTCAGGCTCTGGAAGATATAAAACGAGATCCCGATGGGCAGTGTGACCACATAGATGGAAAAATTTTCAGACCCAAGCAACGCGAGGAGATCGTTCAGGTTGTTCTCCAGAAACATGAAATACTTGAAGAAACCGAGGAGGCTTAAACTAACCCCCACTGACAGGGTCAGCGCCAGTTTTCGACTTCTTCCAGTCGCTCCAGGCCTGGTGATTGCAATTCCGCCCAAATAATTGACCCAGGTGGCGAAGAACATAAGGAAGACAAACCAAGGCTGCCACCACCCATAAAAGACATAACTCGCGCACAGAAGAAAAAAATTCCGCCCGCGAGGCAAGAGGTAATAAACAAAAAGGACAAAAGGGAGAAAGTAAAAGAGAAAGATATGGGAGGTAAAAACCATTTATGCGCTACTTGGAGACCGGATTGGTCCACACCGCCCAGTAGATGGGGCCTTTGTATTCCTCGAAATACCGGTTGATGATGCCCCCCATGAAGTAATCGTCAATCGGCGTCTCGAGCGCCATGCGATGAATATCCCCGGCATGAAACTTTTGCAGGGTTCCCCCCACATCCGAGACCCGTTCATCGGCTACACGGTCTCTCGGTTTCTCGGGGTTGTAATGAGCGACATAGATAAAGTCCGAATCGACCTTCCCACGGTGCACCTCGAGGACCTTGTATTTCATCACGAAGGCGTAATCGTAATCTGCGCGGTTGACAAACTCGCCACGGATTTCCACCAGCTGCGCGGTGACTTCCACACTTCCCCGTGTTGTGACTTCCGGATCCTCACCCGTGTTCGGCTCTTGGGAACAGGCAAGCCACAATGAGCCCATCAATAAAATGAGAGATCCTGATGACCATCGAGTCCGTGTCATGGTCTGACAGAGATCTCCTGGTAGGTCCAATGCGGTTCCCAGCCCTTGTCGATCTCGATCACTGGACCGTTTTTGACATCTGGATGAACTTTCCGAAGTTCCGGACTCGGTCCTCCGATCGTGGGCGCATCGGCGGATCGCATGAGACAGATTGTTCCTCCTGATCGTTCGGCCCCACCACCGTCATCCGGACACTTGCTGAATAGAATGTACTCCCCATCCGGCGACACAGCGCCGCTGTAGATGTGCACCCCATCCTCGCCATAAAGAAGTTTTTGCTCCTTCCCCTCGCCATCCACCTCCCACAATTGGGTGTAGCCATAGCCATTGTTCGCGGGTTGCCCCGCAGGCCGTGAGGAAACGATCACATGTTCAGAATCGGGATACCAATCGGGGGTGCAAGTTTGGAAACTCCGGAGCGCGTTGACTTCTCCGGTCTCGAGATTCATTCGAACCACTGTCCACGACTCCCCGCCATGGTTGCCGGTCCCGCAAAACCATTTTCCATCGGGCGACCAGAAGAGTTGTTGGTAGATCCCTTTGCGGGGGAATTCTTTCACTACTTTCCGGCTAGCGAGATCGATCACCTGGATTCCCTTCACCGTCAACGAAGCGATCTGAGTTCCATCCGGCGACCAGGCCGCCCAGGGGTATTCCCCCTCGCCGCCATACTCGACCGGATCCGATCCATCCGAGTTACAGATCGTCAACTTCCCCTGGAATCCCCACTTGTCGTGGTTAATCGTCGATCCCTTGTCGAGCCGACGATAGAGGATTTTCTTTCCATCGGGCGAGAAGCGGGGCGCCGCTTCCTCAAAGTCGGCTGTATTGGTCAGGTTCCGCTTGTCCGAGCCATCCGGGCGGCAGAGAAAGAGATCCCAGGTGCCGTTGTCCGCTCGTGAACAATAGACAATCCAACCTTTGTGGTGGATTTCTTCCTGAAGCTTTGCCGCATCATCCGAGGCGCTGGATTCTGTGGAGAACATCGTTCCCAAGATAAAGAAAAACAGAGCCGTCAAGTATCTTGCCCGCATGACTCACCTCACAACAATCGACATCGACTTGCCGGCGGGGATCGTACCACGGGTTTTCCTGGATGGGTATCTTCCTTGACCAGCGAGCGGACTTGAAGGACCATCATGGTCAAATAGTGGAACGAGGTGGAGTCATCATGGATGCAACGACGCGAAGAACTTTTCTGAAAGACCTATCCATTGGAGCCGGGGTAACCAGTCTTGCCCCCGTTGTTTTGGCGGCGGACAAACCGATTCAGGGATTCGATGAAACCGAAAGCAACACGCGAGAAGACGTCAAATGGGAGCCGATTTCCGATCGAAAGGTCCGAGTCGGCCTTGTGGGTTATGGCGTTTGCCATTTCGGTGCGGCTTTCGGTTTTCAAGACCACCCCAATGTGGAGGTGGTCGCGGTCAGCGACTTGATCCCCGATCGCTGCCAGGGACTGGCAAAGGCCACTCGTTGTGACAAGACCTATCCCTCTTTGGAGGAGCTGGTTAAGGATGATAGCATCGAGGCGGTGTTTGTGGCCACCGATGCTCCCAGCCACGCTCGCCATTGCATCGATGTCCTGAATCACGGCAAGCATGTGGCTTCCGCGGTGCCCGCTTGCTGGGGATCCCTGGAGGATGGGCATCGTCTTTACGAAACTGTCAAATCCTCCGGTCTCAATTATATGATGTTCGAAACCTCGGCCTTCCGCGACGATTGCTATGCGATGCGGAAGATATTCGAGGCTGGCAAGATGGGGCGGATGATTTACACCGAGGGCGAGTATTACCACTTCTTCCCGGAGCCCCTCGATTCCTATAAGGGCTGGCGCATCGGTCTGCCTCCGCAGTTTTACCCGACTCATTCCAACGCCTACCATGTCGCAGTGACCGGAGAGAGTTTCACCGAAGTCTCATGCCTGGGAATCCCGAGCAAGATCGACCATTTGAAACCCGAAAACAATGTCTACAAGAATCCCTTCGGCACCGAAATCGCCCTGTTTCGAACAAGCGGTGGCGGAATGTCCCGCATGGCGGTCAGTTGGGATACGGCCGGACATCTCGGCGAAGTGGGACGTGTGCGCGGCGAGGATGGGTCCTTAACCGGGACGGATTTTCAGGGTACTTCGGATATCTCCGATGTGGTTCTTGCCAAACCCCCGCTCCCTGCCAATGTGTCGGCGGGTGGCCATGGGGGATCCCATGCCTATCTGATGGAGGAGTTCATCTATTCGATCCTGCAGGAACGGAAACCCCTGGTGGATATCGCCTGGGCCCTGAACATGACCGTGGCCGGTATTGTGGCGCACCAATCCGCGTTGAAAGACGGCGAGTTACTGAAGATCCCGCAATACACCATCTAATTCAGCGGACTGGATGGCGTCCCGATTCCCGGAATTGGCAGCAGGGTCGTTCACTTCGTCTGGATCTTCGAAAGTTCCTCCGCAGTAAAACGACTTTCCGTAATGGGACCCGGTTCCCAGGACTTTTCGAGTGGAGCGGGTTTCGGCTTTTGGGCTGGAATGAAAAATACCTCTCCCTCATCCAGGGTCGTCTCGATCTTTCCTCCCTCCGAGACCACAGCTTCCCTGGCCAGCTTTTCGCAAACCTGAACAAGCCCTGGGAAATTGTAGGTCGTGTAACTGAATGGGGTCTTCTCATCCAGTGCGGATTTAAAACGTTCCGGAATGTTTGAATAGCCTAGGGTGGTGAACAACACCCCGGCCGCGCTCGAGGGGTTGCAGTCCGAATCATGGCCGCACCGTGTGGCGATGATGATGGTTTTATCCGGATCGCCGCCCCCATACAGGAGTCCCATCAAGACATAGGCGCCATTGATCTTGGCGTCAATATTGAATTGTTCTTTTCCACAGGAGCCCCTTCGGTAATCCAGGTTTCGATGGTATTTCTCATCGATCTTTTTCCAGGTCGCGATCCAGTCATCCGGGTTCTCATGGAACCAACGGAGGACATCCCTGACACACTCGTGATATTGACTCTTCTCCGGGATGCACTTCAAACCCGCATCGATGATCTCCTCGATATCCGATTCAAAGAAAGCATGCGCGTACATCCCCCCGATAAACTGACCCCCATAGACCCCATCCCCGTAATTCATCAGGCGCCCGAAAGTCTCGCCAAGTTGAATAACACGGTTGGGCAGACCCGGCGAGATGAGCCCCGAGAAATCCGATTCAATTTGATAGTCGATATCGTCGGCGTGTGGGTTGAATTGGGGATGCCCCGAATCGGGCGGGGCGATGCCGGATCGAAGATTGTTGCGGCCTTGTTTGTTGGCGTGCCAGAGTTCGTAACCGCTGTTGGCGAAATCGATCCCAGCCTGACGGATCGAAGCATCGAGGCCATGCAGTTCCAGGGTGCGGAGAAAGGTCATCTCCACATACAAGTCATCCTGTTCGAACTGATTGACCGTTTCGGGAGTCCACTCGGGCATTTCGTCTTCGGGAACGATCCTGCCCTCAAATCTGAATTCCGTCGGAGCGCCCCAACCCACCCCCGCCATTTGTCCGATCCAGGCGCCTTTCATCTTGTCGATGTATTCATTGACCGGCAGATGGCGCTCAGTCATTGAATCTGTTTGGGCGCACGCACCGTAAATGCCCAACTGGCTCAACACAATCAGGATTGCCGCATGTCGAATCATCATCAAACCTCCATCGATTGAACGGTTCGAAAAGACTCGAACCGGTGAATCGGAATCATATCCGCCTGATCCATCGGAACAAGCGCCGCGCTTTGCCGTGACGCAAAATTGACAGGCCCGAGGGTTGGAATGTCCAGGCGCGAATGTGTATCGTATCGCCCGCGCGGATCGTCAATTGGATCCAAGAGATTGGAGGGACCGATGAACAAACTCCTGGTGGTTATCTTAACGCTGGCAATCGCAGCTCCGGCCTCGTTTTGCGCTTCTGAGTTCAAAACCGGAGCGGCGTCTCGGGTCGTGACTCCGGAGGAGTTGTTACCCTTGTCGGGAGGTACGGGCAAGCCTTTGCCCTCGACAGAGAGAAAGGGTGATCTGTTTGCGCGTGCGCTGGTCCTGGAGCAAGGTGGGACCAGAGTGGCGCTAGTGAGCCTGGATTTCATCGGCTTTCCAACCCCACTTTGTGAACGTATCCGCGATCGGATTAAGAATGTTCCGAGGGAGGGTGTCTTGATCGGGAGCACCCACACCCACAGCGCGCCGGATATTTATGCCTTTCCGGATGAGGAAGGGAATATCCACGCCGACTTGGACTATATCGATTGGGTTTGCACCCAGGCGGCCGAAGCGGTGGACGAAGCGGCGGCGAATCTTCAGCCCGCGAAATTGAAAATCGCGCACGATCGAATTGCCGATCGCATCGCCTGGAACGCTTATGCTCCCGCCCTCTTCGATCCGCGTTGCGGAGTTTTGCAGGCCATCGGAGAGGATGGCAATCCGATCTGCACGCTGGTCAATTACGCAATCCATCCGGAGGTTTTGGGACCGAGAAGAGGAATTCTGAGTCCCGATATATGCGGACCGTTTTATGACCGCATCGAATCTCAAGGGGGCGGGATGGCTCTTTTCATGAATGGCGCCCAAGGTGGAATGGTCACCGCGGACAATCGCGATCCCGACAGCGATGGGGAGATTTACACCTGGGAGGAATGCATTCGGATCGGCGAATTGCTGGCGAACGAAGCTCTACGCATCATTACGGATGCTAGGGTCGAGGAGAATCCGAATCTACAGATCTTTTCGAGAGAGGTGGCCTTTCCCGTCGAAAGCGACCTGCTCTGGGCATTAGGAACCGGCTCCCCCATCATGAACTTTGGCGCCGACAGAACCGTGTCGGTTAAAGTCAATTTGGTGAATGTGGGATCCGCGCAAATGCTGACCATTCCTGGTGAGGCGCTGCCGAATATCGGTTGCTACCTCAAACGGAAAATGCCCACGGAGCACCCCTTTCTTCTCGGTCTGACCAATGATGCCCTGGGTTACATCCTGACGAAGGAGGATTGGGGCGCCTTCGACCGTTACAATTACATTTCAAGAACCTGCCTGGGGGAGATGACAGGTGAAATTTTCACCGAAGCCGCTCTGGAGATGATCGACATGAGCCCAGAGCCCGCGGTCCAGTGAAGATGAGACGGAGTCCAAAATACCCCGCCAATGGATGGAGGAGGATGGATTGATGTTGAAACGATTCTTAATGTTGTTGTTCCTGTTAGGGTCTTGGGCGGGGGTCCCCATTCTCGCCCTGACCGCTTCTTCATCTTCCTCACCCGAGGGGAAATCTGAAATCCGTGTGATGACTTTCAATGTGAAAGTCGACTTCGAAGAAGATTCAAGAGTTCCTCCTTGGGACGACCGCAAGGACCTCTGTGCTCAAGTCGTAAAGGAGGCTCGCCCGGATCTACTCGGGTTGCAGGAAACGTCACCGAATCAGTTGGCGTTCTTTCAAGATTTACTCGAAGGTTATGAAACGGTGGGAAAGATGCCTCTCTCTTCGGAGGAAAGGGAATTCTTTGAAACCCTCTTTCCACCTCTCAAGGAAATCGGTTTCGATTCCTACACCGATGTGATCCTCATGATTCGCAAAGAGGTTTTTGAAATCCTGGATCAAGGACACTGGTGGCTTTCGCCGACCCCGGATAAGGCATCCATCGGTTTCGGAAACATCTTCCCACGCATTACCGTTTGGGCGCGCCTCAAGCACACGCCATCGGGGCGCGAGATCGTGGCTGTGAACACCCATTTCGATAACACCGCTCCCTCGCAGGAGCGGATGGCGAAGTTGTGCCACGAAAAACTACAGATATTTGTGGATGAAGATTTGCCAATTCTCTTCTTTGGCGATTTCAACACGGACCAAGGCAGAGGGGATTATCCACTGCTGACCAGCGGAGGTTGGAAGGATTCCTATCTCGCCTCGCCTGAAGCATCCGAGACGGGACGGGATGACAATGTTCCCACGACCGGTGGCCACAGCCGAATCGATCACATCTTTTATTATGGAAAATCCCTACAGGCAGTCGAATGGAAGCGTCTGGAATCCCCGGATCCCGAACGGGCCCTCTCCGATCACTTTCCGGTGTTATCGGTATTGGCCATCGATTGACTTCCAAAGAGATGGTAAACTCCTGATTTCTTTGATGAGTTTAAGGACTTCAACTACGAAAGGTTGGAAGACTATGAAAACCTCTTTGCACATTTTGACATTGCTTTTGATTTGCACCTCCCTTCCCCTCTACGCTCTCGAACCGATTTTCGTTCCCTTGAAGATCGACGGTCCCGCGCAAGACCCGGCCAACAACACTTTTTGGTATGGCCCTTTCTGTGAGGGCTGCGCGGTGCTCGATGTCAACGGCGATGGTCATCTCGATATTACTTGTGGAGTGAATTGGTACGAAGGCCCCAATTGGACCAAACATGCCAACTACCGTGGGAACGCCGATATCATGGGCGAGTTTGTCAACGATAACGGCGAATACCCGGTGGATGTGGATCGTGATGGAAAGATGGACTTGATCAGTTCCGGATGGCTGACCAACGGCGTTTTTTGGTATCGGAACCCCGGCGATGACAAGACCGAATGGGAACCCACCAAGATCCTCTCATCGGACCAGACTGAGGGACTCATCGTCGAGGATATCGATGGCGATGGGGACTCGGATGTCCTGGTCAATCACTGGGGGCCGAAGGAAGGGCAAGGAGTGACCTGGCTGGAACTTCTCGATGAACCGAAATTCGCCATCCATGTCATTGGAACTGAGGGCGACCATCATGGCGGCGGCATCGGCGACATCAACTCGGATGGTCGCAAAGATATCATCACGCCTCATGGTTGGTACGAAGCCCCGGAGCATCCCGCAAAAGATGAATGGACCTTCCACGCGGATTACCACCTCGACGACAAGGCCGAACCGGGCATTCGTATGCCGGTTATCGATGTGAACGGCGATGGCTTGAATGATATCATTTATGGCTATGGCCACGGTTATGGCATGGGCTGGCTGGAACAGACCCGGGGGGAGGATGGAGCAAGGGGATTCAAGGACCACCAAGTCGAGGACAGTCTCAGTCAACTGCACACCTCCATCCTTGGCGATGTGAACCAGGATGGAAACCTCGACTTAATCATCGGCAAGCGGTTGCGAGGACATTCCGGCGCCGATCCAAGCTCGTTCGACCCTCTTGGGGTTTTCTGGTACGAGATCGAAGATGGACAATTCAAGCGGCACATTCTTTCCTACAATCACCTTCCCTGGTATCCGGGAGTGGAAACCATCAATCCGCCACCCAACTACGCGATCGGCGCCGGCATGAATCTGGTCTGCGCCGATGTCACCGAGGATGGGAAGGTCGATATCGTCTGCGGCGGAAAAAGCGGCCTCTATTTGTTTGTGAATCGCGGATTGCCACCGACTGCTCCAATGGTGAAGTGAGAAAGTGGGGGGGTCTACAGATCGAGTCGATGAGGTTCAATCAGGCCATAGGCGTGATCGAGGACCACGCTCGTGCCTGTTTCTGTCAGTGGGGGTTGAGCGCGCAATTCCATCAAGAATAGGGTGAACCAGAGATCCGAGGGTGGTGCATGACATGATCAAGTATTTTCCTATTGTTGTTTTTTTATTCCTCTCAGTGGCAGCCACACCGAATGCTTTGGCGGATACGTTGGAAACGAACTTTCAAAACCCGCCACGTGAGGCTGGTGTGCGGTGTTGGTGGTGGTGGCTCAACAGCAATGTGACGAAAGAGGCGATCACCCGAGACCTCGAAGAAATGCACAAAAAGGGATTCTCCGGCGCGATGATCTTTGACGCGGGAACCGAGCTGCGTTGGGGGCCGGACGAGAATCCCCCCAATGGCCCACAGTTCGGCGGACCCGAATGGACGGAACTGTATCTTCATGCGCTCCAAGAGGCCAAACGTCTGGGTTTGAAGATCGGCCTCTCCATCCAGAGCGGTTGGAACCTGGGCGGACCGCGGGTCACCTTGGACGATACGGCCAAGCAGATCACCTGGTCGGAAATCCAGATCAAGGGCGGTCAAACAGTCAACGAGACGCTCCCCACACCCAAATCCAACTACGATTATTACCGCGATATCAGCGTGTTGGCGTGGCCGACAAAAACGAGTGGCGCCATTCAGGATGCAACTCGCCAGCCCATCCGGGATTTGACCGCCAAATCGGGGGCGAAAGAACTGGGCGGCTCCGCGCCGGATTGTCGTTTCTTATTGGATGACTTCCCTTCCGTGGAGGGAGAAGAAGACGCACGACTGGATGACATCGTGGATATCGGTTCCCACCTGGATGAGCACGGCGTCTTGACTTGGGAGGCGCCCGACGGGGACTGGACCGTTATGCGCATCGGGTACACCCCGACCACAGCCCATGTCGCCACATCGAGCGACAACTGGAAAGGCCATGTTCTGGACTATCTCAGCAAGGAGTCGTTCCTCCGATATTGGCATGACGTGGTGGACCCCCTGCTTCAAGTGGCGGGGCCCATGGCCGGTACAGTCCTAACCCAACTCGAAACGGACAGTTGGGAGTGTGGGGGCATGAACTGGAGCCCGGGATTCGCCGAGGATTTCGAACGATACAACGGATATGACCCGATCCGCTATTTGCCCATTGTGGCGGGTAAGATCATCGAAGACCGTCGAACAAGCAACGCCTTCCTTGCGGACTTGAGGAAAACCATCGCTCATTGTGTCTCGGAAAACCATTACAAGACATTCGCCGAACAAGCCGCCCGATACGGGATCGGCATTCAACCCGAATGCTCCGGCCCGCACGCGGCGCCGATCGACGGCATTACGAACTACTCGCACAGCGAAATCACCATGAGCGAGTTTTGGATTCCCTGCCCTCATCGCCCCAACCCACCCAATCGGTTCTTCGTCAAACAGGCCGCCTCGGCGGCTCACATTTACGGGAAACAACTGGTCGGCGCGGAGTCGTTCACCTCGCTGAAGAAACCTCACTGGGGAGTCGAGATCTGGCGGGACATGAAACCGCATATGGATTACGAATTCTGCGAAGGCCTGAACTTGATCTTCTTCCACACTTTTACCTGCTCGCCCAAGGAGATGGGGATCCCGGGCCAGGAGTATTTCGCCGGCACGCATGTCAATCCGCAAGTCACCTGGTGGGACCAATCGGGCGCCTTCATCGACTACATCAACCGGGTTCAAACTGTGCTGCAACCCGGCGAGTTCGTGGCCGATGTCCTTTATTACTACGGCGATCACGTTCCCAATATCGCGGTGAACAAGGGATTCAACCAGGCGGGGTCCTTGCCCGGATACGACTACGATGTCACCAACGAGGAAGTGTTGCTACAACTCAAGGTGCTGGATGGAGAGATCGTGGTTCCGAGCGGTCTCCGATATCGTGTGCTGGTCTTGCCCGATCACAAAGTGTTGTCGTTGGCCGCGCTGGAAAAGGTCGCGGAATTGCTCGAGCGGGGGGCCACGGTCGTCGGTCCCAAACCGGATCGGCTTGTCAGTCTGGTGGGCGGGGAGGAGGCGCAAGAAAGGTTCCACGAACTCGCCTCGGGACTCTGGGGCGAGACTCCGGGTCCAGAAGGGACGAAGAAAATCGGGAGTGGGCGCCTTGTCTGGGGTCTCAACTCGCGAGAACTCTTGCAGCGGGATGGCGTTCCCTTCGATTTCGAGGCTCCCGATGTCGAAAGTCAGTCGGATTTCGAGACCATCCATTACACGGTGGAAGGCGACGATGTTTACTTCGTCAGCAATCAGACCGACCAGCCGCAAAAAGCACGGTTCGCGTTCCGTGCCGCGGGGAGGCAACCGGAATTGTGGGATCCGGTGACGGGAGAAATCTCAAAGGCGGGCGCCTTTGAGCAGACGGACAGCCGCACGATCCTCCCGATCGAGTTCGATCCTTACGGCGCCTCCCTGGTTTTCTTCCGCCAACCGATTCCCACTTCACAACAGGGGAGCGACGGCTCCAATTTCCCAACGCTTCAAACTGTCGAGGAAATCGATGGACCCTGGCAAGTGGCGTTCGATCCGGCGTGGGGCGGCCCAGCGTCGATTGAGTTCGAGACGTTGACCGATTGGACGCAACGTCCCGAAGAAGGGATCAGGTATTACTCGGGGTCCGCGACATACACCAAGAGGTTCACCCTCCATGTTGAAAAGGACAAGCGCTACTGGCTGCAACTCAATGAGGTCAAGGACGTCGGCATCGCCTCGATCGATCTAAATGGAAAGGAAGTGGGGACCGCCTGGACCAAACCCTTTCGCGTGGAGATCACGGATGCGGCCGCGGATGGCGAGAATGAATTGGAGATCGCCGTGGTCAACTCCTGGCAGAACCGACTGATCGGCGATCGCGGGAAGGACCCGAGCGAGCGTTTCACTCAAACGAATATCCGAATCAAGGACGAATGGAACCTGAGGCCGTCGGGGTTGTTGGGACCCGTGGAAATTAAGAGCGATTGAGAGAAGAGACATGCGCAATCCAACCCTGAATCTCCTTTTTGTTCTAGCCGTCCTTCTTGTTTCGCCCCCTTTCGCACATCCGGCGGATGACATCCTCTGGTATGACCAGCCCGCGGAGACCTGGACGGAAGCGTTGCCGCTGGGAAACGGTAGGATTGGAGCGATGGTCTTCGGGGGGATCGAGGAAGAGCGCCTGCAACTCAACGAGGAGAGTCTCTGGGCGGGAGAGCCGGTGGACGCTTACCCCGATCATTATCTGGAAACCCTGAAGGAGGTCCAACGGTTGACTCTTTCGGGGGAGACGCAAAGCGCAAGAGAACTTGGCCTTCGAGAAATGACAAAATCCCCAACTTCGTTCCGTTCGTACGAACCTCTTGGGGACCTTGTGATCGAAAGCGGTCCCAATGGGAAGGCAGGTGACTACCGCCGCGAGTTGTCGTTGAACGCCGGGGTGAACACAACGCGCTATGCGGTGGATGGCGTGGAGCACGCACGCGAAGCCTTTGTTTCGGCTGTGGACGATGTGCTTGCCCTCCGGATATCCGCCTCGAAACCAGGCCAAGTGAATGTTCGTATTTCATTACGCCGTGAGAAGGATATGACGGTGAAGGCCCTCGAAGGGGGACTCCTCCAGATGGACGGGCACATCGTTGATGTGGCCCCGCCCGAAGGGTACGACGACAACCCCGGCGGCTCGGGACCGGGCGGAGAACATATGCGGTTCGCCGGACGCTTGCTGGTGAAAACGGTCGGAGGCTCGGTTCGCGCCGAGGAAGAGAGTCTGGTCCTCTCCGATGCGGACAAAGCGGTTCTCCTTTTCACAGCGGCCACCGATTATTCCTTGGAGAAAATGACCTTCGATCGCGGAATCGATCCCGGAAGGGTGGCCGATGACATCCTGGGGAAGGCTGCCTCGAAATCCTGGTCGGAGTTGCGCTCGGACCACGAGGCGGATCATCGGGCGATGTTCGAGCGGGTGTCGCTCTCCTTCGGCGAGGATTCCCAGAAAGACCGACCGACGAACGAACGGCTGGCGCGACTCCAACGGGGAGAGGAGGACCCCGCCCTCGCGGCGCTCTATTTCCAGTATGGTCGATTCCTCTTGATGGGCAGTTCACGCTCCCCCGGCTGTCTCCCGGCGAACCTGCAAGGGGTCTGGAACAAGGACATGTGGGCTGCCTGGGAAGCCGACTATCACCTGAACATCAACCTTCAAATGAACTATTGGCCCGCCGACCTCTGCAATCTTTCCGAAACCATGGGGCCGCTGACCGGTTGGCTCATCGGGCTAAGCCAGCGTGGGGAGAGCACGGCGGAAAGGCTGTATGGCGCGCAGGGTTGGGTGGCGTTTCACGCGACCAATCCATTCGGCCGGACGACACCCTCCGGTTCGAATCTCGAATCGCAATTTCAGAATGGCGCGCTCGATCCACTCGCGGGCGCATGGATGGCGCTGACCTTGTGGCGACATTATGAATTCACTCGGGATAAAGACTTCCTCGAACACAACGCTTATCCGGTTTTAAAAGGGGCGGCCGAGTTCGTTCTCGACCTCCTAATCGAACACGAGGGAATGCTGGTGGTGGCGCCCTCCACCTCGCCGGAGAACGCTTACATTCATCCCGAGACTGGCAAGCCGACTCGCATCACATGGGCTTCCACTTTTCACACCATGATCGTCCGAGCCTTGTTCCAATCGGTCATCCAAGCGGGAGAAGCCTTGGACACGGACTCTTCGTTTCGAGAGGAGTTGCGAACGGCCTTGGATAGAATGCCGCCACTCCAGATTGGTGCGGATGGCTCGATTCAGGAGTGGATCGAGGATTACCGGGAGGCGGAACCGGGACACCGGCACATGTCCCATCTCATCGGATTGCATCCTTTCGCATTGATTACCGCGGATAACCCAGAGTTCTTCAACGCGGCGAAAAAGACCATCGAACGACGGCTTGCCCATGGAGGAGGTCACACCGGCTGGAGCCGGGCCTGGATTGTCAACCTCTGGGCGAGACTCAAGGAGGGCGATCTTGCCTGGGAAAACCTGCAAGCGCTTCTGGCAAAGTCCACGATGCCGAACTTGTTCGACACCCACCCCCCGTTTCAGATCGACGGCAACTTTGGCGGAACGTCGGGGTTGGCCGAGATGTTACTGCAGAGTCACACAGGCGTGGTGGAGCTCCTCCCTGCCCTGCCGAAAGCCTTGCCGGTGGGCCGAGTCACTGGGCTGCGTGCACGCGGCGCATTCGAAGTGAACATCGAATGGCGCGATGGCGCGCTCACCTCGGCCACCATCGCTTCTCACAAGGGCGGCCCCTTGCGCATCCGCTATCGGGGTGCGGAGAGGGAGTGCGAGACGGACCCCGGGCAAACCCTAGAGTTCGACGCCGGGCTCAATATCAAGGACTCGCGAGAATAGATTCGTTCGGGAAACCAACCGACGCGCCTTCTTTTTGTGCGAGTCTCTCCTTCAATCCATATAATGTAGAAATGACGGAAAACTCCGGACGGATTGAATACCGCAAGCCATCGGGATAAAACTACCTTAGGCGTCACGCTTTCCGACCGCCCCCGCGGCAACTTCGCACCGCCATTCACAGAGGACATCCCAAGGCGATGGCGAATGAATCGGTCAATGGAAAGCCAAAACCCACGGCGTCACTGAAATGTCGGATGCCATTGATGGCGCCCGTTATCGGCGGAATCCGCCAAAGGGGATGAAGGTGCAAAAAAAAAATAAGCAATCTGGAAAAACCTCTGGAAGGACCATCAAACGGCTCCTAGCGGCCAACCGCAGCGAGATCGCCATCCGCATTTTTCGATCCGCCCACGAGCTGGGGATTCGAACGGTGGCGATGTACTCCCACGAGGATCGCTATGCGCTGCATCGGTTCAAAGCGGATGAGGCCTATGAGATCGGCAATCCGGGTGAGCCGATACAAGCGTACCTGAAGATCGACGAAATCGTCGCGCTGGCGAAAAAGCACAATATTGACGCGATCCACCCCGGCTATGGATTCCTTTCCGAAAACCCCCACTTCGCGCGAGCATGCAACGAGGCGGGGATTGTGTTTGTCGGCCCGCGGGTCGAGACATTGAACCAGCTCGGGGACAAGATTTCCGCCCGAAAGATCGCCGAACAGGCCGGCGTCCCCGTGCTCGGCGGCAGCGGCAACGCGATCCGTGATGCCAACCAGGGAAAGAAACTCGCGGCAAAAGTCGGATTCCCCATCATCCTCAAAGCGGCGCACGGCGGTGGAGGGCGCGGAATGCGCATCGTGCGCGAGCCGAGCGAGTTCGAGGCGGCTTACGAACAGGCGCGTCGCGAGTCTCTGACGGCGTTTGGCAGCCCAGACATCTTCATCGAGAAATACATCGAGCGCGCGAGGCACGTCGAGGTTCAGCTCCTCGGCGACCAGCACGGGCATCTTGTGCATCTGTACGAGCGGGAATGCTCGGTGCAGCGACGTCATCAGAAGGTCGTCGAAATCGCCCCCGCGCCAAACCTCAAGGAGGATGTGCGGCGGGCCTTATGCGAGGCCGCCGTTTTGATTGGCCGCGAGGTCAATTACGAGAACGCCGGCACGGTCGAGTTTCTGATCGACGCCGACACCAACGAATTCTACTTCATCGAAGTCAACCCTCGAATTCAGGTCGAACACACGGTGACCGAGCAGGTGACCGGTGTGGATATTGTCAAATCGCAAATCCTGGTGGCCCAGGGAATGCCGCTCGAAGAACCCTCCATCGGGATTCCGACACAAGAATCGATCGCCACGCACGGATTCGCGATCCAATGTCGAGTCACGACCGAGGACCCCGCGAATCGATTCGTCCCGGACTATGGTCGCATCTCGCATTACCGCTCGGCCAGCGGCATGGGGATCCGCCTCGATGCGGGCACCGCCTTTTCCGGAGCGGTGGTCTATCCCTTTTACGATTCGCTCCTGGTGAAGGTGACCTCTTGGGCTCGAAAATTCCCCGACGCGGCGCGGCGAACGGAACGCTGCCTCCAGGAATTCCGCATCCGAGGCGTGAAGACGAATATCCCGTTTCTAATCAAACTGGTCACACACCCGACGTTTGTGGCGGGCGAGTGCACGACGAATTTTATCGACCAGACCCCGGAACTATTTGATTTCCCGCAACGGAAAGACCGCGCGACCAAGATTCTCACCTATCTGGCCGACACCATTGTCAATGGCAATGCGCTGGTGAAAGACCGCCCGAAAGCCGAACGTCGCGCGCCCGCTCCCTTGCCGGAGATCGACGAGCAATCTCCACCGCCGGACGGCATGCGACAAAAACTCCTAGAAATCGGGCCGGAAAATTTCTCCAAGTGGCTGCTCAAACAAAAGCCGCTGTTGATCACCGACACGACCTTTCGCGACGCCCACCAGTCGCTCTTGGCCACACGGCTTCGCACTTACGACATGCTCAGGATCGCCGATGCTTACGCTCGGTTGTGCCCCGAATTGTTTTCGCTCGAGATGTGGGGCGGAGCGACCTTCGACACCTCGATGCGGTTCCTGAAGGAGTGCCCATGGCAGCGGTTGGCCCAATTACGAGAGCGGATTCCCAACATCCTTTTCCAGATGTTGCTGCGAGCCTCCAACGCGGTGGGTTACACGAACTACCCGGATAATGTGGTGAAGGCCTTTGTGGCCGAAGCGGCGGACGCGGGCATCGACGTTTTCCGCGTGTTCGACGCGCTCAACTGGGTTCCCAACATGAAAGTGGCGATGGACGCGGTTAACAAGAGCGGGGCGATTTGCGAGGCCGCCATCTGTTACACCGGCGACATCCTGGACTCCGATCGCGAGAAGTACAACCTGAAGTATTACGTCGAGATGGCCAAGGAACTGGAGAAGATGGGCGCCCACATCCTGGCCATCAAGGACATGGCGGGCTTGTGCAAACCCTATGCCGCGGAAAAACTGGTGAAGGCGCTGCGCCAGGAGGTCGGCATCCCGGTTCACTTCCACACGCACGATACGGGCGGCATGCAGGCGGCCTCTTTGGTGAAAGCGGCCGAGGTCGGGGTCAACATTGTCGACGCCGCGCTGGCGCCGCTCTCCGGTGGAACCTCTCAGCCCAATCTGAACACGCTGGTCGAGGCGTTGCGATTCACGAAACGCGACACGGGTTTGCGGGGACAGCATCTCGACGCGATCTCGGAATACTGGCGGAACGTGCGTGAGTTTTACACGGCCTTCGAGACTCCCGTGCTGCCGGCGGGGGCGGATCTTTATCGGCACGAAATGCCCGGGGGACAGTACACGAACCTTTACCAGCAGGCGCGCGCGCTTGGGCTGGCCGATCGCTGGAGGGAGGTCTGTCGGGTGTACGCCGACGTCAATCAATTGCTTGGCGATATCGTCAAGGTGACGCCAACCTCCAAGGCGGTCGGCGACCTCGCCCTGTTTCTCATCGCCAATGAAATGACAACGGACGACGTGGTTTCGGGCAAACGCGAACTGGCGTTTCCCCAATCGGTGGTCGATCTGGTCAGCGGCGGCATGGGACAAACGCCGGGCGGGTTTCCCCGTAAGGTGCGCGATCGGATTCTGCGTGGGGAGAAACCGCTTCGTGGACGACCAGGCTCAAAGCTGCCCCCCGCCGATTTCGAAGGGACGGCGGAAACCATTCGGCCGCTGCTGCATCGCGAGCCTTCGCGCCGACAAGTCGTTTCGCATCTGCTCTATCCCCAGGTCTACACCGACTTCGCGCGGCACCAACAGACCTACGCCGACACGAGCGTTCTTCCGACCCCCGCCTTTCTCTATGGTCTGGAGCCAGGGGAGGAGATCGCGGTCGACATCGAACCGGGCAAGACCTTGATCATTCGTTTTCTGACGATCGGAGATCCCCATGAGGATGGCCGCCGCACCGTCTTTTTCGAACTGAACGGCCAATCGCGCGAAGTCACGGTGACCGATCGGGCTTTGGAACCGGAAACGCCACGCCATCCCAAGGCCGATCCGTCCAACCCGGCTCATGTGGCCGCCCCGATGCCCGGCATGGTCGTTAACATCGCGGTGCAATCCGGCGATTCAGTCGCCAAAGGCCAGAAACTCTTGATGCTCGAAGCCATGAAGATGCAAACCATTATCGCCGCGGAACGAGATGGCACAATCTCTGAGGTGCACGTCCACCCCGGGACGCAGATCGAAACCGGCGATCTGTTGATGACGATCGAGGAATGAACGAAGAAACGAATGCGTTTTCCGCGAGCGATATTGAATCCATTAAATCCGAGTCCTTCGTGAGGACGGTCGAGTCCTATCGCGAACTGGCTTCGACCAACGATCTCGCCCTTCAGCGCGCGACGATTGAAGCACTCGACACTCCCTTACTCGTAATTGCCGAGCGCCAGACCGCCGGACGCGGACGCGGAGGCAACCAATGGTGGTCGGCGCCGGGGGCGCTGACCTTTTCTCTCTTGATCGACCGGGAAACTCTTGATCTAAGGGAAGCGTCCGACCCAAGGCTCTCCTTGACCACGGGATTGGCCGTGTCCGACGCTCTGGTGGACATCCTGCCGATCGGCGATTTCCAATTGAAGTGGCCCAACGACATCTATCTCGAGTCGCGGAAAGTCGCCGGAATCCTGCTGGAGCGGTCTTCCACAACGCCCAATCGGCTCGTGGTGGGTATTGGCGTGAACGTCAACAACTCGTTGTCGGCGGCGCCCGAGGATATCCGAACGAGCGCGACATCTCTTCACGATGCGAGCGGCGCGGACTACCGGCTATCCATCTTGTTACAAGCGATCTTAAACCGTCTCGAGGTTCGTTACCGCATGTTGGCGGATAACGATCCGCGATTGGCGGTCGAATGGGAGGATCGTTGTTACCTGCGCAACCGTTTCGTGCGGGTGGAATCGGGCGATGGAGTGGTGGAAGGGGTGTGCCGCGGCATCGACAAAGAGGGAGCCCTGTTGATTGACACCCATTCAGGATTGCATCGGTTGGTCAATGGGGTCGTTCTTGGTATCGAGTGATTATCGTCAAGGAATATGAGCGTTCGTTTTCACGCCAGTCTTGACCTGAAGGCATATTGATTTTTCACGTATTGACTAAGAAAGTTCCGCGCGAATCAAGCATTCAACCCAAGGAGGAAGCCATGAATCAAAGATTCCTTGTGCTTCGAAGTCCTTTGTTTTTCATGGCGGCCTTCCTACTCGCATCGGTTCAATCCGCAAGTCTGGAGTTTCAGCCTCGCACGCTGGTCTATAAGGACTCCGAACGCACCTACTATCTCGCCTTGCCTCAAGATTTTGAACCCACAAAATCGTATTGGCCACTGGTCGTGGTCCATGGAGGGGGCGGCAATGCCCAGAACAACTCCAAAGCAATTGCAATGCGTCGTATAGCCGACGAGATGGACTTGGATGCGATCGTGATCGCACCCGAGTTCATCACCGAGGACAAACAGGTCAGCCGTTTTCCGAATCTCGGCGAAGGCGAATTCCTGAAAGCGGTGCTAATGGACGTCCGGAAGGAATTCAATCTCCATGACAAGATCTTGTTGAACGGTTATTCGATGGGCGGTCAGTTCTCGCATCGGTTTGCCCTGCGAAACCCGGGGATGGTTCAGGCCTGCGCCACCTTCGCGGCTGGAACCTGGACAACTCCGGATGGGAGACTTCTCATTGAACAATATGGAGTGGTAAAAGACCCCAACACTTTTCTTTCAGACCACGAGAACGCCAAAAAGATCCCGGAACGCTTGGCCGACCTCTTCGATAAACGCACCGCGCAAGTCGCCGGACTCCCCGCCGCGAAGGGGGCCGAGAAGGTCCCTTTTCTGGTGATGTGCGGAACTCTCGATACGCGCCATGAAATCGCAGTTCAATTCGCCGAAAGCCTTCGCGATTCGGGGTTCAAAGTAGAGACGGAATGGCCCATCACCCCTCACGGATCAAGGTCGGAGGAGTACTCAGCCGAATTCGAGAAGTACCCGGAACACGCCATTCGGTTCTTCAAGAAACACACGCCCGATCCGGAGTGATGGGGTCTAAACCCGCCTTAGTTCGCCACGTTTAGCCTGGACGCTATTTCACGAAGTTCGTCGATTGCTTTCTGTTGTTCTTGAATCAGCTGTTTTTGTTTCTCCATCTCCGCCCGCATCGCCTTCACGACACCCATCAAGAACCCGATGTGCCGCCCCGTGTCGAGACCTTTTCTATCCTTAGTCGCCAGAATGTCCGGCATCTCTTCGGCTATCATGCCCACACGGGGAGTGGCGCCGGCCTCTTCTTGCTTGTACAGGTACTTCACCATTTCGACTTCATCGAGGGTGGAAATCAGTTCTTCCAGTTCTTCCTCGGATAGGGGTTGAATGTCTTTCTTGTAATCGCGAGAACTGCCATCGACCCAATTCGTTCCATCGCAATAAGCGCCGCCGGACCCGACGACGAGTAAGTTGTCGGGTGCGACGTTCGCGATGCCGACATTCCCGCCCATGATGGCCATGGTGTTGGCTTGTGCGACAATCGCCTCCGAATTGTCGAGTCCGATTCCGACGGTATTGTTGGCCTGAGCGGCGATCCTCGTTCCCAAGGCGATCGAGCCGACGCCGCTCGCGGTCGTGTTGGAGCCCGCCGCGAAGGAGCCGGTGTTGCTCGCGTTGGTTTGGTATCCCACGGCGGTCGACCCGATTCCATCGGATTGGGTCTCATACCCCAAGGCGGTGGAACCGAATTTGGTCGCTTGCGTTTCAAACCCCATGGCGGTGGAACCATTCCCGCTCGCGGTCGAATTTGAGCCCCCGGCGGTGGAGTTGGGTCCGCTGGCGGTGGTTCTGAATCCCATCGCAGTGGAGAATGTATTCGTCGCGACGGTTCCGCTTCCCATGGCGATGGCCCCCTCGGCGATCGCCTCCGTGTAGAGACCCATCGCAGTGGCCCCAGTGGCGCTGGCAAGGGTCCTTCGACCCATTGCGGTGGACGCAAACGAGGAAGCGATGGGACCCAATCCCATGGCGATGGAAGAGTCTCCCTCCGCCCTCGAGAAAGATCCGATGGCGACAGACGTTGGTCCACTTGCGGTACTAAAGGCTCCCATCGCCGTGGAACCAAAGCCGCTTGCCGCGGTGTCGTTGCCCATGGCGGTGGAGGCCAGGCCCCTCGCAGTGGTGTTGGCCCCGGTGGCGAAGGAAGAGGCTCCGACCTCGACATCGTCCCACTCGCCGTCGGTTGCCCGTCCTGCCCGCAAGGCTCCTTTGGAGGCGTCCCAAAAAAGGCGCGCGCCGGCGCTCGCACCGTGGAGGTTCACGTCATGGGCGGTCGATCCGGGGATCCCAACCCGCAGTGGACTATCGATGGTGAGTTGCGACCCCGAGAAAGTGTCTTCGACATCCTTCCGAAGGAACTGACCCGACAACCCGGAGATGGTGGCAAAACTGGAGGCGGGGGAACCGCCAAGTAGGTCCGCGTTCGCGGCGAGAAGCGCGAAGGGAACGCTGTGCAATTGGACGAGGTTTGGGAAAACATCGCTCGCATCGATTCCATCGTCCCCGATGTCGATGGCCAGTTCGTAAAAGGTGACGGTGGTGTCGAGTATCCCCGCCTGCGGTTCGAGGACGATGGAGTACCGTCCGGATTCCGAAAGGGTGACTTGGCCGGTGACCACCCCAATCTGAGCGGGGGCAACCATGGCATCGAGGAAAGTGACTCGGTAGGCATGAGTCCCGGTGATCGGCGAACCGTCGGAGGCGGCTAGACTGCCTTGGATGTTGATAGTCGGCGGGGGCGATGCTTCGAGGCCTCCAACCAAGAGAGTAGTTATTCCGGTTAGGACGAGAGTGACGACACGCATGCGATTTCCTCCAGGTTTTTAACTAAGGAAAATCATGCTGACACGAAATCAATCTGATGTTAACCGGGTTTTTTGAGTTTTTTCGCTCGCGAAGATATGCGGCATGTCCTCGGCAATCATACCGGCCCGGACTGGAGTCCCGTCTTCTCATGGTTTTTGCAGCTGCTCCACCATGTCGACTTAATGGAGAATGGAGAGATATTGCCTCAACTCTTTCTCGGCGCGCGGTTGGATGTCTTTCTTGTAATCGCGGGAGATCCCATCGAGGCGGGCATGTCGGTTCCTTGTTAAGGGGGCGCTGTCAGTTGATTTCAGGCGGTAACTTCCGAGGGTGACCCGTCTTGTGAAGCAGCGCCTTACCCTATTATGTCCTTTATCACAAACCCATGGACATCGGTGAGGCGGAACTGCCGGCCCTGATACTTGAAGGTCAGGCGTTTGTGATCGATGCCCATGAGGTGCAGGATGGTGGCATTGAAATCGTGGACATCCATGGGGTTTTCAACAATGTGATAACCGAGTTCATCGGTGGCGCCGTGAGTGTGTCCCCCTTTGACACCGCCTCCCGCCATCCAGACTGTGTAGGCTTCTTTGTGATGGTCTCTACCGATATTGGTCGCCTTGCCGCTGCCACTGTTCGTTTGAGCCATCGGCGTTCGACCGAATTCCGCCGACCATACGACCAGCGTGTCCTCCAACAAACCGCGTTGTTTCAGGTCTTTGATCAATGCGGCGATTGGCTGGTCCACTTGTTTGCATTTTTTCGGCAGCGAGGAGACCAGGCCGCTGTGATGATCCCACCCTTGGTCGAAAAGTTGAACGAACCGGACACCCCGCTCGACCAGACGCCTCGCGAGCAGGCAGTTGTTCGCGAAACTCGCCTCCCCCGGCTTGGTCCCATACATTTCGTGCGTCGCTTGGTCTTCGCTTTCGATGTCCATGAGTTCCGGCACGGATGTTTGCATCCGGTACGCCATCTCGTACTGACTGATTCGCGTCGAGATCTCCGGGTCGCCCACATCCGCCAAGGCGATTTCGTTCATATCGTTGACCAAGTCCACCGATCTTTTCCGCTGCTCGGGCGTCATCCCCTTGGGGTTGGAGAGGAAGAGAACCGGGTCGCCCTTACTTCGGAACTCGGTCCCCTGATATTTCGACGGAAGGAACCCGCTTCCCCACGCGCTATTCCCCGCCCCCAGGATGGTGCCGGTGTTAAGGACCACGAACCCCGGCAAATCCTCATTCTCCGAACCCAACCCATAGTTGATCCAGGAACCGATGCTCGGTCGACCGAATCGGGCAAACCCAGTCAGCGAAAAGAGCTGCGCGGGAGCATGGTTAAACTGTTCGGTGTGCATCGATTTGATGAAACAGAGTTCATCGCTCACCGTTTGCAAATGTGGCAATAGGTTGGAAATCGATACACCGGAGTTTCCGCATTGATTGAATGCGAACTCCTCATCTTTGGGAGTGCCGAAGAGATTGGGTTGTTCCCGAATGAAGGCGAGTTTCTGGCCCTTAAAGAATTCGTCCGGACAGAGTTCGCCGGACCGTTTTTGCAACTCGGGTTTGGGATCGAACAACTCCAGCTGCGAGGGGGCGCCCACGAGATGGATATAAATGATGCGCCTCGCTTTGGGAGCGTGGTGAAGACCTTGAGTGAGAGCGAGGCCCTCTTCGGTCCCATACCCCTCGCGGTTCAACAGGCACGATAGGGCGGCGCTTCCTATGCCGAAGGCGGCATTCTTGAAGAACAGCCGACGCGATAGCGTTTCAAGATGTTGTCCGATGGGGTCCATGACAATCCCTTGGCGCTAGGGTCATCCTTTCGTGATTGTCTCGTCCAGATTCAAGAGAACATTAGCGACAAACAGCCATGCGGCCAATTCGTTCTTGTCCCGATGGACGGGTTTATAGTATTCCGAGGAGGACTCCAAGAACTCCGCCGCTTCGTTTGGGTTCTCGGCAAAGAGCGCAATTTGTTCCTCCAACGCTTCCGACAGAGTCTCGAGTTCCCTTTCCTTGGCGGGCCGCCCGACGACCAACTCCATGGCGTATTCAATCCTTGACTTCAAATCCTCACTGGGCGCTTCGCACAAAATGCGATCGGCGAGCGCAAGCGCCATCTCGACATAAGCGGGATCGTTGAGCAGGGTCAAGGCTTGAGTCGAGGTATTGGTTCGAGACCTTTGTACGGTGCAAGCGCTTCGGTCGGGTGCATCGAAATTGACAAAACTTGGATAAGGCGCGGCCCTTCGGTAGACCACATAAACTCCCCGACGCCATCGGTTCGAGTCCGCCTGTTCTTCCCACACCGGTTCGTTGCGCCCTGTCTGATTCCAGACACCCGGCGGTTGGTAAGGCATGACCGGCGCGCCATACATCTCGGTCGATAACAGCCCGGACACAAACAATGCTTGGTCCCGGATCGTCTCTGCATCCAGTCGGAATCGAGGCGCACGGGCATAATAGAGATTCTTTGGGTCTTTCTCCAAAAGGGTTTCATTCAAATCCGAAGTCTGCTTGTAGGTTTCGGAAAGGACCATGAGGCGCAACATGTGTTTCATGTCCCAACCGCTATCCATGAACTCGACCGCAAGCCAGTCCAGCAAATCCTGATGCGTAGGGGGTTCGGATTGCATCCCGAAATCCTCGAGCGTCCGAACGATCCCCTTCCCAAAAATCTCCGCCCACCAACGGTTCACTGTCACACGCGCGATCAGCGGATTTCTCTTGTCCACCAACCATTTGGCCAAACCGAGGCGGTTCCGTGGAAGGTCTTCATCGAAGGGATGAAGGAACGCGGGTGTTTGAGAAGCGACCTCTTCCCCTTGATCCAGATAATTCCCACGCGCCATGACATGTGTCGATCGCGGTTCATCCATCTCTTCCATCACGAGCGTTTGAATCGGTTTCAGCTGGCCGATCTCGCCTTCCACCTCTTCCATGGCGGCGTTCAACTGGGAAATTTCCGGATTGGTGCTCAGATAGTGATCGCGGAGTATCTCTTTTTGTTTGTTGTTCCTTTCGGAGGAATCCTTTCTCAAGACGTCAACCACATTCTCCGGGATGTCGACTGATGCCGTCTCCTCCTCAAGTTTCGCCAGGGCTGTTGCCTCCCAGTCGGCGAGCCCACTTTCTTTCTCCTCTTTGAGGAAATCGGACTGTTTCTTCATTCCGTCCAACTCCTCCTCAAGGGAGCTGAGTTTCTTCTCTCGCTGCTCGCTTATTGGCAAGTCGAGATAAGGACCCACGAAGTCGTGAGAAACGTCGTTGTTGTCATCCGGCAACGAGACTTCCAGCGGAGTGTTATTGAAGAAATCGAAGAACTGATAATACTCCTTGGTGCTGATCGGATCGTATTTGTGATCGTGACACTGCGCGCATTCGAGAGTGGTTCCGAGCCAGACTGTGGCGGTGGTGTTCACCCGATCCACGATTTGATTCACTCGGTTCTCCTCGGGGTCGACCCCCGCCTCCACATTACAGGTGACTGTCCGATGAAACCCGGTCGCGACCAGCTGATTCACTGTCGGGTTCGGAAGAAGATCGCCTGCAATTTGGTCAATGGTGAACCGATCGAAAGGGACATTGTGATTGAGCGCGTTAATCACATAGTCGCGATAAGCCCAAGAGGGACGCAACTGATCCGCCTGGAAGCCATTGGAATCGGCGTATCGAGCGAGGTCCAACCAGGGCCGCGCCCAACGCTCGCCAAACCGTTCGCTCGAGAGCAAACGGTCCACCACCTTCTCATAGGCATCGGGAGAGTCATCCGCCAGGAACGCCTTAATTTCATCCGGCGAGGGTGGAAGCCCAATCAGATCGAGAGAAACCCTTCGCAGCAGGGTTTCTTTCGAGGCCCTCTCCGACTGGGACAGTCCGACCTCCATCAGCTTTTGAGCAACGAAATGGTCGATGGGGTTGGTGGCTCGAAAATCTTTGGGGATTTCTGTGGGAACATCAGGACGTACCGGAGGAATATAGGCCCAGTGTTGGTTCCAAGGAGCGCCGTTCTCGATCCAACGTCGGATCAGATCAATCTGCGCCTCCGATAAACTTCGATTGGAAGCCTTTGGAGGCATCCGCTCATCCTCATCGCTTGAGGTGATTCGAGAATAAAGTTCGCTGGCATCGAGATCGCCGGGAAAAACTGGATGGTAACCGCCACGTTCCTCAAAGATTCCATCACGGGTGTCGAGGCGCAATCCCGCCTTCCTCGTCTCTTTATCGGGACCGTGGCATTGAAAGCAATTCTCGGAAAGGATCGGACGAATATCCCGACTAAAATCCGGCACATCCCTCGCGCCAATTGAATCCGTCGATCCTCCGAAGGACTCAAGGGTCGCCATCCACAGAAGCGCTAAAACGACACTTAATCTCAGTAACATTCTAGTTTACTTGTCCACATTACGAGGATGAGAAGGCATGTCGGCCCCATTCCACCCAAAAGGAGCCCATCCCTCGAATACATTTCCGATAATCCTATCCTATCTGGATACTGTCAAAAGTGGCAAGGGGAATTTTTTCGACTAGCGATTCGATAAGGAGGCGCGCCTGAAAAGGGATGAGAGCGCCTCCGGTGATTGTAAACCATCAAAACAGGGTTCCAGTCAATTGCATCCCCTTCGCCCTCCACTATCTCCCTGCTGGCGCTGGTCTAGAATACCCCCGTTTCCGCCCTGTTCCCAATCGCCCAATCGCATCGAATCGGGAGGCCATGTGCTGTGAATCGAACCCTGTTGGTAGTCCTTATCCTCTTTATTGGATTCGTCCCTCGTTCTTATCTGGACGGAGTCGCGGGCGAGAATCCGATCACTCCAAACGACGAATCGAGATACACGGTCGCGGCCTACTATTTCCCCAGCTATCACCCGGACCCAAGACGCGAGGCGATGTACGGAGAGGGTTGGACCGAGTGGGAGTTGGTCAAGAAGGCCCGGCCAAGATTCGAGAATCACGACCAGCCAAGAATCCCGGAGCGAGGCTATGAGGACGAATCCGACCCCAAGGTGATGGCGTGGAAAATCGACGCGGCCGCGGATCATGGCATCGACGCCTTCATCTTCGATTGGTATTGGTACAATGGCCCCTTCTTGCAAGGAGGACTCGAGAAAGGATTTCTAGAGGCGAAAAACAACGACAGAGTCAAATTCGCGCTCATGTGGGCCAACCACGATTGGATGGAAATCTTCCCACGAACGCTCGATCACGATCCGGAACTCCTCTACCCCGGATCGGTGACCTCCTCGACCTTCGAGGTGGTCACCGACACTATCATCGACAAATACTTCTCGCATCCATCCTACTGGAAGATCGAGGGGCGCCCTTATTTCTCCATTTACGATCTCTCGGCTTTTCTAGACGGCCTTGGGGGGATTGAAGGCGCCCGACAAGCGCTTGATCGATTTCGAGAGAAGACAAAATCCGCTGGGTTCCCTGACCTCCATCTAAATATCGTGATGTGGGGGCGAACCATTCTTCCCAATGAAAAAGTCGTGGAGGATCCCGCCGCGCTGATTCACGAATTGGGATTCGATAGCGTCACCTCTTATGTCTGGGTCCATCATGTTCCATTGAACGAATTCCCGTTAACTCCCTACCGGACGGTTTTCGAGAAATACATGGACTACTGCCATCGAGCCGGAACCAAGTACGATCTTCCCTACTACCCGAACGCTACGGTCGGTTGGGATTCCAGTCCACGAACCGACCAGGAGGGACAGTTCATCAATGCGGGTTACCCCTACACTCCCATTATGAGCGGGAGTACGCCGGAGGCTTTTGAGGAACGCCTCTTCGCCCTTCGCGATTACCTGGAAACCCAACCCCGCGACCAGAGAATCTTGACCGTGAACTCCTGGAACGAATGGACGGAAGGGAGTTATTTGGAACCCGACACCCGACATGGAATGAAATACCTCGAAGCGATCCGGACCGTGTTCAAAGACTTGGCCTATCGAGATGGGAGGCCGACAGCCAAATGGAGGATGGAGGCCAAGGACCAGGGAGTCGTGCTGCGTCATGGCGATGGCCCCAACCAGTGCGACATCTATGGGGCGCGCGATGTCTGGGTGTTCGAGTCCGATGGAAAATATTACCTGCACTATGACGCCGCCGGGCCAACAGGTTGGCTCAGCTCACTCGCCATCAGCGATGACCTGGTTCAGTGGGAGAAGAAAGGCCCCATCCTCGCCCTCGGTGCGCCGGATGAGGAGGACTCCAAGAGCGCGAGCTACGGGGTGACTTTTCAAGAAAACGAGGACTGGCATCTCTTCTACCTCGGGACCCCCAACACCAGCCCGGCGCCGGATCGCATCCCCGCGTTCCCTTACCTCACCATGAAAGCGAAGAGCGATTCGCCGAGCGGTCCCTGGATCAAACAGAAAGAGGTGATCCCTTTCCGAACCCAACCGGACACTTACTACACAGTCACCGCAAGCCCCGGGTTCATCGTCAAGAAAGATAACGAATACCTGCAGTTCTTCAGCGCCGCCACCAACAGCGATGGCACGAAGCGGACACTGGGGATCGCCCGGACGAAGGATCTGAACGGACCGTGGGCGATCGATCCCGAACCGATCGTTCCTCTCGAGGAGCAGATCGAGAACTCATCCCTGTATTTCGAGGAGACCAACCAAACCTGGTTCCTCTTCACCAATCATGTCGGCATTGGGGCGGGAGAGTACACGGACGCCATCTGGGTCTATTGGAGTCAGGATCTCAACAAATGGAACCCGGAGAACAAGGCGATCGTTCTCGACTCTTCCAACTGCACGTGGTCAAAGGGAGCGATCGGTCTCCCCTCCGTCCTGAAAGTCGGCGACCGACTCGCGATCTTCTACGATGGCATCGATGGAAACTCGACCAGCCACATGAATCGGGATATCGGTCTGGCTTGGCTCGAGCTT
This sequence comes from Candidatus Omnitrophota bacterium, assembly GCA_020632575.1. Classification (GTDB taxonomy): domain Bacteria; phylum Hinthialibacterota; class Hinthialibacteria; order OLB16; family OLB16; genus JACKFH01. Next base: position 49,031 of record JACKFH010000016.1, on the reverse strand, counting down.
CCCCTCGTTGTTCCAGGCGGTGGGATCGAACCCTCTCCCTGATCCTTTTACGGATATGCCTCGACAAGGGTTTGAAAACCGCTCTTCAAGGGCTGCTTTTTTCCGGAAGGAAGGATAGCGACAGCCTCGACTCCTTCGGGGATTTCCGCCTCGAGCGAGAACACACCATTTTCGACACTCCAACGGCTGACAATCTGACCCGTTGGGGCCTCAAGGGTCGTCTCGGCGCTGGAAAGACTCCCAGGGTTTGGGGCGATCACAACTTCCCGCCAGCCAATCCCCCCAGGTTTCTGACGAATCCCCCCGACATAGCCATAGAACCATTCCATCACGTGTCCCAACATGCAGTGGTTAAGGGATTGGTATCCATCCATCATGGCGTCCCAGGTTTCCGGCAAGGAACTCAGACCTTTTGCAAGAATGCCGCCGTAGCTGCCGGTCCCCTCGCGCGAATACACTTTGTGGAGGATGTCCGACCGTCCCGCCTCAGCCAACGCTCGGATGAAATAGACATGCCCCACATCGCCTGGGGTCTGTTGATAATCGCGGACTTCCAGATCGTCGAGGATATCCTTCAGCAGCATCGCCCGGTCGGAAGCGGGGACAAGGTCCGCACAGAGCGCCATCGCGCTTGAGCATTGCGCGCTTCCATTGTTTTGGATTTTTCGCGTATCGGGATCCTGGAAATGGCGTCGAAACTCCGCGGCAATTTTGTCATGGAGGTCACGGTACTTCGCCGCTTCCTCCACCCTCCCCAAGGCTTCCGCCGCACGCGACACAGTGAGGGCGCAAAGCGCCCAGGTCGCGGTCGCGGTCAGTTCCGTGGGGGTGAACCTTGAAGGACCCGGTGGTTGGCCGTGGCCGTAATCGTACCAATCCCCGAGTCCTCCGGGGGCGAGCCCATCCTCGGATTCGGTCTGGATGTAATCGGTGAATCGACACATCATGTCGAAGTTGTCCTCGAGAATCCGTGGATCGCCAAACCACTGGTAATGGCGCCAGGGAACCATCACCGCCGCGGCGCCCCACTCCACTGTCCAATTAAAGTCCCCCGGAAAACGACCCGCCGGATAACTCGGAGCGACAGTCAGGACCCGTCCACTGGATTCCTGAGCATCACGGATATCGTGAGCGATCTTGGCGAACCACTCCCGGCCATCGTATCGGTAGAGGAAGGTCGGAGCGAGAAGGTAAGCGCATTCGAGCCAGCCGAGTTTCTCCCGATGCGGGCAATCGGTCATCACCCAACTCATATTCGATCGCATCGCCGTGTCGATGAGGTCATGGGTTCGGTTGTACAAATCGCTGGAGCAGTGGAAGGTTCCGACCGATTTCAGCCCGGCATGAACTGGAACCTGCTCCAATTTGCGAATAACCGGGAGGTTGTTTGAATTCTCATGTCCATTGGGAACCGCGCCAGTCACTTCCACAAATTGAAAGCCGAGATAGAACGAGGACCATTGATGGATCAACGGACCCCCATCGGTCACGATGTCGCACCCGACGAGGTAACCGCCGAAGAGCCGGTCCCGATCGTTCTTGTGTTCGCCGCAGAGAAAGTGGATTCGATTGCCGGGCTGACCGCCCTCCAACTCGACGCTTAACTGCGCCGCAGTGTTAGCGGGGAAACTGTAAAGGAAGACGCCGGGGGAGGTTTCTTTGATCGTAGCCGCTACGTTCGGCTCGAACGCCTCGATCCCCAGAAAGAACATGGGCTCCAACTGCGCGGGAGGTTCCGCCGCCAGTCGAGCGAAAGACCATTCGCTTGCATCGAATCCAGCAGAAGCCCAACCATTCTGAACACGCCGGGCATCGAAATCCTCACCGCCAAAGATGTGGGAAAAAGTGATCGGCCCTTCCGAGACGCGCCACGATTCATCGGTCCCGACTCGAAGAGTGGAGGAATCCTGAAATTTCAAAATCACCTCCGCACTGAGCAAATACGGCTCTTGCGCTTCTGTCTGAGGTCCACCCTTGTTGTAACGACCGGCGGGAGCGTCGGGGTTATTCCAAAAAGAGTTGGTCAGAAGAATGCCGACGCAATTCGTTCCGGAATCAATCAAAGAGGTGATGTCGAAATCTCGATAGTAGAGGGTCTTCTCATATTGAGACCACGGCTGATTGATCCCCACCTCGGTCGGTTTCCGGCCATTGATCCAAAAATCGTAATCGCCCAGGCCCACAATCCGAAGGGTTGCCTGAGTCGGCTTAGCCTTGACCGAAAACTCCTTGCGAAACAGCGGTGTCCCGGCCATGTCGGCAGCCTTATTTTTTGGTGCGATCCATTGGGCGGCTTGGAAAGGGGGAGACGCTTGGGAGTATTGAACCTGACCCGTTAGCGCCAACAGAAATAAAGTGCGAATCAAACGGTTTGTCATCATGAGTCCTATTCAAGAAACATCAAGATCCTGCTCGACCAATCCTCTCTCGAAATCGATTCTTCGGCCCAGGGGCAATGGGAGGAAGCCATAAAATTATGTCAGGAACTCGTGGCTGTCAAACATTCATTCCAACCTCAATTACACTATTCTTCGTGTTTACTCGGATGTGTCTCCGACGATGAAATGGGTCCCGATTCGTTTACGCCCTGCAACTTCCGACGGGAAAGGAATAAAATCCCCGTCACGAATGAGGGAGGGTTGTATGTGCAGATTAAGGTTTGGATTTCTATTGGTCGCTGGAATGGCATTAAGTGTCGGTTTCGCAAACGAGGGATCTCACGCCGGTTTGGAGGATCTGTCGGTTCTCAGGAATGAGCAAACGCGCCGGACTTCATCCTCGGATGCGAACGACTGGCAAAATGGGAATGCGGACGCGCGACCGATCGAGCCCGGAGATACGCTGACCTTGGCCGAACTTGAGGGGCCAGGCGAGATCCGTCACCTCTGGTTCACGATCTCCGCGGAGGATCCCGACTACCCGCAGTCTCTCGTGTTCCGAGTCTATTACGACGATAGCGAGGTTCCGGGGGTCGAGTGTCCGCTCGGCGATTTCTTCGCGGTGGGGCATGGACTGAAACGGGCCTACCAGTCCGCGGTCTATGAGATTTCCTCTGACGGGAGAGCCTACAACTCCTTCTGGAGGATGCCTTTCTATCGGAGGATCCGACTGACCGTGACCAACGAGTCGGACAAACGGGTGAATGCATTCTATTCGTATGTGGACTGGGCGTCGTTTCCGGCGCTGCCAAAAGACACCGCTTACTTTCACGCGAGATACCGTCAGGAATTCCCCTGTGTATCTGGAACGAATTATCTGATCCTGGAGACTGAAGGCGAGGGAGTCTATGTCGGCACGGTGCTTTCGGCTCAATTCGCGGAGCAGGGTTGGTTCGGCGAAGGTGACGATTTCATTTACATCGACGGCGAAGAGGAGCCTTCTTACAAAGGAACCGGAACCGAGGATTACTTTTCCGATGCATGGGGATTTCGCGAGTTCACACAGATGAATCATGGCGTTCCGATCTGGGAGGGTTTCGACGCGGGCGACCGGGTGACCGCTTATCGCTGGCATATCCAAGATCCCATCCGATTTGAAAAATCCATCCGTGTCGAAATCGAGCACAAGGGGAGCCGTCACGACGAGAACGGAAAAGTGCTAACGGGGTACGAGGAGCGCGCCGACGATTTTGCGAGCGTGGCGTTCTGGTATCAAAAGGATGAACCCACGGGGTACACACCCTTGCCACCGCTCGCGGAGCGCACCAAGAAGAAGATCCGCATCGAGGCGGAGACCTGCGCCGACGGTATCCAACACTCGACCGGCGCGGTCATCGAACAGAACGGCGGGCAGTGGAGTGGAGAAAAGCAATTGCTTTTCCAGGCCCATCTCCCGAATTCCGAGTTGTCGCTGCCTTTCCATGTGGAAGGAGATCTGGAGAGAGTTTCAGTCCAAGCGATCCTGACCTCATCTTGGGATTACGGAATCTACGAAATCCGTCTGGACGATATCGAAAAGCCAATTACAGTGGACTTGTACAGCCCTGAGGTCAAAGTTCAACCCGTTTCCTTGGGAGTCCATTCACTCGCCAAGGGCGATCACACTCTCAAATTCCGCAATGTGGGGTGCAACCCCCAGTCCAAATTAAAGGGTTCCGAATCGCCGGGTTATTTTCTGGGAATCGACGTGCTCGAGTTAGGGGAGATTCCGAAGAAAAGGCGATAGCGGGGTTATGAATCTAAATCGGCTGGAAGAAGTGATCCCATGGCCACTCGGCCTCAATCGATGCAGAAAAGATTTTGCCTCAATTGAAATTCGATCCTTCAGAAATCTAAAGTATTGTGGTATTCTCGATCCATATTTTAGGATGTTCAACTGCAATGTTCTCCTCATGAGTTTGGGGGGATGTCTTTTTTTTGAAAGGGATGGATGAGATGAAGATCAAACATGGAATCATTCCGACAGTTTTTATCGGGGCCGACTCAATTCCCGAGGCGCACTACAAAGCAATCGAGGCGGTGTGGAATCACGGGGTCGAGAAACGGACTCAGTATGACCGGAAAGACCCGATGGGAGATTACATCGATCCGCCCAGCAAGGAGGCCCAGGTCTTGGTCAAGATCAATGACCCTTTTAAAGACCCGCGGTTCCCTCCCCTGAGTTTTTGCGAAAGAGGCAAATACATCCTCGAACTCCTCGGTGTCAAAGACAATCTGGTGATTCCTATGGACGAGATCCTTGCCGGGATCGATGAAATGAACCTTGGGACCCAATGGCCCTACACCTACCATCAACGGATGAGCGCCTATCCGACACGGATGGGGACGGTGGATCAGATTGAAAGTGTCATCGATCGAATTTCAACAGACAGCAACACACGTCGCGCGGTGATGACCACCCGGGCTCCAGTGATCGACACCCAACTTAAAGAAGACATCCCTTGCCTGGGGGAAATGCATTTCCGTTGCTTGGAGGACGAGGACAAGACTCTGGTGGTGAACCTTACCACCATCTGGAGATCCCGGGACTTGTTCAAGGCCTGGGCGGACAATGTCATCGCAATCACTTATTTCGGAAGAAAGATTGTCGAGGAAATCGCCAACCGGACCGGGCGCGAGACTCGCCTTGGGGGATACACCGATTTCAGCAACTCGCTTCACATTTATGGACAGGATTTCTCCCATCTCGAAAAGGACGAGGCGAGTTCGAAAAAAGGATTTTTCGATGTCTTCCCCAATGTGGAGTCCTATGTGAAACGTTCCTGGGACAGTGAGACCGCGAGGGATGTGGAGGTGCTTCCTCAAATGGAAGCGATCCTTTACGAACCCCTTTGGAAATTCACCGATTCCGACATTCAGACGATTCGAGGTGAAATCGATTTCTTGAAAAATGGCGGCAAACCTTAGTGGCCATTCAAGTCTTAATTCTTGCCGTGGGAGGGGCATCCCTGCCCCGAATGGCGAGCCTGGCTTTCGCGGCAAGATGCCGCTCCCACGGCGGGATAGCAAAATAAAGATTGAAGAACCGCTAGTTCATAATCATTCCATTATACCAAGGAGGGGGTTCATGGACGACCACCGGAATAAAACATTGAGGCGCCGCGAGTTTGTCGAAGGAGGTGTCGGCGCCGCCCTTGCTTTGACGGCCACTTCCGGTTTCTCAATCCTTTCCGCCAACCCCGAGCCAGAGCCGGTTCGAGTCGGATTCATCGGAACCGGCAACAGGGGCCGAAGTCTCCTCAACACCCTATTGGCGCTTCCGGGAATCAAGGTCCCCGCCCTATGCGATATCGATCCGGAGGCGATTGGCAAAGCCAAGGCGATTCTCAAAGAGGCGGAACAGCCGGAGCCCGAGGCTTACACCGAAAACGAAACCATCTATCAAAAACTGCTCGAGCGTGAGGACCTCGACGCGGTCCTGATCGCCACTCCCTGGAATTGGCACACCCCAATGGCGGTCGACACGATGAAAGCCGGAAAATATGCCGGGGTCGAGGTTCCCGCCGCACTGTCGGTGGAGGAGTGCTGGCAATTGGTCGACACCCATGAGGCGACCGGGGTCCCCTGCATGATGCTCGAGAACTGGAGTTTTCGTCGCGATAACCTCGCGGTTCTCAACATGGTACGTAGAGGGTTGTTCGGGGAAGTTGTCCATTGCCATTGCGCTCACTCCCACGATTGCGTCGACCATTGGTTTTTCGATCGCGAAGGAAACATGCGATGGGGGGCCGATTTTCTGATCAAATACAACCGCGATCAATACCCGACTCACAGTCAGGGACCCGTTCTGAGTTGGTTGGATATCAACTGCGGTGACGCCTACGCCACCCTGACCTCGGTGGCCACCGCTTCCAAAGGAATCAACGATTCTTTCGTCCGACGCTTTGTTCCCGACCATCCCAACGCCAAGCGGAAGTACAAACAAGGGGATATCGTGACCTCGTTTGTCAGAACTCAGATGGGGAAAACGATCGTCATCAACTATGACATGCAGTTGCCGCGCCCCTATGACAATCGATGGATGCTCCAGGGGACCCGGGGCGTTTATAACGAGCAGAGGAATTCCCTCTATCTGGTGGACCGGAGCCCGGAATACCATGAGTGGGAATCGTTCGAGCCCTACCAGAAGGAATTTGACCATCCCTGGTGGAAGACAATCCTCGAGGAGTCGGAAAAATTCGGCCATGGCGGAACCGATTACCTCGAACTGAAGATGTTTATTCAGGCGGTTCGGGAAAAGACCCAAACCCCCATCGATGTGTACGATTCGGCCACGATGAGCAGCGTGGTCGGTCTCTCCGGAGAGTCCATCGCGAAAGGAAGCATGCCTGTCGAGTGCCCCGATTTCACCAGAGGGCGATGGAAAACACGAAAGCCAGCCTTTGCGGTCACGTAGGAAATGAGGGAGACTTTCGGCCATGATGATTGAGAAAGGCCCGTGATCGTCGGTCAGTGAGGAAGTCATGCTGAATGATTGTGTCCAATTCGTTCTAGAGCAGGCTCGATATGTCATCGAGAACTTTGGCCCCCGACCACCGGGCAGTGAGGGAGAGAAACGCCTTCAAGAGTATGTCCGTCAGAAATTAACGGAGTTCACAGGGGGAGAAGCGACTCTCGATTCATTCCCAGTCGCATCAAAAGCCTTTATGAGCGTCCCTATGGTTACGGCGCTCTTGCTCATGCCATCCTTCGTCTTGTATTGGTGGTCGATTCCACTCGCTTTGGCGTTCAGCGGCTTGAGCTTTTTGGCCTGGTTCCTCGAGTTGTTTCGATATAGACGTTTTTTCGATGGATTGTTTCCAAAGCAGATTTCATCCAATGTGATGGCGTCCATTCCTCCGAAGGGGCCTATCGAAAGACGGATCATCCTTAACGCCCACCCCGATGCAGCCTATGAGTGGCGCTGGAATTACCTCTTTCCCAAACAGCTCCCGGTCATCCTTCTTTATGGTCTTCTCGCACTTCCGCTTAAGTTTATGAGCGACGGGTTGGCGCTGATTGTTTCCTTTGCCGCTGGCGGGGAGAGCCAACTCCTTCTGTATGTCGGTCTTTTTCAGCTTCTTCTTGTTCCCGCTTTTGCGATCGGTCTCTTATTTACCAACTATGGGGTGGTCTCTCCCGGAGCCAATGACAACCTGAGCGGAGTGTTCATCGCCCTCGGACTCGCCAGACATTTTGGGCAGACCGGCCACCGACTCGATCGGACCGAAATCGCGTTCCTGATCACAGGTTCGGAGGAGGCGGGTTTGCGCGGCGCGAAACATTTTGTGAAAAAGAACCATGCGAATGGGAGTGATATCGAAACGGTGTTTGTGACCTTGGATACATTCCGTGACGAGGATTTCCTCGCGATTTACACGAAGGACATGAACGGTTCCGTATCGCATGATGCGAGACTGAGCCGATTGATGAAGGAGGCTGGCTTGGATTGTGGATGGGACTTGCCCTATTCGACTGTCACAGTGGGGTCGACCGATGCCGCCGCCTTCACTCAGGGCGGGATGCACGCCGTGGCGCTCGCGGCCATGAATCCGAAGTACGCTCCCTTTTATCACACCCGAAGGGATCATTGGGACAACATGAGTGCGGAGTGTCTACGAAAGACCATCCAAGTGGTCATGAAGGCCATTGACCGATATGACTCTGGGGGTCTTCCCGAATTGCCGTGATCTCAGTTGATCAATGATGAGCGCGTTTTTGACACCTGATGGAGGTTCAACTCAATGAAACGATTATTCTCTCTTTTTATCGCCCTTTTGGGGCTATTCACTTTGGATGCTGTGACAGCGGGAGGCCTCGAAACACTCTGGGAGATCGGACAGTCCGATAATAGCGCGACGGAATTTTATCTGGCCCCAAATGGCTTCGAACAGTTTCCCCCCGATCCGGTGTACATCATCGGGATCTCGGATCCGGCGCGAGATTGGCCTTATGCCCAACCGGGACCGGTCGATTATTGGGGCGGAAGAAAGGATCACACGTTCACGATTCTCTTCGCTCTCCAGCAACTTCCGAAAGAGGGAAACTGCCAGCTCACCATCGATCTTCTGGACACTCATCCACAGATCCCACCCACCCTCATCGTCTCTGTTAACGATCAATTAGAGGAATTTCCTCTCCCTAAAGGGGGCGGGAAGGAATCCATCCAAGGGGATCTGTCTTCCCTAAAAGAACACAAAGTGGTGGTGGATATTCCAGTCGGGGCCTTGAAGAAAGGACCCAACCAGGTCCAGATCACATCCACCAAGGAGAGTTGGATCCTCTATGACTCCGTGGCGTTCGAAGCGCCTGAAGGCGTCCAACTTGGCGAGCAATCCAACCTGACCTGTATCCAGGCGGTCGATTGCCCTCAGTACCTCAAAGAAGTGGACGGCGCCCTTCATCAATCTATCCAGATCAAAGTCCGACATATCGGGCCTCCCGAAGGGGCGACTCTGCGTATAAATCCAGACCACGAAAAGAAAGTCACCCTGAGCCCTGGCGACCAAGAAGTGGAGATTCCCATTCCGGCGGGTGAGACTGAAAAAAGAGTGATCGCGGAGTTGATTCTCGCGGAAGAGGTTGTCGATTCCACCGAATACGATGTTCCTCCGGCGCGGAAATGGGATGTTTATATTCTCCCTCATTCCCATGTCGATATCGGCTACACCCAACTCCAGAGCGTGGTGGAGAAACTCCACTGGGACTATTTTGAACAAGCCATCGTCTGGGCCAGGGAGACCGCCAACGATCCGGAGGGAAGCAGGTTCAAGTGGAATGTTGAGGTTCTCTGGGCGGTGGACAGCTACCTCCGTCAGGCCTCCGAAGAAAAGCGCAAAGAGTTCTTTGACGCTGTGAACAAAGGATGGATCGGTCTCGACGCGCTTTATGGAAATGAACTAACCGGGTTGTGTCGCCCCGAAGAGTTCGTTCGATTGACCGATTGTGCGGTCCGCCTCGAAAAAGAGTATGGGGTCGAGATCGATTCCGCCATGATCAGCGATGTTCCCGGCTACAGCTGGGGAATCGTCCCCGTCCTGGCACACAGCGGAGTCGATTACCTCTCGATTGGATCCAACCGGAGCGCACGCCTCGGATTCACCCTGACCGCCTGGGGCGACCGTCCTTTTTATTGGGTGTCGCAATCGGGACAAGAGAAAATCCTCGCTTGGGTCGCGGGCGAGGGCTATTCCTGGTTCCATCATGGCCGAGTCGAGGATGACGAACGTATCCTCCTGCACATCGAAAAACTGGTCGATCGCGGGTATCCCTACGATGTCCTTCAGGTTCGTTATTCCATCGGAGGTGACAACGGTCCCCCCGACCGGGGTCTCTGCGATTATGTCCGGAAGTGGAATGAAAAATACGCCTATCCGAGATTGCACATCGCCACCACCTCCGAGGCCATGCATGCCTTCGAGGAGCGGCATGGAAAAGAGATCCCCGCCTATGCCGGAGATTTCACGCCTTACTGGGAGGATGGCGCCGCCTCCTCCGCGCTGGAAACGGCACTGAACCGTGAGGCCGCCGAACGACTGAGTCAGGGGGAAGCCTTGTGGGCGATGTTGGATCCCACGAATTTTCCCGATGAGGATTATTATCAGGCCTGGAGGAATGTCATTCTTTATGACGAACACACCTGGGGCGCCCACACCAGCATCAGCCAGCCCGACACCGAATTCACTCTGGGTCAATGGCGAATCAAACAGGCCTTCGCTTTGGACGCCGACCAACAATCCAAAGACCTTCTCGATGCTTCCATGAAGACCATCCAATCGGACGAGCAGGATTCGAATACTCTTATGGTTTCTAATACAAACTCTTGGCCCAGGTCCGATGTGGTTTATCTTTCAGATAATGACCTCGAGGGTGACCGGGTCCTCGACTCGGATGGAAACCCCGTTCCCAGCCAACGGTTGACCACTGGGGAATTGGCATTTCTGGCCGAGGGGGTTCCACCTTTTGGATCTAAGAAATACACAGTGACGGAAGGACAAGGACCCGCCGATGAATCTCTCGAGGTGGAGGGAAATCAACTGATCAGTCCCGATTTGAAAGTAGTCTTGGATGAACAAAGCGGGGCAATCGCCACAGTCTATTGGGAGCCTATTCAGCGGAACCTTGTGGATAGGGAAGATGGAATGGGCCTCAACGAATATTTTTATGTACCTGGGAGCGACCCCAAAGACGCGGTTCGAACCGATCCAGTCACAATCCGAGTCAAAGAAAATGGCCCGCTCGTGGTCTCGTTGGTGGCGGAGTCCCATCCGCAGGGTTGCTATCATCTGAACCGCGAGGTCCGTATCTTCCAGGGATTGGATCGCATCGACATCATCGATGAACTGGACAAACGGAAGATCCGTGAAAAAGAGGGAGTCCACTTCGCCTTTCCTTTCGACATCCCAGATGGTCAGATCCGGTTGGACATCGGTTGGGGAGTTATTCGACCGGATCATGATCAACTTCCAGGCGCCTGCAAAAACTGGTTCACCGTCCAGCGTTGGGTCGATGTTTCCAACCAGGATTACGGTGTCACTGTGGCGACAGTCGATGCACCCCTAGTCGAGGTCGGGCAGATCACCGCCGAAACCCCCTGGATCGAACATCTAGGGCCGACCCAGACTTTCTACTCTTATGTGATGAACAACTACTGGTTCACCAACTACAAGGCAGACCAGGAGGGCCCAACGATTTTCCGCTATGCCATCCAACCTCATCTTATGTTCGATTCAGCCGACGCGAACCAGTTTGGGATGGAGCGGAGCCAGCCTCTGATTACCGCTAGGGTTCCTGATGATACGCCTGAGGCGCCCTCCTTCATGCAAGTTCAGCCCTCGAGCACGATTGTCTCATCGTTGAAACCCACTCAAGATAGGAAGGCTTGGGAGGCCCGTCTCTATGGCGCATCCGGAATGCCAGAGAAGGTCGATCTATCTTTTTCAGGAAAAAAGGATTGGAAGGTTTATCGATCCGACCTCAATGGTGGTCGAAGTGAGAGATTGGGAAATACATTCGAGATCTTACCTTATGAAATGGTGACCCTTCGAATCGAATAAGAAAAGATTGAAAAGAAGGCCAGACCGGAGAGTGAAGAAGTTTGGATTCACCCCCGTATTCGCCTAAGACTCGCACTCTCTCAACTGTGGCGCGGGAAGAGTACACTCCAACTAGAGTTCTCGGTCTCCCTCCGAATGTGGGTGCAAGGGGTGAATCTTGGTATGTGATCATTTTGGAATTAGATCTTCGTCCGTTCGATCCAAGGGAGTTCACTCCTACCTCCGAGTAAATTCGTTCATCTATGTCTCCCTGTCTGCCCTGATGCTGTTGGTAGTGAACGTCGCCGATTCGGAGGCCCAAGGGTCGCTCCTGATCAGCGAATTCATGGCGTCAAACTCGACAATCCTGCAGGACGAGGATGGCGATTTTTCTGACTGGATCGAGATCTATAATCCGACCGGCGCCGCTGTCGATCTGGATGGGTGGTATTTAACGGACAATTCGGGAGATCTTACGAAATGGAGAATTCCCGCGGTCAGTATCGGCCCGAGTGAACACCTGATCGTTTTCGCCTCCGGAAAAGACAGGTCGGATCCCCCCAATCCACTTCATGCCAATTTTCGCCTCGACCGGGACGGGGAATATCTCGGCCTTGTCGAACAGGACGGAACAACGGTGGCTCATCACTATTCCCCGGCGTTTCCTGAACAAGTTTCAGACATCTCCTTTGGTTTTGTCGGAGGTGCCACTGGATATTTCGCATCGCCCACACCAGGGGGAACGAATGGTGAGATTTCCACAGGCCTGGTCGAGGACACTAAATTCAGCATCGATCGAGGCTTTTACACGAACCCATTTCAGGTCGCGATTACTTCCGACACACCCGGAGCCACGATTCGATTCACCACCGATGGGAGCGCTCCGACCGATTCGACCGGAACCCTCTATGTCGGCCCTGTCTCGGTGACAACGACCACGACGCTTCGGGCAATGGCGTCCAAACCCGGTTATATTCCCACGGACGTGGACACGCAGACCTACATTTTCCCCAACGATGTGTTTGTCCAGTCCGCGACGCCTCCCGGGTTTCCGTTGACCTGGGGCGGTCCCCCCTCCTCCAACGATCTCATGGCTGGAGATTACGAAATGGATCCGGAGGTGACCCTAGACCCGATCTACGCTGATCGTCTTCATGAGGCGCTCGTCTCGATCCCCGCCATGTCGGTGGTCATGGATGTGGACGACTGGTTCAGCCCCGAGACCGGGATCTATTCCAATGGAGCGCTGTCAGGAATCAATTGGGAGCGCGCATGTTCGGCGGAACTCATCTTTCCCGATGGCACGGAGGGGTTCGCGATTAATTCGGGAATAAGAATCCAGGGCCAAACCAGCACGGACCCCAACTGGAAGTCTCCCAAACTTTCAATGCGTCTCCTCTTCAAGAACGAATACGGTCCCTCGCACCTGGAGTTTCCTCTGTATCCAGATTCCTCGGTCCAATCTTTCGACACTCTGGTTCTGGACGCTCGTTTGAATCAGACCTGGATTCATCCCTGGGATTTGGGACAGCGAATTCGCGCCCAATACTTGCGCGATCAGTTCATGAACGACGCGCAGATCGCCATGGGGCATCTCTCCTCTCATGGCCGTTATGTCCATCTCTTTTTGAATGGACTGTATTGGGGCCTCTACGATATCCACGAACGTCCCGACGAACATTTTCATTCGGACTACCTGGGCGGCGAAGATGAGGACTATGATGTCATCCGCCATAATCCCTTCGATGTCGTCTCGGGTTCCAACAACGGCTACAACGAGATGTTAACCATCGCCAGAGGGGACCTTTCCAGTCCGGCTCAGTATAATGAGCTAAAGCAATTCCTCGAGATCGTCCCTTTCATCGATTACATGATCCTCAATTTTTGGGCCGGCAACGATGACTGGGCTCATAAGAACTGGTACGCCGGGAGGAACCGGATCGACGGCTCGGGATTCCGCTACTTTTCCTGGGATGCGGAACACACCTTAAAGAACGTTTTGGAGAATGTGGTTCTCAAAAATGACTTCGGTGGACCGACCGAACTCCTGCAACGACTGAAACAGAATGACGAGTTCCTGATCCTGTTCGCCGATCGGGTTCAGAAGCAACTATTCAATGAGGGGGTTTTAACACCCAAAGGAGCCTGGAGCCTTTATGAAAAACGGGCGAATGAAATCGACCCGGCCATCATTCTCGAATCGGCTCGATGGGGCGATCACCGTCGCGACCATCATCCGGTAGGCGGTCCCTACGACCTTTACACTCGAGACATTCATTGGGTCAATGAGTTGAACCGATTGCGAGACACTTATTTCCCCTTTCGGACGGGCATCGTTCTGAATCAACTCCGAGCGGCGGGTTTGTTTCCAGACCTCGACGCTCCCATGTTTGAGGTGAACGGTTCTCCTCAGCACGGCGGGTCTGTTTGGGAGGGTGAGAGATTGGTCATCTTGAATCCCAATCAATCCGGAACGATCTATTTCACGATCGAGGGTTCGGATCCAAGGGTTGAGGGTGGCGGAATTCTCGATGGAGCGCTTCCCTTTTCCGCCCCCATCGTCCTAACCTCCGACACGGTGGTCAGAGCGAGAGTCTTTGGCGGAAGCAAGTGGAGCGCCCTCGCGGAGGCCGAGTTCAAACTGAATCCAGGTCCTCGCCCAACCCAAATTGAGTTGGACGTTTCAAACTGGTGGATGTACGACTGAGGCGGTTGAATGGCGGAAGTGCACATTTCAGAGCGGCTACTGGCGGTTCGGCGGAAAATTCGAGCGCCAAACCGATTGCCTCAGGAAAGACTCTGACAGATAATACGCGTGTCGAAATCTCGACTTCCAGCACCGACCGCCAATAGAACCGCCCGCAGTGGTCGCGGGTAAACCCGATGGGTGAAAACAGGGACCACATAATGCCAGACACTAATCAATGGGAGGTTGTCATGAAGCAAAAGTCTCAAACAGAAACAACTCAACTCGAGTCATCAGCGTCGCGTCGCGATTTCATGAAAGTCGGAGGCGCGTTGGCCGCCGGTTACGCTCTTGGAAACGCCAATCTACCCCGAGCATTCGCCAGTGAGGATAACACCATCCGACTCGCCTTGATCGGCGCCGGTGGGCGCGGCAACGGAGCCGTGGCCAATGCCTTTAACACCCGCGACCAGGGCCCCATCAAACTGTACGCGATCGCCGACCTCCACGAAAAGAAGATCGAGGATTCGTTGAAGGCGCTCAAAGAGGTGGACGAAGATAGCATCGACGTAACTCCAGATCGGCAATTTCTTGGCTTCGAAGCGTATAAGAGCGCGATCGACACGCTTCGTCCCGGGGATGTCGCTCTCTGCACCACGCGCGCCTACATCCGCCCCGTGCATGTCGAGTACGCCGTGCAAAAGGGGATCAACGTCTTCATGGAAAAACCCTTCGCGCCGGATCCAACCGGCCTTCACCGGATGCTGAAAGCCGGTGAAGAAGCGGACAAGAAGGGTGTGAAAATCGCGGCGGGCCTCCAGTGTCGCCATTCCCCGGCGCGGGCCGCTCTCATCCAAAAAATCAAAGAGGGCGAAATGGGGGAAATCTCTTACATCCGCGCCAACCGTCTCACCAGCCGCAGCTGGATGCCAAATCAACGCGAGAAATCAAACGATTTCATCGAGCAACTTCAATTCGGCAGAGTCGGCCTTCTCTGGGTGGGTTCCGGACACATGGTCGACAACCTCATTCACCAGATCGACGAGTGCTGCTGGCTCATGGACTCGTGGCCGGTTTCTTGCCATGGGATGGGGGGACGCGAGGTGGGAAGCGACGATCATGGACAGAATATCGACACCTACTCGATGGAGTTCACATTCGCCAATGGCAAGAAGGCGTTTTGCGGATTCCGCCGGGCGGAAGGCGGTCATAACGAGTTCGCCACTTTCGTCCACGGGACCGAGAGGGCCGGCCAGTTCTCCGGGAATATTCACGCCGCCACAGTCCACCTGTTCAAGGATCATCGCATCGCCGAGGACAACATCGCTTGGTCGCCGACACCCGATGCGCACAACCCGTGGGACTACGAGTGGATCGACTTCATCGACAGTATCCGCAATGACAAGCCGCACAACGAGACACAGCGAGCCGTGTACTCGGATTACGCATCTCTCATGGGGCGCGCCGCCGCGCACACCAACCAGATCGTGACTTGGGACGATGTCATCAGCTCGAAGTTTGAATTCTGCAACTATCTCGACGATCTGGATTACGACAGCCCGCCTCCTGTGAAGGCGGACGACGAGGGTTACTTCCCCGCCCCGGTGGCGGGCGAGTGGAAGGAGCTCTGAGACATCCGTGATTTCCAAGAGGGAATGGGCGCCTGCGGTGATTTTCGACGCAGGCGCTCGATCCAAGTTGGATCTCTCTCGACGTCCTCACATCTTTCTAGATAATAGATTGGGCGCCACGGATCGGAGCGCTGAATAAGAATAAGAAAATGGTTTGACAGCCGGGAGAAACTGGTTATATTGCCTCCGCTTTTCAATTGAGGCAATAAGAATATCTATTGTCGGCGTCATCCGTTTTAGTGACCGGATCGTTAATCGACCTCTCCCAGTTCAAAGAGAGGTCGAAAATCCGTTGAAAGAAGAATAGTTGATTCTGGAATTGTAGTTGTATGCGTCCGCCCCTGCTCCTTTCCGTTGGCGCCCCGCTGTTTTCGTCAGGGGTCTCCCTATCATTCTCCATATCTCTGAAGTCTCGAACAAACATTTCCCATCTGTACGGGATAGGTTTTCATTCCAGTCCAACTTTCCAATAGAAACATGCGAATAGAAAAAAAGGAGTCTTTCTTAAGATGATTCTTGATCGTCACCACCCCATTGCGAATCTACTCTGGTCCATCTCACTCTTCCTGATCGCCTACCGATGCGACGCCCAGTGGATGGAACAGACCATTGAACTCAAATCCGGGTGGAACTCCGTATACCTTGAAGTGGAACCCTTTCCGGCTGAATGTTCCATTCAACTCCTGGGTCTGCCGGTCGAAAGTGTGGCCACCTATGATCCCAATTCCTCTCCGGTCGAGTTTATCGAAGACCCCTCCAACCTGGTTCCGGAACTTCCCGATTGGCGTTTCTATTTCCCGAAGAACGATCCACGTTCCTTCGCGACGAATCTCTATGTTTTCCAAGCGGCAACCCCCTATTTGATCAAATGCTCCGCTCCAGCAACCTGGAAAGTAGTCGGAAGGCCGTTACACATCCCTCAAAACTGGAAACCCAATTCCTATAACCTGGTCGGATTTCCCGTCGATCCCGACAATCCTCCCACGGTTGAAAGCTGGTTCGCCCCCTCCACCGCTCACAGCCCCATCGACTTTTGGCGGTTAGACAGCGCGGGCGTTTGGCAGAAAGTGAACGCCGTTTCCACAACGACGATCGAACCGGGTGTCGCTTATTGGGTCTATTCGAACGGCGAAAGCGATTATCAAGGGCCGCTGGACATCGCCCTCCCTCAAGGGACCGAATTGAATTACGAACGGGGATTGGTCGAGCAGGCTATCGAGGTCTCGAATGTCTCGGCTCTATCTCGATCGGTCACGGTTCGAGCATTGAATTCGACATCCCCGCCCGATCCGACACTGCCCATCAAGGGGGGGGAGGTTCCTCTCACCTATTACGGAAGGAAGGATTCTGGTCAGAACACGCAATTCGGTTTCTTCGATCTTCCCGAAACAGTCCAAATCGAACCGGGCGAACTGACTCCGCATCTCTTCCAGCTGGCGGTGGATCGGACTCGGATGAAAGACGCCCCCGCGTCCGCGGTCTTCCAAAGCATTCTTGAAATCAAAGACGACCACGGTTACCGAAAGAGAATCGGCGTGCTCAGCCGGGGGCGCGCCCGCGATGTCGAAGAAAATGCCGCGAAGGGCGTCGAAGGGACCGCCGACCCAGCCACCGGCCTTTGGGTGGGAAGCGTGTCGCTCAACCTCGTCAATGACGCCAATCTCATCCCCACCACCTACACGCCCACGGCCTCCCCTTTTGAATTCCGAGTCATGATGCATGTGGGCGCCGATGGCAGCGTCCGTCTTTTGAATGAAGCGATTCAGCTTTGGCGAGATGGAACCACAAAACCGGATCCGAATAATCCTGAAATCCAAATTGTGGATACACCGGGTCGATCCGTGTTGCTCACACCCCCTGTCCCCCCCTCTCTGATGGGCCAAGTGGGGACGGTCCTCAAACCGGGAACCCTCCGTGACGGAAGACCCTTCGCGCGGCGAATCAGCACGGCGGCCTATTCGCTTCATGACGAAAATGGTCAACCGATCGCTCCAGAAATGACTCGTGAAGGAAATTTTGGAGAGGACGGCGGAAAGGTTCAGATACTTCTGACTATCCATGACAACGATCCGGTCAATCCCTTTCACCATCAGTTCCACCCGCAACACCGGTACCTCGAGCCAGGGGAACCCGGCCCGGACTGGACGATTCTTTGGAACATGACCTTCCAATTCACTTCCGACCCGCAGGACGGTTTGCCGGCGGTCGGGTTCGGGGACACCCTTGTGGGTGGAATATTCGAACAAGGGTTGGCGGGTTTGGCGAAGGATGTGATTTACGCCAAAGGAACCTTCCGACTCCAGCGAGCAAGCCCCGTTCCCGTTCTCAACGATGGGTTCTAAGGACGACTTCCAATGGCTTGCGTTTTCACAGATCGATCGACCCCAACACGAAAGGCGATTTACATGAAGATCCACCGATTCCAACAGATTCTCCTCCTCCTTACCGTCGCGGTGTCGATGGGCGGATTTTCCGAGAGAGCGTTCGGCGCCACCCTCTATGTCCGATCCGGTTCGGCCGGTGGCGGAACGAGTTGGGCGAACGCCTACGGGAGTCTCGATTCGGCGCTCGGGGCGGCGGCCTCCGGGGATGAGATTTGGATCTCAGCCGGAACCTACGCGCCCACTGTGGAGAATATCCCCCCCTCCACCTTCGGCGGTGGAGACTTTGGCGGTAGCGTGTCTCAGAACCGAGCGTTCAAAATCCCGACCGGCGTCATGCTGCGCGGCGGGTATGCCGCAACCGGATCCCCAACCCGCGAACAGCGTGACCCAGAAGCCAATCCAACGATTTTGACCGGAAACAACGTCTCCATCCATGTGGTCTTGATCCAGAATGGAAACTCCTCGACCGGTCTGGATGGACTCGTTGTTCAAAATGGGAATGGCCAACTCGACGACAGTCCGCAAACGAATGTGGATGGAGCGGGAGTCCTCCTGTATGGAGGCGGTTCCCCCTTTGTCCGGAACTGTGTCATTCGAAACAATATTGACGGTCGCGATGGGTCCGGCATCCATGCACAAAGCGGAACGAATGTTGTGATCGAGGATTGCGATTTCATCCAAAATCGCGGCGAAGGCGGTCATGGGGGCGGGCTCTGGGGTGTGGGTCTCAATGTGACCCGCTGTCGTTTCATCGAAAACCAGACGGATTCCGTTAGTAATGGGGGTGGGGCGCATGTCGATAACGGCACGTTCTTCCAGTGCGAATTTCGAGGGAACTCCGGGACGCGCGGCGGCGGTGTTTATGGGGAGAACTTGGAAATCTACAATTCGCTGTTCACCGCGAATCGAGCCGAGTTCGGGTTTGGCGCGGGAGCTTATATCGCGGGGAACTCGGCTTCGGTGGTTTTCAACTGCACTTTCGCGAACAACCGGGCCGATGGGGACTCGGAATCGGGAGCCAAGGCGGGAGGCATTTACGGGAATTTTCAGACCCAAGTCCATAACACGATTCTCTGGAACAACGAGGGCACCAACGCCTCGCCGCAAGAGGCCCAGGCGCTGCGGCTGTCCAACCTGAGTTACTCCTGCATTCAAGATGGTTGGAGCGGAACGGGAAGTAATAACATCACAACCGACCCTCTGTTTGTCGATGCCGATGGCCCCGACAACAACACGGGCGTCTTCACTACCGGCGCCTCGCTCGACAACAACCTTCGTTTAACTTCCGGATCGCCGTGTAAGAACACTGGCTCGAATGGTTCCACTCAGGGAACCGTCGACCTCGATGGCCTCCCCCGCATCAACGACGGGACAGTGGACATGGGGGCCTACGAGTTCCCTCGCGATTGCAATAACAACAACATCGCGGATGTCGTCGAAATACAAAACAACCCCAGCCTGGATTGCGATGGCAACAACGCTCTCGATTCCTGCGATCTTGTCGACGATCCATCGATCGATTGCGACAACAACGGCGAAATCGATGTTTGCGAGATCGCTCTGAACCCCTCCCTCGATTGCGACAACAGCGGAACTCTGGATAGTTGCGATCTGCTGGCCGATCCGAGTCTCGACTGCAACAGCAATGGAATGATCGACACCTGCGAAATCGCCTCCAACTCCAGTCTCGATTGCGATTCCAACGGGATCCTCGACGAGTGCGAACTCGCGGTTCGGGATTGTAACGGAAATGGAATGCTGGACACCTGCGAAATCTTGAACGATCCCTCCTTGGATCTGGACATGAACGGGACGCTCGACGAATGCAACCTTCTGCTCGGGTCCGAAATCCTTCCGCCCGAGGACGCCGATGTCCCGGTCGGAGGAGTCTGGAACATTCCCCCCGTCATCACTCCCCCAACATCCGCCTTCATTCATCCCTACGACGGTCGTGTGATCGCGGCGGATGTCGGCGGGTTCAGTATTGAGTGGGCTTCCGGCGGGGGAACCATCACGGTCGCTTATGGTGTGGGAACCGAGACCAGTGTCTGCATGTTTCGCAACGACACCGGCCCTGGGGGCGGGGGTCCGACCATCGACCTCAGTCCGGTGGTGGAAGGCGATGGCGGGAAACCGCTCACCGATGTGATCATCCATTACAACTCGGTGATCGAGGACGATCCCGAACCGATGAATCCGCTGGTGAACGCGGATGTCTACACGGAGCAGGTTGGGGTCGGTTCTCAAACGATCCTCCGCGCGCAGAAAGCCGGCTTATTCGTTCTGGAGTATCGGGTCCGATCCGACCAACCGGATCCGGGGAGACCGCTCGCATTCGAATCCGTGGCGGTCAAGGCGAACACGCCGAATATCCGTGAAACGATTGTCGGAGACCGGATTCTTCCCATCGATTCCACTCTCATTGACAACGGGTGCAAGCCGCAAGTCACCCGAGGGTTATTGGGCGGAACCGCTTATGTCTATCAGCAGGTGAACGCCGGGCCGACTCAGTCGCATGTTTTTGGCATCCGGCCAACTGTCAATTCAAGCGATATCGAGATCTATTGGCCGAAACCGGGCCAAGGTGTGGAAGGAAACGCCGATATCGCCGAGGTCTGCTGGTACTGTGAATTGTCGCGTTACACCGCTGTGTGGCCCTCGGATCCTCAGCTCAATGTTCGTGGCCCTGAAGCGCCCGCGGTGGACATGACTTCCCACTCGCTTGTCCAGATCGCCTACCAGGATCCCCCTACGCACGCAATCATGAACGCGGGACTCTTCACCACCACCTCGGAGGGGCTTTCGGTGGTCCGGTACACCGACGGCAACACCAAGGGGGTTGGCGAGACTACGAACTTCGACGTGGTGTTGACGGAGGACCATTCCAAACATCAGGTCCAGGTTCCTTGGGATGTCGGCGAGGTGATCACAGACGCCACACATGACTCAACCTGCAACGATGGTTATCTGTTCGATGGCGAGGCCGCGAACTACGACCCCATGGGTGAGGTTTATGATTCCGAAACCAAGACGGGACGGGTTTTCCCGATTAACCGCGGACAGATCGAAATGTGGTGGTACGAGATGGGGCTTTCGCGACAAGGAAACCCGACCGATGTCTGCTGGCCGGTTCGTCCGGTTGTCTACGATTGCGATTGGCCAACAACTCCCGACCGCTGCATTATCATCGCCAATCAGGAGGGGTCCGGGCCTTTCTCCCCGACGAAGTACGTGAACCCGACCATCTACGAGCAAGAGAATCCCAGCCTCCCGGGGTATAATCCGAACGAGGAACACGCCATCTGGAACACGAATCCCGGGGACACCATCCTGGCCGCACGGGACGATTTGAATTCGCCCATCAACCCCACAGGCGCATCCGATCCGTATGTTTTGGTGCGGTACCAAGACCAAGATCAGGGGGGCGAATGGGAATTCGATGTGGTCCGAGTCACCCGTGAGGCGGCATCGGGAAGCAACATTCCCGGATGCCCCTGCGACGATCAAACCAATGGACCCTGCACTTTCGATTACCCGCGTCAGGTCGGACAGGTCGTCATCCCCCCGTCCCCCCTGGGGCTCGCCCTGAGCTACTGCCCCGAAAACACTGTGGTCAGCATGCCCACCAAGGAGTATGTCTGGAACGACCGCCGAGGAAATCTCTGGTTCTCGCGAGGCGGAGATGGAATGGACGGGACCCTCGAACTTCTCACCGAATTCTACGAGAACTGGCGAGGGGAAGGGTGCATGCCTTGGCTCGACGATGGAACCGGGGATCCCATTGATGTCTCCTACCATGTGGGTTGGCCGACGATTCCCTCCGATCCTGTTCTCAATCCGCCGCTCTCCGGTCCCGATGTCTACACGACTTTGGACATTGGACAGACTCGCGATCGAAGCGGGTTCAAGCTCGCGGAGGTCCTCTACAACGAAGCGGGCGCGGTTCTGATCTTCCCCTGGAAACCCTCGATGGTCACGCTCGATGAATTGCCGGACGATTATCTCGCCACAGCCGCGATGCTTCCGCCCCACATCCAGGCTCGGCTCAAATACGATTCGGTCACTCAGCAACTTCAATTCCTTGGAGTTGAATCCCAACAATTGATCGGAATCATGTCGGCCGCCGACCGCGATCTGATCAAGAACACCTTCAGCAAAGCGAACCATCAGGAGTTCCGCGACGCTATCGACGCCCTCTACCTGGAGAGCCAACAGGAGGGCATGAGCGGGGTCGGCGATATCGCCGCTCCGGATAGTTCCGATTGGGGACTGGCCATTTCCAGCGGCCCCTCGATGGTACCCGGGTGGATTGTAATCGGGTACAACGGTCGAGCCGATGTTTCGGAACCGGTTGTGGTCGAGGTGCTGCGCGTGGGTTGTCCGCCTCACGTGGGAAGCATCCAAGTGGTCGCGCCGGATTGCCCATTCGATGAGCAGATCACCTTGCGATGGACCGGCGATTGCGGAGGCGACTGCGGCGATCTCGAGTTTTACTGGCAGGTGGCGGTCGGAGACAATCCCGACGATTTCGATGATGTCGATCCGGATAGCCCGGCGGTGAATCCCCAGAACCCATGGAGCGATTACATCGATCCGCTCAGGAACAACGCGACCGGTTGGGTTCAAGGGCAAAATGAAATCGTGGTCAAGGGAGCGAACATTCGGACTCTCACCGACAACTGGTTCCGAGTTAAAACACGCGGCTATTCGGAGGCTTGCGGCATGGTGGTGGAGAGCGAATACACCAGCGCGCAGCTGGCCGAGGGTTGGATCAAACGTGTCAAACGAGGCATCAACCCATTCGATCAACGGATCAAGGACTTCACCGATTCTCGTGTGGCCACTTATGTGGGCATGCTGGAGCAGCTGGGCGAACCCTACAGCGATGTGGTCGCCTTCTCCTGTAACCCCGATCACCTCAACAGCCTCGGCTTGATCGAACTCTACCAAGCGGTTCTTTTCCGCGGAAAAAGTTTCACCGTGGATCTCGGAATCGAATACCCCCCCGCCGACCAGGCCTTGATCCTCATGGCCGGCAATCTTGCCGACTTCTACATGCTTCTCGGCAATGAGGCCTACCAGGACGCCGCCGACCCGACCATCGCGATCGACATCAACACGATGGCAAACGCCAGCGCGATGTTCGCCTTCCAGGACCAACTGCCAACCAACGAGAATTCCCTCCTCTTCGAAGAGATGACCCTGCTTCGTGGACGTGACGATCGCGACACTTCGATCGAGAACGCGCCAGTCTTCAATCGCTTGTTCTGGAATTTCACCTTGGGCGATGGCGCCGTGGCTTACCGCAACAATTACAACATTGTCGACAAGAACTCCGATGGTTTCATCGATGAGGAAGACGCCCGGATCATGTTCCCTCAGGGGCATGGGGACGCCTATGGCCACTATTTGACCGCCATCAAATTCTATTACGATCTCCTTCGGAACCAGTCTTTCAATTGGCCGATTCGCAGCGAGGCCGTCCTGGTCAACCAAACCCCGATCACGGTGAGTTTCGCGCACGAACGCAAGTTCGCGCGAGCGGCGTCCGCCAAGGCGAAAGCCGGGGTCGAGATCCTCAATCTCACCTATCGCGAGCAATACCAGGAGAATCCATCGTTCCAATGGATGGGTTACCCGGACCCAGTTGGCGATCGACATTGGGGGGTGACCGAGTGGGCTCGTCGAGCTCACATGGGAGCGCAGTTCGATTGGTTAACGGCGGATTCAAGGTTGCCCGCTGTGGATGAAAACCCCGAGCATGAGGGGACCCTTCGCCAAGTGGACCGGACCACGGTCGCCGAACTCCGTGAACTCCCCGATCTCGCCGAGCAAATCCAAAACAAACTCGATGAGGCGGACGCCGGATTGAACCCGCTCGGACTGAGCAAAAATGTGGTGCCTTTCGATATCAGCCCCTCGGACATTGCCGCCGGGAAAACCCATTTTTCGCAGATCTATGACCGGGCGGTTCAAATGCTCGATAACGCGGTCGTCGTTTTCAATCACGCTAACCAGTTCGGAAACAGCCTTCGACGAAACCAGGATCAAGAGGTTCAATTCAACAACAATGTCGATGACCGTGAGGCGGACTTCAACAACCGACTGATCGAACTCTTCGGCTATCCCTACCCGGAGGATAGAAACCCAGTCACCGGGGACGTTTACGGAATCAACTACATCGGACCCGATCTCTATCATTTCTCCTATGTCGATTCAGAGGATGTCCTTGGTTTCGACCTTCCCGAAGGCGACCGTTTTTCGGTCACCTTCAATGTCCCGACAGTGAACCCAACCAACGGTGTCCTCACGACAATTCCAAGCGAGCCGGTCGAATTTAATCGAGTCCCCGGTTATGGGTTGATCAAACCGCGCGAATTCACTCTGCCCCGAAAGGCGCCTGGCGAAATCCAATTGGCTCGGAGCGACCTTCTCCAAGCGACACTGAAACTGAAAAACAGCATCGGAGACTACGATGAAGGTCTGAACGATATCGAGTCCACGGCCCGATTGCTTCGGTCGTTCTACAACATCACAGGCGCGCAAATCGCGATTCAGTGGGGCGCTCTCGCGGAGAAGACGGCCTTGGACATTGCCATCGCGGGTATGCGTTCTCTTCAACTCAACTTCCAGATGGGCGCGAGACTTGCCGAGAAATCAGCGGATGCCATTGCCGAGGCGCTGCCCGACAATTTCTTGGCGGGAACCTCGAACGGTGGCGACCTGACTTCGGTCGCGAGGTCCGCGATCAAACTGGGCGGTGTTGTTATCGCCGAAGGATTCTCCGCCGCTTCGGACGCTTTCTCTCTGGCCGAGCTCCGGTTCGAACAATCCAAGGATCTGGTTGGCGCACAAGCGGAAATCAACGTTCAACTCCTGAGCAACAATCTTGAAGCCCGCACTCGTGTAAGCGAACTGCAGGCCAAGATACGGAATCTGAACAATATCGAGGTTGAGGTTTATAGCCGGATGGAGGATGTCCGTCAGGCCTCCGGTCGCTACCTTGCCGCCATCGCGAAGGGGCAACGCCTGCTCGAGGATCGGACCCGGTTCCGTCAACAGACCGCGGCCGATGTCAGCAACTACCGGTACAAGGACATGGCGTTCCGCGTGTTCCGCAATGACGCCCTTCAAAAATATCGGGCTCAATTCGATCTCTCCGTTCAATACATCTATCTCGCCGCAAAGGCCTACGATTTTGAGACCAATCTGCTCGGAGCCGATAACCAATCAGGGGAGAATTTCTTCTCGAGCATCATTCGGGAACGCACCATCGGACAAATGCAGGATGGAGAACCTTTAGTTGGAAGGGGCTTGTCCGACATCCTTGCTCGAATGAATCAAAACTTCGCGGTCCTGGAGGGACAGCTCGGTTTCAACAATCCGCAGACCGAGACCAATCGGTTTTCTCTCCGACAGGAACTGTTTCGGGTCGCCGGAACTGGCGAGTCCTCCGATCTCACTTGGCAAGAAGTCCTCGAATCTCATCGGGTTGAAGACCTTCGAAGCAATGAGGATTTCCGTCGCTACTGCGATCCCCTCCGAGTCATCGTCAACTCCCCGAATCCCCAGCCAGGGATCGTGATTCCGATCGAGACGACAATCCAAAATGGATTGAACTTTTTCGGATGGCCCCTTTCCGGTGGAGATAGCAATTATTCAACTTCCAATTTCGCGACCAAGATCCGATCGGTCGGAGTCTGGTTCAACAATTACAACAGCACCGCGACAGCCAATGGACTCACCCAGACCCCGAGGGTGTTTCTTGTCCCGGCCGGAGCCGATGTCCTTCGAGTTCCCACTGTGGAGATCGGGGAGCCTCGTGAGTGGTTAATCAACGACCAAGTGATACCGGTCCCATTCCCGCTCAACTCGCTCTCCCTGATGGGGAATCGCGATTGGTTGCCTTCTCTAGACAACTTTGGAGGTCAATCCGATTTTGGGCGACCGCGCCGCTTTGGAGATTTCCGCGCCTACCATGATGGGGGCTCCTTCAACCAGAACGAAGTGGTCTCCGACAATCGCCTGATCGGTCGATCGGTCTGGAACACAAGGTGGTTGCTCATCATTCCGGGCAGCAACTTGGTTTCGAATCCCGACCAGGGTCTCGATCGCTTCATTTATGGGAGTGGGGCTCCCGGCGAGGGGATCAAAGACATTTTGATTTTCTTCCAAACCTATGCCTACACCTCGGGGAAAGCGACAGAATGATGAATATCCGAAAGACAAACTTGCACGGAATGATGGACGAGAGACGAAAGGAAATGGAAATGGATCGAAAGAAAAGGGGCTCGCTGAAAATCATGCTTATCGGGATCGTTCTTTGCTTCGGAACGACCGGTTCGTGGGCCGGCCTTCCCGAACCTCCAATCATCATTCTCGGAGAATTACAAACGACTTCCGGACTCCCGGTCTCGAGCGGTTCGCTTCGATTCGATTTCACCCCCGTGGGGGGCGGAGACACAGTCCAGGTGGAAGCCTTTGTTGGAGCCTTTGCCTCGGACATCACATTCTTCGCGATCATCCCCCTTGAAAGGGGTCCAGTCTCGGACACGGTCGCCACGCTCGAGTTCGGGAATTCCAAAACCTACAACCTCACCGCGTTCTACAATGGGGCCCCGGTCAATGCCAAAGCGAACAGCGAAGTGAAATTGCTGAACGAGCCCTATGAGCCCATGCGATTAGATCTGATTGGCCCACTATCGATCTTGGTCAGCCCCACGGGTCCTCAAGTTTCCGTTTCTCCCTCGATCAATTTCGGTTTTGTCCAGCTCGGCGGGCAAGCCGAGAAATCGTTCGAGATCTACAATGTCGGCACCGAAGCCTTTACAGGAACAGCCCGGCTGCAGAATTCCGGCGATTACGATCTAATCGAGGGGGGCGTTCCCGTCATCGAAGTGGCAGTCAACCTTGGAGCGGGAGAAACCCTTGTCGTCCCGGTCAGATTCCAACCATCCACCAGCAGCCCGTCGATCGAGGATGTCTTCCAGGTTCGCACCGGCGGTGGAGACGCGGATCGAAATCTTCTCGGCAGGTCGGTGCTGACCGGATCCCCCGACCCCGACTTGGATAGCAATGGGGTCATCGACCACAATGACCTGTATTTGCTGTTGCTGAGTTGGTATTACAGTTCGCCCAGCATTCCCAAACCGCAAACCGACCTTAACCGGGACAATGTCATCAACCACCCGGATCTCTTGAAACTATTAAATTCAATCAAGAATTAATTCGAGAGAGGAAGAGGGGAGTCAAGCGGATCTTCAAAAGGTCGGAGTGACTCGCTTTGTGCCAATTCTTAAAACCCGAAATGGGGAAAACTTAACCCTAGTCTTCCCGCTCTTTTTACCACTCGACCCAACGGCCGTGATGCCCAAACATCGCCATTGCTTCATCCAACCCGACAAGATTCTGTTGAGCTAGCTCGTGACATTGTCCCGCACCATCTCGGCTTCTTCAGGGCTTCCCACTTCCTAAAGACGGTCAGTCCAATATGGTTGGAGAATGCCACAGAAATGTTTCGATATTTCCTACGAGCATTATACTGTCTAAATCTAAGCACAATATTGACAATATACGAAATAGAAGATATTATCTCCAATGAATTGGTTCAATTACCGTCCGGTAGCGCCTCTATTTGGAGGTTTCATCCATGGATCAAGGCTTCTGGTTGGCATTGAGGGCTTCACTCCTCATTCTCCCCTTTAATTGTTTCGCTCAAGTAATCGATTTCACTTCCCCCGCGCCCTCGCCGGACGGAGGCTTTGGAAGCATTGTTGCAGGACTGCCCGATATGAATGGGAACGGCAGCGGCGACTTAATGATCGGTGCACCTTACGAATCAGTAGGCGGCAAGGACTCGGTCGGGAGAGTGTATCTCATGGATGGCTCGAGTCAGCAAGTGATCCGAATCATCGAATCGCCAGATCAAATTGAGGATGGGGAGTTTGGCGTCTCTGTGGCCGGTGTTCCGGATGTAAATGGGGATTCGATTCTGGATCTTGCAATCGGCTCGGAGTCCATGCGGAAGGTGTTTGTTTTCAGTGGCGCGACCGGAGATCCGCTACTTACAATCGATCCTCCGACGAATGAAGGGGAGGATGGATTTGGAGGCTATCTCGGTTCCATTCCCGACCTGAACATGAATGGTTCCGGAGAAATCCTGGCCGGGGCGCCCGGGTCGAGGTTTACCGAGTACAACGTCATCGGCCGTGCATATGTGATGGATGGAGCCACGGGGGACGTTATTTGGGAATTGGAGTCGGACGCTCCAGCGCCTAATAAAGCGTTTGGATTTTCTCTATCCGAAGTCCCGGATGTGAACGGCGATCGGAAATGGGATATTCTGGTTGGAGAGCCCCTGGCCGGTGATCTGGTTTGGGGAGCTGTTCATGTTTTCGATGGCGCGACCGGTCAGCATCTGCGCCGTCTCGAATCGCCCAACCCAACCTCAAATGGTGAATTCGGAAATTCGGTGTCTGGCCTCGCCGATGTGAATTCCGACGACCGGGGAGATTTTGTTGTCGGCGCCTGTTGTGAATTGGGCCCAGAAGAACTCGAACTGGCGGGACGGGCGTATCTCTTTAGCGGTTCGGGGGGAGAGGTTCTTAATGAAATCGTTTCGCCCTATCCGAGGGAGAACGGACTGTTCGGTTACACTGTCTCTCAAACCCCTGATATGACCGGCGATGGAATCGATGATTTCGCGATTAGTGGAGATGACCGGGCCGGTCAATACTCTGCTTTCGGAGGAAGCGTCTATGTGTTTGATTCCGATACCAGGGAAGTCCATTCCATTTTCTTTAACCAGTTTAGCAATCCAAGTTTCGGAGCGGTGATCGATGGGGTTCCGGACACCGATGGCGATGGATTGGGGGAAGTGGTGGTCGGAGAACCCGAGGGCGGTTTGGTATCTGGGAGAGTCCATTTGTACCTCTCAATCCAAGCGGAGTACGAACCCACGCACCATGACTTTGGCGCACACAATCTTCACGAGGGCCCGCCTCACACCTTGCGGGTCTCGCTTACCAACCAAGACACAGCGCCCATTAGATTCAATGGCGCGCCATTCCAAATAGAGGGGGAAAATCCAAACGCCTTCAGGGTTATCGGTTCACCTAGTACGGAACCGCTCATGCCCACCGAGTCACGAGAGTTCGAAATCGAATTCGAACCAACGTCGATTGGAGCGAAGGAAGCGGTTTTTACGGTAACCCTGGGGGGAGCCTATCGATCGATTAAACGAACTCGATTGAATGGTTCTTGGTTCGATCCCTCCATACTGATCATGGAAAGAGAAGTTGTCGAGGAATCCGACTACTTCGGATACTCCATTGCAGTCGTCTCAGCCGCATCCTCCGCGGTCCATCCAAGAGTCGCCGTGGGCAATCCCAGCGTTGGCGAGCGGTTCGAGGGCAGGGTCGCGATCTTCGACGCCGCGTCGGGAACGCAGTTGGCCTCAAGGACCAGCCCCCAATCCTGGCCTCATGGGCATTTCGGCGCGGCCTTGGATGGCATTGAGGATCTGACCGGAGATGGGCTCGGAGAAATCATAGTCCGCGCTCCCGAAAGCGATTCTCACCTCCCGCATGCCGCCTACGTACTCGATGGCTCGAGCCTTGAAATCGTTCGAGAGCTAGATTCACTTTTGCTAACATGGTGTTGCGGAAGTCTGGAAGATTTTGGCAAATCCGTTTCTTCTTGCCCCGATCTGGATGGCGATGGTTTTGAGGATATTCTGATCGGCTCCCCGGTGGAGTCGGCAACACGTTTTGCGAAGAGAAGCGGGGTTATCCATGTTTACAACAGTCTAACTGGCAACCATCTCCGGACACTGATTCCCCCGAATCTGGGAGATTACGCCTATTTTGGCTCAAGCGTATCCGGACTCCCCGATGTCAGTGGCGATGGGCGAGGCGACATTCTCGCGGGGGCGTTCGGAACGGGAGCGGTCTTTGAGGACGTGGGAAGCGCTTTTATTTTTGATGGTTCAACTGGGATGTTATTGAGGGAATTGAGTTCGCCAGAGGAGGAAAACGACAGTCAATTCGGGTGGAGCGTTTCCGGAATCTCGGACCTCGATGGCGATGGGTGCGGCGAAGCCATCGTTGGGGCCCCCGGCGAAGATTCTGTGGACGGCTTGGATGACTCCGGCAAAGCCTATGTTTTCAATGGCCGAACGGGCCAACTCCTTTTCTCGTTATCCTCCCCCAACCCAACAGAAAACGGTCGGTTCGGGCACACGGTGGAATCCCTGGTGGATTGGGACCGGAATGGTGTTCCGGACATCTTGATCGGCGCTCCTTATGAATACCATTGGAATGGCATGGAGGAAGCGGGCCGTCTTTACATCTTCAGCGGGTCCGACGGAAGTCTGATTCAGGAGTTAACATCGCCATCTCCCAGAACCGAGGGTCAAT
Organism: Candidatus Omnitrophota bacterium; assembly: GCA_020632575.1. GTDB lineage: Bacteria > Hinthialibacterota > Hinthialibacteria > OLB16 > OLB16 > JACKFH01. The sequence continues at coordinate 18,462 of JACKFH010000016.1, read as the reverse complement.
TTGGATATTCGACTGCCGCGATTTCCGATCTCAACCGAGACGGAATCGAGGAAATCGCAGTGGGAGAACTTGGTGGAGACACGGGACGCGTCTACCTGTTTTACTCGGAAGCTGTCGCAGTTTCGCCCGAAGCCCTTTCGTTTGGGGATCAATTTGTCGGCGCACAATTCACTTCCCGTTCATTGACCATCCAAAATCGGAGAAATGAGGCTCTTCCTTTTTCCGCCACCCCTCTCGAATTAGTGGGGGACGGGAAAGAAAATTTCATGATCGATCCAAGTTCTGACCTTTCGCCCATCCCTCCCAACTCAACGCGAGACATCGAAATCATTTTCGATCCCGCGGGCACGGGGTATAAGCACGCGGATCTGAAACTCTATTTCGAAAACAACTCGCATCCCATCATTTCCATTCCGTTGAGTGGCGGGGGGATCCGAGAAGACATGGCCTTCCTGTCTTCTCCGGATGAGGAACAGGAGGGCTTCGCCCAGACTCTTGCTGAAATAAGCGATTTGAACGGCAACGGACAATCGGAACTTCTGATAGGGGTTCCAAAAGCAACCGACTCCCATGGCCAGCGGTCAAGCGGACTGGTTTATGTTTACGATCCCATTTCCAAGCATCCGCTCCGGACGATCCGATCTCCAAAAAGCCAAGAGGATGGGAGGTTTGGCGAATCGATCGCCTCGGTTCCTGACACCAATGGCGATGGAAAGCCGGAGATCTTGGTCGGCGCTCCGGGAGAGATTCCAGCCTCCGTTTCAAATCAGAGCGGAATGGCGCACGTTTTTGACGGTGAGACAGGCGATCATCTCCACTCCTTCGCGCTTCCCGAAGATTTTCATTATTTCACGGGCTATGGAAAGTCCGTCTCGGGGGTCCCCGATGTCAACGGCGACGGATACGGCGACATTGTCGTTGCGGGCCCAAAGGAGGTTGTTTTCGTCTTTGATGGTGCGACAGGTTCGCGCCTATTTCCCTTGTCTCCTCCGGCAAACGAATACGGTAAAAGTTTCGGGAATATCGTGATAGGGATCCAAGACCTGAACGGCAACGGCTCGGGTGATATCATTGTCGCATCGGAAGCGAACCCCAGCGCGGGCGATTTCGATCCGAGCAAAGCGCGCGTTTATATCTACGATGGTTCGACCGCCGAGGTGATCTCGACCCTTCTTCCACCTCCCGGGAATCCCCAAACCTTTGCTTCCACACTCGCCTTGGTTCCCGACACGAATGGGGATGGAGTCGAAGAAATCATCAGCGGTCAATTCCTGTACGACCCGACCAACGGAGAATTGATACGGACAATGAAAACGCGAGGAGCGATCGGTTTCCCATTGAAACCGACCATGGTCGCCGGGCTGTCGGATGTGACCGGCGACGGACGAGGGGACATCCTGATTGGAATGTCCGACCAGAGATATACGAAACTCGATTTCGGAATTGCTTTCCTCTTTGATGGCGTGTCGGGCCAATTCCTTCGGGCGTTTATTTCTCCGAACGCCGAGAACGGAGACCAGTTTGGATTTTCTTTGACCGGTTTGGACGACCTGAACGCCGATGGCCTTGGCGAGATCTGTATAGGCGCCCCCGGTCAACTATCGAACAGTGGAGTCACCCCATCGGGGAAGTGTTATCTCTACTATTCTCCCCATCGGATCGGCTCCCCCCTGAGTTATGAGCCCACTCTCGTCGAGTTCGATGACTGCAATGTCGAAAAGGAAGAATCGTCGTCGGCCGTCCTGACCGTTCGCAATCTCGGATCCTTAACCGTTCATTTTTTCCCCGAGGAGACAAGGATCACGGGAACCAACTCCTCCGATTTCTCCATTCCTCCGAACACCGATTTCTCCCCATTGGGCTCTGGGGAAACCCGCGAAATCCAAATTCGCTTCAAACCGACCTCTTTTGGAGAGAAACGAGCCGAATTGATCGTCTCCACCGATTCGGCCCAAGGAGCCATTCCGAAAATCACATTGCTTGGGTCGGCATCAATGACAGACCGACAGTTGTTTTTGTCGACTGACTTCTCGAACGGGAAACAATTCGGGCGTGCCCTCGCTCTTCTCCATGATATCGATGGAAACGGCTTTCGAGAAATTGCGATCGGCGCCCCGGCAGAACGACTGGGACCGTTTCTCAACATAGGTGGCCGGGTTCACATCCTGGACAGCAAAACCGGAAAACGGATAGCGGTTCTCCTCCCCATCGACGGCGCAATCGGGGGTGAATTTGGAAGGTCAATCGCCTCGATTCCGGATTTGACAGGCGACCGTATCCCCGACATTGCTGTGGGCGCGCCCTTGATAAATCATGATTTGTCGCACCGCTGGGCTGGATCTGTTTATGTCTATGACGGGAAGAATTTGAAACCGATTTACATCTTGTCGTCTCCGAATATCCAGGAAGGTGGACTCTTCGGAGCGGACATCGCGGGGACCCGCGATCTAGATGGCGATGGGAGAGGGGAGATTGTTGTCGGCGCCCCCTACGAAAGAAACGCCACGGGCGGTAGCACTTATGGGAACATCTATGTGTTCAGCGGAAAAATGGGATCCCAAATCAAAACCTTGGGATTTCCGGGACCCGGAACATTGGGATACTATGGATCGGGATTCACGATTCTCGACGATATTAACCACAGCGGTGTGGACGAGATTGCTTTTATCGGTTATCGGTTTGAGACGGAAGAAGGCTTCACTTCCCCTTTGTTCGTTCAAGATATTGGAACGCGAGGTCTTATCAACACGATCCCTTCCGAATGGGACACTCCGAGTTCTTCGGCGGGGGAACTTTCAACTCTTCCCGACCTCAATGGCAATGGTCGGGATGAAATCGCCATCCGATCGCCGGCATGGAAGATCGACGGGAGAGAATACGCGGGCAGAGTCCTGATCTATGATGGTGACACGTTTCAATTGATCCACGAAATCCATTCTCCCAAACCAGAATCGTATGAATGGTTTGGGGAGAACTTATGCGGTTTGCCCGATGTAACCGGAAATGGGGTTCCGGACCTTGCAGTTCTTGCTGGATTGGACACCGATATTCGAACGATCTTCTTCTTCGAGGGTGAAACCGGCGAATACCTTACCCAAATCGAGGAAGATGGGATCCGCACAATACGTGGAATTCCCGACATTAACGGAGATGACCTGGGAGAGATCCTTTTTAGTGTCGACACGACTGAACAAGTTGTTCGATATTCCCCTTTTCTCGCGCCCAACATCCATGTCAGTCCAACGACACTGAATTTTGGCTTTTCCAAGGTGGGGGTGCCATCCCAACCGCAGCCGATCCGAGTCGCGAATTTTGGACCACTGAGCCTTTCCTTCGATCCGCCGCGGTTTCTCTCCCTCCCAGCGGGGTTCGAAATCATCCAGAAGGGGGGAAAAGTCCCCGTGGAAGGGCATCGTGAAAAACTCGATCAAGGTGAATTTGCAAATTTCTTGATCACTTTCGACGCCGATTCTCCGGGCCCCAAACTGGCCAACCTCCAGGTGGCCTCGAACGACCCCGATGAACCGCTTTCCGAGATCGCGCTGACAGGATATGGAGTGGATCCCAATGTCACAGAAGGCGATAAGGTGGATGCGGAAGACCTCCTAGAATTGATCCGGGAATGGAAATCGAAGGAACTGAATCGGCGTTTGAAAGAGACTCGGGAAAGGGATTCCGTTGGGCGGGAAATACTCCTATTCCAAGAGTTTTGGCAAGTATCGATTCAGTAGCGTCCCATCGATTGTTTGCACCGGAAGCAACCGCCCAGGGAGCCAGCGATGAGAGACAGATCGAGCTCACCCTTTTGGAGGTGCGCTATCCGGTGGCTGTGACAACAAGAAAAGAGCGCTCAGAAGAATGATCGCGGCCGGTTCTTTCATGACCTTTCCCACCCTCCGGATGTTCCAGGAATCATCTCACTTTCTCCGATCGAGGGACTTCAAATACTCAACGATATCGATCAGTTCACGAACCGTCATCGCGTCGCTGAAATCGCCCATCCGTGAGTTCGATCCCTCACTCGCAACCCTCCGGCTCTGTGGGATCATGCCGACATCCTCGATGCCATACGCGACCATTCCCCGATGGACGATCGATCCACCAAGCGGGATATATCCAACACTCTCAGGGAGAGGATCAATGGTCTTCGAAAGCAAGCGGTGGAAATACATTTTCGGTCCCGTTCCATCTCGCCGACTCGGCAGATCCTTGGGAGTCGACACGGTTCCACTGAAAACCTGCAACTGGAATTGTGTCTACTGTCAGCTCGGTCGCACCAAGCCTTTAGTTGCCAACCGCCGAGAGTGGTTTCCCCGAGAAGAGATCCTCGAGGAGGTGGCCGCCGCTCTTGATGAGCCAAACCGTGGAGAGATCGACTGGATCACCTTCATCGCATCGGGCGAAACCACTCTGCATGCTGGAATCGGTTGGTGACCACCCACGCGCCTTACGGAACCCACGACAGGGGTTCATAGTACTCTGGACGCGCTCGCGCCAAAGAACGGGGGAGAGCAAGGATGAATACATTGATCAAGCGAGGTGCATGGGGCTTGGTCGCCCTCACAATGGGGGCCGCGATCCCTTCCGCTTTCGCCGACAAGGCGGCCTTCCAAGAAGACCCCTTGTTTCACCGGGCGGTTCGGTACGCGGACGCCATGCTCGAACGGGGTAGAGATCGGTATGGCCCTATCCAGTCGCCGGCGTTCGTGTCGACTCTGGAACTACCCGCTCTGACGATGCCGGAAACCGTCTCGGCGACCACCACTCAACTCTACTCCGAATACTTCCGAGCGGACGATTACTCCACCAGCGCGAACCCGATGTACCACATCGATCTGTATCAACTCCTCTTTGTCCTCTCCGACTTGACCGAGAACCCGAAGTATCGAACAGCGGGAGAGGAAGCCATTGCCTGGTTTTTCGAAAACGCCCAGAGCCCCGAGACCGGGCTTCTCGCCTGGGGAGAGCACATCGGTTGGGACTTGGTTCAAGACCGACTGACCGTGGGAGGCGTTCGAGCGAATGGCGAGTTTCAGCTCTCCGACACCCATGAGTTCTATGGACCTTGGCTGCATTGGGATGTCACCTGGGAGTGCGCTCCGGACCCGGCCAAGCGGTTCGCGATCGGACTCTGGGAACACCAGATCTACGATCCCATCACATGCGCCTTTTCCCGTCACGCTCGTTATACGAAGCACGGTCCCGGGAAGGGGTACGAATTCGCTCGGCAGATGGGGTTCTACCTCGACACCTGGGCCGCCGGTTACGAGCATTGCGGCGATGAGCGTCTGCTCGAAGCGGTCCGAAGGATGACGGGAGCGATCGAGGGCTGGCGGGAGACGGGATCCGGGCTCATTCCGTTCGAGGGCCAATCGCCTCAAGTCGCTTTCGTTCTGCACAATCTCTCCTTGATTGTGGATGGCTGGCGCGCCTCCCAGCGTCTGCCTGAAGTCGAACGGAAACGTCTCCAGAATGCGATTGGCCTATTGGACGAGTCGATCCTGTCGCTCGATCAGGAACTAACCCCGAATGGAGAGGGGTTTTCGAAAATCGTGGACTCGAACACGGGCGCCGTGTCGAATGTGGCCATGCTGGAGGCGAGACCCCAGTACACCCCGGAACAGATCGACCGGCGTTATTCTCCCTGGGGCGGCCTTTACGCCTCGGAGTATGGCGCGGGCTCCTACACGGATGCGCGTCACGCTCTCCTCTGTTTCTTGCGCTGGCGACAAACTGGGGACGATCGGTACAAGGACCTGGTCCTCAAAACCGCCGACCGGTACCTCTCCGCTCTCCCCGAAACGAAGGACCGGGCCCTGACCCCCAAAACCCTCGCCCCCGTTATGGGTCTTCTTCACGGGGCCCACCGCATCTCTCGCGATCCAAAATATCTTTCTCGATCCGCGGACCTGGCCGATCTCGCCCTGAACCATCTGTTCGAAGAGGGTTGTCCCTTACCCTACGCGACACAGTGGAGAGAAAAGTATCCGTACTACGCCTCCATCAGCTACGGCGACTCCCTCGCGCTCATGTTTCTGGAGCTGGCCCTCCTCAGGAATGGAGGGATGGAGGAAGTCGACCGACTCGGAGTGGAGTGCTCGATCCGTTAGAGTTCCTGGCGCCTAACGAGGTCGCCGCCGCGAGGGATCGGAACGGTCACTGCTGTGCCCCATCGTTCGATGCCGGTTCGGCGGGTCCAAGTGCTTGGGTCATCTTTTCCGGCTTTTGCCCCCTTAGGAGGGCGACCCTGGCGATTGTCTGGGCGGCTATCGGGGCGGTGAGGAATTGAAATAGAATCGCCAAAACCACCTTGGCCGTGACCTCTCCCTGATTGAAAAGGATGGCCACGCCTCCCAAGAAAAAACTCAAACCGAGGGTGATGGATTTTGAAGAGGCCTGGAGTCGCAAGTAGACATCTTCGAATCGAGTGACTCCAAGGCTTCCCGAAAAAACAAAGAACAGACCGATGCAAAGGAAGAGCGTTCCAAAGGTTTCAATCATCGTTCTCATCTCCCTCGATGTAATGTGCGACCGCCAGGGTGGAGAGAAAACCGACCAGGGACAACACCAGAATAAAATCGAAGAACCAGACGGTTCGAAGGTGAAGTCCAACGAGGGCGGCGAAACACAAGACCACCAGGGTCGACGCCTCGAAGGCAGCCAGACGATCGAGCTGCGTGGGACCCAAGACGAATCGAATGAACAGGAGTCCCAAACAGACTCCGAGTCCCCCCATCAACCATCGAAGTGCGATTTGAAGGAATTCAGTTTCCATCATCCAGGGTCCCTTTCAATATATCGATCGGCTTGCGAAGCGCTTGTCCCGTGCTCCCCCTGGACGGATACATCACATGCACCAAGAGGAAGCGCCTGTCGGCGGTGACCGCGCACGCGAGCGTCCCGGGAGTGAGAGTAATGCGGTGAGAAAGGAAAGCGATCTCGGGTTCCGAGAGATCCTCGATGGGAACTCGGACGAGACTCACTTTGTGGAGGTCTCTTGGGACCAGCACATCCCAGGCCATAATCAGGTTCGAAACGACTAGGTCCTTCGCGAAGTCGTAGAGAAAATGAGCCCCCCTGGAAAGCGAAGTCGGACTCATCTTTTCCAGGGTTCCCTGGATACGATTTTCGCGGATCCACCACAACAGAAACAATACGGCGCTGACACCCGCGATCGAAAAGACGCCGAATATTCCGGCAAAAACAAAAGAAGAGATGAATAGAAGCCACGGTATTCGCATACTATTGCCCCTTCGCCTTATTGAGTTGTTCGAAATGCAGACCGGCCTCCGTGCCGAGCACCGCTTCGATGTAGGTCCTTCCATCGAGAAGCTGGCGACCGGTCTCCTCCGCAAACCCCATGAGAGGTCCGCTGCCAACGGCGACGGCGAGCGAAAGGAACACCATCGTTCCGATCGGAAAGAGAGTCCCGCTCCCGCGACCCTGGTCACCATCGATGTGAGACGGTTTCCCCCAAAAAGCATAATTCCAAATCTTCAGCATGCTGGCCAGAGTCAATAGACTCGTGACAATCGAAACCGCCACGACCCAGATGTGCCCCATTGAGAGTCCTTCGAGAACGAGTCCAAACTTCCCATAGAAACCGCTCAATGGAGGAATGCCGGCCAGCGATAAGGCCGCCAAAAGGAAGAAGGAAGCGGCAATAGGCTGTGACCGGGCGAGACCGCCGAGTCCCTTCAAATCGTCCCGACCGTTCACACTCACGACATGCCCCGCGATCAGAAACAGGGTCGATTTAACCAGGATATGATGGACTAGGTAAAAGATCCCACAGGCCAGGCCCAGGACCGAATGGAGCCCCAATCCAAAAATCATATAGCCAATCTGGCTGATGATGTGAAAACTCAAAATCTTTCGAAAGGTCCAGCGTGAGAGCGCTCCGAACACTCCAACCAGCATTGTGCCCCCCGCGATCGCAAGAATCCACGGAGACAACCAACTGTCCAGCGCGTCCCCGAAGACGAGGGTGAAAACCCGGTAGAGACAATAGACTCCGACCTTCGTGAGGAGACCCGCGAAGTAGGGGAGGATCGCTGGAGAGATCCGGGGATAAGCATCAGGCAGCCAAAAGAAAAATGGAAAGAGAGCCGCCTTCAGCCCAAAGACCGTCAAGAGAAGGATCGCCAGCCCGGCGGAATCCCAACTCGTCTCCTCCAGCCGGACACGCAGGGCGAGATCCGCGAAATTGAGCGTGCCGTAGCGACCGTAGGTGAGCCCGGCGCTCGCGAGGAAGAGGATGCCTCCCAAGGCATTCAATGCGACAAAGCGTATCGCTTCATGAAACGAGAACTTGTCCGGTCGCAGAAAGAGGAGGACATAACTGGAGATCAAGAGGATCTCGAACGCCACGAACAGGTTGAAGAGATCGCCCGTGAGAAAGGTCCAGTTGACCGAACCACAAAGGATCAGGAAGAGGGGATGAAAGAAGTTCCGCTCTTCTTCCTCTTCCAAGGCGCCGGAACAGGCAAACCAGAGAGTCGTCGCCTGAACCAGTGTGGCCAACAGAATCATCAGGGCGCTCAGGCGGTCGAGAACCAAAACGATTCCATAACTCTCGGGCCACCCCCCCACGCGAAGGACGGACACTTCGCCGCCGTCCGCCATGAGAAAAAGTTTTCCCGCAAAGGCGACCGTGAGCAAGGTGGCCCCTCCTGAGATCCAACGCGCATTTTTGCTAGATCCCGAGAAGAGAAGGCAGAGAGCCGCGCCCGCGAGGGGAAGGACGATGGGAGTGACGAGAAGATTCATCCGGATTCTCCTCGCACCGAGACTTCCTCGTCGTTGGGTCCCGGCAGATCCACTTCCGATCGGGAGACGAGGACGATGAGAAAACTGAGAAAGCCGAAGCCGATCACTAGCGCCGTCAGAATGAGCGCCTGAGGGAGCGGATCGGCATAGGTCTCGGCGACTTCCCTTCCCCGATCCTCCGCCTGCCCCAAGTCGGTCACGAAGGCGGGGAGCGAAGAGGGATCCCAGCCCCCCATCGAGATGAGGAGAATGTTGGTTCCCGCGGACAAGAGGGCAATCCCCAACACCAAATCGAACCGCGACCGGCTGAGGAGAAGATAACTCCCGCCCGTGAACAGTATCGTGACCAAAGCCGCCGAAACGATCGCCATCTTATCCCTCCGTGTCCCTTGCATACGCATGGAGGATGGTCGAGGCCACGCCAAGAACGGTGAGGAAGACTCCAAAATCGAAGAGCATGGCCGAGGCCAGTTCGATTTCGCCAACGAACGGGAGCGTATAGTATCCATGAGCCGAACGTAGAAACGGAAACCCGTATGGAATCGCCATGAGCCCAGTCGACAGAGCGACGATCAGACCCACCGCCATGATTCTTTGGAGGTTGTCCAGCATCGACTCGCCGCTCAGTTTCGCGCCACCCATCAACACCAACGGAACCGCCGCGATACACCCGGTCAGCCCAGCGATGAAACCGCCCCCGGGCTGGTTGTGCCCAACAAAAAAGAGAACGCCCGCAAACGCCAGTGTGAGGATCGAAACGATGGGCGCGACTCGATGGAAGGTGGACGGGCCCCCAGTCAGCAGGGGTGGCACCCAGTCGACTGGGGTCTTGGTTGGACCATAAGAGGAATGTGGTTGGTACGAACTGTTCTTCCGAGACGTTCCACTTCTCACCAGGATGACCACCCCAAGTGCGGCCACCACCAAAACGACAATCTCTCCGAAAGTGTCCATCGCGCGAAAATCGACGAGGATCACATTCACCACATTGTAACCTCCTCCGGAATGCTCCCCTTCGGTGGAAGGGTATTTCGCGTTCTCGAGGTAGAACGCGGATGGCGTGGTGCGATCCGGTGGAATGGGCCGGTCGCGAATTTCGCTCGTCGCGGAGGTGTAGCTCAAAAGGCCGACTGAGATTCCCACACACAGACTGAGAGCGAGAGCGTGTAAAGAGAGCGGTCTCCTTTCGCGGACTTCCCCGCTCTTCCTCAGGGTTGCGATGAGTTTCAGGAACATCAGGATCAAGACGAGTTCCACCAAGACCTGAGTGATCGCGAGGTCCGCCGCCTTGTACAGGACGAACCATCCCCCAACGATCAATCCGATGAACCCGAGGGCCAAGACTCTTTGAAGGGCGTTCCTTGCCGCGACAACCATGAGGGTCAAGACAAGGACCATCGGCGCCATGGCGACAGCCAACCATTCCATGGGGCTCCCCGACCAAGCCCAACTCAAATTCCACGGTCTCTCGAGAAAGGCGTAGCCGATTCCGAGCGCCAGCAAACCCAGAACTACCCCCGTGTTTTTGACACGGGAAGGCGATTGGAAGAATTCGGAAACGTTCGAGGCCAGACCTTGGATTCCATCTTGCAAGAGCCAATCCCAAGTGGCGGTCAAGGAACCGCCTCGGGTCAGACGATCCCGCCATTTCGTCAAAGTGGGCGTGAGCAGGAACAGGAGGGGCCCTCCGACAAAAAACAGGGCGAGACTGAACCAGAAGAGGAGATCGATATGCTTGAAGAAAGCGATCGAATAAGGAACCTCGGATTCGATGACTTCGGATTGAACCAATAGTCCCAAAGGTTCTTCGATCAGCGGGACATAAAGCCCTCCCGCCACACACAGGAGGATCAGGAGAGTGGGCGCGAACAGCATCCCCGGCGGTCCTTCATGGGCGCGCCGGTGGATCTCGCCGTCGCGGGGCTTCCCAAGGAACGTCAATCCGGCGAACTGCATCGAATAACAAACGGTGAACGCGGAAGCAAAAATGGCCAACGCGAATAGCGCCTCCTCCAGATAAAAGAGGGGGGAGTTCAGATGGTAAGCGGCCTCCAGGAAGAGTTTCTTCGCGACAAACCCGAGGGTAAACGGCGCGCCCACCATCGAGAGACAAGCGAGTATCGAAAGGGCCGCGGTCACCGGCATCTTTCGCCACAACCCTCCCAATCGAGTTCGGTCTCGGGTCCCGGTTTCGTGGTCGATCACTCCGCACAGCATGAAGAGACTGCATTTGAAAAGGGCGTGGCTGGCGATCAGCAGGAGATCGAGTCGAAGGAGGAGGTCTCCCGCGAGACCTTGATACCCGAACCCGTAATAAGCCACCAGCAGACCGAGTTGACTGACCGTCGAGTAAGCGAGCAACTGTTTGAGATCCCGGCTCGAGATGGCGAGAGCGGCGCCCACCAGCATCGTCACCGCGCCGATACCTCCCACGAGCACCAACCAGAGGAGCGATTCGTTGAAGATGGGATAGAGCCGTCCAATCAGATACACGCCCGCCTTCACCATGGTGGCCGAATGGAGCAGGGCGGAAACCGGGGTCGGGGCCTGCATGGCGCCGGGCAGCCAGAAATGAAATGGAAACTGGGCGCTCTTGGTGAACGCCCCGATCAGCATCAACACCAGGACAATGGGAGCATCCGGATGATTCAAGATCCGGGGAGATTCCCGCCATAGGGTGTCCCATTCCAGAAACGATTCGACCCCCAATTCGCTCCCGATATTCGCGAGGACCGCGATCCCCGCCATCAGAGAGAGACCTCCCAGACCGGTGACGAGGATCGCTCTTTGGGCGCCCTTCACCGCTTCCGCCTTGTCGCTCCAGTGCCCGATGAGCAGGAACGAGGTCAGGGAAGTCAATTCCCAGAAGACAAACATGAGAATCAAGTTGCCGGAAACCACCAGCCCGAGCATCGAACCGACGAAGGCCAGCAGAGTCGCGAAGAACCGACGGGGCGAGTCGTCCTTCCGCATATAGTGTTCCGAATATTGGAAGACCAACAGGGCGATGGAGAGGATCAACCAGCAATAGAACAAAGCGGGTCCATCCAAATAGAGCGAAAGACTGAGCCCCAGTTGGGGCGCCCACCTAGCCTCGAAAACGATGGGGTTCGAACCATCCCAAACCCATGTCAGGTAAGCGAGCAGCGCGAGGGAGAGGGCTAGAACGGCTTGACCCGCCCGCGCATGGAAGATCGAAGTCCGATTCGCGTGACAGGCGAGAAGGCCGGCGCCGAAAAACGGGAGGAAGAAGAGGAGGAGTATCATGGAGCCATTCGTTTCTTCGCGAGGATGGAATGCCCACCCATGGAGTCGACAACCGAAATGGTCGCCCACTTGGAATCGCGATTGTCCGTTGCCTTTCTGGGTTCGGTCCGTTTCCTTCGCCTAATCATAGAATTCTAACGGGCGATCTTCGGGTCGGTCACCGGCAACCGAGAAAGGGACAGTCTAACATGCCTCGCGATCTTTCCATCCAAGATGAAGCGCGCTTGATTCAAGTCAAGGATCGAGCGGGTGTGGGACTCCCTTTCTCGAGAGGCTTGATGGCGACCAGCATTCTCGCAACCGGGTTGGGCACGGAGCATGCCTACCGGATTGCCGCGCGGATCGCCTCGGTCCTTCAAGATCGAAACTCGAACGAGGTGGACGCGGAGGAACTGACCGAAATTGCGGGAAGAATGATTCGGGAGAGCGCGGGCGACGAACATGCCAAGAGGTATTTGGCCTGGAGACGCGCCAAACGATCCGGCCGGCCCATTGTCGTTTGTCTCGGAGGAAGCTCCGGGGTCGGCAAATCCACCATCGCGACCCGACTCGCCTTGCGATTGGGGGTCAACAGGGTTGTCACAACCGATGCCATTCGCGAGGTCCTTCGGACGGTCATTCCGCCAACCGTTCTTCCGGAACTTCATGTCTCCACCTATGAGAGCGTGGATGGGCAAGACGGGAGTTTTGGAGCGAGATTTGAAAGTTATCGCCGCCAGGCAAGAGCCGTTGGCGCAGCCACTTCCGCGGTGGCGTCTCGACTGGTAACAGAAGGAAGGAGCGCTCTCATTGAAGGTGTTCATCTCCTACCCGGGGAACTGAGGGCGGACCTTGCCGAAAAGAAACCGGACGCTGTCGTTGTGGAATTCCTTTTGATCCTCGGGGATGAGAGACTGCACTTGGGACATCTGACACGAAGACTTCATAGCGAACCGGGTCGGCAGGGCGCCCGAAACCTTGAAAATCTCGAGATGATCCGTCGGATCCAAGACGAGTTGCGTTCCATGGCCGAGCAGGCTGGGGTCGAGGAGTTCGATGTGGCGAGTCCCGAGGATCTCACTCAACGCATTGTCGACCAAGTGGTCCATCAAATCGAGGATCGCGCTGAAGCGCCTTCGACATCATGACCACGGCCAGGATCGACATTCTTGTTCTGGATGCACATGGCGTGGTCTTGAATAACCCCTTTAAGAGTTTCCTCGGGAACCTCGCGTCCCTGACGGGAGAGAAGGTGGAAAGCGTCCAACGACGTTGGGATGAAGAGATCCGTACAGCTGCATGGACTGGCAAAATCACCGATCCCGAACTTTGGGTGGCCCTTCGTGGAAATCACTCGACCTGCCCCACCGAATGCCAATCCCTCCTTGAAGCTCTCTATGAGGTGGGCCCCGCCGCCCCCTATTTGGAGTCGTGGGGCAAAAAGACGTCAATCTGGTTGCTCTCGAATCATCGAAGTCATTGGTTGATTCCGCGTCTTCGTCGCTTCGACCTGGTAAAACATTTTGACCGTGTCCTGATCTCCGATGAGATGGGTGTCGCCAAACCGAATCCAAAAGCATTTGCCCCCATCCTCGAGGAGGTGGACTCGCCAAAATCGGTTTTATTTGTCGACGACCAATCGCGGAATGTCGAAGCAGCCCGAGAATTGGGGATCGTGGGCATCGATCTGAATCAAACCCCCTACTGGGCCAAGCAGGTGGAAGAGGCCCTCAACAAATCGAATGGCGAGGGGTAACCCGTTGGCTTGGCGTTTTTTTCCATGAGGTTCAAGAGACGACCTTGCGATGGTTGAATCGAGGGAACCGAGTCAAGCGGTCGGTGGGCGAAGGACCGTGATGGTCAAATAGGCGTCCTTAACCCCACGCGTGGTCACCAGTCAATTGTGAGAGCCAACGCGGGTAGGCGTTTTCCCGGGGGAAGTGGACGCAAATGTTGAGGTGGATCATTCAGTGCGCACCATTGCCAAAAAGGATGTCCTCAATTTGGGACAAGGTTCTCCGACACCCGGGTGCGGTGTGTGGAACGAATCTCCCCTTGGGGCTTATGGCGCCATTACTCGATCGATACACCCTCGTCGCAGCCTAATCTTCTGCACTCATGGCGCATTGGAGTGGTCCGCGATCTGGTGATTATATTAGTAGTAATCGTGCCAATGATGACAAAGGAGCAAAGAAGCGGGAGTAGCGTTGAGTCGCGCGAAGGAAGGTTCTACTGCGATATATCGTTCAAAGAAGGCAGAAAGCTCCTTGAGATGCCTGCCCGAACCCGCTCCCACCTCGATTGCGGTCCCCTTTGCCGTTGGTCAAAGGAAATCTCTAACTGTAGAGATGACCTTCTCACTCCTATCCTGTGCATCCGAGAATGACCGGTGAAGCAAGGGCGCATTGGAGTACGTGTCCGCGAACCTCGCTGCATCAGTTCTGGAGGTGGGTCAAGTGAGGACGTCTCGGGCGTCAAACGTCTGAATCGTTCCCTCCCGTGTACGCGGTCATCGGTGACCGTGCAGCCTGTAACCGTCCAGGACGAAGTAGCCCTCCCTCCACTCTCCCACCATACTGTAGAGATTCCCGCGGCTCTTGCTTCCGTTGGTCGGGGCGTAGGTAAAAAAGACGGGGAGAAGGTTGTTCTGAACCCAGGCGGACGCGTAGGGCCACTGATTCGGGCCGATCGTGAAACTCCTGCTCGGGCCGCGGCTCAAGGCCATGTAGGCATGGACACAGCCGCGATTGTGACGCGGGTAGTGAATCCCCAAAGGTCCGATCATGGTCCCGCAGCCACAGTTTGAAGGGCTGGAACTCCACGGACAGGGTCTCGTCTCGTCCATGTCCGAACCGGAGCATCCCTGGTAGCTCATACCCATGGAGTCCGTTGCCGTCTCGTCGGTGTGGCCGAAGGGATCCAAAGGAATCCGCGAAAGATATGCGATTGGAGTCGTCATCTGAGTGAATCCGTATTTGGTGGTTTCAGGGTTTGCGATACTCTCGTCGGGGTACTGCCCGTAGTGGTCGGATGGGTAGTTCCCCCAATCCGCGAAATAGGCTTCCAACCCCGTGACAAGAGTGCGGATATCCGAATTGGCTCTGGCGACATTGGCGCGGATCCGCGCTTCCAAGAAGTTTGGCAATGCGATGGCGATAAGGATCAGGACAATCGCAATGACGATCAGAAGCTCGAGGAGGGTGAATCCCCCTCTTCGAATCTCTCTCATCTCCCAACCTCCTCCCACTGCATTGGATACCGTAAGGATAAATCTGGAAGTTGTAAACAGTTTTGAGACAGTGGCGTTGCGCATTTAGTGTAACTCCTCGAGTGCGGAGTCCGGGTCCACGGGCTTGTTGATCCAGGCGGCTTCGGGGAGTGGGATGACGCGTGGCGGTTTCTTGACGAAGCGTTCCGGATGGGCGTTGTAGGCATCGTCCAAGGCGGCCTGGCGATTTTGGGGGGCCTGTTGTGCCAGGCCGTAGTGAACGGTTTGGGAGTAAGCAGGGCAATTCCGGAGTGGCGATGGCGCGTACTGTACCAGGTGACGAAGTCCTGGCAGAAGGACCGGGCGTCTTGTAAGGCCCCGAAGGTTTTCGGGAATAGGGGGCAGTACTTGAGCGTTTTGAACTGGGCCTCGGAATAGGCGTCCTTAACCCCTCGCGTGGTCACAAGTCAATTGTGAGAGCCAACGCAGGTAGGGGTTTTCCCGGAGGAAGTGTACGCAAATGTTGAGGTGGATCGTTCAGTGCGCACCATTGCCAAAAAGGATGTCCTCAATTTGGGACTCGGCTCTCCGACACCCGGGTGGTGTGTGTGGAACGACTCTTCTGTTGAGGCTTATGGCGCCATTACTTGATCGATACACCCTCTTCGCAGCCTAATCTTCTGCACTCATGGCGCAATGGAGTGGTCCGCGATCTGATTGACCATGTACGCGTTAACCGTGCTAAGACTGGGTCCACTAGGTTCCAGGAAGGAAGAGGAACCGCTAAGTTCAATATTTAAAGTACATTATAGAATAATGCATGGAAGCTTAATCACTTACTATATTATTGCTCTCACAGAAGGAGAAGGGGTTATTTCCTTCTTACGCCTCTTTTCCACTTTTTCCCAAGGTTTACTCATTAGGGGTTTTGAAGTAACATTCCGGTATAAGAAATATCCTATTCCTCTCGGCCTTCGAAGAAGGGTCAAAACCGACCGCGGCCGGTTTCCCGTTGGTCCGGAGAGACGTTGCTCCCGAGCTACCGTCGTAATGGATGAGACCACGCTCATGGAATCTGAAGATCATGATTGAGATGAAGAGTCGGTCATCATGTTGATGAGTCTCATTCATAACATGGCTCTGCTGGTCGCCTTGGCTGTCGGCCTGCAGTTCATCCACCAACTCATCTCGCGGAAAACCTATTTGCTACAAGTCTTGTCAGGAATCCTCTTTGGAATGACAGGGATCCTCCTGATGATGACTCCCCTTCATTTCGCTCCTGGAGTCATCTACGACGGCCGATCCATCGTTTTGAGCTTGGCGGGGATGTTTGGCGGATTCGTTCCAGGCGTCATCGGAGCGGCCATTTGTGTAATCTACCGTCTCTATTTGGGAGGCGCCGGAGCCGCGGTTGGGGTCGCTGTTATCGTAGAGGCGACCACACTCGGAATTCTCTATCACAATCTCCGTCAACGAGACCGAAAGTGGAACCGGCCGGAACGCCTCCTTCTCTTTGGTTTGATCGTACACGTCATCATGATGTTGTTGCAGCTCTTGATCCCTGGAGACACCGGATGGGAGGCTTTCGAACACGTGGGGCCCCCCGTGGTCGTTGTGTTCCCCATCGTCTTCGTCCTGGCCGCTCACATCCTGCTGGAGGGTGAGCGCAGGCGAACCTTTACCCGGGAACTCTCTGTAAGCGAAGAGCAATATCGGACCTTCTTCGAGAAAAACCATGCGGCCATGCTCTTGGTTGCGCCTGAAGACGGTTCCATCGTCGATGCAAACCCGGCGGCGGTCCGTTTTTACGGATGGAGCCGGGAGGAGCTCAAGAGCAAGAAAGTGACTGAGATCGATAACCTCAGCCCCGAGGAGTACCGAAATAGGGTCGAGGAGGTATTGTCAGAGAATAACCGTCCCTTCTTTGTTAAACACCAGCTTGCCGATGGAACCATCCGCGACGTCGAGGTTTCGGCGGGGCCGGTCCCACTCTCGGGCCAGCAGTTTGTTTTCTGCATCGTTCACGATGTCAGCGATCGTCGAAAAGCCGAAGAGGCGCTCCAAATCGAACACCAGCGACTCAATTTCCTGATCAACGCTTCGAGAGTGGGAACCTGGGAATGGAATGTCCAAACGGGAAAGGTCCTCTTGAACGAGAGGTGGGCGCAAATGGCCGGATACTCCTTGGCGGAACTGGAGCCGATCACCATCGAGACTTGGCACAATTTAGCCCACCCGGAGGACTTGTCCCGTTCGGAAGCAATATTGGAGAGTTGCCTCCGTGGAGAATCGGACCATTATGAGTGCGAAGCCCGAATGAGGCACAAAGAGGGGCACTGGGTTTGGATCCTTGACCGTGGCCGTGTCATGGAGTTCGATCATGAAGGGAATCCTCTTTGGATGTTCGGAACTCTCACCGACATCACTCATTTGAAGGAATTCGAAGCGTCTCTTCGTGAGAGTGAGGAGAGATTCAGGACACTTTTCGTTAAATCGCCAGTGTCAGTCGTCATCCATGATGCTGAAACTGGGGAAATCCTCGATGCCAACCCAGCAGCCATCCAGGCTTACCGCCTCAACTCACTGGAAGAACTGAAAGTCCATGATTTCTGGTGCGAGCCACCCTATTCCTTCGAAGACGCCCTTGCCAAGATTCGTCAAACTTCCGAGAAAGGCTCCCACAATTTCGAATGGTTCAGCAAGAGGGCGGATGGTGAAGAATTGTGGGAAAGAGTCTACCTGACTCCCATTCAACTCAATGGGAAGACTCGGATTCTCGCAAAAGCCATCGATATCACCGAGCGAAAAAGGGCGGAAGAAGACCTCAAGACTCGGCAGAAATACTTGCAAACCGTCTTGGACACCACGGCGGATGGATTTTGGATTCTCGACACTCAAGGTTCGTTTATCGAAGTCAATGACTCCTTTTGTCGCATGACCGGTTTCTCTCGCGACGAATTGATCGGCCACCGGATTACGGATTTGAATGTGGACGAATCACTCGAAGACACCACGAAGCGCATTGAACACATCATCTCGGAAGGCTCCGATACTTTCCGTGCTCGTCATCGGCGGAAGGATGGGAGCACCTTTCCGGTGGAGGTCTCCGCGACTTATCTTTCTCAGAACGGGGGGCAGTTCATTTGTTTTGGGCGCGATCTTACCGAACGAGAAGAAGGTGAGCGAGAAGTCCAAGAGGCCAATGAGCGTCTCCGAGAATCGATTCGGGCCGCCAATGT
>JACKFH010000015.1 GCA_020632575.1 Candidatus Omnitrophota bacterium | reverse complement strand
ACGGACGATTGGCTCAATCGGATCCTTTTTGGGGAGAGTGGGGAGGTTCGTCCTTATCTCAACACCCAAATGCCGCACTACTTGGGCTATCAACTCGGCGATCTGCCGGACATTTTTGTGGTGGCGGACAAGAATCCGAATCCGCCCCAGATCAATGTCTCCGGTCTCCTCCATCACCACCGCAACCGTTACGGTCGACAGTTGATGGGGACCGAGGGGCTTTCCTGCATTACTTGTCACAACCTCAAGGGGCATCGGTCCTTGGGAATGCCCGCGGTCGATCTCTCGGTCGTTCCCGAACGTCTCCAACCCGAGTGGTTCAAACGATTTCTGCTGGAACCCGCCTCGGTGAACCCCAACACTCGGATGCCGGCCTTCTTCACCGATGGCAAGAGCGCGTTCAAAAATCTCTTCGATGGCGACGCCGGCAAACAGATCGAGGCAATCTGGATCTACCTCAAGGAGATCGACCAAACCCGCCTTCCGGTTGGCATGGAGAAAACCGATGCCTACGTACTTGTTCCAAAGGACCGGCCTATCGTGCATCGAACCTTCATGAAAGATGTCGGTCCTCGAACCATCGCGGTGGGTTACCCGGAGAAGATCCACCTCGCCTTCGACGCCTCCTCTTGTCGAGTCGTCCTTGTGTGGAAGGGAGAATTCCTCGACGCGGAATCCGCTCAAGCCGACCGTTTCGCTCCTTATGTCTTTCCATTGGGGGATGACATTCATTCTTTCCAACCCAAGGAAGGAGAATCGGATCGAGAAAACCAAAGGCAGTTTCTCGGTTACCGCCTCGACGCCATCGGCATACCCACCTTTCGCTATGAACAGGGCGATACTCTGGTTGAGGAGACTTGGAGACCGCTCGACGATGGAAGCGGGTTTACGAGACAGGTGAAAACATTGGGTGAAACTCCTGGCGAAGTTGTCGAGGAGGTCCGATGGTGAAACCTTTCATTCTCGTGTTTCTCCTATTGGGCGCGACTCTCGCGTTCGCAGGTGAGGAAAGTTTTTATCCGATTGAAACCCTCGCGTCCCCGCAAGGTGTTTCATTCGAGGTCAGCGGACTTGATACGCTTCCCGATGGGCGGGTCGCGATCACCCTACGCAAGGGAGAACTCTGGTTACTGGACGATTCCGGAGAAACGCCAACATACAAGAGAGTCGCAGAGGCCCTCCATGAACCTCTTGGAGTCCTTTGGCACAACCACTCCTACTACGTCGCCCAGCGGGGAGAACTCTCTAGATTGATCGATTGCGATGGGGACGATGTCATCGATGAATACCGAACCATAACCGAGGACTGGGGACTTACTGGGAATTACCACGAATACGCTTACGGCCCCAAACTCGATCTCAATGGGAATCTGTGGATCACCCTCAACCAGACGATCGGCAAGAAAATCGAAAAAGATAACCGTTGGCGGGGATGGGGTGTGACCGTGGATGAACACGGAAACTTGACTCCCGAGTGTTGCGGAATGCGATCGCCGTGTGGTCTGGGAACGAACGCGACCGGCGAAATGTTCTTCACCGACCAGCAGGGGAACTGGGTGCCGGCGGGGACCCTGCATCAGCTCAAACGAGGCGCCTTTTACGGTCACACGGACTCGCTCGAACATTGCGATCGAGAGGGTTCGCCAATGAAGAAGCCGGAAAAAGTAGAGGCGAATATCCCCATCCCCGAAGCCAAGGAGAAGAACCCGTTCCTCTCCCTCCCCGCGGTCTGGTTCCCTTATCGGAAAGCGGGAATGAGCGCAACCGATATCGCTTGCGATACGACCGGTGGAGCATTCGGCCCATTCCAGGACCAGATGTTAGTTGGCGATTTCACCGAAGCGAAGATCCATCGGGTCTTTCTCGAAAGGGTACGCGGCGAATACCAAGGGGCCTGTTTCCCCTTCCGGTCCGGTTTCCAATCCGCTGTGGTGAGGATGACCTGGGGCAAGGATGGATGCCTCTATGTGGGCGAAACCAACCGTGGATGGAACTCCATCGGAACCGCCTCCTACGGTCTCCAAAAGGTTTCGTGGAATGGAGAAACACCCTTCGAGATCAAGGAAATGCGCACAAAACCCAATGGTTTCCTTCTGACTTTCACACAACCCTTGGATCCCGCCTCAGCGGGGAATCCTGAATCTTACCGAATGAGCAGTTACACTTATGAGTACCACCCCCAATACGGAAGCGATGAGATCGACACCAACCAACTCAAGGTTCTCTCGGTTGAACTGAAACCGGATCGTAGGTCGGCCCTTCTCGAAGTCGAGGGGCTCCGACGCTATTATGTCCATGAGCTTCACGCGGAGGGTGTGAGGTCCGAGGGTGGGGAGCCGCTCCTCCATCCCGAGGCTTATTACACGTTGAATAACCTCTCCCCCTAGCCCCCTCTCCGCTTTGTGGAGAGAGGAAACCTCAGTTTATTCCCCCTCCCCGCTATGCGGGGAGGGGGTTAGGGGGAGGGGTTCTAAAGGAGTCGGTGGATGCAAATCGAAAAATACTCGTTCGGAATCGGAGACCGTTTCGCGCATCAAGGCGTGGCTCAGCTCCGAGCCTTTGTGAACGCCAAGAGGGAAGGGATCCACATCTCTCCGGTTTGGAACAAATCCCACCGTGAGCACACAACCGTTCATTCCTCTCCAGCATCCGTCCGAGCGGAAGCCGAGAGCGCCGTAAAAACTCTCGGCTGGGAGGGGGACTACCATGTCGACGCCGATCACATCGGTCTGGCGAATGTCGATCTGTTCATCGAATCCAGCGATTTCTTCACTCTCGATGTGACCGCTCACATCGGGAAAGAGCCCGACCCGGGCGACCATGAGGCCTTTATGAAGCAAAACGCCTTATACGTCGGCAAGGTTCCCGTATCCGGTCTGGAGGAACCGCTGGTTTTTACCGAGGAGGATCTCCACCGGACAAGTCAAAAGTTCCTCGCAGGCATGAAAGAGGCGAGCCGTATTTACTCACATATCGAAAGTGTCAAAGGGAAGGAGAATTTCATCACCGAGGTTTCCATCGACGAAACGGATGCCGCGCAAAGCCCAAAAGAACTCCTCCTCATTCTCTCCGCTCTGGCACAATTCAGAGTTCCGGTGCAGACCATTGCGCCCAAATTCACCGGCCGATTCAACAAAGGGGTCGATTACCAGGGAGATTTGGAGGCTTTCAAGAGGCAATTCGACGCCGATCTCGCGGTCCTCAAATTCGCGAGTGAAGAATTCGGGATGCCGGAGAACCTCAAGTTGAGTGTCCACTCGGGAAGCGACAAGTTCTCGCTGTACTCCATCATCCGTGAGGCGATTCAAGCCTTCGACACGGGGCTTCATATCAAGACCGCTGGAACCACTTGGCTTGAGGAACTGATCGGCCTGGCAGAGGCGGGGAGAGAAGGCCTCTCAATGGCTCAGCAAATCTACACCCAAGCCTACCGTCGGTTCGATGAACTCTCCGCCCCCTACGCGGAAGTGATCGACATTCAACCCGATCATCTCCCCAAACCCGAGGAGGTCGCGCTTTGGTCCTCCGAGGATTACACTCTCGCTCTTCGTCACGACCCGAACAGCGGTGGGTTCAACCCGGATTTCCGTCAACTCCTACACATCGGATACAAGATCGCCGCCGAGATGGGAGACCGGTACACTCAATCTTTGGTCGACCATGAAGAAGTGATCGCTAAAAATGTCACCGAGAATCTCTATGAGAGGCATATTCGACCGCTCTTTTTGCCAACCTGAAATTCGGTCGCGATAATGGAACAACTGAAGAAACTTCAAAGCTTCGCAGGACTCATCCTGATCGTCATCATGGCGATTTTGCTTTCACCCGAGGACCGGCGCGACGGTTCGCTGATCTTTCTCTCCCAGGCGAATATCACCGACATCCTTCGTCAGGTTTCCGAGATCGGCATCCTCGCACTCGCCATGACGTTTGTCATTTTGACCGCCGGCATCGACCTCTGTGTGGGCAGCATGTTGGCGCTGGCCGCCTCGACAGTCGCCTTGTTCATGACCGACTGGTCCGAATATCTCCCTGTCTCTTCGCCTTCCTTCCATATCTGTGTGGCGATCGTGGGAACCGTTTTGTTTTGCGGGTTCTGGGGGGCTGTCAACGGTTTCGTGATCGCCAAATTCCGGATGCAACCCTTCATTGTCACCTTGGCGGCGATGATCGGCCTGCGAGGGCTGGCCCGCTGGTTAACCAACAACCGGAACATCGATATCGGTTTCGGCGAGGATCACTCCGCGATCTTCGCGGATTTCGTTTCCCAGAAATTCATCGTCATTGGTTGCTTTGTGATCCTCGCGATTATCTTTCACATTCTTCTGAACCGAACGGTCTTTGGTCGTTACGCTTGTGCCATAGGCGGCAATGAACAGGCCTCCCGATTTGCCGGACTTCCGATCGCCCGGATGCAAGTGGCAGTCTATACCCTCTCCGGTCTCATGGCCGGTCTGGCCGGGGTCATCCACTGCGCCCAGAACCATCAGGGCAGCCCCAACGACGGAGTCGCTTATGAACTTGAGGCTATCGCCGCAGTGGTGATTGGCGGCACCAGTTTGATGGGGGGAAAAGGATCCATCATCGGAACGGTTGTGGGCACGCTGATCATGGGGGTCCTGACCAACCTGTTTCGATTGCGCGGAGTGGACACCAATGTGGAAATGATGGCGAAAGCGGTAATCATTATCGCCGCAGTCCGATTGCAGCAGGGTCGGAAGAGTCTTTGAATTACGGAATCACACGGAAAAGACCCGAAGGTCCCGGAAAAGGGATGCGAATCTTCTATTCGAACATTCCGTGTTCTTCCCATCTTTTCCATCCTCTTCCGTGATTCAACCAAAAAGATCAGGATCTACCCCGCTCCTCACCGCCAATCATCAATCACATAATCCCCCGGCCGACTCCACCCAGGTTCACTCGGTCGGTGCATCGCGATCCCCAGAAACTCGGTCCGAAAACCGCTCCGCTGCATTTGGTAGTAAGCCTCGCGCCTAGCCGTGTTCACTCCGGCCATGAGTCGCGGTTGACCGACTGAGACGGCGAATTCCTGACAGGCGGCAAGGAGAATCTGAAAATCCTCCGAGGCGCGGTCCGAGGTTTTGCAGGCGCCAAACTTCACATAACAGGTTCCACTCCTGGCTTCAGTTCCGGGACCTGAGTGACAAGCCGCAAACCCGACCAGCTTCGAGTTTCTCCAGAGTAGCACGGTGTCTCCCAGGCCCTGATGTTGGATCGATTGGATTTCATGAGTGAGGTCCAAACCTTCATAAATCGAGTCGGTGGCCTCGCGACATTCCCCGAGACATTGCTTTTGCTCGGCCTCGGAATGCTGAGAGAAGCGTGTCCATTCCAATGAGGACTTTACAGGTTCGATCTCTTTGCTCATCACAGCGGTGAGGCACATCGGATGGAACCCGAACTTTTGGTAGAGACCGAGATGTTTGGCGCTGTCGGGGAAGGTGAAGAGACCCGCTAGTTTCACACCTCGCTGTTCAAACAGATCGACCACCGGTTCCATCAATCGTCGTCCGAGCCCTCGATCCCAATAATCGGGGCGGATGGTGAGCGGACCGAAGAGGGCGAAACTCCCCCACCAAGTGACAAAGGCTGAACCGACGATCTCTCCGTTAGCCTCCGCGACAAAAGTGTCTTTCGGGTGGGCCCTCCACCGCGTGTTCGCATAGTCCGAATCGCCAAAGAATGTCGAAGGTTCGGGAATTCCGACATAAGTTCCAAATGCCACGCGCATGACTTGATCGGCGGCGGGAAGATCCTTTTCCACAAGAGGACGAATCACAACATCGGACTGAATTTGTGTTTGAGTGTTTGCCATGATTAAGATCGGTGAGTCTGTTTGAAACGGTTTGGTTCGCTACGCGAACGTCCAATAAAGCGCACACATGATCGCCACCAGAACCAATGCCATCGCGCGTGGGTCGGCGATCCCGGCCAACCTCTCCGAAACGATCGCCGCCAAGGGGTGTTTCCAACAAAGCCCCTCGATTTGGTTGGCGCTGGGCCTAGGAGTGATGAGGCTCACGATTACGAATAAGAGCGAGCAGAGACAGAACAGCCACCACGCCTGCATCATAAACGGGATCTCCCACACGTCGGTCACCCATTTAGTTTCTCCGAAGACCGGGAAATCCAGCGAGAAAACCACCGCGCCAACCAGGAAACCCAAAAGCAATGTCACCAGTGAGGCTTGCTGAGTCCCGCGAGGCCAGAAGACGCCCCAGAGGAAGACAACCGTGATCGGCGGCGCCAGGCAGGCGATCATCTGGTTGATCCCGGTGAAGATACTCTCGAAACGACCCCCTTGGGTCGACCAGAGCATCGCCAGAACCATGACCACACAGGCGGTGATCCTGCCAATGCGGACCAATGACTCATCGGAGGTCTCAGGTTTCCATTTTTTGACAATGTCGATGCTGACCAGTGTGCTGGTGCTGTTCAGCGCCCCGGCGATGGTGCTCATGAGCGCCGCGAGCAGACCCGCGGAGATCAGGCCTTTGAGTCCAACCGGTATGAGTTGATCGATCATCACTGGCAGAGCGGCGTTCGGGTCCTCACCGATCTTGTCCTGAAACAGGACATAAGCCATGACTCCGGGGAAGACCATCAGGAACACGGGAAGAATTTTGATGAACCCCGCGAAGACCGGACCGACTTGGGCGTCTCTTTCTGTTTTTGCCCCTAAGACTCTTTGAACAATGGTCTGGTCGGCGCACCAGTACCAGATTCCAAGGACCGGATACCCAAGGAGAACCGCATACCAAGAAAGACCGCCCTCGGGTTGAAGCATGCTCATGTGGTCTTCAGGCAGTGCTTCTCTAAGTTGCGCCAAGGAGGAGATGCCCCGATCTGAAAGCGCAGAAGCTCCGAATAAAGTAACGGCAAGAGCCCCAATCAAAAGGAGGACGGTCTGAATCGATTCGGTGACTACGACCGCCTTGAGTCCCCCGAGGACGGTATACAGAGCGGTGACCGCGGAGATGATGATAATCGAGGTGTATACGTTCAGTCCAAAGAACCGTTCGAGAATCGCCGAGCCCGCGTAGAGACTCATCCCGATATGAATGAAAAGGGCCCCGACCACCGCCATGAAAGCGAGGACGGTTCGTGATCCGGCGCTGTATCTCATCTCGAGATAATCGGGAAGAGTCGCGACTTGATTCCGGAAATAAAACGGGGCGAATACAAGACCGAGAAGGACAAGACAAAAAGCCGCCATCCATTCAAAGTTTCCAATGACCAATCCCACCCGATAACCATCCGCCGCAAGCCCGACCAAATGAACGGTCGAGATATTGGTCGCGAAGAGAGCCAGACCAATCACCGGCCAACGGAGAGAGCGTCCCGCGAGGAAATAGCCGCTGGTGGTCTTGGCCTCTTTCCGGGAGGACCAAAGGCCAACCCCGGTAATCCCCACGAGGTACAGGATAATGATTGTCAGGTCGATCGGGTCGATCGCAAGGGAACCGGGTTCAAGCATGATACTCCTATCCTCCGTCCGACATGTCCGGCAACTCACTTGCCGGCTAGCCCACCAAAAACCGTGGGAGCGGCATCCTTGCCGCGATTCTTTTGGCGCCCTTTCGCGGCAGGATGCCGCTCCCACGGCACGTGGTGGGAAATCTCCATGGTAAAGTTGCAGGTTACCTGTGAGAATTCAATTGGCGAATGCCATACTCATTTGCCAGTTCTTGGAACTGTTCAATCAATCGATGTCCCAGCGGAATTCCGGTCTTCAGCCGCTCTTCACGATTCAGCATTTCGGGTTCGCCGGGGTAGAGAGGGCGTTGAGCGGGATCGGAGGGTTTCAAGTTCCCCCAACGCTGCATGATCGACGCTATTCTCGGACGGAAGGTTTTGAGCTCCACAAATCGTTCAATATCGATCGCGCCCACCAACCCTCCCAGCTGTCGGTTCTCGGTCATGTCCCCATACATTTTGGGGATGTCGGGGCCATAAGGGCTGTCGGACAAGAGCGAACACAAGACATCGATCATCAATCCCAGGCCCGAACCTTTGTACCCGCCAACGGGGTAGAGCGCGGCTACTTCCTTTGGGTCTGTGGTGTCGGTTCCTTCTGAATCGACAGCCCATCCCAATGGGATCTCTTTTCCCTCGAGAGCGGCGTTCTCGATCGTATTCCAAGGGGTCACACTGGTGGCCATATCGAGACAGAGGGATTGACCGTCCTCTCCTGGAGCGGTGATGCAGATTGGGTTCGTTCCGCAAAAAGGTTCGATCGCGCCATACGGCAATACCATCGGATCGACGTGAGTGAAAACAAACCCGATCATCCCTGCCTGGGCAATCTGGAGGCCAAAATAAAAGAGAGCGCCGCAGTGGCTCGAATTGCGCACCGAAACCCACCCTGAGCCTGAACCCTTTGCAATATCGATGACCTCTTTGGTCGCTCGGTCCATGACCACGTGCCCGAGACCATGGCCGCCATCGAGACATCCAAGAGAGGGGCCCAATCTCTCCAACTTCATGTCAGGTTTCGGATCGATGCTTCCCCCACGAATCCGTCGGAGGTAATGCGGGAGGCGCGCCACTCCATGGGAATCGATGCCACGAAGGTTGGTCTCGACAAGGGCTGCGCTCACCAACTCCGCATCCTCGGAGCGCAGACCGGCCGCGCTCAGCAAATCCACACAAAACACGCGGAGCGGTTGGTAGGGGTATCGGACGGATTCGGTTTCAATCTGCGGCACAGGGCGTCTCAACTCAACAAAAAATCAGGTTCCATTCCAATGGACGAATATAGGCCAACTTTCTTCCGGAACCTAGATGAGATTTTCCATCGTTTCATTTCCTCCTCTCAAAAAGAAACCATCGGACTTTTTTTAGGAAGGCGATCCATTTTATGTTAGGATGGCCCATTATCCGCTGTGGCCCAGATTGTCTCGGCGGTTGCAGGAGATGCGATTCGATGAGCCGTCCAAGAATAAACTGGCTTGCATTCATATTGCTTTCCCATCTTCATCTTCCGAATTGTTATGCACAAACCAATCCACTTACGCTGGAAATCGACGCTCCCGCCTCCATATCTGGCTCACCGGGGGAGGTTGTCCAATTCGAGGCGACCGTTCAATTGACGCGCGCGGACGTGGATGTTCAGGGATGGTCGCTCAGCGTTGGGAGTGATTGCCATTTTCTCGATGCGACGACTCAAGGGACAATCGGGGCCGATGTTAATGACGATCCCCCTGGCATACGAAACACCGGTTTCGAAAACACACAATTGGTCGATCCCAATTTGAATGGTCAAGGTGAAGGAACAGTAAGCGCGGTGGTGTTGTCCTTTACCATGCCTATCGTCCTGGAGTCGGGAGGGGGTCCTTACACCTCCTCAAGATGACCCTCTCCACGACCATTCCGGACACGCCCGGATCCTCCACATGCACCATCAGTTTCAGAGATGGCCTCCAGGGAAGCGGACAACCCGTAGATAACGTGCTTACCTCCGAAGGACAAACGGTCATGGCCGACCTTATCGACGCCGACATCGAAATCATATCGCAAGTCGCGCCGCTACCATTCCAACTGGAAATCGACACACCCGATTCCATATCAGGTTCTCTCGGCGAAGAAGTCCAATTCGAAGCGATGGTTCAACTGACACGTGCCGATATGGATGTTCAGGGTTGGTCGCTCAGCGTTGGGAGTGACTGCCATTTTCTCGATGCGACGACTCAAGGGACGGTTGGTGCCGATGTCAATGATAATCCCCCTGGCTTGCGAAACACGGGTTTTGAAAACACGCAGCTGGTTGATCCAAATTTGAACGGTCAGGGTGAAGGGGCGGTAAGCGCGCTGGTGCTGTCCTTTACCATGCCGATCGTCCTGGAGTCGGGAGGGGGTCCTTACACCCTCCTCAAGATGACACTCTCCACGACCATTCCTGATACCCCTGGATCCTCCACATGTACCATCAGTTTCAAGGATGGCCTCCAAGGAAGCGGACAACCCGTCGATAATGTGATCACATCCGGTGGACAATCTTTCATTGCGGATTTTGTGGATGCGACAATCGAGATCTCCTCGGCGCCCGAGCCGACTGCCACATTCACCTCCACACCTACGCCGACCTCCACTCCCACTCCCACCCTGACTCCAACGTCGACACCTCTTCCAACCGCAATGAGCGTGGCCGATCTTCAGGTCGAGATGACCGCCTCAGCCAATACCATTCGTGTCGGAGAAGATCTGACGTACACGATGGAAGTGAGAAACCTCGGCCCCGCCACAGCGAATGATGTTGTTTTGGAAGATCATTTTCCCTCGCGTTTTTTCTTCCTCTCGGCAAGTCCAGGCTGCAGCTATTCCGGGGGGGTGCTGACATGCCCAGTGGGTGCTCTGTCTGCTTCGATGGTACAATCGCTGACCGCCACCGTTCGAGTTCTTTCCCCCATCAACTTGTGTAATACCGCGCAGGTTTACGCGGAAGAACCCGATCCCAACCCCAAGAACAATACTGCCCAGGTGGTTACCCTCGGAACAGCATCCCTATTCCATCCCGCGGACATCAACGAGGATGGGGAGATCGACGCCATAGATCAGCTCGAATTGCTGCGGGCTTGGAAACTGGATTTGGAGTAGGTGGAGGATCGATCGGCATGAAACTGAAAGACCGAGTCGCCATTATCACCGGAGGAACGAAAGGCATCGGCCTGGGATGCGCCCGAGTGTTTGGCAAGCATGGGGGCAAAGTGGTCATCGCCGCCCGTGACGAAGCCAACGGGAAGAAGATCGAGGAAGAACTCCAAAAATCCGGCATTGACGCATTCTTTATTCCTTGCGATGTCTCCAAAGAAGAAGACATGGTCGGCCTAATCGAAACGACTGTCGAAAAGTACGGTCGGCTCGATTGCATGGTCAACAACGCGGGCTGGCACCCGCCAGCGCTGACCATCGATCAAATCTCGGTTGAGGATTTTGAAAACCTCGTCCGCCTCAACCTGACCAGCACCTTCATGGGCTGCAAATTTTCGATCCCGCATCTCAAGAAGAGCCGGGGAAACATCATTAACATGTCCAGTGAGGTGGCCAATATCGGACAGACCTCCGCGGCAAGTTATGTCTCCACGAAGGCAGGGCAAATCGGGATGACAAAGGCCTTGGCCCTTGATCTCGCGGCTGATGGGGTTCGGGTCAATGCGGTTTGTCCAGCCGGGGTCATGACTCCTTTGGTCAAGGAGTGGGCGGATAGCGAATATGACCCGGAAGCGGCGCTCTCCCTGGTGGATCGATGGCATGCCCTGGGCCGGATGGCGACTGCCGAGGAGATTGGCGAGGTGTGCGCATTTCTCGCCTCCGATGAAGCCTCGTTCATCACGGGTCAGGCCATTTCCCCAGAGGGGGGCGCTTCGCTTGGTTACGGAATCAAGTTCCAGGGGTGAACCCTCGGTCAGGAATGGACCTCAAGATCCATGGGAAATTGGATCCTGAGTCTGGTTCAATTCCGCCTGGTAGGCTTTCCAACCCGGACACCATTTCGTGTGCCACCGCCAGAATTTGGCGATGAAAGAATCGGGTTTCTTTTCCGCATACCTGCGGAGTTTGCAGACCTCGCAATTGGATTTCATCAATACAACCTCCACATTCCGACATCCAATGTCTGATTCGTCAAAAGGGTGTACGAGGAGTCCTCCAAGGAAGGCATCACCTCATACCCCGCTGAACGCAAATCAGTAAGGGCGGATGTGAGACAGGTGTGGAGATTGTTTGAGTTGTCCGGGTGGTGACGGTTGTTCGAGGAGAGTGGGAAGAGAACATGTTTCCCCGCATGGTAGTCGACGGCGACTGGATCGACTCCCGCAATAAGCGTCCCCACCTCGACCGCGTTTGTGGCGTATCCTTCCGGACCGTCCTTGGTGATCACCCAGGTCGCGTCGAGAATGTTCAGATCGGGGAACCGGGTTCCGCCGACCATCTTTCCAACTTTGTACTGAAAGTTGTCGTGATATTCGATCTTCCAGGGATCGCCGTAACTCGGGGCGATGACACCCATATAGTTTTTCAAGCACGCCGTGATCATCGTTTTGTATTGATGATCCTTCAGCATGGGGAGGTTGATTAGTTTGAGGCGGCTGTTGTCGTATTCGGATCCGGTCCAAATCCCATGTCGAAAGTTGACACGTGTTCCATGTTCTGTTGTGAATCGAGGGTAGTGCTCGGATGAATTATCGGGATCATGGTAATACGTGTCAGTTAAGTGATCGTCGGGATCGCTCACCACATCGAGTCCGCCGGTTCGCCAATTCGAGGTCCTCCAATCGTAACCGGAGATCTTGTATCCCTGAGAGGAAAAATCTTCAATGATGTCCCGATAGTTCAGTGAACGGTTCTCGCTGTTTGTGAGAGTCTGCCATCCAAAACAATCGGAGACCGCTTTGAACTGGACATTGTCCACGAAGACGATCTCGCCATCGAAGCCGTCAGGGTGCTCGACGATTCTTTGAACGAGGCCTCGCACCATATCGCAGTTGGTCATCCCCCGGTCATCCCACTGTGAATTCACCTTGAGTAGGACCACATCTTGCCGACCGATGATTCCATCGGGGCCGGAAATGGGACCGCTCGAATTGGTCTGATAGAAATGGAGACCGTGACGGCCCATCAAGGAAAAGAGATCGTCTAATCCGCCGAACCCGCCATCGGACAAGACTCCCCTTGTCTCGTCCACCTGGAAGACCTTTCCCATCCACCCATTCGCCGAGGCGCGGTTTGCCCGAAATAGAGGTCCAAGCGCGAGTGCACCGGCGGAGAGTCCCGCGTCCCTAATAAATTTCGACGGGTTTCCTTTGGCATCCGCGATCTCGATCCCCTGGACGATTCGATTGGCGACTTCCCCATACTCAACCAATTCTATCAGATCCAGTGTGGATCGTCAGGGATGCCGAAGACCTTTGAATTTCTTGATTGGTTCTTGAAACAGTTTCTCTCGTTTTTCAAGCCTTTGGATGGTAGCATATCCCAGAAGATTGGAGGCGCCTCCCAAACAAGATGATCGGAAAGTTGCTTCGCCCATTCATCCTTATCATCCCCGTGAGCTGCACATTGGCGCTCGGAGTCGATCATCCCCTCACAAAAGAATCTCAGACTCTCCAATCGCCGAGCAACGGCAAAAGCTTCTTCGGGTTTTCATCCGATTGGCGGTCGGATAATCCAAAATCCGTCTACGATACGGATGACAATGAAAGAATCGATGCTCGAGATCTCATTGACATGGTTGAAAGCGCAAGGGAGTCGACGAAGGGTTTGGGCATCGGGACAGCAACCATCCCCAGCGGAACATACTTCATGGGAAACTCGGGAAGCCAACGAGATCAGGAATACTCATTCTCGAGCGAATTTCCGCGACATGCGGTGACCATTCGCAATCGATTCGAAATCGGCCTTTACGAAATCACCAACCGCCGTTACGCCGACGCTTTGAACCAGGCTTTGGAAGAGGGAGAACTTCGGGATTCGGGTGGGGGAGTTTATGCGGGGGGCGATGTCTATTTGAATGGACGACGACTCATTGTGGTCTCTGACCCGTATTGCGATATCAAGTTCCTGGGCGGGGCCTTCATCATTCAAGACCGGGACAAAATCGATCTATCGGACCATCCAGTTTGTTTCGTCACGTGGTATGGCGCGATCGCATTCTGTAACTGGTTGAGCGAAGTTCATGGACTTCCGGTGTGCTATGATTTGCTAACATGGACTCTTATCAATCCGAGTGGCGGAGGTTTTCGCCTTCCGTCCGAAGCGGAATGGGAATATGCCTGTCGAGGTCCGGAGTCCAATCCAAACCGCTACGCACCCTATTTCTTTGGAGACGATATCGACCTCGATCTAAATTCGTGCGATCGAAGCGATTTGCTAGCCGAATACATGGTCACCTGCACCAACAGCCGGGGATGGACTGAAGAAGTCGGACTCCATCGGCCCAACCCTTACGGACTTTATGATATCAATGGAAATGTCTGGGAATGGTGCCAGGATGCTTGGCATGACAGTTACCAAGGCGCCCCAGCCGACGATTCCCCATGGGAGGTTCCCGTCAGCAATTTCCGGGTCGTGCGAGGCGGGAGCTGGACATACCGCCCGCAACAGTGCCGTTCGGCGAGCCGAGATTATAACGCTCCAAACAAGGGGGATTTCTTCATCGGTTTTCGAGTCGTCCGGGTCCCGCAATGAGTGGACAGGTCATTTGATGACGGACGGAAGGGCCCATTCCAAACGCCTTTGCCAATCACGGAGAAAGTCTTCCCGCCATCTGTTGACCGTTTTCGCGCCCGGGTATTTCCCCTCTGCTAAATCTGGAAGTGAAGAATCTGTCCAGTAATGCGGACCATGTTCTGTCTTCACGAAGCTTCCTCCCCAGTGCTCAGCCTCCGGGTTATTGGGGTCGCCGTGCAAGAGGTAGAGCACCGACGGTGTGTCACCCATCTTGATCTTATCGAGTTTGGAGACAAGGAAATCGCCTAAAGCTCCATGCCCCCTGGCGTGCCGTTCCAGGAACGTGCGGTTATCGAGGTCGCCCTGCTGATTTCCACCGACATACATCCCACGAAAAGTGGTATCCGATTCGATCCACCAGAGGTCCGCATGATTTTCAAACAAGTAATTCCGCGCAGCCCGATCTTTGTGGGTGTTCCAAGACCCGATGGAATAGACACGGATCCTCTTCTTGATATCCGGCGCGTCATGAACCGCCTGGGCGACATCGGTTATCGATCCCCACACGAGAATATACAGAGGACGGCTGTCCTCAATTCGAGCTCGCTGAATGAGCCAATTGGAGGCGTCCGTGCTCTGGGAGAATCCTTCTTTCGGCGCTGATTCGATGGCCCCTTGCTTAGAAACCGAACGGAGCGATTCCGGTGAGGGGTAATCGGAGGAATGGTTTCGAAGGTTCTGATAATCCTCGGCGTAAGCGTCAATCACCTCGAGGATGTTGGCCACTCGCCCGTTGTCAGGTGGCGAGGCGAGGAGCCCCTCAATATCAAAAACATCGGCGTAGTGCAGAAAGTGGACCATCGATTGATAGTCATCGTTGTCCGATCCTCCGATATCGGTGGACACAATGGCTCGACAACGGACCGGAGTCTCGCCACTTCCCGCGGCCCTTGCCGCCGTGTCCCCACCGAATGTCGGTTGGGAGGTTGCCAATAACCAGCAAACCAAGCAAAGAGAGGAAAAGGTTCTCAACTCCATTCTCCAACAATATCCTTTCCGAGAGTTCAATGTTTCTTCTCAACCGCCCCAGATCACGGCATCAAAAATAGAATAGAACTCGCGGCCATTGACTGTTACCAGCCAACTATCGTCCACGCGTTCGGCTTCAACTTCGCCCCCGCCGACAACAGTGAAATGACCCTTCGTGGGGTCTTGTTGAGATCCATCTTTAAAATTTAGGATGCGGAATTCATCGGGGTTGACGACGTTTACCATCCAGATCTCGGTGATGGGACCTCGCGTGACACGGAATTCGCACTGGTCGGCCAGAGACGGGTCTCCGGACGAACAATCGCAGTAGCCGCTTGCATCGTATTTGGTTGGCCCCCCGTTCGCGCGATGAATTTTCCGACCCGGTAGGATGTCGACCCACAACGTGTAGTCCGCAGTCTTCCCTCCCGCGCCGCGTTGCGGAAAAGATATGGGCCGAATGAGGTAAGTGGTGGGAACCGCCGCATTAATCACCGCGACTGACCCGTCGACATCGCTGCGATGAACCGCGGCGCCACTTTGATCTCCTACGTCGTGAATGTTGTAATACGCTGATGGGCTCTTGCTCGCCATTTCAACTCGAAGTCGGGTGTTGCCTGGGACGGCGACAGCGTAGGCTTCAGATTTGTAACCCTCGATTTTCTTATCATTCAGGACGAGCCCTTGGTCGATGGTGACACCGAGAATTTTTAAGGTCTCGTCTTCCGAGAGGAGCGCCCTTGCTCCCTCGATATCGACCGGAGGCATCTCGGACCCAACGTCGACCAGTTCAGTCGGACCGCCTTCCAAGACATCGACCCACATCGTGTAATCGGATGTTTCCCCTCGTCGGGCGGCGGCCCGGTAAAGGTAGGGCCGGATCAGGTAAGTCACCGGCTCGGTCGCATTGATCACTGCGATGGGGCCATCGATATCTCCACGGTGGATTGCCGCTCCGCTCTGGTCTCTCGTATCGTGGACATTGAAATAGGTCGAGGTGTTGTCCGTTTTCAACTCCACGCGCAGCCGATTGCCGGCGGGAACCGCCACCGCGAAAGCATCGGACTTGTAACCCTGGATTTTCATATCCTTCAGAACCTCACCCTTGCCGACCGGGATGTCCAAAACTTTCAAGGTTTCATCCGGCGACAGCAACGACTTGGCCCCTTCCACATCGACGCCGGATTGGACCTCCGCCTCCGACGCCACCCGACGAAAGTGGAGGGTTCCCGCATCGACTGGGAGTTCCAGATAGAGCGATTGCGAATCCCCGAAGAAAGAGACCACCTCACCCAAGTCCTTCGCGAAGCGGGAATCGAGAGACCCTTCCGGACAGGCCATCCGGGTCGTGGCGATGGGGCCAAAAGAAATTTTGCCCGGACTGACTTTGAAATCCCCCCGCCCTTTGTTGCAGTCGACTTGCAGCATGGCGCTTCCATCCCGACTAAATTTGATCCAATAGTTCTCGGGGTTGGGAACTTGGATTTCTTCGACCGGCGTGATGGTTCCGGTCCATTCCCAAGTGGCGTCATAAATCGTATCCGGGTCCTTGGTTACGGTTTCCGCCGACCATGCACCTAAATTGGCCGAACCAAATATCGAAACGATCAAGATGCAACTTATCCAATCGAGGAATTTTTTCATGGCTTTCTCTTCCTTTGCCGTATCAACGATTTGTAGGGATTAACTCAAGTAAACAGACCACGATCTGTCTTAATATGATAGAATGATCGCGCTTTACTGTCAGCTCGGCAAGAGATTCAACGACCCTTCCCGGGCCATCAAAAGTCTTTCGTCGGTGGCTTTCAACGAGGCTTGATTTTTCTTAAGGACCGAAGTAAAGAAACAAAACTTTTTCGGATCCAGATTCTTTGTCCAGTTTATAGACCGCCCCGATTTACCAGAAAAGCCGAAAGACTAAGAAGGAAGGAGAGATTTAATGCGTGTTGTCCAAATGTGTCTAAGAGTCGTGGGCGTTTCAGTGATAGTTTTTTTGTTTGCAGCCATGGTGGTCACCCCAACCTGTACCGCAGTCGCCGATGAGTATGTGGAGATACCGGCCCCCCAGATGGAGATCATTACCCAGGAGCCTGGGCCGGATCATTTCTGGATTGAGGGGCATTGGAAGCGGGAAAATGGCGATTGGGTCTGGGTGAAGGGTTACTGGGCGAAGCCAGTCCGCAAAGAAGCCAGTTGGGTCAAGGGCCATTGGGTCAGCCAGGGCGACGAATGGGTGTGGGTCGAAGGCCATTGGGCGATTGAACCCCACAGCAAGGGGTATATTGTCCCCACACGGTATGAAGTTCCCAAAACCGTGTATGTCGAGGAAAAACCCGCCGCGCCCGGCTCGGATTACGTCTGGGTTGCGGGGCGTTGGGAATGGCATGGCGATTGGGAGTGGATTCCCGGAGTCTGGGTGAAACAGACCCACAAGGAAGCGGTCTGGATTCCGGGCGAGTGGAAACACTACACCAATGGCATCCTTGGTCACAATCGTTGGATTCCCGGCCACTGGGAAATCAAGAAGTAATCGATTGAATCCCGCCAAAGGGGGGCCTGGACGATTTCCAGGCCCCTCTTTTTAATCATTCCAAAAGACTCAGGCGGCACCCTTGGACCTTCCCATCAAGTAGGCAATCCCTCCAATTGCGACCACCGCAGGCCACTGGTAAATCGGAAGAACAATAAACAGCAGTCCGCTTGTGGAACTCTCATTGAAGAAAAGGCCGTCGATCAAGAGCCCCACACCGAAGAGACAAACCAGCAGGGTTCCGACAAAGACCACGGCACATTGAGGCAATGTCCGATCGAGTTTTCTCCCCATCCAAGCGAGTCCGGCGTAGGGTGAGAGGGCGAATAGCGCAAAACCGAATGTGGTTAGCCACCAACCGACTCCCTCCTCCCAGCCACGGCCAGCGTAGATCATCATGGCCAAAGTGAAAATTGCCGCGACTAAACTAAGGATTGGGATGGCGTTCTTGATTGCGTTAATGTGGGTCTTCATTCCTGCGCCTCGCTTTGCGCGATTAATCGATTAAGGAAGATTTTGAAACCGTTTTCAGTTTCTGGATACAGGGCATTGCGGCGCACAAAATCACCTTACCTCCCACCTCCCCAGTCTGGAGAGTTCCAGTTTCGGACCTTAACCAATCGCTTTCTTTCCTTTTCCTTCCTCTTACTGTTCCACTGTTCGGACGGATTCAGTATACTTTCAACGCCGGGTCAATTTTAAGTTTCCGTCCAATGCCTTTTCTTATTATCACTAAGTTCGCCATGCCGGAGGTTCAGGGTGAAAGATATGAGTAGTTTGCCGATAGGATTGACGAAATGGAAGAACCATTTCTGGCCAATGTTCTTGTTTTTTCTGGCCCTCTCCCCCGTATTCGGGAGCAGCAAAGTGACCGATGTCATTGACTCGGTCCCGAAAGAGGACAACACAATCTATCCCAACGAATGTCGGAACGGCGCCCTCGAGAATTCCGACGCGACCTTTAGTGAAGATGGGACTCACTATGATCGGTACACTCTGGCTTGGCCGGGGGGGGACTTGGAAATCACCCTCGCCTCCAATGATTTCGACGCCTACCTGATCATTACCACAGCCCCCGGCGATCCGGATGGCCAGACCATGAATGTGGATAATTTCTTTACAGATCCTGAAACCTATACCCAGAACAAGCGCGCCCCCGCTGGCACTTACACCATCTGGGCCAACTCCGCCGAAATCTCCTTGGGGAACTACCAGGTTTGTGTCAACCAAGCTGCTCCCTGCGAAGGTCCAACGAATCCAACCCTCAGTGCGCCATCTGACCAAGCCAACGATCAACCCCTCAATGTCACGCTCAATTGGAGCGCCAAGCGGTTCGACAAGGTCATTTATGGGGACGATGATCGGACCGATCTCTACGAAGTGACTGACCAGAACCTCCTTCGGATCGCCGAATCGACAGTCATGCTCGTCCCCATGTCAAAAATCACCAACAACGGTGACGGGACCTACACCCTCGCAAGCGACACCTTCAACGACTACATCCAAGGTCAGTTCGGGCGCCCGTTATGCCCGAGCGAACCCTTCGCGAATCAACCCAACCCCGGTGATTGCAGTGGATTCCTTGTCGGTCCGGATCTGGTGGTGACCGCCGGTCACTGTATCGGCAGCGAGAATGAATGCTCATCCTATGCCTTTGTTTTCGGTTTTCAAATGATCGACGCCAACACCCCGAAGTTGATCATACCCCAAGAGGATGTTTACACTTGCGGTCAATTGGTGGGGCATGTCCTTACCGATACAACGGATTGGACCATCGTTCGTCTCGACCGCGCCGTTGCGAATCGGAAGCCACTGGATATCCGTCGCGATGGTGAAATCTCGGTCGGAACGGACCTCGTCATGATCGGCAATCCGGAGG
Organism: Candidatus Omnitrophota bacterium; assembly: GCA_020632575.1. Lineage (GTDB taxonomy): Bacteria > Hinthialibacterota > Hinthialibacteria > OLB16 > OLB16 > JACKFH01. The sequence continues at coordinate 63,207 of JACKFH010000015.1, read as the reverse complement.
GTTTGCCCACAAAGGTTGCGGGAGGCGCCAGTGTTCGTTCGAACAACTCCGATAACGATTTCTTCGTGGCGAATCTGGATTCCTTCGAAGGGAATTCCGGAGCGGTTGTGGTGAACGCCCAGACTCTCACTGTTGAGGGGGCTCTTGTCCGAGGCGATATGGATTTTGTGCAATCCGGCGATTGCATGGCGTCCTTCCGATGCGGGGACAGCGAGTGTCGAGGCGAGGATGTGATGAAGACGACAGTCTTCGCCGAACTGATTCCACCTCTTGTCACCTACGAGGTGCGTTTTGGGCCATGCGGAAACCTTCAAACAATTGGAGACACAGACGGGACCAGTTGGGAACTCACCAATCTCGATCCAAACACCACTTATTGCTGGCAGGTTGTGGCGAATAGTTTTTGTGGCACTGCCCAAAGCGCGGTCTTCAGTTTCACAACACTTGGCGTGACAGACACTCCCACTCCAACGGAGACTCCGACCCCGACGGAGACCATGCCGGGACCGACTGAAACGCCAACCAACACTCAAGGCGGTGGCGGAGAGACCGCGACTCCAACGGTCAACGCTAAGAGCGGATGTCAATGGCGACAAGGTGATCGATGAGAAGGACCTTCTGATCATTCTCGAGAACTGGTTCCATGTCGTTCCAAGCAAGTAATCTACCTCTTACCGAGGATTTCATCCTCAATTCGAGGAAGTTTTTGGTTCGGATCCTAGAAGACAAATTTAAGTTTGAGGAAACAAGGAGGACAAAATGAATTTGAGACTGTTTCGAAGTATTGGTTGCCTAATCATCCTAGGCGCCATGTGCACCCCATGTATGGCGAAGGGAGACTGGGGAGTTTTTGTGGGTCCGGATGGTCAACTGGGTTTCTCGTACAACGACAACAAACATGATATCCATGTCGATACGAGAGATCAGTATCGCAATTATGATGACTATCGCTACAACGATCGTGGTTATTACGACCGCAATTACACATATGGAAATCGTTACGAACCCTCTGGCCGAACTTACTATCATTCCGATAATCAATCCTATTATCCCAATTATCAACCACGTAATCCTGTTGTCCGAAGAGACGTGACCGACAGGGGATATTATCGCGCTGATGGAACCTATCATTCCGACCGGACAGTCGAAGATCGCCGTGCTTCTTCGTATTCGCCGGGACGCAATATCGCGGTCACCAAGCCTAGAACCACTGTGACTCACAGTTACGGGCCGGACGGAAGTTGGAATACCAGGGAAAAAACCTCCTGGATTGGGGCGGATGGCCGCCCGCACAGCACGACGGTGGATCGCCAAACCACTCAAGATATCTGGGGGAATACGCACACTGACACACATGTCACCTTGAAGAAAAAGGGTGATGAGAATCAAGAAGAATCCAAAGAATCATCGTCTGGTGTGAAGGGCGTCAAATCGAGTTCCGGCGGCAAGCGCTGAGACCCACTCACCGATGAAGCGAAGTTATGAACTTCGCCACAACAAAGGAGAATTAAACAATGAAATACAGTGCCTTAGGAATGTTCCTATTTTTGTCGCTCGCGATGGTCGCCTTCGCACAGGATTCTGGCGAAACTCCGGACGAAGCGGCTGTTCGCGCGACCGTCGAAAAGTATGTGGATGCATTTAACGCTGGAGATGTCGATGCATTGATTTCGGTCTGGGCCGATGATGGAGACTATGTCGATCAGTTCGGCACCATGATTCAAGGTAAGGAAAACATTGCCAGAGAATATAGGAAATACTTTGCCAGAACCGAGAATCCGACCCTAAAGGTGGATATTCTTTCGATGAAGATGCTCGGCGACACCGTTGCGACCGAGGATGGAATTCGGGAGGCGGATATAGGACCCACCGGCGAACCTCTGCGAGTTCGGTATACGGCAATCCATGTCAAGAAAGATGGGAAGTGGCTGGTTCAGAGCATTCGTGACTCGATTGCTACGACTCCAAGCAACTTTAAATACTTGAGGGATCTTTCCTGGATGATTGGAGAGTGGGTCGACACCGAGGAGGATGGGACCCTGATCCACACCAGTTGCGATTGGTCCAAGGACAAGAATTTTCTGATTCGAAATCTCTCTTCCATGTACCAGGGAAAGACCACCATGACCGCGCTCCAGATGATTGGATGGGACGCTGTCAATGGCCAAATCAAATCCTGGCAATTCGATTCGAATGGGGCGATAGGAGTCGGAACTTGGTCTTTCGATGGCCAGAAATGGTTAGTGAATTCCGAAACCTCTTTGCCCACCGGTCAAGTTATCAAAGAAACCCATGTCATTTCCAAAGGGGAAAATGACACCATGGTCTTCGAGTCGAAAGACCGAACCATTGATGGTGAAGAAATCCCGGATGTCCGTGAGGTCACTTCGGTGAGAGCCGAAATGGAACCACAACCGGAATCTGGAAATCAATGAGATGATTATCGGCCTCCGCGAAATGGATCGCGGAGGCCGATTTGCTTTTCCGTCCAAAATGATTTGAGGAGGTCTTACGATGGGAATTCTTTCTTGGATTGTCTTTGGGTTGATTGCGGGCGCGCTCGCCAAATTGATCATGCCCGGCAAAGATCCGGGAGGAATCATTGTCACGATTCTTCTCGGAATCGCGGGAGCCATTGTCGGTGGATTTATCGGGACGGCGATTGGTTTCGGGAGCGTTGGCGGGTTCGATCTCCGAAGCCTTGTGGTCGCGATCGTTGGCGCCCTTGTCCTATTATTCGGATACCGCCAGCTAAAGGGCAAATAGCGTTCTCTTATCTCATGGCAATCTTATGACCTCCAGGATCATCTTAGGATTTGCGAGCCTCCTGTTGGGAGGGGCGATCTTTGCCGAGTCTGTTTTGACAGACCGAATGACTTTCTCGACTCTGAGCGATTCCATGGATGTGACCGCGAGCGAAAAAGTCCTTCAGGAAGCATACAAGACTCTTGGAATCGAAATCAGCGTCGAGACATTGCCCGCCGCGGAAGCCCTGCGGCGGGCCAACGAGGGCGAAGTGGACGGAGAGGTCCAACGCATCGATGGAATTACCAAGCAGTACTCTCACCTAATCCAGATTCCAATACCCATCAACTACATTCAAGGGGCGGTCTTCTCGAAAAGAACCGATCTCAAAATTCTGGGTTGGCACAGCCTGAAACCCTTCCGAATCGGATTGGTGAAGGGGGTTCTTTTCGCCGAGAAAGGGACCAGTGGCATGAACACGGTCACGACGTCGGACTATCGATCATTGGTCGACCTCGTGATCCATGATGAAGTGGATGTCATTGTGGCCCCTTATATCAACGGATTGGTCGCCATCAAAAATCATCCCCAAGGGGCCCAACTTCACACCAACGGCATCCTCGAAACCTATCTGCTGTACCACTACCTCAATGAGGAACACGAAGACCTCGTTCCCATCGTAACCAAGGTCCTCAAGGGCCTGCTTCTTGACGGGACAATCCCAAGGATCCGGAAGGAGGCGCTTCGTGAACTTGTGGGGGAGACTGAACCTTGACCCCGATCACTCTCGCCCACAAGAAGAAGATTCAGGTTTACTCCATCCTCATCATGACCTGCATCGCGGTGGCTGTGGCGATTTGCAGCTTTGTTTATCTCTACATGAAAGAACTGGATGACACCCGAGTCACTCTCGAGGAATTGGTCAAATCGCAGGCTCGGATCTACGAGGCGGTCGCAAAGTTCGACGCCATAGTCTCCGGGACACAGGGCGGACAGTTCTCAAGGGCCGCGACGATGAGCCAGATCAAGGAAGCGCACATTCATTACACCGGGTTTGGAGAGACTGGCGAGTTGGTGTTGGCCGAACGAGTTGGGGATGAGATTGTATTCCTTCTACCCACTCGGAAAATGGATTTCGAGGTTCCTCCCTCAGTGCCTTGGTCCTCCGATCTGGCGGGACCCATGAAACTGGCGCTCTCAGGGAAGGCGGGAACCGTGACAGCCAAAGACCATCACGGCGATAGGGTTCTGGCCGCTTACGAATACCTCCCCTTCTTGGAAATGGGATTGGTCGCGAAAAAGAACCTCTCCGAAATCCGAGAGCCCTTTGTTCACGCGGCCCTGTTCACTTCCATTGTGGCCTGGTTGGCGATTCTATTGGGCTCGGGTCTGAATTTTCGAATCGTGGGCCCCCTCATTGGGGCTGTCTTCGAGGCGAACAAGAGGCTCGAAGAGGATGAAAAACGCCTGGACAATCTTTCGAAACAGCTCGCCAAATACCTCTCACCTCCAATCTACCAATCGATTTTCGAGGGCAAGAAGGTCGCGCGCATCGAATGCCACCGAAAGAAATTGACCATCTTCTTTTCGGATATTGTGGGGTTCACCGAAACGACCAACAGTATGGAGCCGGAAGATCTGTCCTATTTTCTGAATGGCTATCTCAACCGTATGGCGGAGATTGTCATCAAACATGGAGGGACTCTCGACAAGTTCATCGGAGACGCAGTATTGGTTTTCTTTGGAGACCCGGAGACTCAAGGCGCCCAGAAGGACGCCATCCGTTGCGTTTCGATGGCGATTGAGATGCAGAAAGGCCATTCAAGAGATGATAGCCGAATGGCAACTACAGGGGATAGCAAAAAGGCTCTCCGCTCGGATGGGCGTCACGACGGGATATTGCACAGTTGGGAATTTTGGAAGCGAAGATAGGATGGAATACACGATTGTTGGGAACTCGGTAAACCTCGCGAGCCGGCTGGAAACCAATTCTAAACCGGGTGAAATTCTGATCTCGCAGGAAACCGCCACTCTTGTGGATGGAGTCTTTGAATTGGAAGAAGTGGAGGCGATCCAGGCCAAAGGGTTCGCACATCCGGTGAGGGCGTTTCGAGTGTTGGGTCCCAAATCCGCCGAAGCGGCGGAACCCGGAATTATCGATACAACCACGGGCCTCAGTCTGAAGATTGATCTGGATGCGTTGTCTCCGGAAGAGAGAGAGGCGCTGGTACGCAAACTGAATGAAACCATTTCTCTCTTCCAGAAAGAGGATGGCAAAAAGTCTTAGATCGGCGGCGCGACCCGGTTCAAACGATCGAACATCAGTTCCGGGTGCTACACTCGCGATGCCCGAAACTGCGTCTGTTGCCCGCATGGTCGCGGAGTCCTGCCGGTGCAAGCCAGGAAGTCCACTCCAGCCTGTTCACAAACGCAATCCCAATCCAAGCACGTTCGAGCGCCCGTCTCTATCATGTTCCGAGTGGGGTGCATACAACCCGCCGGGTCACTCGAGAGTCAGGTCGACGCTGAACAAGTTGTGCTGAAGAACGTTGGTCTCTCCACCCCCATTGCGAACGGCCGATTCGGTGGTCTTGAAGGTTTGCGTGTCCGCCACAATATTGTCGGTGACTGTGTTATAGCGAGTCAGGTCGCGATCGTGGATGTCGATGCCATGCGCTCCGCCGAAACTGACGCGCGAGGTGCCGGGGATGCCGAAGCTTCCCGGCGACCCCATATCCCGCATGATATTCGCGTTCACCGCGTTTCCCGAGGCCTCTTGCTCGACCACGGGGTGATAGGCGAGGCCCACCCCTTGGTAACAATCCGAGAAAAAATTTCCATTGACCGTGCAATAGGAGACTCCGAGCATCTTGAAACCCTGGAACCAGATGTTGGTGATGATGTTTTTCGAGAGTACGCAGGAGGTGGAAAGGAGCATGTCGATCCCCTCGCCGCTGGTCCGGCAGATGTTTCCTTCGATGGTCACTCCCGAGCATTGAGTGATGGTCATGTGATCGGATTGGTAACCCTGTGGACCGTACGAGGGGCGGAGCGGCGAGATGCTTTCCAGCCCGTTCGGACCGACCTCGATGTTGAAGACCCGGTTCCCGGAAACGATCCCCTTGTGGGACCTTGTGATTCGGATTCCCGCCGGAGAATCGGCGATCATGTCCGCGGCGGCGTCCATCAGGAAATCATGGATGTAACAACCGGAGATTTCAAAGTTCTCGCATTCCACCAGATGGATGCCATAACGGGCGCTGTATCCACTGATTTCGACGTCCCGAACGATGAGATTTCGAACGTGGTCGCCGACAATGCCATTGGCGTAAGAGCCATCGGCGAATTCTTTCTTGATCTTGAACCCTTCCAGGAGGGCATTGTCGCCCGAGACAACAATCGCGGAGGCGTAAGTGCTGGGTTGATCCGGGGGGAGGAGGTCGAAATCGGGCACGATTGTGGCGGGTCCCGACAGACCGCCCCCGCCGGGAACGCTCAAAGTCTTCGTCGTTCGAAATGTACCAAAAGGCAGAGACACCACCTTCCGGGTCCCGAGTGCGGATTGAATTGCGTTCGAGTCATCGGCCACTCCATCGCCCACCGCACCGTAGTCGTAAGGGGTGACATTCTCCGTTCCGGTTTGCGCTTGAGCATCGGGAATGCCTTTCCCAATAAGCAGAGAAGGGAACCAGAGCGCAAGCGCGAGACAGAAAAGGTTTTTGGTCTTCATGGCTTCCTCAGTTCTCCGTCAATTGGTCCGTGAATAGATTGTCGGTCACCAAATTCGTGGGACCGCCATCGTTCTGCACGCCCGCTTCGGTGGTCTTCACCGCTTGGAGATCGACGATCGAATTGTCGCTCACGATGTTGTATCGGCACCCATCCTCGAATCCCCCGTTGAAAATATGGATTCCGTAGACCCCAATCGGACCACGCTGATCCCCTGGGACTCCGAAAGTCCCGGGCGATCCGATGTTCTGCAATACGTTTCCATTGACTGTATTCCCGGAAGCCTCGGCGTTGAAATTTGGGTGATAAGCGAGTTGAACCCCTTGATAGCCATCGGAAATGTGGTTGTCGCTCACATTGCTGAACGAGACGCCCAGCATTTTCACCCCCGAGCCAGGTGTCCGAGATGACATTGCCTGTCAGGATGCACGACTTGGAGAGCAGGAGGTCGACCCCCTCGCCGGAGGTGATGCACACATTCCCTTCGATCGTCACTCCCTCGCACTCCTGAATGGTCATGCAATCCGACTGATAACCTTGGGGCCCATAGTCCGGCCGAATCGGCGAGATGCTTGCCCTTCCGGTCGAGCCGACTTCAATCTTGAGGATTCGATTCCCGGAGATCGTTCCATTGTGGGAGCGGGTGACTCGCAGGCCCGCCGGAGAATCCTCGATCATGTCGGCGCTGGCGTTCATCCTGAAATCGTGAATGTAACAACCACTCACCTCGAAGTTCGAAACCTCGATGAGGTGGATGCCGTACCTTGCGCTGTAGCCGGAGATCTCGAGGTTCTTGATCCGAAGGCCCTCCCCGTTCTGGAAAACCACTCCGTTGCTGTAGGACCCATCGGCGAACTGTTTGGCGATCCTGAAATTCTCCAACAGGATATCGTTCCCCGAACTCACCAGCGCCGCGTGGCTCGTATCCGGAGTCGCGGGGGGCAGCAGATCGAAGGCGTGAATGAGGGTTCCCGGCCCCTGAATGCCTCCGCCCGTGGGAATCTGAAGTGACTGAGTGATCTTGTACTTACCGGAGACCAATTCGATGATTTGGCCAGAGTTCAAAGCCTCTTGCACCGCGGTGGAATCGTCGATGAAACCATTTCCGACGGCGCCGAAATCCATCGGGGTCACCCTCGCGACCGATTGCGCCTCGACTGGAAGGGCTAATGCGACGAACAGGACGATCCCGACCAGTGATTCGATAACTCTTGTGGTGTGTCTATGAGATTTCATCGTTTTGTTCCTTTAATAGATCCGCCACTGGGAGACATCGGTTGGCTCTCCCGGAGTTTGCGTGGGTGTGGGTGTGAGCGTTCCTGTCGATGTCGGCGTCGGTGTGGGGGTTGAAACTGTTTCGGTGGGACTCGGCGTTACTGTCGGCGTGGGTGTCGCGATTTGTTCCAATTCGAGAATCACCAGGTTTTCGGTGTTGATATTTCCGGTGGAGTTCTGAGGAATCTGAATTCCCACCTCCAAGGTCTTGTCCATCTGTCTGTCGGCGATGAAGTTGTCCGTCACCGAGTTGTAGAGGGGATTGGCGCCGAAATCGATTCCGGTCGCGCTCGCGCCCATGATACGATCGCTTCCGGCGATTCCAAACGAACCGGGAGATCCTGAGTCGAGGATCGTGTTTCCGTTGATAACGTTTCCCACGGATTCCGACACTGGAGAAATCGTTGAGGGAATACAGGCTTCTCCCCGGTCGACTTGGATTTCCGCGATGACGGTTCGAGTGTCGGATTGCCCTTGGAGTCCCTCCCAGTTGAGTCGGAGATAGCGTTTGTTGAAACCAGGTTCGATGGTGATCGTGATCTTTCCATCCGACTGAACGAGGTTATAGGTCCTGACTAGGGTGTCGAAATTCTCCGGGCTGTCATCCGAGGAGACCCAAATGCTTCCACTTTGCGGAAGACCGCTGAGGCTGCCCGTTCGCCCGACAATTCGAATCTCTTGAATCTCCGCTGGGTAGGGTCCCAAATCCAGATCCACCGTCCCGGCGGTGATCCGTGATTCAAAATAGCTCACCAAACTCCCATCGGTCATGTGGATGGGCAATCTGGAGGAAACCGCGAAAGCGGGTCCGAGTGGCCGCATTCGGTAGACGACCGGTCCATGGTTCGCGAGGGCCTCCGACATGAGGACCACATTGTCCAAACAATAGGTCGAACCAATCCTCACATACCGCGCTGTCACCGGAGAGGCCAACGCGATGCGCCGCGCCTCGCCCCCAGTCGCGGGCGCACTCGGCGTTTCGGTGAGCATTTGATCCGATGGGGGACGGGTGCAGGTGAAAGCCTCGGAAGATCTGAGCGTGTAGGGACCCTCGATGTCGTCGGCTGTCTCCAGTGTGACTGTTCCCCCAAGGTATTGGCCGCCCGGTCGATAGTTCGACTCCGAAACAATGGTCAAATCGCTTAGCGTTTTGTTGTCCAGTAAGTCGATGAGAAAGGTGAAATTCGGACCGCCATTTTGAAGAATCAGAGTGCGGTTGGTGAAACTTCCATCGGCGAGGTGAGCCAGGGTGTCTCCTTCGGATGAACCATCCTCGAGTCCACCTTGGACCGATCCCACAATCCCTTGAATCGCAATCGGGGGAAATGAGGCAACCGGTTCGCATCCATCATCGGTCGAATCGACGATGCTGCTGCCGCGAAGCGCAATGCCCTGAAACTGGTCGGTCAGATGGTTTCCTGTGATCACGCAAAACTTTGTGGCTGTTGCACGGATGCCATCCGACCATTGGTCGCTAATCACATTGGCAGAAACCACGCTGTTCTCGGTGGTGGCGAGATCGATCCCCACGCCGCTGGTTTGAAGATGGTTTCCGATAACCGCCACCCGGGAACTGGTTTGCAGGGAGAGATTCGCAGCGGGGTAACCGCTAACTCCGCGCCGGTTCGGTCCGATTTCAATGCGGTCGATTCGGTTTTCGAAAGCACCCCATCTGTCGAATCGAGGATAAATATGCCCGCGGGAGCGTCTCCGCTTAATTCGGTTGTCGTGTCGAGTAGAAAATCATGAACCCAACAATCCGTTATCTGGAACCGCGTGCAATCCTGGAAAAGGATTCCCGGTCGGGCGCTGTATCCCGAAATTTCAACCGAATCGAGCGTCAGATTTTGGCTTCCGTGGGCCGATATTCCCATACCCTGTGAACCGTCAATGAAGGTCTTCTCGAGAATGAAATTTTCAATCCGAATATTATCGCCGTTCAGTCGGAGCGCCGAATTCATTTCTGTCGAATCGCCCGTATCGAAATCGACGAGGAGGGACCCAGGGCCGATCAGATTGGAACCCCCGGGAAGATTCAAACCCACGGCGATCCGGTAGACTCGATCCGCCAAATAGATCGTGCCGCTTGCATCGATCGCGGATTGGATCGCCGCAGAATCATCGACGACTCCATCCCCTACCGCTCCAAAATCCAGAGGGGTGGGGAAGTTCCCCGCCTGACTCCTTCCACTACCGGGAATCAAGAACAACAACAGGAGTATCGCACCCAGCAGAAGTCGATGGCTTGCCTTGAAACAGGTGTGACTGATTCTATTTTTCTCGTGTGTCATTCGAATGTTAGAAATTGGGATTCTTGGTTTCAGCCGTCTTGGAGTAGGGCCCATTGATAATCGGATAGATCTCCTCCAAGTCGTTCAAAAGGTCCTGGGCGATGTCGGGATGGATATCCGCCATGTTCCACTTTTCTCCAGGGTCGGTGTCCATGTTGTAAAGTTCAAGATTCTTAAAATCGGTGTCGCAAAACAGTTTCCAATAATTCTTCCGGAGCGCCAATGGCGGGCTCGTAAAAATCTCGCCGCGGTCCAAAAGCATCCGTCCCAATTCGTATTGGATGTAGACCGGGTGAGGGCGATCGATCGGACGATTCTCGAACGCTGGATTCAATAGACCCCCATCGAAATCCCACTCATCTGGGAGATCAACCCCCGCCGCCGAACAAAGGGTGGGAAGGAGATCGAGCGTCGAGGCAATCTCATTGGAGACTGACCCCGGCTGGGTCACCCCCGGCCAGCGAACCAGTGCGGGAACTCGGATGCCCGCTTCATGGATGTTATGCTTCGAGCCACGAAAAGGTCCCGCGTAACCGCGAGCGCTTTCGACCCAGGGAAGGATCGGGGAGGTGCAACCGTTGTCGCTGGTGAACACCACGATGGTGTTGTCCGCGAGTCCCTTTTCATCCAGGTAATCGAGCAACCGTCCGTATTGCTCGTCCATCTGCGTGATGCACCCAAAATAAGTCTGTTCCTGTTCGGTCCTTCCGGGATACATCTCTTTGTATTTGTCGGCGCACTCGACCGCGATGTGCGGCGCGAAACTCCACAGGTTCACAAAGAAGGGGGCGTCGGTGCAGCTCTCGATGAAATCGATCGCCTCATCGACATACACCTCGGCCGTCCATCGTCCCTCGGTTTGGATCCGCTCTCCATCCCTTTGCCATTTGGAATCTTTGTAGCTGGTGTGACGGCCCGCGGCCAGCAGGAGGTAATGGTCGAAGCCATAGTCATGCGGGGTCGGTTCGTCCTTCCGTCCCGAAAAACTGAGGTGCCACTTGCCGATATGCGCAGTCTTGTAACCGACCGATTTTAGGAGACGCGGGATGGTGGGTTCGTTCACCGGGACATGATGAAAAACCGGAATGCTCTTGTCCTCGCCATCGTTGATGATGTGCTTCATGCCGAATCGGTTTTGATCGCGCCCAGTAAGGATCCCGGCGCGCGAGGGCGAGCAGACCGGAGCGCTCGTATAGAAGGTGGTCAACCGACACCCCTCACTCGCCAACTTGTCGAGACCGGGAGTTTTCAAAACAGGATGCCCAGCGCATCCCATGTCGCCCCATCCCTGGTCATCGGCGAGCAATAAAAGGATATTCGGTTTGTCCGGGTGCGAGGAAACGTTTTCCGCATGGACACCGGAAATGGCTTCTACTAACAAAAGGCAGGCGACAAAAAATCGAAGGCTGGTTAAATATCGAATGATCGGTGCTCCTCCACTTGGCATTTCAAATCGGATTGGGCAAGCTTCCCGATTCCAAAAAGGCTTCGACAAGCGGGTCGAAGACTGGTATATATAAGCACAGAGAAAACGTTTTCTCAAGGCTTTTGATTTGCCCAAGGAGGTTGGGGCCTTGCATTTTGTCGATTGGTTGATCATCGCGTGTTACTTCCTTATGACCCTCGTCGTGGGGCTCTATTTCACCAAAAAGGCCGGAAAAGACATCGATTCCTTCTTTGTTTCCAACCGGAGCCTGCCCTGGTATTTGAGCGGCGTTTCCCTCATCGCCACCTCATTTGCCTCGGACACTCCTCTCTGGATGACCGACCTGGTCCGAACTTACGGTGTCCACTATGTCTGGCAATATTGGGCCCCCGCATTGGGAGGAACCATGGCGGTGGTTCTATTCGCGAGACTCTGGCGACGAGTCGGGGTGTTGACCGACATCGAACTCCTGGAGGTGAGGTACAGCGGCAAGTGGGCGGCCGCTCTCCGATTTTGGACCGCGTTCGCCACCGCGCTTTTCTTCTGTCCCCTGATCATCGGGTGGGTCAGCAAGGCGATGGAGACCATCACCCGCGAGGCGATGGGTCTGCCAGAGGAGTTTCGAGCCTGGACCACCGCCCTGGTGATCGCGGTGGCGCTGGTCTCCTGCATGCTTTCCGGATTGTGGGGAGTGGTTTACACCGACTTCGCGCAATTCCTCCTGGCCATATTTGGAACGACCGTCCTCGCCGTTATCAGTGTGCAACAGGTGGGCGGCCTTGAGGCGATGATCGACAAATTGCAGACCCTCGAGGATTGGGGTGGCGCCAATTTGAGTCTACTTCCGCAAGTCGGTTCGGGACCAGGCGAGATGTCCTATTGGAATTTTATTGGGTACTTCGGGATTCTCTGGATCCATGTCGCCCAATCCGGCGGATTCCAGAGCCAACGTCTCTTGGCTTGCCGCAACCCTCGCGATGCATCCTTCGCCATGCTCACACTCTCAGTTCTGTACTACGCGGTCATCTGTTGGCCTTGGATTATTGTAGCCCTCTGCTCCCTGATTCTGATTCCGGACTTGGGCGCGGGTGTCGAACAGGCTGTCGCTTACCCTCGCATGGTGGTCACCCTGTTGCCCGCCGGTCTTCGAGGTCTCCTCTTGGTGGCGTTACTCGCGGCCTTCATGTCCACCATCAGCACCATGCTCAACTGGGGGGCGTCGTACATTGTGAACGATCTCTATAAACGGTTCCTCGTTCCCGATAAGACAGCCCACCACTATGTCACCGTCGGGCGCTGGACCACTTTCTTGATGGCGGTGGTCGGAGGGGTGATCTCCTATTTGGGCGACTCCATCCTTCAACTCGTCTTCATCGCTTTTGTCCTTTGGGGAGGCTTCGCGGTGATCGGTGTGATGCGATGGTTTTGGCCGAGGATGAACGCTCTGGGGGAACTGGCGGCATCCGTGGCGGCTTATACGCTCGCGGCATTGATGGTGGTGGGAGGAGTCTTTGACGATTGGGGGAGGCGGGTCATGGGTTTCGAAACGGATTTGAGCTCCGACCCCAACCTCCTCGGCGCCCGGATGTTGTTCATGGTGGTAGTCATGGTGGCGCTCGCGATCGGATTCACCTACCTGGCGCCCCGGACTCGGGATGAAAAACTCAAAGAGTTTCTACTCCGCGCACGTCCCTTCCACTACTTTTGGAAACCCACCATGCAACGTCTGGGAATCGAGTATGAGGAGGGGGAACACATCGGTCGGACGATCGTTTCTTGGGCCCTCATCCTGGTCAGCGTTTATGGTCTCCTCTTTGGGGTTGGACAGGCGTTGCTCGGAAGACCTTGGATAGGGTTGGGTTGCGTGGTGGTTTTTCTTGTCTCGCTATGGATCAGCGTGAAGAGAATTGAAAAAGACTGCCCGGTCTGATCCTTCGAATTCACTTTACGCTCATTCGATTCTGGGGACTGGAACGGTTTTCGATTCGAGAGAGGATCGAATCATCGCCTCCATCACCGCGACCGCCATGAAGCCGGCCTCCCCACCGGTCTCCGGTTCTCTCTCCCCACGACAACAGGCGGCGAATTCCCGATACTCCTCGCGGATTGTGTCGACCGGGTCCAACCGAATTCGTTCTTCCCGATCCGAGCCGAGAGGTTGAAACAAGACCTCGTTCTCGAGGTCAGATTCGACATGACCCTTCGTCCCCAGGATCTGAATGTTTCGGACTCGCGGTACGGAGTAGGCGGTGGTCAGGGTTGAGGACATCCCTCCGAGGTGCTCCATCCGTCCGAGACAGACATCCTCCACATCCGTCTCCAATCCGACGCGCCGGATCCAAGCCTGCGTTTCCCGTGTCCATCCCAAAAGGAAATGGAGAACGTCGATCGCGTGCACTCCGATTTGAGACAAAGCCAAAGCGGGGCACAAATTCTTGTCGTAGCGCCAACCTGCCAACTCTTTCTTCAAACCGGCGGGGGAGGTGAACGTCATGTTGGCCACCACCGGTGTACCGACCCCCTCGTTCTCGAGCAAAGACTTGATGTGGCGGAACCGACTCTCTCTCCGTGTGTTGTGACCGACGAATAAGACACGACCCGCTTGTTTCGCAGCGTCGAGCATCCGATGCGATTCTTCCACAGTATTAGCCATCGGTTTCTCGACGAACACATGAAGGCCCCTCTCGAACGATCGGATCGCATGATCGGCGTGGAGGAAGTTGGGGGTGTAGATTGCAACGGCATGGAGTCCTGGATGTTCGAGCAGTTCCTCCTCGGAGGATGCCTCTATGCACTCGATCTCATTCGCGAAAACTCGACGGTTCTCTTCATTGGAATCATGGCAGACCGCGATTTCGAAATTCCCTGTATCCAGAATGGAACGGGCGCTGAGGCTTGCCCACACCCCAGCGCCCCAAATTCCCAACTTGACCTTCTCTGTCACGGTGTCAGCTCGATATTCGAAATTCCTTTGACTCCCGGATGGAAGATGTTGTTCGAGAAATGCAGATCATCCGGATCGGGCGCCGAGGCTTTCGGTTCACTGCCTTCACCCCACGGACCCGCGTACACCGCATACCGGTACCGAGGTGGTTGAACCTCGGGTTTGCCATCCACCAGGACCGAATCTCGACCGGTGTTGTAGACGATGTTCCCAGTGATCAGGATATCGCGAAGCGGCGGGTTCTCCTCGAACTGCCCCTCGAACAGTGCGATGGCGTAGCTCCCATTCGCCTCGGGACTTTTTCCTCCCCAATTCCAATATTCATCGCCATATCCGAAATCGGTGACAATGTTGTTGGCGATGATGGTGCCGGCGTCGACATTGGCGGGAAGCGCCTCTTGGTCATCCGTTTTCTCGGCGGCGTAATGAGAAGCGGCCCCCGGGTTCATCAGGATCCCCCACTTGTCCGCGTGAGTCACAAGATTCGAGGTGACAATCAGATTGCGGCAGCCATGTGTCATCTTGAGACCGATGAAGCAGTGATTGATCGTGTTGTTGGAGCAAGTGATGAAATCGGAATGCATATCGACACCCTGTGCGGCATTTTCAAGGTAATTTCCGATGATGTTCGTGTGGTGAGTTTCTTTCGGAGAGGTGACAATCATCGCGGAACCTTGGTGCCAGTTGTTGACATAGTTTTCGCGGAAAGCGCTGCCAGCCAGTCGACCAGGTTTAGATGGGTATTTGCCTTCAGTCAGGGTTCCGAGTTGGTATTTCTCTTTCATCTCCTTCGTCGGAAACAAGTTTCGCTCGACGATGCGATTGTTCTGAATCAGAGTTCCACCGCTACTTCGCACCACAATTCCCGTTCCATCGATGCAATGGAAAGCGTAACCGTAATTGGGTTCATCCGGCCCAGTGCGATCGTCGATGGCGATGCGTTTGTAGTTGATCACCTCGCAGTTGCGGATGGTGAAATTGAGACAATCGCGAACTTCAATCGAACCACTACGGGATCGGTTGTTGAGAATTCGAACTCCATCGAGAACGCAACCGACATTGTCCCAACAAAAGATCCCGGAAGCCTCAGATTCCATTTTTCCCTCGGGCCGAGTGAAGGTCAGGTCCTTGATACGCACTCCGGTCGCGTGCTCGATTTCGAGAATCGCCGCCTCGGGATTGGTTTGGAAGATACGTCCGTAACCGTAAAGGCCACCGCCCGTACCCGATATGCGGATCTTTTCGGAGATTTCATAAAACCCTTCCGGGACTTCGATCATCTTCCCGGGGTTGGCGTCGATGGCTTCCTGGATGGATCCATAGTCCTTCGCCGAAATGGCTGCAGCGCTCGGGCATCGACCGCCAACCAAGGCGAGGACCGCGATCATTAGGGTGGCGCAGATGTTCATTCGAAAAGTTGATTGACTCATTATATTCCTCCACAAAAAAATCTTGCGACCTCTATCGGGTCGCAAGTCGATCCGATCAATCCATTAGACTCTTTTCATGTCTGCTTCTGTTCAATCATCCTCGAGTAGTTTGGGCCACGGTTCCAAACACAAGCCAGATGCATGAGAAGTTCCGTCTTCATCGCTTCTCTGACCTGGGAGTGTGCCTGGGAATCGTACAAGTTGTTCCACTCGTTCGGGTCATTCTTCAAATCGTAGAGTTCGCCCCTCGTGCTTTCGGTCCTGGATAGAGCATCTCCGACATGACCCTGGAGATGGAGGATGAGCTTCCAATCCTCTTTCCTCCACATATAAGCCGGCGCGGGTTGTTCTTCCTCAAACCCGCTACCATGAAACTCGCTGAAGGTCCCCACACGTTTCTTGTCCCCGAGAAGATCGAGACCCGCCAATCCGGGATCGGGGTCGATCCCCGCGATTCCTTGGAGGGTTGGGAGGATGTCGACCAACTCCGCCTGACGGTCATCGGTGGTTCCTCGAAGATGTTCCGGGATAGCGGACCCGCCCAGGATGAGCGGGACACGAACGCTGCTGTCGTAAAGGCAGTATTTGCTGAATCGATGGTGACGTTCGCCCAGCATTTCCCCGTGGTCCGAAAGGAAAGCGATGATCGAGTTTTCGAGTCTCCCGATTTTTTTCAATCGGTCGAGCACTTGTCCCATGTATCCATCGAGCCAGGAGCAATTTGCCCAATACCTCAGAGTGGTCCGACGTCTTTCCAAAGAGGTCATCTTGCTCCAAGCCTCTCGCCATTCCTTGTAACGGTCGCCCAAGAAGTCGGAGGACTCATCGATGGCGCCGAGGTGAGTGTTCTGCTCGCTCTCCCACGGTGGCTGAGGGATGTCGGGGACCGTCTCGATGTCGTAAAGGTCCTCGTATTCCTTTGGGACATTGAAACCCGCGTGAGGTTTGATGAAAGAGAGATAGAGAAACAGCGGGCGGTTCGGATCGACTCCGCTGTCGAGAAATTCGAGACACTTCTCCGCGATCCACCCATCGCGATGTTCGCGGTTCGGGATCTGACTCGTGCACCCGATGTACCCTTTCACTCCCTCCTCGCCGGGACCGTAGCCCCGTGTTTCTTTCTGGTAATGGTTGACTCCGTCGGGATCGTCCTCGGTGATGATCAGCGAGCCCTCTTCATAGAATTCCCCTCGACCGTGCGGCACGGCGCGGTACTCGAATCCGCGCCGGGAGGGGGCTGGATTTCCTTTCCCGTGACCCCAATGGGTCTTGCCGAAACCAGCGGTTTGATAACCGGCTTGTCTTAGGATCTCGGGTAGTGGCGGGGAAGGGAGGCAGTCTTCGTCCCGCAGCCCATCCTCGTTGGTGCGGACTCCGAGTTGAGATGGGTAGTAACCGAACATCAACGAATTGCGGCTGGCCACACACAGAGGCGCCTGACACACCGCCTGGCTGAATCGGACACCGGACTTAGCTAACCGATCCAAATTGGGCGTTTTAACATGAGGGTTCACCACCCCCAACGCGTCCCACCTCTGTTGGTCGGTCATCAAAAAGATGATATTCGGTCTCGCCCCATCGGACCTTGCCACAGCGTCGCTTCTTGCGAGAAGGACGCCCGCGGTGGTCGCGGCCGATGAATACTGGAGGAATTCCCGTCGTTTCATCCGTCCTCTCCTACTCCAAATCCACGTTCGATACGCCTTTCTTTCCCGGTTCGAAATGATTGTTCACCACTTTGATGTTGACCGGGGCGGGTTGACGCTCCTCTTCAAGATAGAGAGCGTAATTGTACCGGGTTTCGATATCGTCCTCTTCGCTCTCCGCTCCCGAGTTGTAAACCAGGTTTCCCGTGATCAGGACGGTTCGAAGCGGCGGGTTCTCTTCCAGTTGGCCGAACAGGATTGCGATGACATTCTGTTCCGGGTACTCCGGTTGACGGTCGGCCCAATTCCAATTCTGCCCCCCATACCCGAAATCGCTGAACAAGTTGTTGGACACGATCGTGCCGCCGTCGATGTTGGGGGCTTTGGAGGTTTCGTTCTCCGCTTCCGGCTGGTCGCCGTGCGAGGCTGAACCAGGCATCAGGAGCAACCCCCACAAATCGGCGGCGACGAATTGATTCCCATCGATCAAAACATTCTTCGCTCCATGCATCGCTTTCATTCCGATCATCGCGTGGTAGACCATGTTGTTGGCGATGATCACATGGTCGGCGTGGATATCCATTCCCTGCGCGGCGTTTTCGTAATAGTTGCCCCGAATAAGAATCCTGTCGGTGTCCTCCGGACCGCTCACCTGAACAGCGGCGCCTTGATGCCAGTTGTTGGTATAACCGGTGTCGAAGACATCTTGGGGCATCAACCGACCCGGTTTTTCAGGTTTAATCGTCAAATCGCCAAGCTTATATTTGTCTCGCACCTCCTTGGTCGGGAGGTAGCGGTCCTCGATGATTCGGTTCCCAACGATTTCGATCCCCTGGCTATGATGAACTTTGATCCCGGTTCCATCGACCGACCGGAAGGCATACCCGCTCAGCTCGGGATTATTCGTTCGATCGTCGATCGTCATGGTCTTGTAATTCCGAATGGTGCACTCGTCGATTCGCATCTCTTTACAGTTGGCGACCACGATGCAACCGCGGGGGCTACGGTTCTCGATGATTCTCAATCCCCTGATTTCAACACCTTCGGACCTCTCGACATTAATCCCCGCTAGTTCGGTGTCTTGAGATCCTTCCGCGCGGGTCAAAGTGAGGTCGGAGAGTCGGACATCTTTGACTCCATCGATATCGATGATGTGTTGGTCCTTGTTTTTCTGGACGATCCGTCCCGGTCCGAATAACCCGCTCCCATCCTTCCGGATTTGAATGGCGGTGTCGATCTCATGATCCCCCGCGGGGACATAGACCATCAGCCCAGGATTCTTGTCGATCGCCTCTTGGATCGAACCATAATCGGCGACACTTGGACCGAATGAGGACGCCCTCACTCCCGAACAGCAGATGGTAAGCAGACAGACAGAAACAATACCCACGAACTTCGCGCGCATGAAAACAACCTCCTTCACATTGATGGCAATTATTCAACTCACAAAAACACAAACGGTGTCAAACGAACCGTACTCCGTGTCATTCCGACGTTACCCCTTGTCATTCCTGAGAAGGCAGGAATCCAGGGGGGGATGTCCCGGTCATGGATGCCCGCCTTCGCGGGCATGACTTGTTTCGACTATCGATTGCAATCGCCCATCACCGCCCCTCGAACAAATCCCTCCCCTTCGCGAGAACTTCGATCTTCGCATCGGCGGTGAACCGCTTGAGTTTGGACAAGCCGCAATCCGGATGGATATATCGAATTCGTTCCAAACCCAAAATCGAAGCGGTGTGTTCTATCGAGGCGGCCACCTGTTCCGGCGATTCAACTTGGGTGGTCTTGATATCGACCACCCCAATACCGAGCCCAATCTCCGGACGGACCTCCTTAAAGAATTCGATCTCCTCTCGCGGTCGGTCGGCCATTTCGAGGACCAGATGGTCGGCGTGCAGGCGGTTCATGTACTCAATCAGGTTCTTCCAAGACCCCTTCTGAACGCTCCTCGCCGCGTAGTTTCCGAAACAGAGATGAACCGCCGGCTTCCCTTTCACCGCGTCGAGCATCCGGTTGATCGCTTCCGCCGCCCATTCCCACTCCTCGGGATGCCCCGGAAGGTTGGCTTCATCGATCTGAACCACATCGGCCTCCAGATTCTTGATCTGTTCCGCGAGGATATCGGCGAGAGCGAATGCCATTTGCTCCACCGATTTGTAGTGTCTATTCACGAGGAGTTTGGCGAGCATGTGCGGACCGGTGACCGTGAACTTGATGGGGTGTGTCGCAATTCTCCCGATACGATTGCAAGCGGAGGGAAGGTCGAGGTCTCCATGACCGATTGTCTCCTCCACAAAACCGGGAACACGGATGCGGTAAGCCGTTCCCTTTTGGGCGCGGTAAGCCTCTCTCTCTTCGAACGTGGAATCGGTTCGGATACCGGTGAGTCGGTGAGAAAAATATTCGATCATCCCATTGGCTTCGGGATGGTTGGGGTCGAACCGGTAGAGCTCGCCATCGCAGACGAGATCGATGCCGGCCTTTTCCTGGAGATTGACCACCGCGCGTGTCGCATCGAGAACTTGTTGCTCGCCGGGGAAAGCGAGCATCCATTCGGGTGAGGGATAGGAACCGACTAGGGTTGTTTGGATCGAGGAGTGACTCATGGTTGATCTTTCCATAAGGCCGTTTTATGTTACCCGTGTTCGGGAAAACGTTTTCTCAATCGTAGCCGTTTCTTGGATGGATGTTAATCCCTTTCGGATTTGTGTGGAGAATGCCAGTGACTGAGTTGGAAAAGTGGACAGAACGCCTCGCCATTATTAGCGATGAAGCCTCGCCTGGATTCCGAGCGGCGACCGAAGTCTGTCTCCCCCTTGGGATCCGTCGCTTCGAACTCCGGATGCTCGAAGGGGGACGGGTCCCTTATGTTACCGAGGAATCGATTCGGGAGGTCGAGGAGGAGGTTGCTCGCCAACACCTCGAAATCGTGGGGATCAACCCCGGTTTTGGGAAAGTGGATGTGGACGATCCCAAGGCGGACGAGGAATTGAGCCGCGGTTTCGATGACGCTTTCCGGCTGATGGACCGCCTTTCCGTGAGAAGAATGGCGATGTTCACCTACACCCGAACCGATCCCGAATCGGCCACGCCGGAGAAAGTGTTCCAACGACTGGATCAGGCTTCTGAGCGTTGCCGGGAGCAGGGAATTCAACTCCTGATCGAGAATGTCCCCAGTGTCTGGGGAAACACGGGGACCCGATTGGCGGAGATCGCCGAAAAGACCGAGATTGAGGTCATCTGGGATCCCGCTAATTCCGAAGCTTCTGGCGAACAGGCGTACCCGACTGGATACAACGCGGTCAGGCCATTCATCGAGGATGTTCACCTGAAAAACTGGGATCCTGAAAAGAAGTATGTCTATTTAGAAGAAGGAGCCGCGGACATCCGAGGCCAAGTCTTGGCATTAGTTGAGGACGATTATCAAGGGTTGTTCTGCATCGAGAGCCACCGTTGGGATGACCCGGAGGCCACGCGCATCAACACTCGTCAACTCCTCGGTTTTCTAGCGGAAGCCCCTTGAAATCTCGAATCGCTCCTTGAAGGAGACTTTCGATTCAAATCGATTTCGACCCGGCATCATTGAATAAAACGTTTTCACGGAAAGACCCAGATTTTTCCCTTATTGGAGGCGACAATGAACAACAAAGAATTTCCACTGACACGCGAACAAGTCCGTTTTTATCGTCAAAATGGGTATATCCAACTTCACAATGTCCTGAGCCCGCAAGAAGTTTCCGAACTTCGGAAAATCCTCACCCGAGCGGTGAAGGACCGCAAGAAAAAATTCGATCCCACTCAGATTCAGTTCACTGACGACTACCAAAAAGTCTTCACCCAGGTGGTCAACCTCTGGCAGGACTACGAGGAAATCCAACCCTACATCCACTCTCCCAAACTCGCCGAGATTGCCCGTCGACTGGTGGGCTGCCGTTCGATCCGCCTCTGGCACGACCACGCGTTGATTAAACCGGGACGCGATGGAGTGGAAACCAAGTGGCACCAGGATTTTCCCTACTGGCCGATGAACGAACCCGGGGCTCTCTCCTGCTGGATCGCACTCGATGACGTGAGCGAAAAGAATGGATGCCTCAGTTTCATTCCCGGCTCCCATCAGAAGGGGCGACTGAAACCTGTCAGTCTCACCAACCGTCAGAACATCTTTCGCCAGGCGGGCATGAAGAAGCGAGACATCCAACCGGTCGCCATGGAAATGAAAGCCGGCAGCTGCACCTTCCACGATGGCAACACGTTTCATTACGCTGGCGGAAACACGACCTCACGGCCCCGACGCGCTTTGGCCATCATCTACTTCCCCTCGGGAACCACCTATAATGGGGCGCCTCATGTGGTGACCGATGACCTCGGCTTTGAGGTTGGAGCAAAGTTGCAGGGACCTCGGTTCCCAGTGCTGGCAAAAAAATGACACCCGCCCGAGACTCAATTCACTAACAAAGGGGGTGTTGCCATGACATCCAAAGAGCGAATCCTTGGCATCCTGAATCGCGAGAAGGTGGACCGCATTCCGGTCGATCTTTGGCACACCGATGAAGTTCTTCAGTCTCTGAAAGACCACACCGGTCTCAAGGACAAATTGGCGATCTATCGAAAACTCGGAGTGGACAGAATCCTCTGGGCGGAGACCTCCTATCTCGGTGAGACACGACCCCCCGAGGGGGCGGATGAGGTGACCGATCATTGGGGGTGCCGGAGGCGGACCGTTCAGGCGGGGGCCGCGGAGTACGATGAATTCGTGGACTATCCTCTTGCTGGTTATGATTCCCCCGACTCCCTTGACGATTACCCCTGGTGGCCCGATGTCGATCAATACGATTACCAAAAAATGGCCGCTCATGTCATTGATAACGGGGATGAGTTCGCGACATTTGGGCCGTGGATATCCTTCTTCGAGGTTTATTGCTGGATGCGCGGACTCGAAAACGCGATGATGGATCTGGCTCTTACTCCGGACCTTGTCCAAGCGGCGTTGGATAGGATCGAGGACCACCAGACTCAAATGGTGCGCCGGTTCCTGAAAGCGTGTCCTGAAAAAGTGGATATGGCGCTGGTGAGCGACGATATGGGTGGGCAGAAGAGTTTGCTAATGTCTATCCGCCATTGGAAAGAGTTCATCGGGCCACGCCTCAAGCGCTGGTGCGACCTTTTTCATGACCACGGTATTAAAGTCTTCTATCACTCGGACGGTTCCATCGACGCTCTCATTCCCCACCTCATTGAAGCAGGCATCGATATTCTCAACCCCATCCAGCATGTTTGCCCTGGGATGGATAGGATTCACCTCAAAGAAATGTACGGCGACAGGTTAATTTTTCATGGCGGGGTGGACAACCAATCGGCCCTTCCCTTTGGATCTCCGGAGGATGTGCGAGTCGAAACGCGCGAATGCTTAAGGACGCTTGGGGATCGGGGCGGCTATATCTGTTGCTCTTGCCATAATGTCCAAGCGGGAACACCGGTCGAGAATATCCTCGCCATGATTGAGACGGTCCATCGGGAAGGGAATCGGTGGCTTTGATATGGCATCTGTTAATGATCGTAAGGCGAGCGGACGCGGAATCTGGGCTTACGCTTTCGGCGGCGCGGTGGTGCCGCGTTCAACCACCTGCATGGGATAGACCACCCTCTTGATGATTTTCTTTCGACCTTCGACCATCTGAATAAGCGTTCGCGCGGCCTCCGCCCCCATCTCAACAAGGTCTCCATGTATCGAGGTCAATGGCGGTTGGAGGTGTTCTGCGATTGGTATATCCCCGAAGCCCACGATCGACAGGTCCTCGGGAACTTTGATTCCAAAGTCGCCGGTCGCTTTGAGTAGACCGATCGCTAAGTGATCCGAACTCACCACATAAGCAGTGGGCAGGGGTTTGCCTTCGCTAAAGTGAGAGCAGAAGGCGAGGAATCCATCCCTTTCGAGGAACTCCTCCGCGGTGAGGCTTCCGACCTCCTCCAGGTCCAACTGCCGAATCGCCTCCTCGAACCCGCGACGATCCTCGCCGCTCTTGTAAGAATCGGGGGGGCCATCCAGAAGACCGATTCTCCGATGGCCGATTCCCGCCAAGAATTTCACCGCGCTCGCGACTCCCCCCTCGTAATCCGGACAGAACACAGTCATCTGGGATATCCTCCGGTAAGCGCCAATGACCACCGATGGGAGTTCCATCTCCTCGACTTCTTCCAGGTAGGGGTCGTTTTCCCTCACAGCAATCAAGATAATGCCGTCGACCGTTCTGGAATCCATGAGGCGTCTCATTTGAGAGGGGGTCAACGACAACATCAGATTGAACGGGCTTTCATCGAGAACCGACCCGATCCCCTCGAAGACCTTTGAAAAGAAGGGGTTGGCAAAGATCACCGGGCTACTGCGGGCGGTGACCAGAGCGAGGTTTCCGGTCTGTCCCTTGGGCAAGTTTCGAGCGGCGAAATGGGGACGATAGTTCAGCTCGGCGATCGCCGCTTTCACAATCTCACGAATCTTTGGGTCGACTGTCGGATTATCGTTCAGCACCCTCGAGACAGTGGCGGGTGACACGCCAGCTTTCTTGGCGACATGGACAATCCCAACAGGGATCTTTGCCGAGGTCTTTTTCTTGACTTGTTTCTTCATGCCAGAATCGCGCTTTCCAAATGAAAAGGATTCACATTTGCCGACGAAAATCTAGAGTTCTCGCCCCAATCTCCGTGAAATGGTCCTTCAATAACCCTTCGGACTGACTCCCTCATCCGATTCGAGGAGGGAAGGCTGCCCTCAGAACGGTCGATTTCCATTATCGACTCCCGACAACCTCAATTAATGGGAAGGATGGAACTCGCTAACCTCCTCGAAAATAAAGATTTAAGGTTTTGAGAAAATGTTTTCTCAAAAAACCTGAATTTGATCTTGACGTTTCTTGTGAGAATTCGGTAAATTTACGTGAGGAAGTCTTTGTTCGGAAGATTCCAATAAGCTTCTTTTGGATTAGTTGAGAAAACGTTTTATCGAAATGATCGCATCCGCTCGTTGGATGAAATTTTCGAGAGCTTCTCGAAATCGATCGGTCTGAGATGTAGGAAACGGTGGAGGTGCTGGAATGTTTAAAAGGATTTGTTTGTTAGCAGCGATTTTGGGGATGGTCTTGACCCCATTCATCTCCAATCACGGGTGGGCCGCGTTTGTGGTCCCAGGTTCGGTGGTCAATGGAACTGTTGATCCGAGCGCCGAAGGGGACGACGAAAGCAAGGTGTTCGACAACGATTCGCTGACACGGTTGTTCATTCAGCAAACCACTGAACCAACCTGCAGTTTTGTGGTCGACCTGGAAGGATCGATGGAAGTCCGATCCTTCGCGATGTGGGGACGCCCCAGTTACGATTCGGGCATCTCCATGCTCAGCGACACGGTGAGCGTCGAAGCCGCCAACTCGGCATCGGGGCCCTGGACCTTGATCGGATCGATCGATGTTGGCAACACACGCCCCACCGACCCTGATCCGACCATCGGCGGCGAAAACCCCTGGACCGGTGGAAATGGTCGCATGATTTCCTGCACGCCGACTACCGCCACCCATCTTCGCATCAGCGGTGGATTCGGTTTCGACAACAACATTCTGCTCTATCACGCGGAGGTTAATCCCAAATTGATCATCCATCGGATGGATCCGGTTTGGGAGGGTGCGGCGTATATGCCCTTGGATCCAGGAGGCGGGACGCTCAACAGTCGCACCCCCGCGGATTGCATCGATGGGAACTTCGCCACCCGAACCTTTTTCGGTCTCGATGTCGACTTGACTCTCGATTTGGGAGTCCCGACCCCCGTGAACGATTTCAGGATTCACACCAGCGACAATGACGCTCAAGCCATGGTGAAGGAAGGCGTTGTACGCACCTCCTCCACGGATGATCCAAACAACTTCGACACGGTTGAAACGAACTTCGACGCTGGCACAGGCCAGGCGCACGCTCAGATCTTTCTCCCGAATCAACCAAACAAACGTTTCTTCCAGATGACCTTCACCCGGAACCGCGATGGTCAAACAGGAACTGGGACCGCGCCGACTTACCGAATGAGCGAAATCGATTTCAGGCAACCCAATGAGGCGCCGATCTACGGCGCTGCTGTGGTGGGCGGTTCGTTGTTGGATAATGGCGTCGTGGATCCCGGAGCGGATGGATTTGTGGAAGCCAATGGCATCGATGACGATTACAACACTCGTTTTCGAATTGGTCAGGGATCTGCCGGGACCACTGGGTTCGTGGTGGACCTGGGTGGCAATCAAGAGATCACCTCGGTTGGCATGTATGGCAACTGGACCTACGTCCAAGGTATCCAAATGTTGAGCGACGATGTCACAGTCGAAGCCGGCAACTCGCCGAGCGGACCGTTCTCCCAGATAGGTTCGATCAATGTGGGCAACACTCGCCCCACCGATCCGGACCCGGCGATTGGCGGTGAGAACCCCTGGACAGGCGGCAACGGCCGTTTGATCCCTTGCACTCCCACAGCCGCGTCCTACCTCAGAATCTCCGGCGGTTATGGTTTCGACAACAACATCGATCTCTTCGAGGTCGTGATCAATCCGCAAAGCGTCATCCAGCGAGTCGATCCGGTGGACGGTTACACCTTAACTGCCCAGGATCTGTGGGATGTCGGAGGCGGCGTTTTTAACAGTCGTGTCGGCGCGGAAGCCTTCGACCGGCGCCTCGTCACCCGAGTCAATCCTAAAGGCCCGCTCGCTTTCACGGTCGACCTGGGAGCGTTGGTGACCATCGAAGAGGTTCGGATCTTCCCGATGGAAAGCGACCTGAGCCAGTTGCCGAAAACGGTGACGGTGAGAACCTCCTCAACCGACAGCCCGACCAACATGGATACGGTCGAAGCCAACTTCGATTCCCCCTTCGTTGGTGGAGCGACAATCATTCCGATTCCCTCCAACCCTGAAAAACGGTATGTCCAAATCGATTTGCAGGCTAATCAGGGTGGAGATCCGAACGGCATGCGGTTTGGCGAGATCGAGGTCATTGGCCGGAGAGCGGGGCAGGTTGGTCCCACTCCGACACCGACCCAGGATCCTTCCGCTATCCAGAATTGGGAGCTTTACTAAAGAGTTCATTCGCATCGAAATTGAAAGGGTTTAGTAACAACATGGCGATCGAGACAAATCACAATGAGGCGTACAACGGCGAATGGGGAGGAGTGCTTTCCGCGACTCTGTGCCCGTTCCATGAAGACTATAGCATCGACGAAGAGAGCCTTCGTGAGTATCTCCAATGGGTGGCCTCGTTCGAGGGCGTTCGAGGCTTGGTCGCCAATGGTCACACCGGTGAAATCATGTCGCTCCGTCCGGAAGAGCGAGCGAGAGTGACTCGGATCACCGCGGAAACGGTGAAGGGTAAAGTTAAAGTGGTTTCGGGCGTCTCCTGTGAGGGAAGCCTCGAAGCGATTGACCATGCAATAGCCGCCAAGGAGGCGGGGGCGGACGCCATTCTGCTGATGCCCCCGCACCATTGGCTGCGATTCGGCAGGACCAAAGCGACAGCGGTGGGATTCATCGAGGATGTCGCTGAGGGCGCCGACATCAAAATCATTGTCCACCAATATCCCGCTTGGACGAAAGCCGGATACACGCTCGATGAAATGCTGGAGATGATCGAGATCCCTCAAGTGGTGTCAATCAAAATGGGCACCCGCGATATGGCGCGACTCCGGTTCGATTACGAGAAACTCAAGGAAGCCGCCCCGCATGTTTCCATCATCTCTTGCCATGACGAGTACCTTCTCGCCAGCATTCTCGAGGGAGCCGATGGGGCCTTGGTCGGGTTCGCGGGTTACGCTCCCGGTCTCATTGTCGAACTGGTTTCGGCGGGGATCGCGGGGGATCTGGCGCGAGCCAGAAAAGTCCAATCGCGTGTGGAGGAACTGTCCCGCATCATTTACCAATTCGGGGAGCCCTCCAGCGACGCTCACCAAAGGATGAAATGCGCTTTGTATTTACAGGGCATGTTTTCGTCCCCTCTCGCGCGCCCCCCTCTCAGACCTCTGAAAGAGGAGGACATCGAAGGGTTGCGTGAGGGATTAATCAATGCGGGAGTTGAAGTAAAAGCCGTTTCGGAAGCGGCTTAGTTGGACCGAATGCAGCACTGGGAGATTGTTACATGTCTTTTAAAAGGATGGATTCGTCAACTGGATTTTCGGGACGAGTGGATTCTGGGTTCACCCTGATTGAGTTGTTGATTGTCATCGCGATCATTCTGATCCTGATTGCCATCGCCCTCCCGAATTTCATCGAGGCCCAAAACCGGGCTCGAGTCACCACCGCCAAGGCGAATCAGAGAGGCATTCAAACCGCCTTGGAGGCCTATCAAACCGATTTCAGGCAGTACCCTGTTGGGTGGCACCTCTTTTCGGTGCAACAACCGCCGATCCCCGCTAATTTTCCGGAGGATCTTTTTGTCCGGTGGCGGCTCAAGATTTTGACCACGCCGATCGCTTACCTGACTCAACTCCCGGAGTCTCCCTTCCTGCCCGATTGCTATAAACACTCAGGCGGCTGTAGCGAGTTCATCAATGACGCGGGCGTTCCTTACAACCCCGGCTCGGAGTATGAACAGGATGGCGGTTGGTACGACCACCCCAACATGCGATCCGCCGGCGCCCATGGAAGGCACCCCGTTCACAATCGTATCGAAACTTGGTCCGGAACGATGTACCACCTGCGCGACGCCGGCCCCGATGGCATCATGAGCAATTCCGATCTGTTCGGTCAAACAGTCATCGCCGCCTACAATCCAACCAACGGAAGCAAATCGTTGGGAGATATTTGGACCTTCGGACCCTGATGAGTTGAGTAATTAAAATCAAGATTTTTGGTGTTGTTGAGCATATTTTTCCAGCGGCGCCGCTCTTCTTTTAGAGCGGCGGTCTTTTTTCCGGTGTGGTCTTGATAGTGTGGATGGAAGGATGTGGAAGTGAATCTCTTGAATTTTCCCACGCGATCCGAGCGGTACGGATTCGCGCCCGAGAACCCAAGGGTCGAACCTGTAGGGGCGTACGATGGGAACGGCAAGCCGGTAAAACCATCATTCCCCTTCGTCTTGGATGGTGACTGCGTCCTCGATTTCGGTCAAAACCTCGCTGGGAAGATCTGGATTCAAGCGGATGGGCCGGTCGACTATCTGTACGGAAGCGATTGGGACCAACTCGCTTGGTTTCAGCAAATGGGCGAGGAGCGAACGACCCGATACGGAGTCCACGAAACCTACGAAAGGGCCTGCCCTTGGGGGCGAGTCGAACCTATAGACGGTCAACCCTCTCCCCTCGAACCCAGCATCTCCGTCTTCAGACTTCTTTCCGTAAGAGCGAACAAGCCAACCACCATTCACAATTGTTGGGTGGACTTCAGCGCTCCTCATCTCCCTCTCGCCGGATCGTTTCATTGCAGCGACTCGGAATTGGAGACCATCTGGCACATGGGGATTTACACGACCCTTGTGTGCACTCAAAAAAACACGGACTCACAAGTTCCCGTTCCCGCTCCGGGCAGGGGTTATGTGATCTGGGATGGCCCTCGACGGGACCGCGAGGTTTGGGCCGGCGATCTCAGGTTGGCCTCGCTCATCTGGTTGAGCGCGTATGACGATCCCGAGCCGGTCGCGAATTCTCTTTACATGCTCTGGCACGCGAGACATGTCGGCTGCGAATGCGAAGGGTTAATTCCCGGCAGCGCCTCCAGCCAGCAAATCTTTTATGAATGGACCTTTTGGTTTCTCGTCAACGCATGGGAATACTATGAGTGGACCAAGGACGAAAACTTCTTGCAAGGCCTCATGTTGGCGAACGATCTCCTGTTTCCCAGCGGCCCCGACCAAACCCTGGAGTGGGTCAAAAAGAATTTGAGCGCCAATGGTTTCGTGGAAGCGACCAACTCTTGGATGTGGTCGATCAAAGTCCAAGGGGAGATGGCGGCCCTCGCCATGGTTCAGGTCGCCGGGCTCGAAGCCTTGGCGAAGCTTTACCGAGCGGACAACCGACTCGAGAAAGCGGCTGAAGCCCAGGCGCTTGCTGAACAAACAAGGATCGCCATTCCTCATTTGTTTTTCGATGAACAGGCCAACGCCTATCGGATGGGAACTCATAGCCAGAGAGAGAAGAACCGTTACCCAATTGACGCGAATTCCTGGGCCGTTCTCTATGGGATCGGCAGTGACCAGAACCAATTGGGGAGTCTGGCTTTCCTCGATGATCCGCGCATTCAATCCACCGCCGGGTTGCGATGTTATTGGCCGCCTTTCGAAGAATCCGACGGCGACTGGTTTCTCGCGGACAAAACGAAATGGATGCACAACGAAACGGTATGGCCGTATCCCAACTGCTACGCCGCCTGGGCCAATTTCCATCAAGGAAGAGTCGGACGCGGCTTGGAAATCCTCAAGGCTTTCCATCGTCCACATATTGAGCAGGGATATCCAACGCTTTGGGAAGTCATGATGCCGAATGGCGACACTCCCATCAAATCTCACGGAAACCTGGGAAGCCTCTGCCACGCCTGGGGCGGCCTTGGCACGTATCTTCTGCCCCGATACATCCTTGGAATACAGCCGGCATCCCCGGGATTCGAATCGATCGCCATCCACCCGGACCTTGGGCCGCTCGACCACGCACATGGGTCGATTCCCACACCAAGAGGCCTGGTTACTGTAGAATTAGAGAGAAAAGGAAATGCACTTTCCGGGAAAGCGACGCTTCCCAAAGGAACCCAAGTGGACTCGATTGGAGATGGAATCGAGATCACCTATGGAAATTGACACGAAGGAGGAAATCTCATGAAACGCGGAACCATTGGAGACATCCAAAAAAAACGGGCGTTCACGTTGATTGAACTCCTGATCGTGATCGCCATTATTCTTATCCTGGTGGCCATTGCCCTCCCGAACTTCGCCGATGCTTTGTTGCGCTCGAAGGTGACCCGGGTTATGGCCGATCATCGATCGATCAAAACGGCGCTGGAATCTTACCAAACTGATTACAAGGATTATCCGTATTCGTGGGCTTACCACCCGCCTGAACTCAATTCGGTTTATCATTTCCCGGAGGATGGTTTCGTGAAGTGGCGTCTTAAGGCGCTGACCACGCCCACCGCATACATGACCGAACTCCCTGAAACCCCTTTTTTCTCAGATAAGTACAAACACTCAGGCGGGATCATCGAAATCGATTACAATCCCGGCTCCTCTTATGACCGGGCGAAAGGCTGGTACAACAACCCAGGTCCTCTCGCGGCCGGAGCGAGCCGGTGGTCGACCATCTACCATCTTCGAGACGCGGGACCCGACAAGATCTTCACCAACCAGGACCTTGTCTACAATGTCACCAATCTGATGCCGTACTCGCCCACCAATGGAGTGAAGTCCCTGGGCGACATTTGGACTTTTGGACCCTGAAGGCCAATGGATAATTCATCTCAGTTGGGAATTGCGGGAGTTGAAATGAGAATGACCGCTAAGATGCGAGCCACGGGATCTGGAACGACGCGAATGAAGCGGGCGTTCACCTTGATCGAACTTCTGATTGTGATCGCCATCATCCTCATTTTGGTCGCGATCGCTCTTCCCAACTTCGCCGACGCCTTGCTGCGTTCGAAAGTGACAAAGGTCATGGCGGATCATCGCGCCTTGAAAACCGCGCTCGAGAGTTATCAGACCGATTACAGAGACTATCCCTATTCCTGGTCTTATCACCCTCCCGAACTGAACGCGGTTTTTCATTTTCCCGAGGATGGTTATGTCAAATGGCGATTGGTCGTGTTGACCACTCCCATCGCCTATATGACCGAACTCCCCGAAACCCCCTTCTTTTCCGACAAACAAAAACACTCGGACGGCGTCATCGAGTTGAAATACAACACCGGATCCTCCTATGACCGAGTTCGAGGATGGTACAACAACGCCGGTCCGATCGCCGCGGGGGCGAATCGATGGTCGACTCTCTATCACCTTCGGGACGCTGGGCCGGACAAGATCTACAACAACCAGGACAACGTCTATAATGTCACTAATCTGATGCCCTACACGCCCACCAATGGGGTCAAATCCCTCGGCGATATCTGGACCTTCGGACCATGAGGTTAAATATGCGACCTAATCAAAAACAGATCCGTAAAACATTCGTCTATCTCTTAATGGTGACACTTCCCGGGTTGTTCGCGACCGGGGTCCTGGCGGAGGAAAAAGGGGCTACCGCATTCCAACCGGATGCCGAAACCGAAATTTGGGTCCTGGCCGGTCAGTCAAACATGGTCGGCTGCGGAAAGAGGACAAAGGAGTTCGAACCCGATCCTAGAATCTGGTTGTTCAACATGGACAACAGTTGGATTCCCGCTGTCCCCCCGATCCACCGGATATTCGAATCGGTCGCGCCGGTCCATCGCCACATCTTTTGGGAGACCGACCAGATGTCGGAGGAGGATTTCCTCAAACGAGGGGCGACCAGCAAGAGGTCTCCTCTTGGCGGGATCGGTCCCGGATTCTTCTTTGCCAAACACCTGCTCGAATCGATCGACTCCAAAGTGGGTTTGGTCGCAAGCGCCCATGGCGGCACAACGATGAAACAGTGGGATCCCTCCTTGAAGACCAAGGGGGACGATTCGCTGTATGGCGCGACCCTAGACAGGGTCGAGCGAGTCGGTGGGAATATCGCAGGCATCCTTTGGTACCAGGGCGAAAGCGAGGGGATGGAGCCGGATTCCATTCCGACCTATGAAGAGAATTTTCTCCGGTTAATCGACAGTTTTCGCGAGGACACCGGCATTGAAGACCTGCCATTTATCTTGGTCCAGATTGGCCGGTGGGCGGTTGGCAACGACCCTCGCGGACCATCCTGGGAATCGGCCCGGGAGATTCAACGTCTCATGCCACATCAACGAAAGAATGTCTTCATGACCAGCGCCATCGACTTGCCACTCGACGATCAAATTCATCTCTCCATGGCGGGGCATGAGCGTCTGGGCGCCCGGCTCGCCGAGATCGCGCTTTCCAACGTCTATGGAAAAGAGGACCATGCGAGCCCCATCGACCTGGTCGGAGCGACAGTCGAAAATTCCGAGAGCATTCGTCCGCTCATTCATGTCAAGTTCGAAGGGGTGAATGGCCGATTGAACAGTTTAGGACGACCCACGGGATTTGAAATTCGATCCATGAACGGTGAGAGAGCGGTTCCCCAACCCTATGCCATCGAATTTGATCCGGAGAATCCTTCAATGTTGTTACTCAGATTGGGGAAACCCCTGCCACTCCCAGCACAACTTATTTACGGTCCCGGCTTGGATCCCTATGTCAATATTGTGGATGAGAAGGACATGCCCATCCCGGCGTTTACTTGTATGATTGACGGAAAATGAATGGAGGCGTTTTGTGGAGACTCAAGGCATTGAATCGGCGTTGACCTGGATCGATTGGTCGCTTCTGTTCGTTTATTTCGGGTTCGTGATTTGGCTCGGATCTCATTTCGGGAAGAAGCAGACGAGTTCGGACCATTACTTTCTGGGAGGCCGAAACCTGCCGGGCTGGGCGGTGGGCATTTCCATCTTCGCCACCATCATTTCCAGCTGGGCGTTCCTGGGGCTCCCAGGAAAATCATTCAAGGATGACATCCAGTTCCTGATGTCGATCGTCCCGATCCCCATCGCGATGTGGGTCTGCACCAAGTATTTCATTCCTCTCTTTCGGAACAAGGTCAAGCTGAGCGCTTACGAATACCTCGAAAGGAGATTCGGACTTTTCGCCCGATTCTATGGAAACATCGCGTTCATCTCCGGACACATTTTCAAGATGGGCGTTGTGCTGATGCTCATGTGCAAAGCCTTGGGGGCCATGACCGGTTGGAATGTGGATACCCTCATCGTTCTCATTGGTCTGGCCACCATCACCTACACCTTTTTCGGCGGCATCGAAGGGGTGGTTTGGACCGATGTCACCCAGGGCATTCTCCTTTTGGGGGGCGGCTTCGTCTCGATTCTATTCCTTCTGTTTTCCGGAACGGCGGGCCCCTCGGAGGTTTTGGGAACAGCCTATGAGGCGGGCAAATTCAAGGTGGCGGATTTTAGTTTC
The DNA here is from genome assembly GCA_020632575.1 of Candidatus Omnitrophota bacterium. Classification (GTDB taxonomy): domain Bacteria; phylum Hinthialibacterota; class Hinthialibacteria; order OLB16; family OLB16; genus JACKFH01. The sequence goes on along the minus strand of JACKFH010000015.1, from coordinate 29,620 downwards.
GATTGGAACACGATATCGGTTTATGTCATGCTCGCCTTCGGGTTGAATCTTTACATGGCGAAATACTCCACCGATCAAACGGTGGTCCAACGCTATCTCCTTTCACCCAACGAAAAAGAGGCTGGGAAATCGTTGTGGGTCTCCTTGGCCTTCATGGCGGCGGTTTGGGTGATCTTCATCAACATCGGCGCTTTGCTTTGGGCCTTCTATGAGGTTCACCCGGGGCTCCTTCCGGATACCGTTCGGGCCGAACCCGACGCGGTCTTCGCTTACTTCATCGGCCACCAACTCCCTCCGGGTCTGACCGGGTTGATCCTTGCCGGCCTTTTCGCCGCTTCGATGTCCACTCTCTCCTCGGACCTGAACAGTCTAGGATCGGTGGTCGTCGACGATTTTTATAACAAGATCAAAAAGAACGCGACCGACACGCAGAGACTTCGATTCTCGAGGGCGAGCGTCTTGGTCTCCGGGATCATCGGCATCTTCCTCGCCATCGCCCTGACCCGGGTCCAATCGATTGTCGACGCCGCTTTCTGGTTCGCATCGATCATGGCGGGCGGCATGATGGGGATGTTTTTCGTCGGTTTGTTCACTCAACGCTGCAGCAAGCCAGGACTCTATGCGGGCTTGGTGGTGGGGGTGACTTTCATCGTATGGGCGACTCTCACCAGTCCGATGGACCCGAATGTGGCAACTTGGTATCCAAAGTTTTCGATTCACATGTTCTGGTTGGGACCGCTCGGAAACATTGTGGTTTTCGTGGCGGCTTATCTTTTCAGCCTTGTGTTGACTCCCGGTTATGTGGCGCCAGAGGGGCTGACCATTTATGGAAAACCCAGGACCGGACCCGCCCCGGAGGTTTTGCAGCGGAAGGAAGCGGCGGAAGATGCATCGTGATGTCATCCTTGCGGTTCTAACACTTCTATCCTTCGTTCCCTTAGATCGACCCTCCGAGGCGCTCACTTATGTGCCCGGTTCTCTGGTCGATGCATCGGGAGGGAGCGGAGTCTCCACGCCGGGTGGGAATGAAGACATCGCCGTTTCGGATGGCCGAGCCGGCCAATACGGGCAGATCGATATCGCCGACACGGCGGCAATACCGGAATGGACTTATGACCTCGGGAGCATCCAACCAGTGGATTCGGTCGCATTTTGGTCCTGGGGTGGCGCCTCGGTTGATTTCTCTCAGATGCCCAGTGGCAATATATCAATTTATTTGGCCGACAACGTGGCTGGACCGTATACCCAAATTGGAACTACGACCCGGTCGATGGTGCGCGACAATGTTACCCTCCCCAACAGGAACGCCACCTACGGAGAAGGTTTCCGGGTCCCTTGCGATGGGAGCTCCGGGAAGTTTGTAAAAGTCCGTGTTGAAACGCCCGGTACGGTCGGGGGTTTGGACAACCATTGGCGGATCAAACTTTTTCAGGTGAACCCGGATATCGTGGTCCATGGCGTCGAGGACTCGGAGGGCAAAAGCAATGTCAACGACTTTCCCCGAATCCCATTCAACATCGTGGATTCCCAATCGGACACTATCTGGAACCCGCTTCGTGGCGCGTTGAAAGTCGATCTGGACCTCGGTCCAACGCCGGTTTTGTTCGATCGCATCATTCTCACCACCTCCTCATCGGAGGGCTATGCGCTCCCTCGCAAGGGGACCGTTTGGACTTCGTCGACCGAGAATCCCGATTCCTTCGATACCATGGTCACAACTTTCGATGTGCTCCCTCCGAATATCAATACGGATGACGCCGTCATCGATTTGCCGCAACCCATCACCGCGCGGTTTGTCCGGGTTGAATGGACCGAAACGAGAAACCCTTCGGTCCTCCCGAATCAGAGTCGCATCACCGAAGTTTCCGTGGTCTATGCCATGCTCCCCACCGCTACTCCTTCGAATACGCCCACTCCGACCGAGACTCCGACCGCCACCACTACGCCGCCGACACCGACCTTCACTCTGACCCCGACTCCCACTCGGACGCCGATTCCGACATATACTCCGGTCCCGGACGCGGTGGATGTCACGGAGTGTGGGGTTATTCCAAACGATGGGTTGGACGATTCGCCTGCCTTTCGGACCTGTTTGCAAAACCACTCCGCGCTCTATATCCCACCAGGGACCTATGATTTCTTTAGCACCGTCTACATTCCCTCGAACCGTTCGATTCGCGGGGCCGATATCGACTCGGTCACCATCGAACTGCGAACGGACACAGTCGCCTTCCGTGTCGAGGAACAGAGCAACATTTCGATTTCCGAACTCGCTATTAACCGACCCTTCGACAACTCTTTGCAGGAAATGATCTTCGTTTATCGCCGGAGCGGAGGGACCAAACCCTCCAATGTCCATCTCGAGCGAATTAAATCGACGAACAACCGCTCACGTGCACCCGCCTTGCGTTACATCGAAGCGGAGAACTGCTCCGTGAGGTACTGCATCGTGATCGACACGCAGCGGATGATCTTCGAGGATGGACACCTTTACACCTACGGTTCAGGGATCACCTGCGAGAGTTGCGATGGGATGGACGTCGAATGCAACACGGTTTTGGAGACCCGCGACCTGACTCTCGACGATTCGGATCTTGCGGGGATCAACACCTATTATCAGGCTGGCGCGATTCAGGTGAGCGGTTCCATGAATACTCGAGTGGTGGGGAATCGAATCCATGTCTCCGGCAATGGCATCGATGCCGGTGGTGGGACGAACATCTTCATTCAGGGGAACCGTGTCGACAACATCCAGGCGACTGGGATCAAATTGGTCAACGGTTCAGCCTTCCAGGAGGTCCGAGACAACTATGTGACCAAATGCGGTCTCAACGCCATCAGTCTCAGTCCGGGGAACACCGAACTCGCCGTCCATGATTGCCTGGTCGAGAACAACATCATCGCGGAGACCGGAAAGGGAATTGGGAAAGACTACTTCGATGGCTGGTTCGGAAACACAGTCCCCTCCGGCATCCATCTCGACACGCCGAACATTCCATCGGGACGGTTGTATGACAACACCATCATCAACAACATCATCTATGACGACGATGACATGGTAGGTGCGATTATCGACCGACCGGCTGCATATTCCTCAATCAATACAGTCATCGAAGGGAATGTCCTCCTTACCGCAATGCCTCCCGAGGACATGGAGGTCTGCGCCGACGAACAGTTCGCGACCAACCCGACGCCGACTCCTAGTTCAACCGCAACCGCCACACCTACGGCGACGCAAACCTCGACTCCGACCGCGACCCACACTCAGACGCCGACTGAGACACCCACTAATACCGCAACCCCGACACCCACAGAAGGAGACTCAAATGTCAGTGTTTGGAAACTTTACTGATTCCGCTCGGTGCGCCGGAGTCGAACTCCGGCACACCTGCGCCGAGATTCCTTTCTCGGCGCAACTCACGGAGGAATCCTTTCCTCCTTTTCCGCGGGAAGGGATTCCCGCGAAAGTGGGATCGAGAAAGGATTCTCGATCCAGCGGGACGCGACAAGTTACCCTCCTCCTCGTGTTGGCGATTTTATTCCTCCTTATCCCAATTTCCGCGTCGGTTGCCGAAACCGTCTGGGAGCAGGCCCTCCCGGTTGAGGCGCCACTCAACATCGAATGGGTGGGAGATCTCGAATTTGACGGTGTCCCGATCAAAAGACTCAGGTACACCGGTTCCGTTTGGAAGGGCGAGCCGCAGCGAGTCTACGCCCTATACGCTCACCCTGAGGGCGATGGACCTTTCCCCGCCATTCTTCAAATCCACGGTGGCGGTCAAACCTGTTACCCCTCCAACGTCGCCTTCTTTGTGAAACACGGGTACGCCTGCCTATCGTTCGATTGGTCGGGTCCCAGGGACAACCGTCCGGAATCCGAAATTACGATGTGGCACCAGGACTTTCGTGGCGAGTACATGGACCCCGAGGATCACGAACCCGGGCAGAATTTTATTCACCATGCTGTTCTCGCATCGGTTAGAGGTATCGACATTCTCTCCCAACGACCTGAAGTCGACAAAGAGAAAATCGGGGTCCAAGGGGTGTCGTGGGGTGGCTACCTCACCTGGTTGGTGAATGGTCTCGAGCCGAGGCTCAAGGCGGCGGTCCCCGTCTATGGCATAGGAGAACTAGAAAAACAATGGAGCGGAATCGGACAGTCCCTCCGGAACCGATCCGAAGCCTTTCAAGCCTATTGGAAAACCAATTATGACCCAGCCTCCTTCGCCGACAATCAGCACGGTCCCGTCTTATTCCTGAACGCCACCAACGATTTCTTCGGCCAGTTGGATGAATGCGAGGCGAGACTGAAGCAGGTCCAAGTCCCACACCGAAGGAGTTATGGCGCCAACCGAATGCATAGCCTCGATCCTGAGAGTGTCAACGCGGCCATGGCCTGGTTCGACGCACACCTCAAGGATGTTGGTGAGTTCCCGGAAGCGCCCGTCTTGGAGATGGGGGTCGATTCGAAGGGAGTTCCAGTCGCCACTCTCAAGGTCGATGAATCCCGTCCTGTTGAGTCCGTTCGAGTCGATTTTGCGAGGGGCCCCTTTCATCCTCTCCTTAAGGGATGGCTTTCATCGCAAGCGGATCGGACCGAGGAGGGAGTTTGGAGGGTCGAGATTCCAGTGGTCGATTCAGCGGAGCCCTTATCGTTGATCCCCCAGGTGATTTACGAGGGGGACGCTCTTCTTAGCGGGGAGGTGGTCAACCTAATTCCCGCCCAAGAGTTTCCCACAGCGAGAGCGACTCAACTGACCTCGGACACCCTCAGCGATTGGGACAATGGCCCCTCCGGTTGGATCCTTCAACGCGGCACGGATTTCACCCACGCAGACAACACGCGTCTCGAATTGGGAGAGGTCGAAGGTCATCAGGCGCTGGTCTATCGATCCGAATCGCCCGCCGGATCCATCCGATTGGTCACCCGGGTGTTTGCCGACTCGGCCCGCAACAAAGGGAACATGAGATCGCTGGTCCTTTGGACTCATGACATCGAGGGAATCACTCTCAAAACCAATTGGTTCCTTCGCCAACCGGGCGCCCTCACTCACAAAGCCTCCGCCAAGGTCGGGAAAGGATGGGTGAAACACGTCTTCCCTCTTTCGGAGTTGATTCGGATCGAGGAAGAGACCGATCAATCTCCCGAGGGCTCCAAGGAAACGCTAGAAAACTGGAACGATGTTCATTCATTGGAATTGACCGCTCAAACCGTCCAGGAGGGCCTCCCAGCCATCGGTTGGATGGGGTGGGAATAGAGGTCACATTTATTTGGAAAGGATGGTTGATCCACCATCATGAAAACCGAAGCAGTCATCTTCACCGGTAAGAACAAAGTCGAATTCGGAAAAGTGAAAGTTCCCGATCCAGGACCGAACGATGTCGTGATCGCCACGAAACACTCCTGGATCAGCAATGGCACCGAGGGCTCCTTTCTTCGGCAGGAGAGGTTCGATGGAGTCACCCCTTGGCAATTCGGTCTGCCGCTTCCGTATCCCATGGTTGCTGGATATCAGAAAGTCGGCATCGTCGAATCGATGGGGAAGGATGTGAAGGGTTTTAAGAAGGGGCAATGGGTTTTCGCCACCATCACCAAGATCGAAAAGACTCATCTCGGTTTCGGTGGGCATGTGGCCATCGGACCCTCGGACGCGAACGAAGTCTATGCCCTTCCGAAAGGAGTCGATCCCATCGAATACAGCGGCCTTGTGCTTACCCAGGTGGGAACCAATACCGGATCGCGTCCCCCTGTCGAGAAGGGTTGTCATGCTCTAGTAATGGGCGACGGAATGGTCGGAAATTGGGCAGCGCAAACTCTTCAATCCCGTGGCGCCAAAGTCGCCTTTGTCGGTCGTCACAATTTCCGGCTCGACCTCCTCAAAAAGAAAAAAGGCGACCTAATCCTGAATTCGAAAGAACAGTCCGATTGGTTGGAACAGGCGATCGATTGGACCGGAGGCGAGTTCGACATCGTGGTCGACACGATCGGGAACGATGTCAATCTTGACACCAATCTCAAACTCATCCCACTCCTCAAGTACGGAGGACACTATGTCACCGCCGGGCACGAGGGGAGTAAATCCTGGATGGACCTCCGTCAGTTCATCTACCGCGAGGCCACCATCCACTGTCCCTGCGGATGGACTCGTGCGCGTATGGAATCCACGCTCAAACAGATTCATGACGGGACCATCTACACCAAGCCACTGATCACGGATCAGATGAAAGCCAAGGACGCCGCCAAAGCTTGGGACAAGATTTTCAATGAGAAAGACTCCACCCTTGGGGTCGTGCTGAATTGGGATTAAGGAGAAGAAAATGAAAATACTCATCACCGGCGCCGCCGGGTACATTGGCCGTTATCTCACCTGGCAACTCGAGGACCGTCACGATCTGGTTTTAGCCGACGCTTTCGAGCCGGATGACTCGCGCGTCCCGTGGATATTCGAACCGTTGAACTTACAGAGGAAACCCGAATACATTCCGAAACCCTCGCCCAACCACCCGTTCCATGTCGGCGATGCGCTCGACATGGATTTCATCCGTCGCATCACGGAAGGCGTGGACGCGGTGATTCACTTGACCGGAAATCGCGACTCGAACGAACGCCCGATTGTATGCTATGAAGTCAATGCGACAGGGGTTTTTAAAATGCTCCTTGCCTGCGAGGAGCATGGAATCAAAAAAGCCCTGGTCGCTTCCAGCATCAACGCCTGCGGATGGTTCTATAACCGAGTCACCGACCGTCCGAGAAACTGGCCCTATCTCCCCATCGATGAGGACATCCCCCCGGATATCGAGGACTCCTACAGCCTCGCCAAGTACAGTTGCGAATTCAATTGCCAAGCCTGGACCAACCGGACCGGGATGACCACCGCGGCGTTTCGTTTCGCTGGCGTGTTCCCTCCTGAATGGACCGAATCCTACAAGGATCGAGTCCAGCCAACCACGGAGTGGCCGGGCGAGCTGGGGAACTATGTGGAACTCCGGGATGTGGTCGGCGGTTTGGTGAAAGCGGTTGAATGCGAAACTTTGCCAAAATTTGGCGTGTATCAATTGGCCGCGCCCGACACGATATTACCCGAGCCGACGATGGAAATCATCGAACGCTTTCGTCCCGAACTCCTGAAGGTTGTGCGGGAACCGATGCCGGGGAGGACGACAATGCTCTCGAACAAGCGCGCTAATGAGGCGTTCGGATACAACCCGGAGCACCACTGGAAAGAGATCTGACACATGCCGAGTAGGAATCGATGGTTTTTCTCTTCCGCAGTCTTTGTCCTCATGCTATTTGGGACGGGAGCATTCGCGGACGAATCCCAATTTGAAAACTCGATCGGAATGACCTTCCACAAGATCGAGGGGGGAGCATTCCAGATGGGAGAAGAACCATCGGTTCCACTGGAAGGACTCGGCGGTCCGGAATTCTCGCCTAATGGAGATCCGGACGAACGACCCGTTCGTTCGGTCTCCCTCTCGGAATTCTTCCTTTCAGAGTCCGAGGTCACGGTTGAACAATATCGGGAATTCCGCCCCGGGTATCAGGACGCCGGGAAATATAGTCCTTACCTCTCAGGGATTTCCTGGGAGGACGCTCAAGCCTTCTGCGAATGGTTGAGCGAGAAAGAGGACAAGACCTATCGTCTACCCACCGAAGCCGAGTGGGAGTTCGCCTGCCGTGCCGGAACCGACACTCCCTTCTCATCGGGAAACCAACCTCCCGACCCCGAGACCGCGAATCCCTTGGGGATCCGGAATATGCAGACCGGGGTCGCGGAATGGTGTCTGGATTGGTATGGCCCCTACCCATCCTCCGACGAAAAAGATCCGACTGGACCAGAAACCGGAGTGGCCCGTGTTGTTCGCGGGGGAACGGTCCAGGATGACAGCGCCTACTCGGAGGCGGGCGGGGTCCAGCCTTATTTCAGACGCAGCGCCAACCGCGCCGGCGCGCCTGCTGATTTTCGAGGACAACACACCATCGGGTTTCGTGTCGTGCAAGCCGCTTATCCGGAGACTCCGCAGCGTCCCCAAGAGATCCCTTTCGTCCAGCAGTGTGTCAAAGAAGGTGGGCTGCCCATCGAAGCGGGACCTGATCTGGGAAAACCCTTTTTCAGGGTTCGAAAGGCGTTGCCAATTCCTCCCGAGAATGTCGAAGAGGAGGCGATCCAGGCCTGCGGTTTGCCACAAGGAATTCTCGGTCACAACCATTGTCCCGGGCTAACGGTCTGCTCCAATGGGGATCTGTTGGCTATGTTTTTCTCCTCCTCGCGTTCCCACAAAGCCGAGTATTGGCCGAATGTCGGTTTGATCGCGACCCGCCTACGGTTCGGCGCGGAGGAGTGGGACCCGCCCTCTCCCTTTTTCGATATTCCCGACATCAACGATCAGAGCGTCCTACTGTGGAATGATAACGGGAAGATTTGGATGTTCTGGGGCGGCATCGGTCTTTCGGATGTCCCATTTAAGTGGTGTGTTTCGAGCGATCATGGATCGACCTGGAGTCCAATGAGATTGCCCTTCCAGATCGGGCGAATTGGCGGCTACACACCGCAACCCATCAGCTCCGCGTTCCGGGATGAGGAGGGCGCCATCTATTCCGCCATGGATGGCCTCGGTGCTCACTCCTTCCTCTGGAAGAGCGAGGATGAAGGAATGACTTGGAGCGACACCGGAGGTCGCACTGGGGGTCGTCACACGGTCTTTGTCCCACTGCAGGATGGAAGCGTGGTCGGCATGGGCGGGAAGAGCTCCGACATCGATGGCTTTATGCCGAAATCGATTACGAAGGATTGGGGGAAATCCTATGAGATCGAGAAGACGGACTTCCCAGCTTTGGCGAGCAACCAACGGCCCTCCTTTATCCGTCTCGCTAGCGGGCGGCTCCTGTTCGCGGGCGATTACCAGAATTTTAATGGAAAGAAACCCACTGGTGTGACCGAGAATGGCTCCTATGTCGCACTTTCCGATGATGAGGGTGAGACCTGGACGATCAAGAAGATCGACGCGGCTCAACCGCATGAATCGAAGGCGATCCCCCTGTCCGAGGAATGGGCCCACAATGGGCACCCGTACGCGACGCTGGGATACTCGGTGGCTCGGCAGGCCCCGAATGGGATGATCCATCTACTGACCACGATGAATCACCCTTGCCTCCATTTCGAGTTCAATGAGGCCTGGGTTCTCGGAAAAGGGGAGGCGTCAACTTCTGAAGGATCCGCGGATAGGACCATTGAGCGGATTGAGCAGCATGCGAATGGTACGACACGCGCCAAGTGGTCGGGCGAGATCGGGAATGATGGAATCTTTCGATTGAATGGAGCAGAGAAATGGTCTTATCCGGACGGGACTCTACAGTATGAAGTTCATTGGACGCGTGGTAGGAAGACCGGAGTTGAAGCGTACTGGGATAGAGAAGGGAAGAAGTCCTGGGAATGGGAACACGCCGCTGATGGAAAATCTATCTGGAGACAGTGGTGGCCGAATGGGAAAATGAAATCCGAATCGACTTGGATTGACGGCGCCTGCGAAGGAGTCGCCACACTTTGGGATGCGGATGGAGTCGAGCAATCTCGAGTCACATTCCACCATGGTTTCCTGTCTGAAGATTAACTCGAAAGAAGATTTTTTAATGCTCGACACATTTTGCTTGCCTGGGGTTTACCATGGAGGGAAACAAACAAAATCCCTTCCCTTCATCTCCATCCTCGTTGTGATCCAAGTTTTCTTTGGGACAGCATTTCCAAAACCTGCTTTCGCTGTCGATGAAGAAGCAATTGTCTCCTCCATCGAAATCTGGGACGGAACCGCGAACCCCCATGCGGCGCAGGGGGTGACTCTCTCCGGCTCGGGAACATGGCAGTCACCTTATGTTTATACCATCCCGGAGGGACTCACGGTCACCGATCGAGGAGTGATCCGGTTCGCCTCAACCGCCAATTTCAAACTGGTGTTCGTGAACAAGGGGTTGAATATTGAGGGCGATGGTTTGATGGATCTCAACAAAGGCGGCGACCGTCTCAGCATCCACCTCTGCACATGGGACATGGGCGGCCATGACATCACCGGAACCGGACGAGTCGACAGTAGTGCAACTGGCGCCCAAGGTCTTGAGATCGTCAATGTCCAGAACGTCGATCTAAGAATCATCAACCTTCAGCGCTCTGATACAGCCCCCGCCCCCGTCTCCATCACCGCCACCGGGAGGGTCGCCATCCCTCTAGGCATCAACACCTCCGACAGCAGCCCCGGTGGCAACGCCGGCGGGTCGGTCAACATACGCGCCGGCCAGATCGAGATCGGCTACATCCGAACCGGTTCGATGCGCACCGCGACTCCCACCACCAACGGCAATGTCCAACTACTGGCTCTTGCGCCTCCCGATTACAACGTCGGAAACCGGTACGGAAACATGATCTCAAATAGCCTTGTCCTCAAAGGCGAGATCGACACCCACGGAGGACACCCCGAGACCACGGGAGGGGATGTCATCATCGCCGGGGTGCAACTTGCGCTGGAAACCAATTTTGCATTAACCACACCACAAGAGGTTTTGGTCAGTGTCAACGCGGGAGAGGCACAGGGCGATTATTCCGAGTCCGATTTGTTCTTGGATAATACTTCCGGAGGAAGCGGAATTGAGGTTGATCACACCGTGCTTTGGTCCTCCCCCAGTTTTCGAGTTCTCGCCACCGACCCTCCCGATGGCGCCCATTTGATTCCGCCCCCGACGAGCCTCACTGTTCGTTTTTCTCAAGTGGTGGATGCCACTTCGGTTCAGGCGGAGGACCTTCGCGTAAATGCGGATTCGGCTACGGGCGTCGAACAAACCAATGAAGTGGAGGTCCTCTTCGCTTTGCCATCCCTAACTCCAGGGACCGGGGAATACTCAGTCGAGATCGCCGAGGGGGCGATCCTGAGCGCCTCGGGGATTCCGATCGAACCTTATTCAGGATCATTTCGCATTCTTGAACCTCCCGAATTTCGAAACCAAGAAATCCTTGAGGTCGGCGCCTTCGGGATCCGCATCGGCGGTGAGGTCACACAGTCACCCAATGTGAGGTTTTATTATGGCAAACAAGATGGGGGGACCGACCCCGAGAAATGGTCGCATGTGAGGGATTACGGTGAATTTTCCGATGGCCCTATCGAGGTGTCTCTTTTCGGTTTGGAGCCGGTCACGGAATATTACCTTCGAGCCAGAGTCTCGAATGGGGTGGGCGATTCCTGGGCGGATGAAAGCCTGCATGTTGCCACGCTGACCGACGAAGAAATTGAAGAAGCCTCCACTGTCGCTCTTTGGCTTTTCGATGAAACGGACTATTCCTACACCACACTGCTCGATGCAGAGGCTGGAGAATACGATCTCCGTCTGGATCAACAGGGACGTCTCGTTCCGGGAAGATTCGGGAACGCATTGAAGAACAATGCGGGGCCGGGATTCTCCGTCCATTACAGTGTCTGGAGCGGAATCCCACCCGCCGCACTTTGGGGACCGACAATCGCTCCGGGCAATCTCCTGAAAACACTGTCCACCGAGGAATGGACACTTGAGTTCTGGCTAAAGCTCGAGTCGAATCCCACCACCAAATCGGCGATGCTGCAATTAGGCAATGCTTACGACCCGGGTTTCGAGGTGAACCTGGCCCCTCAGCTAAGCGATTTCGAGGTCATCAACGCATACACGGGATCGATTTATACCTGTCCCACGCAATTTCAGGATTTAGCCGACGGTCAATGGCATCATGTCGCCTTCGGCTGCGATGCCTCGGGCCAAACCCTCCGACACTTCTTGGATGGTCAACTCCAAGGAAACGCCGTTCGCTCGACAACGCAAACTCAACCAATACCCCCCACTGTCATTCCCCCTTCTCTTTTGGAAGACCCGACTGGGGTCTTCGATGGATCCCGAGACTACGAAACGTTTCGACAGAACCGATTCAACCTATCGCTGGCTGAAGATCGCCATGGCAGCCAAGATGTCTCGGCTTGCCTGGATGAGATTCGATTTTCCAACACCATTCGGTACTCCGAAACATTCAACCCGCCCGGAAGTTTCTCGAAGAACTATGGGGCCCTGCCTCCGCCCCTCTCCCAGGGTGTTGGTCTGCCTCCACTTTTCGACGTAGCCGAGGGGGCGCCGCTCCAACTTGGGGCGCGCAAACATGTGTTCCTCGACGAGGCTCTCATCGATGAGAAGGAAAACATCGAACTGACCGTCAACCCGCCCACCGATCCCGAGCCGACAAGTATCAACTTCGGAGGCGATTTCTGCGTGGTCGATCATGACGGGACCATCTATATGATTGTTCCGGATGGCTACGCGTCCGCTCAGGGAATCACCCGTTTGTACACTTCGACCGATGGAATTCGATTCTCCTCACCTGACCTCGGAGTGGTTGAGCGGAATGGATCGAGTCACAACAACATCATCCTCGAACTCACCCCGACCTGGTGCTCCGTGTTCAAGGACCCAAACCCCGACGCAACCCCCGACGAACTGTTCAAGATGACAGCCTGGGTGGCGAACAAAGGCATCGTCCTCTACACCTCGCCCGATCTCATTCATTGGAGACGGAGCGAAACCCTGATGCTCCCATTGGTTTGCGGCGGCGGATGCGAAACCTTTTGGGACGATCAATATGGCGTCTACCGGAACTTCCTCAAACGCGATCCCAACATGGAAGGGCTCGGCTGTCTCCCCTCGGGTGGCCGGGTAGCGGTCGGTTTCGAGACTCATGAGGTGTTCAAGACTTGGCCCTTCAATCCGGTCACACCTCCCGTCTTCACCGGTTGGGCCCTTCCCAGCGTATCCTGCGAAGGACCGATTTCTTTCCCGGTCACGGGATTGGGAGAGGTCTACCGGACGCGCGCCATTAAATACCTTTGGGCGCCCGACACCTACCTTGCCTTCATCTGGCGGTTCGACCCGATTCAGGTGCGTCGGACTGAACTGGCCACCAGCCGGGATGGAGAGAACTGGACTTCGTTGGGACACCTTGGCTACTACATGGGCTCGGACGGATCTGTTGGAAGCCAGGACATACTCGAACGCAAAGCGCAATACGGTTTGGTGCGCCGGGGCAACGAGATCTGGCAATACACCGAGGATGACACAGGCCCGCATGGCAGCGGCCAGAGGCGTTGTTTCCGCACCCGACAGCGTCTCGATGGGTTCGTCTCACTCGACGCCGGTTCGGAAACCGGAAGGTTGCGCACCTTGCCGTTTGTCTTCGAGGGTCAGCATCTGGAACTAAACCTCATATCCAACGGCGAAGTTCGAGTCGCTTTGCTCGATGAGGGAGGCGGCCCGATTCCTGGTTTCACCCTTACCGACTGCGACCCTATTCAAACCGACGAGGTTTCACATCGGGTCACTTGGAATGGCAACTCGAATCTCAGAAATCTCGAAGGTTCGACTGTTCGTTTGGAGATTGAAATGACTCAGGCCAAATTGTTCGCCTTCGAGTTTGTGGATGATGCGAAAAGCCTCTTGCTGATCCGTTGAAGTGGGAGTTTCCGACTGACCCCCGATCGATTATGTTTCCGTCCGACAGGATAACGATCGAAATGGAGTTTTAATGAGATCTCTACACATTCTTAGCGCCGCTTCATGGCAATTGGTTCTGGTCGGAATGCTTGCAAGCGCGGCCATCTCCTCGGAGAACCTCGACCTGCGCCAATCCGTTGTTGTCGCAACTGGCGAGACCGTTGTTCAGACCGCGCAACGCATGCTTGTGGAGGAAATCGCCAAACGGACTGGGATTGAACTGCCTCGGCAAACGTCGATCGGCGGGAGAACAAGCGCCTACATCCTCCTATGCCGATCGGACGACGCTCCCGATGAGTTGAGCGATTTTGTTGGAGACATGGAGGTTCCCAAAAAGCCGGAGGGGTTCGCCATTGCGGTCCACACGGTGGACCAAGCGCCGATAGTCGTGCTTGCGGGCCATGACGATGACGGCGTCCTCTTCGCGGCGGGGCGTCTCCTCCTGGAGATGCGTATGGGGAAAGGGACGCTCGAACTCCCTGAAGATTTCCGGATTGCCACCGCCCCCCGCTATCCGCATCGAGGTCACCAGATGGGGTATCGCGCTTTGTCCCACTGTTATGACGCATGGAGCGCGGAGACCTACGAACAGTATATGCGCGAACTCGCCATCTTTGGCGCCAACGCTTTCGAAACCACCTCCTTCAGGAGTCCCGACTCGAAAGACAGCCCTCACGCGAAACTGACGCGAGGTGAAATGGCGGCGGCGTGGTCTCGTATTTGCGCGAACTACGGTTTCGAATTTTGGCTGTTTGGGAATGCGTCAGGCGGACGGGGCGAGTCTGAGGAGAATTGGGATCAATCGATCGAAGGAAGAGTGGACTTGCTTCGATCCATCCCCCACCTCGACCACATCTATCTCACGGGTGGCGATGGACAAAGCGAAGAGATGCGTCCCGACCGGATGATTGAATGGACCGGTTGTTTCGCCGAGGAGGCCAGAAAAACTCATCCAAACCTGGGGGTGTGGGTCTCCAATCAGGGGTTCACTCCCGAACAGAACAACTGGTTCTTCGACTATCTCCAGCGCAAGCAACCGGACTGGCTGACCGGTGTCGTGTACGGCGCCTGGACGCGCATCCTTGCGGACGAACAGCGTGACCGGACCCCCAAGCGTTACCCGATTCGACGCTACAGCGATATCGGCCATTGCGTTCGCGGACAGTATCCGGTCGCCGGTTGGGACCGAGCGTTCGCCCGAACCCTGGGCCGCGAACCTTTCGCTCCTCGTCCGAAATGGCATGCGCGAATCCATAATCTCTACGATGAATACGCCGATGGCTTTGTGACCTACTCCGATGGTGTGGGCGACGACCTGAACAAGTTTGTCTGGACGGCGCTGGGGTGGGACCCGGATCGCGATCTCGACGACATCGTCCTGGACTACGCCCGCTTCTTCTTCGGTTGGGATATTGGCGAGGAAGTCCAAAAGGGTTTGTTCATGCTCGAGGAAAATTTCGTTGGGTCGTTGGCGGAGAACGAGACCGTCGAAAAGACCTATGCTCTCTGGAGAAACCTCGAAGAGGAGGCCGATGAAGCCCTGCTGACCAATTGGCGTTTCCAAGAATGTTTGTTGCGCGCCTATTACGACCACTACACGCGATTGAGGTTGCTCAAGGCCAACGATATCGAGGAACGCGCCTATGCCGCTTTGAGGAGGGGGCCGGATATCGGAGTGGAAAAAGCGATCGAAGCGGCGCGCGAGATCCTGGCGGAGTCGGACCAGGACGAGCGGACGGATCCTCTCAAGGCCCGTATCCGTGAATTGGGCGCGGACCTCTTTGAAAGCATTGGCGCTCAATTGGATGTCGAGAACACTCAAGCCCGGAATTCCGAACGTGGCGCGGTGCTCGAATTCTTGGACACGCCCCTCAACAACCGACGCTGGATCGAACACGAACTCGACGCGATCCTGGCGGGAGAATTCACCGCCACGATGGCGGAGGCTCCCACCGATGGCGATGTGCGGCTGGCTCGATTGGCTCGCGTCGTCGACTGGGAAGACCCTGGTCCGAATGGCTTCTACGACGATCTGGGTTGTGCATGGAAGCAACCGCATCTGGTGAAGCCCAAACCGCTCTGGGACGATCCCGCCGGTGTGACCACTCCCCGCGAGGGACACACCTTCGATTCAGGCGAACCCTATCGGCTTTCCTGGCTGGATGTCGAGGAGGCGCTCAATCAAACACCGCTTGTTTTGCGATACGAGGACCTCGACCCCAAGTTGAATTACCGAGTGCGAGTGACTTACCTCGGTCGATACAACGCAACCGTTCGTTTGGTTGCCGATGACGAGTACGAGATCCATGGGCCTTATGGTCACACGCTGAAGGGAGTGCGCTTCACCCCCGAGCGTGATAGCGCTGCTGTTGTCGAAGTTGAGGAGGATGGACCAACTCCCGAGGTGACTCCCCTCGAGTTCGTGATCCCGAAAGAGGCCACCGCGGACGGGTCCCTTGAGCTCACTTGGCAACGGATGACAGGACGCGGTGTCCAAGTGGCCGAGGTTTGGTTGGTCGCCGAACCCTGATGGGAACCGCTGATATGGAAGGACTGGCGCCTCGAGTGGTACAATCGAACCTCATTGATTTCTTATGGACCCTACCTCGAGGAGATAGTTTCAATGCGCTTGATATTGTGTATCAGTTCAATCCTTTTGATTGCAAATCCCGGATTTAGTCGCGAGGTTCCCAAAACCCTTGCGTACTCCGCTCAACCCACCCCCTACTTCGATGACCATGCCGACGAAGTCGCGGAGATTTATGACGGTCTCTTCTTCACGGTCGGAAGTTGGGATACCGGTGTGCTTTCCAATCTCGGAATCGATGGCGCAACGCCCGCCCAGAACGATTGGAAGGACCAAGCGGCCAGAAATCTGAAAAACCTGCGCGAGTCGGGAGTCACCGAGAATCTTCTGGGGGTGAGTTTTGGCTCCTCCGAGGCGTGGCCCTCCCCCGAGACGCTGTTGTCGGAGGATTTTACGGACAAGATGGTTCGGCATTTCCAACAAGTCGGACAGTCGGCGAAAGAACTCGGATTTCGTGGTGTGTCGATCGATCCGGAGTATCCCTATCCACGCTACGAACTTGACCATGAGGTCTACACTTACGAGGGTTACACGATCGATGACCTTTTGAATGCCGCCGCGAAGCAGGGCAGGGAGGTCATGGCGGCTCTCTTGGACGAGTTCCCCGATGCCGTTGTTTTTCTTCTCCCGGGCGAGTTGTGGGATCGCCCCATTGTTCGTGCTTTCACCACCGCCATGATCGAAACAATGGCGGACCGGGATGCGCCGGGCGGCATGCATCTAGGTTACGAGAGGGCCTACTGCCTGCTCGACCCGGTTTCGCAAGTGGCGATCCCCCGGGTCGGAGATTGTGCGGCCGAGGCGCTGCTCGAGGGCGACACCCTCGACTATTGGAAGAGACGGTGCACCGTGGCGCCGGGTGTTTGGCCGCTGCACATGATCGAGACGGGGGCGAAGGATTACCCGGTTCGCCCCTGGAATGAGGAACTCGCCGAACTCCAGGATCAAATGCGAATTCTCCGTCGGGTGGCGAAACGATACACCTGGTCCTACTCCGGGCGCCCCTTGTGGTATCTCCCCACCGAGGAGACCGAAAAGAAATACGGATTATCGTCGTCTCCCTTCGACGACGCATCGTCGGTCATTCCCGAATGGCGAAGGATTCTTCGGGATGAAGGCGAGGTCCAAGATCTCGGACTCCTGAGGTTGGCGGATCAGATCGACCGGTTTGACCGTGGCGAGATCGGCGCCATCGAACTCTGCGAACGGTTTGGAACACCCGGCGAGTGGCTCGTGTTGGGGCCGCTGGGAAACCCTCACACGCAACCCGAGCGTTTTCCGGAAAAACCATTCGATCGGGCGGACTGGAATTGGCCCGTCCATGGCCGCGATGGGGTGGTTCGATGGTTTCGCTTCCCGAACTTGGAACCCCTTGGCACAGCCCGTGTTCGCGCCATCTACGACTGGGACCACACCAATGACTGTTCCACCCTTCTTGCCACGACGGTTGTCTGTGAGGCGGAGCAAGAGGCGCTGCTTTGGATCGGTTGGGATGATGGCGTCTTGATCACGCTCAATGGGGAGGTGGTCTTCGACCGGAGCGATTATCCCAAACGGGGCAAGGGAATGCTCTACCTTGACCGTTACAATTTCGAGGAAAAGATTCCCATTCAGCTTCACCCGGGCTCCAACCTGATGACTGTCACCTCCATCAATTCGCATGGGGTGAGTGGGTTCAATCTCAGAGTGACCGACTTGGATGGGTATCCGATCGAGGGAATCGATTTCGATTTGCAAGAGTCGTTTCCAAGTGGGGAGGTGGACCACCGGAGGTCCGACTGAATCGCGTTCGATCTTGTGACCAATATCCAGGGTATTCGTATGCGAGAAAGGTGTGGCCCGTGGAGCCTCGCTGACATAGACTCTCGGATCGTATGAATGATGATTCAAACGCGGATACTCAAAGAAATCTTGGTATTGAGGGCCTCAATCTGGCGGATGAGTTGGCCATTAGCCGCACACTCTTGGCCAATGAACGGACCCTGCTGGCCTACCTTCGATCGAGTGTGGCCCTAATCATCGCTGGAATCACAATCATCCACTTTACTCCCAGTGGATGGTTTCTTGGTGTGGGGTTCGCATGCGTTCCAGTGGGTGTTGTCTTCGGGGGGATCGGCCTCGCTCGATATCTGAAAATGAATCGACGGATTCATGCCATGCGCGGCCGCCACCTCAACGATTCCGATGGGGGAAAATAGGTATGCGCGGGTCGCGCACTTGGTCTCGAGATTAGTGAACTTCCGCCAGGAGAGCGAATCGCAACAACCGGGCATCACGGGAAATCATTTTCTTGTGGTGAGAAATCATCGGCTCCTCGATCGTCGCTAAAAAAAGTGAAGGAAAAATGGGACTGACCGCTTGATTGTTCAATGGGAGGGAGTTAACTTACCTCTGTCGGCGGCAGGACCATCGACCTTTTTTGAACGGTCGTCTGAATTGCCTGGACATTTGTTGTATTTGACATTCTTTCTTCGTCTCATTTCGACTTTCCCGCCCAAACGTGCCTTATCTTTCCTGCCACCTTTTTGAATCTAGCTGGTCATTCCAACGAATGCGTTTCAGCCCGATGGATTGACGCGCTGAGTTCGAGTTTGTACGCGCCCAAGAAATCCTGAAACGCCCGCCCGTCCATTCCTTGGAACGCCATGTTCTGAACAGGAACGGAGGTACAGGTCCATGCATTCAATTCTGCAATCCCGGGTTTTCAGTTTCGTTCGTGCGATCCTCTCTATTCTCATCTGGGGTATATTGATTTGTCCTGTGGCATTGGGACAGCAGGTCCAATGTGTCGTGCCGGGGGACTATTACCAGGAACCCACTCAAGGTCTCTCGGCGGTCAACATGGGGCTGGTCATGATCACCCAGGCCGAATCCGCAGCGGGCGGTCCCGTGCCCCTGAATGTCACTTACTGCTCGGGGGACCAGGAACTCGGTGTGGAAGTCCCTTGGTCGGGCGCATCCGCGGTCCGATTCGCGACGATCCATGTGGCGAAAGGCGCCTGTGAGGGCGCTCCCCCGCAGGTTGTGGAGGTGATTTTGCGCCACTTCAACTCTTGCACACTCGTTGGACTCGACGAGTCCGGTGCGGTGGTCGACTCGGTCACAGCGGCTTCGCATTCCTTTCCCCAATCCTTGGTGCTCAGCCATCCGAAGGGAGTTCGATCGGTCCGGATTGTCGGCGCCGAAATTTGCATCCTAAAGATCTGCATCCAATGCGATTGCAATCCTGAAGGCGCCTGCATCCAACCCGAGGATGTCTTCACCGTGCCCACACAGGGTATGTCGGAGGTCAATCTGGGCTGGGCGACGATTTATCAGTCGATGCTCCCCAACGGCGATCCTGTTGACCTCAGTGTCAATGACTGTTCGGGCGATGGTTTCTTCGATGTGTTCGTTCCTTGGACTGAGGCCACGGCAAAACTGAAGGCGAGAATTCAACTGTCCGACGCGATTTGTTGCGGGAACGCTCCGGAGGTGGTCGAAATCATTCTCAAACACGGGAATTACTGCACCCTGACCGGCCTGGACGAATCCGGCGCTCCCGTGTCCATGGCGGTCGCGGCCTCGACCTCGGCCCCTCAGTCTTTAATCTTATCCAGTGAAAAGGGCATCAGAGGAATCATCATTGAAGGCTCCGAGATCTGCCTTATGCGGATCTGTTGGGAATGTATGTGCAACCCGGTCGGCGGCGAGTTGTTTGCCGGGAGGATCTTCAGTGAATCCGACGAGAACCTTTCCGAGATTAACCTCGGTTGGGCGTCCATCACCGAGGGCGCTCTTCCGGACGGCACGCCGGTTCCTCTTTCAGTGATTGAATGTTCGGAAGACCGAGACCTCGATATTTGGATTCCGTGGACCGAAGCCTCCGCTAAGCAATTCGCCATGATTCACCTCTCCGAAAACATCTGTTGTGGCGCTGCGCCTCAGGAGGTGGATTTGACAATTCGGCATGGAAACTCCTGCACGGCAAAAGCTTATGACGACGGGGGAAATGCGGTCGATTCTCAAGATTGGCCCTCGGGAACGACTCCAACCACACTCACTCTATCCAGCAAGAGCGGAATTCGAGATATAGAAATCGTGGGTTCGGAGATCTGCCTTTTAAGGATCAATTGGCGATGTCAGATGGAACTCACGCCAACGCCCACTCCCACCATCACCCCCACAGCAACTCCCACCGAACCCCCTCCGGTCTACGACGATCCCATCTGGGTCGATGCCAGCAATACCAGCGGTTTGGAAGACGGTACGGAGATGAATCCGTTCAACACCATCGCGGAAGCGATGACCGTCGCGGTCACTCATACTATCCAGGTTCGGGGGGGCTACTATCCGGAGCTCTTGGAAATGAAAAACGGTGTCAAACTGATTGGTGAAGGGTACGAGACCACGATCATCGAAGGCGTTCTCCCGGGGCCGCCCAAAGGACCCGGGGGAGTCGGCGCTGGAGTCTCCTGCATTGGCGTGGGCCCCGGTTCGCTGCTGGCAGGCTTCACTATTACCGGCGCTTCCGTTGGAATCTATTGCCATTCTTCCGACCTCCAAATTCGTGAGAACTTCATCACCAACATCGGCAGTTTTGGATACTCGAGCGGGGATGGAATCCGTTTGGATGACTCCTCTCCCCTAATCCAGAACAATGTCATTTGCCATGTCAGCGGAATGGGTATTCGTGCACAGGGCTTTAGCGAGCCGGATATCATCAACAACTCGATTTATGACTGTGGATATTACGCAGGGATCTCTTTCGCGGCGCTGAACATCGGGCCGGTCGCTCCGGTTATCAAGAACAATATCGTCATGAGAGGAAACGATCGGCCCGTAGCGGGTGTTCTTTGGAACGCGACCGCGACTCCCGACCTCTCCTACAACAACGTTTTCGACCCAGCCGACACGACAGGGACTGGCGGCTATTACGCGGTATCCGATGGGGTGTCCTGGATGGAAATGCCGGGAGGACCGGGAGCCATTTCCGAGGACCCGCTTTTCCTGGATCCCGAGAATTGTGCTCTCCAACTCGATCCACTCTCTCTTTGCATCGACGCGGGCGACCCGGCGGCCGAATACAATGACATCGACGGTTCCCGGAATGACATGGGAGCGTTTGGCGGAAACCGTCTCGATGTCGGTGGCATCGCCCATCCCGGAAGCGGATTCATCTTCACCTCGGTCGGAAAGATCATTATCACCGAAATCGACCAGAATCCCTCCAACCTCACCTATGGATTGGCCAAAGTATCGGCAACCGCCGCGGCCGATTACCATATCCCGAGATATACGGACGCTCCCTTCAGCGGAAATCTCTGGATTCGAGGTTTGCTTGGCGCTTCCGATACCCCGGATCACTATCAGATCATCGCGACCGACTTGGTGACCGGGATGACTGACACCATCGACGATCCCCTTTCCAAAACCAAGTATGAGATTAACCCCGATGGGACAGTGACGAAGACTCGAATCAAACTGGGCCCCAAACTCATTGGAGGCGTTCCCGACCTCTACGAGTACAACAAGGATGGATATTGGAGCCAGCAGGATCTTCGCATGATCTGGAACACCACGGGTCTGAATGGTCGCTATCGTCTCGATGTCAAGACCTACCAAAAGACCAGCGAAACGAGTGTGGTCGAGGTCTCTCTACCTCCGAACTCGCAGGATCACATGACCCTCTGGCTGAACGGCAAAGGTCTCGACGTAAAGATCAACGAGGTGCTCTATGCCGATCTCACCCCCATCGTTGAGTGTGAAGACATCATCTTTCCACACGCGATGAGCTCCGAACTGGTCTTCAACTTCACCGCCCGCGACCTGGGCGGGTTCCTGAGGTACTACATTTTGGATTGCTATTGGGGGCACAACCACTATGGAGGGCGATTCGATTACGATCAGTATGTCGGTTCGCACGATGGTCCGCCCACTGCTCCAGAGTGGGAAGGTCCGCAGGACTTTGTTACCGCGCCACTGCTCCCGCGTGACACTGTAGGAGATCCGGTTCCCTGGGAGGATTGCGCCTATCGGTTCCGTCTGAGGGCCTCGGCGCGAACCACGGACGGTTATGGTTATCTTCGGTATCGGACTTACAACGTTTACCACTCGGTCGAGACCATCTCACCAAAATCGGACGAGACACTTGCATCCTCACCGTGTGTCAATTGTCCACCCGAGGACGTTATCGAACCCGCCCTTGAAGGTCCCGAGGTCGTACCCTTGGAACCGATTCCGGCTCCGGAGTTTTCATCCGTTTCTCCGAAAGAAAAACCGAAAGGAGTCCCCCCGGTCGAAATCTGGGTCGATGACGACAACACCAGCGGAATCGAGGACGGCAGTCTCGCGCATCCCTACAACACAATCGGCGAGGGAATTGCCGTGGGAACCTCGGGAGATACGGTTCGAGTCATGCCGGGCAATTATGTCGAAAAGGTTGTCTTGGTTGACGGCGTCAATGTCATCGGTTCGGGCGCGGACGCGACCATCATTGACGCCAGTGGGGCGAATTGGGCGGTCGAGTGCTTCGGCATCGGAGTGGGAACCTTGTTCTCGGGATTCCGTGTGACGAATGCTCAATTGGGGATTTACTGCCTGGGGTCCGAACTCTCTCTGCGTGAAAACATCATCACGAATATTTCTAGACCCGCTCCGCATGAAACCTCGGCGGACGGTATTCGATTGGACGATTCCTCGCCCCTGATTCAGAACAATCTCATCTATGACGTTGGCGGCATGGGAATCCGCGCTCAAGGCGCCTGCGAACCCGACATAATCAACAACACTATCTTTGACTACCGCTATTATGCGGGCATCTCCTTTGCCGCTCTCAATATCGGACCGGGATCTCCGGTCATCAAAAACAACATCGTGATGAGGGGGAACGATCAACCGGTCGGCGGTATCCTTTGGAACGCGACCTGCACACCTGAAATCTCTTACAACAATGTCTTCGGTCCCGCGAATGTCACCGGAGGCGGCTCATTCTACGCCGTCCATAACGGCTCCTGGATGGAGGTCTCTGGCGGACCCGGCGCCATCAGCGAAGACCCGCAATTCATCGATCCGGATCACGGTTATTTCTATCTCGACCCATTGTCGCCCTGTGTCGACGCGGGCGATCCCAATCCGATTTACAACGACAACGACGGATCTCGAAACGACATGGGGGCTTTTGGCGGCAACCTGCTCGACCCCGGGGCCACGGGGCATTCCGGTAGCGGGTTTATCTTCACCGGCATCGGCAAGATCCCGATCACCGAGATTGTCGCCGACCCCATGGATCTCTCTCACGGTCTCTTCAAGGTCTCCGACACGGTTGCCAACGACCTGCACATCCACAAATTCACTGACGCTCCACTTGGAGGATACGCCTGGCTCCATGGTCTGTTCGGAATGTCGGATGATGTGGATTATTATCAGATTGTGGCGGCGCCCTACGGGACCTCGGCGACTGAGACTCTCGATGATTCTCTCGTGAAAACCCTGTTTACCATCAATCCGGACGGCACAGTCAGTTCCACTCGCGTTGAGATGGGTCCGCAATCAATCGGAGGAGTGGACAACCTTTATCTCCTGAACAAGGAGGGATACTGGTCTTTCACGGACCTGCGCTTGATCTGGAACACCACCGGTCTTTCCGGGAAATACACAGTCTCCTACAAAGCTTACCGCCTGACCGGCCCGGATACCGTGGTGGAGGTCCCGTTGCCGAGAAACGATCTCGATCATTTCACAGTCCTGATCAACAACGACCCGGTTCACACGGAGATCGAGAGCATCACCTACGCCGATGGAACGCCTATTCTCGAATGCGAAAAGATCGTGATGCCTCACGACAGCGATTCGAGTTTGATCTTCACCATCACCGCGCATCACCCCGCGGGATATCTGAGGAGTTATCACCTCAATTGTTTCTGGGGGAATAACCGCTATGGCGGACTTTTCACCTCCGACCAATATGTGGGTTCACACGACATGCCGCCACCTCTGTGGGATGGCGTTCTTCACCACACCTTGCCGCCCTTGCTCCCGATGATTGGAGGAAGCGTGGAGCCCTGGTACACCTGCGCCTATCACTTTCATCTGGAGGGAACCGCACGGATCACAGACGGCGTCCACTATTTGAAGTGGAGCGAGGATAATGTCTACCAGTCCGTGGACGCTGGGGTTCCGCCGATCACGCCGGAGCCGACACCCACTGACACGCCTGTATTCACCCCCACCTTCACCCCCACGAATACGCCAACGACCACCCCCACGCCGACACCCACCGACACTACGAAGCTGGGCGACTTCGCTTACATGGTCGCCCACTTCCCGATCGAGCCGGTGTTGGTGGCGATCCACCCTCTGCTGACCGAGGATATCTCGGTGCATGGCATCGAGATCACCCAAGGGATTCAGTGCTTCAACACCGGAGCCGGTCTCGCCACCTGCCCGGACAACTCGATGCCGATGGTCACCAACAAGACCACAACCGCGAGGATTTATATGCGATACAGCCACTCGCTCCTCCCGGTCGGCACGCGGGATAACGTTCCAGTAAAGATGTACCTCCGTTGGAATGGCGGAATCTGGGTGTCGACAATCGCCACCGGCAAGGCGAGATCCACCGTCGATCAATCGCAAGCGGCCAACAGCGCCAATGTCGATTTCTATGTCAGCACCGGACTCAATTCGGGAACGCTCGACTATTATGTCGTTGTCGACCCGAACGATGTCATCGACGAAACCAACGAGAGCAACAACCGTTATCCGGCCACGGGGTTTTTCTCGATCGACTTTTTCAAGCGGGAGAAGAGCGACTCAGTCGGAAGATTGTTGAGGTATCACCCCTCTGGTTACACTGGCCCCCAATACGCGGGCGGTTTTCCCATCAATTGGTGTGTGAGCGGGGGCGCCTCCGATTGGCGGAATTTGATCATGCCGATCGCCGATAACGGAATAGACTACTCGATTCACAGCGGCTACCTCGATTGGACAGACTCCTTGGCGAGCGGAGATGGCCAACACCTGCTCATCGAACATCTGAACACGATGTGGGTCTTGGAGAACTATTTTTCCTTCTGGTTCGCTGGGGAATTCACCGGAGCGGAGCATGTCTATGGCTGGGTTCCCTACAGCACTTCCAACTGGGGGCACGCCGACATGCCCGCCTATCCTCACGCGGGCGGTCTGGGAGTGGTCGCGATCGGGACCGACGAAACCGGGATCAGCCTCGACGATCCTGGGCCGGGAGCACTTATCTACGGTCACGAGCTGACTCACACCTTCGATGTGTTCCACACAAACACAGGCGCGGACGATTGTGGAGCCAACGATTCGAACACCGATTTTCCGTACGCCACCTCAAGCATTCAAGAGTTCGGCTACAATCCGCTCACCGGGAAAGTCTACAACCCATCCAACACCCATGACCTGATGAGTTATTGTCCGGCGGGTGGCTCGAAGGAGGGTTGGATCGCGCCATTCACCTGGAACAAGATGTTCAACAAACTCAGCGTGGCCAAGGTATCTCCAAAGGTCCTCAAATCCACAGAGGTCGCCTCCCCCTATGTGCTTTACAAAACCAATGGCGCTCAGTCGTTAATGGTGAACGCGACTGTTTACAATCCGGATTACCAGAGTGGTCAAATCCTTGGGGAACTCGGACCGCTTTATCGGGGCGACATCGGAAACACATTGGTTCTGCCTGAGGGGGATTACGCAATCGAACTTCTGGAGGGAACCAACGTTCTCGCCCGCCATTCGTTCGTGGTCAGTTTCAAATCCCAGTTCTCCGACCAACCGGATCTTTCCAGGATGGATGTCTCCATGATTGTTCCTTGGGTCTCTGGGACAACGACAGTCGCGCTTCTGCATCTGGATGAAGTCTTGGACCAGCGGGATCAAAGCCCGAACGCTCCGACAGTGACCATCACCGATCCCAGCGCGGCCGCGAACTGGCCCGCCGATTCGACTCAGACTCTCACGTGGACCGGGGAAGACTTGGATGGAGACACCCTATCCTACTCGGTCTTCTTCAGCCACAACGGCGGCGCGAGTTGGGAGTTGTTGAAGATGGAGTACGAGGCAACCTCCTACGAGGTGGCTGTCGATTCGGTCGCGGGCGGGACCGACACCCGTTTCAGAGTGGTCGCCACCGATGGAATCAATGTCGGCTTTGACGAGACTGACGCACCCATCGCGATTCCGAACAAAGAGCCGATCGCTCTCATCGCCAACCCCAAGGATGGCGATCACTTTTCACCCGGAGGACTCATCCTCTTCCAGGGAAGCGGAACTGACCTGGAGGATGGCGCTCTTCCTGGCTCGAGTCTCGAATGGTCGAGTGATCTGCAAGGCGCGTTGGGAAGCGGGAATATACTCCCGGCCACCGGACTCGATCCGGGGCTCCACGTGATCACCCTTACGGTCACCGATAGCAATGGTCAAACCGGTGAAGCCCATGTGTTCATCACGATCAACTCGGAAGAGATGCTGTTGGTCGATCAGAACTCCGATGGTTTGGTCAATCACGAAGATCTGATTGAGATCCTCTCCCATTGGGACGAGTCCCTCGAGAAGGGATACCCGCCCAGCAAGGCGGACCTCAACGCCGATGGGGTCGTGAACGACAACGATCTGTTCGACTTTGGGAGGTTCTATCGAGTCGGCGAGTGATAAGAAAACCTGAGGTCTCGTCGGTCAAACGCTTCATTCGAAGAATCGGATCTGAATTCGCTGCCCAGCGAGAATTTCCTATTCGAATTGCACAAAAAAAGGGAGGCCCTATCGGGCCTCCCTTCCTGATGTGACTTAACAATCTCGAGATGAGGACTACTTGAGTTCGACAGTCGCGCCGACTTCCTCGAGTTTGGCTTTGAGCTCTTCCGCCTCTTCCTTGGAGGCGCCTTCCTTGACCGGCTTGGGCAGGTTGTCGACCAGATCTTTGGCCTCTTTGAGTCCGAGTCCGGAAATTTCGCGGACGACCTTGATGACCTTGATCTTCTGATCGCCAGACCCGGTGAGAACGACATCGAAATCGGTCTTCTCCTCGGCGGCGGCTTCTCCGCCACCCGCGCCCGGCATCACACCGGCCATCATCATCGGCGCCGCGGCCGACACTCCGAACTTTTCCTCGAACGCTTCCGCCAATTCAGCCGCCTCGAGAAGCGAGAGCCCGCCGATGTCTTCAAGAATCTTTTCAATCTTTTCGCTAGCCATGGTTAATCATGCTCCTTTAATTTCTTTAATTCGCATTTATTTTGAAGCGGACTAGGCCGCTTCTTTTTCCAGCTTGTCGTGGTAGGCCCTCATCAGACCCGCCAGTTTGGTCGAGACGCCATTAACACAACCCAAAATATTTCGGGCTGGCGCCTGAACGGAACCCACGATCTTCGCGAGCAGTTCCTCGCGACCCGGAAGCTTCGCAAGTTGCTCGACACCCGCGGCGTTTAACGCCTTGCCCTCCAACAGACCGGCCTTCAGAATGATCGCGGGATGGTCTTTCGCGAAATCCGAAAGAGTTTTCGGACCCACGACCCCCTCCTCGTAATCGAGAGTGACCGCCGTTGTTCCCACCAGATGAGGTTTGATCTCATCGCGAACCGCCTCTGGGAGCGCCAGGTGGATCAGCGTGTTCTTCACCACCAGGTACTCGACACCCGCTTCTCGACACTTGCCACGAAGTTGGTTGGCGTGAGCCACGGATAACCCCTTGAACTCCGTGAAAGTGAGCGATTTGGCGCGCCCGAACCTTTCGGTGAGATCGCCGACAATTGTTTCTTTGGTTGAGCGATCCAAGTTTTTTCCTCCTTTAAATCTTCTCTTCAATTCCTCGAACGACCGACCAAATCCAAAATTCGCCTCGACCGTTCGTCGACTTCAAACAAAAAAAGGCCCGCTCCTTCGAGCGGGCCTTTTGCGAACACAAGTTAAACGCATTCAAATCGATGAAATACGAGTTATGAGTTCCATGACGCCCGGTCTCGGTAGGATGGTTTATTAAGCCCAGGGGGCTCCGACTGTCTACGACCTATGTCTTCCCCCGTTTATCCTTGACCGGATGGGGACCGGGGGGATCCCACGATGTCTTCGTTGTTTCTTAGTGTTTGAAACTGCCCGGATCGATCCGAACGCTTGGTCCCATAGTGGTCGAAACGAAGGTCGACTTCATATAGGTCCCTTTGGCGGAGTTCGGTTTGGCCCGGTTAAGCGCCTCGGCGACCGACTGAATGTTATCCGCCAACTTCTCGGCGTCGAAAGAGGCTTTGCCGACCGGGGTGTGGATGACGCCCGCGCGATCGACACGGTACTCGATTCGACCCGCCTTCACATCCTTGACCGCCTGTTTGACGTTCGGCGTAACTGTTCCGGTTTTGGGGTTCGGCATCAAGCCGCGGGGGCCGAGGAATCGACCGAGTTTACCGACCTCGCGCATGGTGCTCGGTGTCGCGATGGCGACATCGAAATCGGTCCAACCCTCTTTGGTGATCTTCTCGACATATTCCTCGAGGCCGACGTAATCGGCTCCGGCTTCCTCGGCTTCCTTGACTTGCTCGCCATCGGCGAAGACAAGTACCTTGACCGACTTGCCGGTTCCGTGCGGAAGAGCGACCGTGCCACGCACCTGTTGGTCGGCGTGACGGGGATCGACCCCCAGGTTGGCCACGAATTCCACAGTCGAATCGAACTTGGCGGTGGCGGTTTCCTTAATCAGGACAACAGCTTCCTCGAGGGAGTAAGACTTCTTCCCATCCACCTTGGCGGCGGCTTCATTGTATTTCTTTCCGTGTTTCACTCTCTTGCTCTTCCTTTCGGGTTGATCCGAATCGAATTCCTATTCGACGTTTCCGATCAGTCCACAACCTCAAGCCCCATGCTGCGGGCTGTGCCCGCCACCATATTCATCGCGCCTTTCAAATCGAAGGCGTTCAGGTCTTTCATTTTGAGTTCGGCGATCTCTTTGACTTGCGATTTCTTCACCTTGCCGACCTTGTCCCGTTGGGGGACGCCGGAACCCTTTTCGACCTTGGCGGCTTTTTTCAGGAGGAACGCCGCCGGCGGGGTCTTGGTGATGAAAGTCATCGTCCGGTCGGCGTAGATGGTGATCTCGACCGGAATGACTACGCCCGCCTGATCCTTGGTTTGGTCGTTGAAGGCCTTGCAGAACTCCATGATGTTGACGCCATGTTGGCCGAGAGCGGGTCCGATCGGCGGGGCCGGAGTGGCTTTCCCACCCTCGCACTGCAGTTTGACAAGCGCCATGACTTCTTTTTTTGGTGGCATTTCTTTTTACCTTCCGTTCTCATTTCCGCACGGCAACCCGAAGCGGAGTCGGAAAAAGGGGTCTCCCCAAATTATTGCGCGGTTGATTTTTCAACCTGAAGAAAGTCGAGTTCCACTGGAGTGGCTCGACCCAAAACCTCAATCATCACGGTCAAACGTCCGCGTTCGTGATTGATGGAGGAAACCGTTCCGGCGAAATTCAGGAACGGACCATCGATCACCTTGAC
>JACKFH010000014.1 GCA_020632575.1 Candidatus Omnitrophota bacterium | reverse complement strand
TGCCCGTCTTTGTCGATACGATTCAAGTGAGCGCCATCGCCGAACGAGCCGAAAAGGCCTTGGGCGACAGGGTCCTGCTCCTTCCCACTCTCTGGCTAGGCTCGTCGCATCATCATCTCGATTTTCCGGGGACAGTCAGTGTGCTTCCCTCTCTGTATAGCCAAATGATCAAATCGGTCGCGAATTGCATCCTTGATGCGGGTTTCAAGCGGTTACTCTTTCTGAACGGTCATGGAGGCAACAAGGTTCCCGCAGCCCAAGCGCTGTCCGAACTCGTTTGCGAATCGGAGAAGGCTGATGACGCTTACCTCCTCCTTTGCACTTGGTGGGAATTGAATCCAGAAACTTATCGCGAGGGAATGGAGGCCGAGGGAGTCGCCCATGCTTGCGAGTATGAGACTTCGCTGATCCTGGCGCTTCGCCCCGAGTTGGCTGCGGTCGATCAGATCCGTGAGGGGCCGATGGCGCTGAACAACGATTGGGTGAAGACGGAAGGGCCCGGCAGTCGAGTCAGCGTCTTCCGTCGATTCCGACGATTGACCGCCTCGGGTTCGATGGGGAAGCCGACTCTGGCAACTGCCCAGAAGGGGAAACGACTCCTGGAAGCGGTGACAAACGATGTGATCCGATTGGTTGAGGAACTCGCGGAGTGGCCGGAACTCGGGGCGATCGGTCCGGATTCAACCAGATCAAAACACTAAGGCTCCAACCCCACCGCCATCAACCCCTTCTCCGTCATTCTTGAAACATCCCAAGCCGGCTCCGAAGTGAAATCGACCAACACATCTTTCACTCCATCCAGGTGAAGCAACCGTTCCCGGATTCCCTCCGTGTTTCGGCCTCCACCTTGGAAAACCAGATATTCGTAGACGGGACGCCCCTTATGCGGCATGGTCATCAGAACTTCGACCACGCCATCGCGCACCTTTAAATCATAGATGTAACCGAGATCCACCACGTTGGCGTCAATTCGGTAGAGTTGCTCATCCCGAACATCTCGCAATGCCGCCCACATCTTATCCTTCAGCGGAGCTGTCTCCAGCGTCTCCCCATCTCGCGCAAGGGCGCCTTCGGCTCTGGCCTCTGTTGGCTGGGGCGCCGCTCCCGATGCCGCACTAACTGGGTGGAGAAGTCGCTCTCGGACTTGTTCGATCTTCTCGGCCGGTTCTTCCTCCGGGTAAGGGGCGACCAGATAAGCGTTTCTCTGGCTCACGAAATCCCCATTCTTCGCGACTAATTCGCCGCTCCCAACCGGATAACGGCTCCAGAGTTGGCCGTGTTGATGATAGTGCAGGGTGGGCGTTCCGTTCCGTTTCAGAATCTCGGACCAACCCTGCGCGGTGTGATCAAGCCACATCGCGATGAAAGCGTCACGGCTCTGGTCCTGATAAAAACCCACACCCCACATCGACTCATTCTGGTCGGCCGGGACAGGCCCCTCTTGAAGACGACCCTCCTCGTCAAACCAAAGTAAATGGTTGAAGGAGTACCCTGAGAGCACCCACTCGTCATCGCGCATGGTGGAAAAGTCGAAATCTTTGATCGCCTCCATGGTTCCTTCTTTCATGAAGTAATCCTGGCCCGCATAGAAAGTATACGTCTGGTCGATATGCATCCGAGTCGGGGTAAAGAGCGGGTGGATCGGACTATGAGGAAATCCCCACCGACGAACCTTGACACAGAGAGGGCCTCGAACCACCTCGTAGTTCGGAGCCTCCGCCCAATTGCGAATCCGCAGTTTCTGGTAGTGGTCCTGGTCGACATAGTCGTTGGACCAATCGATCGTTGGCGGTTCACCATGCCCCTTGCCGCCGGCGTACAACTCCAATCCGTGCTGACGTTTGTATCTCACTCTCTCCAACTGTCCGGTCTGTTCAGAGAGTTTGGCGATGTAATGTTTGGAAGTGATTTCAAGGTCGTATCCCTCCCCCTCAACCTGTAGGTCTGAGAGGTACTTTGGCAGTTCGGCGTATCGGTTGCCGTAGAAGATCAAGTACGAGGATTTCCCATTGGCCGGAACATCGGCGAAAAAGACAACGTGGCAAAGACGTTCAGGACCCCTCCGGACTGCGTCATAGACCTGCGATCGACCCTCCTCCAGTGTCCCGCTGGCTTCGTTCACAAAAGCGACTCGGATCTCTCGGTACAAATCGGTGGTTTGATCGGTCTTGAAGGCAACGACAATGTCTACTGGCTCACCCGTTCTTTCAATTCCCTGGGTTTCAGAGAGATCAATCGTCTTGAAAAACTCCCACCCCTTGGCCCAACCCTTCCAAGCGGAGGGCAACTCGTCCACTTTCGCGAAATGGCTCGAATCGATGTCAACTTCTCCGATGTCTCCCTTCAATTGTTTTTGGAAATCGAGAGTCCACTGCATCGATTCCGCGATTGAGTGCGCGAGGTCGTAGTCACCAGAATCATAAGCCTCTTGAAAAAGGGAGACTTTTTCCTCCATTCCATCGTCGCGAATTTCCCGTCGAATGTCCGTAAGAAATTCCTCCTGAGAGGCCACAGTGCTTCCATAGAAAAGACTGATTCCAAGAATCCAACCCGCTAAACGAACCGATCCATTCATTGTCACCCCTCCTGATTCCCTTGGGAGTTTTCCAGAAACCGCAATTTGTGCGATCTTACCCTGTTTCCAGAATTCGCCTACCACAAGATTTTTGAGGAGTCGCTGACTGATGGAGAACCATATGACCCGCAGGGATTGTCTCAAGACGCTTGGAGCGTCCGCAACAGCCGCCTCATTTGCGGCCAAATCCGCGTTTTCCACCGACCTATCGAACCCCGAGAAGAAACGTGATGGCTACATCGACGCCCATGTCCATGTCTGGACCTCAGACACCGAGAGATATCCGTTGGCTGAGGGTTATGAGAAATCGAACATGAACCCTCCCTCCTTTGCTCCGGAAGAATTGTTTCATCACATGGAGGGGACTGGGGTCGATCGAGTCAATCTGATCCAGATGAGTTACTACGGCTTCGACAACTCTTATATGCTCGATGTCATGGACCGCTATCCCGGAGTCTTTTCTGGAACCGCGATTGTTGATCCATTTGGGCCCGACCCCGCTGCGGAAATGAAACGCCTGGCTGAAAGAGGCTGCCACGCCTTCCGAATCCAGCCTGCCCATAGCAGGCAACCCCCCGAGACCTGGCTCCAACCCGAACCCATGGAGAAACTTTTCGCCACCGCCCAGAAGGAACAACTTGCTCTTTCCTGTCTCATTCGTACGGATGCTCTCCCAGAAGTCGATCGTGTGTGCACCATCTACCCAGAAGCGCCGGTCATCATCGATCACCTCTGCCTACTGGATACAGGGGACACCCATCCGGTCACCGATGAGCACATCAAGAGGCTGACCTCGCTGAACAAGCACAAGAATCTGTATATCAAGGTCGGTGCATTCTATGCCCTAGGAGAAAGAACGCCGCCTTACCTCGATCTCTTGCCTCTGATCGAAAAAGTGGTCGAGGCGTTCACTCCCGATCGGTGCATGTGGGAAACGGATTGTCCGTTCCAGGTGGTCAATGGCAAGTATGAAGACTCGCTCGCATTGATTCGGGACCATGCCGATTTTCTCTCCCAGTCAGACAAAGACAAAATCCTCCGGGGAACCGCCGAAAGAATCTTTTTCGATTAAAGGATATGACCGGAACACAAGATCCTCATCCGACTTACGATTTGGTTCTTTCCAATGGTCGAGTCATCGATCCGGAAACGAACCTGGATGAGATTCGCAATGTCGGAATCCTCGCCGACCGGATTGCAGCGGTTACGGGCGACCCCCTCGAGGGACGAGTCGCCGTCGATGCCTCAGGCATGATCGTCGCTCCGGGATTCATTGACCTCCATTCTCACGGCCAAAACATTCCGAGTCATCGAATCCAGGCCTTCGATGGTGTGACCACCGCGCTCGAACTCGAGGCGGGAATCCTTCCAGTCGGCGAGTTCTACGATAACTGCGCCCAAGAGGGCCGGCCGATCAACTACGGCGCATCCGCGGGGTGGGGCTTCGCCCGCCTTGTCACGATGTGTCCCGAACAAGCGGTGAATGGTAAACCGGTTCCACGTCTCGCGTACCTCTTTGACAAATTCAATATAAGGGAATGGACCGAGTCCCTCGCGACCGAGGCGCAAGTCCACAAAATTCTCGAGTGGACCGATCAAGGTTTGCGAGAAGGTGGACTGGGGATTGGTGTCCTTCAGGGTTACACCCCTGGCGCGGGGGCTAAGGAGATGCTGGCCCTGTGGAGCCTCGCGGCGGAACAGGGAGTCGGGACATTCACGCACATCCAAAACGCCTCCCTGGTCGATCCCCGGAGCAGTGTCAGCAGCATGATTCAGTTGATGGGGCTTGCCGCCTCAACAGGCGCCCACACCCATATCTGCCATTGGAACAGTACAAGCCTTCGGGATATCCCCACTATTCGAGAAATTGTTGAGAACTCCCAAAAGGCCGGACTCAAAGTGACCACCGAGGCGTATGTCTATGGGGCAGGGAGCTCGGCTATTGGGGCTTCGATTTACGAACCGGAAGAAGTGGAGGCGCGACTAGGGGTGAAATTCTCAGATTTCACTTTGGTCAAAAACAACAAGAGTTTCGAATCGAAGGAAGAATTCATTCAGGAACGCAAGGCTCATCCTGAGAATCTTATCCTCATGCATTACCTGCATTCTGATAACGATCCCCAAGACGCCGCGTTGCTCGATCTCTCGGTTCTCTATCCCGGCGCCTCTATCTGCTCCGATGCGATCACCTGGATCGATGCGGAGGGGAACTGGTTCGAGAGTGAGGAGTGGCCACTCCCGAAAGGTCTCCAGAGTCATCCCAGGGCGGCAGGGAATTACTGCCGTTTTCTCCGAAAGTGGGTTCGCGAACGTCAAGCGATCACCTGGATCGAAGCCATCCGTCAATCTTCACTGAATGGGGCGCTGATTCTGGAGGACTCAGTCCCCTCCATGAGGAAGAAGGGGAGACTCCAGGAGGGGATGGACGCCGACATCATCGTATTCGATCCGGAGACGGTGACCGACAACGCGAGCTTCAAAGAACCCTGTCAACTTTCGAGTGGAATGAATCACGTCATCGTTAATGGAACCTTTCTGATTCGCGATGGACAACTCGATCCCGAAGCTTTCCCCGGCAGGCCGGTACGGAGGCCAGTGACCGCGTGAGAGAAAAAACTGATGCTCCCAAAATGGATCGAAATGATCCCATCCCGGTTACCGTGGTGGCCGGTTTTCTGGGAGCGGGGAAGACGACTCTCCTGAATCACATCTTACATAGCGATCACGGTCGACGGATCGCGGTTTTAGTGAATGATTTTAGCGCCATCAATATCGACGCTGAACTCATTTCTGAGGTCAGTGAGAGTGCCATCAACCTGACTAACGGGTGTATCTGCTGCACCATTCGGATGGACCTGATCGGCGAGGTCTTAAGATTAGCGGACCTGCCCGAACCACCCGAACACATCGTCATTGAATCGAGCGGAGTCGCGGACCCGGCAGGCATCGTTCGAAGTTTTTTCGAACAAGAGGTCCGTCAAAGTGCGCTGCTCGATGCGATCATCACCGTGGTCGACTCCGAACTCGTTTTGGAACTCTCGGACGAGGAGGACCGACTGGCTCAGGCTCAAATTCTAGGCGGAGATTTGTTCGTTCTGAATAAAATCGATCTGGTTGATGAGGTGACGCTTCAAAAAGTCCGAGATTGGATGACGGACCTCCGACCGGGTGTTCCGATTTTTGAAACTGTGAAGTGTCAGGCGCCGGTTGAGTCGATCCTCGGATTTGGAAGAACACGGACGAACCGTTTCAACAGTGATGCGAAATATGAATTCATTGGCCTGGAACCACATCCCTCTTTCGAGACATGGACCTACATCTCCGAAACACCAATGGCTTTCGAATTATTACAGCAGGTCCTGACCCATCTTCCCAAGTCAATGGTCCGTGCCAAAGGGTTTATTTACTCCAACGAGAGACGCGACCGTCGACTCCTCTTTCAATTGGTGGGCCGTCGCGCGACCATCTCCGATGAAGGAAAATGGGGCGAGATAGAACCTCAAACTCGATTGGTGTTCATTGCACGGAAAGGCTCCTGCAACTTTCCCGCGATCGAAAAAGCGTTGGATGCTTGCCAGGCCAAGCGGTGATTCAAGCAACACCAATGGGTTCGTTTAAAATTGAGAAATTTCCGTTGCAATCCAAAACCATTCGCCGTAGCATGGCTCAGGATTTGGGATGGATGTTTTTCATCCCTTCTTGACAGATGGCCGACCCGAAACTCGATCCCACCTTTCGAAACGCGCGCCGTGAGGCGCTAGTGATCCTGGTCATCTACACGGTGTCCCTTCTGTACACCATCCTGTTCTGCCATTTTTTCGCTTACAACCGCGAACCGGAAACCATCCGACTGTATCTCGGGATTCCCGATTGGGTTGTTTGGGGAGTCATGCTTCCCTGGGCTTTCAATGTAGGGGTCACCTTCTGGTTCTGCTTCTTTTACATGGCCGATGACAATCTCGACATTCCTCCGGATGAACTGGAAATTGAGAGCGAATTGAGAGGAGAGGGAACCGGTGAATCCTGAACCCTCGGCGGCCGGTTGGACCGCTCTCACCTTCTTGGGATATATCCTCCTCGTCTACGGCATCGCCGCGTTCGCCCACCACGTCTCCAAAGGAAAATCCTTTCTCAAAGAATACTTTCTCGGGAGCCGCAGCCTCGGTCCCTGGACGCTTGCTCTCACCTTCGCCGCCACCAGCGCCTCCGGGGGAAGTTTCGCCGGGTTTCCATCACTTATATACACTTATGGCTGGGTGCTCGCCCTATGGATCGCAGGCTACATGGTGTTTCCGATTTGCACCATGGGCTTTCTCGGAAAACGGATCAATCAAGTCGCAAAGAAATGCGACGCAGTCACCCTCCCGGACATTTTCCGGGACCGTTACAACAGCCCGTGGCTCGGTCTTCTCACTGCATTCCTCATCATCTTCTATCTCGTCGTCTATCTGATCGCCCAGTTCAAGGCGGGAGGCGTTCTGATTCAGACGCTCATGAAAGACCTCGCCTTTTTCCAAGGGATTAGCGGACGATTGGAGGGAGTGGCAAGCCTCTTCGAGGGAGTCTCATCGGGATACCTGGCCGGACTTCTCTTATTCACCACTTCGGTCGTGCTTTATACAGCCTATGGAGGGTTTCGAGCGGTCGTCTTAACCGATGTCATGCAAGGAATCATTATGGGATTGGGGGTCATCATCCTACTCCCTCTGACCCTCCACACGGCCTACGTCTATCTGGATCCACCGGATCTTGAACCAGCACCCTTGGTCGAGGTGGAATCGCGACGCGAGGCGCGAAGTGAGGAGCCTTTTCGGCTGACCCAATTCAGCCAGGGACTCCGGAAAGTTGGCGAACATTTGAAACAAGAAGACCCCAGCGCCATGTCCGCTCCGGGTCACAAAAAGACCGACGATATGGACGGCGAGGACTTCAAACCCTTTCTGCCCCTCGGGTTGGCGATCTCGTTCTTCTTTCTTTGGCCGATTTCGGGGTCGGGGCAGGCAGGGAATATGCTTCGACTGATGGCCTTCC
This sequence comes from Candidatus Omnitrophota bacterium, assembly GCA_020632575.1. Lineage (GTDB taxonomy): Bacteria > Hinthialibacterota > Hinthialibacteria > OLB16 > OLB16 > JACKFH01. The sequence goes on along the minus strand of JACKFH010000014.1, from coordinate 74,100 downwards.
AGAACACCAAAACCCTGGCGAGGGCCATCTTCGCGGTGACCATCTATTATGGATTCATCTACATTCCCCTGGTCATCATCTTTGTCTGCGCCAAAACGCTCCCGCTATCTGTCGAACAATCCGATCAGGCAATGCCCGCCATGGCGATGTTAGTGGCGCCGCCGTTACTGGCCGGACTCCTCATCGCGGCCCCCTTCGCCGCCATCATGTCGACCGTCGACAGTTTTCTCCTGATGATTTCATCCGCGTTGGTTCGCGACATTTACCAGCGCGCCATCAATCCCGATGTCTCGGAGCGGGCGATTCGAATCGCCTCCTTGGCGACAACCCTAGCGGTCGGATTCCTGGTTCTGTTGCTCACCATCAATCCCCCCCAGTTCCTTCAGGATATTATTGTGTTTGGATCGGCGGGCCAGGCCGCCACCTTTCTGGGCGCCATGGTCTTGACCCTCTACTGGCCGAGATCGAACGCGGCGGGAACCGCCTCGGCGATGATTACCGGATTTGTTGTCGTCGCGGGATTGTATACCATCGGAAGACTGCAGACGGGTGAGTTCGTCTCTTGGGCGCCTTACGATATCCACCCCTTCATCTGGGGACTGATTGGATCGTTCATCGGGGGCGTCTTGGGATCCCTCGCGACACCCCCTCCTTCGGAACGGACGGTTGCGAGGTTCTTTTACGCTAGCGATCATGTCGAACCATCATCATGACGGATGATGTTATTTTGATTTGACAGGAAGAAAGAAATGAAAGATTCCCCACAACTGACACGGAGACATTTTCTTGGACAATCGGCAAGCCTTGGTTTGGCTGGCATGGCGGCGCCTGGAATCCTCTCATCCCAAGCGCAGTCTTCATCGCCCAATGATCGAATCCGTTTGGGGTTCATCGGCATTGGCGACCGGGCGAGCCAATTGCTCGATGCGTTTTTGAAAGAACCCGGCGCCGAGGTGACCGCACTGTGTGATGTCTGGAAAGAGCGCCTGGATGCCGCAGTGGCAAAATGTCCTAAATCGCCGAAGACGTTCAACGATTACCGGGACCTTCTCGCGAGCGGACTGGTCGACGCCGTGGTGATCGGCACGCCGCCTCACTGGCATGCCCTCATGGCGATCCATTCCTGCGAGGCGGGCATGGATGTCTATATGGAAAAACCGATGACCATGGGTGTCGGTGAAAGCCTCGCGGTGAAACGGGCGGTCGACAAACACAAACGCATCACCCAAATTGGGACCCAGATCCATGCCGAATCCAACTATCGGAAAGTGGTCGACATTGTCCGTTCAGGAGTCCTTGGAAAGATCAGTGTCGTCCGAACCACCAATGTCGGCAATCAGGGGCCGGATGGCATCGGCCACACGCCCAACTCCGATCCTCCCGAGGGGCTCGACTGGGACATGTGGTGCGGCCCCGCCCCCATGCACCCTTTCAACCCGCTTATTGTCAAGCGAGCCTATGAAAACAGTTCCTTCATGGAATACAGCAACGGTTGGACCCCTGGGATGGCCCCGCATATCATCGACCTCCCCTACTGGGCCTTGGAGTTGGGGCATCCGACCTGTGTCAGTTCATCGGGCGGACGGTATATCGTGGACGATGTCGGGAATGCGTACGACACCCATGAGGCTCTCTTCCAATACCCCGACATGACACTGACCTGGGGCACTTCCATCGTGAACGCCTTCGGCCTCTCCTCGCCTCCACCAACCTGCAAGAAACGGAACCTCGCGATCTCCTTTCAAGGAGTGAATGGAACCCTGGTGACCGATTACAACGAACATGACATTCACCCGGAGCGCGGTCTGGAACTCGATCTCGAAAGCGTCGAGGATGCCACTCCCGAATCCCCAGGTCATTACCGTGAGTGGTTGGATTGTATTCGAAGTCGGGAGCAACCGAGTTGTCACATCGGATACCACTACAAGATCGATGTCGCCATCAACCTATCGCTCATCGCTTTGAAACTGGGAAGATCCGTTCGATTCGATCCGGAAACGGAAACCATCCCGGATGATCCGGAGGCGAACCGACTGTTGGTTCCTGAATACCGGGATCCCTGGGAGTTTCCTCGGGGGTATCTCTAAGGGAGTCTGGAAGAAAAGAGATGGCCGAATCGCTTAATCCCTTTTGAGGGACCTCGGAGGAGTCAGCCCCCAGCTCCAAGGGCCGCGAACTTTGCTTGAATCGATCCGATGGTGTTCCAGATCATCCAGCAAAGGACCAGGAACCCGATCCCAGCGATCCCATTGACCACCGGGCCGTTCTTCATTTCTCCCATCACGCTCCGGTCATTCGCGAGCAATAGGAGGAGAACCGCGCACACGGGGACCGCGAGCAGGGTCGCCGCCTGGGCGATCAGAATGGTGGTAACCGGATTGAACTCAGTCTTAAGCGCAAGCATCGCGATCAGCATGCCGATCAGCAGGGCTGCGGTGGTTCCAATCTTAACCGGGAGTCGGTCGAAACTCTTGTCCATTCCCAACCCATCCACGAGAAGACCGCCTCCGGCCATCGCATTGACCAGGAACGAGGAAAAGGCCGCCGCCGCCAATCCGAAACAGAAGATATACCTGGCGGAACTCCCAAAGAGGCCCTCCAAGGCGCCCGATAATTGCGCCGCGCTTCCCAATTCGATCCCTTCTTTCCCGTAAAAGGCCCCCGCGGCGGTGGAAAGGATGATCAGTGAGATAAAGAAAAGCATGAAGATCCCGACAGCCGCGTCCTTACCCGCCGTCCCGGCATCCTCTCGTCGCCACTTCTTTCCTTGTGCGAGATGGGCGGCGTAGAGAGCGGCCACCACGGAGAACGTGGTGGGGAACATCCCTCTAGCCACATCGCCGCTTCCCTCGGGAAAACTGGGGATAAATCCTTTCAGAAAATCGAGCGGCCGGATTCCGGTGTAAAAGAGGTTGGCGAGGAAGGACAACACCATGAGTCCGATCAAGACTTTCATCAAGATCTCCAGGAGTTTGTACAGGTTGGTCGAGAGAAAGAGCATCGCCAGAGAGATGCCGGTGAACACAATCGGCCAATAAAACTCATCGATCCCGGTCAGCCCGGTCATCGCCGTGGCCACCCCGAGATTATTTCCGGATTGAAAGAATGCGACCACCAAGAAACTCGAGATCCCCGCGAGTATAGACACCCATCGTCCGTACTTCTCGGCGGTCAGTGTGAGGATGGAGCGATCCGCGCAGCACCCAATCCTCGATCCCATGTAAGTGTACGCCATCATGAAGAGTGAGGAACAAAACAGGAGCCAGACCAGCGAATACCCGAAATGGCCCCCCGCTTTGCTCGCGGTGACGATCGACCCGGGCCCCACCACCACACTCGCGGTGATCAACGCGGGCCCGGTCGCGTAGATGAGAAACTTTAGAAATCCGCCTGACTTTTCGGTCGCCATCGATTCACCTCTCTCGTTTTCGGACTTGGTCGACATTATCGGATAGGATAGGGAAGTCAAAGGGCCAACCAGTCGTCGTCCTCCGGCGAAAAGGCTAAAATCCCGGAGTCATTCCGCGAACAGTGTTGGGAGGTTCATCGGTGCTGAAAAATTTATTCTTCGGTTTGGTTGTTCTAATCGCCGCGATTCCCTATGGGCAATCGCAATCCTTGTCCTTCGATCAGGCCCGCGACTGGCTTGCCCACGAGGCGGTGCGAGTGGTCCGGGGTTCCGTGATCGAGGGAAAGGATGGAACCCTTCTCTTCACCCCCGATGGATCGGCCCACTACCGAGCGCTTTGGACGCGAGACTTCTTCTATATGCTCGAGGGATGCCCAGAGGCTTTTATGGAGGGGGAGGCTCTGGCCGCCTTTCGATATCTGCTGAACGGTCAACGGGAGGATGGCGCGATGCCGGATCGCGTGCAGGCCGATGGTCTCGCCGTCTACAAACCCGGTCCTGTCGGAAATGGAATTGGCCCTCTTCCCGCCACCGACAACCCCGCGTTCATGGTCATGATCTGCAAACTGATTTGCGAGAGAGAAGACGATTGGACCCTCTTTCGGGAGTGCCAGGAAGCATTGGCCAAAGGACTGGATTATCCCCTAAAGAGCGAGGAGGGCCTCCTGTGGATCGATCCCCAGAATCCACACTCTCCCTATGGATTCACCGACACCATCTTCAAAACCGGTGAGATCTTTTTCTCCTCGATGCTTCAATGGGAAGCCGAAAACGCCATGGCTGAAATGTATCGAAAAGTCTCCGAGCCCGCACAGGCCACGATCCATGAAGGGAAGGGAAGACAACTTCACGAGAGCCTTCAAAAGTTCTGGGACCCGGAAGCGGGCATGTTTCGAGCCGCTACGGTCGACTGCAATCAAATCGATATCTGGGGCTCCCTCTACGCCATCTACTGCGGACTGGCTTCGGAAAGCCAAGCCAAATCCATCGTCCAATATATGATCGATCATCGGGATGGCGTCTTTCAGCGTGGACAGATCCGTCACTGCGCTCCTGGCGAGTACTGGGAAAGGGGACTCACCCCCCAGGATCGCTATCAGAATGGTGGGTATTGGGCGACCCCATTCGGATGGTGGTTCGCCGCCATTTACCCGGGTCATCCCGAACTGGCGAAAGAGACTTTCATCGAACTTGTGGAGGATTTCAAAGAGAACGGAATCAATGAGTGGGTGCTCGGCGATCAAAAAGCGGTTCCCGATTATGTGGCCAGCGCCTGCCAACCGCTTGCCGGTCTAATGCGGGTTGGCTTGCGTTGACAGGGAACGAGTCTACTCATACGCGAACCAGTTGGAGACTTCAAACGTGACCGGCTGTTGGGGAAGGTCCACTTGGTATCCCAGATCGTATAGCGCCCCCAGCTCGTAAGGGAAATAAAGCCGCCTTTTCACTCCGGAGGGCAGCCCCGATATCATCACCGACTGGCCCGGGTTGCTGCTTGCCCAATGAGATAGGCTGCTTCCGGGTCTCCAAGTGAACGGCGCGAGGATGCCGGGAATCGATCCCAGTAGGCCGGTCGCCGAACCCCCGTGAAAGAAAACCCCGCCATCTCGCCCCGTGATGTCCATAGCGGTTCCCAGGAACTCGCCGGAGGGGGACATAAGGATCTTCCCACCGCCTGTCCTGAGATAAAGATCGAAGGTGGCGTAAACCCCCGGGTTGGTTTTAGTGATTTTACTGGTCCCATCCGAGTCGATCAGGCTGAGAAACCCGAGCCCGTGAGTTAGTTCATGGAGAAGCACTGAATACAGATCGAATTCATCCCCGGCTGGATCATCCGTCTCCGAGTTCCATTTGAATCCGAAGTTGACCGTGACATGGATATCGGGAACTGAAGGAGAAGGATCGATGCCGGTCGTGATATGGGTGAAAGCTCGTCCCGGTTCGACGCCGTTCGGTCCGGAGGGGAAAAACGGTCCCGCCGAGGCGAGAATGCTTTGGGTGTCATCGACCAACGATTGATCGAATTCCACATCAAGTTGGCCATCGTCGAGTAGAATTGAATCGATGTAATCGAGAACCGCGTTCACTGTCGCTAATCGATCCGGGCCGTAAATGGGATCGTCAAATCCCACACCGGTTCCCGCGTCGTTGTGAACAACAGTGTAACCGAGAGTCGTCCCTTTTGGCGTGAAACCAACCGGGTTCTTCCCTTTGTCCCACTCGGTTGAATCAACCTGGATCCAATCGCCGTTGAAGGTTTTTGTCACGAGAATCTCCGCTTGGGAGTGCGTGGTTAGCCCCAACGCAAGCATCAATGTCCAAAAGAATCTACTCATCGAATCTTCAGTCCTTAATCCGTCTAAAGACAATTTAGCCAGACTTTCAGAAATTGTCCAAACGGAGGAGAATCCCCGCAAAAGAAAAAGCGGCCTCGAGAATTTCTCGAGACCGCTCGGTCTTCCAACTTTCAACCGTTTAATTCCGGTTGTTCGCTTTAGGATGCTTGAAACTCACCTCTTTCGGCTGTTTCCCAGACCCCGGAGTCTTGATTTGCACGTCTTGCCGAGGTTCATCCGAGCCTTTGCGGCTCTTCAGAGTGACTTGGGTGTCCGTGTGTGTGTTGCCCCATGGATCCGAGGTGGTCACTCGGTCCACCGTCGTGCTGTGGGGACGACCATCCGCGCCGATCCATGATGTCCGCTCGCGTTCCCTGTTGTATCCCGGACCTCGGTAATCTTCGACCGTGGTGCGCGGGCGAGTAATCGCTTCGTTCCGACCGGGCGAGTAGAAACTGTCGTGACGGTCCTCAACTGTCCGTTCGGTGTGAAGCGTTCCGTCACGGTGATAATGTCCATCGTACTCGACATCGCGTTCAACCACCGGGTTGTAAACGGGATAGTAGTAACCAGGTCGATAATCGTAATGGCGGTAAATCGGCGCCTCGTGCCAACAGACATGTCCAGGAATACCGATGGAGAAACTCCAATCCCCGGCGCGCGCCGGCGAAGCGGCAAATACGACCGCCGCAACCGCGACGGCAAGAATCCCCGCGAATCTATTTGTGAGAACAGTTGTCTTTTTCATTTCGGAACCTCCTCGTTTGTAAGTGGAGAGTTTTCACTCTCTGCTTCATTAACGAAAACCCGGTCCCGATTTGCCTGGTTCCTCTCGATTGATTCCCTTTACTGAGGCACGACTCGCATCCAGTTATCCAGCACCTCGATCAAATCCAACGAATCGATGACCTTGTCACCATTGATATCGGCTGCCACGTTCACCGTGGGTGTAACCGTTCCGCCCGGTTCGGTTGCTGTGGGCGTAGCTGTGGGAGTCTCAGTAGGCGTTTCACCTTCCGTCGTAAATGACCAGACTGGTCCAAGGAGACTGTTCCCACACCCGTTGGTCACCTGGATTTGCCAACAATAATTCGTACCGAGATTCAGCATGGGCAGATCCCATGTGGGTTGAGTTGTCGAACCAAGCTCCGACAAAGAGCCGCATTCGCCAAAGAAAACCGTGTAGGTCAGATTGGGGAGTTCGGGCACCAAACTCGCGAATTCGGTTGTGCGAGTGCAATCCTCGCCCCGACACCCTGTGTCCGAACAACGCACCGATTCATAACAATTCCCGTTCAATTGAAAATCGTTGTTTCCTCTGACCAGGACGCCTTCAACGACTAGGTCTTGCGCATTGAAGACGGGAGAGCCCGAATTTCCAGAGTACGAATCCAGGTTGGCCACAAAATAACTCCCCGCCGAATTGGAACGCACCGCCGCGTTGCCCGCGATTTTCTTCGGGAGCCCCACCGGATGTCCCATGATGACCAAGCCTTGGCCGTCCGCGATCTTCCCGGTGCGACGGATTTCCAACGGTTTGTGGCCAGTCACCGGTCGGTCCAATCGAACCAAGGCCCAATCTGGACCAGTTCCGGACTGGGCTCTGTCGATTATCTCGGTGCAGTAGTAGATTTCGGAAGAATCGATGGTCAGTCTTGGCGTGTTCGCGTCGATCATGTCAAACCCGAATACAAAGGCGTTCGACCCACAATCCCCCGAGCCCTCCATACAATGCCCCGCGGTGACCACCAAGTCGTCTCCCACCAGGAAGCCCGTGCAATTCCCAGGAACCGGTTGCAACCGGTAGGGCTCGTCGGGGCATAGCGGAGACCCGTCCCTCCTCTCGATGTAGTCCGTGAAAGACTCGTTGTCGATCGTGTAAGTCCCATCCTGGTTGTCGTTCAGATACGATAACCCGACAATCAACATGGTTGCGTCGGCCGCCGCGAGCAGATCGGGATTCTGCAATTCATAGACCTCCATTCGATCGTCCGTCCCGTAGATAACCTTCGGAATCGATTTGGCGCTCCAGGAAAGGTTGACATCGGTGGGGATGGCGACCGAGCCATCCGCCGGCGATGGGTTGGAGGGAGCGCTTGGAGTCGGACATTCGGTCGGGGTTGAGGTTGGCGTCGGCGTGAGAGTGGGGGCGTCGGACTGACTAACGCTGATCCGATAGTTGCCGGTGCTGGGTTCATAGGAATTCGCCCAGATGGTGTAGCTGCCCTGGGGAGCGTTGCTCCGTTGATAGACCTCCGCGGGCGTTCCTGTCTGGCTGTCCACGTCGACACGATTTCCATCCGGATATCCAGGCGGTTCGAAAACGATCAGGTATTCGTCGAAATCGGCGGAATCCATCGTGATCGATAAGTCGCCACCCGGCCAGCTGAGGTTGTACTGATCGTAGTAAGTGTCATCGTCGAATTGGTCGTCGCCCGAACTCAGCGATTCGTCAATGGATTGCCCCGGATTGATGGAGAATTCACCCTTTGCAACGCCCGCAATCGGAATCTTTCCCTCCCCCTTGTCTTTGGCCATCGCTTGTCCCGAACCTACGAGGGCAATAATCAAACTCATCGCCCAGAATGAATTCATTGCATTGTTTTTCAACAGTCTTATTCCTTCCGATTTCGAATCTCTGTCCACAATTAAAATGTCCCCTCCCGCCCGGACGAAGCCCACGCAGGGATAAGGTCAAGGTAATTGTATCCTAAAAGACAACGATTGTTCACTGAGGATTTGCCGGACGATTGGAGATGAGTGTTCCTCAACCGGAATTTCGCGGGTCCTGGTCGCCATCCTCGGCGTCACTATTGAATGGCGCTAACCGCGCGATTCACTTCCTCGATAATCTTATCGGGTCCGCTCGATTTGTCCACGAAACGATTCATTCCCGCTTTGAGACATTCCTTTTCACGTCGCCGGGGGTTATCGATGGACATTCCAATGATGGGGGTGGATTTCTCGGGGCCCGTTCCGCCGCGAATCCGTTCGGCAACCTCCGGCCCCTCCATTCCAGGCAATCGGCAGTCGAGCAATATCACGTCGACCGTGAGTTCCTCCATCTTTTTTAGCGCTTCTTGACCGTCTTTGGCGGTGTGAACGAAATAGCCCTCCAGGTCGAACAACTCGGCCATGCTTCGAAGGACCAATTCGCTATCGTCAACGATCAAAATCGTTTTTGCCCTCTGATCCATTCAACCTCCTCCAATATCGAATTGATCGCGAAAGCGGCTTCCATCGGTAATCGCTCTTAACGATATCAAATCCTCAAACTCCACGGTATCGGGGATTACCCGATCCAATCGCATCACGCGCTTTTCCCCTTGTGTTTTTGGATATCCTCGTGATGGATTCTCGCCTTGAGCGGTTTGAAGAGGATCAAAGTGAGGAAATTAAGACCAGAGAGCACAGCCGCGATCTCCATCTCCCCGCGCGCGACAGCGATACCGATCGCTCCGGTGTTCCAAATGCTCGCGGCGGTCGCTGTCCCCGAAACGGTCCCGTCCCCCTTTAAAATCGCTCCGCCGCCTATAAATCCGATGCCGGTGATGATCCCATACAGCACCCTCGCGATCGGATCGTCGCCTTCTAGGGTCTTTACCCCGATCAACATGAAACCGCATGCCCCCGCCGCGACCAATGGGAAGGTTCTCAATCCCGCGCTTCGGGAAGAAGCCTCTCGGTTCCAGCCGATCGGAACCGCCAATAGATATGCCAGCCCCATCCTGCCAAATATCTGTATCGCATCTCCCAGATTGAAATTGAGAGGGTCCATCAATCTTCTCCAATTTTTCGATGATACGAGGCGAAAGAAAAAAACGGTATCGGGAAATCCCCGATAGTTGGTGACCGCGATTATGTCATATAATCTTGAGACTTATGGACATTTGCGATGTTTCGTTCCTATCCTACACAGGAGGGGCGTCCGGGAAAGTCCATGCCGAATGGAACGATCCGTTGGACGCATTGAGTAAGGAGTGTCTTTGAAGGATAACATCTATGCGAAAACCTGATTCGATCGAAGATTTCCTGACCTCGAGTTTGGAAATCGCCTGTGAGGCGTCGCGCACCGCTCATCGGGATTGCGACTTGGCCGATGGTGTGGAAAGAATTCTGGGTTCTTTGTGCCGTTCGGACGGGTTGCTGTTTTGCTTCCTTGCCACTCCAAGTCTGACCGAACGTTCGAAACTCCTCATACTTGGTTCTTCCATCGACCCCGATGTGAACCCCAACCAGGGAGAGATCGAGGGAATAATTCAAGAGATCGCGCAAGACCAAGAAAGTTCCTTGTATCGGGTCTACCGTTCCGGCAAAAAGGAATGGTCGGATCTGGAGGAAATCGATGGGATTGGATCCTCTGGAATGCCGGATCGAATCCCGCGTAACTTAGAGGTTTTCACAGAGCCGATCGTTCTCAACAACTGGGTCGAGGGGGTTCTTCAATTCTTCTGGGAATCTCGCCCCGACTTGAGAAAGCCTCGCGAAACCCTTTGTGAAATCGCCGCTTGCGAAATCGGACGACTGATCGAAAGAGACATTCGAAACAACTCTTACATGAAACTGACCGAGCTTCACCAAATCCTGGTGGAAAATGTCGGCGACCACGCCATCTTCATGCTCGATCCCGAGGGACGCGTGATGACTTGGAACAAGGGCGCTAGACGAATCACCGGGTACGGCGCCCACGACATCATCGGCGATCACTACTCCTGTTTCTTCCTTCCCGAGGCTCGGGCGCAAGGTCTGCCTAATCACATCTTGGAGCAAGCCCGGAAAAGAAAGCGAATCGAGGAAAATGGATGGCGAGTTCGATCCGATGGGACACGGTTCCTGGCGAGCACCTCGCTCTCCGCTCTAGAGGACGAAGGCGGAAACCTCACCGGGTTTCTGAAAATCGTCCATGATGTCACCGATAAACGAGAGCTCGAAAAAGAGGTTGTCCGGATTGGGATTCAAAACCAGAGGGAGATCGCGCAGCAAATCCACGATGGCATTGGTCAAGATCTTACGGGCATTGTCATGCTCTCCTCTCTCCTCAAACGCAAACTGAAGAAGTTGGGAAATAGCGAGAGCGATGAGGCGGAAAGACTGGAGAACGCCGCCCGAAAGGCGCAAGCGGCCGTTCGACGCGTCTCCAAGGGCCTTCTCCCTGTCGATGTATCGAGCGAGGGCTTGGTTCACGGTCTCGAGGAGCTTCTCCACGAGACCGAGGAACTGTGTCAGGTTGAGACCGAATTAACCGTCGATGGCGACATCGAGATTCGCGACAACGTTGTCGCCACCAATCTTTACTATATCGCCAAGGAAGCCCTCAACAACGAGATCAGACATGGGAAAGCCACTCAAGTCGGGATCGATCTCGAATGCCACGATCACCGGTTTCGAATGAGAATCCGTGGCAACGGAGTGGGAATCTCCGAATCGTCCAGTGCCTCCGAGGGAATTGGAATGAAAACCATGAAACACCGCGCGAATATCATGGGAGCCGATCTCCGGATAAAACCCGGCGAGGAATCCGGCGCCCTGGTCATTTGCACATTGGAACTCGAATGCGAACCGGAACAGAACAAAAAAGTTGAGGTTACAATCTAATGAACCAGATCCAGTCTCCCCCCAAATCCAGAGTATTGATTGTCGATGACCACCCCCTTGTTCGGGCGGGTTTGAAATCGCTTATCGAGGAGGAGAGCGATCTCGATGTTTGCGGAGAGGCGGAAGGATACTCTCAAGCGCTCAGTCTTCTCGAAAAACTCGATCCCGATCTCATGGTGGTCGACATTTCGATCAAAGACGGTAACGGTTTGGAACTCGTGCAGACCGCCAAATCCATCAAACCGGAACTCAAAATGATTGTCGCCTCGGTTCATGACGAGGCCCTGTACGCCGAACGGGTTCTCCATGCCGGAGCGGTCGGGTATGTCAACAAAGAAGCGGCCACGGAAAAGATTGTCGAAGCGATCCGGTCGGTCCTGCGTGGGAAAGTTTATCTGAGCGAGGAGATGACCGAGCGGTTGCTCCTGAATGCCGCGCAGGTTTCGCAGAGCCAAGAACGATCCCCTCTCGAAAAACTGTCCAACCGAGAACTTGAGGTTTTTGAAATGATCGGGAACGGTCTTAGCACCAAGGAGATCGCCGAGAAGATCCACTTGAGCGTGAAAACCATCGAAACCTATCGTGACAACCTCAAGAAGAAATTGAACCTTCAGTCCGGAAACGAATTGCTTCGGTACGCCATCCAATGGGTCAACGAGAAGATGTGAACGGACTCCATCGGGGAAACTCCCAGGGCAATCCTCGGGGCTTCCCCGATAAGTGAGAATTCTCCAATGCGATAATCTTCATTAGAACTCCCGTTCGGGAGTCGATCGATTGGGAGGTGCGCTGAAATGCCCTGTTGTTTATTGGTGGTTGTTGGACTCTTTCCACGGGTCGCGTTGGTTTTGATGTGGCTCACGGGATACGCTCAGGCTGCTTTCACAACCCTCCTCTTCCCCATCCTGGGGTTCCTCCTAATGCCTTACACCACATGCGCTTACGCCATCGGGATGGTCGAAACCGGAGGATTTCGGGGTTGGACTTTGATCCTTCTCATCATCGCGATCGCCCTTGACCTCGGACACCTCGGCGGAAGCGGGGCTTACCAAAGGCGAAGGACTGTGGTGGTTGAAAGATACTGAAAAACGAAGCGGGTCGATTACGACTGGTAACTGCTGCGAGCGTACGGGTGAATCTCACGCACCTCGAAACCCATCTCCTCGCACACGCGATCCCACTCCTCGAATTTATCGGGAGTGATGAACTCCTTGACCGGCATGTGTTTTGGCGTGGGGCGCAGATACTGACCCATGGTGATATGGGAGACGCCGACCTTGAGGAGAAGTCTCAAGGTTTCGATCACTTCCTCATCGGTCTCCCCCATCCCCAGCATAATGCCCGATTTCGTCGGAACCTCGGGGAACCGCTCCTTGATCTGGCTAAGGCACGCCAGAGTCGCGTCATGGCTCCCCTTAATGCGCGCCTTCCGTGACAGTCGGTCCACCACCTCGATGTTGTGCGCCCAAACGTCGGGCAGATCGTTGGCCAGCGCGTCCAGACTCGCGTCCAGGGAGTATTGAAAATCGGGAGTTAGGATCTCGATCTGGATGTCCTCGATGTTTTCCCGCAAAGACCGAATGCACGCGGCAAACTGGAAAGCGCCTCCGTCCGGGAGATCGTCACGGTTGACGCTGGTCAGCACCAAATATTTGAGTCCTAACTGGCGAATCGCCTCGGTCATTCTCCTCGGCTCATCCGGATCAACTGGCGAAGTGGGCCCCTTGGGCACCGAACAAAAGGAACAGGTTCGAGTGCAATTGGGGCCCAGGATCATAATGGTGGCCAGGTTTTTCGACCAGCATTCGCCCATGTTCGGGCACCGCGCCTCCTCGCACACGGTTTGCAATTTAAGCTCTTTGATCAACTCTTTTGTACGGAAATATTCCGGAGAAGAGGGGAGTTCCTTCTTGAGCCACTTCGGCAGCCGAGCCGGTTTTTTCGGCTCCGGCGTCTGAATCGGGATGAATGTGGATGACATAAAAGGTTAAGCGTGGTTTCCCTTCTCTAGGCTGATGGACAATAGACCGGCTCCATGTTTCGAGCGGCGTTGGTGGAGGTCGCTTCCGGCGCAGCCATGATAGCCTTGGGCGGATGCCAACGGGACCCCACGCCTCGTTTCTTCGAATAGAGGGTCTTTTGATCCAGCCATTTGCAGAGTTTGAGAAGCGGCATAGCGACTTTGCGGGATTTCGAATTCTCGATCAGCGGCTTGAGGTAATAGAAAGCCTTCGGATAATCCAGCATAAAGTAGGAGAGATGTCCCAGCATGGTCATCAATTCCTTGTCCTTCATATCGAGCACCACAAACCAGTGGTTCGATTCCGGGATGTCGTCGACCGTCCCCTCCCAGAGTCCCATCTCGCTGGAGATGCGCGCGAGATCGGTGCCGGGATAGGGTTGGAAAAAGTGAATCACCATCAAATCCGCCTTGGCGCGGATGTTCAATTCGATCGTGGATAACACCGTTTCGATTGTTTCGCCTGGCACTCCAAACATATTTTGACTTAGGAACTCGATGCTATTGTCATGCAACAACTCGCTGCATCGAATGATATCCTCATCGGTCACTGTCTTGTCGAGGATCTTGATGCGAATGTCCTCGTTGCCATTTTCCAGACCGATCACTCCCCGTTTGCAGCCGGTGTCCCCAAGCAACTTCGCCATCTTCGGAGTGATGTTGTCCGCTCGGAGGTGAGCGAGGTAGGGAAGACCCACCTGCTCCTTATATAGCGGGAGGAATTTTTCGAGGAATCGGTAGTTCAGCGAAAAAGTGTCATCTTGGAAAGCAATATACCGCTTCCCGTATCGATCTCTCAGCTCCAAGCATTCCTCGATAATGTTTTCGGGGGAGCGGTAGCGCGTGTAGCGACCCGCCTGCAGATCGATGGAAACATGGTTGAAACAAAAATTGCAGTTGTACGGACAACCGCGACCGCACATGACATAGGCGATTGGGCTGTCACGAAGGTGCGGAAATTTTCGAATGAAACTGTGGTCGGGGAACGGGATCTTGTCCAAATCCTGCTCGTAGGGCCGAGGCGGATTGACCCTTCTTGTCCCATCGGGGAGTTTCAAATGAAGTCCCGCGACCTCATAGGGCGAATCCCCTTGTTCCATCGCGTTGGCCAGTTCGAGCATCGGTTGTTCGCCCTCGCCCACACAAATCGCGTCGACCCCTTCCTTCTCCAAAAAGTTCGGAAAGAAGGAGGGATGCGGTCCCCCGATAATAGTGAACAGGTTGGGCAACTGCTCCTTGAGGAGACGATTGAATCTTAAATAACGATTGTGAAGCCCCGAAGAGATGGAGTATCCAACGATGTCGGGTTGGAAGGCCACCACATCATCGATGTTCCATTTCGATTCCTGCGGGGGAAAATCGAAGTAATCCACCTGATGCCCGTGTTGCTTGAGCAGAGCGCCCATGGTGGTGACGCCCAGCGGTTCCTGTCCAAGGATGATGTTATCGAGTACAAAAGCAATTCTCATGGAGATTCAGCCTCTCTCAGGGTTAGACACAATCCAATTATAACGGGGGCTCCAATCGGTTTCCGCCCCTCTGACGATTAATATAACCTGAATCCGGATGGATCTCAAGAGGATTTTTTACAAATGTCCATAACCTGATAAGCGGAAATCCAGTTCCTGTTAGAGGGTTTGGTTCACCCATGGAAATTTTCGCGATGAGCCGCCCAGGCGTTGTGGTCGTGGATGCTCTCGAAGGCCTCGACCTCGAGCGAGAAACCCCGGATCCCAGGGAAATCCCTAAGCACCAGTGTGGCATCCCGGATCACATCCTCCACAAACTTCGGGTTCTCGTATTGGGTTTCGGTCACATGTTTTTCATCCGGTCGTTTCAGAAAGGGATAAACCGGGCAAGATGCCGCTTCCTCAAGTCCCGACACCAAATCCTCGATCCAAACCACGGGGGCGTTGGGGGTCGAATCCAATAAGGCCTGTGCACGGATGAAGGCGCGCTGATTATGAGCCCCGTAATCCGATATCTCTTTGCTGCAGGGGCACAGATTGCCGATCGGGACCGCCACCGAAAGGACGAAACGGTAATCTTCCTCGATCCCGTTTCCCGTGATCGAGGCGTCGAATTTGCACCCGTAGGCCATGGGTGCGCTTAACCCAGTCACGGGGGCTTTCTTTTCAATGAAGTAGCGGAAATCGAGTTCAACGTGGGCCGACTGAGCGTCCAATCGCTCCATCGCCTCCTGCAAAAAGGGTCGCAGGTCGAGTTCAAAAACCCTCGAACGACTCCACTCGGAGAGCTGAAGGACAAACCGGGACATGTGCACACCCTTCCGACTTTTGGAAAGCCCCACACTCATGGTGGCGAAGGCGTGCACCGTCTGTTTGTTTCCATCCTTTTGGGTCAGTTGGATGGGGATCTCAAATTTCTTAACGCCAACCTTCCAAAGTTCAATGCCTCGAAGGTCCTCGGATTGTTGGACGTCGGGTAGGACGACAGGTTCGATCATGTATCTTGATTCCTTTCAGGTTATGAGTCTTCGAACGGAACAGCCGGATCAGGGTAACCGATTTGAACGTTTTTGCTCCCAGGCAAGGTGCCTCAATTCCGGAGCGATCAGTTTCTCCCAACCCAATTGAACCGCTTTGCTGGATCCGGGGAGGCAAAACACCGCGGTGGATCCCAAATATCCCGCGGCCGCCCGCGAAAGAATCGCGGCGGAGCCGATCTGCTCGTAACTCAGCATCCGAAAAATCTCGCCGAATCCGGGCAGGTGTTTTTCGAATTTCTTCTCCACGATGTCAATGGTGACATCTCTCGGCCCGATCCCGGTTCCACCATTAAAAATCAGTATATCGCAGTTTTCTCCGATTAAGTCGGTCAAGGCCTTTTCTATTTCGGACTTTTCATCGGGGATAATCCGATACTCGACAAGCCGATGTCCCAATTCTTCCAGTTGGCCGCGGAGGTATTCGCCGTTCTTGTCGGTTTCGGACGTCCGAGTGTCGCTGACTGTCACCAGGGCAATGGCCACCGCTCCGATTTGAGCGGCTTTCTCTTTGTGTTCGACCGAGGAGGACATTGACCCATCAGTCTCCGGCCATGAGCTTGTCGGGGCCCTGTTTGCCCGCCGTACGCTCGTAGTAACCGTCACCCTTCTTTTCGTATTTTGTGAAGCCTTGGGCTTCGACATTCTTGTTGCTCAAGAGACTGCGCTCGCTCTCATTGACCGCGAACGCCGAGAACATTCGCTTGCACGCCTCACCACATTCCGGGCATTCGGCTAATGGCGGATCGGAGATTTTCTGGATGAGTTCAAATCCCCGGCAGCAAAAGGGGCAGACACTCTCTCCATCCGGTTCGTACTCATAAATCGGCATCGCGAGTTCGTTCTCCTCTCTATCCCGCTGACACTTATCCTAAACGATTTCGGTCACTTATCCGAGATCCCATGCCATCAAACGAACTCTCCAACAACTTGGAAGGCGAGCCTATCCGGGATTTTAAGAAATGTGGTATTGAGTCTTAATTATTTCTATGTTACATTTCGTTGAAAGATAACTGTTCAGAATTGGAGAGGGAGCCTCATGGACAGAAATCCCAGCCGAGAACGAAAAGCAATACACCGCGTGATGGATCTTTCGTGTGGATTTTCGGTTCCATACTTTACTTGGCTGGTCACCGTTGGATTGTCGATCCTCAATCCCCAGCCCGCTTTGTCGAACACTCAGGTGTATTCGAACACCTTTGAGGCGAACGGGGAGACCATCGCGCCAGGCGTCTCGGTCTCCCTGAACACCCAGACCACCACCACGTCTCCCGGGTCGGGAATTCATCCTCCGGACACCTTCTTGGGAGAACTCAGCAATGGCGGAGTCAGTTTGGCGTTGTCCAATCTTCCCGAACATGACCGAGTCACCGTTCGATTCGATCTCTTCCTCATCCGAAGTTGGGATGGCAATTTCGATTTGGATGAGCGCGGACCGGACGTTTTTCAGGTCGGGTATGACGGCGGAAATGTCCTTCTTTACACCACTTTCCGGAACGCTCAACGGCCAATGTTGTACCCTGAATACGGGCAGTCATACCCCAACACTTACAACCCTTCCGACCTCATCCAAAACAACCCCCGAACCGGAGCGGTCGAAAATGACACCCTCGGATATTTTAACTCGATCGAAAACATCTATCAGGACTCGGTCTATCGATTGGTTTTTACTTTCCAACACAGCGGCAACCTTAATTTCCAACTCTTCGCTTCGGGTCTTCAGGACATCTCGAACGAAAGTTGGGGAGTCGATGACATTTCGGTGTCCGTGCGCGAAACGACAAATTCGATCACGGCCACTCGAACCCCCTTCATGGTCCCGACCTTCACCCCAACCAAAACGCCGACTGAAAGGCCCCCGACTTTCACCTTCACTCCAACCAATACGCCAACGCCAACCGAGGAGGAAACTCCGCCGCCAATTGCCGAATTCCTGTTTTCCCTCTCACCGATCTGGATGCAAATCGAAGAGACCAGCGCCACGTCGGAAGAACTCATTTCCATGCTTCGATCCCTCCGGGGAAATCGCTAAAAGGGCCCTTCCGGAACCCTCCCTCGGTCCCTGGATGGCTTCCATTTCCACACCCCGGCCTCCTTCTTGCTTGACATAGTGGGTCGCGATTCTAGAATCAATCAAAATCCGGGTGTTGATTGGCGCGGGTGACACTCGCTCGTCGCCCCGCTTCGCAACGCCCGGAAAACAGGTGTTTGAATGAATTCGCTCTCGACCGTTTCACCGTCCATCGATCCGAGAAAAACCGCGCCCAATCGGGGGTTGTCCGACCTTCTGGAGCCTTACCAATCCGATCTCTCACAGGTGAGAGAGATGATTGCGGAGCGGATTTTCCGACAGGAGGGTTTCGGCGAACTCCTGATTTCCACCGGCGGTCAGGCGGACTGGAAGGAATGGGACCATCCGGACTGGCTCCTTAGGCTGCTCGAATCCGGAGAGGATTCTGCCTCAAAATCGACTCCCTTGCGCATGGCGGAACACTTGGTGTCCCGAGGCGGGAAACTCTACCGCGCCACCCTGATTCTCGTTATCGCGCGCACCCTCGCGGCGGAAAATCCGAAGACGGTGACTCTCGCCTCCGCTCTCGAACTCATTCACCTGGCCACGCTTCTCCATGACGATGTGATCGACAACGCCGACCTCCGTCGGGGCAAGCCCTCGATGCCGACCCTTTTCGACAACGCCCCCGCGGTGTTAATGGGCGATCACCTCTATGCCCGCGCCTTCGAAATGTTGTCCGAATGCGAAATTATGCGGATTGTCTCGGCCACATGCCGCGCGACATCGGCCATGTGCCGAGGAGAGGTGGAACAGCTGCAGTGGATTGGCCGTCACTCGATTCCAGAGGAGGCCTATTTTCGATTGATCGAAATGAAGACTGCGGCTCTCATCGGCTGTTGCAGCGAATCCACCGCGGTCCTGTGCGGTCGCGAGGACCTGGCGGAGGATTGGTATCGGTTCGGGAACACGCTGGGCCTTGTTTTCCAAATGGCCGATGACCTCCTCGATTTCACCTCCGACCCGGAAACTCTCGGCAAACAGACCGGCAGCGACGCCGCCGATGGCAAGTACACACTGCCCCTCATTTTGTTCCGTGAGCGGATCGGTGGGCCCGAGGCACTGAAGAATTTCCTGAGCGAGGCGGGAGGTCCCGAGGAGATTGCGGATCGTCTGCGCGAAGAGGGAATCCTCGACCAAGTCCGGGAGCGAATCCTCGAACTTCAAAAGATCTGTCACGAACAACTGGATCGTCTCCTCAAAGACTGTCGGGATGACGATTCCTTGGAAATCCTGCATCGATTGGTCGATTTCACCGGCAGCCGGACCCGTTGACCTTTCCCGAATCCCGCCTACTCTTCTTCCGGAAACCCCCTACGAGGTAAAGAATTGTCGAAGAAGAACACCACACAAAAGGCCGAACCCGAGGAATCGCTCCGGTCCCTGTCCGACCTTTCTCTCCAAATAACCGTCTTCATCTGCGGCGCTTCGCTGATGTCGTTTGAAATCATCGCCACACGATTCCTGGCTCCCTCTTTTGGGAACTCAATCTATGTCTGGGGCGCGGTCATCTCCCTCTTCCTCGGATCGATGACCATCGGTTACGCCTTGGGCGGGAAGATCACCGAAAGATACCTCGCCTCCACCTCGCTTCCATTGATCCTGATTGGCGCCGGCGCCTTTATCCTTTTAGCCCCCGCGATCCAGGCGACGGTATGCAGAACCTTCGAACCGCTTGGAGCGCGAATGGGGACTTTGGGAGCGTCGCTGCTGCTTTTCGCTCCCGCCAGCCTGTTGATCGCCATGGTCTCCCCAATCGCCGTGCATGCTTGTGTCGCGGAAATCAGCAAGGTCGGGACGACCGCCGGGCGAATTTATGCCATTTCGGCCATGGGTAGTATTGTCGGGACGCTTGTCACCTCCTTCTTCCTGATTCCGTTGTTGGGTGTGGCCGGCATCGCGATTCTGCTCGCGGCGTCTCTCTTTGTGTGCGCCATCCAAACCAAGGTGCTCACCTCCGGAGCCCAGGCGGTCACACCACTCATTTTTCTCATTGCCATATCGGGAGCCATCACCCTTGGTTTGCATCAAACCATGGCCGCCACCGGGCCCAAACGAGTCGCTTACTTCGCCGAAACCCCTTATCATAACGTTTCTGTGGTAGACACCTTCAGGGACCGCCAGCTCAGGTTCGATAACTTCGTCGAAAGTTCCATCGATCTCAAACCGCCCTACTGGTCCACTTGCCGTTACACCGACACTTTCCATCTCGCCTCGCTGTTGAACCCGGATATGAAATCGGTCGCCTTCATCGGCGCCGGCGGAGGCATCGGCCCGCGTGAGTTCAAAAGATTCTATCCGTCTCTCGAGCGCATCGACGTGGTCGATATCGACCCGGTTGTCCTTGAGGTCTGCACAGACTACTTCCACCTTGAGGAGGATGAGGTCACCCACCTCCACGCGGTCGATGGCAGACAGTTCGTTCGTCGTAGCGACCAAAAATGGGATGTGGTCATCCTCGATGCTTTCACCATCGGAGGACAAATTCCATTCCACCTCGCCACTCAAGAGTACTTCCAGGAGATATCCGAAAAGCTCAACCCCGGCGGGGTCTTCATCATGAACACCAACAGCGCCCTGGAGGGGCCGCTCGCCCAGGTTTACCAATCCCTCCATCCGACCATTTCCAAAGTCTTTCCGCATGTCTATGTCTACGCTCAGGGTTATGGGATTGGGATCGGAACGGAACTCACCCGTAATGTGATCTTTGTGGGGGTCAAAGCCGAAGAGGCGCCCTCGATCGAAACCCTGCTCGACCGTGCCGCCCAGTTCGACGCCTCTCATGCTGAGGGACGCAAAGATCTCTTGGGAATCGCCGAAGACCTGATTCCGTCCGAGGAGTCCGCGGACTTTCCCAAAGGCCCAATCCTCACCGACCGGTTCAACCCGATCGACACCTACGCATTCCGAGGGGTTTTGCGACATGGGGAGTAAGGCGCTTGGGCTCATTCTAATGGCAATCCTACCCACCCAAATTTGGGCTCAGGATCCATTAGTAAATGCGACAGATTTCGAGGGGCGACAAGCCTGGTTCCATCTGGAGCAACTCGTCTCCTTCGGCGAGCGGTACACAGGCAGTCCAGGGAACGAGCAAGCCAAAAACTACATGCGCTCCGTTTTCCAAAACTGTCAGGGGCAACTGCGAGAGAGCCACGGAACCATGGAGGTCGAGGGGACCGAGCCGGTCAAGATCGAAAACATCTGGTTCCAGTTCGCTCCCGAGGTCAAGGAGAACCGGCTCCTCCTCGGCACTCATTTCGACACCCGCCCCTGGCCCGATCGCGAGGAGGATGAATCCCTCCACCGTGTGCGGGGAGTGATCGGCGCCTGCGATGGGGGCTCGGGAACCGCGATTCTTCTCGAGCTCGCGTCCGTTCTCAGCGAAAAGAACGCGAACATCCCAGTGGACATCGTCATGTTCGATGCCGAGGAACCGCTCCCCAAAGAGTTCATCCCCAAGGGTTATTTCCTCGGCTCCAGAAAATTTGTCTTCGACCGGGTCAAGGAAGGGACTCTCTCTCAGTATGGCGCGGTCCTGGTCATCGATGTCGTCGGCGGGAAGAACGCCCAAGTCGGCCTCGATCAGAGTTCCATCGCTCGGGCCCCCCGGTGGTCCGCGAAAATCCAAAACGCGATCGAGAAACTCGATCTCCCTAGCCTCCGTCTCCCCGCCAATTACTCCATCTGGGATGACCACACCGCCTTCCAAAACGCCGGAGTCCCCGCCGCCCTGATGATCGATTACGACTACCCTTATCTCGACACCCTGAAAGACACGCTCGATAAGTGCGACCCTCAGGCGGTCAAAGAAGTGGGGCAAACGGTCCTCCAAGTGGTGATCGATCATGGGAAGTCCGCTTCGCGGTAGTATCGTTGGGTCGATAGCCGCCCGCCCGATGTGGTGGATCGAAAGCGGATCGATCCAAAGTGGCTGAATTCGAATCGGCAAAACCAATATCGAAATGAATCAAACCAAGTCATCTCTCGTCGGCCATATTCTCTATGCTATCGGCGTTCTCCTTGCCCTCGCTCTCGCCGCATGGGTCAGATTTCACATCCTCGCCATCTATGAGGACAACAAAGGACTTCTCGAGGCCTCGTCCCGGACCCAGACCGCGATGGTCGATGCGAGGAAGATTCTCAAGGGACAAGGGTTCTCGGGTCTGTTCGGTTCCGAGACCGGAGGTTACAACGCGGACGACACCGGATTCGCCATCTACATCGCGTCGGTCTGGAGTCTCACCGGCGAGACCACTCTTTCATCTCTACAGACCGCCACCGTTTATCTCGATCTTCTCGCTCTCCTGTTTTTGATCCTCGCGCTCTCCCGAGTCTTTAACCGAACGACCGGCATAATCGCGGGGATCCTGTATGCCCTCTACCTCCCCGTCCCCATCCAGATCGCGCACTCGAACAACCATGTTCTGGTCGTGCAATTCGCGCTTCTCATTATCAGCTGGATTCTCCTGTTGCCCCGTCATTGGATCGCGCAAACCGTCATTGTCCTCCTAGTCGGACTCTTCTTTCTCTTTGCCAACACCGTCCGATCGGTTTTCGGACCCTTCGCCTTCCTGATCGGTTTCTTCCTGTTCGTCAAATATGGCAAGCGGCGAGGTCTCCTTCTCGGTCTTCTCTTCCTCGCGGTCGTGATGGTCGGAAACCTCAGTCTAAAGGTGGCGATGGGGAATCCCTCGCACCAGGTCTGGCACGCTCTTTATGTGGGACTCGGCGAATTTCCCAACCCTTATGGCCTCACCGGACTCGACACCGAGGGCAACGAGGAGGCCGGTCGAGTCAGCCCCGGAATCGACATGTACACCAGCACCGATGACTACATGGCGGTGATCAAACACCGCGCCCTTGCTCGGATCGATGAGAATCCTGGCTACTATTTGAAGACTCTCTGGATGCGCACCCACAAAGTTCTCGTGGGCTATCAGGATTGGTTCTTCGTCGGATTCGGCCTTCGCGATCAAACCGCGAAAACGGTCGCTTGGACGATCTTCCTCATGGGGTGGGCCGGCATCGTTCTTTCGTTCATCTGGAAGAAATGGGACGCCTTCCTTCTGTTTATGGGGTATCTCTATTTCTCACTATGCGTCGTGCCTCTCCTCGCCACCCACGCAGCCTATTATGTCGCTGGCTCTTTGCTGCTGCTCCCTTTCGCCGCTTTCTTTCTCTCGTCGCTTCGCCTGATCGGCGTCTCCAATCAGGAATTGCCCGATTCCTCCGGGTGGGAGAACGGTCTTCGGACAGAACTTTGGATTCTTGGATTCATCGCGGCGGGAGTCCTGACAACCGCGATCGGAACCGCCGCTTTCCTTGCTTACGCCGGGAAGGATGCCGCCAATTGGAAGTCGGATTACCTCGCACGAATCGACGAGAACGAACCGATCGAGAGTTGGACCGAATCGAGCCTTCTGGAGGTGGGTATTCACCGTGAAGTTCCCTCTGTCACCGCCACTGTCCAAACGCCGGGCGTTCCTCATCTCTTCGAAATCTTGCTGGATGTGACCAAAGGGAAAATCGGAATGGAACTCCGCGATGCCAACAATGAACCCATCGCCCCTCCCACTTACTCAGCGGGTGTCGGAGCGAATCGTTGCTATGTCGGTTGGACTCCAAATTCGGCTGGAGAGGTTCGGCTCCATATTTGGGAGGCGTCGCCGAGGGAGTACCCGGACCATTACGACAGGGATGAGGGCGAATACATCGAGGAGACCTTCAGACACTATGGTTTAGTCGATTACGCGAAACTCGAATTCTTCCCGGACAACGAGATCGAGGTCTCCGCTTCCTTTTTCCCGAATGGGCACGAAACGATCCCGTACCTCTTGGACAAGGAACGCCCCACCACCAACGAGGCGACCACGATCCCCAAATACTGGGCCGCCGGCGTTCCTTGCTGGACCCAACTCGAATTTGCCGCACCGAGAAGGATCGACCGTGTGATCTGCCAGCTCCCGAACGAACGGATTGACATCGCTCCCCCCTATCTTCAGTTACGACAGGACAATCAACCGAATTTTCGATCTCCGATGACCTTGCGGAGAGAAATCCTTGAAGACGGCAGGGAGGTCCGTTTCACCTTTTCCGAACTCGAGGTCGCTGCGGTGCAAATCAAATTCGACCAAGCCGGCAATGATCGAGGCTTGGCCTATGTCCAGGATATCTCGATCCCCGAACCGGCTGAATTCGAACTCAAATCGATTCGCCTCCATCAAGGGACAAGTGAAAACAATTATCCTTCCTCGCTCTCCTTCATCACCTCCGAGGACCTCTCCCCATAGATGATAACCACGGGGGTGGCCGTCTCATCCAAAGGTTTCCGCCGAGAGAAGTCGCTTATCGCCCCACTGGCTCGGCAATCCTCATTCATTCTCAACCCGGAAAGACTTTGAAGTCGTGCTCATCCAGTACTGCGAGAAATCGAAAAAGGTGCTCGCGGAATCCGTTCCCAATCCCAGCAATTCGATCAGGTCGAAAGCATCGATCGTTCCATCCGCGATCAGGTCGTACACATTCGAGGATCTTGAAGAGAAAACGAAATCGATGCCGCCCCGGATTTCATTCGATTCGAGCGTGAGAATGGTGGCCGAGGTCGCGGAGGTCTGCCCCAACCACCACCGAGGCGCGTAATCCGGCGAATAGGCTCGTAACCGGTAATCGCCGGGTGCGATCCCTTGGAACGAGTACTGACCGTTCCCGTTCACATAGAGACGCGAGGGGTTCAGGTCGCCCACCCGATAAAGATCGACAAAGGCGTTGGTGACCGGGTTCCCTGAAGCATCGGTCACTATCCCTCCAATGGCGGTGTTCGGATTGAGGACCGCGTCGAATTGCTCAGACCCGCCGATCGGCAGCGTAATCAATTCGGCGGAGGCAAGATCGGGGACCCCGTTATAGTATTGAGTCGTGAAATAAGAGGCGCTGAAGCGGAGTCGGTAATCGCCCCCCGGAAGTTGTGGGATTTCGTACCAACCGTTGGCGTTGACCGAATCCGAAAAAGAGATCCCGCCCGATGCTTCGAGGAGAGTGGCGTTTGCATTCGAGTTCTTGATTGGCGTCCCGAAGAAATCGGTGATTCGGCCAAAAAGGGATGCCTCGAAATCAAGGCCGAAATCGATCCCCCCCGCGTCTCCGGAGGCGTCGAGTGTCACCGCGTTGGCGGTCTCCAATATCGGACTGTCCATCCAATAAACCGACGCATACCCATCGGCGGTCGCTCGCGCGCGCACTCCGCCCGTGGCGTCTATCGGAACACGGCCAATGATGTAGTTCCCTTGGCTCCCAATATCCGCTTCGTCGATGTATCCGCCGGTCTCGAAAACATCTCCCCGGACGCTGCCTTTCCGAACCGGATTGACGGCGCCTTTCTCGAATACCGTTCCGCTCACGGCGCCGTAGGACTGGTCGAGTGCGAAATCGACGCCTCCGGTCGTCTCGCCATTGGTCACTTGGACATTCAGATTCTCGATCGTCGGACCGGTCTCGTTCTGAAGGTAGATTCGATAGGTTCCCGCGCTCAGGTTGGACAGAATATAGGTCCCGTCGGGGTAAGTGTACGTTGTCCGACTGGAGGGTCCCTCGCTTCGCACTTGGATCCGGTAAACTCCGCGGCCATTCGCGCCGATCACCGTCCCCGAAACACGACCCACATTCGATCTCGCGGCCAGGGCGAAATCCTCGTTCGCCATGCCGCCTTCGGGAATCGACACGTTACTTCGGTTCTCCGAGTCGTATCCACTCGAACTCGAGCTGAGCGAATAGGTTCCTGGAGGGAGGTTGTCGTAATAGTAGTCTCCATAGCGAGTGGTCTGAGCGTTTCCGAGATACCCATATTGGCTGTGCGAGATATTCACATTCGCATCCTCGAGGGGGTTACCGGAGACATCGGTCACCATGCCGGCGATCGCCCCTCCGGTGAACGCTTCCATCGTGATGATTGTTCCCGCGTTGAGCCTTCCGGATTGAACCGTCACATCCGCTTCCGCCGAGAGGTATCCGGGAGCCGTGGCTGTCAGCTCGTAATCTCCCCCCGGCACAAAAGGAAATAGGAACAATCCGTCGGGTCCGGTTGTGTCGCTTTGGTAGACCGAATTGCCTTGGAGTTGAACCTGGACCCCATTCAGGAGTTGGCCCGAGAGGTTCTTAACCAGACCACGGACCGACCCGTCATTGCGTTGAGGGGCCATGATATCGATATTGGGTGTTTCCATCCCCTCTTCGACCTTCACACGAGTCGCCATGTCCTGGTCGTAGGTCTTCCCATAATAGTAGTTGGGTCGTCCCGATTCGCGGATTGCCACGGTGTATAACCCGGGTAGGAGACTCGTCCCGCTGTAGTTCCCTTCCGAATCGGTGCGGGGGTTCACATTGTTGCTCGTTCCGTCGACGCCCGAGATCGTCATGTTCAGATTCGGATAGGGCTCGCCGAACAGGTTGGTGACACTCCCCGAAATGGAACCGTTTTGGAACTCATTGGGAACCGTGATATTGGTTCCAGTGGCGGTCAGGCCACCGGACACCGTCACTGGGGTCGCTTCATCCTGGAAAAAGGTGTTTCCGAAAAAGACCGAGGGTTTGCCCGACACGACCGCATAAACATAATGCTGTCCCGGGGCCACGTTGGTGAATGCGAATTCTCCGGAACTTCCAATGCTCCTCGACGACTGGTCGCTGGTGGTCCCACCCACCGGGTAGGTGTAGACAGTGCCCGAGGCGATCGCGTTGCCGGAGGCGTCCAGGACAGTTCCGGAAATGCCCCCCGCGCGAGCCGGAGTCAGATCGATTCCTTCAACGATATCCCCAGATGCGACAGTTAGGATGTCCGCGTCGTCCCGATTGGCGCTCTCTTGATAGTACTCGGTCACGTAATTGGAGATCGATGTGTAGACCTGATAATCTCCGCCCGGGAGTTCATCGAAGAGGTAATCGCCCGTGTTGTTGAGCGAGGCGTAAAAACTCTGGGAACCGTCGGGCAATTGAGCTCGAACTCCGCCGGTATTGATCAGTCGACCTGTGCCCTCCTCGCTCACTTTGCCGGAGATTCGGGCGGCGGTTTGCAGCTGGATGGGGGCGGGTGAGAAGGAGTCTCCCTGATTCAAGTGGATGACTGTCGCCAAATTCTGATCGATGGCGTCCTCATAATAAGTCTTCACATATCCATCCTTCGAGGCGGCGAAGCGATAATCCCGCCCGCCATCGGTTCGGAGGCGGCCGATGATGAAGTTTCCGTCGAAGCCGGAATAGACATTCGAAGGGTAGAAATCGTGATCAATCGGATCTGGATCGACATTCGCGTCGGAAATCGGCGTCCCAACCGTATCCATGACCGTTCCCGAGATGGTTCCATAAGCCACTGTTAGGGTGAAATCGATTCCCGATGTTGTCTCATCGGCCACCACTATCACGTTTTCCATCATCGGATTGCCGGAATCGTTCTCGTTGGGCAGGGAAATCGAATAGGTTCCCGCCGATAGATTGGTCAATTGATAGGTCCCGTCCAATTGGGTGGTCGTGGATCGAGAATTGCTGCTCCGAACCAGGATGCCATACGCTGGATTACCCTCAGAATCGGTCACCGTTCCCTCGACTACGCCATAATTCGGATCATATTCGAGGACGAAATTCCGGATGGTGGGAGACCCGGGCGTGGTACCGATTCCACCGACATTTTGACTGGTGTAGCCGCTGCTGGAAACTCCGATCGAATAATTTCCAGGCGGGAGGTTATCGAAGAGGTAGTTCCCGAAATCGTCGGTGTTGAGGTACCGCGAACTCGAAAGATTGTCGCCGTAAAGGTTCAGGTTGGCGTTATTCAGTGGATACCCCGAGGCGTTTTCCACATGCCCCATCACTGACGTCATCTCGTAAGGATCCAGGGTGAGATTGTAATTGCTGGTCTGATTTTCGATGAGGACGATCGGCTCGAGGGGGGAATCGTAATAACCCCTCGCTCCAGCTCGAATCTCATAATCCGCTCCGGGCAGGATGTTTTTGAACACATACGATCCATCGGATCCAGAGGTCGTATTGTAAGTGATGGATCCCATTTCGAGTCGGACTTCCGCCCCCGGGATTGGAGTTCCACCTTGAGTCTGGACAATTCCCGTTAGCGTCGCCTGTGGGAACTCGGTCGCCATGATGTCGATTCCGGTTCGATCCTGACCCGGAGCGACCGTCACCCGAGTCGCCGAGTCCATGCTGTAAACCCCGCCGTAGTAGTAAACCGGGTAGCTCCCGTCGACGAGACCAACAATATAAGTCCCGGGAAGGAGATTCTCGGCGAGATAGTTTCCGTTCTCGTCCAGGTTGGAGGTGTTGTTGTAACTTGTTCCGTCAACTCCAATGACCCGAACTCGAATGGAACTGTCGACAGTCCCGAACCGGCTTAGCACGGTCCCCGAAATCGAGCCGTTCTCGATCGAGGAGGGAACCGTGATATCGATTCCCGTCCGGGCTTGGCCTCCCGAAACACTGACTGTTTGGGCGTCGCCCGCGCTGAATGCGCTGGGGTAAAAGACGGAAGGCTTTCCGGAAATCAGAACGAAAACGTAATACTGTCCCGCGACCAGATTGGACAGCGTGTACTCGCCCCCTGAAAGGTTCGCGGAGGTGTATTCGCTTGGACTCCGTGAGATTTCGTAAGCTCGAACCGATCCGGAGGTATAAGCCGTGCCCGATTCGTCAACCACCATGCCGCTAATCGAGGCCGAGCGGCTCGGAGTGAAATCGATCCCATCAATCGTTTCCCCCTCCGCGATCGTCAGGACCGTGGCGTCGCTTTGATAACCGACGTTGTCGTAATACTCGGTGGAATATCCTGAAATCGAAGTCGAAACCCGAAATTCGCCGGGCGGGAGAATATTGGTTCGATAAGACCCGTTATTAATCGAAATGTATTCGGAGAGATCCCCGCGATTGAAAACCACGCTTCCTGAAGAGATGGGGAGGGAGGTGTCGCCGTCAACAACGCTTCCGCTGACAATTGCCCCGGGGCCGAGAACGATGTCGATGTCTTCAACCGAACCCCCGTCGGGAATCGTCACAGTTGTCGCGCCGCTGGAAGTGAGACTGTCCGCAAAGAACGTTTCGACAAATCCGTCCCGATTGGCGTAAACGCGGTAATCCTTCCCACCACCGTTATTGACTCGGGTCATAATATAGAGGCCGCTCGAACCCGAGGTGACCGAATCCGGATAGAAACTATGACCGACAGCGTCGGCTCGAACATTGGCGCCTGGCAGGGGTTGCGCCATTCGATTGCGAATTGTTCCCGATATCGTTCCGTAGGTGAAATCCAAATTGAAATTCACATTTGGAGTGTTCTGGTCGGCCATCACCTGAATGTTGCCTTGTGTCGGATCGCCCTCCTCGTTGGGCAGCATGACCGAGTAGGTTCCCGGGTTGAGACCGTTTAGTCGGTAGGTCCCATCAAGACGAGTCGTGACTTGGCGATAGGTCGGGCTGCTCACTTGAACACGAACTCCCGCCGTTGGATTGCCGCTCGCGTCGAACACCGTTCCGGAGATTGACCCGGAACCCGCGGGTTCCTCCATAGTCACATCGCGCACAGTCGTGTTCCCAGCGGCCACGGAGACCGGAGAAATCGTCGTGTACTGGTATCCCGACTTGGAAAGATCCAATTGAAACGTCCCGGTTGGAAGTAAATCGAAACGGTAATCTCCAAAAGAGTCCGAGGTGGACGAGAGGTCATAATTGACATCGATTCCATCAACGTAAATCGACACGCTGCTGACAGGATAACCGTCTTGATCGTAAACCTTTCCGATCAAGGACCCGGGGGTAAACCCTTGGAGCGTGATGTCTTGAGTGACGGTTCCATTCGGGGCGACTGAAATATTCAGGACCTCTTTCGGAAAGTATCCCGGAAGCGTGGCGGACATTTGGTACCCCCCCTGGGGGAACACGGCCGAAAAGGTGTACGAGCCATCGCTCCCGGATGTGGTCGACAGGTAGACTCCCTCCCCGGACAATTCGATATCGACTCCTCCGAGGGGATTGCTCATCGTGTCTCGAACCGTTCCCGAGATGGTTCCGAACATGCGGTCCAGCGTTTGGATATCGATGCCGGTCGTCATTTCACCGGGAGTAATCTCAACTCGGGTCGCCGTCGCCTGATTGTAGGTTCCGCCATAGTAAAATTGGGGGGTGTTGGATTGCGTCAGCGAAACCACATAGGCCCCGGGGGGCACTCCCGTTATCGTGTAATCGCCATTTGAATCGGGGGTCGCGTAATAATTCCCCGAATACCCGTCCACCCCCGTTGCGCGCACCTGTAGGGTGAGCGGGTCTCCATTCTCGTCAGTGGTTCGACCCGAAATCGTGCCGGCCTCGGCTGAGGATGGGACCGTAATATCGATCCCGGTGGTGTCATTGTTCTCTGTCACCCCCACGCTCATCGCCGACTGAGTCGAATAAGCGGAATCGTAGAACACGCGAGGTCGCCCGCTGATTTGCGCTTGGATGAAATAGTCGCCTGGAGGAAGCCTGTCGATCCGATACTCGCCTGTGGCGTTCAAACTCGAGTTGCGAAGGGAGGTCTGTGGATCGGAGGTCGGATAGGCGTAAACGGAACCCGAGGTGTAAGGCGTCCCCGAAGCGTCCGTGATGACTCCAGACACTGTGCCGCCCAAGCCGACTTGAAAGTCGACGCCGGTCACCGGTGTGTTCGCAACAACCTGGATCGTGTCCGCCTCGGAGGAAGTGCGTCGGTTGTTATAAAACTCTTGATAGTAATTGCCCGACGAATACTGGGCTGTGTACTCGCCCGGGGTTAAGCCTTGAGCCGAGTAGTTTCCAAGCACATCCAAGTTTGGGTACTTCGAGGAGGTTCCGTCTGTCTTTGACACGGCGACCGATCCATTTTGAAGGGGCCGTCCATGGAAATCCGTCACACGACCCGAGATCGATTCGCCTCGCTCCAAAACGAAGTCGATATTCGGAACCTCGCCCGAGGTCGCCACCGTGACCGAGTCCGCCTCCTCCTCACTCGGTTTGTTGTTGTAATATTGATTGACATAACCGGACTCCGAGACGCTGACCTTGAAGGTCTGGGGCGTTTCGATTCCACAGAGACCGTATTGGCCATATCCATCTTCGTACCGATAGTCGTAATTGACTCCGTTTCCGCTGACAAAAGGACCGGGGACCGGATCGCCATTCGAATCCGTGACCGTCCCAGAAACAAATCCGAGGGATTTATCGATGGTGAAGTCCAGATCTCCGATGGTTTCGCCCGCCGCGATAGTCACGTTCTCAAGAGATGTCGAGTCATCAGCGTAGTCCGGTAAATCGATCGTGTATGTCCCCGCGTTCACTCCGCCGATCAGGAACTTTCCGAACTTGTTCGTCCGGTAGAAATAACTTTGGCCGCTGGATGCTCGGACATTGATCCCTGGCTGAGGCGTCCCGTTAGAATCCCTAACCGTCCCCCAAAGGTTTCCGCGGCTCGTGTCTTGAACCAAAACGATATCTTTCGTATTGGAGCCCGGCGACAGATTGAACGCACTGTTATAGCTGCTGAATCCGGAG
Source organism: Candidatus Omnitrophota bacterium (assembly GCA_020632575.1). Taxonomy (GTDB): domain Bacteria; phylum Hinthialibacterota; class Hinthialibacteria; order OLB16; family OLB16; genus JACKFH01. Next base: position 42,606 of record JACKFH010000014.1, on the reverse strand, counting down.
GCGTAACAATTGACCGACCCAGATCCTGGCGGGAAGTCGGCGACCATGTACCGCCCTTCCCAATCTGTCCGAACGGAGACCTGATAATTGGTATCGTTGTCATAAAAATACAGATTGGCGTCAAGAATCCGGTTCCCGCTCGCGTCCATCACCTGACCTGAGAGGGAGGTGGGTGTGTATTCGTCGAGGGTAAGAGTGACCGGACCGATATTGTCCCCACTGGCGAGCGCGAGATTGGCCATTTCGACTGGAATATGATTCGTTTTTCTTCCGAAGACCGAATAACCCGGAAAGGGCGGGAGATTTTGGAAGGAGAAGAGTCCGTCGGAGCCGGTTGTTTGGGCGGGGTAGTTGAAGCCGCCGTAAATCCCCACCTCCGCCCCACTCACCGGGTTTCCTCCTCCATCGACAATGATTCCAAATAGCGACCCCGCGGTGTAAGTCGGAACCTGAAGGTCGATCCCGGCCACATCCTCCCCCGAGTCCACGCCGACCGGATCGAAATTCTGTTGGTCGAAACTCGAAGAATAGTAAAGAGGGGGAAGTCCGAAAGGCGAACCGCTAATCCGGTGGACGCCCGGAGTGACATTGGTGAAAGTGTATGCGCCGTCTTTATCGGCGGTTGTGTATCCGTTCTGGCTGGTTCCAAAAACTCCAGTGAGGCTCATCGAGACAAAGGGATAAGGATTTCCTGACGAGTCCAGAATCCGACCGGAAATCGTTCCATTTTCGGATGCCGCGGGTAGGACGATCCCGATCCCGGAGGTTGTTTGCCCCGATGTCACCTGAATAATTTGAGCATCGGCGATGTCATAGGCGTTTGGATAGAAGACCGAGGGCAATCCGGATTGGGTGTAGACCGCGTAATAGCCGCCTTCAATTAAATTCGTTGTTTGAAAGACGCCGCCTGAGACATTGGCCGAAGCGACCTGGGAGTTCGCGCCTGGCTGATAGAAGCTAACCGTCCCGGATGTTGTGGGATTGCCCATCGAATCCTCGACCGTCCCCTCGATTCCTCCATAAGATTCGATGATGAAAGCATATCTCTCCGCTGTTTCCATTCCTTGCTGAACGGGTATGAGGGTCGCGTCCTCCTGATTCGCGACGCCGTCGAAGTACTGGGAGGGATAACCCGATGCGGAAATCTGAACCCGGTAATTGCCAGTGGGGAGTCCCTGAATATCGAAATCGATTGAATTGCTTGATCCTCCACTAGCGAAATAGTCCGTTGAAGGATCGTACAAGGAGGCGCTTACATACCAGTTCTGACGACTGTAATGCTGGAAACTTCCGTTGGAGAGGATATCCAGGCCGTTTGACGATCCGATGTAGATGTCGCCATCGAAATCGAGGATCGACCGGCAGTTATTGCTGGCCAATCCGGAATTGGATGTCGTGTAGGTCGTGAAGGAGCCGTTATCGTAGTGGGCGATTCCGCTGGTTGTCGCGATCCAAACCTGGGTGGCGCTGACAATGTGGATGTCTTGAACATTGTCACCCGGAAGTCCATCGGCCATTTGATAGGTGGTGTCGGGCCCGCCCGGGTCTCGGACATAAATTCCGTTACTCGTACCAATCCATTCCACCCCGGGACCTGTGACCGCGATCGCGTTCACTTGATTTTGAGGGAGACCATCCGCGGTTGTGAATCGTGAAAAGGAGCCGCCCCCGATATTATAAATCGTCATCCCGTTGGATTCCGTCCCAATGAGGATCTCTCCGTCCGTTGAGTCGTAGGCCAAGCACTGGATATCGCTCGCGGACGGCTCTCCCCGATCGGAATAGGTGTGGTTTGTGAAAGTGGTCGATCCATTCCAAACCGTGAAATCGCCAGTGGGAGAGGCGATAAAAACCGAAGAATCCGAAACGGCTTGAATCGCGGTGCAATCGTTGTAGGGAAGATTGGAGTTCGCGGTGGTAAACGCCTCGACAGACCCCATCGCAGTCTGGCGTCCCACCCCCTTATCCGTTGCGTAAAACTTGGTGTCGGTTGGCGAGATCGAAAGATCTCGAACGATTTCTCCGGGAAGGTCACTGTTGTAGGGATGAATCCCTCGGGTGGCGGATCCGATGATCGACATGACCCCCTCCTCGGTGGCGAACCAGAGACCCCCGCTGCCATCCTTGGCGATACGGTTAAAGACATTGCTGAGGATCTGAGGGTTCCCCACTTGCACCACCGGCAATCCCGATTCCAAATAAGCGGCGACTCGCAAGACGCCCCCTTCGGTCAATTCGAGATCGATGCCGGTCAGGTCCATCCCGCCTGTTATTGCAAGAGGTTCCGCGTCATCGTAATCGATGACACCGGGATAATAATCCGAGATATAACCGGTTGCTGCGACTCCGATAATGTAGTCATCGCGGTCGGGAAGGCCCCCGATTTGGTAATTTCCCATGAGGTCCGTGTACGAGTAGGGACTCCACCAGATATTGGGGGAGTTTCGATAGTCAATTGGAATGTACTGGTTTGTCACCGGCAGTCCACTCGATTGCACCGTCACCTTCCCGGAGATGGACGCTCCATCGGGAAGCATGATGTCAACACCGCTTGTTGTCGTCCCGTCACTCACCGTGACCGTGGCCGGTTCATCCTCTTCGTAAGTGCTTCCATCGTGGTAAGCCCCCTGGTATCCAACATAATCCGCACGGACACGATATTCGCCAGCAGTCATGTTCATGATTTCGAAAAGGCCGGACATATCCGTGTAGTCGGCATAGGTTTGCGAGGTCATGGGATTTCGGGCATAAACATAAGCGCCGATTAGCGGATCGCCCGTCGCGTTCCGAACCACCCCGCTAAGTTCGCCTGCCGCATTGGACTCAATGGGGATAAATCCGATGGAGGCAAGAAGAAGTGGGAAGAAAAAACGGACTACTGCTGAGTTCAAGCGGTTCATAAATTACGCCTTTCCGGAAGGAAAATGTCTTTGACTGGCACAACCACAAATGATGTGGCACGTTTTTCAGAAGTGATGTGATTCATTATAGGCTAGGTCGGCGCCTGGGCAAGACAGAATTGTTCCAATATTCGTATTCCGATACTGTCTTGTAGGTAAGAGTGGCTGCGCTATTTTAAAAGATTGCCTAAAATAATTTTCCATTCAGGAATGGAGGTTGGATTCAATGACGAACAACAAGGGTCCTAAACAACTTCGCGAGCTCCTGGCGCAACCCGGTCCGATTCGAAGTCTTGGCGCGCACGATGTCTTCACCGCGCTCATCGTTGAACAGATGGGTTTCGAATCGGTCTTCATCGGCGGTTTTGGGACGACCGCCTCGCAGCTTGGGCTTCCAGACTTGAACTTCCTATCCGCCGCGGAGATGGCGGACGCGGTTCGTCGCATGGCCTCGCGCGTCCGAATCCCAGTCATCGCAGATGGCGACACGGGTCATGGGGATCTCCACAATGTTCAACACACCATCGAACTGTTCGAAGGCGCCGGAGCGGCGGGTATTCTCCTGGAGGATCAGGTCATGCCCAAACGCTGCGGTCATTTTAAGAAAAAGCAAGTGATTCCAACCGAGGAGATGGTCCTGAAATTCAAGGCAGCTATCGATGCCCGCTCCGATTCGGATTTCACCATCTTCGCCCGCACCGACGCTCGCCAGATGAATGGCGTCGAGGACGCGATCGACCGAGTCAACCGTTACTGCGACGCGGGAGCCGACATCGCGTTCATCGAGGCTCCTCAATCGATCGAGGAACTCGAACTCATCGCCAAGAAGGTCGACCACACCCTCTTTGTCAATATGCTCTCCGGCGGGGTGACCCCCATTCTGTCGGTGGAGGAACTTCACCAGATGGGTTATAAGATCGTGGTTTGTCCGATCGAGTCCCTGATGGTCTGCGCGAGAGCTATGAAAGAACTTTGCAATGAATTCATGACCGAGGGCCGGGTCGACAAGTTGGCTTTGGCTTCCTCGAGTTTCGGCGAGCTGAAAGAACTCTTGGGATTAGACAAATATCTTTCGCTCCGATCCAACCTCGAGTCGGACTAAAAGGTTTCTGAATCCGGAACAAAGTTTTAAAATAGGGGTGACAGCTGAATGTGATCTCATTTTGGACCAGAGGCCATTCCGATGAATCTAAAACACACCCTCAAAAATCCATTCCAGATTTCCTTTTTCACCCTTTTCGCCCTCGCCTGGTTGGCCTGCTCCAATGATGCTGGCGTTAGCGGGGAATCATCGCCAGACAAGCGAGCCACATCGGAGAGATCCACGGAAGTCAAAAAAGAGGAAACATCCCCCTCGTCGTGGAGTCCCCCCCGAACCGAGGAAAGGGTCAACGAGCGCTTGTCCATGGTCGAGAACCAAATCGAAAATCGAGGGGTCGACGATCAGAGAGTCCTGGAGGCCATGCGAAATGTCCCGCGTCACTGGTTCGTCCCGCTTTTTCGAAGGGGGAGCGCTTATGAGGACCGGCCTCTAGGCATCGGCGGCGGACAGACAATCTCCCAACCCTATATCGTCGCTGTCATGACTCAGGCTCTCGACCTTGAACCTGGTGAAAAAGTCTTGGAAATCGGGACCGGGTCCGGGTATCAAGCCGCGGTCCTCTCCGAACTCACCCCCCATGTGTTCACAATCGAAATCAGCGAAAGACTCGCGAAGGAAGCCGCGGACTTATTCCAGGAAAAGGGGTACACCGTCATCCAATCGAAAGCGGGCGATGGTTACCAGGGGTGGGAGGAGCATGCCCCTTACGACGCCATCATCGTCACCTGCGCCGCCCCGTATATCCCCCCCGCCCTGGTCGAGCAACTCAAACCGGGCGGGCGGCTCTGCATCCCAGTGGGCGAAACCTTCGCGACCCAACAGTTGATGCTGATCGCCAAGATGGAGGACGGGACCACCACATCGAGGAACCTCGAATTGGTTCGCTTCGTCCCAATGACAGGGGACATCCAGAAGCAGTGAACCCAACTTGAGCCACTCTCCTTTGGCCGCTACCATCGGTTCTTCCAACCAAATTGGAGAAAAACTAATGACCCTTCAAAAGAGGAAATCCACATACCTCATTTCAACCTCATTCATCGTTTTGTCTTTGATGCTCTGCCTCCCCGCTTGGAGCGAAATCCATTTCAGCTACAGCCTCGCCGACGGGATCGGGCCGGAAGAAGGAGTCATGCGGCGCGACCCAAGCGATGTCATCCGCGTGGGGGACCTCGATTATGTCTGGTACAGCAAAGGGAAGGTGGCTCATGGGTATGACGCCACCATCTGGTTCGCCACCTCGAACGATGGTCATCAATGGACCGAGCAAGGCGAGGCGTTGAAACGAGGCCCCAAAGGGTCCTGGGATGAACAGAGCGTTTTCACCCCGAACATTCTGATCGCCGAGGGGAAGTACTGGCTCTTTTACACCGCTGTCCCCAAGCCCTTCTCCAACGAGGGTGACAACATCACCAAGACGGCCATTGGAATCGCGGTTTCTTCCTCCCCTGATGGCCCCTGGGAGAAGTTAGAGAACAATCCGATCTTGTCGCCGAGCGAGGACCCGAAAGAGTTCGATAGCCTGCGGGTGGATGACGCCTCTCTCATCGTCCGAGAGGGTGAGATTTGGCTCTACTACAAGGGGAGGCAATGGAACAACACCCCCGCCCATACAAAAATGGGGCTGGCCATCGCCAAGAGCCCCGAGGGACCCTACCAAAAATATGAAGGCAACCCGGTGATTCAGGGTGGGCATGAGGTCCTTGTTTGGCCCTCAGATGGAGGCGTGGTCGCGATGATCACCCACGTCGGTCCGGAGGGGATCCGCGACACTCTTCAATACGCCGAGGATGGAATTCATTTCCAAAAAATGGATGATCTCACCGGCCGTGTACCCAAAGGCCCAGGCATTTTCCGATCGGACTCGTTTGTGGAAACGAACGATGCATTTGAACCTCAGTGGGGAATCCATATCTGGCGCAAGGACGGTTTCTTGCCCTCGCTCGACCGGTTTGATGTTGTGAAGGATTGACTTAAATAGACTCAGGAGAACCGAAGATGTCGATTCGATTGTCATGTTTAGTCGTGGGGTTCTGCTTTGTCCTGAATGGCGTAGCCGCTGAGGAAACCGACATTCTCGTTCCGGTCATTGATGGCGACTGGTGGCAAGTAGCGGGGGACCCGGACCTGGGAGAGTACACACGTCCCGAACAACAGCCTGTTGACTTCGGAGTCTGGCAAGCGGCTGATGGAACCTGGCAACTCTGGTCCTGCATCCGCAAGACAGGCTGTGGGGGAAACACTCGACTCTTTTACCGTTGGGAAGGCAAGAACCTGACCGACACTGATTGGGCCCCAATGGGTATCGCGATGGAAGCCAGCCCTGAACTCGGTGAAACGACCGGCGGACTCCAAGCACCTCATGTGATCCGGCTAGAGAACCGGTATCTCATGGCGTACGGCGATTGGCAAAACATCTGCTTCGCCGAAAGCAAGGATGGGAAGAACTTCGAACGTATCATCCAAACCAATGGCCAGACCGGCGTCTTCTCCGAGGGGCCCGGCGCCAACACTCGCGACCCGATGCTGATTCAGATCGATGGGCTCTGGCATTGCTACTACACCGGCTTTCCTTTCCGGCGCGGTTATGGTTTTTGCCGGACCTCCCCCGACCTCGAGAACTGGAGCGATTCCTCGGTGGTCTCGTACGGCGGCAAACCAGGACCGGGGCCCATCCACAACGAATGCCCGCATGTGGTCGAGCCCGAGCCCGGACATTTCTATTATTTCCGCAACCAATTCTACGGCGAGAATGCCCTCAACTGGGTTTATCATTCGACCAACTCGCTCAATTTCGGGATTGACCACGATGAATATCTGGTTCGCCAGTGGCATCTCGCCGCTCCCGAAATCATCCTCCACGAAGGGCAGTATTACATCGCGGCGTTAATGGACAGTCTCAAGGGAATCAAGATCGCCAAACTGAACTGGGTCCGAGCCTCGGAGATTGATGACCCAGAAGTCTTTGTTGGCAAACGAGGATCAAAGGAGTAATGCCTTCGACCTCCATTCGAACATGAACGATCTCCACGATATCCTTCAAAACACCGACCTCGGAGCGCAGGAGCTTTTGCTCGAAGCAATCTCCTGGCTCCAATCTCATCCCGGACGCCTTGAAGACCGCCAACGCGACTCGACCCTCAAAACCCTACAAACCGACCGCCCTTCAATGGTCGGTTTCTCCGTGCTCGCGGATCGATTGGAGACCGGATTGGATCAAGGCGCCGAGGCGAGGAAGCTTCTCCAAGAATTCCGAACAGAGATTGAAACCTCGACTGCACGGATTGCCCAGAATCTCTATCCGATTTTGCAGCCCACCGCCCCGGCCCGAGTCCTCACCCTTTCGTACAGCTCGACTCTCCGCGAGGTCTTGCTAAATGTTTCCGACCTCATCGCAGCGGTGCATGTCTTGGAATCCCAACCCGGCGGGGAAGGGAAACGCTTCGCCAAGGATCTGCGCACGGAACAAATTGAGGCAACTGTTTATCCTGACAACAAATTGGAATTCCTTGTGAAGGAATGTCACGTGGGAATCATCGGCGCCGACACCGTGTTTCCGGATGGGTCCGTGTTGAACAAAACACTAAGCCGAGAACTCGGACAGTCTCTCAGCGAAGCGGGGAAACCGTTCTATGTGTTGGCCAGCCGTTGGAAAAATTCACCGGAGAAGTTTTCGCCCGACCGCTTATCCGAGCCTGAACGAAAAATTTTTGAGAGAATCCCATCTGAGTTCATCAGTGCAATCGTTTCAGATTGACCCACCGTTTTGATGAAGCCCCAACCTGTTTTAACAGGTTTCGATGTGCGTAGCGACGGAATTGATTCCGTGGCGGGGTGGGATTGGGGGCCGAAAAGTTTGTCGTTCTATTGCGGCCTGAATGAAGCGTCGAATCTGAATGGTGCGACCAAGCCCTCGACGGGTTCAAACCGCGTCGCTACACACATCGAAGTCCGTTGAAACCGACTGGATTCCCGATCGGAGTCGGGAATGACAGACCTGATCACTTCACACAAATCTTGACCGACTCATCCGGATCGATCCCCGATAGAACCGAGACCTTCCCATCAGGACCGGTCTGCCCCAACTTCAGCAATCGTTTTTCACGACCCCCTTCGCCGATCAATTGAACATACCGAAGTTGCCCGACCGCCCGGACCGCGTCCGAAGGAACATAGAGTCTTTCCTCGGTCCCGGTTTGAATCAGGACGCGCCCAAACATCCCAGGGTAAAGTCCCTCCGTTTCGGGCAGCGCGATCTTCACCAGGAGCGACCTCGATCCCGGATCCGCCTGGGGAACAATTTCTTCGACTTTCCCCTCAAAGGTTTTGTTGAGGGTCTCCACACGGACCTGGATTTCTTCCCCGCGATTAATCTGAGAGGCAAGCGACTCTCGGACATAGGCCTCCAACCGGAGATCCGAGGGGTCGTAGAGCCGCAACAGCGGAACTCCCGGGCTTGCGGTGTCTCCCGGCTCCGCCAGACGGTCGATCACACGTCCGGAAATGGGGGATTCGATCCTCGCATAGGTTTGAGAAACCCGAACCTCTTCGAGGTTCTGCTTGGCCCTTTCGACATTCGCCTGGGCGACCCGATAACCGCTCTCGGCGGTGTCGTAACGACTCTTTGGGATGGTGCCCTGATCGAACAGGTTTTGGGATCGAGCGAATTCCGTTTCCGCTTCCTTGAGTTGAGCCTGTGACGCGGCCAGCGCCTCCTCGGCCTGGAGTTCACGGGTTTCCAGCTCACGGCTGTCGAGAATCACCAATGGCGATCCGCTCTCAACCACATCGCCCGCTCGGACCAGTACCTGCTCGATGGTGGCCAGGATGCGGGAGGAAATGGTGGTCTCATGTTTGGCCGCGATGGTTCCGGGGATCTGTTCGATTCGTGGCTCGCTCACCAGCATGGGCTCGGCCACTTGGTCGCAGGCATCTTCTTCCACCGACCCTTGCTCAATTTGTCCAGGTTCGATTTTCTGTTCAAAGACTCCCGCAAGATATGCGACGATAACCAGAAGGAAAACGACTCCTATTGTCCACTTCAACAGGGTTCCTAACCCCGAGAATATTTTTTTCATTCGATTTCCTCCTGAACAGGGAGACCGTGTCCCGGTTTGTTTCCATACACCAAGAAATAGACCACCGGGATGACTCCCAGCGTAAAGAAAGTCGAGGCCGCGATCCCGAAAATAATCGACCAGGCCAATCCCGAAAAAATGGGATCAAGCGTGATCACCACATTCCCGAGAAAGGTGGTTCCCGCTGTGAGGAAGATGGGCCGCGTTCGGATAGCGCCCGAGCGGACGAGCGCTTCTTCCAAATCCATCCCCTCGCGAAGCGCCATGTGGACAAAATCGATCAGCACTACCGAGTTGCGAACGACAATCCCCGCTAGAGCGATCATTCCGATCATCGCGGTGGCGGTGAAAAAGGTCGGGTTTGGGTACCCATCGATCATCCGATCGCCGATCGAGTTCAGGAACCAGAACCCCGGCATGATGCCGATCATCGTGAGTGGGATGGCGGTCATGATGATGGTTGAAAGCAAGGCCGAGTTGGTCTGTATGTAGAGAACCAAAAAGATTCCCAAGAGCGCTGCTCCGAAAGCGATGCCCAGATCTCGGAAGACATCCAGCGTGATTTTCCATTCTCCCTCGCCGTTCCAAACCACTTTTGTTTCGTCGGCCACAGTCCAGGGATCGCCGCCGCCGATCGCGAAATAAGTCCGATTCTCCAGATCGATGGGGTGGCGCTCTCCGGTCTTCCGGAAATCGGCCCCGACATCGAGCACCGCCTCGGCAGGCGGGCGTCCGGCCATTTCCGCGAAGACATAGGCCACCGGTTTCAGGTTCTTGTGGTAAATGGTTTGATCGACCGTTTCTGTCTTCCATTCCCCGATCTCGCCAATCGGGACGAGGGGTTGAGGCGCATCCCTGAGACTCCCCCCCTCACGGACCTTCATAATCCCTGGCTGTCCTTTGACATAGAGGGCGGATAGTTCCTCGGTGGAGGATCGAATCGAACGCGGGAGTTGGAGGCGGATCTCCAGCGGGTGGGCCTCGTCTGGGTCCTCGAGAAAATGCCCGCGACTCCCTTGGAGCGCCATCGAAATGGTTTGGGCAACGTCAACTGTCGACACCCCGGATAGCGCGGCTTTCTCTTTGTCGACCACAAACAGGGCTTTTTCCTGATCGGCCTCAACCGATGTATCGACATCGACCACCAGCGGTTCCCTCTTCAATCTTTCGGCGACCTTTTGGGCGCTCTCCTGAAGAACGGCGTAGGGGGTTTCGTCCTCGCCATAAACCTCAGCAACAAGGGTCGAAATCACGGGGGGACCAGGGGGAACCTCAACCAATTGAAGCACCGCCCCGTGTTTGGAGGCGATCTCCTCGAGTTGGTTGCGAAGTCGCAGGACAATTTCGTGAGATTGCTGAACTCGGTTGTCTTTGTGCGCCAGGCCGATTCGGATATCCGCGAGCTGGCTTCCCTCTCGCAAATAGTAGTGGCGCACCATCCCATTGAAATCCATCGGCGAGGGTTCTCCCACGTAGCCGACAAAGAACTCGACTTCGGGAACCGTCCGAAGAGATTCGGCGAGTTCCGCGGTGACCGCTTGAGTCTCCTCAAGAGTCGTCCCCTCGGGCATGTCGATGCCGATTTGAAACTCGTTCTTGTTGTCGAAAGGCAGCATTTTCAGGGGGACTAACCGGAAGCCGGGAAGGAGGACCGCCGCGAAGAAGAGGACTCCGACCAGAAGGAGGAACAGGTAACTCCAAGCCCGGTGACGAACCAATGGTCGTATGAAAAAGTTGTAAATCTTATAGAGGGGGGTCTTCTCGATATCCGCAGCCGATTCATCTCCGAGATCCTTAGTTCCCTTCAGGAAATGAAGCGAAAGAAAGGGTGTGATGCAAAAGGCCACAATGGTGCTGATGATGACAGTCAGCGGCACATTGAGAGCCATCGGCGCCATATACGGTCCCATCATTCCGGTAATGAAGAACATTGGGATAAAGCACAGGATGATCGCGATGGTGGACATAACCAGTGCCGGGCGGACTTCCTGCACCGCGTGGAGGACATTCTTCTTGGCCCTGTGTTTGCCCATCGCAAAGTACCGCGCGATGTTCTCGACATCGGTGATGGGATCATCGACCAATAGGCCGAGCGCTAGGATCAGCGCGAACAAGGTGACCCGGTTGATGGTGTAGCCGCCCAGGAGATTGCAGGCCAACGCCGCTCCATAGCAAACCGGGATCGCCAGCGCCACAATCAGCGCCGCACGCCAGCCCAGGACCATCCCGATGAAGATGACCACGGTCAGGACCGCGACCCCCAACCCCTCGACCAATTCGTTGACCTTCTCATCGGCGGTCTCTCCGTAGTTCCGAGTGATCTGAACTTCGATCTCCGGTGGGAAGAAGGATTCTTTCAGCGCGTCGAGTTTTGTCAGGACATCCTCGGCGACACTCACCGCATTCGAACCCTTTTTCTTGGCTACCGCGAGACTGACCGAGGGATAGCGCTGGGATTGAGGAAGATCGGGAGCCGCCGGACCGAACCCGATCCAAGAATAACTCTCGATCTCATCCGGTCCATCAAAGACTTTGGCGACATCTTTCAGATAAACCGGAATTCCATCGACCACATTGACGACAAGGTTGCTGAGTTCCTCGGCGGATTGAATAAAATCTCCGGATTGGACTTGGATCACGCGGTTCAAATTTTCAAACCCACCCGCATCGACACGCTTGTTGGACGCGCTCAGCGCGAAATCGAGGTCCAACGGAGTCGTCCGATGACCCGCCATCGCCTCCGGGTCCATCTCGATCCGAAGGGTTCTGGGCCGCCCGCTGACAATGCTGATCGCGTTGGTTTCTGGAACCGACTGCAGTTTGATTTCGGCTTCCTCTGCGATCCGTCGGAGCGCGTAATCGTCGTACTTCTCAGGATCACGGCTCCAAAGGGTGGCGATCACGATGGGGACATCATCGATTTCCAAGGGTTTGACCACCCAGGATTTCACCTCTTCCGGGACTAAGTCGAGATGCGAATAGAGTTTGTTGTAGATCTTGATCAGGCTGGCCTCGCGTCCCTCTCCCACATAGAACCTGACAGTCACCACCGATTGACCGGGGTGGGACATGGAGTAGACATACTCGACCCCATCGATTTGATAGAGGAGTTTTTCGAGCGGGGTGGAGACCTGGCGCGCGACCTGTTCAGCCGAAAGCCCCGGGGCGTTCACAAAGACATCGGCCAGAGGAACAATGATTTGGGGCTCTTCTTCCCGAGGGGTTAAAACGAGGGCGACAAAACCCGCGATCAGGGAGATGACAATCAAAAGAACCGGGAAAGGACCCTGCAAAAAATACCCGACAATCCGGGTCGATAACGGAATCTTGGATGAGGAATCCTCGATATCAGTGGAGGTCATGCTCGCTATCATCCTTCCAGAGTCCAGGGATTTTACCGAAATTCGGATCGTGGAGTAACAACCGCGACCCCATCCCGAAATCCTCTTACCCCAAATTACAGATCAACATATCGAGACTATACGATATATCCTTCCAAAAGTAACGCGTGGGGTGTTGTCAGTTCTCCCCTAACGAGGGGGAGGGACCCTGGTTCATCTGGTTCGAGAATCCTTTCTCGAACCCACTTCCGCACGAATCCCTTCGTGCCATCGTCCGCCGCACAGTTGGGTGAGGGATGTAAACAGGTCGGTTCTATCCGCGGGAAAGGATTCCTGCTGAAGTTGCGCCGAGAAAGGAATCTCGGCGCAGGGTGTTTTGGAGTAGCCCGGAGACTCATTTTCCGGGAAACTTACCGCGACCCGGTGCGAAACTGGACACCCTGTGGGAGCTGCATCCTGCCGCGAATGGGGGCCGAGGCTTCGCGGCAAGATGCCGCTCCCACGGCGTGAGAACCCGGCAAGTGAGTTGCCGGCTACGACTGGGGGACCCGGCAAGTAGGTTGCCGGACATCGCTATGGAGCACACCGTGAACCGTCGCTTTTATGTCGTCTACAACCCGAAGGGTGGAGGGGGAACTGCCCCGAAGGTGCTGGACAGATTCACCCCCTTTTTCAAAGACCACGGATTTGACCTCGATCTCCACGAGACCGAACATCCCCACCACGGCATCGATCTCATCAGAGAATCCGACCTCTCCGCCTTCGATGGCATCCTCGTGGTCGGCGGCGATGGCAGCATCCATGACATCATCAATGGGTTGATGACTCGTGAAGATGGCAAGCGACTCCCCATCGGCATCCTTCCTGCCGGAACCGGCAATTCCTTTATGCAGCACCTCGATTGCCTAGATCCAAACGAAGCAGCGGAACGCATCGCCGGGTGGAAGCCCCGCTTCGTGGACATCGCCGAGGTGAGGACCGAGACCCAGACCCTTTACGCTTTCAACTTTATCGGCTGGGGAACCCCCGCTGAAATCAACCAACGCGCCGAGCGGATGCGCTGGCTCCGCAAACACCGCTACACCGTCGCCGCCCTCATCGAAATTCTCCTCCTCCATAAGCCATTCACCCAATTAACGATTGAAGGGAGAACCGAAGAAGGTCCCTTCGTCTTCGCAATGGGGTGCCTGGTCCGATACACCGGTGTCGGTATGAAAGTCGCCCCCCTCGCGGTCTGCGACGATGGCCTGATCGACCTTTTGTTGGTTCGGAACGCCGGTAAGATGGAACTCCTCAACGTTTTCCCCAAGATTTTTTCGGGGGACCATGTCGGACATCCGAAGCTCGAGTACCTTCAGGTCAAGGATTTTTCCATCTCATCCGAGGAGCCGGGAGTTCTCAATTTGGATGGCGAGGTTTTTCCGGATCGAAACATTTCGGTCCGGGTTCTCCCAAGAGAAATCCAAATCTTAGTCTAGAGAACCTTCAAGGTTTATTCTGTAACCTTGCCCTGAGAGCGACCGCCGTGGGAGCGGCATCCTGCCGCGAAAGCCGGACCCCCCATCCGGGGCAGGGATGCCCCTCGCGCTAAAGGACTAGAATCCAAGGTTCTTCATGGATGATGGGTCCACACCAATGGAGCAATACTGACTCCTCGATAAGGCCATTCGGCGCTGGAGATGAACCATTCATTTTCCTTCTCACCTCGGATGATCTCCGGAGCGTGCGCATCGATTTGCGCGATCTCATTCTCAGTCTCGAAATGAAAGGGATCGTCCGATCGATAGACACGCGTGAGGTGTTGGTAGGCCCCCCACAAATCCTTCTTGTCCCAGACTCCGTTCCAATCACAGACGAAGAGATAGAAGGTCCCGTCCCTCTGAATCAATGTCGGCGATTCGGGATCCACTCCCGATGCATGCTCGAAGATCACTCTGGGTTCTTCACAATTTGAAAAATTCCTGAGGACAGCCATCCGAACATCGAAGACGCCGCAAGTGAGCACATGCCATTCGTTCTCCCAAAAGAAAAGGCAGGGATCGCGGGAGACAATGGAATTCTTTAAGGGTCCCTGAGGTTTCCAATCATACAGGTCGTTCGAGGTTGCGTGGCGCAGGGGGGTCGGACCATAGATCATGTGATAGACCCCCTCGACTTGAACGATCGAGGGCGCGTGGTTCTCGGGCCTCTCTCCCGGCCGTTCCTTGGGGGGCAAAACTTTGGGTTGGTCTTTCCAAGCCCCCACTGAGAGGGTTTGACTCAGCGAGCCTTCAGGCGCCAGCGCGTGGAAGGATTGATACTCGCCCGCGTGGACATTCTCGGTTCCGGATTCGGGGGGTGATACCAAAGAGATGCCAGCGCCCCCCTTCGTCCCGAACAAAGCAGTGATCGTTCGCCACCCAGTCTTCGTAGTATATTCCAGCCTCGAGTGGTTCGTCGGAGGGGCCTTGAAAAGCATCTCCAGCCGGTTGGTAGATGTTGACATAGTCGCCGGCAATTTTCGGAACGCCGAATGCTTCCCCCATCGCTGCTCCGCAAAGGAGAAAGCCCATCCCCGACATCGCGACGATGGCATACATCCAAGAACTCTTTTTCATTTTATTCGGGCTTGGGAAGGGTCTCCCATTCCGGAAGATCCACCAAATAGATGTCATCGTTTCCTCCGTGGCTCGATGCAAAAACAATCGATTGGCTGTCCGGCGTAAAGGAGGCATGGGGGTGAGTCGTGCACTTCTTCCCGAGATGTCCCTGTGTCAGCAGCCTTCGTTCTCCCGAGGTCGCGTCGATCAACCAAAGGTTGCGATCGAAATCGTCTCCCATCAACCACTTTCCATCCGGACTCCCGTGGGTGTGCCAGGCCCGGTATTGAGAATGGATCGTCAGTTCCCCGGTTTCGAGGTCGGCGCTCGCGACACCATGAGGCTTTTCCAGATGTTCCTCATCATAAGGCCAGATCGTGAACACAGCGCGGTCCGGTTTCCACCAGACCTCATGGGTCACCCACTCATTGTAAGTCTCTTTGTAAAATGGCCGCTTATCCGTCCCATCCGCGTGGACCCTCCACATCCTCTGCGGGGCATCGCCGCCCGTCTCCCAACAGAACATGATCAACCCCGGGACATACGGGTTGGCTTGGATATGTCCGATCTGGAAATCGCATTCCGTGACCTTTTTCCATTCCCCGCTCGCGATGTCCAACGCGAAAATCCCCCACCGTTTGTCTTTCTCGATTTCCGTTCGACAATAGAGTCGATCCTCATCGCAATCGATAGTCATTTCGCCAATCCCGTCGATACCTTTGGGGAGCCCAGAGATGCGGGTCCGCGGCAGGTCGACCGATTGGGGGGTATCCACCCGGGTCATCCAGAGGTCATGGCCATTCTGGTAATAGAGGCGGTCCTCTTTCCGGGCCAAGGCGAAACTGCCGGATCCCGGTTCGACCAAACAACGGACGCCGCCGGTCTTCATATCGACGGAGTGGGGAAGCATTCCGCCCGATCGATCGGAGGTGAACACCAGATGACTCATCCCCGGAGTCCATTGGGGATGGGTTTGGTAGACCACTTGGTCTTTCGAGGGGGAGTTGGTCAGGATCCGGACTCTGGCTCCGGTGACACTGTCCAGATACTCCTCGAAGGGCGATGAAGTTTCGGCCTGGGCTGCCGACTCTCCCCAAGCCACTCTTCCTTCCCTCGCCAATAACGATAAGGCGGACAAACCCATGAGAAAGTCACGGCGATGCAACGGTTCTTCTCCGATCTGGGTTCGGTTTTCGACCCCCCCAGATTAAGGGGGTTCGAGCTCCTAGAGCAGCGGCTAGCTATGCGAAGCGTCATTCCCGCGAAGGCGGGAATGGGTGCTGGTTGGTCCAAGAGCAGTCAACCTCAAAGAGGATCTTAAGTCACTTAAGTCACCATCCACTGTTCGCCACCGTGGTGTCTTCAACTCCTCCGGGGATTGTTGAAAGATTACCGAACCAACACTCCTGGACTATTTGATGCGAGGTGTCCCTTCATGCCGTTTCAAAGAATCATGACCATTGCCCAAACACTCATCTGCCTTTCACTGGTAGCTCCCTCACAGTGTGAGCCGGAACTCCCCATCCATGTCGGAGAGTTTTTGCAGCAGGTCCATCGACCGCAAGCCGAAGCGCCATCCGATGTCCAGTTCTCCAAACCCCTCCCCTGGTATCCCAGCCTGGAACCTATCGTGGGGTCTCGCGAAAACGTTCGCGATGTTGCCCAATCAGGAGATGAAATCGCGGTGGCTGCCGAGATCAGGCCTGTACCTCGGCGATGGCGAACACTGGAAACTCGCCATGCCGGTCGATGGGGACATCCGCTGGGCGCCCATCGATGTCCGCGCGGTGACCTACGATGGGGAAGGGAAGTTGTGGTTCGCCGCGCCCCAAGGTGTGGGATATCGCATCGCCGAAAACGATTGGCGTCTTTTCACCGGCGCCGATGGATTGCCCTACAACGATTTCACCTGCATGGCGGCGGGTCCCCGAGGGGTCTGGTTCGGCACCACCAATGGCGCGATCTATTTCCACGACGGATCGTTCTCGTTCCGCCAAGGAGGACGCTGGCTCGTGGACAATCATGTGAACGACATCGTCATCGACTCCACCGGCGATGCCTGGATCGCCACCCCCAAAGGCGTCTCACTCATCCAAAGCATCTCCCGATGACCCTGGCGAAGAAAGCCGCTTTCTACGAGGACGAGATCGAGAAGTATCATCGCCGTACTGAGTTCGGCTACGTGAACCCAGCCAACTTAGAAATTCCCGGCGACAAGAGCACCGCCGTGCCGACCTATTCCGACAACGATGGGTTCAATACGGGCCTCTATCTCGCGGCCATGAGTTTCGCCTACGCGACCACCGGCGACGAAAAGTACCGCGAGCACGCGCAAAAATCTTTTCGAGCGCTGGCCTTCCTCAGCGAGGTCACCCAAGGCGGCAAGTACGGCGGGCCGGAAGGACTTATTGCGCGCAACATCATCCCCACCACGGAACCCGATCCGGGCGCGATCTACAGCGAGGACTACGACATCAAACGCAACCAGCGGGACTCCCTCTGGAAAATCCTCGAACGGCGTGTCCCCATCGACAAGACGGGCGAATGGTACTGGAAGGCCGACGCGAGCTCCGACGAATTGGACGGTCACTTTTTGGGCGCCGCCATCTACTACGATCGCGTGTGCAAGACGGAGGAGGAGAAGGAACCGGTGCGCGTGGTGGTGCGCAGGATCATCGACCACCTCATCCGACACGGTTACAACCTGGTCGACTACGACGGCCAACCCACCCGCTGGGGCCATTTCTCCCCGGACGATCTGAACCGAAACCCCGCCTGGGTCGAGGAGCGCGGCCTGAATTGCTACAGCATCCTGACCTATCTCTCCATCGCCCATCACATCACCGGCGATCCCAAATACCGCGAGGCTTACCTCGAACTCGCACTCGACCAGGGCTACGGCATGAACGGCATGGCCCAACCGAAATCGCTCCCGGGTCCGGATTCGCCGGGTCACCAACCGGATGACAACATGGCGTTCATGAACTACTACCACCTCATCCGCTACGAGACTGATCCCACACTCCTCAGCATGTACTACTACGCCATCCGCACTCACTGGCAATACGAGGAATCCGAGAAGAACGCTTTCACCAATTTCATTTACGCCGCCTGCTGCCTCGGAAAGACCCGCCGCGATCAGTGGGGGGAGGAGGACCTCTCGCCCCCGCTCTCCTGTTTCGAGGACGCGGTGGAGACCCTCCAACTCTATCCCCTCGACCTCCTCGAATGGCCCACCTCCAACGCCCACCGCATCGACCTGATCCCCTTCGGCGACCCGGAGGGCGGCCTCCCCGAATCCGGCCGCCGCATCGATGGCTCCCCCTTCCCCATCGACGAACGCCAAGAAATCTACTGGGACTGGAACCCCTACCACCTCACCTGGGACGGCGACGGCACCCATCTACGCCCCGGCTTCCACTATCTGTTGGCTTACTACATGGGGCGATATCATGGGTTTGTTGAGGGGTAGGGGACTATATGACCGGCCCTGCCAAACCCCATCCCGACCCCGGTGCTCGCGTGGGATTTGTGAATCCCGTGCGTTCTTCGACCGGAGTTGTACTCCGAGGGGGTTGAGAATTGGAGTCAGACTCCCGGCAACAGCGTCGCAATTGATGGTAGCATATTATCTGGAAGCAAGACCCGAAAGCGGGTATATTTGGAAACCATATAACCATTGTTCGACTTGAGAAGAGGAGAATCAAATGGGCTTTTCTATCACTTGGTGTGCGGTTCGAGAAGAAGCGGCCGATCAGTTTTTGAAAGATCTGGAGTTGTCTGCGACCGGCGAGGTCGAAGAAGGACCAGAGTCGTCCATCTCGATGGCTCGCCTCGATACCGGATGGCGTGTCATTTGGTGCAACGACGAAGTTCCCTGTTCATTTTTGCGACCCGAGGATCTCGCTGTCCTGTCGAAATCCCGAGATGTGCTTCTGTTCATGGTTTCAGAATATATGATGGCCAGTTCTTTAGAGATGTGGTCCAGCGGGAAACGCGCATGGTGGATATCGCACGAAAGCGAGAAAGGGCCACGCCACCTCGATGTTGACGGTGACTTGCCGGAGTGCTTTCCCAAAATTCGAGATGAGATGGAGAAAGCGCAGCGATCCGAGGACGCTGACACCGAGGAAGTGGATTACATATTCAATATACCAGTCATGGTTGCCCAGCAGCTCGTCGGGTTCAAGTACGACGAAGATAGTCCTCACCTGGTCAATAACGAGTTTGCGGTGCTGTCGAGGCCGACGCCTCCAAAGAAATCGCTATTTCGTCGGCTTCTGGGAAAGTGAAACCGGGCCGATAAAGCTGTCCAACCCGATCACGCGAAAAACGCGCTCTGGTTTAATGTAGGCGTTCGCAACTCTTCCTACTTTGAAGATGGATTGACTCAAGTACGCTGCTCGCCCGTGATTTATGAATCCCGTGCGAAATTCGACCGGAGTTTGACTCCGAGGGTGAGGGAGATGAGGAGTGCAACTCCCGTCGAATCTTGGTCCCGGAATCGCAGTTCCGAGACCAGCACCCGAGGGTCCAGCCGGATGACAACATGGCGGTTATGAATGACTACCACCTCATCCACTACGAGACCGACCCCACCCTCCTCAGCATGTACTATTACGCCATCCACACCCACTGGCAGTACGAGAGATCCGAGAAGAACGCTTTCACCCATTTCGTTTACGCCGCCTGCTGCCTCGGAAAGACCCGCCGCGATCAGTGGGGGGAGGAGGACCTCTCGCCCCCGCTCTCCTGTTTCGAGGACGCGGTGGAGATTTTTTCACCTGGACCGGATGGAGGAGTCGATATTCCGCTTAAAAGAGTGTGGACACTTGTCACTGAGGATTAGTCAGACGACGCTCGCAATCCAATCTTCCGATTTTACACTGGCCGGAATCGCCCCCGTTTCGGGTGGGGTAACCATTTGCATGGATTCCGTGAATCCGTTATTCTATTAACATGATTGCGTCATTTGGAGACCGCGCTACGTCCGATTTGTATAACGCGGTTTCTGGTAGTCGTGTCCGGCGCTTTCCCCCATCAATCTTGGAAAGCGCGCTCAACAAATTGGATGTCCTGAATGCCGCGCAATCGTTGGATGATCTTCGCGCGCCGCCAGGAAATCGGTTGGAGGCGTTAAAGGGAGATCTTAAGGGATTTCACAGTATTCGGATCAATGCGCAATGGCGAGTGATTTTCCGATGGCAAGATTCGGGCGCCCATGATGTGCGGATTACCGATTACCACTAACCGATAATGACGAAAGGTGAACAAATGATTCCATCCAATCGAATAGCGGCCCATCCCGGAAAAATATTGCGGGAGGAATTCTTGGAACCCCTGGGTCTAACCCAGAAGGCACTCGCGGACCACATTGGAATTCCGGTACAGCGAATCAATGAGATCGTGAGGGGGAAACGGGGTGTCACCCCGAATACCGCGTGGTTGCTTTCGCAAGCATTCAAAACCACGCCGGAGTTCTGGCTCAATCTACAAGCGACTCATGATTTGTCGGCGGAACGGCCGAAGTTTCAGGTCCGACCATTGGTCGCTATGGATGCCTGATCCATTGTGGTTGGTGGACCTTAGGGGCAACCAACCGACATTTCCGCCGGATTCGCCGGGCCACCAGCCGGATGACAACATGGCCGTTCATGAATGACTACCACCTCATCCGCTACGAGACCGACCCCACGCTCCTCAGCATGTATCACTACGCCATCCACACTCACTGGCGGTACGAGAAATCCGAGAAGAACGCTTTCACCCATTTCGTTTACGCCGCCTGCTGCCTCCAGAGAAACTTAAACTTGTCTTTTTCGAGAACTTCAATAGGTGTCATTCCGACGTAAGGAGGAATCTGATCGATGCCGAAAACTTTCGATTCGGAATCAACCCGAATGGAGGTTCACGGCACCCTTCTCAACTTTTTGTGAATGATAAGGTGGGTCTCACCCGACAGATTTCTCCCGTTGGTCGAAATGACACCTATCGAAGTGTTCGTTAGGATTGGGTGCTCGCGCGGAACCGCCTGCGCCGAGATTCCTTTCTCGGCGCAACTTGAGCAGGAATCCCTTCCTGCGGAATAGACCCGACAGGTTAATCCTCCGATTCAGATCTCCGGTGGGCGATGGCACGAAGGGATTCGTGCGGAAGTGGGTTCGAGAAGGGATTCTCGAACCAGCCCGCACCTTGTCTTCTTCGAGGACTTCAATAGGTGTCATTCCGACCGAATGGGAGGAATCTGATCGACGCCGAAACCTTTCGATTTGCGATCAACACAAGTGGAGGTTCTTGCCCCCCTCCTCAGTTTGTTGGAATGATAAAGCGGGTCTCACCCGACAGATTTCTCCCCTTGGTCGAAATGACACTTATCGAGTTTTGTGGGAGAGCAGATTCTCGAACCGGCGTGTCCCGTGATTTTCCGGCCCAAAGGTGTTATGAAGAAACGATATGACATTGTTAGCCGCCAAGGCATTACCGGGAGATTGAGTGAGCCTTTTCTATAAATTCCAGTATCTGGTCGGCTTAACACCATGGGAGCGGATGCCGTCACTTCCGATAGGCCAACAGGCCGTCGCGCTTCTTGAGCGAGAAGAGACCGGTCGAGAACCGCCCTATGGACGCACGCTTGATCTCGGATGCGGGACCGGATTCTGGTCGGTTCGCCTGGCTCAACGCGGGTGGGAAGTAACCGGCATCGACCTCGTGCCGAAGGCGGTGCGCATCGCCCGCGAACGCGCACGCGGAGCCGGCGCGGAGGTTCGATTCGTCGAAGGGAGCGTAACGGCGCTCACGGCCGCGGGCATCGCCCCGGGATTTCGGCTCATCCTGGACTTTGGCGTCGTACATGGTCTCCCGGCCGAGCAAGTGCGGGCAGTAGGCCGTGAGGTCACGGCGGTGGCTACCGAGGACGCCACGCTTCTAATGTACGCGTTCTTACCGGGTCGCAGAGGACCCCTGCCACGAGGAATCGGTCGGGAGGAGATTGAACAAGCTTATAGCGGATGGAGGATCACCGACGAGGAAGCCTTCGATTTGGCCAGGGCGCCCCGTTTTGTGCGGAAAGCACAGCCTCGCTTTTACCGCCTTCGCCGCAGCCAATCATGATGGCGCTGTGGCCCCGGGACCAGCACAGTAAACCTTGTCTTCTTTGCGGACTTCCATCCGTGTCATTCCTGCGAAGGCAGGAATCTGATCGATGCCGAAATTCTTTCGATTCGCTGTCAACCCAACTCAAGGTTCTCGGCCCCCTTCTCAACTTTTTGTGAACGATAAAGTGGGTCTTACCCGACAGATTTCTCCCTTCGGTCGAAATGACACCTATTGAGTTGTTATTGTGATATAGATGATCGCGCGAAACCGCCTGCGCCGAGATTCCTTTCTCGGCGCGACTTGAGCAGGAATCCTTTCCCGCGGAATAGACCCGACCGGTTCAACCCCCGATTCGAATCCCCTGGGAGCGATGGCACGCAGGGATTCGTGCGGAAGTGGGTTCGAGAAGGGATTCTCGAACCAGGTGCTGGGTGAGGATCTTCGGAAAAGCGAAAGAATCAATTCCCTTCCGCCCAAGGCAACTTGTCCTTCCGCATCAGCCACGCCTCCGAAACGATCGTCCCCCAACCCCCCGAGTTTCGCCACATCTCACGGAGCACCCGTGGGCCGTCGGCGACTCCCTCGGCTTTCTTGAATTGGATCTTGAGGGTCCCGTCCTGGACTGCTTCTTTGGGGATGTCGAAAGTGAAGAAGTCGCTGACCCTTTGGGGTAGTTCCAACTCTTGAGCGAGGACTTGGTCGTCGGCATAGATGGTTTCCGATTTCTGATTCATCCGCATGTTGTAGCGTTCCTGGTACCAGGGGCGGACAAAGGTGAAACGGATCTGGTAGTCGGCGTTGGGGTCGAGGTTACGGTACTCGAACGCAACTCCCTCCTCCTCGTCCTGGGTGAAACACATCGACTTCTGACTAGGCGTGTTCGCTTCCGAGAGCATCATCGGGACAAAGGGTTGTCCATGATCGTAGGGGTAACCGTTCACCAGATTCGGCGAGGGATCGAAAGTGCCGCAGTTGTCGTAATAGCCCCCCTCGCCCGCGTCCGCGTAGTGGGCAACCAGCCACAGCGCCTCCCGCTTGGCGTCCCCTTCGAGTTCTTGCGCCTTTTTCAATTGGCGCTCGTACCAACCGAGGCCGACATAATCGTGTTTGAGGTTGAAGAGACCCTCGTTTCGCACACCCATTATCTCATTGCTCTCCTTGCCCAAGCGAAGTGCTTCCTCATGCAGCGCCCTCATCTCTTCGGTCGGCTCGGGAGTTGCCGCGAGTAGCAGGGCTTTGGCGATTGCCGCATTCAGATTGCCATCCTCAAAACCTTTTCGAATGATGGACTCGATCTCTTTCTGACGTTCATGCTGTTGCTTGTAATCGAGTTTGATGTGCTTATCGAGCGAGGCTTTCACCATGTGCTCCCGCCAGATCCAGTTGTCCTTCATCAGGTGGGCCGGCATTTTTTCTCCGGCCGATTTCACGAGACGGTAATACCGATCGATTCCCGGTTTCTCGTCGATCGGATGCTCTCGGTCCTCCTCCAGATTCTCCTCCAGCTGGTACAGCGCCTGAGCCATCATCGGCGCCGCCTCGCGCCCGAACCAGGTCAAGGAATACTCATCGACCACATCCTGCAGCGGGGTGTGCGGCGCCCAAAGCAGCCGTTGCCACATCCACTGGTTAAAATGATCGTGGTGCCCGCTGGAGTGGGTGATATCCCCGACACCGTAAGGAAGCAATTGATGAAAAACCCAATAATAGAATTTTGGCCAAGCGAAAAAGGTGAGGCGGTCGTACACCATGGTGATCGCCTGATCCGGGCGTCGCTCATAGATGAAATGATTCCAAGGAGGCGGCAGATCGCCGTTCCGGTCAGCCCGCGGGTACATCTGAATATAACCGTGCTGCGAATACCTCCAGTGGGTGATCTCATTATAGAAGACGAGCACTTGTTGAGGCGGCAATTGGTGGAGGATCTCCTGACAGTAACGCGCGAAGGGCCCCATGCCGGGATGCCTGAATAGATCCATCCGGTGGGTCTGGCGATGCCCCGGTTGCCAACCCATCGCATCCGAGCCGGGTCCGTAGCCCCAAGCCCACAACCAATCTCGAGGTTTCTCCTGGAGATATTTGAAAATCGCGATATCGTCTTCGTCATCGAACTTTTGATTGGTGAAATAAATCCGGGTCTTCGGGTGATACTTGTGGATCGCGTTCGCCATCTCCTCCACCGTCTTGATAAAGGTCAGACCGTAGGGATTGCAGAGATCGCATTCGCAACCGCCCCCATCCCCCCCGTGAAACTTGATGAAATCGAACTCGGGACCGTTCTTGAACTGGTTCTCGCATCGTTCGATTTGAGCCGCTTTGGCCTCCGGAACGGAGAGGCAGAGATACCCTGTTCGGCCAATCGATTCCTTCGCATTCCACTCGGGCGGACCCGAACCCGTGTTGGCCCCAAACCCTCCCTGGGTCATCAGGCCAAATGATTTGATGAAATCGAACATTTCTCCCGGACCCGTGCTGAAGACATTGGCTCCGGCCAATGCGTAGTCGAGGATCACTCGCTCACGGTCCTTGTTTGTCCAGGGCCGCGCCTTCCCTTTGTTGATGGCCACCCCGCTTTGTTCGAACTGCGTCCCCCTGACTTCGAATGCCGGGGCCGTTCTGACCTCGAGGGGAGGGAAGAACTGAAACTCTTTCTCCGTGATCCGAACTTTCCGAAGAATCTCTCCCACCGCATAGAGGCAACCCCGCTCATCGAATCCCGCGGCGAGCAGGAAGGGATCTCCATCGGGATCCATCAGTTTCAATAAGAACCCCTCCAAGCCGGGGTCGAGTTCGGTCAGAGGATCGATCCGCTCATCGTAGAAGACCTTTGAAATGGTTTCGGAATGGTCCGGGATCCCGAGTAAGATCTGCAACTCTCCCTCGGAGGGTTCCCCCATTTCGGATTCAGCAATAACTGAGGCCGGCAGTCCACTCGGTTCCTGGAGCCTTTCCGCGAGCAGGTTGGCGATCCGTTTCTCGATCGGACCCGCTTCATTCCCGATGACAATGGTCGCCTTCTGGAAATTGAGAACCTCGACAGCGAATGAGGGGAATGAGAGGAATAGGAGGATGAGAATTATTGAGAGTCTATTTTTCATGGATTATTCCTTCCGAACGGATTGCAGGATTCAAATGGCTTACTTTCGCCTCCCCTCGACTATCCAAAGCGCGCCCACAATCAAAGCCAAGGTGAGGGGAAAAACCGAGCAAGACAGGATTGCCGTGCGAATATCCCACCTCTCGGCGACCATGCCCTCGGCCCAGGGTACGATCAAACACCCGATGTTTCCACCCGCCGCCAGGAGAGCAAACAGGGTGGCGCCGCCCTGAGGGAATCGGTCCGAGGTCATTCCCAGACAAGTCGGCCAGGTTGCGCTGCACGCGAATCCCACCAGGACACAGGCGGACGCCGCAATCCAGTTGGATTGACTCAATGTTCCAGTCAGGTACAAAGCGAAACAGAGAAGTGAGGAAAACCCCAGAATCACATGCGGAGCGATCTTCCCCTGTTCGAGCGAGGCGATCCAGCGTCCGATCCACATCGCGATTGAAAACCCGGTGAGGAGATATCCCCCCATCGCCTTGCTGAGTCCGAGTTCCTTTTCCGAATAAGCTGGCAGCCACTGGGCCACGCCCGAGTCGGTGGCCCCCACCAACAGGATCATCAGCATCGCGATATAAAACCGGGGCGCCCGAATCAGATAACGGAAACCCTGTCTAGCTTGTTCGGGATGGATCAATGGCGGGAGATCCGTTTTGAGGACTACCATGGCGAGCGCCGCCGGAATCAGGGCGAACCCGACCGTCACCCCCCGCCAGGGCGCGCCCATCTCCAATCCCAACGAGGCGATCGCCAGGGTCCCCACCGCGCCCACGCAAAAGAACGAGTGGACTCGGTTAAGCGCGGCCGATTTTCTGTGGATCGAGACCGCCGCCACCACTGGGCTGACAATCATGTCGAGCATCCCGGCTCCGACTCCGCACAAAGCCGCGGCTGAGAGCAGAATCGAATAGGTGGGAGCCGTTCCGAGGAGTAAGAGACCGATCGCGCTCAACCCAAACCCGCCGGTCATGAAGAGTTTGGCCCCGAGTCGGTCCGCGAGCGGCCCGCAGGTGAGGATGCCCACGATAAACCCCGCGAACAACAGCGCGGGAATCCGCCCCAGTTGCTCCTCGCCCAAATCGCCAAAGGTCTCGGAAAAGGTGGTGAGATAAACCGGGATCAGGTTGGCGGCGATGGCGACACAGATCATCCCGCCCGAGCAGATTCGAAGGATCATGAGGAGACTTGGCCGCGAGAGGTTCGCCGAAACTCTTCTACCTGGAAGTACCCGAGTAGCAGAAAGAACGTCACCGCGCCGACCGACAAGACGATCGCCGCTCTGCGAGGCCGAATTTTCTTCTTGGGCGGCTCGGGAGTGCTCAGTAAACTGGTTCTCAATACGGTCGGATAGTCCTCGACCTTCGCCTCGATCCCTCCGAGATCCTCCAGAAAGTAATCGAGTTCCTCCGAGGTCTTCAGATACTGGTCTCGCAACCGTTCGAGTTCCGCCTCAGCCTCACGGATAGAACCGCTCAGGTCGCTCCCCGCCCCCTCGGATTCCGGAGTCGCGGAAACACCTGCCCGATCTCTCCCCCGCATCTCGCTCTTCCAAATGTCTAGGGGGTGGTAGGCCAAATACTCGTAAGGCGCTTTTCTTGTATCCTTAACCAGTCCAACCATCCGATCCCATTGCGACATCTTCTCTTCCTGAATCCGAACCGATTCCTGGACCATTTCATCTTCCAATGCCCGCACCACCGCCTTTGCCCAAAGGAAGGAGAGGAGCGCCGAGGATTCGGGGGTTCGCCAATCGGCCGAAAGTGTGAGCATCGGTTGATACTCAGTGGTCAAGTTAGTCTCCAAGGTGGTGTTGATGCGTGCGTTCAAATACTCGGAGAGTTCGTTTGGGTCGAGTTCGTCGACTTCCTTATCGCTGAATCCGTCGAACCCCTTTGCCAGGTTAGAATCGGGCATTCCCCTCCAGGCCTTTTCGAATGCGTCGTTGAGAGGAACCTCCAGAATGCTGGCCGCTTGTGAGGCCGACTCCGTTATGGCCGACGCCGCTTTCGCTCCAGATCCGAGCCGATGGCTCAACTTTTCAATGATCGACCTCTTCACTGCCAGATCGGCCAGCAGGTCCTGGAGTACCGGGTACGAGGTGGCGATTGCCTGGACGGTGGGCATCGAAAGGGTTTGCGGCGGGATTTCCAAGGTGTCCGCATAGCGAGGCGGAAGAACCAAGACCAACGTGGTTGACCGATAAGTCTTGGGTAGAACCAAAGTGATCCCAGCGGCGATGACCATGACCGCCAGAGTCCCTTTTACGATGCGTCGGAAGTGAATGAGAAAGGTTTCCCACAGGTTGGGCATCGGTTGGAGCCAGGCGGGGGTCGCAAAGGATTGGGAACGGTTTTCCTCCATCGAAACGTTTGTGGCCTATCCTTTGAGGAGTTCTCGTTCGGTCAGGTCGAGGGTGATCAACTGATGCCGAGCTAAGACTCGGGTCGCGCCGATCACCAAATAACAACCGATCGCGAATAACAAACGACGAGGCGTGAATCCGGAATAAGTGAATACAAGGAAGATCGAGAAAAAAGCCGGGATCAATGCCCAGGAGAGGTTAGTCAGGAACTGCGCGAAGGGAAGATAAAAGTCCTCAATCCTGGCTAAAGCCGGAAAACGATCCGGCGAGACCCGCGCCCGCTTCTCCAAGCGGACAGTCTTTTCGAAATTCGGGGTGCCAAGGAACAAGAGCAACAATTCGCGCACCAAATCGATGGGCCACATCACAATTTGAACGGTGATCGACCGCCGGTGCCAGGGGATGTTTTCCAACCCAGGCGTTCCCAGGGAATTCGACCGCTGCTCCAGTCTGGCCACAATCATCCAGTTGAACCAGTGGATCAGCACACCGAGGCAAGTCGCCCCGATAAACAGGCAGAAGAGCCAAGAAGGGTACATCGCGAGGTTCTGAGCGTGTTGAGCCAGATAGTCGCTGTAGCCCACCTGTTTGCCGGTGGTGATGATCTTCCAGCCAACCGATAGAAAGAACAGAAAAAAGGTGCAGATCAAGCCCGGCACGACCTGCGCCAACATAAACCCGAAAACAAACTGGCTGAAAAAATTCATGCGACCCCTTATCCGACCTTTCACGCACTCGGTCGAGTATAGGTTTAGGGCGCCTTCTGTTCAATCCAAGGAAGTCGCATAATGCCAAGACGATGAAATGTTCTTTTTTCTCCCAGCCCGTGGTATGTCGCGCGATCCTGTTTGGGGTGTTGACACTTCTCTTCGGATGCGGCGGCGGCGATCCGTTTATCGCGGCTTCGAAGGGGAAGACAGGTGAAGTTAAGCGAAATCTCGAATCGAACCCGGGAGCGATTTACTCCCGCGACTCGGCCGGTCGCACTCTCCTCCATCGCGCCGCCGAGAATGGGCAAACCGCCACTGTCCGATACCTCCTGGAGCAGGGGGCGGAGACCGAAACTCGCGACCGATCGGGATGGACCGCCCTCGATTACGCTCGATTGAGTGGATCGGAGGAAACAGTTCAACTTCTCGAGGATTCGGTTTCCCTTCCCGAGGCGGTTTTGAGAGGCGACCTCGAACTTATCGACCGGATAGTTTCCGAGGACCCGAACTCGGTCAACCAAACGACCCCCGAGGGCGCCACACCGCTGCATTTCGCGGTGGAGCTGGGCGATGCCACTCTGACCGAAAAACTATTGCAGGAAGGCGCCGATCCCAATCTCGCTTATTCCAATGGCGAGTCCCCCTTGCAGCGTGCGATACAGGCCGGCGACCAGGAAATCGTCCTACTCCTGTTGGAGGCCGGGGCCGATCCCAACCACCTCGACTCTCGCGGGCGAAGCCCGATCTATGCGGCGATTCAGCGAGGAGACGCCCAAGCAGTGGACCTCCTCTTGGAGCATGGAGCCAACTCCAACCTTGAACTGGCCGAGGGGCTGACCCCCGTCCAGATCGCAGCCCAAAAAGGGGAAATCGAAATCGTGAAAATGATCCTTACGAGGGGAGGGATCATCGAGGCGATGAACCGGGATGGACGCGACGCTCTCTACTGGGCCAAAAAGCATGGCCACTACCGTCTGGCCCATTTGATCGAAGAGGAGATCCGGACTGACGATGACTGATTCCCACCGCATCCATGCGTGCTCATCTCCCATCCAGTCCCTGGCGAGTCGAATGGTGGATCTCCTCAACAAGATCGATTCCCCCTCAGTCGCATTCTCGGGTGGCCGCACCCCTCGCGATCTGTTTTCGTTGCTGGCAGCCGAATACAGGGAGCAAGTCCCCTGGAGCAGAATCAAAATCTTCCAAGTCGATGAACGAGGCGTGCCCCCCACTCATGAGGATTCCAACTGGAGACAGATCCAAGAGCGTCTCCTCGACAAGATCTCGGGGATCAACGCCTTCCGAATGGAGGCGGAGAACGGTGAGGCTGGGGCCGAAGCTTACGCCAAGATCCTGGACCGCGAACTTCCAAAGAACGAATCCGGGGTCCCATTGATCGACTTGGTCTTGCTCGGAATGGGTCCGGATGGTCACACCGCCTCCCTATTCCCTGGGACTCAGGCGCTTGAGGTGACCGATCGAAGTGTGGTCTATAATGAGGTTCCTCAACTCGATACTTACCGCCTGACTCTCACCTATCCGGTCCTCCAAGCCGCCGGAAACCGTTGGTTTCTGCTAAAAGGGAAAGATAAAGCGGAAATGTTCCAACAGGTTCTCGATGGCAACTATCCGGCGGGAAAACTCACCGACACCGAATGGTTCATCGACAAGGAACTGGCATCGGGCTTACACCGTCAAGAATAGCCATTACGGTCCGTGGCGGTTTTATGGGAACCCTTGGCTCTCTCCCTCCAATCCCTTACCTTCTAGGTCTTATGACACGACTCACACCGATCATCGCCTTTTGTTTCATTTGTCTAATCGCGCTTCCAACCAACGCTGAATCCCCCCTTCTTCTTCTCGAGGATCCAGACGCCTGGTTTCGTGTCGATGGATCCGAGGAGAGTTTCATCTTCGACGATGGATCGGTGGAAATCGGCTGGGCCGAAAACAACCCCTCCGTTCTCTTGTCCAAGAAAATTTTCGAGAATTTTGAGGCCTCCTTCGAATTTAACACCTCCAAATGGTGCGAGTCAGGCTTCTTCATTTCGGCCCCAAGCAATGGGGCGACCCGGGCGGGTATCGAAGTCGAATTGAACAATCAGGTTTCGGAACCGCCTTCGGTTTTGGATGGAGGCGCACTCTTCCGAGAAGTTCCTCCCCTGGTCCCAGCGATGAACCCTTATGAAACCTGGAACACATGCTGGGTGAAAATGGATTGGCCCCGCCTCACGGTGAAAATCAACGACAAGGTTGTTCAGGCCATCGACCTTTCCGAGCACCCCCGCCTCAAATACGCTCTCCGCAGGGGTTCGGTCGGATTTCAAAGCAGCGCCGGGACCATTCATATCCGGAATTTTTCGATCTCTCCCTTGCCCGACTCGGAGAACGGCATCGTCGCCATCCCCGACCAGGGCCTTGAGGGCTGGCAAGTGGTCAACAGCCGCAACTCCTGGGAGAATCGGGATGGGGTGATCCACGCCGAGGATGGCAATGGCTACCTCCTCTTCAACAAGGTTTGCCAGGATTTCGATTTCCATTGTCTCTATCGGACCAGCCCCAACTCCAATGGAGGCGTGTTCTTCAGGTGGGTTCCCGGCAAGAGCGATGACGACTACGACCGGGGCAACGAAATCCAGATCTGGGACAACCGCGACACCATTACCCCTTCCGGCAGCGTCTACCATTTCGACCGAGGGAATGAATTCGCGTTCGAGCCCCGCGAATGGAATCTCCTCCAGATTTTCGTCCGTGGCTCACACGCCAAAACCTTTATCAATGGAGTCCCCTCGGCGGAAACCGACTCACTCGAAAAGGTTCGACCCGGCCACATTGTCCTCCAGATGCACCGCACCCACGCCTGGGTCGAATGGAAAGAGATGATCCTCGTCCCCCGCGACTGATTTGAAAGGAGTAGAGGCTTCAGCCTCTCTCTGTTTGACGCGATGAAGAAGAAACTCAAATTCCTCTTTCTCTCGCTGCTGCTTCTTTTAATCTTATTCGTCGCTCTTCTGTTTGTGCCATTTCCAACCTCTCGCCTCGAAACGCGTTATGAAGTCATCGACTTGGGAATTCTTCCGGGAGAGAACCAAAGCATTGCATTTGACATCAATAACCATGGGCAAGTAGTGGGTTCCTCTGGAAGTTCCGCTTTCCTCTGGGATCCCGAGGAAGGTATGAAGGAAATCGCGGAAAACTGCTGGAATTGCAAGATCAACGACAAAGGTGAGATCCTAGGTTACGGTCGCGTACCGGATGCCAGCGGGAACTTGGAGAATCGGCTCCTTCTTATGAATGAACACCAAGAATATATTGACCGGGGATTTGGTGTTTATGATTCCTCTTTCGATCTGAATGATCGGGGAAGGATCATATGGACAGGCAAATTCCCCTTTTCCCGAAAAATTCAAGGCTTTGTCCGCGATGTCTCAGGAGTTACCTCTGAAATCATCCTTCCAAATCTTACTCTTCATCGAGTGAGAGAGATCAATAATCAGGGTATGGTTCTGGGGACCTCAAAGGACTCACAGAATGTTTATCGTGCTTTCCTTCTGGATGCTGAGGGTGGATTCGAATCGTTGAATCCGGATTCCTCAAAGAAAGGCCATTTTTTTGGAGAACTACTTAATGACGAGGGTTGGGTTGTCGGCAACCTCTCCAAGCCACAGAAGGAGGACAGTTACTTCCTTTGGAACGGCAATTCCTTCTCAAAACTGTCCACCCTCGGAGGGTCGTCATTCGCCTTGGACATGAACAATCGGGGTCAAATTGTGGGGTCTTCTTTCACTTTTCAATCTCAACTAAGAGAAACAGTCTCCGATGGAACACGAGCGCTATTGAAGGATATCCCCTTTGGCAAAACCGCTCTCATGATGGCCGGCATTTGGGACCGCCGACGGGAAGTGCCACGTCCAGTAATATGGGAGGGGGAGGAGGTCTATGACCTTAACAGATTCCTTTCGTCAGACACCGACTGGGAATTAATCGGTGCCAGCGCCATCAACGACAAAGGTGAGATTGTTGGCCATGGATACCGCGGCGATTGGAAGCATGTGAGAGCCTTCCTCCTTCGACCCGTTCAAACCGAGGACTGATCTCGGGTCATCCCCACCAATCGGAATCGTCGACCGTGGTTTTGAACTCCGCGGTAATTCGTTCGGGGACTTCCTCGGAAGCGACCGCCGCTAAATCTTCCGGTTCGGGTTGACCGACAAAGATCAGGCTCTCCATTTTGCACTTTTCGAGAATGGGGATGAAATCGTGCGCGGGATCGTAATCCTCGTAGTGAATGACCGGCAGATTGTCCTCCATGGAAAACAAGGGATTCTTTCGAGTGCAGGATTGACACCCGGTGCAGCCCACCTTGCAAACCGCTTTGACATCGTTGGCGAAATCCTGATTGGAGCAAGCCACGACCAGCATCCGGTCCGATTTGAAGGGGACCATCGAGACAATGTTCCGAGGGCAAACGCGCGAGCAGGCTTTACACCCAGTGCATGCCTCGTAATCGATTACGGCCAATCCGTCTCGGATGTGAATTGCATCGTAATCGCAAGCCGCCACACAATCGCCCAGACCCAGACACCCATAGACGCATCCCTGGAATCCGGCCACCAAATTCGCCGCGGCGCAAGTCGCCTCCCCGATGTATTCGCTCTGTCCCAGCCGTTGATCGAGCGTAGCGGAGCAATGGACCACTGCGCGGTAGGGATAAGTGTCCCGGACCTCGACACCCATGATCTCGGCAATCCTCTTGGCGCACCCCGCTCCACCCGGACCGCACAGGGTGACATCCGCCTCGCCCCTCGCCACCGCCTCGGCGTAATCCGAACAACCGATATAGCCGCACCCCCCGCAGTTGGCGGATGGGAGAATGTTTTCGATCGCCTCCACCTTCGGATCGACTTCGACATGGAAGGCGCGGTTCGCCCACCCGAGAATCACCGCCATCGCCACCGCGGTGGCGGTGAGAAGAATCGAGGCCAACAAAAGGGTGACTGGGGTCAACATCTCACAACCTCTCTCACTTTCCGAAATTCTCGATCGCCTCGGCGATTCCACGGTCGACACCGGCGAACCCCATGAAAGCCATCGCCAGGATGCCCGCCACAATCAAGGCCGCGCCGGTCCCTTTGAAGGGTTTGGGGATGTCGCACAAATCGAGTTCCTCCCGGATCCCCGCCATCAGGACAATCGCCAGAGTGAATCCGATCCCTCCCCCCAGGGCGAGGGCCAATGCCTCATGCAGCCCCCACAACTGAGCGGGATCTTGGAGGTTTTTCATGATCTCCAAACAGGCGAACAAGATCGCGCAGTTCGTGGTGATCAACGGCAGAAAAACCCCGAATGATTTGTACAAAGGCGGAAAGAACTTGCGGACATACATCTCGACAAACTGCACGGAGGAGGCGATCACAAAGATATAGACAATGTAACTGAGGACCGACAGATCGATCGTGGTCTCCGGATCGCCCCCCAGCAGGCTCCAGATCCGAGCCGGGATGGGGGCTCCGGGACGGAGGATGAAATAGGTGAACCCCCAACTCAGAGTCGAGGCGATCGAAATGACAAAGGTCACCGCGCAACCCATCCCGAAAGCGGTGTCCAATTTCCTCGAGACTCCAAGGAAAGGGCAAATGCCGACAAAATAATGGAGCACGAAGTTGTTGATCAGGGCGGCCCCAATGAAGATCAGGATCAGGCTGCTGAGCGTTTCCATTTAAGCCGCCTCCGCTTTCCGCACGGATTTCTTTTCCACCGCACGTTGTCTCGCGCCCCACCATTCGACCCCGGCGATCAAGAGTCCCATGGTCAGGAAAGCGCCAGGCGGTAGAACCAGAACCCCCCACCCCGGCCAACTCTCGGGCAACACGCTCAAGCCGAACCAGGTTCCCGAACCGAGGATCTCGCGCACCGTCGCGATGCTCGCGAGGGCCAGACCGAACCCGAGGGACATCCCGACCGCGTCGGCGAACGACTCCCAAAGTCCCTGCTTGGAGGCGCAGATCTCGCAACGGGAAATAATCAGGCAGTTGACAATAATGAGCGGGACATAAGGCCCCAGTTGTTTGCTCATGTCATAGAGATAGGCGGCCAGAAACCGGTCGGCGATCGTGACAAAGGTGGCGATGGTCAGAGTGAAAACCAGAATCCTCAGGTGGGGTTTCAGCAAATGACGGATCGAACTGACCATCAGATTGGCGCATATCAATACGAACGCGGTTGCGGCGACCATGGTCATCGCCGGTTTCATCGCGCCGGTCACCGCGAGGGTCGGACACATCCCCAGCAACTGACGGTAGACCGGGTTCTCGGGAAGGATCCCGTTCAGGAAACGCTCCCCCGCGGTTGGCTCATCCCGGTTCATCCCGATTTCCCCTTTCCGGAGGCTCTTTCGCGCAATGCGCCCCCGAGAGTCTCGACCGCCATATTCACAATGGAGGTGACCGCGTTCGAGGAGATGGTGGCCCCCGTGATCGCGTCAATCTGATTGTCTTTCACCGCGCCCCCCCGGACCGCCTCAAGCCGTTCTCCGGTCGATTTCCCGGCGAACCGGGAGGTGAAATCGATTCCGGTGATGTAATCGCCCAATCCCGGAGTCTCTTTCTGGTTGAGGACATAGACTCCGGTGATGGTATGGACCTCCGGATCGAGTCCGATCAGGATCTCGATCTTGTCCGCGAATCCCTGACCCGAGGCCGGAACGACCCAGCCCATAGGATCTCCCGCCTGGGTGTTTGCCCGATAAACCAAGACTTCTTTTCCCTCAACAGGAACCCGTGTCTCTTCGATCCATCTGGCATCGGCGCCCGGAACAAGGTCGGGGATGACCCGATAGGTTTCATCCTTCTTGTTCTGTTCGATTCTTGGCGACAAGCCGACCTGCACTCCGGCCAACCCGGCGCCGTAGACAAGCGCCAGCAAAATGACCAACCAAGCTTGCTTCAGGTAGATCATGAAACCGATGTTCGATGGGCTCATCCGACCGCCTCCTTGACCGTCGGGAGCCCGCCCAGGGGAACCGGTCGGGTCAGGCGATTGATCAGAGGAACCGCCGCGTTCATCAAAAGCACCGCGAACATGACGCCCTCGGGATAACCGCTAAAGACTCGGATCAGGATGATGAAGAAACCAACCCCCGCGCCAAAAATCCATTTCCCTTTGGGAGTCAATGGACTCGAGACCGGATCCGTGGCGATAAAGAACGCCCCGAACAGGAGCGACCCGCTCAGGAGATGATGAAACCACGAGAGCGGACTCAGCCCGATTCCGCTTGCAAGCCCAGCGAAAACCGCGGCCGAAAGGATGACACCCGCCGGGATCTCCCAGGAGGCGGTTCGTCGAATGCAGAGATAGACGCCGCCGATCAGGCAGGCCAACGCGCTTGTCTCGCCGAGAGAGCCGTTATGAATTCCGACAAATAGCGGCCATAGATCCGGCATGACCGATTCCATCTTCGCCGCGGCCAATGGGGTGGCCGTGGTGACCGCATCGATGGAGGCGTCGGCGCGAACATACGCGGAGGTCCCCATCTCGCGCGCGAAACTCAGCATGACAAAAGCGCGACCGACCATCGCGGGGTTGAAGAGGTTGTAACCCAACCCGCCGAAGACCCATTTCGCAAGCCCGATGGCGACCGCGGAGCCGATCACCGCAATGTACCAAGGGGCGCTCCAGGGGAGGGAAAGGCCGAGAATGACCCCGGTCACCGCCGCCGATCCATCCCAAAGAGGGAGAGACCGCCCGCGCATCCCAGCGCAGAGAGCCTCGAACACAAGGCAACTGACGACACAAAGTCCGACTTGGAGGAGCGCGTAACTGCGAAAGACAATCAAGGAGACCAGAAGAACCGGAGCGAGACCAATCAACACATCCACCATCATCCCTTGGGTGGAACGAGAGGAGTCGAGGAGATGTGGCGAGGACGCGATGCTGAAGCGGGGGGTGTCGCGACTGACCGGTTCGGCGGATGGAGGTTTGGGTTCCGCGCTCATGGGCACTTCTTCTTTCTAGGCGGCTTTTCTCACGGCTTCCTTCTTGGACATCACCTTGCCCATGCGGATGAGCTGCACAAGCGGAATCCGGGCCGGGCAGACATAGGCGCATGAACCGCATTCCATGCACGCTGTCAGGTTCCATTCATGGGCAAGACCGTAGTCGCCCGCTCGTGAAGCCAAAGCGATGCGGGTCGGCGCGAGGTTCATCGGACAGACATCCACGCAGCGTCCGCATCGCAGACACGCGGTCTCCCGCATGGCTCGAAGATCGCGTTCCGCAAGCACGGTGACGCCGCCAGTCCCTTTGGTGATCGGGATATCGAGGTCGGGTAGGGAAAATCCCATCATCGGACCGCCAGCGAGGACTCGGGCCGCATCCGCCGTGAGCCCGCCGCAGGCTTCGATCAGATCGCCGTAACTCGCGCCGATTGGGGCCAAGAGGTTCTTCGGTTGGACGATCCCATGTCCGGCCACGGTGACAATGCGATGAGTCAGCGGTTTGTTTCGCAGGACCGCGCGGGCGAGCGAGGCGGCGGTGTTGACATTCATCACCAGCACGCCGACATCCATCGGCAACCCCCGCAAGGGAACCTCTTTGCCGAGGACTGCTTGGATCAATTGTTTCTCGCTTCCCTGGGGGTATTTGGTTTCGAGCGTCTGGATTTCGACCGGGGTTCCGGAAGCCGCCCTTTCGAGAATCGGAACGGCCCCGAGTTTGTTGTCCTCCAGGCAGAGGATGACTCTGGAGGCCCCGACCGCCCGTTTGGCTAAGAGCGCCCCGGTGAGGATGGGGGCCGGGGCCTCGATCATCAGACGGTAATCGGAGGCGAGGAACGGTTCGCACTCGCAACCGTTGAGGAGGAGCGTCTCGACCGGCCTATCGGGGGCGCCCTTTAATTTGACATGAGTGGGGAAAGCGGCGCCGCCCAGGCCGACCAAACCCGCTTCGGCGGCGGCGCTGACAATTTCATCCGGGGATAGGTCCTCGAATCCCCCCTTTGGCCAATCGCCGCCAAAGATCTCTTCGAAAAGATCGCGGCCTTTCAGGGACTGCTCCGGATCGCATGCGACTGGGATGACATTCACATGACGCCCATTCGGAAGGGTTGTCACGGTCGGCTTTAGCGCTTTTCCTTTGACACTCGAGTGCACCCTTGAAGAGAAGAGGGCGTCCTGGGTCTCTCCGATGACATCGCCGATTTCCAACTCGGCGCCCCGTTTCACCGTGGGTTCGCAGGCGACCCCGAAATGTTGGAGGAGGGGAATGCGGACCTCTTGGGGAATCTCCATCACCTCGATGGGGGAGTCCTTGGCGAACTCCTTGTTTTCCGGTGGGTGCACCCCGTGTCGGAAAGTTTTTCGCGATTGGAGGGAAGGGAGCCAACGACTCATTTCGCTTCCTCCGGGGAGCCCGGAAATCGGTTGAGGAAATAGAACGAGAGCCCCATTCCGATAATCAACCCGAGGATGGAGGCAACCGATTTTTCGTCCGATATCGAGGCCGCGACGACTGCCAATAAAGGCGGACCCAGGAAAGCCAGCGCGGCGGCTCTGACCAACTTCCATCCCCGGAGACAGCGGGACCGCTCGTTAGCCTCGTTCCGGGGGCCTACGATTTCGCACCGATGACAATCTCCCGGGCAGTTCGGAAGATTGTAACCCTCCTGATTTAAGGAGTTTATGCCATTAAGCGTGGTTCCGATTCGAGCCATGGAGACCTCTCCTCGAATGTCAAAGTTCCGCAAAATAAATCTGGATCGATTATACCAAAAACTTGCCGAGATTGATATGTCTCCGTCAGGGACTATGGCTTGATTGACCTACTCGGAATTGGCGTAAGAGGGGTCCAATTCAGCCGCTTTCCTTTCATCCCTCAGCGCGTCCACATACTTCCCCAATCTCCGATTGATGTCGGCGCGATTGGAATAGGCCCAAGCGTTGTAGGGATCCTTCTTAATGATGCGGTTGTAGTAATCCAGCGCTTCCTCATATCTCCCTTCGGAATGCGCGGCGTAAGCTTCTTTACCCAGCCAGGTTGTGGACCAGGGGCACCAGAAGAGGGGGACCCATGAGAGTGCGATCAGAGCGATGAGACCAGCCTGGGATAATCTTCTATACGATTTGACTGTGAACGCAAAAGCAACCAATCCTCCGAAAATGAGGCCGCTTAGATGTGCGGCGTTGCCAACTTGCCAGATTCCAAGTTTGGTGATGACAAAACAAAAGACCAGCCAAACCAGAAAGAGCGATACGATTTGAGAGTCCAGCACTTTCTTAAATGAAGGGTATCGATCCCGGGATAGCCACATGAATCCGAAGATCCCATACCCGACGCCTGAAAAGCCGATGCCCGTGTCATCTGAAACCGCCAATTGAAACGATGAACTAACGAAAGCCGCCACTAAGATGAAGACCAAATAGCGGATTGAACCGATCGTTTTCTCCATCTCGCTTCCAAGTTTCCAAAGCCAATAGACATTGAAAATGAGATGCCACACCTCATAGTGAACAAAGGCGGAGGTGATGAGCGCCCAATAGGCTCCATCCCAGATTGCTCTCGCGGAGTAGTGGCCAAACTTGGCCGCTTCCTCCCAGCTATCGATTTCTGTGTCCTGCAAAAGTCCGAAAACCAGGAGACACCACCCCGCCGAAAGAATCGTCACCCAGGGTTGAAAGTGGTATTCGAATTTGAAATTCGATTCCGTCATTTCACATCCACCCTCGGCGGTTCGATCTCCCGTCCTCTTAGCAGGTAATTCCAAATTGCCTCGAACTGTCGTTCCCCCTCTCCATCGAGGAGGGTGACCAACGGCGTATTTCCTTGCTCGTTCGTGTACCGAGGCATCTTGGTCTTTGGGTTCACTCGAAGTGGGTTAAACATCCAATGGAGCGCGTATCCGGGTCGGAGGCGTTCCGCGGCGACCATGAAGTTGATCCCCTCCGATTCGTAAACCGCTTGCGCCTCGTAATCGCCAATCGGGTGACAAGTGGTGCAGGCAAAGCCCTCCTTTTGGGAGACTAGCCGTTCCCCTACCTCCGCGAGTTCAGGATCGGGGTCGGGAATAGGTTCCGCTTTTGCCGAGAAACCGTGCGAACGGGCGAGCCCCTCGGCCAAGACCTCG
The DNA here is from genome assembly GCA_020632575.1 of Candidatus Omnitrophota bacterium. Lineage (GTDB taxonomy): Bacteria > Hinthialibacterota > Hinthialibacteria > OLB16 > OLB16 > JACKFH01. The sequence continues at coordinate 3,220 of JACKFH010000014.1, read as the reverse complement.
GCATGAAATGGGAAAGAAGGCATCCGCGAAGCAAGCCAGGGTCGAATGTTCTCTCCCACCTCACCTTTCAATCTCTTTGTAAGCCAATCGGGTCTCAGTTTCTCCCCAACGAAGGTGAGGGAGGGGCGCGATTGATCGACCTCCGGATCGCTCAGGTCTCCCTCGAAATCCTCCTCCGGCTCCTCCGGAGGATTGAGCAGGGTCCAAACATCGAAATGCCCATCGCGCTCATGACAAGCGTTGCAGCGAAGTTTTCGAATATACCTTTCGGAGGTTTCCACTGGGTCGGATTGATTGAGTGATTCGGTCTCTCCACTCTTCAGGAAACTTTGGATGGCCCCGATTTCGTCCGGAGTCAATGGAAATAGCGGCGCCCCTCGATCCTCGGTCGCCTCGAGCGAAAGGCAGCCCACTCCCTCTTTGGATCGAATCGTCTCGAAAGATGGTGCGGAAGCGTCCGCGTCCTTCTCCTCCCCATGACAGTTAAGGCACCTCAAAGCAGCGACAAGCTCTTCTCCCCTCATAGGGTCGCCCTGGATCGATTCGAACGGCTCCATTTTCCGATTCATCAGGAAGGTTGCGAGATCGTTCGCCTCTTCGATGGTGAGTTTGAAATTGGGCATCCGGATCGATTCGAAGTGGGATTGTGGGTCTTGGAGGAACTCGCTCAGCTCGGCCGAAGATCTCCATTTGGCGGGGATATGATCGAGCGGGATACGATCGAACGAATCGTTTTCACGTTCCTCGGCTGTGAGAGTATGACAGCCGATGCACCCCAATTGGTCGAAGAGCGACTTTCCTTCATCCGTCTCTCCCTCAATTTCCGATTGGGGCTCGGCGTTCAGCGATTCGAAATAGGCGGCGATATCGACCGCGTCCCTTACTCTATCCGGTCCATGGAGCATTCGCGGCATGGGGGAGTCGGGATGAAACTGTTGGGGACTCTCAAGCCAGGATGGGATCCATTCGGCTCGAGTTCTTGAGGCGATGGTTTTGAAAGGGGGGGCATCTTCCAGGAGTTCAAGCATTGGGCGTCCCACCTCCTCAAAATCTTTCTCGGGCTGATGGCATTTTAGACAACGGTATTCGGCGAAGAGTTCTCTCCCTTCTCGGTACATGAGGCCCCAAACAATGGACGGCTCCAAGAAACGAGTCAGAACTGTCGCCGGCACGGTCTCCATCGGGAATTCAGTCGACTCCCACATCAGACGGCATTCGGCGTCGCCAGTGGCCGGACTCTGGTAGGTCGCGACAAAGGCGTTCGGCCCCTTGCCCAACCTCGCACGGCGTCCGACCAGAGACCCGGGATCACGGCTATCGGCCTCGAGGCGAGTTCGACCGTCGATAAAAAACTGAAAGGTCCCATTCCCCTGAAACCCAAATCGAAACCGATCGCGCAGATCGACATTGATATGCCCGGTCCAAGTTGCCGAGAAGGGGCCCGCTGGGAGGAATGGAGTAGCAGCCTCACCCTCGGGAACGAACAGAGCGACTAGACGAGTATGGTGAATGTCCACCCTTCCATCGGCGCTCCGTATTTCTAGGCGGACGCCCTGCGGGAATTCCACGGTTTCGCCCGCGGATGCGGCGACAGGGATTAACACCATCAGGAGGCCAAGGACGAGAAATGGAACGGGATTTTTCATGATGGTTTTCGATTGGCCTGAGTCCGCTTCAACGGAGGCTCCTTGTGTAGCAATGGAATTGATTCCGTAGCGGTTTGACATCGATCGGAACAGGGTGAAATCGATTCATTCCTCACCCGGCAAATCCATCTGCATCCGATCCGCCGCCCACACCGTCCCGCGACGGATCAATTCGGCCGGACCCGAAGCGCTTACCGAGATGGGGGCGTGTCCGAGGAAGGTTTGGAAGATGCGGCCGTTGCCGTAATCGTAGGCGAAGGCGAGCGGTTCTTGTTTGCCGGTGTTTTTCGATAACGCGGTGACCAAGGGTTCGATTGGAAGATCGCCGATCTGGTTGTAATAGAGTTCGTCCTCGGTTTCGAAATTTTCCATACCACGAGTGATCGGGTGATCGACATCGGTGATTTCGCAGGTGAAGTTTCCATAGGGATCATGAGCGCTGTTCCCCTCTCCATGAATCCAAGCGCGTCGGACAATCTTGGTGCGGTATTCCTCCCAATCCGAATCTCCCGCCTCCGGGAGTGAGTAGTTGAAAGCGCCATTGGCGAAATGAATGAGTACCAATCCTCCGCCATCCGCGATGTATTTCTTGAAATTGTCTCGCGCCTCTTTGGGCAGACCGGGCCGTTGCCAGTTCACATAGTTGAAGAGCAATACATCGTAGTCATGGATTTTAGGTTCGGCGAGATCTCGAATATCCTCAGTCACCTCGACAGAGAATCGAGCATCGGGCGCCAGCGCCGCCTTGAGCGCCTCGGTCACACCCTTCCAATCGTGACCGGGAAAATTGTGTCCGGTGATGATCAACGCCTTGATTGGATCGGGATCTTGAACCTGAACCCCGCCCTCGGGGACATCCATCCCTGCTGTCCATACGATCGCGTTGAGTAACAAGGTCCGGTATCCGGGAAGAAAGAGATTGTGGCTGAAGTGCCCGCCGGTGAAACCGAACCCACGTCCGCCGTCCTTGCGGTCGACCGCCCAGGCCACGGTTTGAAGATCGTCGACGCCATTGATCGGGGTCTTCAGGATCCGCGTCAGGCGATCATCGTCTTCCTGAAAACGAATCCGGTAATAATATTCTTCGTTTAGACGGAAAGGTTTCATCCCATTGGAGATCGGGTGCGAGGGGGAAGGGAGATCGGTGGTCGTCTCCTCGAGCGTGATTCGCGAGTACCAACCATTCGGATGAGAGGGATCGCTCTGACAGTCGAAGTAGCCGCCGATCCAATCGAGGAATTTGTGGCCCAACGGTTCGTTGGGAACGATCGTGCTCCAGTGGAGAACACCCAGACCGCACCCCCGATTCATCTGCTTTTGGATGACCTCCAAACGATCGCCTACCAGAAAGGGGTGGTCCTCCGGATTTCGATCCGCCCCATTCGAAAAAAGAAAAATCGTGTCGGCCTCGTCCAGGGTGGAGGGATCCTCGGGCCATCCCATCAGGTATTGCTCAACCTCGACCTCGGGAAGGTTGGGCGAGGTCTCGAGCCAATGCTTGAGAAGCGAGAAATCCTTCACATACTCGTGGGTCCCCGGCGGATGACTCCCATCCACATGCCCCGAAAGTAGGA